>NZ_CP084265.1:0-1200000 GCF_022879595.1 Caballeronia sp. Lep1P3 | reverse complement strand
ATGCCCTATCAGCTGACTCGCGGCTGAACGCGCGTCGCGTTCGGCCCACTCGCTCCTACCGCACGCAAGATGGGCAATCACACGGCAATTCCCGACTCTTCTTCCGCCCCCGCCGCGGCCCCGCTTCCGGCGGATCTCGCGCAGCACACGCCGATGATGCAGCAATACCTGCGCATCAAGGCGGAGCATCCCGGCACGCTCGTCTTCTATCGCATGGGCGATTTCTACGAGCTCTTTTTCGACGATGCCGAGAAAGCCGCGCGCCTGCTCGACCTCACGCTCACGCAGCGCGGCGCATCGGGCGGCAATCCCATCCGGATGGCGGGCGTGCCGCATCACGCGTGCGAGCAATACCTCGCGAAGCTCGTGAAGCTCGGGGAATCCGTGGCCATCTGCGAGCAGATCGGCGACCCGGCGACATCGAAAGGGCCGGTCGAGCGCAAGGTCGTGCGCGTCGTCACGCCCGGCACGCTGACGGACGCCGCGCTCCTCTCCGACAAGAGCGATGTCTATCTGCTCGCGCTTTGCCCGGCGCATAACCGGCGCGGCGTCGTGACGAGCGTCGGCATGGCGTGGCTCAATCTCGCGAGCGGCGCGCTGCGGCTCGCGGAAGTCGCGCCCGAGCAAGTGGCCGCCGCGCTCGAGCGCATCCGTCCGTCGGAGACGCTCATCGCCGATACGGTCGCCGACACGCCCGCGACCTTCGGCGTCGCGAATCTCGCCGCGCCGACGCGCGTGCCCGCGTGGCACTTCGATGTCGGCTCGGGCACCGCGCGCCTGCGCGAGCAAATGAACGTGGCGAGCCTCGACGGTTTCGGCGGCGAGACGCTGACCTGCGCGTGCGGCGCGGCGGGCGCGCTCCTGCTCTACGCGGCGGCCACGCAAGGACAGCAGTTGCGGCACGTCCGCAGTCTGAAGGTGGAGTACGAGTCCGAGTACATCGGGCTCGATCCCGCGACGCGGCGCAATCTCGAACTCACCGAGACGCTGCGCGGCACCGAATCGCCTACGCTTTGCTCGCTGCTCGACACCTGCTGCACGACGATGGGCAGCCGCCTTCTGCGTCACTGGCTGCATCATCCGCCGCGCAATGCGTCGATCGCGCAGGCGCGCCAGCATGCAATCGGCACGCTGCTCGACGCGCCTGCATCGAGCGGGCTCGACGCACTGCGCGCGGCGTTGCGCAAGATGTCGGATATCGAGCGCATTACCGGCCGGCTCGCGCTGCTGTCGGCCCGTCCGCGCGATCTCTCGAGCCTGCGCGATACGTTCGCCGCCCTGCCCGAGCTTCAGGCGCTCGTCGCGGCGATGCCCGCTCACGCCGACGCGCTCGCCCGCATCGGCGCGGCGCTCGAACCGCCGCCCGAATGTCTCGATCTGCTGACGAGCGCCATCGCGCCGGAACCGGCCGCGCTGATCCGCGACGGCGGCGTGATCGCGCGCGGCTACGACCCCGACCTCGACGAACTGCGCGACATCTCCGAGAACTGCGACCAGTTCCTCATCGACCTCGAAGCCCGCGAGCGCACGCGCACCGGCATCGGCAATCTGCGCGTCGAATACAACAAGGTGCACGGCTTCTATATCGAAGTCACGCGCGGGCAAACCGACAAGGTGCCCGACGACTATCGCCGCCGTCAGACGCTGAAGAACGCGGAGCGCTACATCACGCCCGAGCTGAACGCATTCGAGGACAAGGCGCTGTCCGCGCAGGAACGCGCGCTCGCCCGCGAACGCGCGCTTTATGACGCGCTGCTGCAGAACCTGCTGCCGTTCATCGCGGATTGCCAGCGTGTCGCGGGCGCGCTCGCCGAGCTGGACCTGCTCGCCGCCTTCGCGGAACGCGCCCGCGCGCTCGACTGGGTCGCGCCGGAGTTCGCCGCCGACGCGGGCATCGACATCGAACAGGGACGGCATCCCGTCGTGGAGGCGCAAGTCGAGCAGTTCATCGCCAACGACTGCTGCCTGAGCCACGATCGCAAGCTGCTTCTCATCACCGGCCCGAACATGGGCGGTAAATCCACATTCATGCGGCAGACCGCGCTGATTGCGCTGATGGCGTATGTCGGCAGCTACGTGCCTGCGAAGCGTGCGCGTTTCGGCGCGCTCGACCGCATCTTCACGCGCATCGGCGCCGCCGACGATCTCGCCGGTGGCCGCTCGACCTTCATGGTCGAGATGACCGAAGCCGCGGCCATCCTCAACGACGCAACGGAATCGAGCCTCGTGCTGATGGATGAAATCGGCCGCGGCACGTCCACCTTCGATGGCCTCGCGCTCGCCTGGGCGATCGCGCGGCATCTGCTCTCGCATAACCGCTGCTACACGCTTTTCGCGACGCATTATTTCGAGCTGACGCAACTGCCCGGCGAGTTCGCGCAGGCGGCGAACGTGCATCTGTCGGCGGTCGAGCACGATCACGGCATCGTGTTTTTGCACGCGGTGAACGAAGGTCCGGCCAATCAAAGCTACGGCCTCCAGGTCGCGCAACTCGCGGGCGTGCCGTCCGCCGTGATTCGCGCCGCGCGCAAGCATCTCGTGCATCTCGAACAGCAATCGATCGGGCAACCTGCCGCGCAGTTCGATCTCTTCGCGAGTCCGCCCTACGCCTTCGAAGACGCCGCCGATCAGCCCGCCGGGAAGTCCACCGAGAACGCCGCACCCGACCATCCCGCGCTGGACAAGCTGCGCGCGCTCGATCCGAACGATCTTCGCCCGCGCGACGCCCTCGATCTGCTCTACGAACTGCATGAACTGGCGAAGCCCGCGCCGGATGCGTCGCGTTGAGCGTATCGGTGCGCCGCCCACGTCGCGCGCGTCGCGGTCGATGAGCGCTGCGGCGCGATATCTCGCCGCAGCGCTCATCGCGATGGTTCTGAGCGGCGCGTTCACCGGTGTCCGCGCGCAAACGGGCGAGCCGCTGTCGTTCGCCGTAATTTCGGATGCGCTCACGCGCCCCGCCGATGAAGCGCCCGTGCGTCAAATGCTCGATGCCATCGGGCGCGATCGGGACATCGCGTTCATCGTCTACGACGGCAACGTCAAAGGTGGCGCGGAGCCTTGCCGCGACAGCATCTATCAATCGCGCCGCGACGTGCTGGACAGCTCGCGCGCACCGCTCGTGCTGCTGCTCGGCCAGCACGACTGGGCCGACTGCGGTCAGGCACACGGCGGCGCTTACGACGCCGTCGAGCGGCTCGATTTCGTGCGCCAGCTCTTTTTCACCGACGCGAACGCGCTCGGACAGAGTCCGCTTTCGCTTGCGCGCGAGAGCGACGTCGCGCGGTTTCGGCCGTTCAGGGAGAACGTGCGCTGGCAGGCGGAGGGCATTGCGTTCATCGGGCTGAACGCGCCGAGCCCGAACAATCACTACGTGACGGCGGGCGGTCGCAACGGCGAGTTCGAAGACCGCGCCGTCGCGACGACATTCTGGCTGGAGCACGCGGCGGAGTCGGCGCGGCGCGCGGGCATGCGCGCGCTCGTCATCCTGTTTCAGGGCGATCCGGACTTCGCACGCTACGAGCGGCGCGAGCGTTTCGCGTGGCTGCGCTTCTCGCGTTCGAGTCAGCCGCGCGACGGCTTTCTCGAACTCAAGCGCAGTCTGGTGAAAGCGGCAGAAGCGTTTCGCGGTCCGGTCATCGTCATTCACCGGACGGAGGCGTCGGAGCCGAACGGTTTCCATATCGATCAGCCGCTTCGCAACGACAAGGGCCTGACGGTGACGAACCTCACGCGCGTCGCGCTGTCGCTCAGGAAGCCGCAGTCGCAGTGGCTCGAAGTGGCGAGCGATGCGCGCTGGCATCCGCCGTTTCGCCTGCGGGTTCGCGATGCACGCGATGCCCGCGATGCACGCGATCCAAGGGATGCACACAAGCGCGCGGCGAGCGAAGCGCAGGGCGAGACGCCCGCGCAATCGGCTGCGTCGGACAGCGCTTATGGCGTTTATCCGGCGCCCTATTCGTCGCCCTATTCATCTTCGTATCCGGCAGCGCCCGCAGCGCCGTCGTCCACGCCGCCCGCACTGCCGCGAAACGAGCAGCCGGACTTCTTGCCGCCAGCGCCCTCGCTCATGCAGCCACCGACAAGTCTTCCGCCGATCCTGACGCCGCCGCAAGCGCTGCCGCCGATTTTGCCGGTTCCCTCGCCGGCTTCTGCATCGGGCGCGCAGCGCGGCACGCCGCCGGGCGCATCCGCCAACGCAAACAGCCAATAAAATAGCGCAGCCGAAGCTGCGCTTTTCAAAGATCACTCACTGCGTGGACGTGCTCAGTGCAGGGTCGGAGTCGAATCGACGCCGGGCTCGCCGTCATCGTCGTCTTCGTCTTCATCGGCGATCTGCAACCCGTCCGCGCCGTGCGCGTGCTGATGCTCGATCTCGTCTTCCGTCGCGGTGCGCACTTCCTGCACCGACAGCGCAAAGCGCAGCGCCATGCCCGCGAGCGGATGATTGCCGTCGAGCACGACCTTGTCTTCGGCGACATCCGTCACCGTGTAGATGAGCGCGTCCAGTTCGTCGTCGCTGTCTTCGGGCGTGCCTTCGAACTGCATGCCGACTTCCAGCGGCTCCGGAAAACGGCTGCGCTCCTCGATCTTCACGAGTTCGGGATCGTACTCGCCGAACGCGTCCTGAGGCTCCAGTTGAATGAGCGTTTCAAAACCCGGCTCGTGACCGTCGAGCGCTTCCTCGATCTTGGGGAACGTGCCATCATAGCCGCCGTGCAGATAGACCATCGGCTCGTCGCTTTCCTCGATCAGATTGCCTTGCGCATCCGATAGCTTGTAAGCGACCGAAACGACAGTGTCTTTCGCAATTTTCATTGAATCCTCCAAGATACAAGCCTCGATTATACGATGCGTCAGCGGCCCTCAGACGTTACAGCCTTGCCCCTTCCGAACCTTTCCGAATCGCCCCGCGCGCCGCTTCCCGACGAAGTTTCGCCCTTGTTGGGCAATCGCACGCCGCGACAGTTCATGCGTCGCTACTGGCAGAAAAAACCGCTCCTGATCCGCCAGGCGATCCCCGGCATCGCCGCGCCGCTGTCGCGCGAAGAACTGTTCGAACTCGCCGATCAGGATGACGTCGAATCGCGCCTCATCACCCATTTTCGCAACGCTTGGGATCTGGAGCATGGACCGTTCGCGCCCGACGAACTTCCATCGGTGAAGAAGCGTGAATGGACGCTTCTCGTGCAAGGCCTGAACCTGCATCACGATCGCGCGCATGCGCTGATGAACCGTTTTCGCTTCATCCCCGACGCGCGTCTCGACGACCTCATGATCTCCTACGCCACCGACGGCGGCGGCGTCGGGCCTCACTTCGACTCCTACGATGTCTTCCTGCTGCAAGTTCACGGCAAGCGGCGCTGGCGCATCGGCGCGCAGCGCGATCTCTCGCTAAAAGCCGGTTTGCCGTTGAAAGTTTTACAGCACTTCGAGCCGCAGGAAGAGTGGGTGCTCGAACCGGGAGACATGCTTTATCTGCCGCCGCATATCGCGCACGACGGCATCGCCGAGGGCGAGTGCATGACGTGCTCCATCGGTTTTCGCGCGCCGTCCTCGCGCGAACTGACCGCGCAGTTCCTGTATCACCTCGCCGAGCGCATTGGCGAAGACGCATCGCGGGCACACGCGAAGGCCGACGCGCGCTATCGCGATCCCGCGCAGCCGCCTGTGGAAACACCGGCCGCGCTGCCCGCACTGCTCGTCGAACAGGTTGGCGCGATCCTTGCAAAGGTGACGTGGGATGAAAAGGACGTTGCGGAGTTTCTAGGCAGTTACTTGAGTGAGCCGAAAGCCAATGTGGTTTTCGATCCGCCGAGTCGCGCGCTAAATGAGCAAAAATTTGTGGAGCGCGCGAAAAAGACTGGCGTCAGGCTAGATAGAAAGACGAATTTGCTCTACAACACGCACTCGTATTTCGTTAATGGCGAAGCCGCTGCGTTAACCGCAAAGGCTAGAAAGTGGCTGCCGGAGTTGGCCGATTCACGGCGTCTGGAGGCGAAACGCTTTGTAACACTTACAGACGATTCCGCGATGACATCCCTGCTGCACGAGTGGTATCGTGCGGGCTGGATTCAGACGGACTCATCGGCCTGAAACGCTTGGCGCGCGAGCGTCGGCGGCTATCGGCAAGGCCGGGATTTTGCTGTTCCGCAATATGAAAGTTTGTATGAGAAAGACAACGTATCGGCCCCTGATTTATCGACGGTCGTTACGAAAATGCCTATAATTTCCGGCCAAGCCGTAGTAAGTCTCACACCCAAAAAGAATTGTGAGGCTCCACAGCGGCCCAAGTCGGTGTTGGAGCACACATTACCGGTACTTTGCGCTGTTGCTTACCTTTAACCATAAAAGGACGTGATCATGAAGAAATCCCTCCTCGTAGCATCCCTGTTGGCTGCTGTTGCCCTGGCTGCATGCAACAAGTCTAGCGATACGGCTGCTCCGAGCGCTGCAAGCGATTCGTCGGCTGCTTCGGCTCCGGCTGCTGCCGCTTCGGACGCTAACACTGCTGCATCGAGCGCTTCGGCCGCTGCAAGCGACGCAGCTTCGGCTGCTGGCGCAGCTTCGGACGCTGCTGCTTCGGCTGCTGCTCCGGCATCGGGCGCAAGCCAGTAAGGCCATCAGGCTTTGAGCAACGGGCGGCTCAGGCTGCCCGGAGACAAAAAAACCGGCTTTTGAGCCGGTTTTTTTGCGTCTTCTGCTTCGTTGTTTCCGTTGCGTCTCGCCTGGCAGAAGGCGAGAAAGCCGGTCACTCATTCAGAGCGCGAGCCAGTCGAAGCCTTCCGTTTGCGTTGCGACCACTATGTCCAGCGCACACGCGCCCAACACACTCGCGAGCGCCGCCTGCGCGAGGTGCGGCAGATTGTTTTGCTGGCTCAGATGCGCGGCCACCAGATGACGCAGCCTGGAACGATCGAGCGACGCCAGAATGGCGGCCGCCGCATCGTTATTCAGGTGTCCATGCGTTCCGCCGATGCGCGCCTTCAGCGATGCCGGATAGCGGCTCGCAGCGAGCATCTCGATATCGTGATTGGATTCGAGCACGAGCGCGTCGCAGCCGCTCAGTACGCTCGTGATATGCGGCGTCGCGACGCCGACATCCGTCAGGACACCGAGACGGCTCGCGCCATCCGAGAAGACGTATTGCAGCGGCTCGCGGGCATCGTGGGGAACGGTGTAAGGCAACACGCTCACATCGCCGATGGCGACGCTTTCATCGCCCCAGAGCACGCGCAGATCGACCTTGGCTTCGTCCGCGCCGACCGCGCGCGCCGTGCCCCAACTCATATGAAGCGGAATGGACCATTTGCGCGCCAGCGTCAGCGCGCTGCCGATGTGGTCCGTGTGTTCGTGCGTGATGAGAATCGCGTCGAGTTGCTCGGCGCTCGTTCCGAGCCGGGCGAGACGACGCTCCACTTCCTTCGCGGAAAAACCGCAATCGAGCAGCACGCGCGTGGTGGTCGCGCCGCTCGTCGATTCGACGAGCAACGCATTGCCCTCACTGCCGCTGCCCAGACTGGCGAATCTCACAATGGGTTGCGCCGCCTAGTTCAACTGCGCATGCAGCAGCGACACGATGCGCTGCGCATCGGACGAGTTGTCCGGCTGACCGTTTGCGTCGACGACGGCGATCTGCGTCACCGAATCCGCCTTGGAGCGCACGTTCACGAGGAACTGGCGCGTCGGCCGCGGCGAATTGCTCGAGAAGAGCTTGCCGAAGAGACCTTCCTTCTTCAGCTCGGCCATCGAATCGGAGTAGTGCACGTAGTAGATGCCCTTGTCGCGATCGCGATTGTCGACCGTGAAGTTGGTGCGGTCGAGCGCGAGCCCGACGCGCAGCCACGCGCGATCGAACGGCTCGGCGAGATCGAGCGTCGATGCGCCCGCCGTCTGCTCCACCGCCACCTTCGCGCCCGCCGGACGCGCCTGCGCGATCAGCTGCTTCGACTGGCCTTCGGTCAGGCCGAATTTCTGCATCATCTTCGCGAGGAACGCGGCTTCGAGCGCGGGATTGCGCGGACGCGTCTCCCAGCGCGATGACGTCTTGTCCTGCCCGGTCAGCACTTCTTCCATCGCGCTATGCGTGACGGAGATGTCCGTCGAGCCGTCCGACGCGCGGTCCACCTGCGTGCGGAACATGTCGCGCGTGCCCGACGAATACGCGAAATCGAGCAGCTTGCCGACGCTCTTTCTGAACCAGTCGTCCGGAATGTTCGCGCGGTTTTCCGCCCAGTCCGTCGCCATGATGCCCTGCTGCGCCGAATCGGTTTTCAGCGTGAAGCCGTTTTCCGTCCAGAACTCCTGCAACTGCGGCCAGATCTGATCGGGCGAACGGCCGTCCACGACGAGCCAGCGGCGATCGCCGTCGCTCTCGACGTGCATGCCGTAGGGGTCTTGCGCGTTCGGCACGCCGAGCGTCAGGTTGCCCGCGGGCGTCGCGTTGCGCTGGGCAGCACCGCCGAGCGCGTTGATCGGCGGCGGCGCGGCGTAGCGCTGGCTGATGTCGGCCGTGCTCAGATCCGACGGCACGTTGAGCGCCGGCGCGGTTTCAGCCGCCTTGTAATTGACGCGATCCGGCGCGAGCCAGTCGTTGAGCGTATCGCAGCCGGCGAGCGCAAAGACGACGCCCGCGCCCAGCGACAGCACGCTCAGGCGTTTGGCTTGAGTAAGAAGAGCGGAATGTTTCATGAGGTCCTTCTTTGCTGCAGATTACGTGCTGAAACCGCATTGCCTCGCGTCGGTCCCGCGCGAGCGCGGGTCGTCGAGGGCGATAGATCGCGGTTGGTGATTGGCGTGGCGGCTCCGAACCAGGCGGCGGCGCGATCGATTCGTCGAGCGCCGCCTTCCAGGGTCAGGCGAGCAGCCCGGCCTCGCGGAGCGCGCCGCGCACGACATCGTGAAAACGCGCATCGAGCGGCGTGAGCGGCAGGCGAATGCCGCCTTCCATGCGGCCGAGCGCTTGCAGCGCCCATTTCGCCGGAATCGGGTTCGATTCGCAGAACAATTGCTTGTGCAGCGCGAGCAGGCTCAGGTGGATGCGGCGCGCCGTGATGGCATCGCCTTGCAGCGCGGCGCGGCAGAGTTCGCTCATCTGACGGGGCGCAACGTTGGCCGTCACCGAGATATTGCCGTGGCCGCCCAGCAGCATCAGCGCGATGGCGGTGGGATCGTCGCCGCTCAGAATCGCGAAGTTCGCCGGTGCGTGCTTGATGAGATGCGCCGCGCGATCGATATTGCCCGTCGCTTCCTTCACGCCGATGATGCCCGGCACCTCCGCGAGACGCAGGATGGTCTCGTTGCTCATGTCGGCAACGGTGCGGCCCGGCACGTTGTAAAGGATGACGGGCAGATCGACGGCTTGCGCGATGGCGCGGAAGTGCCGGTACATGCCCTCTTGCGTCGGCTTGTTGTAATACGGCACGACTTGCAGCGTGGCGTCGGCGCCGACCTTCTTCGCCTGCTTCGACAGCTCGATGGCTTCCGCCGTGGAATTGCCG
Organism: Caballeronia sp. Lep1P3; assembly: GCF_022879595.1. Taxonomy (NCBI): domain Bacteria; kingdom Pseudomonadati; phylum Pseudomonadota; class Betaproteobacteria; order Burkholderiales; family Burkholderiaceae; genus Caballeronia; species Caballeronia sp. Lep1P3. Next base: position 1,190,500 of record NZ_CP084265.1, on the reverse strand, counting down.
CCCGCGCCCGCGATGATCGGAATGCGCTTCGCCGCATGCTCGACGGCGGTCTGCACCATCAGAACGTGCTCTTCGACCGAGAGCGTGGCCGATTCGCCGCTCGTTCCCACGACGACGAGCCCGTTCGAGCCCTCGTCGACGTGCCAGTCGATCAGCTTTCGAAACGCCGGCAGATCGAGACTACCGTCCTCGTGCATCGGTGTGACGATGGCAGGGATGCTGCCGCGGATCCGGATGCCGCCGTTCGTTCCGCCGTTGGTTTCGCTAGTCATGAAACTCTATGAATTTAATCGAAAATTTAATCGCGAAAAGCGCTACTACGCGATTGTAGCGGATTAGCCCGTCAATACGTAACGCGGCCTTCCCCGGGGTGTGTTACCAATCGTGAGCGCCGCGGCTGCGTCGTCTACGGCGCCATTGTCTGCCTGCGCTTCATGCACCGCGCAGATTCGCTGCACGTAGGCAGCACGCGGCGCGTCGATGAAGCCGTCTTCGTATGCAACGACGCGAAGACGACCGCGCACTGCATCGAGCAACTCGCCGGGCGCGAGCAGGAACGCCGGATTCGACGGCTTGCCGATGCGCTCGTTTCCTGCCGCGAACGTCTCGTAGATCAGCACGCCGCCCGGCGCGAGCGACTCGATCAGACGCGCGAAGAGCGGCCGATGCAGATAGTTGGTCACGATCACCGCGCCGAACCGTTGATCGGCAGGAAGCGGCCACGGCGCGCCTTCCAGATCGGCGGCGAGCGTCGCGATGCGATCGCACGCGGACATCGAGGCAAGCGCCTCCTCGTCGCGGTCGACGGCGAGCACGGCATGACCGCGCCCGGCGAACCAGCGCGCGTGACGCCCGCCGCCCGATGCGACATCGAGCACGCGCGCGCCGGGCGCAACGAGATGCACCCAGCGCGCGACCCAGCCGCTCGGCGTGCCGGCGTTCATCAGTTGTACGACAGGCCCATGGCTTCGCGCACGTCGCGCATGGTTTCGGTCGCGAACTTGCGCGCCTTGTCGCAGCCATCGGCGACGATCGCGCGCAACAGCGACGGGTCGTGCATGTACTTCTGCGCGCGCTCGAGCATCGGCTGCTGCTCGCGCAAGATGCCTTCGATGACCGGCTGCTTGCAGTCGAGGCAACCGATGCCCGCGCTGCGGCAGCCCTTCTGCACCCATTCGTGCGTGGCTTCGTCGGTATAGACCTGATGCAGTTGCCACACCGGGCATTTGTCGGGATCGCCCGGATCGGTGCGGCGCACGCGGGCCGGATCGGTCGGCATCGTGCGGACCTTCTTCGTGATGGTCTCGGCGTCTTCCCGCAAGCCGATGGTGTTGCCATAAGACTTCGACATCTTCTGGCCGTCGAGACCCGGCATGCGCGACGCTTCGGTCAAGAGCACTTGCGGCTCCACGAGGATGAGCTTGCGCGCGCCTTCCAGATAGCCGAAGAGCCGCTCGCGGTCGCTCATCGACAGGCTTTGCGATTCCTGGAGCATCGCGCGGGCTTGTTCGAGCGCTTCGTCGTCGCCTTCCTGCTGATACGCGACGCGCAGTTCGTGGTACAGCTTCGCGCGCTTGCCCCCGAGTTTCTTCGCGGCTTCGAGCGCCTTCTCCTCGAAATCCGGTTCCTTCCCGTACAAATAGTTGAAGCGGCGCGCGATTTCGCGCGTCATTTCGACGTGCGGCACCTGATCTTCGCCGACCGGCACGAGCGACGCGCGGTACAGCAGAATGTCCGCCGCCATCAGCACCGGATAGCCGAGAAAGCCGTAGGTGGAAAGGTCCTTTTCCCTCAGCTTCTCGATCTGCTCCTTGTAGGTCGGCACGCGTTCGAGCCAGCCGAGCGGCGTGCCCATGCCGAGCAGCAGCGACAGTTCCGCATGCTCCGGCACCCGGCTCTGGATGAAGAGCGTGGCCTGCGCCGGATCGATGCCCGATGCGAGCCAGTCGATCAGCACTTCCCAGACGTTTTTCTCGATGACCTCGGGCGTTTCGTAGTGCGTCGTCAGCGCGTGCCAGTCGACCACCGCGAAGAAGCACGGGTATTCGGACTGAAGCCGCACCCAGTTTTTCAGCACGCCGTGATAGTGGCCGAGGTGCAGCGACCCGGTGGGCCGCATGCCGGAAAAGATACGGTCAGGGAACATGATCTTAGGGAAAGAGTGAAGCGAAGGGATTCAGAATGGCCGACACCGCCGCGTAGCCGACGTTCACGAGCGGGCCGAGCCAGAAGCGCGTGAGCGCGTTGGTCATGATGAGCGCCATCACGATCCAGAAGCCGTATGGCTCGATTTTCTGAAACGCGAGCGACGCGCGCACCGGCAGAAGCGCCGCCAGGATGCGCCCGCCATCGAGCGGCAAGAGCGGAAAGAGATTGAGCACGCCGAAGACGAGATTCACGCCGACGCCCGCCGCCGCCATGCGCGTGAAGAACGGTTCGTCGACGTGAAAGGCCGCGAGCAGCACCGCGAGCACGCCCCAGAGAAGCGCCTGCACGAAATTGCTGCCGGGACCGGCCGCCGCGACCCACAGGCTGCCCCAGCGCGGATTGCGCAGATTGCCGAAAGCGACCGGAACCGGCTTCGCGTAGCCGAACATGAATGCGCCGCTCGTCACGAAATACAGCACGATAGGTATGACGATCGTGCCGATGGGATCGATGTGGCGCATGGGATTCATCGAAACGCGGCCGAGCACATAGGCCGTGTTGTCGCCGAGCAGACAAGCGGCGTAGCCATGCGCGGCCTCGTGCAGCGTGATCGCGAAGATCACCGGAAGCGCGTACACCGCGATGGTTTGTATCAGGGAAGGATCCATAGGGCGACATTGTATCAAGCGGGGCGCGGTCCTCAGGCGCTCGCCCTGAGGCGCCAGGACGATTCCTACGCCGTGAGCCCGAACGGTTCCAGACTGCCCCGCCCCGCCCGCACGAGCACCGGCTCGCCGCCGGACAGGTCGATCACGGTGGACGGCTCGGCGGGACACGCGCCCGCATCGATCACGAGCTCGATCTGCTTTTCGAGCCGCTCGCGGATTTCCTCCGCGTCGTTCAGCGGTTCCTCTTCGCCGGGAAGGATGAGCGTCGAGGCGAGCAGCGGTTCGCCGAGCGCTTCGAGCAGCGCCAGCGCGATCGTATGATCCGGCACCCGCAAGCCGATCGTCTTGCGCGACGGATGCGACAGCCGGCGCGGCACTTCCTTCGTCGCCTGCAGCACGAACACATACGGCCCGGGCGTCACCGACTTGATGAGCCGATACTGCCGGTTGTCCACCATCGCGAAGTTCGACAACTCCGACAGATCGCGCACGAGCAGCGATAGCAACTGCTTGTCGTCGATGCCGCGAATGCGCCGCAAGCGTTCGACGGCGGCCTTATCGTCGAGATGGCAGGCGAGCGCGTAGCTCGAATCGGTCGGCAGCGCGACGACGCCGCCGTCCCTGATGATCTGCACCGCCTGATTGATGAGCCGCGGCTGCGGATTATCCGGATGAATGCGAAAAAATTGGGACATGGCGACGCCTTCTTGTTCCGATCGTGCGCGCGAGATGCGACGCGTCTGTCGAGTGGTGCGTGCGGATATGCAAACGACGCAAGGAGCGTGCGCGCGTCGCGGCGGGAGCGTTAAAGCCAGCGCTCCCAGACGGGCTTCAGATCGTCCGGCAGCGGCGGAAGCTGGCCGAGATCGATGCGCCCTTCCCCCGGCGCGTGAAAGTCCGAGCCGCGCGACGCCTCGAAACCGTAGCGGCGCGCCACCTCCGCGTATTCGCGATACTGGTCCGGCGTGTGACTGCCGGTGACGACTTCGATCGCCTTGCCGCCGAGTTCGATGAATTCGTCGAAGAGCGCGGCGAACTCCACGGGCGTGTAATCGTAGCGGCCGGGATGCGCGATGATCGCCTCGCCGCCCGCATTGCGAATCCACTGCATGGCGTCGGCGAGCTTCGCCCAGCGATGCCCGACGAAGCCGGGCTTGCCGTCGCCGAGATAGCGCGCGAACACGTCGGACGTGCTCTGCGCGTACCCTGCGTCGACGAGAAAGCGCGCGAAGTGCGTGCGCGAGATCATGTCGGGGTCGTCGGTGTAGCGCAGCGCGCCTTCGTAGGCGTTCGGGATGCCGACCGCCGCGAGCGCCTCGCCGATGGCGACGCCGCGTGCCGCACGGCCATTGCGCGTCGACGCGAGCCCGTTGCGCAATTCCTCGTTCTCGGGATCGACGTTCATGCCGACCACGTGCACCGTGCGCGATGCCCACGTCACCGAGATTTCCACGCCCGCGAGATAGCGCATGCCGAGCGCTTCGGCCGCGGCGCGGGCTTCGCGCTGCCCGCCGAGTTGGTCGTGATCGGTCAGCGACCACAATTCGACGCCGCCGGCATGCGCGCGCCCCGCGACGTCAGCGGGCGCAAGCTGGCCGTCGGAAACGGTGGAATGGCAGTGCAGATCGGCGTTGATGGTCGGCTTCATGGTGTCTCATTTTACTTGAACGGTGCAAAACACCGCTTGCGCCGATGCCTGCGCCGATGCCTGCACCAACACCCAAGCAAACGCCTCGCCTCACGCGCAAAACGATTCGATCAGCGCGGCGACGCGCTCGGGCTGATCGTGATGAATCATGTGTCCCGCGTCGCTCAAGGTTTCCTCGCGCCAGTCCACGAACGCGGAAAAGCGCGCCTTGAATTCGGCGATCGGCGTACCGGCGGCGAACTGCGCGAGCGTCGGCGACTCTTGCGCCTCGACATGCAGCACTTTCGCCCGCACGCGCGACCAGACGGCCATCACTTCGTCGAGTCGAAAGAGCGTCGGGCTGCGCAGTTTGTGCGCCGGGTCCGCGAGCAGATGAAAGGCGCCGTCCGCTTCGCGACGCGACCAGTGCTGCGCGAGAAAACGCGCCCGCGAGCGCGCGAGACGCGGATTCGTCTTGATGAGCCGGTCGGCGACTTCATCGAGCGTGGCGTAGCTGCGCAAGGGCGGCGGCGCGCGCAGATCGTCGAGCCATCGCGTCATCGCGCCGGGCGCTTGCGACGGACGTGTCGCGGGAAGCCCGAAACCTTCCAGATCGACGACGCGCCGCACGCGCTCGGGCCGCGCGCCCGCATAGAGCAGCGCGACGTTCGCGCCCATGCTGTGCCCGACGAGATCGACGGCGCCCATCGGCGCGTAGTGGTCGAGAAGCGCATCCAGATCGGCGAGATAGTCGGGAAAGTAATAATGCCCGCCGCCTCGTTGCGCGACAGGCCAGTCCGACAGGCCGAAGCCGCGCGCATCGGGCGCGAGCACTTGCCAGTCGCCCGCGAGCGCATCGACGACGAACTGGAACGACGCGGCCACGTCCATCCAGCCGTGCAGCATGAAAAGCATGGGCGCGTCGGGCGAACCCCAGCGGCGCACATGCAGCCGCACGCCGCGCGCATCGACGAACTCGGAGCGCGATTCTTTCATGGTTTTCGCCTTGGAATCGATAGAAAAGGATGGTCGTTCGAGTATAGCGGCGAAGCGCTTCAGACCGCGCCGTCCAGCCCCGCAAGCGCCCGAAGCTCCTCCTCGTCGAAGCCCGCGTCGCGGCGCGCCTCGAAGTTGAACGGACCGCGCAGCTTCGGCGCGTGATAGTGCGCGGCGAGCCGTTCGTAGGCGGCGTGCGGATCGAGCGACGCACGCTCGCAGAGAAACCGGAACCAGCGATTGCCGATCAGCACATGGCCGATTTCGTCGCGCAGGATCACGTCGAGAATCGCCGCCGACGCGTGATCGCCCGCCTGCGCGAGCCGCTTGCGAATCGGCGGCGACGCGTCCAGCCCGCGCGCCTCCAGCGTGCGCGGAACGAGCGCCATGCGCGCCAGCACGTCGCCACGCGTGCGCTGCGCCATGTCCCACAAACCATCGTGCGCCGGAAAATCGCCGTAGGCGTGGCCGAATTCCGCAAGGCGCGCCGTGAGAAGCGAGAAGTGATGCGCTTCCTCGGCCGCGACTTTCAACCAGTCGAGATAAAAATTGGCGGGCATCGACGGAAAGCGCCAGACCGCGTCGAGCGCGAGGTTGATCGCATTGAATTCGATATGCGCGAGCGCGTGCAGCAGCACCGCGCGGCCCGCGTCGGACTGCATGCTGCGGCGCTTGAGCGACGACGGCTCGACGAGTTCGGGCCGCGCCGGGCGTCCGGGAAGGCCCTCGGGTTCCGCGAGCGCGACGGCCGGATCGACGACGCACGCGCCCGCTCGCACGCGCTCGTACAACGCACGCGCGTGCGCGGCCTTCGCTGCCGGTTCCGGCTCGCGGAGGATCGCGAGCGCCGTGGCGCGCGCGCATTGGGGAATGGAATCGGCAGTCGGGAGCGTCGGGGCATTCGGCATGACAACGTACACAGGAAATGCAGGCTCGGCGGCGAAACGCTGCAAACGGCTAAAATGGGAATCCCGGCGGCGGCAAGATCGACGCCAAGCATCGCATCACGAGCGCGCAAAAAAGCGCGGCATCCACGCGCGGGCGCCAAGGCGCGCATTTTAGCGCCGCGCGAAATTCCCCGATCAACGAGAGCAGAGGAGACAACGTGGCGATCTACAAACTCGGCGACGACGCCCCAAACATCCACGAAAGCGTGTTTCTGGCGGATACGGCGACCATCATCGGTCGCGTGACGCTCGAAGAAAACGCGAGCGTCTGGTTCGGCGCGGCGCTGCGCGGCGACAACGAGCCCATCGTCGTCGGGCGCGGCAGCAATGTGCAGGAAGGCGCGGTGCTGCACGCGGACCCCGGCTTTCCGCTGAATATCGCGGCGGATGTCACCGTCGGCCATCAGGCGATGCTGCACGGTTGCAGCATCGGCGAAGGTTCGCTGATCGGAATTCAGGCCGTGGTCTTGAATGGCGCGGTCATCGGCCGCAATTGTCTCGTTGGCGCGGGCGCGATCGTCACCGAAGGCAAGGTGTTTCCCGACAACACGCTGATTTTGGGCGCGCCCGCGAAGGCCGTGCGCGAGATCGGCGAAGCGGACATCGCCCGCATGCGCGCGGCCACGGCGAGTTATGCCGACCGGCGCGAATACTATAAGGCGCAACTCGTGCGCATCGGCTGAACGGCGGCTCTGCGGACAACGCAGAGCGGCACGCTCCGCCCCAACATCCAAGGAAGCGTTGTGAAGGACCAGTTGCAAAAATTCATGTTCAACGCGGCGCCGGTGCGCGGCGAGATCGTTTCGCTGCGCAATACGTGGCAGGAAGTGCTCGCGCGCCGCGCGTATCCGCCGGCCGTGCGCAACGTGCTCGGCGAGATGATGGCCGCCTGCGCGCTGCTGTCGGCGAACCTCAAGTTCGACGGCACGCTCATCATGCAGATTTACGGCGACGGCCCGGTGAAGATGCTGGTCGTGCAGTGCAATTCGAGCCTGACGCTGCGCGCGACGGCGAAGCTCGCGGAAGGCGCCGAGAGCGAGCTTACGGACGACATGTTGCTCGCGGACCTGCTCAACCGTCAGGGTCACGGCCGCTGCGTCATCACGCTCGATCCTTCGGACAAGAAGCCCGGACAGCAGCCGTACCAGGGCATCGTGCCGCTGTCGGGCGAGCATGGGCCACTCGCGTCGATGGCCGAGGTGCTGGAACATTACATGCATCACTCGGAGCAGCTCGACACGCGCATATGGCTCGCCGCCGACACGGACCGCGCCGTCGGCATGCTGCTGCAAAAACTGCCGGGCGATGGCGGCATCGTTCCGCATCCGGGCGATCACGACGCCGATACGTGGCAGCGCGTCTGTCATCTCGGCAGCACGCTGTCGAACGACGAATTGTTGAAGGAAGAGCCGGAGACGGTGTTTCGGCGTCTTTTCTGGCAGGAGGACGTGCAGCATTTCGAGCCCGCTTCGGCGCGCTTCCAATGTACGTGCTCGCGCGAGAAGGTCGGCGGCATGCTGAGGATGCTCGGGCGCGAAGAGGTCGATAGCGTGATCGCGGAACGCGGCGGCGTCGAGGTGCATTGCGAATTCTGCAATCAGCGCTATGAGTTCGATCCGGTCGACGTTGCGCAACTTTTTGTCGCGAAAGAGCTTTCGCAGGGCGTGAGTCCGGCATCGGATCAGCGGCACTGAGTGCTAAAGAAGCGTTGTCGGGCGGTGCTTGGCGCGCGCCGTAAGCGCGCCCGACAGTCCGAAGGCGCAGCGCGATGCAAGCGCTCGCGTTCGACGCCGCGCGCTATGATGGGACTTTGTTTAGTTGTCCGACCCGCTGGAGGTCGCAAGATGAGAACCGCCCTGTTCACGCTGAAACTGTCGTCCGCTGCGGCTGCGGCGCTCGTCGTCGCCGGTTGCGCGATGGACCCGCCGGGTCCGTCGCCCATCTACAGCCGTCTGCCGAATACGCCGACACCGGCGCAACAAGCGCTCACGCCCGAGCAGCAGATGCAGCGCTACAACGATATCGACAGACAAGCGCTCAACGAATCCCAGCAGGCGGCCACCGCCGGCAATAACGCGAAGATGATGTCCGGCTACTACACGCCGCCCGTCAGCGTGTACGGCGGATACTCGAGCGGCGGCTGGGGCGGCGGTCCTTACTGGGGCACGGGCGTCGGCTTCGGCACCTGGTGGTGAGCGTCCGATCTGACGCAGCATAAAAAAATGGCGCCGTCCGCGAGACTGCGCCATTTTTGTTTGCCCGCAAAGCGAAAGCCGTCAACCTCCCGCGCCCTGCTGCTTCTTCTTGGCTTCCGCTGTCTTGTCCTTGCGCGCCTTGCGATCGAGGTCGCGCAATTCCTGTTTCGATCGCGATACCGGATTCGGCACCACGCGCAGCGGCGCCGCCGATACCTGTCCGCGCGTCGAGCCGTTCATGCCCGGCACGTTCGCGGCGTTCACCGGCGCGGTCGAATTCGGCGAGACGAACTGCACGAACACCTCGCTGTCCTTCACCATGCCCATTTCATAGCGGGCGCGCTCTTCCACCGCAGCGGTGCCGGTTTGCAGATCCTGCACTTCACCCTGCACGCGCTCGTTGCGCAACTTCAGGTTCGTGTTTTTGTCGGTCTGCTGCGCAAGTTGCTGCTGCAATTCATGCACGCGCAGCCAACCGCCGTGCCCCCACCAAAGCGGGTATTGGATCAGCACCAGCAAAAAGAGCAGAACGACAGTTACAAGCCGCATTCACGTAGCCGAGATAAGCGCCGTCCGGCGGCTTCGCGTCACGCGAGGCCGGGGCGGCGGGCAAAAGATAAGACTAACGTCCTTATCGACTAAAGCGGCGAAAGCTTTAGCGCAAGTTGTAGAACGCCGACTTGCCGGGGTAGCTTGCGATATCGCCGAGGTCTTCTTCGATACGCAGCAACTGGTTGTACTTCGAGATGCGGTCGCTGCGCGAGAGCGAGCCCGTCTTGATCTGACCGGCGTTCAGGCCCACCGCGATATCCGCGATGGTCGAATCTTCCGTTTCGCCCGAGCGGTGCGAGATGACCGCCGTGTAGCCCGCGCGCTTCGCCATTTCGATGGCCGCGAACGTCTCCGTCAGCGTGCCGATCTGGTTGATCTTGATGAGGATCGAGTTGGCGATGCCCTTCTCGATGCCTTCCTTCAGGATGCGCGTGTTCGTGACGAAGAGATCATCGCCGACGAGCTGAATCTTCTTGCCGAGGCGCTCGGTCAGCGTCTTCCAGCCGTCCCAGTCGCCTTCGTGCATGCCGTCTTCGATGGAGACGATCGGGAATTTATCGGCCAGCGTCGCGAGATAGTCCGCGAATTCGCCCGACGACAGTTGCAGCCCTTCGCCCGCGAGCTGGTACTTGCCGTCGTGGTAGAACTCGCTCGCCGCGCAATCGAGCGCGAGCAGCACGTCTTCACCGGCGCGATAGCCCGCCTTCTCGATGGCCTGAAGAATCGTGGACAGGCACTCGTCGTTGCTGCCGAAGTTCGGCGCGAAGCCGCCTTCGTCGCCGACCGCCGTGCTCATACCGCGATCCGACAGGATCTTCTTGAGCGCATGGAACACTTCTGCGCCGCAGCGCAGCGCTTCGCGGAACGTCGGCTGGCTCACCGGCACGATCATGAATTCCTGGATGTCCAGGCTGTTGTTCGCGTGCGCGCCGCCGTTGACGATGTTCATCATCGGCACCGGCAGTTGCATGGCGCCCGAGCCGCCGAAATAGCGATACAGCGGCAAGCCGGCTTCTTCGGCTGCTGCCTTTGCCACCGCCATCGAGACGGCCAGCAGCGCGTTCGCACCGAGGCGCGACTTGTTGTCAGTGCCGTCGAGCTCGAGCAGGGTCTTGTCGAGGAAAGCCTGCTCCGAGGCGTCGAGGCCCATGATGGCTTCGGAAATCTCGGTGTTGATGTGTTCGACCGCCTTCAGCACGCCCTTGCCGCCGTAACGGCCCGCTTCGCCGTCGCGCAGTTCGATGGCCTCGCGCGACCCGGTGGACGCGCCCGACGGAACCGCGGCGCGGCCCATCGTGCCCGATTCGAGCAACACGTCGCATTCGACGGTCGGATTGCCTCGCGAATCGAGAATCTCGCGGCCGATGATATCTACGATAGCACTCATGGTTTCCTCAAATTGACGATGAATTCTGTCAGTCACGACGAAGCGGTGCGCCCGCGCTTCATCGGCTTCGCTCAGACCTTCTCGCGCCCCTCGCGTTCACTTGCGGCGCTCGGGCGTGCCTCTGCACGGCGTGTTCCGTGACGCCGGACGCCGCCGACCGCGAGGCGTCCGCCCGACTGCATGGTGCCATACGAAAGCCGCGGCGACTGCGGGAAAGCGCGCGTACCGCTCAACTGAAGTCGTTCTCGAGGAACGGACCGCTTTTCACCGCGCGATCGAGCGCGACCAGCGTTTCGAGCAGCGCTTCCATGCGCGCGAGCGGGACCGCGTTGGGGCCGTCCGACTTCGCGCACGCGGGATCGGGATGCGTCTCCATGAAGAGTCCCGCCACGCCCGTCGCGACCGCGGCGCGCGCGAGCACCGGCACGAACTCGCGCTGGCCGCCCGAACTCGTGCCCTGCCCGCCCGGCAACTGCACGGAATGCGTTGCATCGAAGACGACGGGCGCGTTGGTCTCGCGCATGATCGCGAGCGAGCGCATGTCGGACACAAGATTGTTATAGCCGAACGACACGCCGCGCTCGCACGCCATGAAGCGGTCTTCGGAAAGCCCCGCTTCGCGCGCCGCGTCGCGCGCCTTGTCGATGACATTCTTCATGTCATGCGGCGCGAGGAACTGGCCCTTCTTGATGTTGACGGGCTTGCCCGAACGCGCGCATGCGTGGATGAAATCCGTCTGACGGCACAGGAACGCGGGCGTCTGCAACACGTCCACGACCGACGCGACCGCCTCGATCTCATGCTCGGCATGCACGTCCGTGAGAACGGGCACGCCGAGCTGCTTCTTCACTTCGCCGAGAATGCGCAAGCCTTCGTCCATGCCGAGGCCGCGGAACGATTTGCCTGAACTGCGGTTCGCCTTGTCGTAGGACGACTTGTAGATGAACGGCACGCCGAGCTTGCCGGTGATTTCCTTGAGCCGCCCGGCGACGTCGATCGTCATTTGCTCCGATTCGACCACGCACGTACCGGCGATCAGGAAGAACGGCTTGTCGAGTCCCGCTTCGAAGTGACACAGCTTCATGCCTGCGCTCCCGCCGTCGCCTTGCTTGCCGTTGCCGATGCGTTCTCACCTTGCGCATGAGCGCGCGCCGCTTCCACGAATGCCTTGAAGAGCGGATGCCCGTCGCGCGGCGTCGACGTGAACTCGGGGTGGAACTGTACGCCGACGAACCACGGATGCATCGATTGCGGCAACTCCATCATCTCGGGCAGATCCTCGCTCGGGGTACGGGCGCTGATGATAAGGCCGCCCGCTTCGAGTTGGGGCACGAAACGGTTATTGACCTCATAACGGTGACGATGACGCTCGTTCACATCGGTGCCGTAGATGCGCGCGGCCATCGTACCGGGCTTGATCGGGCATTTCTGCGAGCCTAGGCGCATCGTGCCGCCGAGATCCGACTCTTCGCTGCGCTTTTCGACGCGCCCCGCGCGGTCATACCACTCGGTGATGAGCGCGACGACCGGGTTTGTCGTGTCGGAATCGAATTCGGTGCTGTTCGCATCCGAAAGACCGGCGACGTCGCGTGCGAATTCGATCACCGCGAGCTGCATGCCGAGGCAGATGCCGAGATACGGAGTCTTCGATTCGCGCGCATAGCGGATGGCCTTGATCTTGCCTTCCGTGCCGCGACGGCCGAAACCGCCCGGCACCAGCACCGCATCCAGATGTTGCAGCGCGCCCGTGCCTTCTGCTTCGATCTGCTCGGAATCGATATATTCGATGTTGACTTTCGTCGACGTATGAATGGCCGCGTGGCGCAGCGCCTCGATCAGCGACTTGTACGACTCCGTGAGTTCGACATACTTGCCGACCATGCCGATGGTTACTTCGTGCTTCGGATTCTCGAGCTTTTCGACGAGGTCCGACCACATCTTGAGATCGGCCGGCTTCGGCGAGAGCTTAAGTTCGTTGCAGACGATCTCGTCGAGACCCTGATCGTTGAGCATCTGCGGAATCTTGTAGATGCTGTCGACGTCCCACACGGAGATGACCGCCTCTTCGTGCACGTTCGAGAAGAGCGAAATCTTCTGGCGCTCGTCGTCGGGAATCGGGCGGTCCGCGCGGCACAGGAGCACGTTCGGATAGATACCGATTTCGCGCAGCTTCTGCACGCTGTGCTGCGTCGGCTTCGTCTTGAGTTCGCCCGCGGTGGCGATGAACGGCACGAGCGTCAGGTGCACGAAGCACGCGCTGTTACGGCCCCTGCGCAGGCTCATCTGACGCGCGGCTTCGAGGAACGGCAGCGATTCGATGTCGCCCACCGTGCCGCCGATTTCCACGATCGCCACATCCGGCTGGCCGCACGTGGCCGCAGCCGCGCCGCGCTCGACGAACGCCTGAATTTCGTTGGTGATGTGCGGAATGACCTGCACCGTCTTGCCGAGATACTCGCCGCGGCGTTCCTTGCGGATCACCGATTCGTAAATCTGGCCCGTGGTGAAGTTGTTGGCCTTGCGCATCTTCGTGCTGATGAAGCGCTCGTAGTGGCCGAGGTCGAGGTCCGTCTCCGCGCCGTCTTCCGTCACGAACACTTCGCCGTGCTGAAACGGGGACATCGTGCCGGGGTCGACGTTGATGTAGGGATCGAGCTTGAGGAGAGTGACTTTCAGACCGCGCGATTCGAGGATCGCGGCGAGGGAGGCGGCGGCAATACCTTTGCCGAGGGAAGAAACTACGCCGCCGGTGACGAATACATATTTGGTCATCGCTAGATGCTCGCGGGAAAAACGGATTATACCGTAAAGGCCGCCCGCGACCTAACCCGCGCTCGGCCCGAAACACTCGCGCCGGCCCTTCTTTTGCGGTATTTCTTGCGCACCGCTTCCGTGTTCAACACCGCATGCGCGTGCCGTTTCGCGTACCGTTCCGTGTCCCGCTTCGTGTCCCGTTTCGCGTGTCTTTCACGCCATCGCGCCGATGAGCCGCTGAACCGCGCGCGCGGTTTCGATCGGGCGTTCCATCGGGAAGAGATGACTGCCTTCGACCCACTCCAAGTGCTCGCCCGCGATGCGCCGCGTCATGCCGAGTCCCACTTGCCGCACTTCCGTGGAACGCGTCCCCGCGACGAAACCGACCGGCACCGGCGCGCCGTGCGCGAGCCGCGCGCCGAGCGTATGCGGCAACGTGCGATAGATGAGGTATTCGACGTGACGGTCGAACGCGAGCGAGCGCGCGCCGTTCGGGTGCGTTTGTGGAATGCCGAAGTCGATGTAATCGGCGAGCATGCGTTCGTCCCAGCGCGCGAACGCCGGCTTCGCGCGGAAATGACGCCACGCTTCGTCGCGGCTCGCCCAGTTCGTGCGGCGCTTTTTCGTCGCGGCGGCGGGGGAAAGGCGTTCGTCGAGTCCGGTCCATTGCGTCGCGCGCAAAAGCCCGCTGCGCCAGCCCGCGATGACCGGCGAATCCAGCATCACGACGCCCTTCACCCACTGCGGGCGCTTCAACGCCGCCATCAGCGAAAGATAGCCGCCGAGCGAATGCCCGACGAGCCACACCTTCGGATGCGCGCCGCCCGCATCCTCGCGGTAGCGGCTCATGTCGTCGACGAGCTGGTCGACGAGATACGGCCAGTCGCGCGTGACCGGAAAGCGCGGATCGTGCCCGTATCGTTCGATGCTGCGGATCTCGTAGTCGTCGGCGAGTTCGGCGAAGATCGTGCGATACGTCGAAGCCGGAAAGCCGTTCGCATGCGAGAAATGGATGATGTCCTTCACGCGGCTCCTTGTTGTTATGTCAGCGTCCCATCCAGTACCGGGCGTGCGTTTGCCGGAACCGCTCCATCACGATTTCCGAACCGATGTCGATGCGCGCCGCGCCGTCCTCGTCGCTGCGCGTGAGGGCAATCCCGCGCATGCGATAGCGCGCGTAGACGGTCGCATTCGGATGGTGAAAACGGTTGCGATAGCCTACCTGAAATACCGCTGCGAGCGGCCCGACGGAATCGAGGAAAGGTTCGGTCGACGACGTGCGGCTGCCGTGATGCGGCACGATCAGCACATCGGCGCGCAGCGCGGCGGGATCGCGCATGAGGAGCGTGCGTTCGACATCGGCTTCGATGTCGGCGGCGAAGAGCGCGGCGCGCCCCGCCGCGTTCGTCACCTTGAGCACGCACGCCTGATGGTTCGGGCTGCCGGTGAGCGGGACGGGGTCGGGCCATAGCACGCGAAACTCGACGCCGTCCCAGTTCCAGCGCTGCCCCGCCGCGCAACGCACGGTGTCGCTGTTGCGCGAGCGCGCGGCCGGCCACAGCGGATCGCTCGCGGGAAGCGACGCGAGCAGTTGATCGACCGGCACCGCGTCCAGCACCGCTGGCGCCCCGCCCGCGTGGTCCGAATCCGAATGGCTGACGACGAGCGCATCCAGCGCACGCACGCCGCTCGCGTGCAGATACGGCGCGACGATGCGCTCGCCCGCATGCGTCGATTCGGGGCCGGGTCCGGCATCGAAGAGAAGCGTGTGCCGCGCCGTCTCGACGACGAGCGACGAGCCCTGTCCGATATCGAGCGCCGTCACGCGAAACGCGCCGGCTGCGACGCCGTGCGGCGCGGGCACGGCAAGCGGCAGCCACGCGAGGACGGCGGCGGCGCGCAACGGCCAGCCGCGCGGCGCGAGCATCCATGCGGCGCCGCCAAGCGCCGCGGCGAGCGCCAGCGCACCGGGCTGGGGAAGATGCCACAACGCCCACTGCGGCGCTGCATCGGCGAGACGCGCGAGGGCGTCGCAGAGCATGGATAGCGCGGCATGCGCGAGGCGAAGCATCGGCGCGTCCAGCGGCGCGGGAAGAATCAGCGCGACGAGCGTCACGGGCGTCACGACGAGGCTGACCCACGGAATCGCGACCGCATTGGCAAGCGGCCCGATGAGCGGAATCTGCGAAAACCAGTACGCGGTGAGCGGCGCGAGCGACAGCGTCACGGCCCATTGCACGCGGACGCTCGACGCGACATGCGCGCGAACTTTCCCGACAGCGCGATGGCAGGCTCCGGCGAACGCGCGCCGATGGTCGCGCGATGTCGGATCGGGCGAGCGCCGAGGCAACTCGTCCGGCAGCACCGGATCGCGCGCTTCCATGCCGGCGAGCCAGTCGCGAGCGTCGTCCCGCTGCGCTTTCGACGCGCGCCGCCCATGCGCCGCGATCGCATGCAAGATCGACGCCACCGCGCAAAACGACAACCAGAATCCGGGCGATGTCACCGCCCACGGACCGGCGATCAGCACGAACGCGAGCGCCCACGCGAGCACGAGCGACGACGCGGGCCGCCGCCCGCACACGAACGCGGCAGCGAACACGGCGAGCATCCACAAGGTGCGCTGCGCGGGCACGTTGAAGCCGGCAAGCGCCGCATAGAACGCCGCGAACGACGCCGCGCCGAGCGCCGCGATCTTCGGCGCGGCCACGAGAAGCGGCGCGGGCACGCCGCGAAAGCAGAGCCGCTTCCAGACAAAGCCGCAGATCAACGCCGCCAGTCCCGCGACGAAGCCGATGTGCAGCCCCGAGATCGCGACGAGATGACTCGTGCCCGTCGCGCGCATGACGGCCCAGTCCGCGTCGCTCACGGACTCCTGCGCGCCCACCGCCAGCGCGACGATGATCCCGCGATGCGGCGCGCGCTCGAGCACCGTTTCGATGCGATCGCGGATGCGCGCGCGCAAGCGATCGATCGCGAGCCAGGGACCGGCGGCATCGACGGCCAGGCGGCGCGGCGCGCGCGCGAGCGTCACCGATCCCGTCGCGCGGATGCCGCGTTCCAGCAGCGCGGCCTCGCCATCGCGCAGCGAGAAGTTCGCGTTCGCGTGCGCGCGCTTGAGCCGCGCAACGAGCGTCCAGCGCTGACCGGCGCGAAGCGCGGGCGGCCCGCTCGACGGATCGCGCGCAGCAGGCGTCCACGTCAGCCGCACGATCTTCGGGAAGTCGCGCAATCCCGCCGAATTCGACTCGACTTGGAACAGAAAGCGCGTGCCTTCGGCTTGCGGCTCGGGCAGGCCGCGCACGAAGCCGGTGAGTTCGATGTCGCGCTGTTCATAGGCAAGCGGCAAATGCGGGCGCAGACGCACTTCGGCGCGCAGCGCGGCATAAGCGAATCCGAACGCAAACGCGGCGAACGCCGTCAGCGCGAACGCCGCGACGCGCGCACGTCGTTGTGCGGCGCGGGCCGCCCACGCCGCGATGAAAAAGAGCGCGATGCAGACGGCCCAGCCGCCCCACGTCGGCAACGCGGCCTGCTGCTGCAGCCACCAGACGCCCAGCGCGAAACTCATCAGGACTGCACGCACGGCCTGCTCTCTTTGTTGTCGTCGTGAACGCGAACGCATCGTGCTTTCGGATAACCATCAGTCATCCGAAGCAATATGCGACCAGCGAACGATTATGCAGAACAGAACGCGGATGGCGTCGCCGGCGCGTGAGTGTTAGCCGTTCGGCCTAGGGGAAAAGCGGTGTGAATCGGCGAAGAATCAGGAACCCGCCAGCCCGAGACGCGGCAGCGCCGCGTGCGCGTTGGCCGTCGTGCCTATGGAAAGCGCCGGCTCATCGATGCCGCGCAACTGCGCCAGCACCTTCGCGATACCGGGCACCTGATCGGGCGTGTTGCGCCCCTTGTACCGCCACGCCGGCGCGATGTCCGGCGCATCGGTTTCGAGCACGATCGCATCGAGCGGAAGCTCGGTCGCGAGGCGGCGAATCTGCCGCGCGCGCTCGAACGTCAGATTGCCGCCGAAACCGAGCCGCATGCCCTGCGCGATGAACGCCTCGGCCTGCTGGAAACTGCCGTTGAACGCATGCGCGATGCCGCAGCGGATGCCATTCACGCGCAAGCCCTTCAGCACCTTGTCCTGCGACTTGCGCACGTGGCAAATGACCGGCAGATCGAACTCACGCGCGAGCTTGACTTGCGCATCGTAGAAAAACTGCTGGCGCGCGTCGTCGAGCGTCGGCACGAAGTAATCCAACCCAATCTCGCCGATGCCGACGAACAGCGGATCGTCCATGCTCGCCGCGATCTGCGCGCGCAACACGCGCAAGTCGTCCTCGGTGGCGCGCGGGGTGAAGAGCGGATGGATGCCGAGCGCATACGCGCCGCCTTCGATGCGATGCGCGAGCGCGCGCACCGTCTCGAAGTTGGAGCGCTCGACGCCCGGAATCACGATGCGCTCAACCGCCGAATCGAGCGCCGCGCGCGCCACCGCGTCGCGGTCCGCGTCGAACTCGGAGGCATCGAGATGGCAATGCGTGTCGATCCACATGGCGTTGCTCCGCGGCGCGCGCCGCTTAGACCGGCACGGACGGCTCTTCGTGCAGCACGCCGTCGCGCAGACGCATGATGCGGTCGCAGCGCGCGGCGAGATCGGGATCGTGCGTGACGATCACGAAGCTCGTCTCGAGCGTCTGCGAAAGCTCGAGCATCAGGTTGAATACGGTGTCGGCCGTGCCGCCGTCGAGATTGCCGGTCGGTTCGTCGGCGAGCACGCATGCCGGACGCGTGACGAGCGCGCGCGCAATCGCGACGCGCTGCCGCTCGCCGCCCGACAATTCGCCCGGCCGATGCTTCGCGCGATGCCCGATGCCCACGCGTTCGAGCATGCCGAGCGCTTCCTTGCGCGCGGCCTCTTCGCTCATGCGGCGGATGCGCAGCGGCATCGCGACGTTATCGAGCGCGGTGAATTCCGCCAGCAGATGATGAAACTGATAGACGAAGCCGAGCGCGCGGTTGCGCAACTCGTTGCGTTCCTTCTCTTTCAGTTGCGTGAACGGCTTGCCGAGCAGCGAGACCTTGCCCGCGCTCGGTTCGTCGAGACCGCCGAGAACATGCAGAAGCGTGCTCTTGCCCGAGCCGGACGCACCGACGATCGCGAGCTTTTCGCCGCGCCGCACTTGCAGTTGCGCGTTGTCGAGCACCTGCACGTTGAAGCCGCCCTGCACGAAGGTCTTCGATATCGACGACGCATCGAGCACGATGTTGTTTGCCGGAATCAGGTCACTCATAGCGCAGCGCCTCCGCCGGACGAACCTTCGCGCCGCGCCAGCTCGGATAGAGCGTCGCGAGCGACGACAACAGAAACGCGATCACGCCGATCTTCATGACATCGCCCGGAACGAGCTCGGACGGCAGCTCGCTGATGAAATACACCGAAGGCGGCAGGAACTGCACGCCGAGCAGATGTTCGATCATCGGAACGAGCCACGGAATGCTCCACGCGATCAGGCACCCGAGCGACACGCCGAGCGCGGTTCCGATGAACCCGATCGTCACGCCTTGCACCACGAAAATTTTCATGATCGAGCCGGGCTGGGCGCCGAGCGTGCGCAAGATGGCGATGTCGGCCTGCTTGTCCGTGACGGTCATCACGAGCGACGAAACGAGGTTGAACGCCGCCACCGCGATGATGAGCGTGAGGATGATGAACATCATGCGTTTCTCGATCTGCACGGCGGAGAACCACGTCTTGTTCTGCTGCGTCCAGTCGCGGATATAGAGATCGCCGGAGAGCGTGTGCGACAGTTGCCGCGCGACGTCGGGCGCGCGCTGCATGTCCTTCAGGCGAAGGCGCACGCCGGTCGGCGCGGGAAGGCGAAAGAGCGCCTGCGCATCGCGGATCGAAATGAGCGCGAGCGTCGAATCGTATTCGTAATGGCCGGATTCGAAGATGCCGACGACCGTGAACTGCTTCAAGCGCGGCATCATCCCGGCCGGCGTGATGGTGCCTTCGGGCGCGACGAGCGTGATCTTGTCGCCGTTCATGACGCCGAGATTGGTCGCGAGGTCCGCGCCGAGCACGATGCCGAACTCGCCCGGAACGAGGTTCGCGAGCTTGCCCGCGCGCATTTCCTTGCCGATGTCCGACACTTCGGGCTCGAGCGTCGGCTCGACGCCGCGCAACGCGACGCCGCTCACCGCGCCCTGGCGCGTGAGCAGCGCCTGCGCTTCGACATACGGCGCCGCGCCGGTCACTTCCGGATTGCGGCGCGCTTCCTGCGCGGTGAGTTGCCAGTTGGGCATGGAACCCGTCGGCGAGAAAATTTCGACGTGCGCGAGCACCGAGAGCATGCGGTCGCGCACTTCCTTCTGGAAGCCGTTCATGACCGAGAGCACGACGATCAGCGCGGCGACGCCGAGCGCGATGCCCGCCATCGACACGAGCGCGATGAACGATATGAAGCCGTTGCCCGTGGTGCGTTTGCCGGCGCGCGTGTAGCGCCAGCCAATCTGCCATTCGTAGGGAAGTTTCAAGCGAATCCTTTCTTCTGCTGTTGCTGCATTGCTGTCGCCTCATTGCTGTCGCGGCCGGCCGATCTCGCGGCCCCGTGCGATGTATGTAGCGGATATGTAGCGGGTACGTCGCGGTCATCCGCCTCGTGGATGCAGCGCTTGGCCGCGAGTCCAGCGCCTGCACCGCGAAATCTGCGAAAGTTTGCCACACATGGCGCGGCGGCCGTAACAACGGCGGGCGCGCGAGGGCGCTGCGGCGTACCGCGAACACGCCCCGCGCGCCCGATGAAATGCGGCGCTTTGCCCTACAATGCCGACCATCATGCCCGTTCCCGACCTTCACCTTCTGTTGCCGTTCGCGTTGCCCTCGGCGGCGGACGCGGCAACCGCGCTGCACGGACTGGAAAGCGCGGCGCTCGACAAGCTGCTCGCCCGCGCCACGCTCGAAGAACGCGTGATCGGCGAGGATTTCCAGCGCACGCTGCCGCACGAACGCTGGATCGCGCAACGCTTCGGCATCGTCGCGCGCGAGCCCGGCCAGCGCCACGCCGACGACGCGCCCCTCGCCCCTTTCATGCTGCTCGCCGACGGCGGCGATCCCGCTTCCTCCGGCACTTCCGGCCCTTCCGGCACTTCGGGCACCGCGCTGTGGGCGTGCATCGAGCCGGTCCACGTTCGCATCGCGCACGATCATCTCGTGCTGATCGATCCCGCCACGCTCGGCGTGCGGACCGAGGAAGCGCGTGAGCTGCTCAAGACGGCGCGGCCCGTCATCGAAGACCTCGGCATTGCGCTGCAGGCGCCGACGCCCCTGCGCTGGTACGTTTCCGGCGATGCGCTCGGCGCGCTCGCGGGCGCGTCGCCGTTGCGCGCGGCCGGGCGCAACATCGAAATCTGGCTGCCGCACGAAGCCCGCACCGGCGAGCGCTCGCGTCCGTGGATGAAGCTGCAGAACGAAGTTCAGATGGCGTGGTTCGAGCATCCGCTCAACGTCGAGCGGGAATCGCGCGGGTTGCCAGCCATCAACTCGATCTGGCTGCACGGACAAGGCGCGATGCGCCCGGTGACGAGCCCCTTCGCGCGCGTGATGTCGGACGCCGCCGCGACGCGCGGCCTCGCGCTTGCCGCCGGTCTCGCGCCGACGACGCCGCCCGAAAGTTTCAGCGCGCTCGCGAACGACAGCGCGAACGGCAGCGCGAACGGCAGCGCGAACGGCAACGGGAACGCGCAAGGCGCGACGCTCGTCGAACTGAATCCGTTCTCCGCGCCCTTCATCGAGCAGGACTGGGCGCGCTGGAACGCGGCGCTTCTCGCGCTCGAAACGGCGTGGTTCGCGCCCGCGCTGGACGCGCTCTCGAACGGCTCTCTCAGGCGCCTTTCGCTGACGCTCTGCGGCGACACCGGTTCGGTCACGCTTTCGGTCACGCGCGGCGACTTGCGCAAGTTCTGGCGTCGCCGGCCGCTCGCGGCGCTTCTCATCGAATAAGGCTCTACCGAATGACGCGAATCGTTACGCGCGCCTCTTCCCCCGCCGACGCCGAAGCGCTCGTGCGCCACGGCCTGCATCCCGTCATCGCGCGGCTCTATGCTTCGCGCGGCGTCACGTCGCCGGATGAAGTCGAGACGGAATTCAAACGCCTGCACGCGCCCGTCGGCCTCAAAGGTTGCGACGATGCCGCCGTCGTGCTCGCCGATGCGCTCGCGGCCGGCAAGCGCATGCTCGTCGTCGCCGATTACGACTGCGACGGCGCGACCGCCTGCGCCGTCGCCGTGCGCGGACTGCGCATGTTCGGCGCGAACATCGAGTATCTCGTGCCGAACCGCTTCGAGTACGGCTACGGACTGACACCGGAGATCGTCGGCCTGGCCGCGCGCTCGCCACTCGGCGCGCCCGATCTGCTGATTACCGTCGATAACGGCATCGCGAGCGTCGACGGCGTCGCTGCGGCCAACGCGCTCGGCGTCGACGTGCTCGTGACCGATCACCACTTGCCCGGCGACGAACTGCCCGCCGCGCGCGCGATCGTCAATCCGAACCAGCCGGGCTGCGGCTTTCCGAGCAAGTGCATCGCGGGCGTGGGCGTCATGTTCTACGTGCTGCTCGCGCTGCGCGCCGAACTGCGGCGGCGCGGCGCGTATGAGAACGCGCCCGAACCGCGTCTGGACGGCCTGCTCGATCTCGTCGCGCTCGGCACCGTCGCCGATGTCGTGAAGCTCGACGGCAACAACCGGATTCTCGTCGCGCAAGGGCTGAAGCGGATTCGCTCGGGACGCATGCAGCCGGGCATTGCCGCGCTCTTTCGCGCAGCGGGCCGGGATGCGCGCGCGGCGTCCGGCTTCGATCTCGGGTTTGCGCTCGGCCCGCGCCTGAATGCGGCGGGACGGCTCGCGGACATGTCGCTCGGCATCGAGTGCCTCACGACCGACGACATCGGCCGCGCGTGGGAACTCGCGCAGCAGCTCGACGCGATGAACCGCGAGCGGCGCGAAATCGAAGCGGGCATGCAGCAACAGGCGCTCGCCGAGTTGCAGGACGTCGATCCCGGCGAGCGCGCGACGCTCACGCTTTTCGACCCCGGCTGGCATCAGGGCGTGATCGGCATCGTCGCGGGGCGGCTCAAGGAGCGCTTTCATCGGCCCTCGTTCACGTTCGCGCACGCGGACGACGCCGGCACGTTGTCCAAAGGCTCGGGCCGCTCGATTCCCGGCTTCCATCTGCGCGATGCCGTCGATCTCATCAGCAAGCGCGAGCCCGGCCTCATCCACAAGTTCGGCGGCCACGCGATGGCGGCGGGCCTCACGCTTTTCACCGCCGACATCCCGCGCTTCACCGCCGCGTTCGAAGCGGTCGGCCGCGAATGGCTCACCGCCGACGCGCTTTCCCGCACGATCGAAACCGACGGCGATCTCGAAGACGCGTACTTCACGCCGCAGTTCGTCGAACTGCTGGACGCGGGCGTCTGGGGCCAGGGCTTTCCCGCGCCCACTTTCTCGGGCGAGTTCGAGGTCGCGTCGCAAGCGCTCGTGAAGGACAAGCACCTCAAACTGCAACTCGTGCGCGGACGTCAGCGCTTCAACGCGATCTGGTTCAACCACGTCGATCCGCTGCCGCCGCGCGCGACCGTCGCGTACCGGCTCGTCAGCGATTCGTGGAACGGCGTGGCGCGGGTGCAGTTGATCGTCGAGCATGCGGGGTGATTCCGGTTCGCGTGATCGATTCACTCGCGCGCTTTCGAAATCACGGCCTGATCCGGTTATCCCGGATCAGGCCGCGAAGCACGTCGCCGCGTGCGAATCGCTGGTCGCGCAGTAAGCCCGCCGGCGTCCCGGCGGCGCGGGAAAAACGTGTCGATCGGCTATAATTGCACCTTTTTACGAAGCCGAAGATCGACAATGGAAGCAGAACGTCTCAACGCGATCGAAAGCCTTCTGGCCGACCTGCGCCGCCGCGCGGGTGAGCTACGGGGGTATCTTTGACTACGACGCCAAGTCCGCGCGCCTGGTCGAAGTCAACAAGGAACTCGAAGACCCGAACGTCTGGAACGACTCCAAGAACGCTCAGGCGCTCGGTCGCGAGAAGAAGCTGCTCGACGGCGTCGTGACGACGCTCACCGGCCTCGACAACGACCTGCGCGACGCCAGCGATCTCTTCGACATGGCGCGCGAGGAACAGGACGAAGACACGCTCGTCGCGTGCGAGGCGGACGCCGATGCGCTCAAGGCGCGCGTCGAAGACATGGAGTTCCGCCGGATGTTCTCCAATCCGGCCGATCCGAACAACTGCTTCATCGACATTCAGGCTGGCGCCGGCGGCACCGAAGCGTGCGACTGGGCCTCCATGCTGCTGCGCCAGTATCTGCGCTACTGCGAGCGCAAGGGCTTCAAGACCGAAGTGCTCGAAGAATCCGAAGGCGACGTCGCCGGCATCAAGAGCGCGACCATCAAGGTCGAAGGCGAATACGCCTACGGCTATCTGCGCACCGAAACCGGCATTCACCGCCTCGTGCGCAAGTCGCCGTTCGATTCGTCGGGCGGGCGGCATACGTCGTTCTCGTCGGTGTTCGTGTATCCGGAAATCGACGATTCGATCGAAATCGAGATCAATCCCGCCGATGTCCGCACGGACACGTATCGCGCGTCGGGCGCGGGCGGCCAGCACATCAACAAGACGGACTCCGCCGTGCGTCTCACGCACGCGCCGACGGGCATCGTCGTGCAATGCCAGAACGACCGCTCGCAGCACCGCAACCGCGCCGAAGCCATGCAGATGCTCAAGGCGCGTCTGTACGAATTCGAGATGCGCAAGCGTCAGGCCGAGCAGGACAAGCTCGAATCGAGCAAGACCGACGTGGGCTGGGGCCATCAGATCCGCTCCTACGTGCTGGACCAGAGCCGCGTGAAGGACCTGCGCACCAGCGTCGAAATGAGCAACACGCGCGCCGTGCTCGACGGCGATCTCGACGATTTCATCAGCGCGAGCCTGAAACAGGGCGTCTGATCGTCTCTCGACGCGGATACCGGCAGCGGTGTCCGCGTTTTCGTTTCACCCCGCCGCGCATTCGTGAATCCACCGCTACACATCATGACCGAACCGACTCAACCGGGCGCCGCTCCCGAACTGGAAGACAACCAGATCATCGCCGAGCGCCGCGACAAGCTGCGCTCGCTGCGCGAGCAAGGCGTCGCCTATCCGAACGATTTCCGCCCGACGCATCAGGCCGCCGCGCTGCAGACCGAATACGCCGACACCGGCAAGGAAGCGCTCGAAGCGAATCCCCTGCCCGTCGCGCTTGCCGGCCGCATGATGCTCAAGCGCGTGATGGGCAAGGCGAGCTTTGCCACGGTTCAGGATGCAAGCGGCCAGATCCAGTTCTTCGTGACGCCCGCCGACGTCGGCGCGGAGGTCTACGAAGCGTTCAAAAAGTGGGATCTCGGCGACATCGTCGCGGCAAAGGGCGTGCTGTTTCGCACGAACAAGGGCGAACTGTCGGTGCGTTGCACGGAGTTGCGGCTGCTCTCGAAGGCGCTGCGTCCGCTGCCGGACAAGTTCCACGGCCTCGCCGATCAGGAGATGCGCTATCGCCAGCGCTACGTCGATCTGATCGTCACGCCCGAATCGCGCAAGACCTTCATGGCGCGCACGAAGGCGGTCACGTCGATCCGCAACTTCATGGCGCAGGCGAACTTCATGGAAGTCGAAACGCCGATGCTGCATCCGATTCCCGGCGGCGCGGCGGCGAAGCCCTTCGTCACGCATCACAACGCGCTCGACATGCAGATGTTCCTGCGCATCGCGCCTGAGTTGTATCTGAAGCGGCTGGTCGTGGGCGGCTTCGAGCGCGTGTTCGAGATCAATCGCAATTTCCGGAACGAAGGCGTGTCGCCGCGCCACAATCCCGAATTCACGATGATGGAGTTCTACGCGGCCTACACGGACTACCGCTGGCTCATGGACTTCACGGAGCAGCTGATCCGCCAGGCCGCCGTCGACGCGCTCGGCACCGCGACCATCACGTATCAGGGCCGCGAGCTGGATCTCGCGAAGCCGTTCCATCGTCTGACGATCAATCAGGCAATCCAGAAGTACGCGCCGCAATACACCGACGCGCAGCTCGCCGATGCCGTGTTCATGCGCGCGGAGCTCAAGAAGTTCGGCGTCGATACGACGCAGCCCGCGTTTCTGAATGCGGGCATCGGCGCGCTGCAACTGGCGCTCTTCGAAGAGACCGCCGAATCGCAATTGTGGGAGCCGACGTATATCGTCGATTATCCGATCGAAGTCTCGCCGCTCGCGCGGGAATCGGATTCGGTGCCGGGCATCACCGAGCGCTTCGAGTTGTTCATCACCGGACGCGAAATCGCGAACGGCTTCTCGGAGTTGAACGATCCGGAAGATCAGGCCGCGCGTTTCCAGAAGCAAGTCGACCAGAAAGACGCCGGCGACGAAGAAGCCATGTATTTCGACGCCGACTATATCCGCGCGCTCGA
The DNA here is from genome assembly GCF_022879595.1 of Caballeronia sp. Lep1P3. Classification (NCBI taxonomy): domain Bacteria; kingdom Pseudomonadati; phylum Pseudomonadota; class Betaproteobacteria; order Burkholderiales; family Burkholderiaceae; genus Caballeronia; species Caballeronia sp. Lep1P3. The sequence continues at coordinate 1,164,719 of NZ_CP084265.1, read as the reverse complement.
ATACGGCATGCCCCCGACGGGCGGCTGCGGCATCGGCGTCGACCGGCTCGTGATGTTGCTTACCGATAGCCCGAGCATCCGCGATGTCATTCTCTTTCCGCATCTGCGGCGTGAGGATTGAGCAGAGACGTATGTTCCGCTGACGAAAGCGCGCCCTTGGAGGCGCGCTTTTTTTTGTCCGTCGTCGGCCTCAGCCGGCGACGCTCGTGTTCGGACTTTGGCATGAAGCGTGCTTCTTTAGCGGAAAAGAACGCTCAGAACGACTGTCAACAACCGAAAAGCGCTGGCGCGCGGGATCGACCAAAATCGATATGTGTCAGCAGCGCGCCTCGAACGGAGGTCGAACATGGATAACCTTACCGACAAACTCTCACCCTCGCCCGAGACGGGGCAACGGCGACGGCTGCATCCGCTCGTCGCCACGGCGGCTGGCGCGGTCATCGTCGCGAGTCTCGCGGCGACCGCCGCCGTGACCGGACTGTTTCCGGGCGCGCACAGCAATTCCGCGCAGAATCCGCAGACGCAGGCGGTGGCCGTGGCACAGCAGCCGGTCGTCGCGCCTGCTGCGCCCGCCGCGCCGCCCGCCGCCCAGCCCGTTGCGGCGCAGCCGGTGCAGCAAGCGCCGGTTCAGCAGCCGCCCGCGCAGCCGTCCTACGCGCAGCAGCCGCCTCAGCGTCCCGCGCATTGCTCGTCGTGCGGCACCGTCGAAGCGGTTTCCGCCGTCAAGCGTCAAGGCCACGGCACGGGCATCGGCGCGGTCGGCGGTGCGGTGGCGGGCGGTGTCGTCGGCAATCAGTTCGGACGCGGCGGCGGCCGCACGGCGATGACGCTTCTCGGCGCGCTCGGCGGCGGGCTCGCGGGCAATTCCGTCGAAAAACATTTGCGCAGCGAGACGGATTATTCGGTGCGAGTGCGCATGGAAAACGGCAAGACGCGCTACTTCACGTACAGGAATCCGCCGCCGTTCGCGCAAGGACAACGCGTGCACATTTCGAACGGAGCGCTGGCCGCGGGATGATTCGCCGACAAAAAAGGCGACGGTCTGAGAGACCCGTCGCCTTTTGGCGTTCGATACGGAAAAGCGCTAATGGTCGCGCTGTGAACTGCGCGCGGGATTCGGCTTGCCGCGCATCGCCATATAGGCCCACCAGAAATAGCCCGAGAACCCGTACAGCACGAACAGGCAAAACAACATCACGGGCGGGTCCGACGACACCAGCACGAACGCCACGACGACCAGCAGCACGCCTGCGAACGGCACGCGATAGCGCACGTCGAGCGCCTTGCCGCTATAAAACGGCGCGTTCGATACCATCGTCACGCCCGCATAAATGGTCAGCGCGAACGCGACCCACGGCAGCCATACGAGCTTGAGCGGCACACGGTTGTCCGTCGCAAGCCACACGAAGCCGGCGATCAGCGCCGCAGCAGCCGGACTCGGCAAGCCCTGAAAATAGCGCTTGTCGACCACGCCGACGTTCGTATTGAAACGCGCGAGCCGCAACGCCGCGCCCGAACAGTAGACGAATGCCGCGAGCCAGCCCCAGCGCCCGAGGTCCTTCAGCACCCACTCGTACATGACGAGCGCCGGCGCGACGCCGAACGACACCATGTCCGACAGGCTATCGAACTGCTCGCCGAAGGCGCTTTGCGTGTGCGTCATGCGCGCGACGCGGCCGTCCATGCCGTCGAGCACCATCGCCACGAAAATGGCGATGGCCGCGATCTCGAAGCGCACGTTCATCGCCTGGACGACGGCGAAGAAGCCGCAAAAGAGCGCGGCCGTGGTGAACGCGTTGGGCAACAGATAAATGCCGCGCTTCTTCAGAAACTGCTGCCGCTTGGCGCGCCGCGATTCGACGACGCTCACGTCCGCCACCACCTTGTTACGACGAAATGCGCGCGGCGGCGCCCCGTTGACGCGATTCCGGCGCGGTTTGAATGCCGCCATCGACCCCTCCGCGTTATTCCGCGAACTCGGCGAGGATCGTCGACGAGGCCGACACCTTCTCCCCGATCGACACGCGCGGCCGGCTGCCCACCGGCAAATACACGTCGACGCGCGATCCGAAGCGGATGAAGCCGTAACGCTGGCCGCGCGTGAGCGGCTCGCCGGCGTGCACGTAGCAGAGGATGCGGCGCGCGATCAGCCCGGCGATCTGCACCGACGTCACCGTGTGGCCGCTCGCGGTTTGCAGGACGATCGCGTTGCGCTCGTTCTCGGTGGAGGCCTTGTCGACCGCCGCGTTCAGATAGGCGCCCGGAAAGTACTGGACCTTGGAGATCGCGCCGTCGACGGGAGAACGCTGCGAGTGCACGTTGAACACGTTCATGAACACGCTGATCTTGAGCGCCTCGCGCCCGGCATACGGATCGTGCGCGGTCTCGACGGCGACGATGCGTCCGTCCGCCGGGCACAGCACGGCATTGGCCTGCGTGGGAATGGGACGCGGCGGATCGCGGAAGAACTGCACGACGAAAATCACGATCAGCCAGAAGATCCAGGCGAAGCCGAAGCCGCCGATCGCCTGCACGAGAATGGCAACGACGGCCGCGATGGCGATGAACGGCCAGCCTTCGCGGGCAATGATCGGATGAGGATAGTTCATGAACGAGGTCTGTGTTTTTGAAACCCGTAGGATAGCAAAAGCCGCCCTCGGCACAGCGGCTTCGGGCGGCTTTCGTTGCAGCAAGAACCGTGACGCGGGTTCAGGCAGGCTTGCTTAGTTCTTCGACTGGTCGACGAGCTTGTTCTTCGCGATCCACGGCATCATCGCGCGCAGCTTGCTGCCGACCTGCTCGATCTGGTGCTCGGACGTCAGGCGGCGGCGCGATTGCAGCGTCGGCGCACCCGCGCGGTTCTCGATGATGAAGCTCTTCGCGTACTCGCCGGTCTGGATGTCCTTGAGCACGGCCTTCATCGCCTGCTTCGTCTCTTCGGTGACGATGCGCGGGCCCGTCACGTACTCGCCGTACTCGGCGTTGTTCGAGATCGAGTAGTTCATGTTCGCGATGCCGCCTTCGTAGATCAGGTCGACGATCAGCTTCAGTTCGTGCAGGCACTCGAAGTACGCCATTTCCGGCGCGTAGCCCGCTTCAACCAGCGTTTCGAAGCCGGCCTTGATCAGGTCGACGGTGCCGCCGCACAGAACGGCCTGCTCGCCGAACAGGTCGGTTTCGGTCTCTTCACGGAAGTTCGTTTCGATGATGCCCGCGCGGCCGCCGCCGTTTGCCGCCGCATACGAAAGCGCCACGTCGCGCGCCGCGCCCGACTTGTCCTGCGCGACCGCGATCAGGTGCGGCACGCCGCCGCCTTGCGAGTACGTATTGCGGACCGTGTGGCCCGGCGCCTTCGGCGCGATCATGATGACGTCGAGATCGGCGCGCGGAATCACCTGGCCGTAGTGCACGTTGAAGCCGTGCGCGAACGCGAGCGCCGCGCCGTTCTTGATGTTCGCGTGGACTTCCTTCGCGTACACCTCGGCGATCTGCTCGTCGGGCAGCAGCATCATGACGACATCGGCGCCCTTCACCGCTTCGGCCACTTCCTTGACCGGCAGGCCGGCGTTTTCAGCCTTGCTCCACGAAGCGCCGCCTTTGCGCAGGCCGACCGTCACGTTCACGCCGCTTTCCTTCAGGTTCAGCGCGTGCGCATGGCCTTGCGAGCCATAACCGATGATGGTGACTTGCTTGCCCTTGATGAGGGAGAGGTCGGCGTCTTTGTCGTAGAAAACTTTCATGGTGGTTCCTTGATCTATGGTTGCGCTACTTGTGCTGCAATTGAATGGATGAGGCGCCGTCACACTTTCAGGATGCGCTCGCCCCGGCCGATGCCGGAGCTGCCCGTGCGAACCGTCTCTAGAATCGCCGTGGCGTCGAGCGCCTGAATGAACGCGTCGAGCTTGTCGGACGCGCCCGTCAGTTCCATCGTGTAGGTCTTTTCGGTCACGTCGATGATGCGGCCGCGGAAGATATCCGCCATCCGCTTCATCTCTTCGCGTTCCTTGCCGACCGCCCTTACCTTGATGAGCATCAGCTCGCGCTCGATGTGGGCGCCCTCTGTCAGGTCGACCACTTTCACCACCTCGATCAGGCGGTTCAGGTGCTTCGTGATCTGTTCGATCACGTCGTCCGAGCCAATGGAGACGATCGTGAGCCGCGACAGCGAACTGTCTTCGGTCGGTGCCACCGTCAGCGTTTCGATGTTGTAGCCGCGCGCGGAAAAGAGCCCGACGACGCGCGATAACGCACCCGGTTCGTTTTCCAGCAAAACGGAGATGATGTGTTTCATGTGTCGTTTCCCGATGTTTATCCAGTTGAGTTTCGTCGCGGATTCACGCGCGGCACATGTCTTTTGTGGAGACAGGCGCACGCGAACCCGCGCAGGCGAAACCCGCCTTACAGATCCTCAGACCCGAGCAGCATTTCCGTGATGCCTTTACCGGCTTGCACCATCGGGAATACGTTTTCGGTGGGATCGGTCTGGAAGTCGAGGAATACGGTGCGATCTTTCAGGCGCAGCGCTTCTTTCAGCGCCGGCTCGACGTCCGCCGTCTTTTCGACGCGAATGCCGACATGCCCATACGCTTCGGCGAGCTTCACGAAGTCAGGCAGCGCATCCATGTAGGAACTGGAATAGCGCTTCTTGTACTCGATCTGCTGCCACTGGCGGACCATGCCCAGATAGCGGTTGTTGAGCGAGATGATCTTGACGGGCGTGTCGTACTGCTTGCACGTCGAAAGCTCCTGAATGCACATCTGAATCGAGCCTTCGCCCGTGATGCAGACGACTTCCTCGTCGGGATGCGCCATCTTCACGCCCATCGCGGCGGGCAGGCCGAAGCCCATCGTGCCGAGGCCGCCCGAGTTGATCCAGCGGCGCGGCTTGTTGAACGGATAGAACTGCGCCGCCCACATCTGATGCTGGCCGACGTCCGAACAGACGAACGCGTTGCCGTCCGTCAGCTCGTGCAGCTTTTGCACGACATATTGCGGCTTGATGATCTCGCTCTTGCGGTCGTAGGCGAGACAGTCCTTCGCGCGCCAGCCTTCGATGTCGTTCCACCACGTCTTCAGCGCTTCGGCGTCGGGGCCGTGCTCCGCGTGCTGAAGCTGCTCGATCAGTTCCTTCAGCACTTCCTTCACGTCGCCGACGATGGGAATATCCACCTTCACGCGCTTGGAAATGGACGACGGATCGACGTCGATATGAATGATCTTGCGCGGCGACGATGCGAAATGCTTCGGGTCGCCGATCACGCGGTCGTCGAAGCGCGCGCCGATGGCGATCAGCACGTCGCAGTGCTGCATCGCCATGTTGGCTTCATACGTGCCGTGCATGCCGAGCATGCCGAGGAATTTCTTGTCGCTTGCGCGATAGCCGCCGAGGCCCATCAGCGTGTTCGTGACGGGATAGCCGAGCAGATCGGCGAACTGGTTGAGTTCGCGCGACGCATCCGCGAGGATGATGCCGCCGCCGGTGTAGATATACGGGCGCTTTGCCGACAGGAGCAGTTGCACCGCCTTGCGGATCTGGCCGGAGTGGCCCTTCGTGACCGGGTTGTACGAACGCAGCGACACGCTCTTGACCGGCTCGTAGCGGCAAGGCGCTTTCGATACGTCCTTCGGAATGTCGATCAGCACCGGGCCGGGACGTCCCGTGCGCGCGATGTAAAACGCTTTCTTGACGGTTTCCGCGAGATCGCGCACGTCCTTCACGAGGAAGTTGTGCTTGACGCAGGGCCGCGTGATGCCGACGGTGTCGCATTCCTGGAATGCGTCGAGGCCGATGGCCGCGGTCGGCACCTGTCCGCTGATGACGACGAGCGGAATGGAATCCATGTAGGCCGTGGCGATGCCGGTGACGGCATTGGTGACGCCGGGGCCGGAAGTCACGAGGCACACGCCCACTTTACCGGTCGAACGCGCATAGGCGTCGGCGGCGTGGACTGCGGCCTGTTCGTGGCGCACGAGAATGTGCTGGATCTGGTCCTGTTTGTACAGCTCGTCGTAGATGTAGAGTACCGAGCCGCCGGGATAGCCCCAGATGAATTCGACGTTCTCATCCGCGAGCGCGCGCATGAGCACGGTCCCGCCGATCGAACCGGCTTCGTGAGGGGGAGTGGTATCCGACGTGGAGAATTCCGCGCTAGGCATGTTCATTCATCACCTTTCGAATTTTCGGCAAAAAATTGATCGGGTGCTCTCTGCCGGGCTTGTGGCTCGGGTTCAAGCGGCGCGTCTTGGTTTGACAGGCGAACTTCTTGGGCTCGCCTCAAAGCAGACATTTCACTTTTTGATGCGAGTCGGGAAAGATAGCCCGGTTTCGCGCGGCCGGTCAAGCAGAAAGTTCCGTCGACGCCCGCGCCGGGCGCCGTGGGGCCGTCGAGACAGCGCATAACGGCGTTGCGCGAACGCAATCCGGAACACAAATCCTTCCCGGTTTGCTCCGGCCCCAGCGAAAATTTGCTAGCATCCGCGGGTTTCCCTGCAACTTCACAATCTCTTTCGACGCAAATTCGTTGCGCCGGGTCCCCAACGGATGGCATCAGACAAGGAACTCGCCGACTTTCTGGCGGGCGTCGAACGACGCGCGTTCAAGCAGACCGTCTACACCGTGCGCGATGACGACGCGGCGCTGGACATCGTCCAGGACGCCATGATCAAGCTCGCGGAAAAGTACGGCGACCGTCCGCCTGCCGAGCTTCCTCTTTTGTTCCAGCGTATCCTCCAGAATGCGACGCACGACTACTTTCGCCGGCAGAAAGTACGCAATACGTGGATCAGCCTTTTCTCGTCGTTCGGAAGCGCCGACGACGACGAATTCGATCCGCTGGAAACCCTCGAATCCGAAGACGGCGCCGCCGGCAGCGAGAGTAGCGAGAACCGGCTCGAACGCGAACAGGTGCTGAACCTGATCGACGCGGAAATCCAGAAATTGCCCGCGCGTCAACGAGAAGCTTTTCTCATGCGTTACTGGGAGGATATGGATGTCGCTGAGACGGCCGCCGCGATGGGCTGTTCCGAGGGCAGCGTGAAGACGCACTGTTCACGCGCCACGCACGCACTCGCGCAAGCCCTGAGAGCCAAAGGGATCACGCTATGAGTTCCGCTTTAGAAACGAAAGAAAACGACTTCGCGCTGAAGGTGATTCGCGCGCTCGACGAAAACACGTCGGCTATGCCGGCCGCCGCCGTCGATCGGTTGGCAGAGGCGCGCCGCGCGGCCATCGCGCGCAAGAAGCCCGAGAAAGTGGCGGTCGCCGTGACCGCGCCCGCCTTCGCGCCGGTGTTCGCCGGCGCGGGCGCGGCGCTTTCCGCGGGCGGCCCCGCCGACGCGCATGGCCGCCGAAGCCTCTTCGCGCGGCTCGGCGGCTTCGGCCTTGCCGCGCCGCTCTTCGCGCTCGCTGTCGCGCTGGCGGGCGTCGCGTACTGGGAAGATCAGGAGCGCAAGGCCGAACTCGCCGACATCGACGCGGCCATGATGAGCGACAGCCTGCCGCTCGACGCCTATCTCGACCACGGCTTCAACGCGTACCTGACGCGCAATCACTAAGCATCGAACATAAGCGGGGGAATTTTCGGGTGAGTTACAAGCGCGGTCTCGCGATTGTCTTCGGCTGCGCGATTGCGGGCGTGATCGCGTTCGCCGCAACCTACCCGCGCTTCTACTCGCCCACGGCCGCTCCCGCGTCGGCGGCCGCGCCGAGCAGCGCGAGCGCCGGTGCCGACACCGCGCTTCTGCCGCTTGCCGCGCTCAACGCGGAAAGCCCGCTCTCGTGGAACCGCCTGACCGACGCCCAACGCGTCGCGCTCGCGCCGTTCGCGACGCAGTGGGACTCGTTCAGCGACGAGCGCAAGCAGAAGTGGCTCAAGATCGCGTCGCGCTATCACCGCATGTCGCCCGAGGCGCAGAAGCGGCTGCATCAGCGCATGCAGGAATGGGTGCGCATGACGCCCGACCAGCGCAAGGTCGCGCGCGAGAACTATCAGGTTTCGAAGTCGGTGCCGCCCGACAAGCGCGAGAAAGCGTGGGACGCGTACCAGAAGCTCTCGGAAGACCAGAAGAAGAAGCTCGCCGCGAGCGAGCACAACCGCCGCCCGACCGTCGTCAGCGCGCCGCCTACCGGCAAGACGGAAGTGAAGGACATCAATCGTCTCGTCACGGCGCGGGAACAGGGTCACGCGGCCGGGCACGCGGAAGGCGCGTCGGGCATGGCCGCGCCTGCGTCGGCGGCGCCCGCGCATGCGGCGCCCAACGCCGCGAGCGTGGTTCCCGCCACGCCGATCCCCGTCTCGCCGCAGCAGGCGCCCTCGATGTACAACGGGTCATAGCCGAGCGATGAGCGCCCAAGCCGCCGCGGCCATTGCGCCGCTCACCGCGCCCAGCCTGCGCCGCCGCCTCGCGACGATGGTCTACGAAGGCGTCATCCTGTTCGGCGTCGTGTTCCTAGCCGGCTATCTCTTCAGCACGCTCACGCAGCAGCGCAACGGCCTCACGCATCACAACTGGCTGATGTCGTGGATCGGCGTCGTGCTCGCCGCGTACTTCGTCTGGTTCTGGACGCACGGCGGCCAGACGCTGCCGATGAAAACCTGGCGCATGAAGCTCGTCGACGCTCACGGCCAGCCCGTGACGCCCGGCCGGGCGCTCGCGCGCTACGCGCTCGCGTGGCTGTGGTTTCTGCCGCCGCTCGCGCTGCATCCGCTCTTCTCGCTCGCCGTTCCTCAGACGCTCGTCGTATTCGCCGTCTGGGTGGCGCTCTGGGCCGCCGCCGTCCGGCTCGATCCCGCGCGCCAGTTCCCGCACGACCGTCTCGCCGGCACGCGCATCGTCGCGGCGGCAGCGAGCGCACGCTGACCCTTCCCGCACGTAATAAGAACTTCTCGTGACTGTCACGGCTCGGTCACGGCCGCATGGCGCAATGCGCGTACCGAAACCCGACGCGCGAGCCTATGGCCCTCACTCCGTCAGTCACGCCGGCATTCGATTCCTCCACCGCTCATCGCTTTCGCAGTTCCAGCTTGCGTGCCGATCCATCGGCGCTCAAGCCCGACTCGCCCGACGCAGCCGATCCCGCGCGCGGCGACGATTCAGCGGACGGCCCGCACCGCTATCGCACGATCTGGCTGTCTGACATCCACCTCGGCTCGGGCGGCTGTCAGGCGGCCTATCTGCTCGATTTCCTGCGGCACCACGAATCGGAGTACCTGTATCTCGTCGGCGACATCATCGACGGATGGCAGCTTCGCAAAGGCTGGTTCTGGCCGCGGCGAAGCGTTCCACACCACGCTCGCGGGCAAGCGCCTGTGGATCGTGCACGGCGATCTCTTCGACGGCGTCATCCAGCACGCGAAATGGCTCGCCTATCTCGGCGATACCGCGTACACCGCGATCCTTCTCCTCAACCGCTGGTTCAACCGCGCGCGCACGAGGCTCGGCCTCAATTACTGGTCGCTCTCGCAGTACCTCAAGCATCAGGTGAAGAACGCGGTCAACTTCATTTCGCAGTTCGAACGGGTGATGACCGACGAAGCCCGGCGGCGCGGCTGCGACGGCGTCGTGTGCGGGCATATCCACAAGGCGGAGATCCGCGACATCGACGGCATTCTCTACTGCAACGACGGCGACTGGGTCGAGAGCCTGTCCGCGCTCGTCGAAACCTGCGACGGCGAATTGAAGATCGTCTACTGGACCGTCATGCGTTCCCCCGAACAACGCGCCATGAATGCCCGCGTGACGCTCTGAAGCGCACGCCGCCGATACCAGGAACCCGAGGGAAATTGCCATGAAAATCATGATCGTCACCGATGCATGGGAGCCGCAGGTCAACGGCGTCGTGCGCACGCTCAAGAACACGACGAAGGAACTGATGGCGCTCGGGCATCGCGTCGACATGCTGACGCCGCTCGAATTCCGCACGATTCCCTGCCCGACTTATCCCGAGATTCGCCTTTCGCTGATGCCGCGCCGCCACGTCGCCGAGCGCATCGACGCGTTCGCGCCCGACGCGCTGCATATCGCGACCGAAGGCCCGCTCGGGCTCGCCGCGCGCGCCTATGCGCTGCGTCACAAGCTGCCGTTTACCACCGCCTATCACACGCGCTTTCCGGAATACGTGAAGGCGCGCTTCGGCATTCCGCTCGCGCTCACGTATCGCTTCCTGCACTGGTTCCACGGGCCGTCGCAGGCGGTGATGGCGCCCACGCCGGTTGTGAAGAGCGATCTCGAACGTTACGGATTCACGAACGTCGTGCTGTGGACGCGCGGCGTCGATCTCGACATCTTTCGTCCGATGGACTCGAAGGTGCTCAACACCGCGCGCCCGATTTTTCTCTACGTCGGGCGCGTGGCGATCGAAAAGAACGTCGAAGCGTTCCTGAAACTCGACTTGCCAGGCTCCAAGTGGGTCGCGGGCGAAGGCCCGGCGCTCGCGGAACTCAAGTCGCGCTACACGAACGTGAACTATCTCGGCGTGCTGTCGCAGCCGGAACTCGCGAAAGTCTATGCCGCCGCCGACGTCTTCGTGTTCCCGAGCCGCACCGACACCTTCGGCCTCGTGCTGCTCGAAGCGATGGCTTGCGGCACGCCCGTCGCGGCGTATCCGGTGACGGGTCCGATCGATGTGCTGGGCGAACACGGCCCCGGCGCGCTCAACGACGACCTGCGCGAAGCGTGCCTTCAGGCGCTGAAAATCGAGCGCGCCGATGCCCGCGCGTGGGCCGAACGCTTTTCGTGGCGCGCGGCGTCGGAGCAGTTCGCATCGCATCTGCGGCAGTTCGGGCCGCGTGAGGCGAGCGCAGACCGGGCGGCCGCATGACGCGTCGCGCGCTGGCCGGGGAGCGCGCGACAGCAGACGCGCGCGATCCCTTCGACGACGACGACGCACAAGACGTCATCGACACGCCCGCGCCGGTGGCCGAACCGCTCGGCCCCGACGACCTGCCCTTCAACCCGTACAAGGGCAATCGCGGCTTCACGCGCGCGTGGCACGCGATGAAGAACTCGCTCTCCGGCTTTCGCGTCGCGATTCGCGAAGAAAGCGCGTTTCGCCAGGAACTGACGCTCGCGGCGATCCTCGTGCCGGCGAGCCTCGCCGTGCCGGTCGCGCCTGTGGAACGCGCGGCGCTGATGGCGTCGGTGCTGCTCGTGCTGATGGTCGAACTGCTCAATTCGAGCGTCGAGGCCGCGATCGATCGCATCTCGCTCGAACGACACGAGCTGTCGAAGCGCGCGAAGGACTTCGGCAGCGCCGCCGTGATGGTCGCGCTCGCGGTCTGCGTCCTCACCTGGGCGATGATCCTCTGGCCGCACGCGCCCGCCTTCGCCGCGTGGATCTCGCGCGCGCTGAACTGACCGCGCGCTGAAGCGGTCGCGCGCCGTGTCCCGAAATCGGCGATGCCCGCCCGGGAACGCAAGCCCGTCCGCCAGAACGCGCGGTTTATAATCGTCCGATATTCTCAAAAATAGCAACGGAACCGGACGCGCGCGCGAGCGCCGCCGCAGCCGGATGCCAAGGTCGGACGACATGGAAGCCAAACCTCCCCGCCGCACCCGCGAACGGATTCTCGAGCTGTCGCTGAAGTTGTTCAACGATATCGGCGAACCCAACGTCACCACGACGACGATCGCCGAGGAAATGGAAATCAGTCCAGGGAACCTGTACTACCATTTCCGCAATAAGGACGACATCATCAACAGCATCTTCGCGCAGTTCGAGCAGCAGATTCAGAAGCGGCTGCGCTTTCCGGACGATCATCGCCCGACGATCGACGAGATGTGGTCCTATCTGCAGTACATGGCCGATTTTCTCTGGACGTATCGCTTCCTGTATCGCGACCTGAACGATCTGCTCGCGCGCAATCGCACGCTCGAGACGCACTTCAAGCAGATCATCACGCACAAGGTGCGCTTTGCCGGCCAGTTGTGCGAAGCGCTCGTCGCCGATCAGGAAATGGTCGCGACGCCCGACGAGATCAAGGTGATCGCGACGAACATCGGCGTAATCGCGACGTACTGGCTCTCGTATCAGTACGTGATGAACCCGCGCAAATACAACGATCAGGAAGCGATCCGCGCGGAGCTGCATCAGGCGAGCCTGCATATCATCTCGATCATGGCGCCGTATCTGCGCGGCCGCTCGCGCCAGATTTTCGACGACCTCGTGTCCGGCAAGCTGCCCAAGCGCGAATACGCGGACTATCTTCCGCCGCGCGACGATGCTGCCGCAGCCGCGAAAACCGATACACCGAAGGACTCAGAAGCATGAAAGCAGTGTGCGTGTATTGCGGCTCCGCGACCGGAGCCCGCCCCGTCTATGCCGAAGCGGCCAAGGCATTCGGCCGCGCGCTCGTCGCGGCGAACCTGTCGCTCGTCTACGGCGGCGGGCGCGTCGGGCTGATGGGCCTCATCGCCGATGAAGTGCTCGCCGCCGGCGGACGCGCGGTCGGCGTGATTCCCGAATTGCTGCTCGCGAAGGAAGTGGGACACACCGACCTCACCGAACTGCACGTCGTGCCCGACATGCACGAGCGCAAGAAAAAGATGGCCGATCTCGCCGACGCGTTCGTCGCGTTGCCGGGCGGCGTCGGCACCTTCGAGGAGTTTTTCGAGGTCTACACCTGGGCGCAGCTCGGCTATCACCAGAAGCCTGTCGGCCTGCTCGACGTGGACGGCTATTTCGCCCCGCTCATGTCGATGCTGCGCCACACCGTCGACGAAGGCTTCATGCGCGAGCCGTATCTCGATTTCATACAGGTCGCCGCTGAGCCCGAAGAAATGATCGCGAAGCTGCAACGCTACACGCCGCCCGCCATCGACAAATGGGCGCAAAAGCGCGACGCCGTCTGACTGCCACGGAGCCGAAAAAAAATGTCCAAAGTGATCCTGATTACCGGCGCGAGCCGCGGCATCGGCCGCTCGGCGGCGATTCTCGCGGGCGCGCGCGGCTGGTCGGTCGGCGTGAACTACGCGTCGAACGCGCGCGCCGCCGATGAAACCGTCGCCGCCGTGAAAGCCGCCGGCGGCGATGCCATCGCCATTGCAGGCGACGTGCGCGACGAAGCCGCGATCACCGCGATGTTCGACGCGACCGAGCAAGCCTTCGGCAAACTCGACGGCGTGGTGAACAACGCGGGCATCGTCGCGCCGGGCGCGGCGCTCGCTGACATGGACATCGAACGGTTGAGGCGCATCTTCGACACCAACGTGCTCGGCGCGTATCTCTGCGCGCGCGAGGCGGCGCGGCGGCTCTCGCGTGCGCGCGGCGGCAACGGCGGCTCGCTCGTGAACGTGTCGTCGGCGGCGGCGCGGCTCGGCGCACCGAACGAATACGTCGATTACGCGGGCTCGAAGGGCGCCATCGACGTGCTGACCATTGGGCTGTCGAAGGAACTCGGACCGCACGGCGTGCGCGTGAACGCGGTCCGCCCGGGCCTCATCGAGACGGACATCCACGCGAGCGGCGGCAAGCCCGACCGCGCGCAGGTGCTCGGCGCGCAGACACCGCTCGGGCGTCCCGGCTTGGCCGACGAAGTCGCGGAATCGATCGTGTGGCTGCTCTCGGATGCGTCGTCGTATGTGACGGGCGCGCTGCTGGACGTGACGGGCGGACGCTGATTCCAGCGCGAGGCGGGTTCAGGCGTCCTCGGGAAGAAACTGCACGCGATAGCCGCGCGCCTCGAGCATTCGCGCGATGTCCATCTCGCGAAACGCCCGTTCCGCGATGCTGCGCTTGGTCCGATACTGCACCGTCGGCGGATCGATGCTCACGAGCCGCCGCCAGCGGCAGTGATGCCCGAAGAGCGACATCATGTTCACGTCGCGATGCACCGGCCCCGCATGTTCGATGCCGAAGCGCAGGCACATCTCGAGCGGCGCGAAGCGCAAGCCGACCGCTTCGAGTTCGGGCCGCAGCACGCACGTGAGCTGCACGTCTTCGTTCAGCGCGCAGTTGGTCCATTCGACCTCCAACGCATCGCCAGCGATCTTGTCGGGCGCGGGAATGGTCATCCTGATTTCGGGATGGTCGATGAGCGCGCGCATCATGCGGCGGCTGCGCAGGCAGAAGCCGCCGTTGATCACCGGCATCACCGCCTGACCGGGCTTATCCAGTTCGCCGCTCCACGTGTAATGCGTGACCCAGCGCGTGCCCTCTTTCGCGTCGATGCGGCCCACATGCGCGGTCGGGCCGACATAGTCGTATTCGAGGAAGTCGTCGCTCCAGTTGGCCGTGTCGAGCACCCAGCCATCGTCCTGAACGATCAGCGCGAACTCCGTTTCCACCACGCGCCAGAGCGCGTACATCATGAACCACGAGTATTCGTGATAGTTGAGCGGCGCGATCCTGCGGTGCTCGATGCCGTCAGGCAGATGCGCGGGCGCCTGAGGACTGCAGAGCACCGCGCGCGCGCCGGGCATCTGGCGCAGGCTCAAGCTCAGCGCGTACACGGCGCGCTGCGTGTCCGACAGTCCCGTGACGGAGACCAACGTGATCTGGCTGAAGTCTTTCATCGCCTTTCGCATGAAGTGAAAGACGATGAAGATAGGCGAACGCCCGGCGCGCCTCCATAAACGGAGTTCTATAAAAAGCGGCAGCCTAGAAGCCGCCGTGTTGCGCGAGCCACGCCGCTTCTTCCGGCGACGTCTCGCGCCCGAGAATGCGGTTGCGATGCGGATAGCGCCCGAATCGCCCGATGACTTCGGCATGCGCGAGCGCGGATTCGTAAAAGCTCGCGAGGCCGGTCTCTTCCTTCAGCGCGCGAAAGAGACGCACCGACTCGCGCTGGCTTTCGCGCGATTCGTCGTGCTCGAACGGCATGTACGCGAACGCGCGATGACACGCGCTCGGCAAGCGAAGATCGTCGCCGGTCTCGACCAGCGCCTTTGCGAGCGCGAGCGCCCGCGCGTCACCCGCGAACGCGCGCCGCGTATTGCGATGGCAATTGCGCGAGAACTGATCCAGCAGCACGATCAGCGCGAGCGTGCCAAGCGGCGAGCGCTCCCAGTCGCGCAAGCCGCCCGCCTGCGCGGAGTCGACGAGCGCGCCGAAACGCGCGGCGAGCATGGCGTCGAAAGCGCGCTTTTTCTTCCACCACTGCTTGCGTTCAATCCCGAAATCGGGCGAACCCGGCGCGCCGAACCACACATCGAGGATGTCCTGCGCGCGAGGATCGACGTTCAAGCCAGTTCCAGCACGAGCCGCCGCGTGCGCGCGCTTTTCTTCTCCAGCTTCGCGATGCGCAACGCGCCGATCTCGCCCGTGTTGCGCACATGCGTGCCGCCGCACGGTTGCAGATCCACATTCTCGATGCGCAACAGCCGCACGCGGCCGAGGCCCATCGGCGGCTTCACGCTCATCGTCCGGACGAGTTCGGGGCGCGCGGCCATTTCGTCATCGGTGATCCATTCGGTGCGCACGTCGTGCGATCCGCCGACGAGTTCGCGCAGCTTCGCTTCCACCGTTTCGCGCTCGATCGGCTCGACCGTCGCGAGATCGAGCCGCGCGTAATCGGTCGTGATGCTGCAGCCATCGACCGGATACGGCAACACCGCGCAGATCAGGTGACTCGCCGTATGCAGCCGCATATGCCGATACCGCCGCTCCCAGTCGATTTCCGCGCTGACCGAGTCGCCGACGTCCAATCTCGCGAGCGCGTCTTCCTGGCCGGGCGCGGGGACGTGCACGGCGTCGTCGGGCGTCGCGCCTTCGAACTTCGCCTTGCGCGTATCGGCAATCGCGATGCGCGTGCCGTCCGCGAGCGTGAGCGTGCCCGCATCGCCCGCCTGACCGCCGCCGAGCGGATAGAACACGGTCTGGTCCAGATGAATGCCCGCCTCGTCGATGGCGGTCACGGTCGCGTCGCAGCGCGTCCGGTAGGCGTCTTCGCGAAAGAGTGCGCGTGTGGTCATCGTGTGGTCCTTTGTTCAGCGAAGCGAAAGCGCAGATGATGCCGCACGCACGCGCGGCGCCGCCCGGTACACATCCGGCGCGATCAGCCGGGACGGTTGCGCATCCAGTCGGCGGTATCGAAGAACGACGTGAGCAGGCGCTCGCGCAGCGGCTCGGGAAGGCCGATGTCCTGCATCGCCCAGGCCATGCAGCGCAGCCATTGATCGCGCTCGGCCGACGCGATCGCGAACGGCAGATGCCGCGCGCGCAGCCGCGGATGCCCGAAGCGGCTGATGTAATGGTCCGGGCCGCCCATCCAGCCGCACAGGAACCAGAACGTCTTGTCGCGCGAATTGTCGAGCGTCGGTGGATGCAGCGCGCGCAGGCCCGCGAATTCCGGCTCGAGGTCCATCAGGTCATAGAAACGGTCGACGAGCGCGCGCACGCGTTCCTCGCCGCCGATCAGCTCGAAGGCCGTCGGTTGTTGGCTTTGGTCGGTTACTTCGGTCATTGCTTGAAAAGAGCGTTAAGCATCCCGCAGCGACTGCAGCGCCGGACGCGCGAGCACGCGCCGCAGACTGAGCCAGCCGCCGAACCCCGCGCAGGCGATGCCCGCCACGACGCCCGCCGGCACGAGCCACGGATTGAAATCGATATGAAATTCGAACACGCGCGAGGCGAGCACATAGCCGATGCCCTGCGCGCCGAGCGCCGCCATGAGGCCCGACAATCCGCCGACCGCGACGAACTCCGCAATCTGCACCGCGCGCACCTGCTTGTGCGACGCGCCGAGCGCGCGCAAGAGCGCCGACTCGCGCATGCGCTCGTCGCGCGTGCCCGCGAGCGCCGCGTACAGCACGAGCACGCCCGCCGCGAGCGTGAAGAGGAACAGGAACTGCACCGCGCCGATCACCTGCGCGAGCGTGCGCTGAATCTGCGCGAGGATCGGCGCGGTGTCGATGGCCGTCACGTTCGGGTACGCGGCGATCAGGCCGTCGATCATGCGCTGGTCGTTCGCGGGCAGATGAAAGCTTGTGATGAACGTCGCGGGCAGGTCGGCGAGCGCCTCGGGCGGCATCAGCACGAAGAAATTGACCTTGAACGAATTCCAGTCGACCTTGCGCAGGCTCGTGACGGGCGCCTCCACCGGCATGCCGGCGACATCGAAGCGCAGCGCGTCGCCGAGTTTCACGCGGATCGTCTTCGCGATGCCCTCTTCGATCGACACCTGCGGCTTCGCGCTCGCGCCGAACCACGCGCCCTGCGTCACGCGGTTGTCGTCAGGCAGCGCGGTCGTGTACGAGAGGTTGAATTCGCGGTCGACGAGACGCTTCGCGTCGGGCTTCGCGTAGCTGTCGGGATTCACCGCTTGCCCGTTGATCGCGACGAGGCGCGCGCGCACCATCGGCGAGAGCGCGGCGTCCGGCTGGCCGTGGCCGTGCAGATAGGCGAGGACGCCGTCGCGCTGGTCCGGCTGGATGTCGATGAGAAACTCGTTGGGCGCATCCGGCGGCGTGGCCTCGCGCCAACCCTTGATGAGATCGTTGCGCGTCATCGCGATCAGCAGAAGGCACATCAGGCCGATGCCGAGCGCCGTGATCTGCAACGCGCTCGCGCCGCTGCGCCGCTCCAGCGACGCGAGCGCATAGCGCCAGCCGACGCCCGCGCGGCTCTTCTCGCGCCGCACGAAGCGCGCCGCCGCGAAGAGCGCCGCGCGCGCCACCGCGCCGAACAGCAGCAGCCCCGCCGCGAATCCGCCCGCGACGATGCCGCCGAGCTTCCACTCGCCCGCGGCGATCACGAGCAGCGCCGCGAACAGCACGACGCCGACGCCATACGCCGCATACGCGACGCGCCCCGCATCGCCGAGTTCGCGGCGGATCACATGCACGGGCGGCACGCGCGTCAACGGCAGAAGCGGCGGCAGCGCGAAGCCGAGCAGCAAAACGAGGCCCATCGCGACGCCTTGCAGCGCGGGCCACACGCTCGCGCGCGGCAGTTCGACATCGACGAGCGAGCCGAGCCAGTGCAGCAGCACGAGATGGCCGATGAACCCGAGCGCGATGCCCGCCGCGCTGCCGATCACGCCGATCGCGAGGAATTCGTGCAGGAAAAGCGCGCGCAGCGTGCGCTGGCTGACGCCGAGACAACGCATCGCGGCGCAGCCGTCGAGGTGGCGCCGCGCGAAACGGTGCGCGGCCATCGCGATGGCGACCGCCGCGAGCAGCGCCGTCAAAAGCGATACGAGCGTGAGGAAGTGGCTCGCGCGGTCGATGGTCTGCCGCACTTGCGGCTGGCCGTCCGAGAGCGATTCCAGCGCGACGCCGCGCAGCTTGCCGCCGTCGGTCTTGCCGCGCGCGAACTGCGCGAAACGCTCGACTTGCGCGTCCGGCCCCGCCACCAGCAGCCGATACGTCACGCGGCTTCCATAGCCGATGAGCCCGGTGCTCGCTATTTCGTCGGCGCGCATCATGAGGCGCGGCGAGAAGTTGACGAACGAGAAGCCGCGATCCAGCTCGCGCGTGATGACGGCCGCGACCGTGAACGTGCGCGTGCCGACCTTCACCGTGCCACCGACCTTCGTCTTGAGCGCATCGACGAGGGCGGGATCGGCCCAGACGGTGCCGGGCGCGGGAATGCCGCGCGCGGGGGCGTCGGGGAGATCGGGACCGGGCGCGATGCGCACCGCGCCGCGCAACGGATAGCCCGGCGTCACGCCCTTGACCGCCGCGAGCCGCGAGAGCGATTGCGGCGCGGCCGAGGCGATCATGCTCGGGAAAATCGTCGTGCCCGCGGTTTCGAGACCGAGCGATTGCGCTTCGCGCGCGAACATCGGATCGACGGGATGATCGGCGCGCACCACGAAGTCCGCCGCGATCATCTGACGCGCATCGCGCGCGAGCCCCTGCCGCATGCGATCCGCGAGAAAGCCGACGCTCGACAGCGCCGCGACCGCCAGCACGAGCGCGAGCAGCAGCATCGTGAGTTCGCCCGCGCGCCAGTCGCGCGCGGTCATGCGCCACGACTGGCGCAGCGTCTGGAGGAAGTCGAGCCGCGCTCGCGGGTGCGTGTCGTGAATAGAGGGCGAGCCTTTGGCCGCCGGCTTGTCGTTGCGCGCCGCCGTGCTCAATCGTGCTTGCTCCGCAGGCGGCTGATGGGATGACGCGCGCTGTCCGGGCTTCGCATCATGTGCTTGGCCATGCGCGAGACGCCGCCATGCACGCCGCGCGCAAGACGCGGCAGCGCCCATCCCGCGACGACCAGAAACGCGATCAGCATGATGAGGAAAAGAAGCGGCACGAAGAGCGCGAGCACGATGCCGAGCATCGCGCCGACATCTTCGGTCGCGGATGCCGCCCAGTTCGACACCGGCTCCGGCGACAGATTGATGAGCGCGCGCGTGCCCGCTTTCGCGAAGTGCGACGCGCCGGCGAGCGTGCCGCCCGCGAGCGCGGCAATCGTCAGCATGACGGGATCGGCGTGGCCGAGCGACCCGGCTGCGAGCACCGCGCCGGCGGGAATGCGGATCAGCGTATGGATCGCGTCCCAGAGGGAATCGAGCGCGGGGATTTTATCGGCGAGAAATTCGACGACCGCGAGCACCGCCGCGACGCCGATCACCCACGGCGAAGCGAGCACCGCGAGCGTGTCCGGCAGGTGAATGACGCCCATGCGCTCGAAGAGGCCGGCGACGAAGACAGTGAGGTACAGGCGCAGCCCGCTCGCCCATGAAAGGCCCGCAGCGAGCGAAAGTGACTCCAGCATTGCCGCCTCCTTGTTGCGCCAGCGCGGGCGCGGCCTTCGCCCCGCTGCTTTGCCGGCTGAAACGTTTTTGCGTGCTTCCGTGCGAAACAACGACCGAAGCGACGACCAAGCGACAATCAGGCGACGACCGACCGGAAGAAGCCGCGACGCGGGCGCCAGATGAGAAACCGCCAGCCTTCCCTTGCTGCAATGACCGCGCGCGGGGACGTCCGCCGGACTGACTTCAGACCATTATATCCACGCAAAAGCATGCGGTGCAGCAAGGTTCAAGCGATTGCCGTTCCCGGTGCGAAACGTCCGCAGCGCGCGTTTCAGTGCCCGGAGGTCAGCTTGAGACCGATCAGCCCGGCGATAATGAGCACCGCGCTGCCGATGCGCGCCGCCGACACCGCCTCGCCCAAAAACACGATGCCGAACACGAACGCGCCGAACGCGCCGACCGCGCCGATGCCCGTCCAGACGGCATACGCGGTGCCGAGCGGCAACTGGCGCATGGCGAGCGCGAGCAGCACGAAGCTGCCGACGGCCGTGACGAGCGTGAAGACGGACGGGCCGAGCTTCGTGAAGCCTTCGGACGACTTGAGCCCCGCCGCCCACGCGACTTCCAGCAGGCCGGCAATGAAAAGAAGAATCCAGGACATCGGGTGACTCCCGCGAAGATGGGGCCGTCCCCAGTGAATCGATGCGCGTGCGGGCCGTCCGGCACGGCTATAGCTGACAGGTGGACCGGCAATTGTAGCAAAGGGCCTACGCCGCGCCTCAAGCGCCGGCTCGCGCGCTCGAGGCCGCCGAAACGGTGTATGAAGGAGCGGTGCGGTTCCAGCGCATCGTTGCGCGCGTTCGTTGCAAGAAATCCCGAAAGGAGCGTTCATGCATATCGACTCGGTGCTGCTCTCGCGCTTTCAGTTCGCGTGGGTCGTCGCGTTTCATATCTTGCTGCCGGCTTTCACCGTCGGATTGTCCTGCTTCATCGCGACGCTCGAACTGAACTGGTGGATCACCAAGCGCGACGTCTACCGGCGCCTGTCCGCCTTCTGGCTGAAAATCTTCGCGGTGTCGTTCGGCATGGGCGTGGTGTCGGGCATCGTGATGCCGTTTCAGTTCGGCACCAACTGGAGCCGCTACGCCGACAAAACCGCGAACGTCGTCGGCCCGCTGATGGGTTACGAAGTGCTGACCGCGTTTTTTCTCGAGTCCGCGTTTCTCGGCGTGCTGCTCTTCGGCCGCAAGCTCGTGCCGCAGTGGGCGCATGTCATGTCCGCGATGTTCGTCGCGGCGGGCACGGTCATTTCGTCGTTCTGGATACTCGCCGTCAATAGCTGGATGCAGACGCCGCAAGGCTACCGGCTCCTGCCCGACGGCCGCTTCGAAGTGGTCAGCTTCTTCGACGTCATCTTCTCGCCGTCGTTTCCGTTCCGGCTCACGCATACGGTGAGCGCGTTTCTCGTGACGACCGCGTTCGTGATTCTCGGCGTCGGCGCCATGTACATGCGGCAAGGCCGCGCGATCGAGGAAAGCCGCGTGATGCTCAAGATGTCGCTCGTCTTTCTCATCATCATGGTGCCGGTGCAGATGATTCTCGGCGACGCGCACGGCCTCAACACGCTCAAGCACCAGCCGGCCAAGCTCGCCGCGATGGAAGCGCTCTGGGACACCGGCTCGCGCGTGCCCGCGAACCTCTTCTCCATTCCCGACCAGGACGAAGAGCGCAACCGCTTCGAGATTTCGATACCGGTCCTCGGCAGCCTCTATCTGACGCACGATCCGAACGGCGTCGTGCGCGGCCTCAAGGATTTTCCGCGCGAAGACCGGCCGAACGTCGCGGTCGTGTTTTTCGCGTTTCACATCATGGTCGGCGTGGCGATTCTGATGTTCGCGATCGTGCTCTCGGGCATCGTGCTCTTCGCGCGCGGCAAGCTCGAACGAAGCCGGCGATGGCTGCGCGCGGCATCCTATGCGACGCCGCTCGGTTTCATCGCCGTGATCGCCGGCTGGACGACGACCGAAGCCGGCCGCCAGCCGTGGACCGTGTACGGCGTGCTGCGCACGCGCGATTCCGTGACGCCCTCGCTCACCACCGCCGACGTCGGGTTGTCGTGGCTGCTCTACGTGCTCGCCTACATCGTGATCTTCGGCGCGGGCTACATCCTGCTGCGGCGGCTCGCGCGCATCGGTCCGTCGCAGGTCACGCAGGATCACGAAAACGAATTGCTTCAGCCGAAGACGCGCGCGGCGCGGCCGCTGTCGGCGGTGTCGTCGGGCGGAGAAACGTCGCGGCGAACGGCGAAGGTCGCGCCAAGCGACGACATCGTGCCGCCGCGCCGCCCCAGCTGAACAACCGCCGAACCAGAAAGCAAACGGAGAACGCGATGCTCGATCTCGTGCCGCTGTGGGCCGCCATTCTCGCGCTGGCCGTGTTCATGTACGTGCTGCTCGACGGCTTCGATCTCGGCGTCGGCATGCTTTTTCTGCTGCGCCACGATCACGACGAACGTAACCTGATGATCAACTCGGTCGCGCCCGTATGGGATTTCAACGAGACGTGGCTCGTGCTGGGCGGCGGCGGCCTTTTCGCCGTGTTTCCGCTCGCCTACGCGATCATCGTGCCGGCCGTCTATTTCCCGATTCTCTTCATGCTGCTCGGGCTGATCTTTCGCGGCGTCGCGTTCGAATTCCGCGAAGTGGTCGGCGCGCGCATGTGGCTGTGGGATCACGCGTTCGCCTTCGGGTCGCTCGTCGCGACGTTCGCGCAGGGCATCGTGCTCGGCATGTTCATTCAGGGCTTTCCGATCGTGGGCCGCGAGTACGTGGGCACGAGCTGGAACTGGGTCGCGCCGTTTCCGCTGCTCGTCGGCGTGGGGCTCGTGTTCGGCTATGCGCTGCAAGGCTCGACGTGGCTCGTGCTGAAAACCGAGGGCGAGCTTCAGGCGTGGGGCCGCAAGATGGCGCGCTACGCGCTCATCGGCGTGATTGCGTTCATCGTGCTCATCAGCTTGTGGACGCCGCTCAAGGATGCGCGCATCGCCGCGCGCTGGTTCGGTTTTCCGATGGCCTTCGCGTTCGCGCCGGTGCCGATTCTGACCGCCTTTCTCGCGTGGAGGCTCTGGACGAGTCTTTCGCAAGGCCGCGAAGTGCTGCCGTTCATCTGCTCGATGGGCCTCTTCTTTCTCGCGTTCACGGGCCTCGTCATCAGCCTGTGGCCGTTCATCGCGCCGCCTTCGGTGACGCTATGGGACGCGTCGGCGGCGCCGCTCACGCACCAGTTTTTTCTGATCGGCACCATGTTCCTGCTGCCGGTGCTGATGGTCTACGTGATCTGGTCGTACTGGGTGTTTCGCGGCAAGGTGCGCGGCGATATCGGTTATCACGTCGAATGACGCGTCAGAGCTTCTGCGCGACCGCGAGCGACAGAATGCGCGCCCATTTGCGCGCTTCGGCACGATCCTGCATCGGCAGACGCCATCGACCGTGCGCGGCATCGGCGACATCGAGCGCGACGTGCCACGCACCGCGCTCGCCGTCCTGCGCGGCCTGAGCATCGCGCAGGTCCGCGAAGATGTAGTGGCCGCTCGCCTCGCCCACGCGCACGTCGACGAGGCGCTTGCCCGCGGCGAGCCGCACGCCGCCCCAGTCGCGCTTGAGTTCGTGCGTCCAGTTGGTCACGCCCTCGCCCTTGACGGCCGGCAGGTTCGGCGCGATTTCCCGGCGCCGCGCGAGCCAGTACGCGATGCCCGCCGCGACAGCCGCCGCCACAGCGATAGCGACGCCCACCGCCACCGCGGGACCGAAGCGCGCATCGAGCGCGTCGAAGGACCACACCGCGCCGTAGATCAGCGCGGCGAGCGCGATCAGCGCGAGAACGATCGGCATGGCGCCCGGCTCCTGTCGATGAAATGAGGCACCGTCACTGCGCCTTGTGCTTCGCGTTCCAGTCGCGCACGGCCTGCAGCGTGTTGGCGACGTGCTTGTCCGGCGAAAGGCTCGTGTATTCGTAGATGACCTTGCCGTCCGGCGCGATCACATACGACACGCGATTGGCCATCGAGCTTTTCATCGGCAGCGCGGCGTCGTAGGAACGGATGATCGTCGCATCGGCGTCGGCGGCGACGGGGAACTTGCTGCGGCACTCGCTCACGGAAAAGCGCTGGAGCGTGTCGATGTCGTCGTGCGACACGCCGATCACCGTCGCGCCTTCGGCCTTGTACTGATCCACCGCTTCGGCGAATTCGTGCGCCTCGATCGTGCAGCCCTTCGTGAATGCGGCCGGATAGAAGTACAGCACGACGGGGCCTTTCCTGAGCGCATCGGCGAGCGAGTAATCGTAGACATCGCCGCCGAGCGACGCCTTCGCGACGAACCCCGGCGCGGCATCGCCCGGCTTGAGCGTCGCGCCGGCCGTCAGCGAATACGCCGCGACCGCACAGGCGGCCAGCGCCGCGAACAATCGTTTCTTCATGCGCATGTGTCTCCTTGACGTTGGCTTGACGTTCGCGCGAAGCGCGCTTCTCAGTCGAGCCGCTTCTCAGTCGAGCCGCTGCTCGCCGAACCACGCCGCCGCTTCCACCTGAAGCGTCGCGAGGAGCGCGGGCGTGAGTGCATCGAGCGCGGGCGTGGCGAGCCGCCGTTCGTCGATGGCGCGCGCGTCGCCGCGTTCGGCCGCCCGCGCGATGCCGAGCAACGCGCCGAGCGCGCCTTCGCCCGCGAGAATCGCCGAGCGGATATCGGCGGCCAGATGCAGCTTATCGACAATTTCGGCCGGCTGCATGTCGAGCACCACATGCACGAGCGAAAAGATGCCGGTCATGTACGCGGCATCGGAAAACGCTTCGTCCGATGGACGCAACACGTCCGCCGCCAGTTCCATGAAGCGCGCCCGCGTGCCGACGAGTTGCAGCAGCGGGTCCGAGCGCCACGGCAGGCCGCTGCCGTCCGCGTAGAGCAGCAGTTGGGCCCAGCGCATCAGCTGGCGCGTGCCGGCTGCGGCGACCGCGTCCTTCAGCGACGACACATGCCGCCCGCGCGCGTGCGCGCTCGAATTGGCGAGGCGCATCAGTTGCAGCACGATATCCGGATTGCGCTTTAGCTCCGCTTCGAGTTCGCGCATGCCGGGATCGCTGCCGAGCACCGAAAGCAGCCGCAGGAGGGTGCCGCGCGCGGGACTCGCGCGCCGCGCCGACAGCACTTGCGGCCGCGCGAAGAAATAGCCCTGGAAGAGATCGAAGCCCAGCTCGCGCGCCTGCGCGAAGTCCTCGTGCGTCTCGACTTTCTCCGCGACGAGCAGCTTGCCGTGCTTCTTCACGAGCGCGGTCAGTTCCGGAAGATGCGCGCGCTCGACCGCGAGTAGATCGACCTTCACGATATCCACCGACGGCAGCGCCGAGAGCAGCACGTCGTCGAGTTGCGCGACATCGTCGAGCGCGAAGCGGAACCCGTCGCGGCGCAACTGCGCGCAGCGCTTGAAGAGCGCGTCGTCGAACACGATGCTTTCGAGCAGTTCCAGGACGAAGCGCCCGGGCTGCATCAGATGGACGATGTCGTCGAAGATCAGCTCGCGGCTCATGTTCACGTAGCCGGGATGCAGGCCGAGCACCGCGCCCACGCCGATCTCCCCTACTGTGCGCGCGACGACGTGAGCGGTCGCCTGCACGTCGTCGTGGACGCACGCGCGGTTGTCGGGGCTCTCGCGAAAGAGCAGTTCGTAGGCGGCGAGCGCGCCCGCGCCGTCGAGAATCGGCTGGCGTCCGACGTAGACGCTCGGCTCGTGTCCGGCGCGCGCGCGGCGCGTTAGCGGGAAATCGGGCATGACGAAAACGAAATGAGGGCAAGCAACGAGGCAAGAATCCAAAGTGACGCACGGCAAGCCGCGAAGCGCAAAGGTTTGCGCAAGCGGACTGCGGCACGCGTGCAACGCGCCGGGACGCGCCTTGTACAGCGAGAATCCGGGTAAAGCGAACCGCGCGTGACAGCGTCCAGCGCACGGAAAACGCGCACTGTAACCGAAATCGCCAGCCGGCATCATACGCACTCGTGCCCGCGCGCGCAGCGAGCCTTTTCCCTGATTGCGGCGCGCTTGCTATCCGCTTGCTATCCGCTTGGCATGCGCTTGCCCTGCGCTCGTCGTGCGCGTGCCACGCGCCGAGGCTTGCGCGCGCCGGCAAGCCGCGTGAAGCGGGCATCGCGAGCGCGCGGCCATTAAAGAATTCCGACGCCGAGCCGATAACTCGCCTGATAGAGCGTGCCGCGCCCCTTGCGCGGAAACGCCCGCGAGCGATGCCGGCATCGCTGCCCGAAGTGTCCGGTGCGCGCCCGCGCATCGACCGTCGGCAGTGTGTGCCGCCGCCAAACCAATACTGACCATGCAAGCGAACCGGACCCACGTCTCACGCCGCGCGCCCTGGCGCATCGCGCTCGAAGCGCTTCGCCGCGCATGGGGCGGCGAAGCGGCGAACGCCTCTGACGACAGCATCGCGGACGATGCGCATGCCGCACGCGCCCCCGCGCCCGCGCCGGCCGCCGCGCCCGAAGCGACGCTCGGCGCCGTGGACTTCCTCGCGCAGCTCGACGACGCGCTGCGCTTTCAGTACGTGTCGCACGCGAGCATCGATTTCATCGGCTATCACCGCGACTATCTGAACATGCTGACGCTGCACGATCTCGTGCCGTCCGACGAAGCCGACGCGCTGCACGCGCTCGTCGCCCGGGCGCGCGCGAGCGGCAAGCTGGAGACCGCGACGCTCACGCTCGTGAAGTCGCTCACCTATCCGATGAGCGTCGAGCTGCGCCTCGTCTCGACGGCCGCGGCAGGCACGCCCGGCTTCGCGCTCGCGGCGTTCGAGGTGTCGCACTGGCAAGAGCGCGAGGCCGCGCTCAGGCACGCGCTGCATCACGATCCGCTCACCGGCCTCGAAAACGCGACGGCGCTCGCAGCGGCGGTCCGCACCGTGCAGGCCGACGCCGAGCGCACGCGCACGCAGGCCGCGCTCGTGCTGCTCGATATCGACGATTATCAGCGCATCAACCGCGCGCTCGGCTACGACGCCGGCGACGAGATGTTGCGCGAAACCGCGCGGCGCATCCAGCATGCGGCGACGCACGGCGAGCGCGTGGCGCGCGTCGCGAGCGACGAATTCGCCGTGCTGCTGCCCGCCGGCACGACAGCCGAAGCCGCCGAAGCCCTCGGCCGGCGGCTTCTGAGCGCGATCGCGCAGCCGTATCGCAATCGCGGGCAGCACACGCACTTGTCCGCGAGCGTGGGCGTCGCGCTGTATCCCGATCACGCGGCGGGCGCGGCGGCGGCTGGCACGGCGGCGGCGCGCTCGGGCGTCGAGGCGAACCTTCTGCGCATGGCCGATCTCGCGCTCGCGCAGGCGAAGGATGCGGGCGGCAACACGCTCGTCTTCCACACGCTCGACGACAATCCCGCCGACGCCGAGCGCCTGAAGCTCGAAGCCGACCTGTACGAGGCAGTGCGCAACGGCGAGTTCTCGCTCTACTTCCAGCCGATCACGAAAATCCGCACGAGCGGCGTCGTCGGCGTGGAAGCGCTGATGCGCTGGACGCATCCGGTGCATGGGCTCGTGCCGCCGTCGACCTTCATTCCGCTCGCGGAATCGATCGGCCTCATCAACTATCTCGGCAACTGGGTGCTGAAGGTGGCGTGCATGCAGCTCGTGCAGTGGGACGCCATCGGCATCCGGCTCGACTACGTGTCGGTGAACGTGTCGCCGCAGCAGTTTCGCGACAAGCGCTTCACGGCGGCGGTGAAGGAAGCCATCGCACTCACGGGCATCGACGCGAAACGGCTCGTCTTCGAAATCACCGAAAGCCTGCTGATGCAGGACCCGGAAGAAGCGACGCGGCTTCTGCAAACGCTGCGCGCGCTCGGCATCCGCTTTGCCGTCGACGATTTCGGCACCGGCTATTCGAGCCTCGCGTACCTGCAGCGCTTCCCGCTGTCGAAGCTCAAGATCGACCGCAGCTTCGTCGAGAACCTGATCACGTCGCGCAACAACCGGGCGATCGTGGGCGCGGTGGTCGGGCTCGCGCAGTCGCTCGGGCTGGAACTGGTCGCCGAAGGCGTCGAAACCGAAGCCCAGCGCGATCTGCTCGCGGAACTCGGCTGCGATCACATCCAGGGATGGCTCGTGAGCCATGCGCTACCCTCGGACGAACTCGCGCGCTCGTTTCAGTCGAGCTCGCTCGTGTTGCACGCTGCATTATGAGACTACGTATGTTCGTGTTCTAATCGAACAGCGCGTCGCAAAGCCCTGAATCGCCGCAGTTTCGGGGCCGGACGCGGAATTGATTGATCGAGCTCAGCTGCTACGGGTTAGCGTTGCGCAAGGAAAGGTTTTATTACGCATGGCACGCACCAAGGCCGAACTACTGGACAAGTTGTGGTCGCGCATGAGCGAGCGCGGGGATTTCCCGATGCTCTCGCAGGCGCTCGCCACCACCGTGTCCGCGATGAGCGATGACGACCTCGACTTCACGGCGCTCGTGCAGGTCGTGCTGTCGGACTTCGGGCTCACGCAGAAGGTGCTGCGCCTCGCCAATTCCGCCATGTACATGGCGTTCGGCGGCAACATCACCACCGTCACGCGCGCGCTGATGGTGCTCGGCATGGACGCGGTCGGGCATCTCGTCGTCGGGCTGAAGCTCGTCGATCACTTTCATCAGAGCGCGCCGCGCCGTATCGACGCGAAGCTCGAACTGAACCGCACGCTGCTCTCGGGCACCGTCGCGCGGCAAGTGACCGAGCGCATCGATCTTCGCTCGGCCGAAGAAGCGGTCGTCTGCACGCTGATGCGGCAGATCGGCAAGCTGCTCGTCGCGTTCTATCTCGAACACGAATGGGACCAGCTGCGCCGCAAGGCCGCCGCCGAACACATCAGCGACAGCCACGCGTGCGCGGCGCTGCTCGGCGTGACGTTCGAGGAAATCGGCATCGAGGCGGCGGACCGCTGGCGTCTTCCCGAGACGATCCGCGCCGGCATGCGCGTGAGCGACCCCACCGCCCCGCCCGACGAAACCGTGCCGAAGCACGTTCGCTGGCTGCAGGCCGTCACCAACTATTCCACCGAAGTCGCGGATGCGCTCACCGCGCAGAACGTCGCGGCGGATGGGCGCGAATCCATGCTCGTCGGCATCGCGGAGCGCTACAGCGGCGCGCTCAACACCGACGCCGAAACGCTCGCCTCGATGAGCCTCGCGCTCGCGAGCGAAGAAAGCGGCGACGGCGTGATGCGCGAGATCGTCGAACTGCAGGCGAACGCGGATGCCATCGCGCGCGCCAGCGTGTCGGCGGAAGCGCGCATCGGCGCGAGTCTCGCGGACTTGCGCTCGCTGCCGTCGAAGAATGCGCTCGCGCACGTGCTCTCGCTCGCGGCCGAAGCCGTGCTCGCGGGGCTCGGGCTATCGCGCGCGGTCGTGTTCGTGCGCCAGGCCAACGACGAGTTCCAGGCGCGGCTCGGCATGGGGCCGGGCATGGAGGCGATGCTTCCCGCGCTGAACTTTCCCGCGCAGTTCCAGCCGGATGTCTTCCATCTCGCGATCACGAATCCGGTCGGCATCTTCATCGAAAACGCGCACGACGCCCGCATCGACGCGCGCCTGCCACGCTGGTACAAGGGCACGCTCGGCGCGGCGCAGGCGTTCGTGCTGCTGCCGGTGAAAGCGAACGATTCGACGGTCGCGCTCGTCTACGGCGACTGGATCGAAGGCCAGCGCGTGCACAAGATTTCGCCGCAGGAAATGAGCGCGCTCAACGACCTGACGCGGGAACTCGGCCGTTTTTTTTCTAACGCGAACTGGAAGGAAGTCGAGCTGATCTGACACGCTCGGTTCCTTCCAGTTCGCGTCTTCACTCCGGCTTCAGTATGGCGACGGCCTGATCGCCGTATCGCACGATATAGCCGCCGTTCTCGCGCTGCCAGCCGAGTGCGTCGGCTTCGCTCGCGAACCAGTTCCTCTCGAAGTCGTTGAACGCGCCCGCGTCGAGCCGATATCGGTCGATGCGCGCAGCCGGGCGCGCGTCGATGTCGCGTGCGCAGGCGTCCCAGCCCGCATAGCCGAGTTCGGCGGCGAGCATCGCGAGCAGGTGCCTGAGCCGCAAGTCGCCGCGCGACGCGTACAGTTCCGCGATCCGTTCCTCGCGCATCACCGTGGCCGCGGCGAGACGCCGAAGCACGGGCAGCGCGGCGCTCGTGTCGCCCTCACGCGCGCGACGAAGAAGCCGCCGCGCGTGTTCGCGCAGATAGTCGCTATTGGAGACGGAAGTTTGAATCGGACAGGATGTCGACCACATGACGTTGTTCCTTTGTTTGCGCCGCTCTCGCTGCGGCTGACAAGGTTCGACGTTGCGGTTCGAATCCGTTGAGGCGCTTTCGTGTTCGTGAAAGAACGCGCCGAAGATGAAGAAGATGACACTGGCAGGTGCCGATGACTTTCGCGAGAACGGGCGCCCTGCCGCGCCCGTTCGCCATTCTAGCGCGCTCCCGAGCGTGCTACGCCAGATGAAACTTGCCGACGAGCGCCTTCAGCGCGCGCGCCTGATCGTCGAGCGACTGCGCGGCGGCGGCCGCCTCTTCGACGAGCGCCGCGTTCTGCTGCGTGCCGGCGTCCATCTGCGAGACCGCGTGCCCGATCGCTTCGATGCCGGATTTCTGCTCCGCCGACGCCGCCGAGATTTCGCCCATGATGTCGGTCACGCGGCGCACCGCGCGCACGACTTCGTTCATCGTCGCGCCGGCTTCCTTCGCGTAGGCCGAGCCGTCGGACACGCGCGAAACGGACGTATCGATGAGCGTCTTGATTTCCTTCGCCGCCGCCGACGAGCGCTGCGCGAGGCTTCGCACTTCGCCCGCGACGACCGCGAAGCCGCGGCCCTGCTCGCCCGCGCGCGCGGCTTCCACGGCCGCGTTCAGCGCCAGGATGTTGGTCTGGAACGCGATGCCTTCGATCACGCCGATGATGTCGCCGATGCTCTTCGCGCTCGCGTCGATGCGCTGCATCGTTTCCACGACGCGGCCGACCACCGCGCCGCCCTTCTCCGCGATCGCCGACGCGTCGTGCGCGAGCGTGCTCGCCTGCATCGCGTTATCGGCGTTCTGGCGCACGGTCGACGTCAACTGGTCCATGCTCGCCGCCGTCTTTTCGAGCGCGACGGCTTGTTCCTCGGTGCGCCGCGACAGATCGACGTTGCCCGTCGAAATCTCGCCCGACGCCGACGCGATGGCCTCCGCGCTCGCCGCGATATCGCCGACGGTCGCGGACAGTCCCGCCTGCATCTCGGAAAGCGCGTAGAGCATGCTGGCGTCGTCGCGGCGCGCGAGGCGGATCGGATAGGCGAGATCGCCCGACGCGATGCGGCTCGCGATTTCCTTCGCATAGCCCGGCTCGCCGCCGAGCTGCCCGGACAGCCGCCGCACGACCCATTCGCTCACGACGATGGCGAGCGCGAAGAGGGCGATCGTCAGCACCGAGACCATGACGAACGACGAGCGGAAGATGAACGCGGCGGCGTCGATGGTGACTTTCGCGGCGGCGCCCCGGCGCGCGACGAGGTCATCGACCATCTTTTCGAGCTTGCCCGTTTCGACGAGCAGCGACACGTCCTGCGTGCCGACCTGCCAGTTCATCTGCGAGAGGTCGAGCGGCTGTTCCTTCACGAGCTTCACGAAGCTGCGCAGGTTGCCGCTCCACGTCGCGAGCGCGGCGGCAAAGCGCTTCTGCTGCGCGAGCGCTTCGCTGTCGGCGTGATCGATGTATTGCGAAAGCTGCGCCTGTTCCTTGCCGATTTGCGTAAGCGCGGTTTCGATCTGATCGCCGAGATCGTCGCGCTCCTTCGCGGTGGATGCGGTGAGGAGCATCTTCTGCGAACGGCTCGCGCGCAGCAGATAGCCGCGCGCTTCCTCGGCCGCGTGGCTCGCGACGTAGCCCTGCGTATAGATGGAGCCGGTCGCGCCGTTGAGCCGGCTGATCTGCGTGAGCGCAATCGCGCCGATGACGAGCGTTCCCGCGAGAACGAGCGCGAAGGCAAGGCGCAGCGATGCCTTCACCGAGAGCGCGTGCCGCGTTGCGTGCTTTGTCGCGTGTTTTGTCGCGTGTCCGGCGGGCGCGGCGCCCAGCGTGCCGACGCCGCCCTGTGAAAACAGTTTCATCGATCGATCCCCGAGTCGTTTTTCTTGAGCGATGCGTCCCGATCCGCGACGCACCCATATCGCCTGTCTACGGCATCGCCATGCTTTTCTTTAACCGCGATGCACGTAATCCCGAACGAGCGTTCGCGCCGCTCAACCGGGCGGGAGCGTCGCTGTCCGGTTCGCGACAAACGTTGGCAGGACAACGCGAGGCGGACAAATTACACTTGTCGAACATTCCGTTCGCGCATCAGTCCGTTGCTTCATCGATCGGTCGCGGGCAGAGGAAATATCCGAGACAACCGCTTCCTTCCGCCATCATCATCATGCAAACGAGTATCGACAAAGGCGCTTTCCCGAGTTCGGGCGGCGCGCCGGCAGCCAATGCAGCGAGCGCGCCCGACGCCGCGCCCGCGCAGGCCGCCCAGCGCACGATCTATTCCGTGCTCGGCGCGATCAGCTTTTCGCATCTTCTGAACGACATGATCCAGTCGCTGATTCTGGCGATCTACCCCATGTTCAAGAGCGAGTTCGCGCTGAGCTTCGGCCAGATCGGTCTCATCACGCTCACGTATCAGATCACCGCGTCGCTGCTGCAGCCGATCATCGGGCTATACACGGACAAGCACCCGAAGCCGTATTCGCTTCCGGTCGGCATGGGCTTCACGCTATCGGGCCTCTTGCTGATGTCGGTGGCGGGCAACTTCGGCACGCTCCTGATCGCGGCGGCCCTCGTCGGCTGCGGGTCGTCGGTGTTTCATCCGGAGTCGTCGCGCGTCGCGCGCATGGCCTCGGGCGGCCGGCACGGACTCGCGCAGTCGCTCTTTCAGGTGGGCGGAAACGCCGGCTCGTCGCTCGGGCCGCTGCTTGCCGCGCTGATCGTGATTCCGCACGGACAGAAGAGCATCGCGTGGTTCTCGGCGGCGGCGCTCGTCGCGATGTTCGTGCTCGCGAACATCGGCCGCTGGTACAAGCGTCATCCCGCGACGAAGAAGGGCCGCGCGAAGGCCGCGCACGCCGCGTTGCCGCGCGACAAGGTCGTGATGGCGATGAGCGTGCTCGTTCTGCTCGTGTTCTCGAAGTACTTCTATCTCGCGAGCATCACGAGTTACTTCACGTTCTATCTGATCAGCAAGTTCGGCGTCTCCGTGCAGGCCGCGCAGATTCATCTGTTCGTGTTCCTCGCGGCGGTCGCGGCAGGCACGATCGTCGGCGGGCCGGTCGGCGACAAGGTCGGGCGCAAGGCGGTGATCTGGGTGTCGATTCTCGGTGTCGCGCCGTTCACGCTGCTCATGCCTTACGTGAATCTCTTCTGGACGGGCGTGCTGTCGGTCGTGATCGGCCTGGTGCTGGCCTCCGCGTTCTCGGCGATTCTCGTCTACGCGCAGGAATTGATTCCCGGCAAGGTCGGCATGGTCGCGGGCCTTTTCTTCGGCTTCGCGTTCGGCATGGGCGGCGTCGGCGCGGCGGTGCTCGGCCATCTCGCGGACGTGACGAGCATCGATTTCGTCTACAAGCTCTGCGCGTTCCTGCCGTTGATCGGCGTGCTGACGGTGTTCCTGCCGAAGACGCACGAAGCGAAGGCCTGAAACGCTTCCACGCCTGGGCGGTCGAAGTGAAACGCCCCGTCATGAAGTTCATGACGGGGCGTTTTTCTTGACCGCTTCGTCGCTACGCGCGCACTAGCCGCGCAGCGCGTCCTTCACCTGCGCCAACGCGCCCGCGTCCTCGATAGTCGGCAACTCGCCGGGATCGCGCCCCTCCGCGAGCGCGGCGATCGCGCGGCGCAAGAGCTTGCCCGAGCGCGTCTTCGGCAGCATCGACACGAAATGCACGCGCGCCGGACGCGCGATCGCGCCGAGCTGCGTATCGACGGCGTGGCACAGCTCCGCCTCCATGCCTTCGCGCGCGCCCGGCGCGTCGATCCGGTCGGCGTCGCGCAGCACGACGAACGCCGTGGCCGCCTGCCCCTTCACCGCGTCCGTCACGCCGACGACCGCCACTTCCGCGACCGCCGCGTGCGCCGAAAGCGCCTCCTCGATCTCGCGCGTGCCGAGCCGATGCCCCGCCACGTTGATGACGTCGTCGGTGCGCCCGAGTATCGACACGTAGCCGTCCTCGTCCTGCACGCCCCAGTCGAACGTCGAATAGACCGTCTGATTCGGCACGCTTTCCCAATACGTCTCGACGAAGCGCCGGTCGTCGCCCCATACGGTCTGCATGCAGCCCGGCGGCAGCGGATAGCCGAGCGTGACGACGCCCTTTTCGCCCGGCGCGCACACATCGCCGGTCGACTCGTTGCGCAGCGCGAGCGCGAAGCCCATCGACGGCACGCCCGGCGAGCCGAGCTTCGACGGCAACGCCTCGATGCCGCGCGGAATCGCGAGCATCGGCCAGCCGGTTTCCGTCTGCCAGTAATTGTCGATGACGGGCTTCTTCAGCGCGCTCTGGATCCACTGCGCGGTCGGCTCGTCAAGCGGCTCGCCCGCGAGAAAGAGCGTGCGCAGGCTCGACAGATCGTATTTCTCCATGAGCGCCGGGTCCTGCTTTTTCAGCACGCGGATGGCGGTCGGCGCGGTGAACATCAGGTTGATGCGGTACTGCTCGACGAGCCGCCACCAGATGCCGCCGTCCGGACGAACCGGCGTGCCTTCGTACATGACGGTGGTGAGCCCCGCGATGAGCGGCGCATAGATGATGTAGCTATGCCCGACGACCCAGCCGATGTCCGATGCGGTGAACATCGTGTCGCCGGCCGCGCCCTGGAAGATATGCTCCATCGATGCCGCGAGCGCGACCGCGTAGCCGCCCACATCGCGCTGCACGCCTTTCGGCTTGCCGGTGGTGCCGGACGTGTAGAGCACATACGAAGGCTCGTTCGATTCGAGCCATTCGCAGGGAACGTGGGCGTCGAAAAACTGCTCGCGCAGCGGCTCGTAGGCGACGAGATAGCTCGCCTGCAGGCGCTCGGGCGCGAGCTGCCGGTCGATCAGCAGCACGCGCGGCACCTTGAACTCCGCGCGCGAGAGCGCTTCGTCGACGAGCGGCGTGTAGTCGATCACCTTGCCCGCGCGCGCGCCGGCGTCCGCGGTGACGATGAGCGAAGGCTCGGCATCGTCGATGCGCGCGGCGAGATTGGGCGCGGCGAACCCGCCGAACACGACCGAGTGAATGGCGCCGATGCGCGCGCACGCGAGCATCGCGAAGAGCGCTTCGGGGATCATCGGCAGATAGATGAGCACGCGGTCGCCTTTCTTCACCGAGAGCGAGCGCATGACGGCGGCCATGCGGTTCACTTCCGCATGCAGCTCGGCATAGGTGTAGCGGCGCTCGATGCCCGTTTCCGTCGACACGTACACGAGCGCGTCCTGCTGCGCCCGCGACGCGAGATGGCGGTCGACCGCGTTATGGCAGAGATTCGTTTTCCCGCCGACGAACCATCGCGCGAACGGCGGGTTGCTGGCATCGAGAACCTGTTGGAACGGCGTCTGCCAGTGAATGCGGCGGGCTTGCTCGGCCCAGAACGCTTCGGGCTCCTCGATCGAGCGGCGATACGCTTCTCGGTAAGTCGGCATGCGCGTCCTCTGAAATCCGTGAGTGCGTGGCGTTGATGCGGTGCATGGCACACAGGATAGACGAGCCGCTCGACGGCTGCCTAGAGAGGGCGCGCCCTGATCGGTCGGGCCATTTCAGCGTGCGCGGCTTTGCGCAGCCGTCGCGCCGCCGGGCGCTGTCGCGTGCTTGAGCAAGACGGGCGCGAGTTCGTTCGCGACGCGCAGGCTCGATACGACGACCGTTCGCACACCGCTGCCTTCGGTGAGCGCGCGCAGCGTTTCGCGCGCGGTCGCTCGCGCCTCGATGCGCGGCTCGATCACGATGAAACCGCGGCAGTGCGCCGCGAGCGGCGCGCGATGCGTGCGCAGCCACGCCGCGCGCAGGCGAAAGTTCTCGGGCGTCTCACCGTCGGCATGGTCGGCGACGATGACGAAAGGCGTCGCGAGCGAGAGAATGCGGCGCATTTGCGCGCCCCACGCAAAGGCGTGGCCCGGCTCGGCGGCCCGGCCACGCACGCGCACGAGCGGGAAGCGGCTCGCGTCGAGCATCCGCGCGTCGAGCGCGACGGACTTCGGAGAGAGAGCGGCGTCGTTCACAGCGGTTTCGGGCTCCAGTAGTTCAGGGCGGCGATCAGGCTCGGCCAGCGGGAGCGCCGAGGCACGATGCGCTTTTTTCTCGACGCGTGCGGCGCGCGTCGCCCGGCCTCTTTCGATGGCGCTTCGGCGGGCGCGTCGCTCCACGCGCGGCGCGTGGTGTCAAGCATCTTCGCGGCGTTCGCGGCGATGGCGAGCCGCGCCTGTGCATCGCGCTCGCGGGGCGTCGCGCTTCCTGAGTTGTGATCGGCGGTCATGACGGTTTCCCTCGTGTCTTTACATCACACGATCCATTGTATTGAGAATCATTCTCAACAACAAGCGGGAATTTTGCGGCTTTCCGCCGCTGGCGGCCGCTGAACGAGCCGCCGCGCGCTCAGCCGACGAGTGTCAGAAATCGCGCGAGCAGACCGGACGAATACGCGCCCGCAATCGCCGTCAGGAATTCGGCGAAAGACAGCGGCGCCTCGGCGTCGGCGGTATCGGAAATGGTGCGCACGACCGCGCACGGCACGCCGTGTTCGTAGCAGACCTGCGCGAGCGCCGCGCCTTCCATCTCGACGGCGAGCGCATCGGGAAACGCGTCGCGCAAGGCGTTCACCGCCTCCTGGCTCGCGATGAAGCGGTCGCCGCTCACCACCAGCCCGCGATGCACGCGCGGCTCGCTCACCGCGAAACGTTGCGCGAGCGCGTCCGCGTGAGTTTCGATGAAGCCGCGCGCCGCCGTCATGAGCGCGTCGGAGAACGCGCGGTCGGCATCGAAGCGCGTGCGATCGAGCAAGGGCACTTCGTAGCGCGGAAAGAACGGCGACGCATCGAGATCGTGTTGCAGCAGCGCATCGGCGACGACGATGTCGCCCACCCGCACGTCCGCATGCACGCCGCCCGCGACGCCCGTGAAAACGATCGCATCGACGCCGAACACATGGATGAGCGCGCTCGCCGTCGCCGCCGCCGCGACCTTGCCGACGCGCGCGAGCGTCACGACGACAGGCACGCCATGCGCCTCGCCGACGTGGTATTCGCGCATGCCGAGCGTAACCGTCCGCACCTCGCCGCCCGCGCGCATCTGCGCGATCAGGTCGCCCAGTTCCTGCGACAGCGCCGCCATGATGCCGAGCCGCTTCATTCGACCGCCTGCAGTTTCGCGACGGAAAGCGCGAGCCACTTCTCGCCGTGCCGCTTGAAGCGCACTTGGGCGCGTGCATCGCCGCCGGAGCCTTCGAGCGCGGTCACGGTGCCTTCGCCGAACTTCGTGTGGAACACCGCCTGTCCGACCTTGAAGCCGGTGTCCGCCGCGCGCTGCTCGTTCGCGAACGAAGGCAGCGCGGCGCTCGCGCCTTGATCGCGCGGATAGCCGGCGGAGCCGCCGCGTTCCTGTCCGGGCCGCGCGAACCAGTCGCGGCCCCAACCGGCGTTGTCCGACCGTCCGCCCCAGCGCGCGCCCGCCTCGACTTTCGGCGTGAGCCACTTGAGCGAGCCTTCCGGCAACTCGTCGAAGAAACGCGAGCGGATGTTGTAGCGCGTCTGTCCGTGCAGCATGCGGCTTTGCGCGAACGAGAGATAGAGCCGCTCCTTCGCGCGCGTGATCGCCACATACGCGAGCCGCCGCTCTTCTTCGAGCCCGTCGGATTCCTGCGCGCTATTTTCGTGCGGAAAAAGCCCTTCTTCCAGCCCGGTGATGAACACCGCCGTGAATTCGAGACCCTTCGCCGCGTGAACGGTCATGAGCTGCACGGCGTCCTGTCCGGCTTGCGCCTGGTTGTCGCCGGCTTCGAGCGATGCGTGCGACAGAAAGCCCGCAAGCGGCGTCATCGTGTCGGGATTCTGCGCGGGATCGGCGATGCCGGGTGCATCGAGCACTTCGATCTCGCCGTCCGCGCTGACGATTTCCGGCGCGGCGCTCGCGCCCGGACGCAGCGGAATGGAGCGCGCGGGCGTGTCGAGACCGTAACCCTCTTCGCTCACGAAGGCCGCCGCCGCGTTCACCAGTTCCTGCAAGTTTTCCAGCCGGTCCTGACCTTCGCGCTCGGTTTCGTAGAACGCGGCGAGCCCGCTTGCGCGCACGACATATTCGACCGTCTCCGGCAGACTCATTTGCTGCGTCTCGGCGCGCATCTTCGCGATGAGCGTCGCGAACGCGCCGAGGCTCGATCCCGCCTTGCCGGTGACGTAAGGGACGGCGGCGGCCATCGAACAGTTATAGAGACGCGCGGCGTCGGCGAGCTGTTCGATGGAACGCGCGCCGATGCCCCGCGTCGGGAAATTGACGACGCGCGCGAACGCGGTGTCGTCGTTCGGGTTGTCGATCAGGCGCAGATACGCGAGCGCGTGCTTCACTTCCTGACGCTCGAAGAAGCGCAGGCCGCCATACACGCGATACGCGATGCCCGCGTTCACGAGCGTATGTTCGATCGTGCGCGACTGCGCGTTGCTCCGATACAGCACCGCGATCTCGCCGCGCGCGAGGCCGGTATTGATGAGCGCCTTGATTTCCTCGACGATCCAGCCCGCTTCCTGCGTATCGGTGGCGGCTTCGTAGACGCGCACCGGCTCGCCGTGGCCCGCGTCCGTGCGCAGATTCTTGCCGAGCCGCCGCGCGTTGTTCGCGATCAGGAAGTTTGCGGTATCGAGAATATGGCCGTGCGAGCGATAGTTCTGCTCCAGCTTGATGAGATTCCTCACGCGGAATTCGCGCTCGAAGTCGTGCATGTTGCCGACATTCGCGCCGCGAAACGCGTAGATGGACTGATCGTCGTCGCCGACCGCGAAGATCGCGTTGTGCTCGCCCGCCAGCAGCTTGAGCCACGCGTATTGCAGCTTATTCGTGTCCTGAAACTCGTCGACGAGGATGTTGCGAAAGCGCGCCTGATAATGCGCGCGCAGCGGCACGTTATGCGCGAGCAGTTCGTAGCAGCGCAAAAGCAGCTCGGGAAAATCGACGACGCCCTCGCGCTGGCATTGCTGGTCGTAAGCCTCGTACAACTCCACGAACTTGCGATTGAAGTTGTCGGTGGCATCGACGTCCTTCGGACGCAGGCCCTGCTCCTTCGCGTTGTTGATGAAGTACTGGAGATTCTTCGCCGGATACTTTTCGTCATCGACGTTGAGACCCTTCATCAGCCGCTTGATGGCCGAAAGCTGGTCTGCGGTGTCGAGGATCTGGAACGTCTGCGGCAGGCCGGCGTCGCGCCAGTGCGCGCGCAGCATGCGGTTGCACAGGCCGTGGAACGTGCCGATCCACATGCCGCGCGTGTCGATGGGCAAAAGCGCGGACAGGCGCGACATCATTTCGCGCGCGGCCTTGTTCGTGAAGGTGACGGCGAGAATGGTCGGCGGCGACGCATAACCCTGCTGGATCAGCCACGCGATGCGCGTGATGAGCACGCGCGTCTTGCCGCTGCCCGCGCCCGCGAGGATCAGCGCGGGCTCGTTCGGCAGGGTGACGGCGGCGAGCTGTTCGGGATTGAGATTGGCGAGTAAATCGGGCATGTGAGATGAACGGCGGAAAGCGGAGCCGGAGAAGCCGGCGGCGGGCCGACCATTATAAGACCGCGCCGATGGCGCCGCCGGGCGAGCCGGTTCCCCCGACGCACGGGCCGCGCGCCGGATTCGTCCGAGGGTGCGCCCTAACCTTATAATCAACGACTACCCCGCATCTTTTCACGCATTTTTCGGCAGATTTCACGATGAGCGACACCACGCTTGCGAAGAGCTTCGAGCCTCAAAACATCGAGTCCCAATGGGGCCCGGAATGGGAGAAGCGCGGCTACTCCGCCCCCACGTTCAAGGAAGGCGCAAGGAATTTCTCGATTCAACTGCCGCCGCCAAACGTCACCGGCACGCTGCACATGGGGCACGCGTTCAACCAGACCATCATGGATGGCCTCACGCGCTATCACCGCATGCTCGGCGAAAACACGCTGTGGGTGCCCGGCACCGACCACGCGGGCATCGCGACGCAGATCGTCGTCGAACGGCAACTCGATGCGCAGGGCGTCTCGCGTCACGATCTAGGCCGCGACGAATTTTTGAAGCGCGTGTGGGCGTGGAAGCAGCAATCCGGCTCGACGATCACGAATCAGGTCCGGCGTCTCGGCGCATCGATCGACTGGTCGCGCGAATACTTCACGATGGACGACAAGATGTCCGCCGCCGTGCGCGATGTCTTCGTCACGCTCTATAAGCAGGGTCTCATCTATCGCGGCAAGCGGCTCGTGAACTGGGACCCGGTGCTCGGCACGGCCGTCTCCGATCTCGAAGTCGTCAGCGAGGAAGAAAACGGCAGCCTGTGGCACATCAACTACCCGCTGCCGGACGGCTCGGGGCATCTGACCGTTGCGACCACGCGCCCCGAAACCATGCTCGGCGACGTCGCCGTGATGGTGCATCCGGAAGACGAGCGCTATGCGCATCTGATCGGCAAGACGGTCGTGCTGCCGCTGTGCGACCGCGAGATTCCCGTCATCGCCGACGACTACGTGGACCGCGAGTTCGGCACCGGCGTCGTGAAAGTCACGCCCGCGCACGACTTCAACGACTACGCGGTCGGCCAGCGCCACAAGCTGCCGCAGATCGAGATTCTCACGCTCGACGCGAAAATTAACGACAACGCGCCCGCGAAGTATCGCGGCCTCGACCGCTTCGATGCCCGCAAGCAAGTCGTCGCCGATCTCGAAGCGCAAGGTCTGCTCGATTCCGTCAAGCCGCACAAGCTGATGGTGCCGCGCGGCGATCGCACGGGCGTCGTGATCGAGCCGATGCTCACCGATCAATGGTTCGTCGCCATGACGAAGCCCGCGCCTGAAGGATCGTTCAATCCGGGCAAGTCGATCACGGAAACGTCGCTCGACGTCGTGCGCAGCGGACAGATCAAGTTCGTGCCGGAGAACTGGACCACGACCTACTATCAATGGCTCGAAAACATCCAGGACTGGTGCATCTCGCGCCAGTTGTGGTGGGGGCATCAGATTCCCGCGTGGTACGGCGAGAACGGCGAAATCTTCGTCGCGAAGAACGAGGATGAAGCGCGCGCCGAAGCCGACGCGCGAGGCTACAAAGGCGCACTGAAGCGCGACGACGACGTGCTCGACACCTGGTTCTCGTCCGCGCTCGTGCCGTTTTCCTCGCTCGGCTGGCCGAACGAGACGCCGGAGTTGAAGGCGTTCCTGCCGTCGTCCGTGCTCGTGACGGGATTCGACATCATCTTCTTCTGGGTCGCCCGGATGGTGATGATGACCACGCATTTCACCGGCAAGGTGCCCTTCGATACCGTCTACGTGCACGGCCTCGTGCGCGACGCCGAAGGCCAGAAGATGTCGAAGAGCAAGGGCAACACGCTCGATCCCATCGATATCGTGGACGGCATCGATCTCGAAGCGCTCGTCGCCAAGCGCACGAGCGGCCTCATGAATCCGAAGCAGGCCGCGCAGATCGAAAAGAAAACGCGCAAGGAATTCCCCGAAGGCATTCCGTCGTTCGGCACGGATGCGCTGCGCTTCACGATGGCGTCGATGGCCACGCTCGGCCGCAACGTGAACTTCGACCTCGCGCGCTGCGAGGGGTATCGCAACTTCTGCAACAAGCTCTGGAACGCCACGCGTTTCGTTTTGATGAATTGCGAAGGCCACGATTGCGGTTTCGCGAACGCCGACGGCTGCAAGCCCGGCGACTGCGGGCCCGGCGGCTATACGGACTTCTCGCAGGCGGACCGCTGGATCGTGTCGCTTCTGCAGCGCGTGGAAGCCGAAGTCGAGAAAGGCTTCGCCGACTACCGTTTCGACAACGTGGCAAGCGCGCTCTACAAGTTCGTGTGGGACGAATACTGCGACTGGTATCTCGAACTCGCGAAGGTGCAGATTCAGACCGGCACGCCCGAGCAGCAGCGCGCCACGCGCCGCACGCTCCTGCGCGTGCTGGAGACCGTGCTGCGTCTTGCGCACCCGGTCATTCCGTTCATCACCGAAGCGTTGTGGCAGAAAGTCGCGCCGCTGACGGACGCGTATCCCGCGGGCGCGAAGGAAGGCGAAGCGTCGATCATGACGCAGCGCTATCCGCAGGCCGAAGCGAAAAAGATCGATGAAGCCGCTGAACAGTGGGCCGCCGAACTGAAGTCGGTGATCGATGCGTGTCGTAATCTGCGTGGCGAAATGAATCTGTCGCCGGCGGTGAAAGTGCCTTTGCTCGCTCACGGCGACGCCGCGCGTCTTTCGACGTTCGCGCCTTACGTCGCCGCGCTCGCGCGTCTGTCCGAAGTGAAGATCATCGACGACGAAGCCGCGCTCGACCGCGAAGCGCACGGTGCGCCGGTTGCCATCGTCGGTGCGAACAAGCTGGTGCTGAAAGTCGAGATCGACGTCGCGGCGGAGCGCGAGCGATTGAGCAAGGAAGTGGAACGTCTCGGCGGCGAGATCGCAAAATGTAGCGCGAAGCTCGAAAACGAAAGCTTTGTTTCAAAAGCACCGGCCCCTGTCGTTGAACAGGAGCGGAAAAGGCTGGCAGAATACAAAACCACTATCGAGAAACTACAGGCGCAGATCTTGCGACTGCCGGCCTGATTGGGGTGTCGAAACACACGCCGTTCAGTTTTTGGCTCGATGTTCTAAATGATTAAAAGGATCAGGGTTATCACATGCTAAAAGTTACCAAAGCGGTTTTTCCCGTTGCGGGTCTCGGCACGCGGTTCCTCCCCGCGACGAAGGCCAGCCCGAAGGAAATGCTGCCGGTCGTCGACAAGCCGCTGATTCAGTATGCGGTCGAGGAAGCGATGGCCGCCGGCATCACCGAGATGATTTTCGTCACCGGCCGCAGCAAGCGTGCCATCGAAGATCATTTCGACAAGTCCTATGAGATCGAAGCCGAGCTTGAGGCGCGCGGCAAGGACAAGCTGCTCGAACTCGTGCGCAGCATCAAGCCGAGCCACGTGGACTGCTTCTACGTGCGCCAGGCGGAAGCGCTGGGTCTCGGTCATGCGGTGCTGTGCGCCGAGAAGCTCGTCGGCGACAACCCGTTCGCCGTGATCCTCGCGGACGACTTGCTGTACGGCAAGCCGCCCGTCATGACGCAGATGATCGAGGTGTTCGACCACTATCACAGCTCGGTGATCGGCGTCGAAGAGATCCCGCCGTCGGATACGAAGTCCTACGGCATCATCGACGGCAAGGAGTGGGAAGACAACATCGTCAAGCTGTCGGGCATCGTCGAGAAGCCGGAGCCGGCGGTGGCGCCGTCGAACCTCGGCGTGGTCGGCCGTTATGTGCTCAAGCCCCGCATTTTCGACCACATTCGCGCGCTGAAGCCCGGCGCGGGCGGCGAACTGCAACTGACGGACGCGATTCAATCGCTGCTGTCGGATGAGCAAGTGCTGGCCTACAAGTACCACGGCACGCGCTTCGATTGCGGCAGCAAGCTCGGCTATCTGAAGGCGACGGTCGAATTCGCGCTGCGCCATCCGGAAGTGTCGAAGGACTTCGAAGAATATTTGCGCACGCGCGCGCCGATTCTCGAAGGCTAACGCTTCACGCGCCTGAAAAAAAATGCCCGTCACCTGCGTGACGGGCATTTTGCTTTTGCGCCGTTAAAAATGTCAGCGACGCCGCATCAGAAAGACGAACGTCTTGTCCTGCGACGTCGCCTCGACGATTTCGTTGCCGGTCTGCTTCGCGAACGCGGCGAAATCGCGCTGCGAGCCGGGATCGGTTGCGAGGACCTTGAGTATCTGGCCGCTCGTCATGTCGGCGAGCGCCTTCTTCGCCCGCAGAATCGGCAACGGGCAGTTGAGCCCGCGCGCGTCGACTTCCTTGTGAACTTCCATCGCGATTGAACCTTCCGTGTGCCTGTTTGATTGAGCGCCGTGAACGTTCGATTCTAACGCAGCGGTCAAAGCTTCACCGGCTGGCCGCTGGCATACGCTTCCCGCATCGCGATGCCGATGCGCGTCGCTTCGCGCGCATCGTCGAGCGTAAGGCCGGTCGGCGTGCCATGCGCGAGCGACGCGACGAACGCCTGCGCTTCGCTCAGGAAAGCATCCTCGAAACGCTCGAAGAACGTCGGCGTGCAGGCGTTGCGCATACCATGTTCGTCCGCGATCTCGAC
Source organism: Caballeronia sp. Lep1P3 (assembly GCF_022879595.1). Classification (NCBI taxonomy): domain Bacteria; kingdom Pseudomonadati; phylum Pseudomonadota; class Betaproteobacteria; order Burkholderiales; family Burkholderiaceae; genus Caballeronia; species Caballeronia sp. Lep1P3. The sequence continues at coordinate 1,120,683 of NZ_CP084265.1, read as the reverse complement.
GCGGTTCACGCGCGGATTGCGCCCCACCGCGAGCGCGCCCGCCGTGCCGATAATCTCCGTCTGCGTATCGTGCCCGTGCGCCATCGTGCGCGACGCGTAGAGCACGGCCAGCCGTCCATCCTCGAATTCGATGACGCCCACGCCGTTATCGATGTCGCCGCATTCACGCAAGCCTTCGTGAAGCGCGATGGTGCCGCTCGCGAACACGCGCGTCGCACGCGGATTGCCGAGCAGCCAGCGCGCGAGGTCGATGTCGTGCACGCTGCAATCGAGGAAAAGCCCGCCGGAAGTCCGCGCGAATCGCACGAAGAAGCCATCGGGATCGTTCTTGTCGCACGTCTGCGAACGCACCATGAACGGCCGGCCGATCGCGCCGTTCCGGATGCGCTCGAACGCATCGCGGTAGCTCGCGTCGAAGCGGCGCACGAAGCCGATCATCACCTGAAGTTGCGCATGCCGCGCGTGCGCTTCGATGACGCGGTCGCATTCGGCGAGATCGAGCGAGAGCGGCTTCTCGCAGAAGACGTGCTTGCCGGCGTCCAGCGCCGCGACGATCTGCGGCGCGTGCAGCGACGTCGGCGTGACGAGCCATACCGCATCGACGGACGGATCGGCGAGCAGCGCGCCGTAGTTCGCGTGGAGCGCGGGTTCGGGCAGATGCGCTCGCGCCCATTCGCGCTCTTCATCGACGGGACTGCATGCCGCAACGAGTCGCGCGCCCGGCGTGCGCCACGCGAGATTCTCCGCGTGCCGCCGCCCGAGCCGCCCCAACCCGACGATGCCCACGCGCACCGGATTCATGCCGCGCGCTCGCCGAGCCGCACGATGCGCTTCTCGCGCCACGAAAGCGTCGCGGCTTCCGCGAGTTCGAGCGCCTTCAACCCATCGGCGACGGTCGTGCGCACCGGCTTGCCGGTATTCACCGCGTCGAAGAAATGCGCGATTTCGAGCGCATACGCCGCGCGATAGCGTTCGAGAAAGAACGCTTCGGGCACGTCCGTCGAGACGGCGGTTTTCGAGTACGCGGTGACTTCGGTCGGCCGCACGTTGCCCGCCTGCAGCATGCCTGCGCTTCCGAGCAGCTCGAAGCGCTGATCGTAGCCATACGCCGCGCGCCGCGCCGTGTTGATCTGGCACAGCCGCCCGCGCTTCGTGCGGATGGTGACGGCGGTCGAGTCGATGTCGCCCGCATCCGCGATAGCCGGATCGGACAGGCAACTGCCCGTCGCGTGCAGCGTCTCGGCTTCGTCGTCGAGCATCCAGCGGAAGATGTCGAAATCGTGAATCAGCATGTCCTTGAAGATGCCGCCCGAATGCTTGATGTACTCGACGGGCGGCGCGCCAGGATCGCGGCTCGTCACGATCAGCATCTCCGGCTCGCCGATCTCGCCCGCGTCGACGCGCGCCTTCAGCGCCGAGAACGTCGGATCGAAGCGCCGCTGAAAGCCGATCATGCAGACGACGCCCGCGCGGTCGATCGCATCGGCGCATGCGCGCGCGCGTTCGATCGTGAGATCGACGGGCTTTTCGCAGAACACATGCTTGCCCGCCGCCGCCGACTGCATGATGAGGTTCGCATGCGTGTCCGTGCTCGAACATACGACCGTCGCGCCGATGGACGCATCGCCCATTGCGCCGTCGATGTCCGCGACCTGCGCGCCGTGCTGCCCGGCGAGCGCGGCTGCGGCCTCGCGGTTCACATCGACGACATACTTCAACCGCACGCCCGGCTGCCGCGCGAGATTGCCCGCATGAATCTTGCCGATGCGCCCCGCTCCAAACACCGCCACGTCAATCGTCATAACCGCTCGTCTCCCTGGATTCTTCGACGTTCAATTCGAGCCGGTACGCGAGCGCGATGAAAAGCGCCTGGCACAGGCAGATGGTGCTCGTGAGCGAGCGAAACGCGAACGCGCTGCCCTCCTTCACGAGCAGGCTAGCGCTCGCGTGGCGCGCAAGCGGCGAAAGCTGGCTATCGGTGATGACGAGCGTCGCCGCGCCGTGATGCTGCGCCGCGCGCACGCAGTATTGCGTTTCCTTGCCGTAGGGCGCGAAGCTGATCGCGATGACCACGTCGCCCTTTTTCACGCCGCGTATCTGCTCGCGGAACATGCCGCCGAAGCCCGACACGAGGTGCACGCGCTTTCTCGTATGGCCGAGCGCATACGCGATGTAGCTCGCCACCGCGAACGAGCGGCGCACGCCGATCACGTAGATGTTCTCCGCTTGCTGAAGCATTTCGACGGCGGCTTCGAACTGCGCGTCGTCGAGGCCGGCTTCGAGTTCATCGAGACCCGCGCGGCTTGCCGCAATGAATTCGCGCGCGACCGACACGCCCGACGCCTCGCCCGCTTTCTCGTCGATCAGCTTGCGGATGCGCTGCTGATAGCTCTGCGACGCGCTGCCGCCCGTGTACGCCTGCCGGAACACCGTCTGCAAGTCCGAAAAGCCGGAGAAGCCGAAGCGCTGCGCAAAGCGCACCACCGCCGACGGATGCACGCCGCACGACGCGGCGATATCGCTCGTGCGGTCCATCATCACGCTCGCCCGATGCTGCTCGATGTACGTCGCCACGCTCTTCAACTGGCGCGGCAAAGAGTCGTAGACATCGGTGATCCGCTGCATCAGATCGTCCACGGAAAGCACGTCGGTGCCGGTTTCGTCCTGCATGGAAAGCCCGTCTCGTCGGCGCGCCGAAATGGTCGCCGGTGCAGCCGATTATAGGAAGCCCGCAAGCAAATTGGAAAGCATTTTCCATTTGTCGCACCGATAAAATGCCTATTGCAACACGCCGAAAACTGACCTAGTCTTGCTCGTGAGCACGGCGCATGGCGCTGGAAGGCCGCGCCGCTCATCAAAAGATCACACCAGACAACAACCGAGATAGGTGGAGACGATGATCCTTTGCAACGGTCGGGCCGCGCTGCGCGCGCTGGCGGCTGCTGCTGCGTTGTGCAGCGCCGCGTTGATCTCGACGTCCCCCGCGCATGCGGCCCCGGACGCCCGCTTTGTCCTCATCAGCCACGCGCCGGACTCGGACTCGTGGTGGAACACCATCAAGAACGCGATCAAGCAGGCGGACGAGGACTTCAACGTCCAGACCGACTATCGCAATCCGCCCAACGGCGACATCGCGGATATGGCGCGTCTCATCGAACAGGCGGCCGCGCGCAATTACGACGGCGTCATCACGACGATCGCGGACTTCGACGTGCTGAAGAGCGCGATCAACAAGGTGACGGCGAAGAAGATTCCGCTCGTCACGATCAACTCGGGCACCGAGGAGCAGAGCGCGCAACTCAACGCGATCATGCATATCGGCCAGCCGGAATACGTCGCGGGCAAGGCGGCGGGCGAAAAGGCGAAGGCCGCGGGCATCAAGTCGTTCCTGTGCGTGAACCATCTCGCGACGAACACGGTGTCGTTCGACCGCTGCAAGGGTTTCGCGGATGCGCTCGGCATCGACTACAAGGCATCGACGCTCGACTCGGGACAAGACCCGACCGAGATTCAGTCGAAGGTATCGGCGTATCTGCGCAATCATCCGGACACGCAGGCGATCCTCACGCTCGGACCGACGCCCGCATCCGCGACGCTCAAGGCCGTGACGCAAATGGGCCTGCAAAACAAGCTCTATTTCGTGACTTTCGATTTCTCCGATGACATCGCGAAGGCGATCAAGGACGGCACGATCAAGTTCGCCATCGACCAGCAGCCGTATTTGCAGGGCTACATTCCGGTCGCGGTGCTCGCCATCGTGAAGAAGGAGCACACCACCGATCCCGCGAAGATTCGCCAGATTCTCGAAGCCAATCCGAAGTTCAAGGCGCGGCTCGAAACGTATGGCTTGCAGCCTTCGTATGGGCCGAAGAACATTCGCTCGGGACCGGGTTTCATCACTAAGGAAAATCTCGACAAGGTCGTGAAGTACGCCGGGCAGTATCGTTGAAGCACGGCTGACCTTCTTCGGGCGGCGGCTCTTCACAGCCGCGTCCGCCCGCTTTTCTCCATCATGACCTGCTGCTGCGTCCGTGCGCGGACGCAGCGGGAACGCACGCATCGGTACTGCATTGCATTTCAGTTTCGAGGAGCCATCATGGGCGTAGCCGGCAAGCACTATCCTCCACACGCGCACCCGCAGCAGGACGGCGCCGATGATGCAGCCGAGCGCGACAAGCCATCGGACGAGCGGGTGCGCCGGCAATCGTGGTTCGGCCATCTGCTGAACCGGCCGGAATTCGCCGCGATTTCAGGCACCGTGCTGGTGTTCATCGTGTTCGGCTTCGGCGCGGGATCGTCGGGTATGTTCAATCTCGACGGCGTGATGAACTGGTCGCAAGTGGCCGCGTATCTCGGCCTGCTCGCGGTCGGCGCGTGTCTCTTGATGATCGCGGGTGAGTTCGACTTATCCATCGGCTCGATGATCGGCTTCGCCGGCATGATGGTCGCGTTGCCATCGGTCTATTTTCATTGGCCGATCTCGCTCGCCATTCTCTTCGCGTTCATCGCCTCGATGCTGCTCGGCGCGCTCAACGGCTATCTCGTGATGCGAACGCGCCTGCCGTCCTTCATCGTGACGCTCGCGTTTCTCTTCATCCTGCGCGGCCTGACGCTCGCACTCTCGATCATGTTCGCGGACCGCACGATCATCTCCGGCGTCGGCGATCTCGCGCAAAAAGACTGGCTCGCCGATACGCTTTTTCATGGCGTCGCATTGCACGGCGTGTTCACTGCGCTCGCGCATATGGGCATCGGCAAACTGCTCGACAGCGGCGAGCCGCTCGTGCCCGGCATTCCGAAGGTCATCATCTGGTGGCTCGTCCTCGCGGCCGTCGGCGCGTTCGTGCTTGCGAAGACGCGCTACGGCAACTGGATTCTCGCGGTCGGCGGCGATGCGAACGCCGCGAAGAACGTCGGCGTGCCGGTCAAGCGCGTGAAGATCTCGCTCTTCGTGCTCACTGCGTTCTGCTCGTGCCTCTTCGCCGTGCTGCAAGTGTGCGACATCGGTTCGGCGGCGGCCGATCGCGGCTTGCAAAAAGAGTTCGAAGCGATCATCGCCGCGGTCATCGGCGGAACGCTACTCACCGGCGGTTACGGATCTGTCGTCGGCGCGTGCTTCGGCGCGCTCATCTTCGGCGTCGTGCAGATCGGCATCACATACACGAACGTGAGTTCCGACTGGTTCCGCGTGTTTCTCGGCGTGATGCTTCTCATCGCCGTGCTCTTCAATCATTACGTGCGCCGCCGCGTGTCACAGGCGCAATGAGGAGAACGTTATGAACGACGACAACATCCTCGCGCTCGAGAATGTCAGCAAGTTCTTCGGCAAGGTCATTGCACTGAACGGCGTGACGCTGCGCTTGAAGCGCGGCGAAGTGCATTGCCTGCTCGGGGATAACGGCGCGGGCAAGTCCACGCTCATCAAGACGCTCGCCGGGGTGCACGCGCCCTCTTCCGGCGCATATCTCGTCGATGGCAAGCCGGTGCATTTCGAGTCGCCGAAAGAAGCGCTCGATCTCGGCATCGCGACCGTGTATCAGGACCTCGCGCTCGTGCCGCTGTTATCCGTTGCCCGTAACTTCTTCATGGGCCGCGAGCCGCAGAAGAAGCGCTTCGGTCTCTTCAGCGTGATGGACCTGGATCTCGCCGCCGACACGTCTCGCGCGAAGCTCGCGGAAATGGGCATCAACGTGCGCGATCCGCATCAGCCGATCGGCACGATGTCCGGCGGCGAAAAGCAATGTCTCGCGATTGCGCGCGCGATCCACTTCGGCGCGCGCGTGCTGATCCTCGATGAACCGACTGCCGCGCTCGGCGTGAAGCAGAGCTTCAACGTGCTGAAGCTCATCCATAAGGCCCGCGAAAAAGGCATCTCCGTGATCTTCATCACGCACAACGTGCATCACGCGTATCCCATTGGCGATTCGTTCACGCTGCTCAATCGTGGGCGCTCGATGGGCACCTTCACGAAGGACACCATCACGAAGAACGAAGTGCTCGACATGATGGCGGGCGGCGCGGAAATGCAGAAGATGATCAGCGAACTCGAAGGCGCGACGATCTGAGGACTTTCAACCATGCCAATGAATTCCCGTTTTGCCGCCGATCGAGAACGCGACATCATCTGCCTCGGCCGGCTCGCCGTCGATCTGTATGCGCAGCAGATCGGCGCGCGCCTCGAAGACGTATCGACGTTTGCAAAGTATCTCGGCGGCTCGTCGGCGAATATCGCGTTCGGCTGCGCGCGGCTCGGACTGAAGTCGTCGATGCTCGCGCGCGTCGGCAACGATCACATGGGGCGCTTTCTCACCGAGACGCTGCAGCGCGAAGGCTGCGACATCGGCCACGTTCGCATCGATCATGAACGGCTGACCGCGCTCGTGCTGCTCGGCATAGAAGACCGCGATACGTTTCCGCTCGTCTTCTATCGCGAGAACTGCGCGGATATGGCCGTCGATGAAAGCGATTTCGACGAGGCGTATATCGCGTCATCGAAGGCGCTGCTCATTACCGGCACCCACTTCTCGACCGAACAGGTGAACCGCACGAGCCGGCGCGCGCTCGAATATGCGCGGCGCAATCACGTGCGCACGATTCTCGACATCGACTATCGGCCCGTGCTGTGGGGGCTGACCGGCAAGGCCGACGGCGAGACGCGCTTCGTTGCCAACGAAGGCGTGACCGCGCATTTGCAGCGCATCTTGCCGTTGATGGATCTCGTCATCGGCACGGAAGAGGAGTTTCGCATCGCGGGCGGCAAGGACCGTCTGATCGATGCACTGACGATGGTGCGTGCCGTTACGAGCGCGACGCTCGTCGTCAAGCGCGGGCCGCTCGGCTGCTCGATCATCGAAGGCGCGGTGCCTGCATCCATCGACGATGCGCCCGTTCACGGCGGCGTCGAAGTCGAAGTGTTGAACGTGCTCGGCGCAGGCGATGCGTTCGCGTCGGGCTTTCTCTCCGGATGGCTGCGCGACGAACCGCTCGAAGCCTGCGCGCGCGCGGCGAATGCGTGCGGCGCGCTCGTCGTTTCGCGACACGGCTGCGCGCCCGCAATGCCGACGCAAGCCGAACTCGACTACTTTCTCGCCGCCGCGAACGAGGATGCTGCACGCATGTGCCGTCCCGATCTCGACGCGACGCTCGCGCGCCTGCATCGCGTGAGCCCGCCGCGCAAGCAATGGGATGAAGTGCTCGGCTTCGCGTTCGATCATCGCAATCAGTTCTTCGAACTCGCGCAGCAGACAGGCGCAAGCGAGGCGCGCATTTCGACGCTGAAGAACCTGTTCGTCGATGCAGTCGCACAGACCGAGGAAGCGCTCGGGCTTGCCGGGCGCATCGGCGTTCTGATCGACGACCGCTATGGACAGGACGCGCTCAATCGCGCGTCGAAGCGTGCATGGTGGATCGGCAGGCCGGTGGAATTGCCCGGCTCGATGCCGCTCGTGTTCGATCGTGGCCGCTCGATCGGCACGACGCTGATCGAATGGCCGCGCGAGCATATCGTGAAGTGCCTCGTGCACTATCACCCGGACCATCCGCATGAATTGCGGCTCGAACAGGAAGCGCAATTGCGCGCGCTTTACGACGCGGTGCAGGCAAGCGGGCACGAACTGCTGCTCGAAGTGATCGTTCCGAAGAACGGGCCGCCCGTTCACGACGACACGGTGTATCGCGCGATCAAGCGCCTCTATAACCTTCAGTTATACCCCGAGTGGTGGAAGCTCGAACCGATGAGCGCGACGCAATGGCAAGCCATCGATGCCTTGCTTGCCGAACGCGATCCGTATTGCCGCGGCGTGGTGCTGCTCGGGCTGTCGGCGAACGTCGATCAACTGCGCGACGGCTTCAGGGCGGCCGCATCGTCGAAGACATGCAAGGGCTTCACGGTCGGGCGCACGATCTTTCATGAGCCGAGCCATGCATGGCTCGCGGGCGAGATCGGCGACGACGAACTCATCGCGCGCGTGCGGCGCACCTTCGAGACCCTGATCGCCGCATGGCGCGATGCGCGCGCGAGCGCGCTCGATTCCAACGTCCTTCACGTAACGCAGGAGCAAGCCGCATGAATGCCGCGAGCGGAACGATCAGACTGACCGCCGCGCAAGCGCTCGTGCGTTATCTCGCGGCACTGCGCACACAGAACGGCGAGCCGCTTTTCGGCGGCGTGTTCGCGATCTTCGGGCATGGCAACGTCGCGGGCATGGGGGAGGCGCTGTATCGGCATCGCGAGCAATTGTCCACTTACCGCGCGCATAACGAGCAGGCGATGGCGCATGCCGCGATCGCTTTCGCCAAGGCGCACATGCGGCGCCGCATGATGGCGGTGACGACGTCCATCGGACCCGGCGCGACGAACCTCGTGACGGCCGCCGCGCTCGCGCATGTGAACCGCTTGCCGGTGCTCTTGTTGCCCGGCGACATTTTCGTTTCGCGCGCGCCTGATCCGGTGCTTCAGCAAGTCGAGGATACGCACGATGGCGGCGCATCCGCGAACGATGCGTTGAAGGCCGTGTCGCGTTACTTCGATCGCATCGTGCATCCCGCGCAGTTGCTGACCGCATTGCCGCGCGCGATACGCGTCCTGACCGATGCCGCGCTCTGCGGCCCGGTCACGCTCGCGCTGCCGCAAGACGTTCAGGCGATGGCCTACGATTACCCCGCTTCGTTCTTCGAGCCGCGTGCCGTCGAGTTCCACGCGAGCGCCGCGCTGCATAGCGAAATCGAACGCGCCGCCGCGATGCTGCGCGAATCGCGCGAGCCGTTGATCGTATCGGGCGGCGGCGTGCTGTATGGCCTCGCCGCCGATGCGTTGCGCGCGTTCGCGCACAAGCATGGCGTGCCCGTTGCGGAAACGCAGGCCGGCAAGGGCGCGCTCGCATGGGACGACGCGTTGAACGTGGGCGGCATCGGCGTGACCGGATCGTCGTCGGCGAACGAACTCGCGCATGCAAGCGATTGCGTGCTTGCGGTCGGCACGCGCCTGCAGGACTTCACGACCGGTTCCAACACGCTCTTTCGCCACGCGCGGCTCATCGCCATCAACGCGAATCCGTTCGATGCGATCAAGCAGAACGCGACGGCGATCGAAGCCGATGCGCGTCTCGCGCTCGATGCGCTATCGCATGCGCTCGGCGACTGGCGCGCGTCGCCGCAATGGACCACGCGCGCGCATCGTCTCGCGAACGACTGGCGCGAGACCGTCGCGCATGTGACGAACACGCCGGTCGAAGACTCACAGTTGCCGCGCGAAGCCGATGTGATCGGCGCGGTGCAGCGCTCGCACGATGCATCGCCTGCGGAAGACATCGTGGTATGCGCGGCGGGCACGCTGCCCGCCGACTTGCAGAAGCTCTGGCGCACGGGCGGGCCGGGCGGCTATCACGTCGAATACGGCTATTCGTGCATGGGCTACGAGATCGCGGGCGGACTCGGCGTGAAGCTCGCGCGGCCGGATCGCGAAGTGATCGTCATCGTGGGCGACGGCAGCTATCTGATGATGAACAGCGAACTCGCGACATCCGTGATGCTCGGTGCGAAGCTCATCGTCGTGTTGCTCGACAATCGCGGCTATGGATGCATCAATCGCCTGCAGCAGGCCTGCGGCGGCGCGCCGTTCAACAATCTGCTGGAAGGCGGGCCTCGCATCGACTTCGCGATGCACGCGCGTTCGATGGGCGCGCTCGCCGAACATGCATCGAACATCGGAGAATTGCAGGCCGCGATGAAGCGCGCGCGGGCCGCCGAGCGCAGCTATCTGATCTCGATCGACACCGATCCCGCGCGCACGACGGACGAAGGCGGATGGTGGTGGGAAGTCGCGGTGCCCGAAGTATCCGACCGCGATGCGGTGATGTCCGCGCGCGCCGAATACGAACGTGCGTTGAAAGCGCGAACAGGCAACGATGCTTAGGATAGCGAAACGAGGACAAGACACCATGCCCCTGCAAGCGCGCATCGGAATCAACCCTTTGTCGTGGATGAACGACGATCTTCCATCGCTTGGCGGCGAGACGCCCTTGTCGGTCGCGCTCACCGAAGGCAAGGAGATCGGCTATGAAGGCTTCGAACTCGGCAACAAGTTTCCGCGCGAGCCGCAGGCGCTCAAGGCGTTGCTTGCACAATACGATCTCGCGCTCGTGTCGGGCTGGTACTCGGGCAGGCTCGCGCAACGCAGCGCCGAAGAAGAGATCGAAGCGGTCGGCCCGCATCTCGATCTGCTCGCGCAGAACGGCGCGGCGGTGATGGTCTATGGCGAAGTCGCCGATTCCATTCAGGGCGCGCCGCGCCCGCTGTATCAGCGGCCGCGCTTCTTCTCCGATGCGCAATGGTCGCGCTATGCCGAGCGCCTGAACCGTTTCGCGGAATATACGCTCACGCACGGCGTGCGCGTCGCCTATCATCATCACATGGGCGCGTATGTGGAAACGCCTGCGGACGTGGATCGCCTGATGGCGCTGACGAGCGATGCCGTCGGCCTGCTCTTCGATGCGGGACACATCACGTTTGCCGGCGGCGATGCGGAAAGCGTGCTGCGAAGGCATATCGCGCGCGTGTGCCACGTTCATTGCAAGGACGTGCGCCCCGAGATCGTGAAGCTCGCGCGCAACCGCAACTGGAGCTTTCTCGATGCCGTCATCAACGGTGCGTTCACCGTGCCGGGAGATGGCGCGGTGGATTATCCCGGCATCGTCGCGTGCCTCGCCGAACATGATTATCGCGGCTGGCTCGTGGTCGAAGCGGAACAGGACCCGGTGATCGCGCCGAGCCGTGCGTATGCCGACAAAGGCTATCGCACGCTGCGCGCGCTCGTCGACGCAACGCACAAGGAGGCCGCATGAGCTTGCTAGTGAAAGCATCGCGCGAAGGCCAGACGATCGCGCGCGTAACGCCGGATTCGGCGGGATGGAAGCATGTGGGGTTCGCGGCGTATCGGCTCGATGCGGGCGATGTCGTGCACGTCTACGACGCGGATCGCGAAAGCTGCATCGTCGTGCTGACAGGCACCGTGAGCGTCGAGGCGGGCGACGAGCATTGGCAATCCATCGGTTCGCGCGACAGTGTGTTCGAAGATGCCGCGCCGTATGCGGTCTACGTCCCGCCGAAGCTCGCGGCAATCGTGCGCGCCGAGCGCGAAGCCGAGATCGGCGTGGCGAGCGCGCCGGCAACCGGGCGTTATCCGCCGCGTTTGATCGAGCCTTCGCAGATGAAGCGCGCGACACGCGGCAAGCATGCGAATACGCGTTACGTATGCGACATTCTTCCGCAGACGGAGCCGGCGGAATCGCTGCTCGTCGTCGAGGTGAGAACGCCGGGCGGTCATGCGTCGAGTTATCCCCCGCATAAACATGATAAGGATGACGTACCATCTGAAAGCGCGCTCGAAGAGACGTACTATCATCGGCTGAATCCGCCGCAAGGCTTTGCGTTTCAGCGTGTCTATACTGATGAGCGCGATCTCGACGAAACGATGGCCGTGGAAGACCGCGATGTCGTGATGGTGCCGCGCGGGTATCACCCGGTCGTCGTGCCTTATGGCTACGACAACTACTATCTCAACGTGATGGCGGGCAACAAGCGGACGTGGCACTTCAGGAACGACCCGAAGCACGAATGGATCGTGGAGAGAGACAGCAAAGGCTGATCCGATCTGCTATCCGACGCCGAGCCACTCGCGCGCCACGTCGTCGCGGCGCGCGAGTTCTTCCAGCGAGCCATCGAAGCGCACCGCGCCGTGACCCATCACCGCGATGCGCGCATTCAATGCTCGCGCGATCGTCATGCGCTCCTCGATGAGCAGCATCGCCACGCCGCGTTCCCGCAGCGTCGCGAGACACGCCGCCACTTGCGCGACGACTTGCGGCGCCAGTCCTTCGCCCGGTTCGTCGATGACGATGAACGCGGGATCGCCCATCAACGTGCGCGCGAGCGCGAGCATCTGCTGCTCGCCGCCCGACAGTGCGCCCGCCTTCACCGCCGAGCGTTCCAGTAACGATGGAAAGACGCCATACGCATCGTCGAGTGCGAAGCGCGCGCCTTTGCGCATGCCAAGCAACAGGTTCTCGCGCACGGTGAGCGTCGGGAAGACGTCGCGCGTCTCGGGTACATAGCCGATGCCGAGCCGCGCGATGCGAAACGCGCGCAGCCCGACGAGCTGCACGCCGCGATAGCGCATGTCGCCCGCGCATCGGACGAGGCCCATGATCGACTTGCCAAGCGTGGAGCGTCCCGATCCATTGCGGCCGACGAGCGCCACTGCTTCGCCCTCGCCTATCGACAGATTCACGCCGTGCAGCACTTGCGCCGCGCCGTACCACGCGCGCAAACCTTCGATGCGCAAGAGCGCGCTCATGGCGCGACTCCGAGATACGCTTGCTGCACGTCGCGATTGCGGCGAACGGCGTCCGGTTCATCCGATGCGATCACGCGCCCGCGCACCAGCACCGACACGCGATCCGCAAGCGCGAAGACGGCGTCCATATCGTGCTCGATGATGAGAAGCGCGCGCCCTTGCGTCGTCGCACGGATCAACGCGAGCGCGTGCGCGGCTTCCGCGCGATTCATGCCGGCGGTCGGTTCGTCGAGCAGGATGAGCGGCGCATCGGTGGCGAGCGCGATGCCCAGATCGAGCGCGCGCTGCTCCGCATACGCGAGGCGCGCGGCGGGCTCGTCGGCGCGGGCGTGAAGGCCGATGGCATCGAGCATGGCGCGTGCCTTATCCTCGATGACGCGCGACGCGAACCAGCGATCGCGCAGGCGCGACGCGCGCGCGCCCAGCACCGCGCAGCGCAGGTTGTCGAGCACGCTCAGATTGCCGAACACGCTCGTCGTCTGGAAACTGCGCGCGAGCGCGCGGCTCACGCGATGCGGCGGCCTTCCGGTGATGTCGGCGCCGCGCGCGAGAATGCGTCCCTCGTCCGGGCGAATCCGTCCCGAGATGAGATCGAAGAGCGTCGATTTGCCCGCGCCGTTCGGTCCGATCAGCGCGTGCCGTTCACCTTCGCCGATGCGCAAGTCGACGCCGCGCAAAACCTTCGTCGCGCCGAAGCGCTTTGCGACGCCGCGACATTCGAGCGCCGCGTTCATCGCGCGTTCCTTCGATGCAGCCAGAGCGCAAAGAGCGCGCACGGCACGGCGGCCCAGCCCGCGCCGCGCGGCAGCGTGCCTGTATCGGCGTGGCGCGCGTACAGCGTTTCGACGGCGAGCACGACCGCCATGCCCCACGCCACCGCGCTCGCGAGGCGCAGCGCGAGCGCGCGCCAATTCCGCATGGAAATACCCGCAAAGAGACCCGCGACGCCATCCGGCGAAGCGGCCACCACCCACATGAAGAAAAGCCCGAGATACATCGGCCACGCGGCGGACACACTCGCCACCGCGACGCTCATGAACGTCAGCAGCACCGCGCCGATCACCGGGCCGAAGAACGATCCCGTGCCGCCGATCACCGCCGCGACGAGCGCGCTCGTCGAACGCGCGAGTCCGACGCTCTCCGCCGACACCAGTTCGACGTTGATCAGCGACAGCACGCCCGCGATGCCCGCGAAGAACGCCGACACGACGAGCATCGCGAAGCGCACGCGTCGCGGCGCGAAGCCGATCGCCGCCGCGCGCGCCGGGTTGTCGCGCACCGCGTTGGCGAGGCGGCACATCGGCGTGCGCGAGAACGCGACCATCGCGAGCGACGACACCGCGCACCAGCACGCGATCAGCGCATACGCCTCGCGCAACGGCCCGAAGGTCCACGCGAAAAAGTGCGGTCCGCCCGCACGGTCGATGGTCACGCCGCCCTCGCCGCCGAACCAGCCGGGCACGAGCCACACGCTCGCCGCGACGAGTTCGCCGATACCGAGCGTGATCATCGCGAAGGACGTGCCGGCGCGTTGCGTCGAAATCGCGCCGACGAACATCGCGACGAACGCCGCCGCGACCGCGCCGACGAGAGGCAAGAGCGGCAAGGGCACGCCGAGCGCGTTGAACGCATGTGCGGCGGCGAACGCGCCCAGGCCCGCGTAGACCGCGTGTCCGAACGAGAGCAGGCCCGTCTCGCCGAGCAGCAGGTTATACGAGAGCGCGAAGACGATGAGCGTCGCCGTCTGCGCGAAGTACGCGAGCAGCCACGACTGGCCGGCGAAGAACGCCGGCAGCGCGAGCGCGGCGCAGAGTGCCATGCACTTACGCATCGCGAACGCGCTCGCCGAGAAGTCCGCGCGGACGGATCGCCAGCATCGCGACGAGCAGCACATACGGCAGCACGGGCGCGAGTTGCGCGAGCGTGAGTGCGCTCCACGCATCGGGCAGGCGAATGCCGAGCGTTGCCGCGATGCTGCCCGCGGAGGCCGTCGATGCCACCGCGAAGGTCTGCACGCAGCCGATCAAGAGCGACGCCGCGAGCGCGCCCGCGAGCGAGCCGATTCCGCCGATCACGACCACGACGAAGACGATCGGCCCCATCGCGTCGGCCATCGCCGGCTCGACGACGGCAAGCGGCGCACCGATGACGCCCGCGAGTGCGGCGAGCGCCGCGCCCGCCGCGAAGACCATCGTGAAGACGCGCGGGACATCGTGGCCGAGCGTCTCGACCGTCGCGGCATGCGTGAGCGCCGCGCGCACCACGAGCCCCGTCCTCGATATGCGCAGCCCCAAGAAGAGCGCGCCGAGCATCGCGACCGAAAGCGTCATCATGAAGACGCGGTAGCGCGGAAACGCGGCGCCGTACAGCGTGAAAAGCGGGCCGTCGAGTATGGGCGGAATCGCCGCCGGCATAGGACTCAGGCCCCAGACGAGTTTCACGGTCTCGCCGATCACCATTGCCGCGCCGAAAGTCAGGAGCAGTTCGGCGAGCGCGCCGCGCGGATGCACGCGGCGCAGGAGCCATCGCTCGAACATCGCACCGATTGCGCCGACGGCGAGCGGCGCGGCAACGAGCGCGATCCAGAATCCGGCGCGCACGGCGAGCGCCTGCGCCACGTAAGCGCCGAGCATGTAGAAGCTCGCGTGCGCGAAGTTGAGCACGCCGAGCATCGAGAAGATCAGCGTGAGTCCCGCGCAAAGCATGAAAAGCAGCAGCCCGACGCTTACGCCATTGAGCAGGCCGACAGTGAACCACTGAAGCAAGACGAAACCCTCAAGCGTTGACGAGCGGCTTCAGTGCAGCCACGAGCGGCGCGGGCAACGGCACCGGCCTGCGCGTCACGCGATCCACGTAGACATGCACGAAATGCCCTTGCGCGGCGGCATCGTCCGAGCCTTCCGCGAAGATCGCCACTTCGTAGCGCACGCTCGTATTGCCGAGCCGCTCGACGCGCAAGCCCGCGTCGATGCGCTCCGGAAACATGAGCGACGCGAAGAAGTTGCAGCGCGTCTCGACGACGAGCCCGATCGTTTCGCCTTCGCTGAAATCGAGCACGCCCGCGCGCAGCAGATACTCGTTCACGACCGTATCGAAGTAGCTGTAATAGACGACGTTGTTGATGTGCCCGTAGACGTCGTTGTCCGACCAGCGCGTGCTAATCGGCAGAAAGTGCGGATAATCCCCGCGCGTGGTGCGGCCCGGCTTCGTCATGGTTCAGAGCGATTCGGCCAGCATGCGGCGATAGTCCTCCGCGCTCGCCTCGCGCGGATTCGTCTTGTGGCAATGGTCCGCGAGCGCGCCCTTCACCACCTTGTCGAACATGCTTTCGTCGACGCCCATCTGCGATAGACGCGTCGGCAGGCCGAGGCGCTCGGTCATGTCGTGGACGGCCTGCGCGACATCGGCGTCTTTCGCGAGATTCATCACGCGGCGCATGCGCTCGAAGCGCCGTTCGGCCACGACCGTCGGCGCGCTTTCGTTGAAGCGCAGCACGGCGGGCAGCACGACCGCGTTGAGCGTGCCGTGATGCAGCGACGTGCGCCCGTTCACCGCGAGACCGCCGAGCGGATGCGACAGCGAATGCACGCAGCCGAGACCCTTCTGGAACGCCATCGCGCCCTGCATCGATGCGGACATCATGTTCAGGCGCGCATCGCGGTCCTGACCGTCATGCGTCGCGCGTTCGATGTTGGCCCACGCGCGTTCCAGCCCATCGAGCGCGATGCCGTCCGCGGGCGGATTGAACGCGGGCGCGAGGAACGTTTCGATGCAATGCGCGATCGCGTCCATGCCGGTCGCCGCCGTGAGTCCGGGCGGCAGGCCGAGCGTGAGCGCGGGATCGCAAATGGCGGATTTCGGCAGCAGATGCCACGAGTGAAAGCCGAGCTTGCGCCCGTCGTTCAGGATGATGATCGCGCCGCGCGCGACTTCGCTGCCCGTGCCCGATGTCGTCGGCACCGCGATCAGCGGCGCGGCGCGCTCGGTGATCTTGCCGCTGCCGCCTTCGATGGTCGCGTAGGCCGTGAGCGGCTCGTCATGCGTGGCCGTGATAGCGACGCCCTTCGCGAGATCGATCGACGAGCCGCCGCCCACCGCGATCAGGCCGTCGCAGCCCTCGCGCCGGTATTGCGCGGCGGCCTGCATGACCATCGCCTCGGTCGGATTCGACGGCGTATCGTCGAATACGGAGAGCGCGCCGAGCTTCGCGCTTTCGGCCACGCGCGCCGCCAGCCCCGCCGCCGCCACGCCCTTGTCCGTGATGACGAGCGGCCGTTTCATGCCGATGCGCGCGCATTCGCCGGGAAGCATCGCGAGCGAGTCGTAGCCGAGATGGATATGCGTCAGATAGAAGATGAAGGCCATGAGCGGTGGGGGTCAGTAAGTGGCGGTCGTG
This sequence comes from Caballeronia sp. Lep1P3, assembly GCF_022879595.1. NCBI lineage: Bacteria > Pseudomonadati > Pseudomonadota > Betaproteobacteria > Burkholderiales > Burkholderiaceae > Caballeronia > Caballeronia sp. Lep1P3. The sequence continues at coordinate 1,103,935 of NZ_CP084265.1, read as the reverse complement.
GGCGTGCGGCCATGTTGGAGGCGCGCGGCGAACGTGTCAATCCGGTCTGCCGCGCGCCGCGCCTCACTGCGCGGCGGCGAGCGCGCGCACTTCGTCGGTGAAGCGCTCGACGGTTTCCTGCTGCGTGTCCCACGCGCACATCAGCCGGCAGCCGCCCGAGCCGATGAACTGATAGAACTTCCAGCCACGCGCGCGCAGCGCCGCGCTGACGTGCGCGGGCAATTCCGCGAACACCGCGTTGGCCTCGGGTTTGAAGAGCACGTTGACGCCGGGAATGTCCGCGAGACGCGCGGCCATCAGTTGAGCCATCGCGTTCGAATGGCGCGCGTTGCGCAGCCATACATCGCCGTCGAGCAGGCCGAGCCACGGCGCGGAGATGAAGCGCATCTTCGAGGCGAGCTGCCCGGCCTGCTTCAGCCGATACGCGAAGTCGGTCGCGAGCGCCTTGTCGAAGAAGACGACGGCCTCGCCCACCGGCAGGCCGTTCTTCGTGCCGCCGAAGCACAGCACATCCACGCCCGCGCGCCACGTGATTTCCGACGGATGCACGCCGAGCGTCGCGACGGCATTGGCAAAGCGCGCGCCGTCCATATGCACTTTCAGATGACGACGCTTCGCGATGGCCGCGATCGCGCGCACTTCCTCGACCGTGTAGACGGTGCCCACTTCCGTTGCCTGCGTGAGCGCGACGACCTTGGGCTTCGGATAGTGGATATCGGCGCGCTTCGTGACCAGTTCCTCGATGGCGTCGGGCGTGAGCTTGCCGTTCTCGCCCTTCGCGGTCAGGAGTTTCGAGCCGCCGGAAAAAAATTCGGGGCCGCCGCACTCGTCGGTTTCGATATGCGCGAGTTCGTGGCAGATGACCGAGTGATACGACTGGCACAGCGACGCGAGCGCGAGCGAATTGGCCGCCGTGCCGTTGAAGACGAAGAACACTTCGCAATCGGTCTGAAAGAGATCGCGGATGCGGTCGCAGACGCGTGCGGTCCAGGAATCGTCGCCGTAAGCGGGCTCGTGGCCGCTCGTGTTCGCCTCGACGAGCGCGGCGAGCGCCTCGGGGCAGATGCCGGCGTAGTTGTCGGAGGCGAAGTGCTGCGTGGGATGGATAGGCGCGGTCATGGGCTCGGATGATGAGTCGATCAGGGCCGCGGCGCGGGCGCGAACGGTGTCGCGGGCAAAAGCGCCGGGCGCGGACATTTTATCCGCAGCGCTTTTGCAACGAATCCGCGCTGGCGCGCATCGCCGGATCTCAGCCGCATGGACGCGTGAAGTGCTTCTCGCGTCAGCGGCGATGCGCGCCCCCGCTCAGTCCGCCTTCGACGCGCTCGCGCCATTAGCGGCGTTCGCCGCCTGCTTGTCTTTCTTGTTCGCTTCGTGATGGCCGATGGCGCAGCCGCCGACCGCGCCGGCCGTGCCGTGCTTGCCGGCCACATGGCCCGCCACGCCGCCGACAGCCGCGCCCTTCATACATCCCTTTGCCTCGGCAGCGCCGGTCGTGGCGATCATCGTTGCAGCGAACAGCACGGATACGATCTTGCGATTCATGGTTCATCCTCCCTTTTTGGTCGAGTGAACGCAGAGTCGCACGCCGTATGCCTGACAGGCTGTAAAGGAAGCGCGGAACGGCGCAAAGCGAAGAGTGAAAAGCGAAAGCGAAGCGGCCCGACCGACGTGAGTCGATCGGGCCGCTTTTAGAGCGCTTCTCGTTTATGCGCGATGTTTAAAGCTGCTGCTGCACCCAGCCGGTCACGCCAGCGAGCGCAGCGGGCAGCTTCGCGGGTTCCGTGCCGCCTGCCTGCGCCATGTCCGGACGCCCGCCGCCCTTGCCGCCCACTTGCTGCGCGACGAAATTGACGAGTTCGCCCGCCTTCACCTTCTTCGATGCATCCGGCGTCACGCCCGCGATCAGGCTGACCTTGCCGCCATCGACGGACGCGAGCACGATGGCCGCGCTCTTCAGCTTGTCCTTCAGCTTGTCGACGGTTTCGCGCAGCGTCTTCACGTCGGCGCCTTCGAGCTGCGCGGCGAGCACCTGCACGCCGGCGACATCGACGGCTTGCGATGCGAGTTCGTCGCCCTGGCTCGATGCGAGCTTCGACTTGAGCAGACCGAGTTCCTTTTCCAGCGACTTCACATGTTCCTGAACCTGCGCGATGCGCTGCGTGAGTTCCGCCGGCTGCGCCTTCAGCACGCTCGCCGCCGCGTTGATGCGCGCATCGAGTTCCTGCACGTAACGCACGGCGTTGTCGCCGGTGATGGCTTCGACGCGGCGAATGCCCGCCGCCACGCCGCCTTCCATGACGATCTTGAAGAAGCCGATGTCGCCGGTGCGCTGCACGTGCGTGCCGCCGCACAGTTCGCGCGAGAAGCCGAGATCCAGCACGCGCACGGTGTCGCCGTATTTCTCGCCGAAGAGCGCCATCGCGCCGCCCTTCACCGCTTCGTCGTAAGGCATCACGCGCACGACGCCCGGCGCGTTCGCGATGATTTCCTCGTTGACGATCTGCTCGACGCGGCGGATCTGCTCGTCCGTCATCGGCGCGTTGTGCGCGAAGTCGAAGCGCGTCTTGTCGGCATCGACGAGCGAGCCTTTTTGCTGCACATGGCCGCCGAGCACTTCGCGCAGCGCCTTGTGCATCAGGTGCGTGACCGAGTGATTGCGGGCGGTGCGGGCGCGGCGGATGGCGTCGATTTGCGCCTTCACGACATCGCCGACCTTGAGCGTGCCCTGCGCGACCGTGCCGTGATGACCGACGACATCGGCCTGCACCTTGAGCGTGTCGGCGACTTCGAAGCGCGTCGCGGCATTCACGAGCACGCCCTGATCGCCCACCTGTCCGCCTGATTCCGCGTAGAACGGCGTGTGGTCCAGCACGACGACCGCTTGCTGGCCGGCTTGCGCTTCCTGAACCGATGCGCCTTCGACATAGATCGCGAGGATTTTCGCGTCGTCGAAAATTTCCTTCTCGTAGCCGTGGAACGTGGACTTCGCGCCCGAGTATTCGAGGCCCGCCGCGAGTTTGAATTTGCCGGCGGCGCGCGCCTGATCGCGCTGGCGGGCCATCGCGTCGTCGAAGGCGGGTTCGTCGACCGTCACGCCGCGCTCGCGGCAGACGTCGGCGGTCAGGTCGAGCGGAAAGCCGTACGTGTCGTGCAGCTTGAACGCGAGTTCGCCGTCCAGTTGCTTCACGCCCTTCTTGTCGAGATCGGCGAGCTCGCCTTCGAGAATCGACATGCCGTGCTCGATGGTCTCGAAGAAACGCTCTTCTTCCTGACGCAGCACGTCCGTCACGCGCTGCTGCGCGTCTTTCAGTTCGGGATACGCCGCGCCCATTTCCGCGACGAGGTCCGGCACGAGCTTGTGGAAAAACGCGCCCTTCTTGCCGAGCTTGTAGCCGTGGCGGATCGCGCGGCGCACGATGCGGCGCAGCACGTAGCCGCGGCCTTCGTTGCCGGGAATGACGCCGTCGACGATCAGGAACGAGCACGCGCGGATGTGGTCCGCGATAACCTTCAGCGAATTGTTTTCCAGATCCGGCGTGTTCGTTTCACGCGCGGCGGCCTTGATGAGGTTCTGGAACAAGTCGATTTCGTAATTGCTGTGAACGTGCTGCAAGACCGCCGCGAGACGCTCCAGGCCCATGCCCGTATCGACGCATTGCTTGGGCAGCGGCGTCATGTTGCCTTGCGCGTCGCGGTTGAACTGCATGAACACGAGGTTCCAGATCTCGATGAAGCGGTCGCCGTCTTCTTCCGGCGACCCCGGCGGGCCGCCCCGGATTTCCGGGCCGTGATCGTAGAACACTTCGGAGCACGGACCGCATGGGCCGGTGTCGGCCATCTGCCAGAAATTGTCCGATGCGTAACGCGCGCCCTTGTTGTCGCCGATGCGGATGATGCGCTCGGCCGGCACGCCGATTTCCTTCGCCCAGATGTCGTAGGCTTCGTCGTCTTCCTGATAGACGGTGACGGTCAGCTTCCCGGCGGGCAGCATGTAGACCTTCGTCAGCAGCTCCCAGCAATAGTGGATAGCGTCGCGCTTGAAGTAGTCGCCGAACGAGAAGTTGCCGAGCATCTCGAAGAACGTGTGATGCCGCGCCGTGTAGCCGACGTTTTCCAGATCGTTGTGCTTGCCGCCCGCGCGCACGCTGCGCTGCGCGGTGGTCGCGCGCGTGTAGGGCCGCGATTCGGCGCCCAGGAAAACATCCTTGAACTGGACCATGCCCGAGTTCGTGAAGAGCAGCGTCGGGTCGTTGCCCGGCACGAGGCTCGACGAGCGGACGATCGTATGGCCCTTCGATTCGAAGAACTTCAGGAATTTCTCGCGTATTTCGGCGGCTTTCATGGCTGGGCGGGCGCGTTCTGCGTTCTCTTGATGCGGTTTTCGGTGTTGCCTGGAAGGGCCCTGCGACGGGACTTTCGGGCAGGCGAGGGAATGTTCGATTATACGGGATTCGCCGCGCGCGCCCGCCGGATAACGGCCCCGCGCCGAACCCGAGGTTCGCATCGCGGTTCGCCCCGCTTTCGCGCGCGCGGCGTTTCATGCGACAGTCGTGGATACGGCGCCGAGCGCGCGAAACGACATCCGATCATCTTCAAGCGAGCGACACATCGAATGGGAGCCCTGAGCCATATCCGCGTACTCGACCTCACCCGCGTGCTGGCGGGTCCGTGGTGCGCGCAGACCTTGAGCGATCTCGGCGCGGACGTCATCAAGGTCGAGCGGCCCGAAACGGGCGACGACACGCGTCACTGGGGGCCGCCGTACCTGAAAAAGCCCGACGGCGAGGACACGCGCGAAGCCGCGTACTATCTCGCGGCGAACCGCAACAAGCGCTCCGTGACGGTCGATATCGCGACGCCCGAAGGCCAGCGCATCGTGCGCGAACTGGCCGCGAGAAGCGATGTCGTGCTGGAGAACTACAAGGTCGGGCAGTTGAAAAAGTACGGCCTCGACTACGCGTCGCTGAAGGCCATGAAGCCGGACATCGTCTATTGCTCGGTGACGGGCTTCGGGCAGACCGGGCCGTATGCCGAGCGCGCGGGTTACGACTTCATCATTCAGGGCATCGGCGGGTTCATGAGCATCACCGGCGAGCGCGACGGGCAGCCGGGCGGCGGTCCGCAGAAGGCCGGCGTCGCCATTGCCGATCTGATGACCGGCATGTACGCGACCGTCGGCGTGCTCGCGGCGCTCGCGCATCGGGACCGGACGGGCGAAGGGCAATACATCGACATGGCGCTGCTGGACGTGCAGGTCGCGATGCTCGCCAACATGAACACGAACTTTCTCGCGAGCGGCAAGCCGCCGGTGCGCTGGGGCAACGCGCATCCGAACATCGTGCCGTATCAGACGTTCCAGACGAGCGATGGCTGGATCATCGTCGCGGTGGGCAACGACGGGCAGTTTCGCAAGTTCGTCGCCGCGGGCGGGCGCGCGCAACTCGCGGACGATGCGCGCTTCGCTGCGAATCCGTCGCGCGTGCGCAATCGCGACGTGCTCGTGCCGATTCTCGCCGACATGGTCCGCGAAAAAGGCAAGCACGAATGGCTCGCGGCGCTCGAGGCGGCCGGCGTGCCGTGCGGGCCGATCAACGACCTGTCCGAAGTGTTCGAGGACCCGCAGGTGCTCGCGCGCAGGATGCGGATAGAGTTGCCGCATCCGGAAGGCGGCGCGGTGAAGCTCGTCGCGAACCCGATCAAAATGAGCGCGACGCCGCCCGAAGCGCGCACGCATCCGCCGATGCTCGGCGAGCATACCGTCGACGTGCTGTCGGACGTTCTCGGCTACGACGAGGCGCGAATCGCGCAGTTGCGGGCCGGCAAGGTCATTTGACGCCGACGCGGGCGCGTGCTCGTTATCGCGATCTCCTTCGATGGAGGACGCGCGGGGTTCGCTGCCGCTGCGCTCTGTCGTGACGCTAGGGATGAGCCGCCGCCCGCCGCCCGCCGCCCTCGCCGATCAATCGCCCTCGCCGCCCGCGAAGCGCCGCGCTTCGTCCTTAGCGCGTGCCCGCGCCGATCAGCCCGCCCGCCGCCGCGCCGGCGATGGTTCCGATCGGGCCGCCCGTCAGCACGTAGCCGAGCGCGCCGCCCGCGCCCGCGCCGATGGCCGCGTGCGCCTGCTGCCGCGACATGCCCGAACAGGCGGCGAGGCTCGCGACGAGCGCGGCGGCAGACGCGAGCTTGACGGTCGTGATGGCGATCTTCTTCATGGTTGGCTTCCTTGTTTGTCGTTGTGTTGTCGTTGTGATGTCTTCGATGACGCTGTCGCCGGGATCGGAGCCCCACGCGGCGAGCCGATCTTAAAATCCGCGTTGCGCGCTCAACAAGCCGATTTACGTCCCGTTACGGTCGTTACGTCCGATTCCGACGCCGCGCCGCCGAACGGCGCGCGAGCGGCGCGCCGCGCCTGCCCGCGCCGGTTGCGTAAGGTAGAATCGACCCGATATTCAGGACATTCCGAACGCGCCTTCCGAAAGACGCGTCCTCGAACCGTTTCACGCGCGCGAGCGCATCCGCTGGCACCCTTTTTCGCATGAATACCGATCGCAACGACGCCCCGGCGCCATCCAATTTCATCCGCAACATCATCGAGGACGACAACCGCTCCGGCAAATGGGCGCAGCGCGTCGAAACGCGCTTTCCGCCCGAGCCGAACGGCTATCTGCATATCGGCCATGCGAAGAGCATCTGCGTGAATTTCGGCCTCGCGGCGGACTACGGCGGCGTGTGTCACCTGCGTTTCGACGACACGAATCCGGAGAAGGAAAGCGTCGAATATGTCGATTCGATCATCGACGCGGTGAAATGGCTCGGCTTCGACTGGACGAAGGATGGCCGCGAGCACAAGTACTTCGCGAGCGACTATTACGGCAAGCTGTACGAGTTCGCCGAAATGCTCATCAAGAAGGGCCAGGCGTATGTCGACAGCCAGAGCGCCGAAGAAATGCGCGCGACGCGCGGCTCGGCCACCGAAGCGGGCATCGACTCGCCGTACCGCAGCCGCACGCCCGAAGAGAACCTCGACCTCTTCCGCCGCATGAAGGCGGGCGAGTTCAAGGAAGGCGAGCATGTGCTGCGCGCGAAGATCGACATGGCGTCGCCCAACTTCAACATGCGCGACCCGGTCATCTACCGCATCCGCTTCGCGCACCACTACCGCACGGGCGACACCTGGTGCATCTACCCGATGTACGACTACGCGCATTGCGTGTCGGACGCGCTCGAGAACATCACGCATTCGCTGTGCACGCTGGAGTTCGAGGATCATCGCCCGCTTTATGACTGGTTCCTCGCGCAACTCGCGAACGACGGCGTGTTCGCGCGCCCGCTGCCGCAGCAAATCGAGTTTTCGCGCCTGAACCTCACGTATGCGATCACTAGCAAGCGCAAGCTGCTGCAACTCGTGCAGGAAGGCCACGTGGACGGCTGGGACGATCCGCGCATGCCGACCATCGTCGGCGTGCGGCGGCGCGGCTTCACGCCGGAAAGCATCCGCCTGATGGTGGAGCGCGTCGGCGTGACGAAAGTGGATTCGTGGATCGACATGAGCGTGCTCGAAGGCGCGCTGCGCGACGATCTCGACGAAAAGGCGCCGCGCGCCATCTGCGTGCTCGATCCGTTGAAGCTCGTCATCGACAACTATCCGGAAGGCCGGACCGACGAGTGCAGCGCGCCGGTGCATCCACATCACGCGGATCGCGGCACGCGCACGTTCCCGTTTTCGCGCGAGTTGTGGATCGAGCGCGAGGACTTTCAGGAAACGCCGCCGAAGGGCTATTTCCGCCTCTTCCCCGGCAACAAGGTGCGGCTCAAGTACGGTTTCGTCGTGGAATGCACGGGCGCGGAAAAGGACGAAAACGGCAACGTGATCGCCGTCCATTGCAATTACTTCCCGGACAGCAAGTCGGGCACGGAAGGCGCGAACGCGTACAAGGTCAAGGGCACGATCCACTGGGTCAGCGCGGCCACCGCTTATCCGGCCGAAGTGCGCATTTACGACCGGCTTTTCCGGGAGCCGCAGCCCGGCGCGGGCGGCGCGGAGTTTCTGGATGCGCTCAACCCGGAGTCGAAGCGCGTCGTGAACGCGTATCTAGAGCCGAGCGCGCGCGAAGCGATGCCCGAAGACCGCTTCCAGTTCGAACGGCACGGATACTTCGTCGCGGATCGCGTGGATTCGCAGCCGGGCAAGCCGGTGTTCAACCGGATCGTGAGCCTGCGCGACAGCTGGGGCAAGCCGGCCTGACGCGCGGGCGTCGTTGTCTAACGAACATGCCGTGCATTGACACGGCCGCCACGAACGAGGACATCATGAAGCTGCCGCAGTCGCCCGCGCGCCCTCGCGCGCGGACATGCCGCAACGCCTGCGTGATCGCGGCGGCCGCGTTCTCGTTCGCGACGGCCGCCGCGCACGCTGCCACTGCCGCGCCGGCCGTTCCCGCGCAGGCGGCCATCGAGCAGATGCCGCCTTCGGCCACGCTTCGCAAGATCGCGGAGAACGGCGCAATCGTGCTGGGCGTGCGCGAATCGTCCATTCCGTTCTCCTACATGGTGAAGCAGCAGCCCACCGGCTACTCGTATGCGATCGCGCTGAAGGTCGTCGACGAGGTCAAGCGGCGGCTCAAGATGCCGGAGCTCGCGGTGAAAAACGTCGTGGTGACGTCCGCGAATCGCATCTCGTATGTGGTCAACAATCAGGTCGATCTGGAATGCGGCTCGACCGCGCATCTCGTCGACCGCGACCCGCTCGTCGCGTTCTCGAACAGCTTCTTCCAGTACGGCATCCGCATGGCGGTCAAGCGCAAGTCGGGCATTCGCGATTACGCCGATCTCGCCGGCAAGACGGTCGCGACAACGGCGGGCACGTCGGACGAGCGCATCCTCCGGCAGATGACGATGGAGCGCAAGCTCAACATGCGGATCATCAGCGCGCGCGATCACGCCGAAGGGTTCGCCGCGCTCAAGAGCGATCGCGCGGTCGCCTTCGTGATGGACGACCCGCTGCTCTACGGACAGATTGCCGACGAAGGCGCGGCGCGCGACGAATACACGGTGACGGGCGAGTCCCTCGCGAACGAGGCCTACGGCTGCATGATGCGCAAGGGCGACACGGCGTTCAAGCGCATCGTCGACGACGTGATCGCCGGCATGCAGCGCTCCGGCGAAGCGGAGAAACTCTACGCCGCGTGGTTCACGCAGCCGATTCCGCCCGACGGCATCAATCTGCGATTCCCGATGTCGCCGGAAATGAAGGCGCTCTTCGCGAATCCCAACGACCGGCCGGCCAAATAATGCGCCGCGCTCGGTTCAGCGCTCAGTCGAGCGTTTCGTGTAATTCGGCGAGCGAAAGCGTCGTCTGAAAGAGCCGCGCGAGGCTGCGGCTCGCGAAGCGATCCACTTCGGTCACGCTGACCCAGCGGTAGGCATCCATCTCGGGAATCATCGTGCCATCGGTGTAGCGCGGGAAAAACGATTCGCACACGCAATTTTCGAGGTTCACTTCGTCCTCGGGCACGCGCACGGCGAAGAGGTGCAGGTCCTTGTCGCGCCGATAGACGAAGCGGCCAAGGTCCTTCAGATGCGCCAGCCGCTCGGCAGACAGCACGATGCCCGTCTCCTCGACCAGCTCGCGCAACGCGGCGTCGCGCGGGTCCTCGCCGGGATCGGCCTGGCCCTTGGGCACGTCCCAGTGGGAGGTCTCGGTGGCGTGGCAGAGCAGCACGTCGCCCTGTGCGTTCAGGATGACCACGCCGCACGATACGGTGCGGCCGGTCATCGCGCGCTCGCTCGGTCGCCGCTCATTGCTTCTTGAGCTTCCAATGGCCGCTCGCCTCCCGGCAGGCGGTCGGCGTCCAGGTCTGCGTCTGCCCTTTCGCGTTCGCGACGAGCGTGATCTTGCGGCACTTCAGGCCATCCGATTCGAACGTCTCATGCGGCGTCACCTTCCCTTCGATGGCGACCGTATTGCCCGTGCCCTCGTTGTTCCAGTCGAGCGATTCGCCGTCCTGCTTCGTCTCCAGCGCCGTTTGCGCGGCCTTGTTGAGCGCCTGCAGATCGCGCTGCTTCATGTAGGTGATAGGCGTGTTGGTGAGAAAGCCCAGATTGGCGGCGAAAGCGCCCGATGCGGCGGTGACGAGCGCGGCGGCCGCGATCGTCCGGATGCAGGCTCGAGCGAGCGCTCGTTGATGAATCGGCATGAAGTCCCTCCTCGTTGCAAAAACGTCCGGCTGCGCAACGCCATGGATCGCGCGGCAGCCGGAGTGCAACGAGAATAGCATGCGGCAGCGCCCGCGCCGCCCGCGCCGGCCCGCCTCGCGTCAGTTGGCGGCGGACTTCATCTCGCCGATGGCCGTGCCCTTTTGCGCGTCGGGGTCCTTCGCCGGATCGTAGCCGTCGGTGAGCGTGTGAAGGAACGCGACCACGTCCCTTATCTCGGATTCGTCGAGCGCGGGCTTGTCGCCGCGCTTGCGGTCGAACGGCGGTTCCGTGTTGACGTTGTCCCAGTAGCGGCGCGGCAGGTCGTCGAACTTCGCGACGACGCCTTTCTTCGACACCGGATAGAACTTCTCGGGGTTCGTGTCGCGCTCCACGTAGAAGCGCACGACATCGTCGAGCGAGTGATAGATGCCGTTGTGGAAGAAGGTCTTGCGCGTGGCGACATTGCGCAGCGACGGCGTGCGAAAGAGCCCGCAAAATTCGTCGCGGCCCTTGAGATCGGTGCGCTCGGGACCGCATGCGCCGAGATCGTGATAAGCCGGGTTCGTGTTCGCGGGCAACGCGCGATTGCGCGGCACGCCGATCGCGATCAGACCGAAATCGCTGAACTGCGGCGGCGAGCCGTCCTTCGCGCGCTGGCTGATATGACACGCCGCGCAGTTGCCCTTCTTCTCGTCGTTGAAAAGCTCGAGGCCGTGCAGTTCCGCGTCGTTGAGCTTCGCGCGGCCGGCGAGAAACGCATCGAACTTGCTCGTGTACGGAAAGAACGTCCGCGGCGTCTGCTCGTAGGCTTCGAGCGATTCGAGCACGGCGGCGAACGCCTTGTCGTCGCTATCGAAGACGTTCCCGCCGAACGCGCGGCGGAAATCGTCGGCATACGGCGCGGCTTTCACGGCTGCCGCGACCTTCGCCGGCGTGCTGCCCATTTCGAACGACGACAAGAGCGGAATGCGCGCCTGATCCGATCCGTGATCGACGCGGCCATCCCACGTGAGGCCGCCGGTCGGGCCGGCATCGACGCTTTCGTCGCCTTCGTCGTCGGAATCGTGGAAATGCTCGGTGAATTGCGGCACCGATTGCAGATACCTGAGCGACGGCACCGCGCGAATGCCCGGCCGATGCATGTCGCTGCCGCCGAGTTGCACCGGCAACGCATTGGGCGGCCCGAACGCATGACTCGGACTATGGCACGACGCGCACGCGAGTTTGCCCGAACCGGAGAGCGATGGATCGAGAAAGAGCTTCTCGCCCAGCGACGACGTCTGCTTCACATGCGCGAAGACTTCCGCACGCGACTGGCCTTTCGGCTGTGCGGCGGCGCTGGTCGCCGCGCGCGAGTCGCAGCCGCTGAGCGCGACGGACAGCGCGGCAAGCGCGAGTGAACAGACTACCGCCGGCAGACGCATCGAAAGCATGAACGTGAGATGAAAAACGAAAGATGCCGCAGCGTAGGTCGGCAATGTGTCTTACATATGACAGCCCGCGCACCCGATATGCGGCGTTCGCGCTGCAAGCTTTATTAACGCGACATTACGAAATCGAAAGCACATTTACATCTTCGCGTAAAACAGCGTTGCGACACTGCGCACGCCGGCGGGCAAAGGTCTCGTTGACCGACGAAATCACGTCAAGCGCCGGCTTCCAACACAAGAGAGACCCCCATGAACAAGAAACTCGTTTGCGCAGTGCCGCTCGCATCGGCGCTCGCAATCGGATTTTACGCGTGCGGCGGCGACGATCATCGCAACAGCGATATTTCGTCGGTGAAGAACGTCGTCGTGATCTACGCGGAAAACCGCAGCTTCGACAATCTGTACGGGAGCTTTCCCGGCGCGAACGGTCTGCAGAACGTGACGGCGGCGAGCGCGCAGCAAGTCGACCGCAACGGCGCGGTGCTCGCGACGCTGCCGAAAATCTGGGGCGGCCTTACCGCGACGGGCGTGACGCCCGCCATCGGCGAAGCGATGACGGCGAATCTGCCGAACGCGCCCTTCGCCATCGACGATCCGAAGGGCTTCAACACGCCGCTTTCGGTCACGACGCGCGACCTGTATCACCGCTTCTACGAGAACCAGATGCAGATCGACGGCGGCAAGAACGACAAGTTCGCCGCCTGGGCCGATTCCGGCGGTCTGGTGATGGGCCACTACAGCACGCCGCCGCAGCAGCTTCCGCTGTGGAAGGTCGCGCAGCAGTACGCGCTCGCGGACAACTTCTTCATGGGCGCGTTCGGCGGCTCGTTCCTGAATCACCAGTGGCTCGTCTGCGCGTGCACGCCGACGTATCCGAACGCGGACAAGAGCGTCGCGAAAGGTGCGATCTCGGCGGTGAACGCGGATGGCGTGTCGCTCACGCTGGCATCGAACAGTCCGGCGTCCGCGCTCGACGGCGCGCCCAAGTACGTGAATTCCGGCAATCTCACGCCCGACTTCTACGCGGTCAACACGATGCAGCCGCCGTATCAGCCGAGCGGCAACGCGCCGGCCTCGGGCGGCGATGCGACGCTCGCGGACCCGAGCGCGGCGACGACGCTGCCGCCGCAGACGCAGCAGCATATCGGCGATCTGCTGAACAACGCCGGCGTGAGCTGGGCGTGGTACGGCGGATCGTGGGGCGCGGCGCTCGCGAGCCGCTCGGTCATCGGCGGCTCGACGAATTCGGTGCCGAACTTCCAGACGCATCATCAGCCGTTCAACTACTTCGCCGATCTCGCGCCGGGCACGGCCAACCGCGCGCAGCACCTGCTCGACGGCGGCACGAACGGCGCGGAGTTCATCAAGGCGATCGACGCGGGCACGCTGCCGCAAGTCGCGTTCTACAAGCCGCAAGGCAACCTGAACGAGCACGCGGGTTACACGGACGTGGCTTCGGGCGACCAGCACATCGCCGACTTGATCGCGCATCTGCAGAAGAGCCCGCAGTGGAACAACATGGTCGTCGTCGTGACGTACGACGAGAACGGCGGCTTCTGGGATCACGTCTCGCCGCCGAAGGGCGACCGCTGGGGTCCGGGCACGCGCATTCCCGCGCTGATCGTCTCGCCGTATGCGAAGAAGGGTTTCGTCGATCACACGCAGTACGACACGACGTCGATCCTGCGCTTCATCACGAAACGCTTCTCGCTGCCGACGCTGCCGGGTCTCGCCTCGCGCGACGCCGCGCTCACGGCCAACGGCGGCAAGCCGATGGGCGACCTGACGAACGCGCTCAACTTCTCGCAGTAAGTTTCGACGACGTTTGACCCCGCGCCATGCGGGATTCGCTGACGGAAACGGGCCGCATCGCAACGATGCGGCCCGTTTTGCCTTCTTTTTAGCTCTGCGCGAACAGCGTCGAGAGATCGCCTTCGCGCCGCGCGCTCGCCTGTGCAATGACGCGCGCCTCGATCTCCGTCAGATGCGCGGCGCACGCCGCGAGCGCGGCATCGAGATCGCCGGCTTCGAGCGCATCGACGAGACCGGCGTGTTCATCCGATGCGCAATTCGACACTTTCGACGGATCGAATAGCGCCTTGTAAAGCTCCGTCTTGGCGACAAGCCGCGCCAGAAACGTATCGATTTCCGGCGCACCGGCCAGCCGCGCCAGCAGCACATGGAACTGCCCCGCGAGCCGCACGCATTCTTCGGCATCGCCGGCTTTCAGCGCACGCTTCTCGCTTCGGATGTGGCCGCGCAGCGCGCGTTTGGCGCGCGTGCCGAGCCCGCCGCACAGCGCCGCGACGATGCCCGCCTCGACGACCTGGCGCGCGCGGTACGCATGACGAATATCCTCGATCGACGGCGACGGCACGAACGCGCCGCGATTCGCTTCGAGCGTGAGCTTGCCTTCCGCGCCGAGCCGCGCGAGCGCCTTGCGCACCGCGCCGCGCGTGCAATCGAAGGCAGCGGCCAGCTCGCGTTCGACGAGCTGTGCGCCGGGCGGCAGCTTCCCCCGCAACAGCGCGGACGTGATGGCCGCGTGAACGCGTTCGTCGGGTGGCGTATCGTGATCGGACGGTGACATCGGTGCAGACCTTGCGCGTTGAAGTGCTTCGGATTGTAGCGAAGCCCGAATGCCGCGCATCACCAATCCGTCGTTTTTGGTTGACCATCCGTTGCTAGAATGGTCAACCAAAACCGGGCAATCCGAGGAACGCGCTTCCCATGCAGAACTCGACGTGGATCATCGGCGCACGGCCGTTCGGCGGCGCGCTGTCGGATGTGCGCGTGAGCGGCGCAATCATCGACGCCATCGCGCCGCATGGCGAACGCGCGCCAGCAGCGGGCGATGCCGTCATCGATGGCGCGGGCATGCTGCTGTTGCCGGGCTTCGTCGAAGGCCACACGCATCTGGACAAGACGACGTGGGGCATGCCGTGGTATCGCAATGCGGTGGGAGCGCGCCTCGTCGACCGAATCGAGAACGAACGCGTCTGGCGGGCGCAAAGCGGACACGATGCCGCGCGGTCCTCGCGCGCGCTCGCGCTCGAATTCTTGCGCCGGGGCACGACGCGCCTGCGCACGCACGTCGATATCGACACCGACGCCCGCCTTCGCCATCTCGAGAGCGTGCTCGCGACGCGCGATGCGCTCGCGGACGTGCTCGACATGCAGATCGTCGCGTTCCCGCAATCGGGCGTGATGAAGCGCGCCGGCACGCGCGAATGGCTCGATGCCGCGCTGCGCGAGGGCGCGCATGTGCTAGGCGCGCTCGATCCCGCGGCCATCGACGGCGATCCGGCCGCCTCGCTCGACACGACCTTCGCGCTCGCGACGAAGCACGGCAAGCCCATCGACATCCATCTGCACGAACCGGGCGAACTCGGCGCGTTCACGTTCGACCTTCTGCTCGACCGCGTCGAAGCGCACGGCTATCAGGGCCGCGTCGTGGTGAGTCACGCGTTCTGTCTCGGCGCATTGCCCGACGCGCGGCGCGGCGCGCTCTTCGAACGCATCGCGCGAGATTGCATCGGAATCCTGACAACCGCACCGGCATCGGTCAGCGTGCCGCCGTTTCGCGAAGCCCGCGCGTCGGGCGTGACGCTCTTCGGCGGCAACGATGGCGTGCGCGATACGTGGACGCCCTTCGGTTCGCCCGACATGCTCGAACGCGCGATGCTCATTGCGATGCGCTACGACCTGCGCCGCGACGACGATCTCGCCGCCGCGTTCGATTGCGTATCGACGGAAGCGGCACGCGCATGCGGCTTCGAGCGCTACGGCCTCGCGCCCGGCATGCGCGCGGACCTCGTGCTGGTGGATGCGGAAACCGTCGCGCACGCCGTTGCAATGCGTCCTGCGCGGCGCTTCGTGATGGCGAACGGCGTCGTGATTCCGGAGAATTTCTCGCGATGAACTCGCGCGCGTCCAGTCTTGCGTGGCTCGCGGTCATCGTCGCGATCGGGCTGAATTTGCGGCCGCTGCTCACGTCCGTAAGCCCGCTGATGAGCGTGATTCTTCCCGCGACGGGACTCTCGTTTCGCGGCGCGTCGCTCTTGACGGGCCTGCCTGTCGTCGCGATGGGCGTGTGCGCGTTCGGCGCAAGCGCGTTATCGCGTTCCATCGGCAATGCGCGCGGCGTCGCGATCGGTCTCGTTGCGATCATCGGCGCGTGCGCGGCGCGCATCGTCGCGGGCAACGCCGCCGTGTTCATCGCGAGCGCGGCGGTTGCGGGTACGGGCGTCGCGATCATTCAGGCGCTCTTGCCCGGCGTGATGAAGACGCGCTTCGCCATGCGCCTGCCCTTCGCGATGGGCCTCTACTCGGCATCGCTGATGGCGGGCGGCGGCCTCGGCGCGAGCATCACGCCGGGCGTCGCCGCGCATGCATCGTGGCAGGCCGCGCTCGCGTGCTGGGCGCTGCCCGCGCTGCTCGCGCTTGCCGCATGGCTCGCGCTCATGCGCGCCGATCCCTTGCCTCATGCGCCCGCCACGCGGCACGCTGCGCCCTCGCCTTCGCTCATGAGGAACCGCCGCGCGTGGGTGCTCGGCATCTTCTTCGGCCTCGTCAATGGCGGCTACACGAGCCTCGTCGCGTGGATGCCCGCGTACTACCAGCAACTCGGCCGCGATGTGACGCAAAGCGGCGCGCTTCTCGCGATGCTCACGGTGTTTCAGGCGATCTCCGCGCTTTTCTTGCCGATGGCCGCATCGCGCGTCGGACGCACGCGCGATCGGCGCGCGTGGATTGCAGCCGGCCTTTGCGCGCAACTCGCGGGCTTCGCGTTGTTGCTCTGCGCGCCGCTCGCCGCGCCGGGCGTGACCGTTGCGCTGCTGGGCGCCGGTCTCGGCGGCGTATTCGCGCTCACGCTCGTGCTGACGCTCGATCATGCCGACGACCCCGCGCTCGCCGCGCGTCTCGTCGCCTTTGTGCAGGGCGTGGGCTTCGTGATCGCGGCGGTCGCGCCGGTCGTGGCGGGCATCGTGCGCGATGCGACCGGCGGCTTCACGATGTCGTGGGCGCTGCTCGCGGCGAGTCTCGTCGCGATGATCGCGCTCTCCACGGCGTTCGGCCCGCGCAGCTATGCACGCGCGATGCGGGCAGCGCAGCCGCCTAGCGCACGCGATGACACGCGAAGTAGTCGTCGAGAATGTCGGTCATCTGCCAGACGGGACACGGACGGCGACAGTGCCCGTCGTAGCCCGCGGCCCTGAGGTGCGCGAGCGGCTCTTCGGGCAGAAAACCGCTCATCGCGATGACAAGGCGGCTCGCGTCGTCGTCGCAACGCGCGCGCAACTCGCGCACGAGCGCATAGTTTCCGTACCCGCCGATGCGCGTATCGGCGAACACGACATGCGCGCGCCATCGTTCGACGCCATCGACGAGCGACGACACATCGGCCGCGAAGCGCGCCGGGAAGCCCTTCAGCCCGAACAGTGAGACGAGCGATTCGCCGAGCGCGCGCTCCGTCGATGCGACGAGCACGCGCCGGTCATCCGTTTCCACACGCATCTGCTTGCGATTCCATAGCGAGCATTGCGCGACGCTCGATTCGTAGGCTCGATTGTTCATGCGCCCTCTTTCGCGGATACGTTGGTGCACCGCGCGCCACGTTGATGCATGCGCGCACCGGCTGCGAGCGGCGCTTTTTCGACGCTCGGGTGATTGCTTCGGGTCATGCCTAAATGGGCGCGGCCTGGCGCGGTATGGAACGCGCGCCCGAGCGCGTGATGATGGACGCTGGCACGAAGCGGGCCAGCGCATAGGTCTGAGTTTTGCAAAGTCGCGCCGTAGTTACATAGGAACGCTAACTACCTGCGCTTTAAGCGAAAGGGCCACGCAATGCGTGGCCCCTGGTAATTCTGCTGGCCCGCCCTACACGATTCGAACGTGTGACCTACGGCTTAGAAGGCCGTTGCTCTATCCAACTGAGCTAAGGGCGGTAACGACTGCGCGCAAAGCTCGCGCGGCAGTGAACCCGGAATTTTACCTCATCCGCCGCGCCGCGCGAGCGCCGGCATCAAACCGGCTGCGCGTGCATCATGAACCAGCCGAGAAAGAAGATGCCCGCGATCACGCAGTACACGCCGAACGACGCCAGCTTCCCGTGGCCCTCGAAATAGCGCATCAGAAAGCGCACGCTCAAGTACGCCGCGATGCCCGTCAGCACGCCGCCCAGCACCGCGTCGAACAACTGGCCCGGCGCATGGAAGAGCTTCGGCAATTCGAGCACGCCCGCGGCGAAGATGATCGGCGTGCCGAGCAGAAACGAGAACTCCGCCGCCGCTTCCGCGGTGAGGCCCGCGCCCACGCCTGCGATCATCGTCAGGCCGCTGCGCGAGAAGCCCGGAATCAGCGCGCCGATTTGCGCGAGGCCGACCAGAAACGCCTGCCTGAACGTGAGTTTCTCCGGCGCGCGCGAGGCGCGGCTGCGCTGCAGCCGGTCGCCGAGCCACAGCAGCACGCCATTGACGATCAGCGCCGCCGCGACGATCCGCAGATCGTGAAAGATCGCTTCGAGGCGCTTTTCGAGCAGCAGACCGACGATGCCCGTCGGGATCGTGCCGATAATGAGCGCCCACATCATATGGCCGTCGTCGTTGCGGCGGCCGCCGAGCGAGGCGAACCAGCCGCCGATCAGCGCAAGCCAACGCTTGCGGAAATACCAGAGCAGCGCGAGCGCCGTGCCGAGATGCAGCGCGACGAGAAACGGCAGCAACTGCGGCGCATGCTTGTCGATATGCATCCCGATGAGGCCGGGAACGAGCAGCGTATGGCCCAGGCTGCTGACCGGAAAGAGTTCGGTCACGCCCTGCAGCACGCTGAGAAATACGAGAAACCAGAGAGTCACGCGTCGGTCCTTGTCGAAGAGAATGAAGGACGCGCCGCAGCCCGCTTCCACGCCGCGAGGGCGCACGGGAAGACTTCGAAACGAGGGAATGAACGATGGTGCGGCGCGCAAACCGGGACGATTATGCCTAGGGGTAAACCGAGCGCCAAGCGCTATGCGCACACAAATGCGAACCGACAGACAAACGTCGGCTAACTGGAAAAGATTGCAAGCTGATCAAAAGCAGTAGGTAACGATCGCGCGGCTTCGCGCAGCGATTGCTCAGCCCTTGAGTTTGAAGAGAAAGAGAGCGGTGCTCGCACCAAAGAGGCCGAACATTGCGACGCCCATTGCCATCGCCAGATCCATGCTTCGCTCCTGTCCGTCTGGTTTCACACATTAGGGCCTCATAACAACACATTGGAGTTTGCTTCGTCAGTCGCGATTTCCCGCAAAGGGTTTCTCCCGAGAAAAAAGCGAGGCAGAATCGACGCATCCTTGAAACCGCCGGCCGCCTGGCCGCTCGTGGAGTGCGTTGCCACCATGTCACCTGAGAAAGACATCATCGAAATCGAGCGCGACGGCGCCGCCATCCTGCTCGCCCCGCATGCCGGCGGCCGGCTCATGACGTGGCGCATCGGCGGCGAGCCGGTAATTCACTGGCCCGATCCGCTCGACGATGCCACCTGGTCGAACGCCGCGAAGATTCGCGGCGGCAATCCGCTGTTGTTTCCGTTCCTCGGGCGGCATTTCGTCGACGGCGAAATCGGCAAATGGCGCGACGCGGATGGCGTCGTGCATGCGCTGCCGACCCACGGCTTCGCACGCAACCTGCCTTTCGCCGCGACGCGCGACGCGGACGGTCACGGCCTGCGCATGACGCTCGTCGACAGCGACGCCACACGCGAGGGCTATCCGTTCGCGTTCCGCTTCGAGGCGGCCTACCGTCTCGTCGATGCCGCGACGCTCGAAGTCGAACTGACGACATCGAATCCCGGCGAGGTCGCGCTGCCCTACTACGCGGGACATCACTTCTATTTTCATCTGCCGCACGGCGAGCGCGCCGAAAGCAGCATCGCGTTGCCGCGAACCGAGCGGCGGCGCCAGCTGCCGGACGGCTCGATCACCGATGCGGAACCCGGCGCGCCGCGCTATTCGCTCGCGGATGCGGATATCGTCGATTGCTTTCATTGCCTGACCGGGCCTTCCGACGAGCCGGTGCGCCTCGTGCTGCCGCAGCGCAATCGCACGGTCAGCTTCGAGTTGCATCAGCCGGATTCGGTGCCGTGGTACGCCGTGACGACCTGGACCGAGTCCGATAGCGCGGACTTCTACTGCGTGGAGCCGTGGATCGGCCTGCCCGATGCCATCCATAATGGCCGCGGATTGCGCTGGCTCGCGCCGGGCAAGACGGAGTCGGCGTTGCTCAGGCTCGTCGTCACGCCCGCGCGATGAGCGCCGTGCGGTCCAAGCTGCGCCCGATGCGTTCGGCGCCCACGAAGCGCGTTTCTGTCCGCGTAATTCCGAGACGGTAAAATCCTGCCCTTTCGATCCGTCGCGCGGCATCAGGCGCGACGGCGCCTTGCGAGGTCAGGTTTGCAAACAAGAATTCGGCAGTTCGTCTGCCTATCGTTCGTTGTGCCGCTCGTTGCGGCGCTCGCCGCATGCGGTTCGGCTCCGGTTGCGCCGGGATACTATCGGGTGCAGCGCGGCGACACCTTGTCCAAGGTCGCGCGCGACAATCACACGTCGGTGCGCAACATCACGCGCTGGAACGCGCTCACGAATCCGGACGCCATCGAGGTCGGGCAGGTGCTGCGCGTCGAGCCGCCCGCAGGCAAGGCGTTGGCGAGCCCTTCCGCGCCCGCGAAGAGCGAAACCGCCGCGCAGCCGCCCGCGCAAGAGAGCGCGGCCCCGCGCGTCTCGCTGATATGGCCCGCGCAAGGCACGGTGATTCGCGGCTTCGACGGCAAGAGTTCGAAGGGCATCGACATCGGGAATTCGGCGGGCACGCCGGTCGTCGCGGCGGCGGCGGGCAACGTCGTCTATGCGGGCAACGGCTTGCGCGGCTACGGCAACATGCTGATCGTCAAGCATAACGACGACTACCTCACTGCCTACGCGCATAACCGGACGCTGCTCGTCAAGGAAGGTCAGACGGTGCAGCAGGGACAGCAGATCGCCGAAATGGGCGATACGGACAGCGATCGCACGATGCTGCATTTCGAAGTGCGCTACATGGGCCGCTCGGCGGACCCGGCGCGCTACTTGCCGCCGCGTTGATATCGGCGCGGCCGTTACGAGGAAGACGAATGATTTCGAGTAGAAAGACATATCTCGCCGCAGCACTCGCGGCGAGCGCGCTGGGCGGCTGCGCGCACACGGCGACAATGACCTACCTGCCCTCCGGCGAAACCGGATTCGCGATCAATTGCAGCGGCGGCGACGCAAGCACGAGCTGGGCTGCGTGCTACAAGCAGGCGGGCGAGATGTGCGGCGCTTATGGCTACGACGTGGTGTCGAAGGACGCCGATAACGGCGCGACCGCGGGCGGTTCGATCGCCGGCATCTTCGGCGCAAACATCAAGAACCGTTCGATGGTCATTCGCTGCAAGCAGTGACCGCGTGCGTTGGCGCGCGAGACGTCGCGCTCTTGCGCGGCTTGCGCGCCGGCGGCCGCCAGCGTCCCGAATGGGGATCGATACGCGCGGCAAACGCGAAAAGCGAAGTTAGCGCGAAAGGTGCGACGGCAGCGAAAACCCACAGCAGATTCATGGCGAAACCGGTTGGCGACGAGTCGTCAGATGATACCCGGCAGGCAAAAATTTCGCCCAATCGATTGATAGAGTGATTCGTCCACGTAGATTCGACCGATCTGCGGGATTTCTCCAATGGCTGTAGCGTCGGGGATTTACTCGGACTGCGTCGGTGCGATCAGCATCGACGGCGGGCGCGTGTCGGTCGGTACGCCCTTGTAGTCGGGCGGGTCTTGCGGGGGATGCTTGTGCGTCGAGGAATCGGCACACGCCGATAGCAGGCAGGAGGCGGCGAAAGCGGCCATGCAGACGGCAAGAGAAGCGATACGCGGCATGAAGTTTCCTGAACGGGCGTCGGAAAAGACGAAGGGGTTACAAGCCGAAACTTGTAACCCCTTCGTTGTATCGTGGTCGGAGCGAAAGGATTCGAACCTTCGACCCTCTGATCCCAAATCAGATGCGCTACCAGGCTGCGCTACGCTCCGACAAGCCGCGTATTGTAACGTCGATGACGCATAACCGCAAACGAGGCGCGCTGGCACGCAACGTTCTACAGCAAAAGCCAAACAGGAGACGATCGATGAACCTCATTCTCTGGCGACACGCCGAAGCGGAAGACCAGGCATCGAGCGATCTCGCGCGGCAACTCACGTCGCGCGGACGCAAACAGGCGCAAGGCATCGCCAAGTGGCTGAGAGCGCGTCTCGACGACGACGCGCTCTTTCTCGCAAGCCCCGCCACGCGCACGATTCAGACGGCCGAAGCCTTCGGCGACCGCTATCGCGTGGTCGACGAACTCGCGCCCGGCAGAAGCGCAGCCGACGTGCTCGATGCGGCCGGCTGGCCCGAGGGCATCGGGCAGACGGTCGTGATCGTCGGGCATCAGCCGACGCTCGGCTGCGTGGCGGCGTTGCTTCTGACGGGCGAAGAAATGGAATGGGCGATCAAGAAGAGCGGCATCTGGTGGTTCCAGGGCCGCACGCGCGCTGGCGACGGGCAGACGGTCGTGCGCGCGGTGATGAATCCAGACCTGCTCTAGCGCGAGCGGCACCGGCGAGGCGTGTGTCGTTTCATCGAAACGTCACTGCCGCGCGCCACCGGAGCGTCACCCGGCTTCCTTACATTGGCGAGGACAAAAGCTTACCGTCCTGCCGAGGAACGCCCATGCAAGATCTGCCGACGCCCGCCCTGCAATTCGGAGCATCGTCGCTTTCGCTCGATGCGCGCCGCCATCTCCCGCGTCCCGCCGAAACCGTCACCGGGCAGCATCGCCTGCAAGTCGCGTGGGCGCGCTCCGACGATGCCTTGCGCGAAGCCCAGCGCCTGCGCTACCGCGTGTTCGCCGACGAAATGGGCGCGCGTCTGTCCGGTCCCGCCGGCCTCGACGTCGACGCTTTCGATGCCTATTGCGATCACCTGCTCGTGCGTGATCTCGATACGCTTAAGGTCGTCGGCACGTATCGCGTGTTGCCGCCGCACGAGGCCGCGCGCATCGGCCGGCTGTACGCGGAAAGCGAGTTCGATGTCTCGCGCCTCACGCATCTGCGGCCAAAGCTCGTGGAAGTGGGACGCTCCTGCGTGCATCCGGATTACCGCAGCGGCGCGGTCATCATGTCGCTGTGGGGCGGGCTCGCGGCGTACATGATGCACAACGGCTACGAGACGATGCTCGGCTGCGCGAGCGTCGGCATGGGCGATGGCGGCCACTACGCCGCGAACCTGTATGCGTCGCTTTCCGCCGACGCGCTCACCGCGCCCGAATATCGCGCGTTCGCGCATACGCCGCTGCCGGTCGAGGAATTGCGCACGGGCGCCGACGTGAGCCCGCCGCCGCTCGTCAAAGGCTATCTGCGCCTCGGCGCGAGAATCTGCGGCGCGCCCGCGTGGGACCCCGACTTCAACACGGCGGACTTCCTCACGCTCTTTCGGCTGTCGGAGATCAACGCGCGTTATGCGCGGCACTTCATCGGCGACGGGGCGCTCGTTCGCGGGCGCTGATCCGCACGCCAGGATTCGGAAGGCGGCCGTTCAATCGCCGGTATAAATCACGCGATACGGCCGCCCGATCTTCTCCCACTCCATCGCTTCCTGCACGAGGCTGTAGTCGGTGAGCGGGTTGTTCGTCACCCAGTCGCTCGGCAGGCGCACCTCGAAGCCGCCTGCCGCAGCCCTTACTTCGATGCCCGGCAACCCGACATCCGTGCGCCGCCGCGACAAGAGCGCCGCGAGCCGCAGGCAGAAAAGCAGCGTCCAGTCGACGTCGCGCGCCTGCGCGAGCTTGCCGAGCTTGCCCGCGTGACCGAGCACGAGCGCCGCGAGCCGCGCCTGATCGGTGCGTGAAAAGCCGGGCATGTCCGCGTTGCTCGCGATATACGCCGAATGCTTGTGATAGGCGCTATGCGCGATGGACAGCCCGATCTCGTGCAGCGACGCCGCCCACGCGAGGAACATGCGGTTCTCCGCGCGGCGCTCGGCATCGGGCTCGCCGAGCTGATCGTAGAAGCTGATAGCGAGATCGCCGATGCGCCCGGCCTGCGCGGCATCGACGCCATAACGGCGCTTGAAGCCTTCCACCGTCACGGTCCGCATGTCCTGATGCTGCGAGCGGCCGAGCAGGTCGTAGAGCACGCCGAGACGCAGCGCGCCGTCGGTGGTATCGACGTAATCGATGCCCAGTTCCTCGAACACGCCCAGCATGATCGACAGCCCGCCGGGAAGCACCGGAATGCGGTCCGGCTTGAGCGCGACGAGCTTCAGCCGGTTCACGTTTTCCGCCTTGATGAGCGCGCGCTTCAGGCGCTCCAGGCCGCCGCGCGAAATGCCGTGCGTGTATTGCGGATCGTTGAAGCCGTTCGCCTCCACCAGTTCGGCGAGCGCGCGCGCCGTGCCCGACGAGCCGATCGCCTGATCCCAGCCGGTCTGCTTGTATTCGCGCGAGATGATCTGGATTTCGCGCTTGGCGGCGAGCTCGGCCTGACGCATCGTGTATTCGTCGACGTTGCCCGCCGCGAAAAACTGGCGGCTGTGACTCACACAGCCGATATAGAGGCTTTCCATGTGGATCGGCGTGTAATGCGAGCCGATGATGAACTCGGTCGAGCCTCCGCCGATATCCACGACGAGCCGCTTACCCGCGATGGCCGGCACCGAATGCGCCGCGCCCGCGTAGATGAGGCGCGCTTCTTCCCTGCCCGCGATCACTTCGATCGGAAAGCCGAGCGCGGCTTCCGCCTCGACGAGAAAGTCGTGCGCGTTTTTCGCGACGCGCAGCGTATTGGTCGCGACCGCGCGCACCTGATCCGGATGAAAGTCGCGCAGGCGCTCGCCGAAGCGCCTGAGCGCGTCCCAGCCGCGCAACTGCGAGGCGCGGTCGAGCATCTTGTCCCTGGAGAGGCCCGCCGCGAGACGGACCGGCTCGCGCAACGCATCGACCTGATAGATCTGGCTGCCCGCAGGCGTTTCCTCGACGCGCCCGACGATCAGCCGGAAACTGTTCGATCCGAGGTCGACGGCGGCTAGAAGATGAGGATGTGTGACCATCGGATATCCGGATTCGTCGAGTGAGAAAGGCGCGGCGGCATCGCGTGTGCTGGCCGTGCTGCCGCAGCGCACGAATTCTATTGCAAGCCGGCGCGAAGAGCGGATTTCGGCAAGCTCAGCGGGACCGCGGATTCGGAACGCGCGGCTCGCTAGCGACGCTATCCGCAATGTGAGTAGAATTTGTGACAACCGTTCTGTCACAATAAAGACATCTTACTGTGAGATTATCCGAACGTTCTTCTGCCCTTCCAATCGAGACGCCCTACTCCCAGCCGATGTCCATACGTTATCCGCTCTTCAACCGTGAACTGGGCATTCTGGGTTTCAACGAGCGGGTACTGGCGCAAGCCGCCGACACTTCGGTGCCCTTGCTCGAGCGCCTGCGGTTCATCTGCATCACCAGCAGCAATCTCGACGAATTCTTCGAAGTCCGCATGGCGGGCCTTCAGGAGCAGATGCGCGACAACCCCGGTTCGGTCTCGCCAGACGGCATGTCGCTGCAACACGTCTACGATCTCGTTTCCGAACGCGCGCAACGCCTCGTGCATCAACAATACGCGATGCTGCACGACATCGTGCTGCCCGCGCTCGAGATGGAAGGCATTTATTTTCATGGCGCCGAAAGCTGGAGCCAGCAGCAGACAGCGTGGGCGCGCGAATATTTCCGCAACGAAGTGCTGCCGGTGCTGACGCCGATCGGTCTCGATCCCGCGCATCCGTTTCCGCGCGTGCTCAACAAGAGCCTGAACTTCGTCGTCGAACTGGAAGGCACGGACGCGTTCGGCCGTCAGGCGATGATGGGCATCGTGCAGGCGCCGCGCGCGCTGCCGCGGCTCGTGCGCATGCCCGAGGCGCTGTCGGGGTATCCGCATGGCTTCGTTCTGCTGAGTTCGTTCATGCAGCACTTCGTGAGCGAACTGTTTCCGAACCTCGTCGTGCGCAATTGCAATCAGTTTCGCATCACGCGCAATAGCGAGCTTTTCGTCGACGAAGACGAAATCACGAACCTGCGCGTCGCGCTTCAGGGCGAATTGCCGGCGCGGCATCTCGGCAATGCGGTGCGGCTCGAAGTCTCCGCGGAAACGCCGCCGCATCTGATTCGCCGCCTGCTCGACGAAAGCCAGTTGAACGAGCGCGACTGTTATCGCGTGAACGGCGCGGTGAATCTCGTGCGACTCATGCAGTTACCGGAAATGGTGGACCGGCCGGACCTCAAGTTCGTGCCGCACATTCCGTCGGTGCCCAAGAGCATCGCGAACACCACGAGCCTTTTCGATGCCATCGATCAAGGCGACATCCTGCTGCATCATCCCTACGAGAGCTTTCAGCCCGTGCTGGAACTGCTGTTGCAGGCAGCCAAGGATCCGCAAGTGGTCGCGATCAAGCAGACCATCTATCGCACGGGCACCGATTCGCCATTGATGGACGCGCTCATGCAGGCCGCGCGCAACGGCAAGGAAGTGACCGTCGTCGTGGAACTGCTCGCGCGCTTCGACGAAGAGACGAACATCAACTGGGCGTCGCAGCTCGAAGCAGTCGGCGCGCATGTCGTGTATGGCGTCGTCGGCCACAAGTGCCACGCGAAGATGATGCTCATCGTGCGGCGCGTGTCGCAAGGCGGCAAGACCGTGCTCAAGCGTTATGCGCATCTCGGCACCGGCAACTATCATCCGCGCACGGCGCGTCTTTACACCGACTTCGGGCTGATGACCGCCGATCAGCAGATGTGCGAAGACGTGCATCACGTGTTTCAGCAGTTGACGGGCATCGGCGGTGAGATCGCGCTGCATCAGCTATGGCAGTCGCCGTTCACGCTGCATGCGAAGCTCATCGAAGCCATTCGCGCCGAAGCCGAACATGCGCGTGCGGGACGGCGCGCGCGCATCGTCGCGAAGATGAACGCGCTGCTCGAACCGACGGTGATCGCCGCGCTCTACGAGGCATCGCATGCGGGCGTGAAGATCGACCTGATCGTGCGCGGCGTGTGCTCGCTCAAGCCCGGCGTCGAGGATCTCTCGGAGAACATCACGGTGCGCTCGATCGTCGGGCGCTTTCTCGAACACCATCGCATCTTCTATTTCTATGCGAACGGCAAGGAAGATGTCTATCTGTCGAGCGCCGACTGGATGGACCGCAACTTCTTCCGTCGCGTGGAAGTCGCGTTCCCGATTCGCGACCGGCGGCTCAAGCGCCGCGTGATCGCCGAAGGGCTTTCGGTTTCGCTCGGCGACAATCAATCCGCATGGGTCATGCAAAGCGACGGGCACTATCGCAAGCGCCGCTCGGGCAAGTCGATCCGCAACGCGCAACTCGGCCTGCTCGCCAAGTTCTGTTCGTGATTCGCGCGTGAACGTCGGCCTTTAAGCCGCGACCGATTTTCTCTGCGCCGTGCGCGATGCCGCGAAGCGCACGATGAACGTGCTTCCGCGCCCCACTTCGCTCTTCACGTCGAGTTCGGCGTTGTGCCGTTGCAGCACATGCTTGACGATGGCGAGGCCGAGCCCCGTGCCGCCCGTATCGCGCGAACGGCTGCGGTCCACGCGATAGAACCGCTCGGTCAGACGCGGAATGTGTTCGGCCGGAATGCCGAGGCCGCTGTCCTTCACCGTGAATACCGCGCGATCTTTCTCCCGCTGCCATGACACGTCGATGGTGCCGCCATCGGGCGTATAGCGCACCGCGTTCGTGACCAGATTGCCGAGCGCGCTCACCAGTTCCGTTTCCGCGCCCGCGACCGTCAGCGCATCGTCGCTATGAAAACGGATGCGATGACGCCCGCCCGACAGACTGTTCGCATCGTCCTCCAGATGACGCAGCACCGCGCGCACGTCGAGCAGTTCGTCGCCGGGCGGACGCATGTCGCCTTCGAGGTTCGCGAGCACGAGCAGATCGCGCACGATGTTCTGCATGCGCGTCGCCTGCTGGCTCATCATGTCGAGATAGCGCGCACGGTCCGCTTCGTCGAGCGGCAAATCGCGCATCGTTTCGAGAAAGCCCGAGAGCACCGTGAGCGGCGTCTTCAGTTCATGCGATACGTTCGCGACGAAGTCGCGGCGCATGGAATCCGTGCGCTCGAGTTCGGTGATGTCCTGCGTGAGGATCAGCTTGCGGTTCTCGCCATACGGAAACACCTGCACGGAGAGCGAGCGCTGCCGGTTCGCGCCCATGCCGCGCATGATGAGCATCTCGTCGTAATGGTGCGAATTCAGATAGCGGATGAAGTCCGGCTGACGCACGAGATGCGTGATGTGCTGACGCAGGTCGCGCTTCGCATCGAGCCCGAAATGCTTCTCCGCGATGGCGTTGCACCACTCGATCTGGTCGTGATCGTCGAGCATCGCGACACCGTTGGGCGATGCCTGGATCGCCTGAATGAAACGCGAATGTTGCTGCTCGACCTGCCGCACCTGCGCGTGCCAGCGCTTCGCGAGCTTGTGCAGCCGATAGTAGATTTCGCCCCAGACGCCGAGCGCGCTCGGCACTTCGCCGTAGACGGGGGCATCGAGAAGACGCCACAGGCGCTGCGTGTGATACGTGCTCACGAAAGTCTGCACGACGAGCATCGCGACCGCGAAGCCGAGCGCCACGCGCACGCCCGCAAAGACGCCGATCGCGGCGCTGATCGCGGCGAGCAAGGCCAGGGACACGATCGAGCGCGTCCAGATGATGTTCATGTTGTCGGCGGGATCGGATGACGGCGAATATCGGCGCGGCTAGAAAAGACCGGGCGAGCTCATGCGCCCTTGGCGAGCCGGTAGCCGCTGCCGCGCACCGTTTCGATCATAGCATCGCAGCCTGCGGGCTTCAGCGCGGCGCGCAGACGCTTGATATGCACGTCGACCGTGCGCTCTTCCACGAACACGTGATCGCCCCAGACCTGATCCAGCAGTTGCGTGCGGCTGTGCACGCGCTCCGGATGCGTCATGAAGAAGTGCAGCAGCCGGAACTCGGTCGGGCCGAGATCGAGCTTGATGTCGCTGCCCGACTGATTCGCCGCCACGCGATGCGTCGCCGGATCGAGACGCAGGCCGTTGATCGCGACGACGTCCTCGGTCAGTTGCGGCGCGCGACGGCGCAGCACGGCCTTGATGCGCGCCATCAGTTCCTTCGGCGAAAACGGCTTGGTCACGTAGTCGTCCGCGCCGATTTCGAGGCCGAGCACCTTGTCCTGCTCGTCGCCGCGCGCGGTCAGCATGATGATCGGAATGTGCTTCGTGCGCTCGTTGTTGCGCAACTCGCGCGCGAAGGCGATGCCGGACTTCGCGGGCAGCATCCAGTCGAGCAGCACGAGATCGGGCAGCACGTCGCTGATCAGGTTTTGCGCCTGCTCCGCGTTATAGGCGCGAATCGGGCAATGTCCCGCATGTTGCAGATTCACCGAGATCAGTTCGGAGATCGCGGGTTCGTCTTCGACGACGAGGATACTGCTGGGCATCGGCACCTCTTGACCTTTTGCTTGAAGTGGAACGTTGGATTAACTGAGCGCTTCGCGTTCGAGCTGATCGCGCGAGATATGGCGCACGTCCGTGCCCTTCACGATGTAGATGATGAACTCGGCGATGTTCTTCGCGTGATCGCCGATGCGCTCCACCGCCTTCGCGATGAACAGATAATCGAGGCCCGCGGAAATGGTGCGCGGGTCTTCCATCATGTACGTGACGAGCTTGCGCACGAAGGCGCGGAATTCGTCGTCGATGGCCTTGTCGTCGCGCACGATCTGCGCGGCGGCCACCGTATCGAGGCGCGCGAACGCATCGAGCGCGCGGCGCAGGATCGACACCGCCATCTCGCCCGAGAGCTTGATCTCCGCGATGTTCACCGTGCGGCCCGCGCCGTCCTCGTTGATGCGCTTCACGCGCTTGGCGATCTTCTCGGCTTCGTCGCCGGCGCGCTCCAGATTCGTGATGGTCTTCGAGATCGCCATGAGAAGACGGAGATCGCGCGCGGCCGGCTGACGGCGCGCGATGATGTTGCTGCACTCTTCGTCGATCTCGACTTCCATCGTGTTCAGGCGCGTTTCCGCCGCGATCACCTGATCGGCGATGTTGATATCGAACTCGTTCAATGCCTGCATCGCCGCCGTGATTTGCGACTCGACGAGACCGCCCATTTCCAGCACTTTCGACGACACCGTGTTGAGATCGGCGTCGAATTGGCTCGACAGATGTTTATCGGACATGCTCTGCTCCTTAGTCCTTTAGCCGAAGCGGCCCGTGATGTAGTCTTCCGTTTCCTTGCGGGCGGGCTTGATGAAGATCTTCTCGGTATCGCCGAATTCGATCAACTCACCGAGGTACATATAGGCAGTGTAGTCCGAGCAGCGCGCGGCCTGCTGCATGTTATGCGTGACGATCACGACGGTGTAGTCGTTCTTCAGCTCCGCGATCAGCTCTTCGATGCGGCCGGTCGAGATCGGATCGAGCGCGGAGCACGGTTCGTCGAGCAACAGCACTTCCGGCCGGATAGCGATGCCGCGCGCGATGCAAAGGCGCTGCTGCTGGCCGCCCGACAGCCCATAGCCGCTTTGCTGCAACTTGTCCTTCACCTCGGTCCACAGCGCGGCCTTCGTGAGCGCCCATTCGATGCGATCGTCCATTTCCGAGCGCGAAAGCTGCTCGAACATCTTCACGCCGAACGCGATGTTGTCGTAGATCGACATCGGGAACGGCGTCGGCTTCTGGAACACCA
Organism: Caballeronia sp. Lep1P3; assembly: GCF_022879595.1. Taxonomy (NCBI): domain Bacteria; kingdom Pseudomonadati; phylum Pseudomonadota; class Betaproteobacteria; order Burkholderiales; family Burkholderiaceae; genus Caballeronia; species Caballeronia sp. Lep1P3. The sequence goes on along the minus strand of NZ_CP084265.1, from coordinate 1,073,486 downwards.
TTCCGACTCGCGCGCGCAGAAGCGAAATGTCGCGCGTGGTTTCGAGCAGGTTTGCGCCATCCATCAGGATTTCGCCTTCGGCGCGCTGCTCCGGATAGAGCGCGTACATCTTGTTGAACGTGCGCAGGAGCGTGGACTTGCCGCAACCCGACGGACCTATGAACGCGGTCACTTTCTTCTCGGGAATGCGCAGGTTGATGTTCTTGAGCGCGTGATACTTGTTGTAGAAGAAGTTCAGGTTCTTCACCTCGATCTTCGGCTTGATCGAGTCGGCGGGCGGCGAGCCGTGCGTCGGGCGCGTGCTGCCGGGAACCGGACCGCGCTCGACAGGCGCGTCCGACTTCGCATTCAGGTGGTTGACACCACTTTCGACCATACTCATGGAATCACTCCGACCTTATTTCTTCGAAAAAATCGACCGCGCCAGGATATTGAGACCCAGCACGCCGAGCGTAATCAGGAACACGCCGGCCCACGCGAGCGTCTGCCATTGCGGGAACGGGCTCATCGCGAACTTGTAGATCGTGACCGGCAGATTCGCGACCGGCTGATTCATGTCCACGGAGAAGAACTGGTTCGACAGCGCCGTGAAAAGCAGCGGCGCGGTTTCGCCTGCAATGCGCGCGACCGCCAGCAGCACGCCCGTCACGATGCCGCCCACCGACGCCTTCAGCGTGATGGACATGACCATCTTCCACTTGGGCGTGCCGAGCGCGAAAGCCGCTTCGCGCAGCGCGTTCGGCACGAGCTTCAGCATGTTTTCCGTCGTGCGGATGACGATCGGAATCTGCAGCAGCCCGAGCGCGATCACGCCGGCCCAGCCGGAGAATCGCCCCATCTTCGCGACGACGAGCGCATACACGAACAGACCGACGACGATGGACGGCGCGGACAGCAGGATGTCGTTGATAAAGCGCGTGGCGCTCGCGAGCCAGCGCTTCTGGCCGTATTCCGCGAGATAGACGCCCGCGAGAATGCCGAGCGGCGTGCCGACGCACGTTGCCAGCGCGACGAGCATCAGGCTGCCGACGATGGCGTTGGCAAGACCGCCGCCATCGGTGTTCGGCGGCGGCGTCGACTGCGTGAACAGCTCGACGGACAAGCCGGAGATGCCGAGGCGCAGCGTCGTGTAGAGAATCCACACGAGCCAGACGAGGCCGAAGGCCATCGCCGCGAGCGAGAGCGTCAGCGCGATCGCGTTGGTGCCGCGTCGGCGGCGCTGCAGCTTCACGCGCGAGGCTTGCACGCGATCGTGGTCATCGAAAGTTGCGGGACGGCTCACTTTGCACCCTCCCCGCGTTCCATGCGCAAAAGCATCAGCTTGGAGAGCGCGAGTACGAAGAACGTGATGACGAAGAGAATCAGGCCCAGTTCCATCAGCGCCGACGTATGCAGGCCGGGACTCCCTTCCGCGAATTCGTTGGCAAGCGCGGACGTGATGCTGTTGCCCGGAGAAAAGAGCGACACGTTGTCGAGCAGATTGGTGTTGCCGATCACGAACGTCACCGCCATCGTTTCGCCGAGCGCGCGGCCGAGGCCGAGCATGACGCCGCCGATCACGCCGGCGCGCGTGTACGGCAGCACGATCTTCCACATGACTTCCCACGTCGTGCAGCCGATGCCGTATGCCGATTCCTTGAGCAGCACCGGCGTGACCTCGAAGACGTCGCGCATCACCGACGCGATATACGGGATGATCATGATCGCGAGGATGACGCCCGCGCACAGAATGCCGATCCCAATCGGCGGCCCCTGGAAGAACGCGCCGATGAGCGGCACGCCGCCGAGCAAAGCCCCAAGCGGTTTTTCGAAGTATGCGGCGAAGATCGGCGCGAACACGAGCAGGCCCCACATGCCGTAGACGATCGACGGAATCGCCGCGAGCAGCTCGATGGCGACGCCGAGCGGACGGCGCAGCCACGCGGGCGAAAGCTCCGTCAGAAACAGCGCGATGCCGAAGCTCACCGGCACCGCGATGATGAGCGCGATGAGCGACGTCGCGATGGTGCCGTAGATCGGCACCAGCGCGCCGAAGCTGTCGCTCGGTGGATCCCATTCCGCGCGCCACAGAAAGCTCAGGCCGAACTTCTGGATCGTCGGCATCGACGCGATGAGGAGCGAAACGATGATGCCGCCCAGGAGCAGCAGCGTCACGATGGCCGCAAGCCGGGTGATGCCGCCGAAAATGATGTCGCCGATACGGCTCGGCGCGCGCTGTGCATGCGCCGCCGGCGGTGCCGACGCGAGGTTGATGTCCGACATGGGAGCCTTGGTTACGCTACGTGTCAGACCGCGCGGCGATTTCCAGATCGCCGCGCGGCTTTTTGCTGCATGCTGTCCCGCGCAAGCCCGGAACAGTTTCGAACGACTGCCTGCTACGGTTTTACTCAGCAACCGGCTTGCCGGATGCGTCCTTCACCTTCGCCTTCCATTGCGAGCGGATTTCCGCCACGACCGAATCCGGCAGCGAGATGTAGTCGAGGTCGTTCGCGGCCTGGTTGCCGTTCTTGAACGCCCAATCGAAGAACTTGAGCGTCTCGGTGCCCTGCGCGGCCTTGTCCTGCGTGGAGTGCAGCAGAACGAACGTCGCGCCGACGATCGGCCAGGCATCCTTGCCCTGCTCGTTCGTCAGAATCTGGTAGAACGACTTCGACCAGTCCGCGCCCGCAGCCGCCGCCTTGAACGTCTCCGTCTTCGGCTCGACCACCGTGCCCGCCGAATTCTTCAGGCCGACATACGTCATGTGGTTCTGCTTGGCATAGGCCCACTCGACATAGCCGATCGCGCCCGGCAGACGCTGCACGAACGCCGCGACGCCGTCGTTGCCCTTGCCGCCCGTGCCGGTCGGCCAGTTGACCGTCGAACCTTCGCCCACTTTCGACTTCCAGTCGGCGTTGACCTTCGACAGATAGTTCGTCCAGATGAAGCTCGTGCCCGAGCCGTCCGCGCGGCGCACCACGGCGATATCCGTATCCGGCAGCTTGACCTTCGGGTTCAGCGCGGCGATGGCCGGGTCGTTCCACTTCTTGATCTTGCCGAGATAGATGTCGCCGAGCACCTGGCCCGACAGCGTCACTTCGCCCGCCTTCACGCCCGGCACGTTGATGACCGGCACCACGCCGCCCACCACCGTCGGAAATTGGAAGAGACCGTCCTTCGTGAGTTCGTCGTCCTTGAGCGGTGCGTCCGAACCTGCGAAATCCACCGTCTTGGCGACGATCTGCTTGATGCCGCCCGACGAACCGATGCCCTGGTAGTTGACCTTGCCGCCGCCGCTTTTTTGATAGGCGTCTGCCCACTTGGTGTAGATCGGAGCTGCGAAGGTGCTGCCCGCGCCGGTGATATCGGCCGCTTGCGCAGAGATGGCGAACATTGCGCCAATTACGCCAGCCAGCGCGGTGTGCATCAATTTCATGAGACCTCCAAGGGTTGAGAACGTGTGAGACGACACCGCGAAATATAGGCAGTCTCTGTGACAGTAATGTGACTCTCCGTGAAAGGTGCGTGACATCCGGCTTACGTATCGAAAGTGGGTTGATCGGTCCTTGGTCACCGGTCTGCGGCGCGAAAAAAAAGCGGGCCGAAGCCCGCTTTAGCGAAAACGCATGTTTTTCAGTGAACGCCTACGAAGTCACGTCCTTTACGACTTGCGCAATCGTTTCCGCGTGGCGAACGGCGTCCTGCTGCGCGGCGGCTTCCACCATCACGCGCAGGACCGGTTCGGTTCCCGACGCGCGAATCAAGACCCGACCGCGCGATTCGAGGGAATGCTCGGCTTGCTCGACCGCGCGGCGAATCGCGTCGCTGTTCTTCCAGTCCGCACCCGCGCTCATGCGCACGTTGATGAGCTTTTGAGGGAAGAGGCTCACGCCGTCGAGCAGTTCGGCGAGCGTCTTGCCGCTGCGCTTGAGCGCGGCCAGCACGAGCAGCGCGGACACGATGCCGTCGCCCGTCGAATGCCGATCCAGCGACAGGATATGGCCCGAGCCTTCCGCGCCGAGCTGCCAGCCATGCTCGCGCAGCTTTTCCAGCACATAGCGATCGCCCACGGCCGCGCGCACGAACTGAACGCCGGCTTCTTTCAGCGCGACTTCGACCGCCATGTTGGTCATCAGCGTGCCGACCGCGCCTTCCACCTTGCCGTCGGTCGCGATGCGGTCCTTCACCAGCACGTAGAGCAGTTCGTCGCCGTTATAGAGACGCCCGCTCGAATCGACAACCTGTAATCGGTCCGCATCGCCATCCAGCGCGATACCGATGTCCGCGCCGTGCTCCTTCACCGCGCGAACGAGCGCATCGGGCGCCGTTGCGCCGACGCCGTCGTTGATATTGAAGCCGTTGGGCGACACGCCGATCGGCACGACTTCCGCGCCGAGTTCATGAAAGACGTGCGGCGCGACGTCATACGCCGCTCCGTGCGCGCAGTCCACCACGAGTTTCAGGCCGCGCAGGTCGAAGTTCGCGGGGAACGTGCTTTTGCAGAACTCGATGTAGCGGCCGCCCGCGTCGTCGAGACGGCGCGCCTTGCCGAGATGCTCGGAAGGCGCGCAGTCCATCGGCAGCTCGAGCTGCGCCTCGATGCGCGATTCGACTTCGTCGGGCAGCTTGTTGCCGTCGGCGGAAAAGAATTTGATGCCGTTGTCGTCGTAAGGATTGTGCGACGCGCTGATGACCACGCCCGCCGAAAGGCGCAGCGCCCGCGTGAGATACGCGACGCCGGGCGTGGGCATCGGGCCGGCGAGCATCACGTCGACGCCCGCCGCCGAAAAGCCGGACTCGAGCGCCGCTTCGAGCATGTAGCCGGACACGCGCGTGTCCTTGCCGATCAGCACCGTCGGGCGATTGCCCTTCTGCGCCGGCTGCCCCGCGCCCGCGAGCACCTTGCCCGCCGCGTAGCCGAGCCTCAGTACGAAGTCCGGGGTGATCGGGGCCGCGCCAACGCGCCCGCGAATGCCGTCAGTTCCAAAATATCGTCGTGTCATCGTTGCCTGGCCCTCCTCGCGGACGTATGGCGCCTGTTGTGGTCCGCGGCTTGTGTTGTCGTTCATGGCGGCAGGACGCCTCCGCCGTCAGCTTCGAAAGATTCGCTTCAATATTGCCCGCCGCGCGCGGCGTCTTTTGTTGCCTGCCAAACGTTTAGCGCGTCGACGGTTTGCGCGACATCATGCACGCGGATGATGGCCGCGCCGCGCTCGGCCGCGCAAACCGCCGCCGCGATGCTCGCGCTCAGACGTTCGCCGGCGCCGCGTCCGGTGACTGCACCGAGCATCGATTTGCGCGACATGCCGGCCAGAAGCGGACGATGCGTGCCCGAAGGCAACGTCGCACTGAGTTCGGCAAGCAGTGTGTAATTATGCCCGACCGTCTTTCCGAAGCCGTAGCCGGGGTCGAGACTGATGCGATCCGCCGCCACGCCTGCGCTCGCGAGCATCGACATGCGCTCGGCGAAGAATTCGCGCACCGACGCGACGACATCCTCGTAAACGGGTTCGTGCAACTGCATGGTGCGCGGCTCGCCGAGCATGTGCATCACGCACAGGCCGCAGTTCGCGTCTTTCACCGCGTCGATTGCGCCGTCCTGACGAAAGCCCCAGATGTCGTTGATCATGTCCGCGCCTGCATCGAGTGCGGCGCGCATCAGCGTGGGCTTGTACGTGTCGACCGACAGCGGAACCCGCACCGCGCGCAGCGCCTCGACGATGGGAATCACGCGCGCCAGTTCTTCGTCGAGCGGCACGGGCGGCGCGCCCGGCCGCGTCGATTCGCCGCCGATATCAACGATGTCCGCGCCATCGGCAAGCATTCGCTCGGCGCGCGCGAGGGCGGCATCGCGCGAGAGGAAGCGGCCGCCATCGGAAAACGAGTCGGGCGTGACGTTCAGAATGCCCATCACGAGCGGACGCTCGAACGTCAGCGTAAAGCGGCCGCATTGCAACGGCGGCGCGACAGGAAGGTGGGATGTGGATGTGGATGTGGATGTGGTCAAGCGAGTCTGCTGGAGCAATTGACAGGCGCCCTGGCCGCGAACGCCGGGCCATAAAGAAAAAATGGGCCGGCGTGCAGTGCACGCCGGCCCATCGTCTGATGCCGGGAGTTTAGGCGGGAGCGGTCGCGCTGCCCGGCTTCACTTCCGTGCCGCTGTTCCCGCTCGGAGGCGTATCGCCTGAAGGCGGCGGCAAGTTCTTCGGCGGACGCGGCGGACGGCCCGCCATGATGTCGCCGATCTGGTCCGCGTCGATGGTTTCCCATTCGAGCAGCGCCTTGGTCATGGCCTCGACCTTGTCGCGGTTGTCTTCCAGCAGCTTGCGGGCGAGCGCGTATTGCTCGTCCAGAATGCGGCGGATTTCCGCGTCGACCTTCTGCAGCGTAGCTTCCGACACCGTCTTCGCGCCGAGCTTGCCGAACATGCCTTCCGGCTCGGTATCGACATAGACCATCGTGCCGAGGACGTCCGACATGCCGTAGCGCGTGACCATGTCGCGCGCCATCTTCGTTGCGCGCTCGAAGTCGTTCGAAGCACCGGTCGACATCGAGTTCAGGAACACTTCTTCCGCTGCACGGCCGCCGAACAGGATCGCGATTTCTTCCAGCATCTTGTCGCGATACAGGTTCACGCGGTCATGTTCCGGCAATTGCCAGGTAACGCCGAGCGCCCAGCCGCGCGGCATGATCGTGACCTTGTGGACCGGGTCTGCATGCGGCAGCAGCTTCGCGACGACCGCGTGACCCGACTCGTGATACGCCGTATTGCGGCGTTCCTCTTCGCGCATCACGGCCGACTTGCGCTCCGGACCCATGAAGATCTTGTCCTTCGCGTCCTCGAAATCCTGCATTTCGACGATGCGCTTGCCGCGGCGCGCCGCAAACAGCGCGGCTTCGTTCACGAGATTCGCCAGGTCCGCGCCCGAGAAGCCCGGCGTGCCACGCGCGATGACCGATGCGTCGACGTCGTTGGCGATCGGCACCTTGCGCAGATGCACCTTCATGATGTGTTCGCGGCCGCGGATATCCGGCAGACCGACATACACCTGGCGGTCGAAGCGGCCCGGGCGCAGGAGCGCCTTGTCGAGCACGTCCGAACGGTTGGTCGCTGCGATCACGATGACACCGGAGTTCGCCTCGAAGCCGTCCATTTCGACGAGCATCTGGTTCAGCGTCTGTTCGCGTTCGTCGTTGCCGCCGCCCATGCCGGCGCCGCGATGACGGCCGACCGCGTCGATTTCGTCGATGAACACGATACACGGCGCATGCTTCTTCGCCTGCTCGAACATGTCGCGCACGCGGGCCGCGCCCACGCCGACGAACATTTCCACGAAGTCCGAACCCGAGATGCTGAAGAACGGCACCTTCGCCTCGCCCGCGATGGCGCGAGCCAGCAGCGTCTTACCGGTACCCGGAGGGCCGACCAGCAGCACGCCGCGCGGAATGCGCCCGCCCAGCTTCTGGAACTTCTGCGGGTCGCGCAGGAAGTCCACCAGCTCCGACACTTCTTCCTTCGCTTCGTCGCAACCGGCGACATCGGTGAAATTGATCGCGTTGTTGTTCTCGTCGATCAGCCGCGCGCGCGATTTGCCGAACGAGAACGCCCCGCCTTTGCCGCCTCCCTGCATCTGCCTCATCATGTAGAACCAGAAGCCGATGATGAGAATCGTCGGTCCAAGGTAGTACAGCGCGGAGACGAGCGCATTCGGTTCATCGTCAGCCTTGCCGCTGACCTGAACGCCGTATTTCATCAGATCGCCGACCATCCAGATGTCGCCAGGCGACACGATCTGGTATTTCTGGCCGTCTGCCGGAGTGACCGTAAGATTGCGGCCCTGAACGGTGACGTTCTTCACCTTGCCGTTCTTCGCGTCGTCCATGAACTGCGAATACGACACGCCTTCCTGGACGCGGGGCTTATCGAACTGCTTGAACACCGTAAACAGCACCAGTGCGATCACGAGCCACACTGCCGCTTTAGAGAACATATTGTTGTTCAAAGCACCACTCCTCACTCATTGACGGGCGCCTACATAAACCTTGCGGCGCCACCAAAGCATTCTAATCCAGACGGCTAACCCCTGCCATAAGGTTTCTCTACCGCTTAAATAGCGGCAGATGGTCTTTTTTCGGCATATTCCGCGAAAATATCGCCGATTTTCGCCGACCTTGTTTAAGCGGGTCCCGCAGCCGGATGTTTGAGCCGCCGCCCGAGGATAAAAGTCTCGGACGATTTGTCCCGAGACGCCTTGGGCTTGCGCGGCGCCACCACTTTGAACTGGTGCTTGAACTTCTCGACGATCTGGCTATAACCGCTGCCGTGAAAACATTTGACTAGCAGCGCGCCCTCCGGTTTCAGATGGGTCTGCGCGAATTCCAGCGCCAGGTCGCAAAGATGCTCGATCCGCGCCGCATCCGCACTTGCCACGCCGGAGAGGTTGGGGGCCATGTCCGAGATTACAAGGTCCACCTGACGATCGCCGACGATTTCGCCGAGTTGAGCGAGCACGGCGTCCTCGCGGAAGTCGCCCTGGATGAACGTGACATCGGCGATCGGCTCCATCGGCAGAATGTCGAGCGCGATGATCGTGCCGTCGATGCCGCCCTGCCGATCCGCATCGCGCTTCGGGCTTTGGGCGAGCTTATTGCGCGCGTACTGGCTCCAGCTCCCCGGCGTCGAACCCAGATCGACGATGACCTGCCCCGGTCGGATGAGCTTGTCCAGCTCGTCGATCTCCTTGAGCTTGTACGCCGCGCGCGCGCGATAACCCTCGCGCTGCGCCATTTTCACGTAAGGGTCGTTGATGTGGTCATGCAACCACGAATGATTGAAGCGATTCTTTGCCATTCAAACTGAACTCATGCTGCGCGCCTGCGCGCTTCGGAAGGTATTTCGGTGACGCGCCGAATGCGCATCGGCGCGCTTCGTTGTGTGTCAAGCCAGCGTTGCGCGCGCAATCTTGCTGCAACGCGCGCGGCTTTTAGCGGATAATACGCGTCTTGTCGGCCGGAACGTTTCCGCGGGTGCTCGAATGCGCCCGGCAATCGCGTCTCCGGCCTATTTTGTTTATGGCGGCGGTCGAGTCCAATCTCGCGGGCCAAAGCCGGCCATCGCCGGGCACGCGCCGTTTCAGGCATCGCCCTGGCGCCGCGTCGCCGGGCTTTTCTGCCCTCCGCGCTTCGGCGCGCCGCCTTTGGCGCTCAAAACGCCGTTGCGCCGCCCATTTTAGTCGAGTCCCAAATTTCTCATGCCAGCTCTTGAACTCTCCCCTGCCCAGCGCTCCGAACATCGCTCGGAGGCCCACGCACTCAAGCCCGTCGTGCTCGTCGGCGCGGAGGGTCTCACGGATGCCGTGCTGAACGAAATCGGCGTGCACCTGGAAGCGCACCAGCTCATCAAGATTCGCGTGTTCGGCGACGATCGCGAAGCGCGCATCGCCATCTACGAAGAAATCTGCGATCGCCTGAACGCCGCGCCGATTCAGCATATCGGCAAGCTGCTCGTCATCTGGCGACCCGAGGGCGCCGCACCGGCCAAGGGCCGCGCAACGCGCACGCGCAGCACGATGCCGCCCAGCGCCGCCGAAGCCGCCGACCGTCCCGCGAAGGGCGCGGCGCCGCGCATCGTCAAGGCGGTGAAGATTTCGCGCGATGCGCCAGCCTTCAAGAAGCCCAAGAAGCAGACGCTGAAAGTGCTGGGTAACGAGCGCGTGACCGCGGGCGGCAACGTGAAGCGCGCGAAGAAGCGCCAGGCGAGTTCCAAGCGCCAGCACCAGACCGTGAAATGATCGATGCGGCGCGGACGTGAAACCGAAACGTCCGCGCCGCATCCAGCAGGGATCAACTGCGCGCGCGCTTGGCGGCCATCTTCGCCGACTTGTTCTTCGGCACGATCTTGGCCGGCGCCTGACCCGGAAGACGCCATACGAGCGCGATCCCGAACAGGCACTCGACCAGATAAATCGCGGTCGATATGCCATGCAGAATGCCGAACCGGCTCGCATACGGCGAATTGGCGAGATCGGTGCCGGCTTCCTGCGCCGCCATGCGCAGCGAATTCATGAACGGCTGCAACGCAAAGTAGCCGAGCAGCACGCATACGAGCATCACCGCGACCATCCACCGAACGCGCTTGTAGTCGGCAATGCCGCTCTTCACGAAGCGATTGCAGATCAGAATCAGAACCAGCGCGCTAACCACACCGACGAACGCCTCGATGCGGAAGTACTGCGCCGCGACCGATCCGGCCAGCGCGCGATCCAGCATGGAGAAGAGCACGGGCGCCGCGACGAGGCCGAGCGTCAGCAGACTGCCGACCCAGATCATCGCGACGAAGCGAAAGAGCCGGTGAGCCATCAGACGTAACGGACAGCGATGATTTCGTACTCGCGCGCGCCGCTCGGCGCCTGCACGGACGCGACGTCGCCCTCGGTCTTCGAGATCAGTGCGCGCGCGATCGGCGAGCTGACGGAAATGAGACCGTGGTCGATATCGGCTTCGTCATCGCCGACGATCTGATACGTGACCGTGTCGCCGGACTCCAGATCTTCCAGTTCGACCGTTGCGCCGAAAACGACGCGGCCATCGGCTTCGACCGTCGTCGGGTCGATGACCTGGGCTGCGGCCAGCTTCGATTCGAGTTCCGCGATGCGGCCCTCGATGAAGCCCTGCTTTTCCTTCGCGGCATCGTACTCCGCGTTTTCAGAGAGGTCGCCCTGCGCGCGCGCTTCGGCGATCGCATTGATGACCGCCGGACGCTCGACAGCCTTTAGGCGTTGCAATTCGTCGCGCAGCAACTCCGCGCCGCGCTTCGTCAAGGGAATCGTGCTCATAGACAACCCGGAAACAAAAACGTCCAAAAAAATTACCGCGGTTAAGCGCATCTCCCTATACGAAAGGAGATACCGCTTAACCGCGGCTCGTGATGCTTAGACCAGTAATCGAAGCCTTAGTTTAGGCGAGCATGCAAGCCTTGTAAATCATAGACTTCCAAATCGCGCAGATAACGCAGGCCCTCGACGGCCGCGCGCGCGCCCGACATCGTCGTGTAGTACGTCACCTTATTGGCCTGCGCGCTCATGCGAATCGAGCGCGAATCGGCGATGGCGGCGCGTGTTTCATCGACGGTCGTGAAGACGAGCGCGATCTCGCCGTTCTTGATCATGTCGACGATGTGCGGCCGGCCATCCTTCACCTTGTTGACGACCTTCACCGGCACGCCCGCCGCCGCGATCGCCGCCGCGGTGCCCTTGGTCGCCACGATCGGATAGCCGAGTTCGTTCAGCATCTGCGCGACCTCGACGGCCTTCGGCTTGTCGGCGTCCATCACGGTGATGAGCACCGTGCCGGATTCCGGCAGGCGCGAACCCGCCGCGAGTTGCGACTTGAAGAGCGCCTCGCCGAAGGTGCGGCCCACGCCCATCACTTCGCCCGTCGAACGCATTTCCGGCCCGAGCACCGGATCGACCGTCGGGAACTTGACGAACGGGAACACGGCTTCTTTCACGCTGAAATACGGCGGCACGATTTCCTTCGTCACGCGCTGCTGCGCGAGCGTCTGGCCGACCATCGCGCGGGCGGCGATCTTCGCGAGCGGCAGGCTCGTCGCCTTCGACACGTAAGGCACCGTGCGCGATGCGCGCGGATTCACTTCCAGCACGTAGATGATGTCCTGCTTCGAGCCATCTTCCTGCGGCACCTGCTGGATCGCGAACTGCACGTTCATCAGGCCGACCACGTTCAGCGCCTTCGCCATCGCGGCGGTCTGTCGCTTCAGTTCGTCGACCGTTTCCTTCGACAGCGAATACGGCGGCAGCGAGCAGGCCGAATCGCCCGAATGCACGCCCGCCTGCTCGATGTGCTCCATCACGCCGCCGATGAACACGGCTTCGCCATCCGAGATGCAGTCGACATCGCATTCGATCGCGTCGTTCAGGAACCGGTCGAGCAGCACCGGCGAATCGTTGCTCACCTTCACGGCCTCGCGCATGTAGCGTTCGAGGTCGCGCGGCTCGTGGACGATTTCCATTGCGCGGCCGCCGAGCACATACGAAGGACGCACGACGAGCGGATAACCGATCTCTTCGGCGAGCGCGAGCGCTTCGTCTTCCGCGCGCGCCGTGCGGTTCGGCGGCTGACGCAGCTCGAGATCCTTCAAGAGCTTCTGGAAACGCTCGCGGTCTTCGGCGGCGTCGATCATGTCGGGCGACGTGCCGATGATCGGCACGCCGTTCGCCTCGAGATCGAGCGCGAGCTTGAGCGGCGTCTGGCCGCCGTACTGCACGATCACGCCGACGGGCTTTTCCAGATCGACGATTTCGAGCACGTCTTCGAGCGTCAGCGATTCGAAGTACAGACGGTCGGAGGTGTCGTAGTCGGTGGAAACGGTCTCCGGGTTGCAGTTGACCATGATGGTTTCATAACCGTCCTCGCGCATGGCGAGCGCCGCGTGCACGCAGCAGTAGTCGAACTCGATGCCCTGCCCGATCCGGTTCGGCCCGCCGCCGAGCACCATGATCTTCTTTCTGTCCGTCGGATTCGCTTCGCACTCTTCCTCGTAGGTCGAGTACATGTACGCCGTCTTGGTGGCGAACTCGGCCGCGCACGTATCGACGCGCTTGTAGACCGGGCGCACCTTCAGCGCGTGACGCTTCTTGCGCACGTCGGCTTGCGTCGAGCCGGTCAGCTTCGCGAGACGGCGATCCGAAAAGCCGCTCTTCTTCAGGTACAGCAGTTCGTCGCGCGTGAGGCTTTCGAGCGTGCGGCCTTCGAGCGCCTTCTCTTTCAGCACGATCTGTTCGATCTGCGCGAGGAACCACGGATCGATCGACGTCTCTTCGAAGATTTCCTCACGCGTCAGACCGAGGCGGAACGCGTCGCCGAGATACCAGATGCGGTCCGGTCCCGGCTCGCCGATCTCACGGATGACTTCGTCGCGGCTCGTGGTCTTTTCATCGAGACCGTCGACGCCGACTTCCAGACCGCGCAGCGCCTTCTGAAACGATTCCTGGAACGTGCGGCCCATCGCCATGACTTCACCGACGGACTTCATTTGCGTGGTCAGGCGCGAATCGGCTTCGCGGAATTTCTCGAACGCGAAACGCGGCACCTTCGTGACGACGTAATCGATGGTCGGCTCGAACGATGCCGGCGTCTGGCCGCCCGTGATCTCGTTCTTGAGTTCGTCGAGCGTATAGCCGCATGCGAGCTTCGCCGCGACCTTGGCGATAGGAAAGCCCGTTGCCTTCGACGCCAGCGCCGACGAACGCGACACGCGCGGATTCATCTCGATGACGACCATGCGGCCGTCGTTCGGGTTGATCGCGAACTGCACGTTCGAGCCGCCCGTATCGACGCCGATCTCGCGCAGCACCGCGAGCGACGCGTTACGCAGCACCTGATACTCCTTGTCGGTCAGCGTCTGCGCGGGCGCGACGGTGATCGAGTCGCCGGTGTGCACGCCCATCGGGTCGAGGTTTTCGATCGAGCACACGATGATGCAGTTGTCCGCCTTGTCGCGGACGACTTCCATCTCGTATTCCTTCCAGCCGAGCAGCGATTCTTCGATGAGCAGCTCGCGCGTCGGCGAAAGATCGAGACCGCGACGGCAAATCTCTTCGAACTCTTCCTTGTTGTACGCGATGCCGCCGCCCGAGCCGCCCAGCGTGAACGACGGGCGAATGACGGTCGGATAGCCGCCGCTGCCGGTGGCTTCGGCGATTTGCGCCTGGACCACGAGCGCTTCTTCCATCGAATGCGCGATGCCCGACTTGGCCGAACCGAGGCCGATTTTCGTCATCGCGTCCTTGAACTTCTGGCGGTCTTCCGCCTTGTCGATGGCTTCCGGCGACGCGCCGATCAGCTCGACGTCGTACTTTTCCAGCACGCCGTGATGGAACAGATCGAGCGCGCAATTGAGCGCGGTTTGTCCGCCCATCGTCGGCAAAATGGCGTCCGGGCGCTCCTTCGCGATGATGCGCTCGACCACTTCCCACGAAATCGGCTCGATGTACGTGACGTCCGCCGTGTTGGGGTCTGTCATGATCGTCGCGGGATTGCTGTTGACGAGGATGACCTTATAGCCTTCCTCGCGCAGCGCCTTGCACGCCTGCGCGCCCGAATAGTCGAACTCGCACGCCTGGCCGATGATGATCGGACCCGCGCCGATGATGAGAATGCTCTTGATGTCTGTGCGCTTCGGCATAACTGCTCTCTATGTGTTCTTTAAGCGGCGACCTTCGCCGTCTCCATCAGCTTGATGAAGCGGTCGAACAGATACGCGATGTCGTGCGGGCCCGGCGACGCTTCCGGATGGCCCTGGAAGCAGAACGCCGGCTTGTCGGTGAGCGCGAAGCCTTGCAGCGTGCCGTCGAAGAGCGAGACGTGCGTGACCTTGGCGTTCGCGGGCAGCGTGGCGGCATCGACCGCAAAACCGTGGTTCTGCGACGTAATGACGACGCGGCCGTCTTCCATGTCCTTCACCGGATGATTCGCGCCGTGGTGCCCGGTTTTCATCTTCGCGGTCTTCGCGCCGACGGCGAGGCCCATGATCTGATGCCCGAGGCAGATGCCGAACGTGGGAATGCCTTTCGCGATGAACTCTTTAGTCGCCGCGATCGCGTAGTCGCACGGTTCCGGATCGCCGGGGCCGTTCGAGAGGAAGACGCCATCGGGATTGAGCGCGAGCGCGTCGGCGGCGGTTGCTTGAGCGGGCAGCACGGTCACATGGCAACCGCGCTCCGCAAGCATTCGCAGAATGTTGAACTTGACGCCGTAATCGAACGCGACGACGCGGAATTTCGGCGCTTCCTGCTTGCCGTAGCCGCTTTCGAGGCGCCATTCGCGCTGCGTCCATTCATAGCGGTCTTGCGTCGACACGACCTTCGCGAGGTCCATGCCGGCGAGACCCGGGAACGAGCGCGCGAGACGCAGCGCTTCGGCTTCGTCGTCGCTGCCGGCGAGAATGCAGCCGTTCTGCGCGCCCTTGTCGCGCAACAGGCGCGTGAGCTTGCGCGTGTCGATGCCCGCAATCGCGCAAATGCCTTGCGCCTTCAGATAGTCGGAGAGCGTCTGCTCGGAACGGAAATTGGAGGCAAGCACCGGCAAATCGCGGATGATGAGGCCGGCGGCATGGACTTTGGTGGCTTCGACGTCTTCGGCGTTGACGCCGACATTGCCGATATGCGGATAGGTCAGCGTGACGATCTGCTGGGCGTAGCTCGGATCGGTCAGGATTTCCTGATAGCCGGTGATGGCGGTGTTGAACACCACTTCGCCGATCGTCGAACCGGCCGCGCCGATGGAATGACCACGAAAGACCGTGCCGTCGGCAAGTGCGAGAAGTGCTGGGGAGAATGACGGCAACACGGGAAGCTCCTTGGGGAACACCCTGTTACCGACCTGTCTGTCCGAAATTCAGGCTTGTGTCCCGCCGCTCGATCAAGCGCGGGCTTCCTTTGCACGATGGCGGCGGCTCACAGGCGGGCATCGCGGCTCGAACCGGCTCACTTGCGTGGTGCAAGCGGGTCTCGAAGCGGACGACTGGCGGCGTGCGGCGCGCGCTGCCATGCGCAGCGAACGACGGTGAATGGGAGGTAGGCGCTAGGGTGCGGGGTTGATATGCTCAAACCTTCGAATTATAGCCCGAACCCGCAATTTCTCCAAATTTGGGAAACGTCTGCTTGCTGCCAAGAATCGTTCCTAATCAGGACGCGGCGCGCTCCGTCTTTTGCAGCGCCCGGCTCGGCAACACATACCAGACCGCGCTCGCGGCCTGCAACGCGATCAGCAGCGCCCACACCGTCACATGCGCGACCGCCGGGTAATGCCCGCCTTCGGGCGGCCATTGGGAAAGCATCGCGCCGACGCCCACCTGAAAGCCGAAGATGAGCACGAAGATCACGAGCGTGAGCGTCGTGCTGGCGCGCCCGATCATGTGCGACGGGAAGTATTCGGCCATCACCGCATAACTCAGGATGCCTGTGCCGCCGAAGAAGCCATACGCGGCGAGCAGGATCGCGGGCGGAAGGGGCACGCGCAGCACCATGAGCACTTGGACCACGACGTAAAGCGCCATGCCGACGCCGCAGAACGCATACACCGGGACGCCCCGCCGCTCCATGCCGCGCGCCGCCGCGCCGAAGCCGACGCAGCCGAACATCATCGCGAAGCCCAGCACCGAGACGAGCCCCGCGGCATGCTCGGGCGTGAGATTCATGACATCGAGCAGATAAGGGCGAATCCACAGCGATTGCATCGCGTAGAACACGCCTTGCGTCACGACGGAGAACGACGCGATTTTCCAGAACGCGCCGCTTTTCAGGATATGCCACGTCCCCTTGAACTGACTGATGACGTCGGCCCGATGACCCGCATCGGACTTGCGCGGAGCGAACAGACCGATCGCCGCCGCGACGACGAGCGTGAACATGCCGAGGCCGAAGGAAACCTGCCGCCACGTCGTCACGTGCAGCAGCGATGCCAGCGGCGAACCGACGACAACGCCGCCCAGCCCGCCGACGGCCATCGTGAAGCCATTGACGAGCGGGAGCCGCGCCACCGGAAAATGCTGCGCCGAAGCCTTGAACGCCGCGCTCAGGCACACGGAGACGCCGATGCCGATCAGCAACCGTCCGACCATGAGGCCCGCGAGCCCATGCGACGCGCCGAACGTCCAGATGCCCGCCGCCGCGAACACGAGCATGCCGGCCGTCACCGGACGCGGACCGAAGTGATCGAGCAGCACGCCGACGGGAATCTGCGCCACCGCAAAGCCGATGAAATAGAGCGACGTCAGAAGGCCGAGGTCCGCGGCCGACATGCCGAGGTCGTGCGTGATGAGCGGCGCGAAGCCCAGATTGACGCCTCGGAACACGTAAGAGACGAAATATCCGGCGGCGAACAGGAAGAATACGCGAAAGCGAACGGAGGACGGCATGCGGTTCTGGAGCTTGTCCGATTCTTTTGAGACGCCAGTTTAACCGCGCGGCCAAATGAAAACGCCGTCACCTTGGTGACGGCGCGGATAAAACATCCGAAGGCGTCGCGCGCTTACTTCTTTTTGCTCTTCGCGCTCGCCGCATGCGGCGCGGCAGGCTTGACGGTCTTCGCGACCGCAACCGGTTTCGCCGACGTCGCCGGTTTTACCGGAATGGACGCCGACACGCGCGTGAGCGTGTGGCCCGGCGCCTTGCCGTGCGGCGTCTTGGCCGTCACACGCGTGCCGATTCTGGTCACGCCGCCCGACGAATGGCTCGACGCCGCCACCGTTTCGACGCGCACCGGACCTGGCTCCGCCGGCACCGGACGTCCATACGGCACATGGAGCACGACGACCTGGCCGGGCATGAACGTGTCGCGATGCGTGTGATTCCACGCCCGAACCTGCGCGACGGACACGTCGTAGCGGTCCGCGAGCGTCGCGATCGACTGCTTGCGGCGCACGCGGATGGCCATCTTGCGCGTGTCCGGCACGTCGCGCTCGACGGCGAGCATCGCGTTCGCGGCGACGTCGGCGCTGATGTCTTCGTCGTCGTCATCCGTGCGCGGCACGACGATGGTCGAGCCGGGTTTCAGGCGCATGCCCGCCGGAATGCGATTGACCGACATCAGCGTGTCCGCGTCGACACCGATTTTCTCGGCGATCGCCGCGGGCCGCGCGCGTTCCGTGACCGTGTACGTGGTCCACGACGACAGCGCGCCGGTGTACGAGCTGAGATTGCGCTGGAACGTCGCGGCGTTGTCGAACGGCAGCAGGATCTGGGGATTCGTTGCGCCGAGAATGACTGGCTTCGCGAACGACGGATTGAGCGACCGGAACTCCTCGACGCTCATGCCGGCGAGCCTCGCGGCCATGGTCACGTCGATGTCCCGCGCGGTCGTGACCGTGACGAAATACGGGTGATTCGGAATATCCGGCAGCGCGAGGCCGTATTGCTGCGGATTCGAGACGATGTTCTTCACCGCCTGCAGCTTCGGGACGTAGTTGCGCGTCTCGTTGGGCATGCGCAGGCTTTCGTAATCCGTCGGCAAGCCGGCCGCCTCGTTGCGCGCGATGGCGCGCTGCACGTTGCCCTCGCCCCAGTTGTACGCGGCGAGCGCGAGATGCCAGTCGCCGAACATGTCGTGCAGGCGCGAAAGGTAATCGAGCGCGGCGGAGGTCGATGCCAGCACGTCGCGCCGCTCGTCCTGCCACATGTTCTGCTTGAGGTTGTAATCGCGGCCGGTGCCGGGCACGAACTGCCACATGCCAGCCGCTTTCGCCACCGACAGCGCCTGCGGGTTGTACGCCGACTCGATAAACGGCAAAAGCGCCAGTTCCGTGGGCATATGGCGCTGCTCGAGTTCCTCGACGATGTGATACAGGTACTTCTGCGAGCGCGTGGTCATGCGCTCGACGTAGTCGGGACGCTGCGCGTACCAGTTCACCTGCATGTCGACGAGATCGCTTTGCAGGTCGGGAATCTGAAAACCGTTGCGGATGCGGCTCCAGAGATCGGCCGACCCCGCGAGCGAAGTGACGGGCGTCTTGTCGACGTCGATGGTTTCCTTGGCGGCTGCGGTGCGGCGGATCGTGTCGGCGACTTCTTGCTGCGAGGCGGCGGTAGGAGCGGCGGCGGTTGTATTGGAGGCTGGCGCTGTCGGACCCTGGCTGGCACAGGCGGCCAGCGTAAGGACGGATAGCGCGCTAAGTGTTAGTCGCATGAACGTCTCGGCTTCCAAAAGATAAAGCTTGGAAATTTGGAGCCGATAGTACGGAACCGCACTTGGGACGTCAATAAGAACGCGCGTAAAACCCCTGCAAAATCCTGCATCTAACGGCGTTTCTCAAGTATCGGATTAAGTTCGCGGCAAGTTTGGCCGCTCACCGGAACGTGTCTTTCCATCCTCGCATCAGCCGGAACGCATCGAGGCGGCCTTTGACCGGCTCGCCGAATTGCGACGAAAGCGTCGCCTGAATTGCGGGCCGTTCGACGCGCAAGAAGGGATTTACGGCCTTTTCGTGGCGGATCGTCGTGGGCACGGTCGGTTTGCCGGCGGCGCGCAGCGCGTGCGCCTCGTCGTCCCAGCGGACGAGTGCGGCGTTGTCCGGCTCGCAAGCGCGCGCGAACCGAATGTTCGACAGCGTGTACTCGTGCGCGCAGTGGACATCGGTGGTATCGGGAAGCGCGGCGAGCGCATCGAGCGATGCCAGCATCTGCTGCGGCGTGCCTTCGAAAAGACGCCCGCAGCCGCTCGCGAAGAGCGTGTCGCCACAGAATAGATGCGGCGTGCCGCGCGCGTCGCCGGCCTGAAAATACGCGATATGGCCCGCAGTGTGGCCCGGCACGTCGATAACGGTAAATTCCAGCGCCGGGTGCGCGATACGCACGGCGTCGCCGCCCTTCAGCCGCTGCGTCAGATGCTCGATTGGCTCGCCGGCCGGCCCGTACACCGGCACGCCGCCCTCTGCCGATCGGCTATCGAGGAGCGCTTTCACACCGCCGACGTGGTCGCGATGATGGTGCGTGAGTAAAATAGCGGTCAGCCGCCAGCCGCGTCTTGCGAGATACGCTTCGACCGGCGCGGCGTCGCCCGGGTCGATCACGACGGCGTCCCGCGAGTCCGACACGAGCCAGATGTAATTGTCTTCGAACGCCGGAACCGGCACGTACTCGAGCGCGGGTCCGGGCGAATCTTCAGCAAGTGAATCCATGGCGATCATCTACGCGGCATCCGAACATGTCTGACCGAGCGATTATAGACTGGCCCGCCTGGACCAACTCGGCGCCGGGCCGTTACGTGCTCGAGTGGGAGCAGACTCAGCTCGACCGCCTGGTATCCGACATCTTCGGCTATCACGCGCTTCAGCTCGGCATGCCGCAACTCGACGCGCTGCGCGAAAACCGCATGACCGGCCGCGCCCTCGTGCTCGACGCGGAAAGCGGCGCAAGCGCGCCCTATACGCTGCCGCGCGCCCACGCCGCGGGCGTGAGCGCGCTGCCCGCCGCAAGCGCGCCGGAAGGCCGCAGCACCGTCTGGTGCGATCTTCTCGACTTGCCGTTCGAAGCGCAGAGTGTCGATCTGCTCGTGCTGCCGCATACGCTCGAATTCTCGCGCGATCCGCACCGGCTGCTGCGCGAAGCCGAACGCGTGCTCGTGCCCGAGGGCCAGCTCATCATTCTCGGGTTCAATTCGCTCAGTCTGTGGGGCGCGCGGCAATCGCTCGGCAAGGTGGCCGGACGCCCGTTCGTGCCCGCCGCGCACGACATGATCGCGTTCACCCGCATCAAGGACTGGATCAAGCTGCTCGGATTCGACCTTGAACGCGGACGCTTCGGCTGCTATCGTCCGCCGCTCGTCACCGACAAATGGCTGCAACGCTGCGCATTCATGGAGCCTGCGGGCGACCGCTGGTGGCCCATCTTCGGCGCCGCCTACATGATCACCGCGGTGAAGCGCGTGCGCGGCATGCGGCTCATCGGTCCGCGCAAGCTGAAGAAACCCGCGCTCGCGCCCGGTCTGGCCCCGGTCGCCGCCCCGCACATCCGCAACGAGCATTGATGACTGAAGATTCCGCATCGACCAAAGTAATCGACATCTACACGGACGGCGCCTGCAAAGGCAATCCCGGCCCCGGCGGCTGGGGCGCCCTGCTGCGCTTCGGCGCGCTGGAGAAGGAACTGTTCGGCGGCGAAGCCGCGACCACCAACAACCGCATGGAACTGATGGCGGTGATCGCCGCGCTCGAAGCGCTCAAGCGCCCGTGCCGCGCCGTGATCCACACGGACTCGCAATATGTGCAGAAAGGCATCAGCGAGTGGATTCACGGCTGGAAGAAAAAGAACTGGATGACGGCCGCGAAGACGCCCGTCAAAAACGCCGACCTCTGGAAGCGGCTCGACGCGCTCGTCGCGCAGCATCAGATCGAGTGGCGCTGGGTCAAGGGCCACGCCGGTCATCCCGAGAACGAACGCGCCGATGCGCTCGCCAATCGCGGCGTCACATCGCTTGCCGACAGCTAAACGCAGAAAAACAGACATCTCATGCGCCAACTGATACTGGACACCGAAACCACCGGCCTCAACGCTCGAACGGGCGACAGGATCATCGAGATCGGCTGCGTCGAGCTGGTCAATCGCCGGCTGACGGGCAACAACCTGCACTTCTATGTCAATCCGGAGCGCGACAGCGACCCCGGCGCGCTGGCGGTGCACGGGCTCACGACCGAATTCCTGAGCGACAAACCGAAGTTCGCCGAGATCGCCGCCGAGCTACGCGACTTCATCGCCGACGCGGAGCTGGTCATCCATAACGCGCCGTT
Organism: Caballeronia sp. Lep1P3; assembly: GCF_022879595.1. NCBI lineage: Bacteria > Pseudomonadati > Pseudomonadota > Betaproteobacteria > Burkholderiales > Burkholderiaceae > Caballeronia > Caballeronia sp. Lep1P3. The sequence goes on along the minus strand of NZ_CP084265.1, from coordinate 1,052,203 downwards.
CGACATCGGCTTTCTCGACATGGAATTCGCGCTGCTCGGGCTGCCGAAGGTCTCCGAGACGTGCGCGGGCGTGATCGACTCGCTCGCGCATGCGAAGCAGATGTTCCCCGGCAAGCGCAATTCGCTGGATGCGTTGTGCGACCGCTTCGGCATCAGCAACGCGCATCGCACGCTGCACGGCGCGCTGCTCGACTCGGAGCTGCTCGCCGAGGTCTATCTCGCGATGACGCGCGGCCAGGAAAGCCTCGTCATCGACATGCTCGGCGACGTGCCGTCCGAAGGCGATACGGCCGCGCCGCGCATTGCGCTGGACGATCTCGACTTGCCGGTGATTGCCGCGAGCGCGGACGAACTGGCCGCGCATGAAGCGGTGCTGAACGATCTCGACAAGGCGATCAAGGGCACGAGCGTATGGCGCACGGAAGCGGCCAGCGCCGAGGCCGATGCGGTCGCCGCCTGAATTTTCGAAATTGCTTGAAGAATCGCTTTACGAAACGCGATACGCCTGACATAATCTCAATCTCTTCGGGTGGTTAGCTCAGCGGTAGAGCACTGCCTTCACACGGCAGGGGTCACTGGTTCGATCCCAGTACTACCCACCAGAATTCTGGTGCTGGTAACGCCAAGACACCGAAGACTAAAAGGCCCGAGTCGATGACTCGGGCCTTTTTCATTTGCGGGCGTCGGACACTACTCGTGCCGCACGCGCCTACGTCGCCCATATGCCGCGCGTCATGCCGGTCGCGGCAATCACCATCACCATGACGAGCGCCGCTTCGAGATCGCTCATCCACGCGAAGCGTCGCGCACGCGTGAGATCGATCGCCCCGCCCTGCGCGAGCGCCGCGCGCCAGCGGATCAGCGCGAGCATCGGCGAGACTTCGATCAACAAGATCAGCACCAGCGCGGTCATCTTCAGGTGGAAAAGCGGCTCGTGCAGGTAGTACGCCCCGCCCTTTTCGAAGCCGCCGAACGCGCGCATGACGCCGGTCACGATCAGCACGATCGCCGTCACGCCCCAGACCATGTCGGAGCGAAAGACCTCGCGCAGACGAAGCTCATTCGCCTGCACCGATTGCGACGCATCCAGCCGGCGCAGCGCGCGCGCCCGCGCGAGCACCGAGGCAAGCGCGAAGCCGAAAGCGAGCAAATGAAGCGCGGCCAGCAACCAACGTATCAGCATCCTTTCCTCCCAGCATCGACAAGAAAGACGTGTGCCGCCGAAAGCCGCGCGCGTCAGACCTGACGCAACGTGGCGTCCAGTGCGCGGGCGGCGCTGCGGTCGCCCTCGCTCGCGAGCGGCGCGCGAAATACCGTGGTGCGATTGTGCCCGGCCGCAGCCGGCGAATCCCAGAGCAACTCGACTTTCGGACGGCGCGCGAACCAGCTTCTGCGCGCGACACCATTCGATTGCACGGGCGCCGCAGCCGGTTGCGCGGATGTCGCGAGGATGGTCGCCGGCGATGCGTCCGTCGACGGCGCCGGCCATCTCACCGACAACTCGCGCGCATCGTACTGCCCGAGCTTGCGGCTTTCGGCCCAGACCATCGCGGTGCGGGTGACGGGATCGAGAGAAATGGCGAATCGGCCGATGGCGAAACGGCGCGCCGCGATGTTCGTGCGCCAGAGAGCGCGCGGCCGGCAGATCCACATGACGACGGCGTAAAGCGCCGGCCCGACCGCAAGCCAGCCGTTGGTTTCGCCGAGCGTATGCACGAAGCGCCGCCAGCCCGACGCCCACACGAACGCGCCGACTGAAAACACCGCGAAGCCGAACGCGAGCAGCGCGAGAAAGCGCAGCGCCTGCCTGAGCCATTGCGGCAACGGATGCAGCGGCCGGTCGGTGCGCGCCTTCGCGCCGGGAAGCACGACGAGCAGGAAGATCAGCACGACATTGAGGCACGCCCACGGCGACGACGTCATCGCGTGAAGGGAAGAAAGGTAGCCCATCTGCGACATGGAAAACACCCAGCGCGCCGCGAGCACGACGCCGATGGCCCGCAGCGCGAAAACGGTGCCTGCGCCCGGTGCCGGGCTCGCGCTGGTTTGCTTGATTCTCGCCAAAGGGTGCTCCTGTCCACAAACGATGCTTGCCGCCACGGTCAGCGAAAACGCGCGGCGAACGCGCTTCGCGCATCGCGAAGCCCGGTCATTATAGGGAGATTGCGGATGTCGTCAGAGAATTCGATTCGGGCGCGTGCCGCAGCGCGCGAAAACCGGCAGGACTGTGCCAAAACGACAACGCCCCGCGCACCTTGCGGCGTGCGGGGCGTCGTTGAGCCGCATCGATGCGGCCGTCGGAACAGGTCCGTCAGGCGTTGACTTCGCGCAGAATCGTGCGGTGCTTCTGGCGCAGCAGTTCTTCATAGTTCTGCACGTAGCGCGCGGCCATCACCTTCGACGAGAAGCGCGTTTCGAACGCCTCGCGGACTTTCGCGCGCGACAGCGAGTCGAGACGCTTGACGGCGGCGATCGCCGAAAGCTCGTCTTCCACGACGAAGCCCGACACGCCGTTATCGATCACTTCCGGCACCGAACCGCGATTGAACGCGATCACCGGCGTGCCGCACGCCATCGCTTCGATCATCACGAGGCCGAAGGGCTCCGGCCAGTCGATCGGGAAGAGCAGCGCGTGCGCATTGCCGAGAAACTCGGTCTTTTCCGCCTCGCTGATTTCGCCGATGTACTCGACATGCGGCAGCGCGAAGAGCGGCTTGATCTCTTCTTCGTAATAGGCGCGGTCGGCCTTGTCGAGCTTCGCGGCGATCTTGATCTTCATGCCCGCCGCCTGGGCGATGCGAATCGCGCGGTCCACGCGCTTCTCCGGCGAGATGCGGCCGAGGAACGCGAGATAACCGGGCTTCACGTTCGGAATCGGCGTGAGCAGATTCTCCGGCAGGCCGTGATAAACCGTCGAGAGCCAGTTCGCCTGCGGCAGCGGCTGACGCTGATTGTCCGAGATCGATACGACCGGCACGTCCTTGAACGTGCTGAAGATCGGCTGCAGTTCGGGCAGGTCGAGGCGGCCGTGCATCGTCGTCAAGAACGGCACCGGCTGGCGCGCGAACAGCGAGAACGGGTAATAGTCGATGTGAAAGTGCAGCACGTCGAACTCGTCGGCGCGGCGGCGGACTTCCTCGAGCAGCAGCATGTGCGGCGCCATCGTGTCGCGGATGGTCGGATCCAGGCGCAGCGCTTGCGGCCAGAAGGCTTCGAGCTTCGCGGACGTTTGCGAATCACCGCTCGCGAAGAGCGTGACGTCGTGTCCGGCCTCGACAAGAGCCTCGGTCAGATAAGACACCACGCGTTCCGTGCCGCCGTAGAGCTTCGGCGGAACAGCCTCGTGGAGGGGCGCGATTTGAGCGATTCGCATTGTCGTGAAACTCCTAATAAAAGGTCAGGCAAGGTACTGCTGTCATGTTTGACGTCGAGAGCGAATCGCTCGGCTCGGGCGAAAGCCTGGCGCGCGCCTCGCGCGGCGGCAAACGGCTGATGCTCGAGTGAAAAAGCGGGCTCGCTGATCACCGGCTCTGCGCGGGCGTTCAGGCAAAGCAACTTCGAAGCCATATCTCAAAAAGCGCCGCGCTCAGCAATAAACGCGCTTGCGCTGCGGCGGTTGACGCCAACCTACAGAAAGCTGTCGAAGCGCCTAAGTAAAAACCCGGAGCGAATTATGGGGCTTTCTACAGCGGCTACAGGCAGTCATTTCAACTTATTTACCTTGTTACACCGAGGAAACATATTACAAACCCCTGTTTATTAGGGTTGTTCTACATTGGAGCACGAGCCGCGGCCATGCTCGGAAGTCGCTTCGCGGGTTCGCCTCGCATCCCGGCTCCTCATCTCGATGCTGGCGCGGTGCATGCTTTGTCGACGCTGCCGCGTAGCGACGTCCAAAGTGCGCGAGGCGGCGTGCCGGCGGACGCTTCATCGCAAAAGAGCGCGCGATGTGCTTACAATGCGCGCCCAAGCCTCGAGGCGCACCGGCGGGCGGGCAGCAGGCCGCGCGCACGATGACATCGGCGTGGCGAATCCGCCGCGCGTCATGTGCCCGAATGACGTTCGTCTGGCCGGTTACTGGCTACAATTCAGCGACGGAGACGGCGCCGCGTCGCCGGGTTTGACGTCAACCGCGCCGGCCGGGCCGACGCATCGGACAGAATCCGCATCCGAGTGGCAATGCCCGAACGCGCACCACACGCTCAACCGCTTCACGACCACAAAAGACCATTGGACCAACTCACCGTCTCCCAGCGTAACGCGCACAACGCCAAGCTCGCGAGCTACGCGCATCGCCCGCTCGCGTTCCTGATGCGTTACATCCGCCGGCATCCGGTCGCGCATGCCATCGTGCTCTTCAGCGTGTTCGCCGCAGTCGGATGCGCGCTGGCGTCGCAATACGCGATCAAGCATCTGATCGACGTGCTCGGACAGGGCCGCGGCCACCCCGGCCCGCTGTGGGGCGCGTTCATGATCCTCGTCGGACTGATCGCCGCCGACAATCTGCTCTGGCGCGTCGGCGGCTGGGTCGGCGCACACGTCTTCGTGATCGTCACGGGCGACCTGCGCCGCGACCTCTTCTCCTACCTCTCCGGCCATTCGCCGACCTACTTCTCCGAGAAGCAGCCCGGCATGCTCGCGAGCCGCATCACGGCGACGTCGAACGCCATCTACACGTCCGAGAACGTGATGGCGTGGAACGTCCTGCCGCCGTGCATCGCGGTGTTGGGCGCGATCGTCATGATCGTTGCGGTGAATCCGCTGATGGCCGCGGGCCTCATGGCCGCTTCGCTGATCCTCGCGCTCATTCTTTACCGGCTCGCGAAGCGCGGGTCGGCGCGGCATCACAGCTTTGCGTCGAAGGCGGCGTCGGTGGACGGCGAACTCGTCGACGTCATCGGCAACATGGCGCTCGTGCGCGCGTTCGGCATGACGATCCGCGAACAGAAGCGCTTCGGCTCGACGGTCAAGGCCGAAATGGTCGCGCGCCAGCAAAGCCTGCTGTACCTCGAAAAGCTGCGGCTCTTTCACGCCGTCGTCACCGCGATTCTTTCGGCCGGTCTGCTCGGCTGGGCGCTGTGGCTGTGGTCGAAGGGTCAGGCGACATCGGGCGATATCGTGCTCGTCAGCTCGCTCGGGTTCACCATTCTTCACGGCACGCGCGATCTCGCCGTCGCGCTCGTCGATGTCACGCAGCACGTCGCGCGTCTCGCCGAAGCCGTCCAGACGCTGCTGGAGCCGCATGGCATGCCGGACCGCTCGGACGCCACGGAACTCGTGCCGCAGGGCGGGCGCGTGGATTTCGAAGGCGTCACGTTCGCGTATCCGCGCCGCCGCCCGATCCTCGACAGCTTCCATCTGCATATCGAGCCGGGCCAGCGCGTCGGGCTCATCGGCAAGTCGGGCGCGGGCAAATCCACGGTGCTCGCGCTTCTGCAGCGCTTCTACGAGACGCAAAAAGGCAGCATCAAGATCGACGGGCAGGATATCGGCGCGATCACGCAGGACAGCCTGCGCCACGCGATCGCGCTGGTGCCGCAGGACATTTCGCTCTTCCATCGCACGGTGTTCGAGAACATCGCGTATGGGCGTCCGGACGCGAGCCGCGAGGAAGTGTTCGCGGCGGCCCGCGAAGCGCGCTGCACCGATTTCATCGAGGCGATGCCGGAAGGTTTCGACACCATCGTCGGCGATCGCGGCGTGAAGCTGTCGGGCGGCCAGCGACAGCGCATCGCGATTGCGCGCGCGATTCTGAAAAACGCGCCGATCCTGCTGCTCGACGAAGCCACGTCCGCGCTCGACAGCGCCTCCGAAGAAGCGATCCAGCAGGCGCTCGACCGCCTGATGGTCGGCCGCACGGTGATCGCCATCGCGCACCGTTTGTCGACGCTACAGAACTTCGACCGCATCATCGTGATGAGCGCGGGCAAGGTCATCGACGACGGTTCGCCGCAAGAACTGCGCGAACGTCCGGGGCTGTATCGCGAGTTGCTTGCGAAGCAGCACGGCAAGCTGCCTTCCATCGTCGCGACGCCGCACAAGCAGCCGGCCTGACCGCTGCAACGGAAAAAGCCGCGTTTCCTGAAAAAGGAACGCGGCTTTTTTGCGTCTATCGCGCGTTCAGATCGCGCAGGAAGTTGTCGCGCCAGACCGACACATTGTTCTCGCGCAATTGCCGATACATCTCCCGATGCCGCGCGCGCCGTTCATCGAGCGGCATCGCGAGCGCGGCGGCGAGCGCGTCGGCCATGCCGTCGATATCGAGTGGATTCACGATGAGCGCCGCCGTCAACTCGCGCGCCGCGCCCGCGAACTGCGACAACACCAACACGCCGGGATCGTCCGGATTCTGCGCGGCGACGTATTCCTTCGCGACGAGGTTCATGCCGTCGCGCAGCGGCGTGACAAGGCCGACGTGCGCCTCGCGAAACAGCGCGGCCAGCACCGGCCGTTCGTACTGGCGATGAATGTAGCGAATCGGCGTCCAGTCGAGTTCCGCATAGCGGCCGTTGATGCGTCCCGATTCCGCTTCGAGCTGCAGGCGAATGTCGCGATACGCGTCGACATCGGTGCGCGTCGGCGGCGCGATCTGCAGGAACGACACGTTGTTGCGCTGCTGCGGCGCGCGCTCGATCAGCCGCTCGAACGCGCGAAAACGCTCGACGAGTCCCTTCGAATAGTCGAGCCGGTCGACGCTCATCACGAGCTTGCGCTGATGCAGCGTCGCCTTGACGGTCTGCACGTCGCGGCCGCTTTCGCCGTCCTTCGCGAGCGCGCGCACTTCGTCCGGATACACGCCGATCGGATAAGCCGCCGCCTTCAGCGTCCGACCGAACGCGCGCACCTCGGCGGGTTCGTTCGCGTGGCGCGTGAGCGCGCCGCCCGCTTCCGTTTCGATGTAATCGCAAAACGCGCGCAGATCCGGCTCCGTCTGAAAGCCGAGCAGATCGAACGCGCACAGCGCCTCGACGAGTTCGCGATGGCGCGGCACCGCGAGGAGAATCTGCGAGGCGGGAAACGGAATATGCAAGAAGAAGCCGATGCGATTGCGCACACCTGCTGCCCGCAGCGCCTGCGCGAACGGAATCAGGTGATAGTCGTGGACCCAGATCACGTCGTCGGGCTTCAGGAGCGGCGCGAGCTGCGCGGCGAGCCAGCGATTCACGCGGCAATAGCCGTCGTATTCGTCGCGATCGAACTCGATCAGATCGGGGCGATAGTGGAACGCGGGCCAGAGCGTCGCGTTGGAGAAGCCGCGATAGTACTGGTCGTAGTCGCGGCGCGCGAGGCCGATCGTCGCGAACGTCACCGGTCCCTGCTCTTCCAGGCTGATGCCTTCGGGCGCTGCCGGCAGGACGTCGCCGCTCCAGCCGAACCACACGCCGCCGGTCTCCTTCAGCGCGTCGTAGACGCCGACCGCAAGCCCGCCCGCCGCCGGGCCGCCTTCGGAGATCGGCGCGACGCGGTTCGAAACGATGATGAGCCGGCTCACGCGTGCTTCCCCGCCGTCCCCGCGATCACTTGCAGCCAGTCGAGCAGCAATTCCACCGATTCGATGCGCGAGCGCGCGACGGTCTCGCCGGCGCCGACCTTGACCGACAAGCCGTCGAATTCGTTGACGACGGCGAAGCCTTTCTCGTCGGTCAGATCGTCGCCGATGAACACCGGCTTTCTGCCCGTGAACGGCGGCTCGGCCATGAACGCGCGCAGCGCGCGGCCCTTGTCGACGTCCTTGGGCTTGATCTCGTAGACCATCTTGCCCGGCTGAAGCACGTAGGCGTCGGCGTATTCGCTGACGAGCCGCTCGGTCGCCGCGCGCGCGGCCGCCTCGCGATCGGGCGCGTTGCGGTAATGCAGCGCGAGCGCGGCGCCCTTGATCTCCAGCAGCATGCCCGGATTGGCCTTGACGACGCCTTCGAGCACATGCTCCATGCGCAGGAGCCGCTCGTCGTGAAAGCCGATGCGCTGCACGTCGCCATTCGCGTCGCGGCGTTCCGCGCCGTGCATGCCGGCCACGGGAAGATCCGGCATTTGCAGGAAAGAATCGATATTGTCGATGCCGCGCCCCGACACGACCGCGACCGCGTTGTTGGTCGCGCGGCGCAACGCAGCGAGGATGTCGGGAACGGAGCGCGGCACGAAGATGCCGTCGGGCGTGGACGCGAGTTCGACGAGCGTGCCGTCGAAATCGAAGAAAAATGCGGTCTCGGCGAGAGACAGGGAATCGGGAAGAATTTGCATCGATCGTTGGCCTGTGGGTCTGCCTTGGGTTGGGCGCATCGCGTCGGGATTGGGTCAGGATTGCGCCGGGATCGCGCATCATACGTGCGCCACCTTTCGGCCCGGAAAGCTGCCTGTCTGGCCGCGCAACGCGCTTACGGGCATCTGCGACGCGGCTTGCGCCCACCTTCGACGGCCTTTCCGCGCGCTTGCGAGCATGCGGCAAATCGTCTCAAAAATAGGCCACAAGGTAAATGATGCGCCACCTCGGGCCGCAAAGGCGTGTATTTTGCGATAGATGTTCGCGCCTTCAAAGCACGCCGCACGCCGCGGCCTCATTCGTTCAATGCACGCTTTCCATCGTTCGCACGCCCCGCGCTCCCGCCGCGCGGCCCCCGCTCTTGCCGTCCTTGCCGCCCTTTCTGCATGCGCGCTTGCCGGTTGTTCGCAGCCGGCCGAGCCGTGGCATCTCACCGACGTGTCCGGCCATCTGCCCGACCTCGATTTCTCGCTCACCGACGACACCGGCGCGCACGTCACCGGCCGGTCGTTCGAAGGTCGCACGACGCTCGTCTACTTCGGCTATACGCATTGTCCCGATGTCTGTCCGGAAACGATGGCGCGGCTGATTCAAGTGCTTCAGCGCATCGGACCGGACGCGCAGAACGCGCGCATCGCGTTCATCTCCGTCGATCCCGCGCGCGACACGCCCGCGCTGCTGCACGCCTACGTGCGCGCCTTCGACGACAAGCACGCTGTCGGGCTGACCGGAAGCGATCGCGCGATCGAGGCCGTCGCGCAGCGATATCGCGTGGCGTATCAGATGGAAAAGCGCGATCCGAACGGCGCTTACGAAGTGACGCACAGTTCGGCCGTCTACATCTTCGATCGCGAAGGCCACGCGCGACTGCTCGCCACCGATCGCGATTCCGTCGACGCCATCGCCGCTGATCTGCGCCGCGTCATCCATTCGAAGGGCGCCTGACGATGAATTCGCTCCTCTATTGGCTCGATCCGTGGGAGCCGTCGCCGACGGTCGTGATCGCGGTGCTCGCCGCCGCGATTCTGTTTGCGCGCGGCGCGCGGCATGCGCGCGTATCGATATTGCGGCACGTCGCGTTCTGGCTTGGGTTGACCGCGCTGTACGTCGCGCTGCATACGCGGCTCGACTATTACTTCGAGCACGAGTTCTTCATGCACCGGCTGCAGCATCTCGTGCTGCATCACCTCGGGCCGTTTCTGATCGCGTGGTCGTACCCCGGCGCGGCGCTGCGCGCAGGCGTGCCTTTCTCGTGGCGGCAGCGCTGGCTGCGCCCCGCCACAAAGACGCGCGCCGCACGCGTGTTCTTCGACATCGTGTTCAACCCGATCGTCGCGGTGGTGCTGTTCGTCGGGCTGATTTATTTCTGGCTGCTTTCGCCGATTCACTTCAAGGCGATGCTCGATGTCCGCCTCTACCGCGTGATGAACTGGAGCATGGTCGTCGACGGCCTGCTTTTCTGGTGGCTCGTTCTCGACCCGCGGCCCGCGCCGCCCGCGCGACTCGCGCCTGGCCGACGCATTCTCGTCGTCATCGCCGCGATTCCGCCGCAGATCATTCTGGGCGCATTTATCTTTTTCACGCCGCGCGAGCTGTATCCGATCTATTCGATCTGCGGCCGCGCGTTCACCTGGATCACGCCGATGCGCGATCAACAGGTCGGCGGCCTTCTGCTATGGATTCCCGGCTCGATGATGAGCGTGGTCGGCGCGCTGATCGCGCTGCGGCACTGGCTGCGGCTGTCCGCGCGCTCGCGGTTGCGCGACGAGCGCGCGGCGTCGATGGAACCGGTCAGCGTGACGGCGTCATGACCCGAAGCCCGGACGACGCATCCAGATGTGCGGGATGCCGTCCTCGTCATGCACGCCCGACGACGCCTCGAAGCCGAACGCGCCGTAGAAGCGCTGCAAGTGGGCCTGTGCGTGCAGACTGATCGGCTGATCGGACCATTGTTCGAGGATATGCGCGAGTGCGCGTTCGAGCATCGCGTTGCCGAGCTTGATGCCGCGAAACGCGGGCGTCGTCAGCACGCGGCCGATGCGCACGTCTTTTGCGCTTTCGTCCGGATTGCCCGGCAGCAGCACGCGCAGATAGCCGGCCAGCTTCGCACGTTCGCCGCCTTCTCCTTCCCCATACGCGAAAAGATGCCACGCATCGACATCCAGCCCGTCGATGTCGCCATACACGCAGTTCTGCTCGACGACGAACACCGCGCTGCGGGCGGCGAGCATGTCGTAGACCTCGGTCGTCGTGAGATCGTCGAAGCGCTTCCAGCGCCATTGAAGGTCGGAAAGTCGGTCGGTCATGGGAGTGGAGTCGGAAGGCATGGCAGCGTGCCGCAATTATGCCGCGAGACGATGCGCGCAGATGACGCCGAAAAAGAAAAAGCCCTGACGGATCAGGGCTTTTCAAGTGGAGGCGCGAACCGGAGTCGAACCGGTCTAAACGGCTTTGCAGGCCGCTGCATAACCGCTTTGCTATCGCGCCGGAAGCGGTGTGGTGCGCGCCGACCGAATGAGCCGGCTATAGTGCACCAAACAAAAAGGGAAGCCGTGCTTCCCCTTTGACTGGAGCGGGAGACGAGTCTCGAACTCGCGACCTCAACCTTGGCAAGGTTGCGCTCTACCAACTGAGCTACTCCCGCATTATCCTGCTCTGCCTACTGCTTTCCGATGCCGCTTCGCTCACCGCGCTGTCTGCACCGAATATTTCGAAATCTGGAGCGGGAGACGAGGCTCGAACTCGCGACCTCAACCTTGGCAAGGTTGCGCTCTACCAACTGAGCTACTCCCGCAGATTCAACTTTTTCGCTGACTGCTTCGCTTGCCGCATTGCGCCGCACATCAGAGAAACGAGATTATGTAGAAGCCAAAGCAAGCTGTCAATAGTTTCGTCTGCGCTTTCTTCCCTTCGACGCAACTTTTTTCGATTCGAGCACGCGAGCTATTTCAAAGCATGCCGCCGCGCTCGCGAATCTGCGGCCACGCGAGCTTCATGTAATACAGCATCGACCACACGGTGAGAAACGCCGCGACGTCGATCAGCCACAAGCCCCACACGCGCGTGTCGATCACCCACTGCACGCCCGCGATGTGCAACTGGCCGTAGAACAGCAGCATCGGAATGGCGACCATCTGGCAGACGGTCTTGAACTTGCCGAGCGAATTCACCGCGACGCTCTTCGATGCACCGATCTGCGCCATCCATTCGCGCAGCGCCGAAATGGTGATCTCGCGTCCGACGATCACGAGCGCGATCACCGCATTGAGACGCGTGAGCTGCACGAGCACGAGCAGCGCGGCGGTCACCATCAGCTTGTCGGCGACCGGATCGAGGAACGCGCCGAACGCCGATGTCTGATTGAGCTTGCGCGCGAGAAAGCCGTCGAACCAGTCGGTGAGCGCGGCGAGCACGAAGATGACCATCGCGAGCAGATTGCGATGCTCCAGGCTCAACATCATGTCCGGCAGATAGAACACGCCCACGACGAGCGGAATCAGCACGATTCGCAGCCACGTCAGAAAAATCGGTAGGTTGAACGGCATGGGCGATCAGCGAGTGATGGACATGTAAGGGAGCCGCCATTGTGCCGCGTCGGTCCGGCGCTCACAAGGCGAGGCCCCGCCGGGCGCGGCTCGCGGCCCGCCTGCGGATTCAATGCAACTGCCGGTAAATCTGCTGCGCAAGCGCAAGCGAGATGCCTTCGACGCTCGCAAGATCCTCGACGCTCGCCGCCTGCACGCCGCGCAGTCCGCCAAAGCGCGACAAAAGCCGCTGACGCCGTTTCGCGCCGACGCCTTCCAGTTCTTCCAGCCGCGACGTCTGACGCGCCTTCGCCCGCTTCGCGCGCATGCCGGTGATGGCGAACCGGTGCGCTTCGTCGCGGATCTGCGCGACGAGCATCAGCGCCGCGCTCTCCTTGCCGAGTTCCAGCGCCGAACGGCCGTCCGCGAAGATCAGCGTTTCGAGGCCGACCTTGCGCCCCTCGCCTTTCGCGACGCCGACCAGCATGCCGTGATCGAGGCCGAGTTCGGAGAACACCTGCCGCGCGATCTCGACCTGTCCCTTGCCGCCGTCGATCAGCACGATGTTGGGCAGCGTGCCGCCCGCGGCCGCAGCCGGCGCGGCGTCGGGCGTGACGTTCGGATCGGCGGCATCCTCGGGCTGCAGGGCCGCCGCTTCCTCGTTCGCGTTGGCCGCCGCCTGCGCCACCATCTTCTCGTAGCGGCGCGTGAGCACCTGGCGCATCGCGGCGTAGTCGTCGCCGGGCGTGATGCCGGTAATGTTGTACCGTCGATATTCGCCCGTCTGCATCTTGTGATGGTGATACACGACGCACGATGCCTGCGTCGCCTCGCCCATCGTATGACTGATGTCGAAGCACTCGATGCGCATGAGCGCGAGGTCGTCCATGTCGAGGCCGAGCGTGTCGGCGAGCGCGCGCGTGCGCGCCTGCTGCGAGCCTTGCTCGGACAGAAGACGCGCGAGCGCGAGCTTCGCGTTGTTCTCGGCCATCGAGAGCCACACGCGCTTCTGGCCCTGCGGCTGGCGCAGGAGCGAAACCTTGTGCCCCGCCTGTTCGATGAGCAGATCGACGAGTTCGCGGCTCGGCGCGTGACTTACGACGAGCACCGGCGGCACGCGATTGCCGATGTAATGCTGCGCGATGAACGCCTCGAGCACTTCGGACTCCAGCGCGCCTTCGCGCACGGCTGGCTCGGCGTTGGTCTCCGGCGCGTCTTCATCGGCGCTCGCTACATCGGCATCGCCTTCGAGTGCTTCCGCCTCACGCGCGATGGCTGCGATCTCTTGCGCGGGGACATCGACGAGCGCTTCTGGCGTCGCTTCCGTCGCTTCTGCGGCTTCGTCGTCTTCGATGCCATCTTCATCCGCGAGCGCCACGCCGCTTTCGACGTGCGTCGGGAAATACGCCTTGTCGCCGAGATGCCGGCCGCCGCGCACCATCGCGAGATTCACGCACACCTTGCCGCCGAGCGCGACGACCGCGAGGATGTCGACATCGCTCTCGCTGCCCACTTCGATCGCCTGCTGATGCAGCACGGTCGACAGCGAGCTCATCTGGTTGCGCACGGCCGCCGCCTGCTCGAACTTGAGGTCGGCGGCGAACGCGTGCATCTTCTGCTCGAGTTCCTTCATCACTTCGCCCTGCCGCCCGAGCAGAAAACGCGATGCGTTCGACACGTCGCGCGCGTAATCCTCTTCGCTGATGAGACCGGTGCACGGCGCGGTGCATCGCCCGATCTGATGCAGCAGGCAAGGCCGCGTGCGGTTGCTGAACACGGAGTCCTCGCACGTTCGCAACTGGAACACGCGCTGCAGGATCTGGATGCTCTCGCGCACGGCCCAGGCGCTCGGAAACGGCCCGAAGTACTGGTTCTTCTTGTCCACCGCGCCGCGGTAGTACGCCATGCGCGGGAACGTGTGGCCGGTGAGCTTGAGAAACGGATACGACTTGTCGTCGCGAAAAAGGATGTTGTAGCGCGGCGCGAGCGCCTTGATGAGATTGTTCTCGAGCAGGAGCGCCTCGGCCTCCGAGCGCGTGACGGTCGTCTCGATCTTGCGGATGCGCGTGACCATCATCGCGATGCGCGGCGAGTGCAGCGTCTTCGTGAAATAGCTCGACACGCGCTTTTTCAGGTTGCGCGCCTTACCGACGTAGAGCACGTTGCCGTCGCTGTCGTAATAGCGGTACACGCCCGGCAGATGCGGCAGTTGCGCAAGCGTCTTCTTCGGGTCGAAAGCGGAGTCGGGGGCGTCGGTCGGAGTCATGCAGCGAATATCGCGACGAATCGCGAAGGGACAAGGAAGGCGGCGCGCCCTGGGGCGGACGGTCTTAGAATCGCCAGTTTAGAACATTACGACGCGGTCCCGCCGGCCGCCCTCGCGCCATGTCCACCGCTTCGACCACTTCTTCGCCGCAGGAACTCGCCTGCGACATCTTCTGCGCGGTCGTCGACAACTTCGGCGATATCGGCGTGTGCTGGCGGCTCGCGCGCCAGCTTCGCGCGGAACACGGCTGGCGCATGCGGCTCTTCGTCGACGACCTCGCCGTGTTCCACGCGCTCTGCCCCGCCGTCGATGCGTCGCGCGCGCGGCAGGAAGCGGCGGGCGTCGTCATCGAGCACTGGCGCGAGCCGGCGCATGCGGGCGAGACCTTGCAGATCGCGGATGTCGTCATCGAAGCGTTCGCGTGCGAAATTCCGCACGCGTATATCGCGGCGATGGCGCGTCGCGAGACCAAGCCGGTGTGGATCAATCTCGAGTATCTGAGCGGCGAGGACTGGGTCGCCGATTTTCACGGAAGACCGTCGCCGCACCCGCGTCATGCGCTCGATAAAACCTTCTTCTTCCCCGGACTCGGCGCGGGAACGGGCGGCGTGCTGAAGGAACGCGGCCTCGATGACGCCCGCGCGCGCTTCGATGCCGCCGCCTGGTGGCGCGAGCGCGTCGGCGTCGAGCGCCCCGACGATGCGTCGACCGTGGTGTCGCTCTTTTCGTATGAGAACCCCGCCGTCGATGCGTTGCTCGCGCAATGGCGCGACGGCGCGTCGCGCATCGTGCTGCTGGTTCCCGAAGGCCGCATTTCGGGCGCGCTCGCGCGTTTCTTCGGCGTGCCGAAGTTCGCGGCGGGCACGTCGGCGCGCGCGGGCGCGCTCGAGGCGCATGCGCTCGGCTTCGTCGAGCAGCCGCGTTTCGACGAACTGCTGTGGGCCGCCGACGTGAACTTCGTGCGCGGAGAAGATTCGTTCGTGCGTGCGCAGTGGGCACGAAAGCCGTTCGTCTGGCACATTTATCCCCAAGCCGACGACGCGCATTTGCCCAAGCTCGATGCCGCGCTCGCGCATTACACGCGCGGGCTGCCGCCGGCGGCGGAGCGAGCGATCACGCGTTTCTGGCACGCCTGGAACGGCGCGGGCGTGCCGGACTGGGCCGACTTCTGGCGGCATCGGCGGCAACTGGAGGCGCGCGCGTCGCAATGGGCGGACGAACTGGCGCGCGTCGGCGATCTTGCCGGCAATCTCGCCGCGCACGTCGCGGCCCGGACCGGCGCCGATCGCACATGACCGATTTCGCCGCGATGCGCATTGGGGGCCGAGCGCGTCGCTCGGCCCGACTCGCCTAATGAGCAAAAACTCAGTTAAAATAAGCGGTTATCCGAGACGCGGGGCGCCTCGCGTTCAGTCAGGCGCCGCCCCGGAAAGAACTCGCATTCGGGCGACGCGGGCAAGGCAGGCATCGCCGCGAGCCCGGTCAGCCATCCGTTTAGCCATACCCAGCCAAATCCATTCGTAAGGACCCAGTTTTATGAAGACCGCACAAGAACTCCGCGTCGGCAACGTCGTCATGATCGGCAACGATGCCATGGTCGTGCAGCGCGCCGAATACAACAAGTCCGGCCGTAACTCAGCGGTCGTCAAGATGAAGTTCAAGAACCTGCTGACGAACGCCGGCATGGAAACGGTCTACAAGGCCGACGACAAGTTCGACGTCGTCGTGCTGGATCGCAAGGAAGTGACGTACTCGTACTTCGCGGACCCGATGTACGTGTTCATGGACGCCGACTACAACCAGTTCGAAGTCGAAGCCGAGATGATGGGCGACGCGCTCAACTACCTCGAAGACGGCATGGCGTGCGAAGTCGTGTTCTACAACGAGAAGGCCATCTCGGTCGAACTGCCGACGACGCTGGTTCGCGAGATCATCTATACCGAACCCGCCGTCAAGGGCGACACGTCGTCCGGCAAGGTTCTGAAGACCGCGAAGCTGAACACCGGTTTCGAACTGCAAGTGCCGCTCTTCTGCAACATCGGCGACAAGATCGAGATCGACACGCGCACGAATGAATACCGCAGCCGCGCGTAAAACGTAAGCATTACGTCCACGACACGGCGGACGGACGGTCGTTCCGAAAACCGCCGCGTCGAGCTGTAAGAAAAAGCGCCCCATCGCGGGCGCTTTTTCTTTTGCGTGAACGTTTTGACAAATTCAGGCAAACTTTACCGGTCGACTGTCAGCTATTCGGCGCCGGCGTTAGGCGCCAAGTCAGGTGCTTCGTTCCCTTTTTCCTTTTGCGACATGGCTTTAAGCAAGGAAGAGCGCGCGCGGACGCCAATTGGCATAGTTCATGCTCTCTTCGCACGATACGAACTAAACAACACGAGATGCGCAACCAGCCATTCCTCCTTGGCCGACTGGTGATGTCGGCGGCGCTCGCCGTGCCCGCATTCGCGTTCACGGCGGGCTGCAAGTCGACCCCGACTGCGGAGTCCGCCGCCGATTACGCGTCCGATGCGTCGGTGACCGCGCGCGTGAAAACCGCGCTGCTCGCCGATCCGGGATTGAAGTCGCTGGCCGTGAGCGTCTCGACGTATCGCGGCGTGGTCGTGTTGTCCGGAAACGTGAATTCGGAGGATCAGATTCAGAAGGCCGTCGCCGTAACCCGCAGCGTGTCGGGGGTGCAATCCGTCAACAACGATCTGCACATGAAGCCGCAATGACGCATTAGCCCCATTTAAGCGCAGGACGAAGAAAACCGCAGCGGGACGAGAGAGGCGCCGGAGTTCTCAGCCGGACCCGAAGCGCCGCTACCCGCTCACGAGCGCCCGAACTTCAAGCGCCGCCCTTGCCCGGCGGCGCATGCGGCAACGGTGAATTACAGTCCACTTTGATACGTTGTGTCTGCCATGCCACACGCTCTGATTGTCGAAGACGATCCCAATAGCCTTTCCGGGCTGTCCGCGATCCTGACCGCGGACGGCTTTTCCGTCGACACCGCGACGACGCTCGCCGAGGCGCGTTCCGCGCTCACGCGCTTCATCCCGGATGTCGTGCTGATCGACTTGAACCTGCCAGACGGCAGCGGCCTCGACCTGCTGCCGAGCCTGCCCTCGCAACCGCCCGACGGCGCGCTTCCCGTCATCGTGATGACCGGCAACGCGACGGTCGAAAGCGCGATCGAAGGCTTGCGTCACGGCATCTGGGACTATCTGCTCAAGCCCGTGAATATTCCGCGGCTGCGCAGCCTGCTCGCGCGCATCCCGCGTCCCTACGAACTGACGGAAGAAGTGCAGGCGTTGCGCTCGACGCTGCGCGCGCTCGGGCATTTCGGCGACATGCTGGGCCGCAGCACGGCGATGCAGCACGTCTACGATCTGATCGAGCACACCGCCCCGACCGAAGCCGCCGTGCTCATCTGCGGCGAGCCGGGCACCGGGAAGAAGCTCGCGGCGCGCACGATCCACGAGTTGAGCCGCCGCCGCAAGGGGCCGTTCGTCACGTTCGACTGCTCGGCGACGCGCGAGGAAGGCGCGCACCGGTCGATGGAAAGCGTCCTCTTCGGCCACGAGCGCAATGCGTTCGCCGGCGCGGAGAACCGGGAGCCGGGGCTGCTCGAACAATCGGGCGGCGGCACGCTCTTTCTCGACCAGATCGATTCGCTGCCCGCCCCGCAACAGGAAGCGCTTCTGCGCGCGCTCGATTCGCAGACGTTCATGCGCGTTGGCGGCAGCAACCGCATCATGACGGACTTCCGGCTGATCGCCGCGTCGCGCACGCCCATTCGCGACGCCGTATCGAGTGGCATGCTGCGCGAGGACCTGTTCCAGCGGCTGTCCGCGTCGTCGATCGTGCTGCCGCCCCTGCGCGAGCGCGACGACGACATCGCGTTGATGGCCGAGCAGTTCGTCGACGAACTGAACCGCGAGAATCACATCGCGGGCATCACGAGCGGATCGCCGAAGCGCATCAGCCCGTCGTTCCTGCGCGAGTGCATCGCGAACGAATGGCCCGGCAACGTGCGCGAGATGCGCGAGCGCGTGCGGCGCGCGTATCACGCGTCGGGCGAGACGATCGAAACCTTGCGCGTGGACGAGCAAGGCGGCCCCGGCGGACGCGGTCTGAACGGCAGCAGCGTGCAGGTGACGGTCGGCACGGCGCTCGCGGACGTCGAGGACATGCTGATTCGCGCGACGCTGGAAGCGGTCGGCGGCACGCGGCATCGCGCGGCGACGCTGCTCGGCATCAGCCCGAAGACGCTCTACAACAAGCTCCAGCGGATGAAGCTCGAACCGTCCTGATGCGCGGGCGGCATTGAATGACAAACGCCACGGCATCGCTGCCGTGGCGTTTTTTTCATTCGAGCCGGAACCGTAATCAGCCCAGCGCGCTTTTGACGAGCGCGCGCGCCGCCTGATACTCGGGCTGCGCCTGCAGCTTGCTCCAGCGCAGCGCCTTGCCGCGCGGACGCATCTGCCTGATGCGTTGCACCGATGCCTTCGTCGGCGTGAAGCGCAATTGTTCCAGCACCTTGCCCGCCTCTTCCGGCCGATTGCAGATCAACACCATGTCGCAGCCGGCGGTGAGCGCGGCCGTCGCGGCTTCAGTGAGCGTGCCGCCCGCGCGCGCGGCTTCCATCGAAAGATCGTCGCTGAAGATCGCGCCGCTGAAGCCGAGCTTGCCGCGCAGAATGTCCTGTAGCCAGATGCGCGAGAAGCCGGCCGGTTTGTCGTCGACCTGCGTGTAGATGACGTGCGCCGGAATCACCGATGCGAGCGACAGGCCAAGCCAGTCATACGGGCGCACATCGGCGGCGAGGATGGCTTCGAGCGGACGATCGTCCGTCGGCAGCGCGACGTGCGAATCCGCCGACGCGAACCCGTGCCCCGGAAAGTGCTTGCCGCAGTTCGCCATGCCGGCGAGCGCGAGACCGTGATTCAGGCTTTTCGCGAGCATCGCGACGACGCGCGGATCACTGTGCAGCGCGCGATCGCCGATCACCTGCGACTGTCCGTAATTCAGATCGAGCACCGGCGTGAAGCTCATGTCGATCCCGCACGCGCGCAACTCCGACGCCAGCACGTAACCGAACGCCGTGGCCGCCTTCGTCGCGGCGAGCACGTCCTCGTCCCACAGCGCGCCGAGCTTGCCCGGCGCGGGCAGCACCGTGAAGCCATCGGAGCGGAAGCGCTGCACGCGCCCGCCTTCGTGATCGACCGCGATCAGGATGTCGTCGCGCACGGCGCGGATCGCGTCGGTGAGCGCGACGAGCTGCGCGCGATCCTGAAAGTGCCGCGCAAAGAGAATGATGCCGCCCGTCATCGGATGCGAGAGGCGCTCGATATCCGCGTCGGAGAGCGTCGTGCCGGCGACGTCGAGCATGACGGGGCCGGGAGTGCGTTTCATCGGATTCAATTGGCTTCTTGTCGTGATGGTTGTTCTGGAATCACGCCTTTTTCGCGGCGTCCGCTGCTTCGGCGATGACGAAGGTCACCGCGTAGTCGCGCTCGTCGCTCACCGTCACCTGCGCGGTGATGCCGCGTTGCTCGAGCCATTCGGCAAGTTCGCCGGATGCGCGGATGACCGGCTTGCCGCTCGGCTCGTTGAGCGTTTGCAGCGCGCGCCAGGTCATCGGCCAGTGCATGCCGAGGCCGATCGCCTTCGAGAACGCTTCCTTCGCGGAAAAGCGCGTGGCGAGATACGCGAGGCCGCGCACTTCGGAGCGCGCGCGCCGCGCGTGATAGATGCGCAGTTCATCGGGGCCGAGCACCTTCTCGGCGAAGCGCCCGTTCGTGCGCTCCATGACGCCCGCGATGCGGCTGACTTGCACGAGATCCGTGCCGATTCCGTAGATCGTCATGGCCGTGCGCTCAGCGCTTCGTTTGCGCGGCGAGACGCGAGGCGACCATGATCGCCTTCATCTCGCGCACCGCGTTGTCCCAGCCCGCGAAGATCGCATGTGCGACGATCGCGTGCCCGATATTCAGCTCGACGATGCCATCGAGCGCGGCGATCGGCTGCACGTTGGTGTAATGCAGGCCGTGCCCCGCGTTGACCTTCAGACCGAGCATATTGCCGAAATCGACGCTTGCGGCCACGCGCTCGAATTCGCGCTTCTTTTCGGCTTCGTCGTGGGCTTCGGCGTAACGGCCCGTATGCAGTTCGATCACCGGCGCGCCCGCTTCCTTCGCCGCGCGAATCTGCGTCTCGTCGGGATCGATGAAAAGCGACACGCGGATGCCCGCAGCGCCGAGCTGCGCGCACGCGGCTTTCACGGCTTCGAACTGGCCGGCGACGTCGAGGCCGCCTTCGGTCGTCAATTCCTGCCGCTTTTCAGGCACGAGGCAGACATCGTGCGGCTTGATCTCGCACGCGATGTCGAGCATTTCGCGCGTCACCGCGCACTCCAGGTTCATGCGCGTTTTCAGGAGCGGACGCAGCGCGCGGACATCGGCATCGACGATATGACGGCGATCTTCGCGCAAATGCAGCGTGATGGCGTCCGCGCCCGCTTCCTCGGCGGCGAGCGCGGCGCGGATCGGGTCAGGATAAGACGTGCCGCGCGCGTTGCGCAGCGTGGCGACGTGATCGATGTTGACGCCGAGATCGATCACGCTCGCGGGCGATGAGAGAAAGAAGCTCATAGATTTTGCAGGTCGATCAGAATCTGACGGGTGGCAAGCGGTGCGCCGCCCAGATGGTAGTTGAGCAGAAAGCGCATCAGCGCCTTGCTTTGCGCGGCGGTCTGCGGGCTCGTGTAGTCGTCGCGCTCCATATCGATCAGCGTCTGACCGGAGACGAGCGGCCACTGCGCCGGAAGCACGTCGGAGGCTTCGCGCACGCCGCGCTCGGGATCGAACGTATAACGGCCTTCGGCCACGACGCTTTCGCGCGCCACGGTGCGCGTGAGCGCCATTGCGTAGCCGGTTTCCCGCAGCAGCACGCGCTCGAACGAACGCAGCACCTGCACGGCGGGTTCATCGTGCGCGAGGCGCGAGAGCGTCAGCACGTAATGGTTGAAGAGCGCGGGATGCGCGTCCTCGCGCGCGCAGAACTTGACGAGCAGTTCGTTGACGTAGAAGCCGCACAGGAGCGCGTCGCCGGTCAGCGGCAGCATGCCGCCGACCCATTCGGCCGTCGTCAGCGTGCGGACTTCGCCCTTGCCCGTCCACGAAAGACCGAGCGGCTGGAAGGTTTGCAGCACGCCGCGCAGCGCGGAATGCGGACGCTTCGCGCCCTTCGCGACGAGCGCGATGCGCCCGTGATCGCGCGAAAACACGTCGATGACGAGACTCGTCTCCCGATACGGATAGCTGTGCAGCACGAAGCCCGGCTGTTCGCTTACGCGAAAATCGGAGCGCGGCTTCGCTCTCGGCGCGCTCGTGCCGGCCGCGACCGGCGACGACGGCGCCCGCCGCCGCTTCGGTGCGGGGCGCTCGCTCGCGTCGAAGTCGTCCTCAGGACGATCGTCGGCGGGCGGCGTCATCCACGCGTCGTCGGTGCCGGCGTCCGGGGTCGCGTCCATCAGCGTCGTCCTCAGCGTCGTCCTGAGCGTGCATGCGTCACTCGTAGCCGTATGCGCGCAGGCCCGCTTCGTTGTCCGCCCAGCCGCTCTTCACCTTCACGAAGGTTTCGAGATACACGGGACCGTCGAAGAGCTTCTCCATGTCGAGCCGCGCTTCGGTGCTGATCTGCTTCAGCTTCGCGCCCTTCTGACCGATGATCATCGCCTTGTGGCCGTCACGCTCAACGAGGATGGTCGCGAATACGCGCCGCAGACGCCCTTCCGTCTCGAATTTGTCGATGAGCACGGTGCTCGTGTAGGGCAGTTCATCGCCGGTCCAGCGGAACACTTTCTCGCGCAGAATTTCGGCGGCGAGAAAGCGCTCGCTGCGGTCGGTGAGATCGTCTTCGCCGTAGATCGGCTCGCCTTCCGGCAGATACGGCTTCACGACCGACATCAGGCGCTTGATGTCGTCCGGGTGCTTCGCGGAGAGCGGCACGATCTCGCGAAAGTCGCGCAAGCCCGACATCTGCTGCATGAACGGGAAAAGCGAATCCTTGTCGCCGACGCGATCGAGCTTGTTCGCGATCAGAAGCGTCGGCGTGCCGGCCGGAATGAGATCGAGCACTCTCTGGTCGTCGGGACCGAAGCGGCCGGCCTCTATCACGAAGAGAATGGCATCGACGGAAGTGAGCGTGGACGTCACCGCACGGTTCAGCGAGCGGTTGAGCGCGCCGCTGTGACGCGTCTGGAAGCCGGGCGTATCGACGAAGATGTACTGCGCGTCGTCGATCGTGTTGATGCCGGTGATGCGATGGCGCGTCGTCTGCGCCTTGCGCGACGTGATGCTCACCTTCTGGCCGACGAGCGCGTTCATGAGCGTCGACTTGCCGACGTTCGGCCTGCCGACGATTGCGACCATGCCGCAGCGGAAACCGGAAGATGTGGGAGTGTTCATAGTGGTGTGCGGCAAAGTTTCGTTGGGCGCGTTGTTGCGATGACGCGATCGCGCGATGACGCGCTTAGGCAATGCAAAGGCAATGCGAAGGCAATGCGCGTCAGTGTCCGGCGTCGGCGCGCACGACGCGGCTGGCGGGCGAGTCGTTATCGGTCTGGCCTTCGGCGTCGGCCTTGCCACGGCGATCGTCCGCGCCGTGGGACGCGCTCGCGGCGGTTGCATCGCCTGCTTGCGCCGCTTCGTTCCTGCCCGCCTTCTCCGGACGATGAAGCACATGGCGCTCCGGCTTATCCGCGGCGGCGTATGACGCGGCGGACGGTTCGACGTGCGCGGCGCGAATGACGGCGGGCGGCGCGGCGGCGACGGTTTTATCGTCCGTTGCGTCCGTCGGGTCGGTCATATCTGTCACGTCGGATTCGCCTGTGGCGCTCGCGTGGCTTCGCTGACGGTCGCGCTCGCGGCGCTCCGGCGAGCGAAGATCGAGCGCCGCCTGCACGCCCATCACGCCCGGCATGACCTCGGCTTGCGCGAGCTTCGCTGCGCGCGCGCCCTTGCGCTTGGGCTTGACGCCGAGCGTCGGCGCGGCGGCCATGACTTCGTCGAGCGCCTTCTTTGCCGCAGCCTGCTCCGCCGCGCGGCGGCTTGCACCGGAGCCGGACACTTTCACGTCCAGCTTCGGAACCGAGCATTCCACTTCGAATTGCTGGTTGTGCGCCGCGCCGTGCGTGGCGACGACGGTGTACGTCGGCAGCGCGATCTTGTGGCCTTGCAGATATTCCTGAAGCAGGGTCTTGGCGTCCTTGCCGATGGTGCGCGGATCGATGTGATCCAGCACCGGCGTGTACAGCCGCTTGATGACGGTGAACGCGGCGTCGAATCCGCCGTCGAGAAAGATCGCACCGAAGATGGCTTCGAGCGTGTCCGCGAGAATCGACGGGCGACGAAAGCCGCCGCTGCGCAGTTCGCCTTCGCCGAGACGCAGGCATTCGGACACGTTCAGCGCCTGCGCGATTTCGTAAAGCGACTGCTGTTTGACGAGATTCGCCCGCACGCGCGACAGGTCGCCTTCGTCGAGCTTGCTGAATCGTTGGAACAAAAGCGCGGCCACCACGCAATTGAGAACGGAGTCGCCGAGAAATTCGAGCCGTTCGTTGTGCGTGGCGCTGTGACTGCGGTGGGTCATCGCCTGGCGCAGCAATTCCGCATTGCGAAATTCATACCGCAGCCGGCTTTCCAACGGAGAAGATGGCATGGACAGAGTATAACGCGCTCGCGCGGGCGGTCGTTTCCGCCCGGCGAGCCGGGAAAACGCGTGGCGAGACGGTCTTAGCCGCGCTTCTTCACGCCGTTTCGAAGCAGCGCACCGACGCGTTCGCGGCGGCGCGCGCGAGACATTAGTCGAATGAGCCGATGCGCTTCAGGTTGCTGAAGTTCATCCAGATGAAGAACGCGCGACCGACGACGTTCTTGTCCGGCACGAAGCCCCAGTAGCGGCTGTCGGCGCTGTTGTCGCGGTTGTCGCCCATCATGAAGTAATGGCCGGGCGGCACCTTGCACGTCACGCCTTGCGCGTTGTAGACGCAGTTGTCGCGATACGGAAAGTCTTCCGCGCCCATGACGAACGGCGGCACTTGCGGATTGTTGAGGATGGCGTTCTTGCGGTCGCCGAGATCTTCGACGAACTGCTTCGCGTAGCCGATGCGCTCGTCGTCGAAGTAGTCCGCCTGCGGCGTTTCCGGCACCGCGCGGCCGTTGATCGTGAGTTGCTTGTTTTCGTAGGCGACGGTGTCGCCCGGCAGACCGATCACGCGCTTGATGTAGTCCACCGACTCGTCTTTCGGATAGCGGAACACGACCACATCCCCGCGCGAAAGCGGCTTGCCCTCCGTGAGCTTCGTGTTCGTGATCGGCATGCGCAGGCCGTATTCGTACTTGTTCACGAGGATGAAATCGCCGACGAGCAGCGTCGGCACCATCGAGCCGGACGGAATCTTGAACGGCTCCACGATGAATGATCGCACCACGAACACCGCGAGAATCACCGGGAAAAAGCTCGCCGTGTACTCGAGCCACCACGGTTGACGCAGCCGCTCGCTGCGCAGCCGCGCGCGCGTCTGGTCGGCGTTTTCGTCGGCGAAACGCTCGCCGACGCGCCCTTGCTGCCGGTCGAACTCGGCCACCGCCGCGTCCGCCGCCCGTCGCCGCTGAGGCACGAACACCAGTTTGTCGAGCACCCATGCAATACCCGTCACCAGGACGAGGATCAGGAGAATCAGTGCGAAATTCATCAATCGCTTCCGGTTGTTATCGTCGGTTGTTGTTGTTCTGCGCCTCGCGGCGCGCGAAGGTCATTCATCCACGCGCAGGATGGCGAGGAAAGCCTCTTGCGGAATTTCGACCGAGCCGACTTGCTTCATGCGCTTCTTGCCCGCCTTCTGCTTTTCGAGCAGCTTCTTCTTGCGCGTGATGTCGCCGCCATAGCACTTCGCGAGGACGTTCTTGCGCAGCGCCTTGATGTTCTCGCGCGCGATGATGTTCGAGCCGATGGTCGCCTGAATCGCCACGTCGTACATCTGGCGCGGGATCAGTTCGCGCATCTTCGACGCCACTTCGCGCCCGCGATGCTGGCTCTGCGAACGGTGAACGATGACGGAAAGCGCATCCACCTTGTCGCCGTTGATGAGCATGTCCACCTTCACGACGTCCGCCGCGCGATACTCCTTGAACTCATAGTCCATCGACGCGTAGCCGCGCGAGGTCGACTTCAGGCGGTCGAAGAAATCGAGCACGATCTCCGCCATCGGGATTTCATACGTCAACTGCACCTGACGGCCGTGGTACTGCATGTTGATTTGCGAGCCGCGCTTGTTCGTGCACAGCGTAATGACCGAGCCGACGTATTCCTGCGGCATGTACAGGTTCACGGTGACGATCGGCTCGCGCACTTCCTCGATCTTCGACGGCTCCGGCATCTTCGCCGGGTTTTCGACGGAGATCGTCGTGCCGTCGCGCTGGACCACTTCGTAGATCACCGTCGGCGCGGTGGTGATGAGGTCCATGTCGAACTCGCGCTCGAGCCGTTCCTGCACGATTTCCATGTGCAGAAGGCCGAGAAAGCCGCATCGGAAGCCGAAACCGAGCGCCTGCGAGACTTCCGGCTCGAATTGCAGCGAAGCATCGTTGAGTTTCAGTTTTTCGAGCGATTCGCGCAGCGCGTCGTACTGATTCGCCTCGACCGGATACAGGCCCGCGAACACCTGCGGCTTCACTTCCTTGAAGCCCGGCAGCGGCGTTTCGGCGGCGCGATTCGCGACGGTCACGGTATCGCCGACCTTCGCGGCCGTCAGTTCCTTGATGCCCGCGATCACGAAGCCGACCTGCCCCGCCGACAACTGCGAGAGGTTCGTAGACTTCGGCGCGAAGACGCCGAGATGCTCGACCGGATACTGCGCGCCGGTCGCCATCATCTTGATCTTGTCCTTCGGCTTCAGCGTTCCGTTGACAATGCGCACGAGCATCACGACGCCGACGTAATTGTCGAACCACGAATCGATGATGAGCGCCTGCAGCGGCGCGTCCGTATCGCCCTTGGGCGGCGGCACCTTCGCGATCAGCGATTCGAGCACGTCCTCGACGCCGAGTCCGGTCTTCGCGCTGCAATGCACGGCGTCGGTCGCGTCGATGCCGATCACGTCCTCGATTTCCGTGATGGCGTTTTCCGGGTTCGCAGCGGGCAAATCGATCTTGTTCAGGACCGGCACGACTTCGACGCCCAGTTCGATCGCCGTGTAGCAATTCGCAACGGTCTGCGCCTCGACGCCCTGGCTCGCATCGACGACGAGCAGCGCGCCTTCGCACGCGGAGAGCGAGCGGCTGACTTCGTAGGAAAAGTCGACGTGTCCGGGGGTATCGATCAGATTGAGGTTGTAGACCTGGCCGTCGCGCGCCTTGTAAGTGAGCGCTGCCGTCTGCGCCTTGATCGTGATGCCGCGCTCGCGCTCCAGGTCCATCGAATCGAGCACCTGCGCTTCCATCTCACGATCGGACAGCCCGCCGCACAACTGGATGATGCGGTCCGCGAGCGTGGACTTGCCGTGATCGATGTGCGCGATGATCGAGAAGTTACGAATATGATTCATTCAGTGCCGATCAAGCGAAAAAGGCGCGCCCTCACACATGCGGAGCACGCCTTGAAAATTTGGGGGAAAACTTCTGCATTTTAGCCGAAAAGGGGGTGGACAGGCGTTTTCGGCTCTCGTCGGTGTCATGGGCGCCGGGCAGCGAGGGCCGCGTGGACGGCTTTCGCGTCGAGCCGAAAGTGGCACAGCTCGACGCCATCGAGCATCAGGACGGGCACGCGTTCGTCGTAGCGCGCTTCGAGAAGCGGATCTTCGTCGATGTCGATCCACTCGACCGACGCGCCGAACCGATGCGCGATCGGCTCCAGTTCGGCGCGCATGTCCTCGCACAGATGACACCAGGCGCGCCCGTACAGCGTGAATCGCGCGACTTGGCCGCCGTCCATCACGCGTGCTTACTTCTGCGCCGGCACGCGCGGGCGCAGCGGCACGAACTGCGTGTTGTCGCCGCGACGCACGAGAACGGCGACCATCTTGCTCGCGTCGAGACTCTGCGCGACCGATTCGAACTGCTTCGCGCTCGTGATGTCCGTATCGCCGATTCGCATGATGATGTCGCCCTTCTGGAAGCCCGCGCGCGCCGCCGGCCCTTCCACCGCGTCCACCAGCACGCCGCTTGTGAGCTTCAGCGCTTTCTTCTGATCGGCCGGAATGTCGCTCACCGCGAGGCCGAGCGAATTGCTCGCGCGTTCCTTCGGCTGCGGCGAGCGGCGCTGCTCGGTCTTCGCGACCTTGTCCGGCTGCATTTCCGCGATGGTGATCGGCAGCTCGCGCGACTGGCCCTTGCGCCAGATGGTGATGGCCGCCTTCGTACCGGGCTTCGTGTCGCCGACCATGCGCGGCAGGTCCGTCGCCGTCTCCACGTTGACGCCGTTGAACTTCAAGATGATGTCGCCCGGCTGGATGCCGGCCTTGTCGGCGGGACCGCCCGACTCGACGCTGCTCACGAGCGCGCCCTGCGCCTTCGGCAGACCGAGCGAATCCGCGACGTCTTTCGTCACCTCGCCGATCGCCACTGCGATGCGGCCGCGCGTGACCTTGCCCGATGTCTTCAATTGATCGGCGACGCGCATGGCCTCGTCGATCGGAATGGCGAACGAAATGCCCATGAAGCCGCCCGTGCGGCTGTAAATCTGCGAGTTGATGCCGATGACTTCGCCCGCCATGTTGATGAGCGGGCCGCCCGAATTGCCGGGATTCACGGCGACATCGGTCTGGATGAACGGCAGATAGTCGCCCGTGTCGCGGCCCTTGGCGCTGACGATGCCCGCCGTCACCGTGTTGTCGAGCCCGAACGGGGAGCCGATGGCGAGCACCCACTCGCCGACGCGCACCTTGTTGGAATCGCCAATGGTGATGGCCGGCAGACTCGATGCGCTGATCTTGACGACGGCCACGTCCGTGCGTTCGTCGACGCCGACGAGCCGCGCCTTGAACTCGCGCTTGTCGGTGAGCGTGACGTAGATGGTGTCCGCGTCGTCGACGACGTGCGCGTTGGTCATCACGTAGCCGTCAGTCGACAGGATGAAGCCCGAGCCCACGCCGCTGCTCTGCTCCGAGTTGTCCTGGTTGTCGTCCGGCCCGCTGCGGCTGCCGCCCTTGCCCTGATCGCCGCCACTGCCACTGCCACTGCCACTGCCACTGCCACCACCGCCACCGCCGTTACCGCGCGGCGAACCCGGCTGGCCGGGCATCGGAATGCCGAAAAAGCGGCGGAAGAACTCGGACATGTCCCCTTCGTCGAGGCCGGGCGGCAGTCCGCGCAGGTCGCTCGCCGAGCCGACGCGCGACGTCGTGCGGATGTTGACGACCGATGGCCCGACCTTGTCGACGAGCGACGTGAAGTCCGGCAGGTTCACCGTGGGCGCTGCGGCCGCCGTGTGCGAGATGAACGGCAGGCAAACGGCGAGCGCCGCGGCCGCGAAGAACTTGCGCAGCGAGTAGTTGCTCATGGGTGAGAGGCCGGGGGTCCGATTACTTGGAAGGCTTGTATTCTATGGTAGAAGCAAATTGCTGCAACGTGGCTTGCGGCACTTCACCGAGCAAGGTAATCCAGAAATCGCCCCGGCGCTTGACGAGCACATGCGTCGCGCCGCTGTTGCCCGCGCCTTCCTTGCGGGTGCTTTTTTCCACCGGTTCGACGAACACCGAAATCGCGGCGAGGCCGTCGGAGAAAACGGCCTGATCGACGGGGATCGGCGGCTGTCCCTGCTGGCTCGACGCCATCGGCCGACGCAGTTCGCGGATCTTGCGAAAACCCGGAATGTTCGGCTGAAGCCGCCAGCCTTGCGCTTCCATATCGACCGGCTGCACCGGCGGGCGCACGATGTTCCAGCCCGAAGTCGCACGCATGCCGTTGGCAATCGACGCCTTGTCGATCGCCCCGCCGATGCGCACCTGCGAGAACGAAAGCTGTTCGAGTACCTGCCCGTCCGGATCGAGCGTCTGCGCGCGCAGCAGCAGGCCCGTCTTCGCGTCGGCCCAGAGCTTGTAGGCGAAACGATAGGCATCTTTCGGATCGAGCTCGATCACCTGACTGTCGATGCCCGCGACGCGGTCGTTGCCAAGAAGGCGCGGCTCGTAGACCGCGAGCACCTGATCGCCGCTCGTTGCGAGCAGCGAGGGAAACGAATCCTTGCTCTGCCGATGCTCCATCACGAGCAGATGCCGCTCCGGAACGAACGTGAGCATGTCGTCGTCGTGGCGCAGCATGCGGCGCGGCGCGCCGTCGAGACTTTCGAGCGATTCGTACTCACCGTCGCCGCGCGCCGCGACGTGGGTGATGCGCGACGACTGCACCGTCGCACCGCGCTGGTAGACGAAGGTGCCCTCGTAGTTCTGCTGCTGGGCCGCCTCGTGAATGCGGTTGAGCAGGTTGGCCGCGGTCTTCTGGTCCTGCGCGTCGCCTTGGGCGAACGAACTCGATACCGCGCACAACAACGCGGCTGCGCAAACCATCAATGCCGGCAGCCGCCCCCAATATCTAGTTTTATTCAACCGCACACCCGCCTTCAGTTATTGGCTCTGCGAAGTCACCGCCGCGCGGATCAGAGGCATGGACCCGGGCATCGCAGGCTGCTGCGAGAACTGCTGATGCGCTTCCAGGTATTGATCGAGATTCGCGTCGCGGATGATGTTCGCTTCGACGACCGGCGTTCCGGTGGTCGCCACGGGCACCGATGCAAGCGCGACGCGCTGCACGGAATCCGCCTGCGCGACGCTTGCCACCTGCGCACCGGAATGGCTTCCGATGCCCTGGAGTTGCGGCACGACGATCCACGTGAGCGTGGCGGCAGCCGCCGCGACGGCAAAAGCCGGCACGACGCGGCGACGCAGCACGCCGCCGCGCGCCTTTGCCGCCGCTGCGGGAAGCGCCGCCGGAGCGAGCACATGCGCTTCGGCTTCGAAACGCGCCGAGAACGACGCCATGAACGCGCTGCTGCGCGCCGGGCTTTCGGCGAGATCGTCCGAGCGCAAGGCGTCGCCGATCAGGTGATAGTCGGACCAGACGGCGCGGTCCGCGCTTGTCAGTCCCGCGAGAAACTGGCTGATATTTCCGATTTCGTCGAGCGATTCGCCGTCGGCGAACGCCGACATGCGCTCGCCGCGCGAATTCGCCTGTGCATTTGCGCGCGCATTTGCTTCCGATTGCACCGAGACCGACACCATGATGCTCCTCAATCCTTTGATACCACCCCGTAGTGACACCAACTAACCCAGATATCGCGTCCCTGCCCCGAGGTTTTCGCCGCCTTACCAGCGCTTGCCTTCGGGAGTGTCCAACAACGGACGCAATTTTGCCGCAATGGCTTCCCGAGCACGAAAAATTCTCGATCTGACGGTGCCGATCGGGCAGTCCATCATCTCCGCGATTTCCTCGTAACTCAATCCTTCTATTTCCCGAAGCGTGATGGCGGTGCGCAGTTCCTCGGGCAGCAACGCCATGGCAGCGTTGACCGTCTGAGCGATCTGCTTGCTCATCAACATCGACTCGGGCGTGTTGATATCCCTTAGTTGGTCGGCGTCGGAGAAAGTTTCCGCTTCTTCCGCATCTGCTTCGGTAGAAGTGGGAGCGCGGCGTCCCTGCGTCGCGAGGTAGTTCTTCGCGGTGTTGACGGCGATGCGATACAGCCAGGTATAGAACGCGGATTCGCCCCGGAACTGCGGCAGCGCGCGGTAGGCCTTGATGAAGGCGTCCTGGGCGACGTCCTCGACTTCTGCAGGGTCGCGCACGAGGCGCGAGATCAGTCGAATGATCTTGCGGTGGTATTTGGCGACCAGCAGTTCGAACGCGGCTTTGTCACCCTTTTGCACGCGTTCGACCAGCACTTGGTCGATTTCTTTTTCGCTCACCTGGAATCCGTTTGACTTGGGGCTGTTGCGCGGACGGCTATTGTAGCGTTATGGACTTCGCGTTATCCCGAGTGCTCATCGACCGTTACAGTCGTTACAGGTACGCGCCCGCTGCGCGGCGGGCGCGCACGCAAAGCTGGCGGAAGGTGTCGGGATCGAGGCAATCCGCGGCGACGACGAGCGTTTGCGCGCCGCCTTTTTCCGATGACAAGGAAAGCGTGAGCAGCCGCCCGCCCCACTGCGCGCAACCGACGATGCGCCGGTACTGCGAGGTTCCCGCGCGCTCCCAGACGGTCAGCCCGTCTGCGTGCAGGCCGATGGCGACCGGCTGGCGGCGCGTCCAGCGCACCGCCGCAAGCGCGAGCCCGGCGACGCACGCGAGCGACGCGACCGTCGCGTGAAGAAGCCCGAACCGCGCGAACACGGTTTTGAAGACTGCCGCGCCGGCCACCGCGACGAAAGCGCCGAGCGCACCGAGCAGAAAACGCGACGGCCGCATCGGAACGCGCGGCGGCGTGCCGGCTTCCCGATGCGGCCGATTTTCAAGCGCGCCCGTCATCGCAATCCCCGTCCCGACGAGCGCACCGTGCTCAATGACGCTTAAAGACGAGTGAGCCGTTCGTGCCGCCGAAGCCGAACGAGTTCTTCACCGCGACATCGATCTTCATTTCGCGCGCGGTGTTCGCGCAGTAGTCCAGGTCGCACTGCGGATCCTGGTTGAAGATGTTGATGGTCGGCGGCGAGATCTGGTTGTGCACGGCCAGCACGGTGAACACCGATTCGAGCCCGCCCGCGCCGCCCAGCAGGTGGCCGGTCATCGACTTCGTGGAGTTCACGACGACGTTCTTCGCGTGATCGCCGAGCGCGCGCTTGATGCCGATGGTTTCCGCGATGTCGCCCAGCGGCGTCGACGTGCCGTGCGCGTTCACGTAGTTGACTTCGTCCGCGTTGACCTTCGCGTTCTTCAGCGCGTTGACCATCGCGCGGCGGCCGCCGTCGCCGTCTTCCGGCGGCGCAGTCATGTGATAGGCGTCGCCGCTCATGCCGTAGCCGAGGACTTCCGCGTAGATTTTCGCGCCGCGCGCCTTCGCGTGTTCGTATTCTTCGAGCACCATGACGCCCGCGCCTTCTCCGAGCACGAAGCCGTCGCGGTCGGTGTCCCACGGACGGCTGGCGGTCGCCGGATCGTCGTTACGCTGCGAGAGCGCGCGCGCCGCCGCGAAGCCGCCGATGCCGAGCGGCGAAACCGTGGCTTCCGCGCCGCCCGCGATCATGACGTCGGCGTCGCCGTATTCGATCAGGCGCGACGCCTCGCCGATGCAGTGCAGGCCGGTCGTGCAGGCCGTGACCATCGACAGGTTCGGGCCTTTGAGACCGAAGCGGATGGACAGGTGTCCGGAGATCATGTTGATGATCGACGCCGGCACGAAGAACGGCGAAATGCGGCGCGGACCGCGATTGAGCAGTTCCGTCTGCGTGACTTCGATCATCGGCAGCCCGCCGATGCCCGAGCCGACCACGACGCCCACGCGCTCCGCATTGTCGCCGGTGATTTCGAGGCCGCTGTCCTGCATGGCCTGGACGCCCGCTGCGAAGCCGTAATGGATAAAGGTATCCATGTGACGCGCTTCCTTGGCGGGCATGTAGTCTTCGATGCTGAAGCCCTTCACCTCGCCCGCGAAACGCGTGGAGAAGTTCGCGGCGTCGAACTTCGTGATGTTGGCGATGCCCGACTTGCCCGCCACCAGATTGGCCCAGCCGTCGGCAACGGTATTGCCGACAGGCGACACGAGCCCAAGGCCTGTAACAACAACTCGACGACGGCTCACGGTAACCCCTTATCCATAGAATGACAAAAAGCAAAAGCCACAGCGGCCACAGGAAACCGCCCTGTGTGCCCTGTGGCTGTTAAATCGGTCAACAGCGCGGTCCCTGCAGCGACGCTGCTTCAATCTCGAAGAGCGACGGGTCGCTGGCGCGTCCGGCCTTAAGCCTTGACGTTGGCGCGAGCGTAGTCGATCGCTTGCTGAACCGTGGTGATCTTTTCGGCCTCTTCATCGGGGATTTCCATGCCGAACTCGTCTTCCAGCGCCATCACCAGTTCGACGGTATCGAGCGAGTCAGCGCCCAGGTCGTTCACGAACGATGCTTCGTTCTTGATTTCGGCTTCCGCCACGCCCAGTTGTTCGGCGACGATCTTCTTCACGCGCTGTTCGATGTTATCCATGCAGCCCTCCGAGGGAATAAAAGTTCAAAAATACGAGTGCGCGCATTTTATCAGGTTTGTACCCGCAAAATACGGCGCGTCAGTTCCGTGCGCCGCCGCCCGCTGCGCTTCATCAAGAGCGCTGGCGGCACGGGGCGCATCGTTCGTTGCTGCCGCGCTTTCGGCGGAACGCGCATGCCCGTCAGAGCATTTTGCGCGCCCGTCTGCCGCGCGGATATTAAGCGAATTTCGGCGAAATGCCTATTACATGTACATGCCGCCGTTCACGTGCAGCGTCGTGCCCGTGATGTAGCCGGCGAACGGCGACGCCAGGAACGCCACCGCATGCGCGATATCGTCGGGACTGCCGAGCCGCCCGAGCGGAATCTGCGCCGTGAGCGCCGTGCGCTGCTCTTCCGGCAGGACCTTGGTCATGTCGGTGTCGATGAATCCCGGCGCGATGCAATTCACCGTGATGCCGCGGCTGCCGATCTCGCGCGCGAGCGCCCGCGTCATGCCCGCGACGCCGGCCTTCGCCGCCGCGTAGTTCGCCTGCCCCGGATTGCCCGAGCTGCCAACCACCGACGTGATATTGATGATTCGCCCGCCGCGTGCCTTCATCATCGGGCGCAGCACGGCGCGCGAGAGACGGAACACGGCGCGCAGGTTGGTGTCGATGACGGCGTCGAATTCGTCGTCTTTCATGCGCATCGCGAGTTGATCCTTCGTGATGCCCGCGTTGTTCACGAGAATGCCGAGGCCGCCGAATTCCTTCACGGTTGCGTCGATGAACGCATCGGCCGCTGCCGCGTCGTTCACGTTCAGCACCGCGCCACGGCCCTTGCCGCCCGCCTGCGCCAGCGCGTCGCCGATGCCCGCCGCGCCGCTTTCGCTCGTCGCCGTGCCGATGACCGTTGCGCCCTGCCGCGCGAGTTCGAGCGCGATCGCACGCCCGATGCCCCGCGACGCGCCCGTGACGATGGCTACCTGATTGTCCAAGTTCATGTGGTTCTCTCTTATCCAGCGATCAGTTTGCGCGTTTCTTCGAGCGATGCCGGATCGAAGATCGAGCCGCCGACCAGATTGCCGTCGATGCGCTTCGTGAGACCTGCCAGCACTTTGCCCGGCCCGCATTCGATGACGTGCGTGACGCCTTCGCGCGCCATCGCCTGAACGCATTCGACCCAGCGCACGGGGCCCGCGGCCTGGCGCACGAGCGCGTCCTTGATCGCAGCCGGTTCGGAGACGTTCGCCACGTCGACGTTATTGATCAGCGGAATGCGCGGCGCCTGAATCTCGACCTTCGCGAGATAGTCGCGCAACTGGTCGGACGCGGGCTTGAGCAGCGACGAGTGAAACGGCGCCGACACGGGCAGCGGCAACGCACGCTTCGCGCCCTTTGCCTTCGCGACTTCGCACGCCTTTTCGACGCCCGCCTTCGCACCCGCGATCACCACTTGCGACGGCGCGTTGAAGTTGACCGCTTCGACGACACCCGCCGACGAAGCCTCGGCGCACACCGCGCGCACGGTGTCGTCGTCGAGGCCGAGAATCGCCGCCATGCCGCCCTCACCGACCGGCACCGCGCTTTGCATGGCCTGCGCGCGAAAGCGCACGAGCGGCACGGCATCCGCGAAAGCGAGCGCGCCCGCCGCAACGAGGGCCGTGTATTCGCCGAGGCTGTGGCCGGCGACGAGCGCGGGCGCGAGGTCCGTTTCCTTTTCCCACACGCGATAGATCGCGTAAGCCGCCGTCAACATGACGGGCTGCGTATTCGTCGTCAGATTGAGTTCTTCGGCCGGGCCTTCTGCGATCAGCTTGCCGAGATCCTGGCCGAGCGCATCAGATGCCTGCTGTACGGTCTCGCGCACCACGGCGTGATCGGCGAAGGCGTTGAGCATGCCGATCGATTGCGAGCCCTGACCGGGGAAAACGAACGCGAATTTCATGTCGTCCTCGTTGGATTGGAATGATCCGAGTGTCTTCACGCCCTGCGCGCCGGCCGCGCGATCGTGCGGCGCACGGCGGCTGTCGTGAAGAGGATCAGTTGCAGATTAGTAGAGGGTGATGGATGAACGTATCAATAGCGGAAGACCGACGCGCCCCAGGTGAAGCCGCCGCCGACGCCTTCGATCAGCACGTTCTGGCCGCGCTTGATGCGGCCGTCGCGCACGGCGACGTCCAGCGCGAGCGGAATCGATGCCGCCGAGGTATTGCCGTGATCGCCGACCGTCACGACCATGCGTTCCATCGGCAGATGCAGCTTGCGGGCCGTGCTCTGCATGATGCGGATATTCGCCTGATGCGGAATGAGCCAGTCGATTTCCTGCGGCGTGAGGCGCGCCTTCTGCAGCGCCTCGATCGCGACCTTCTCCAACACGTTGACCGCGAGCTTGAACACCGCCTGCCCGTCCATGTGGAGGAACGCGCTGCCGCTGACGATGCCGCCGTTCACGTTGCCCGGCGTGCAGAGAATGTCGGCGTAGCTGCCGTCCGCATGCAGCGCGCTCGCCAGCACGCCCGGCTCTTCCGACGCCTGCAGGACGACCGCGCCCGCGCCGTCGCCGAACAGCACGCAGGTGGTGCGGTCCTTGAAGTCGAGAATGCGCGAAAACGTTTCCGCGCCGACGACGAGCGCGGTGCGATACATGCCGCTGCGGATGAAGCTGTCTGCCGTGGCCATGCCATACGCGAAGCCCGAGCAGACGGCCTGCACATCCATTGCCGCGCCGTTGTTCTTGATGCCCAGCTTGTTCTGCAAGAGACAGGCGGTGCTCGGAAACACGAAGTCCGGCGTGGACGTGGCGACGATGATGAGGTCGATCGACTGCGGATCGATGCCCGCCGCCGCGATGGCCTTCTGCGATGCGATCAGCGCGAGATCGCTGGTGGTCTGATCCGGAGCCGCGAAGTGCCGCGCATGAATGCCGGTGCGCGCGACGATCCACTCGTCGCTCGTTTCGACGCCCTGCTGCGCGAGACGGTCCGCCAATGCCTGATTCGTGATGCGTTCGGACGGCAGATAGCTGCCGGTGCCCAGCACGCGAGCGTAGAGATTGGATTGAGCCATTATGCCTTCGTGGGTAGCGCGGTGCCGGACGCGTCCGGCGGGTTTGGCGAGGAGTTCGGCTGCGGTGCGGGCGCACTGGCCGATGCATCCGTAGCGGTTGCGCTCGTGCCGGCGTCGGGCGCGGGCTGCGCATTCTCTTCCATCGCGCGCACGAGGCGCTCGAGCACGCCATTTTTGACGGCATCATACCCGCGTTTGATCGCCCACTCAAAGCCGTAGGCTTCCGCGGAACCGTGACTTTTGATGACCAGGCCGCGCAGTCCGAGCAGCGCCGCGCCGTTGTATTGCGCGGGATCGACGCGCCTTCGGAAGCGCTTGAGCACGGGCATCGCGACGAGCGCGATCAGCTTGCTCGAGAACGAGCGCGTGAACTCTTCCTTGATCATGTCGGAGAGCATCTTCGCGAGACCTTCGGAGGTCTTCAACGCGACGTTGCCGACGAAGCCATCGCACACGACGACATCGGTCGTGCCTTTGTAGATGTCGTTGCCTTCCACATTGCCGTAGAAGTTGAGCGTGCTCGCGCGCAGCAGCTCGCCCGCGCGCTTGATCGTTTCGTTGCCCTTGATGACTTCTTCGCCGATGTTGAGCAGCCCGATGGTCGGCCGCTCGCGCCCTTCGATCGCGGATACGAGCGCGTGGCCCATCTCCGCGAACTGGAGCAGATGCTCGGGCTCGCAATCGACGTTCGCGCCCAGATCGAGCACGGTCGTATAGCCCTTCTGACTGGGCATGGCGAACGCGATGGCCGGCCGTTCGATGCCCGCGAGCGTCTTCAGCACGTAGCGCGACACGGCCATCAACGCGCCGGTATTGCCGGCTGAAATGCAGGTCTGCGCCTCGCCCTCTTTCACGAGGTTGAGCGCGACGCGCATCGACGAATCTTTCTTCTTGCGCAGCGCGACCTCGACCGGGTCGTCCATCGCGACGACTTCGGTCGCGGGGACCACGGTCAGGCGCGGCTCGTCCTGCGCCTTGGCCTTTTTCAGTTGAGCGCGAATCGCCTGCTCGATGCCGACGAGCATCAGGTGCGCGTCGGGATGCGAGCGCACGAAATTGACAGCGGCGGGAACGGTCACGGCCGGACCGTGGTCGCCTCCCATGCAGTCAATGGTTATCTTTACGGTCATGGAAAGCGACGAATTTCAGGCACAAAAAAGCGGCAGTGAAATGCCGCCTTCTTGTCGTACCGGGAAAGTGTCAACGGCGTGCCAGGCGCGAACCACCGCGAAGCGGCGATGCACACGCAGCAAAGCGCGGAACGAACGCTTAGTCGTTCTTCGTCTTGACGACTTTCTTGCCACGATAGTAGCCGCTCGGGCTCACGTGGTGGCGCATATGCACTTCGCCCGTGCTCGGCTCGACAGCCAGCGGCGCCGTCGAGAGGAAGTCGTGGGAACGGTGCATGCCGCGCTTCGACGGCGACTTCTTGTTTTGCTGAACTGCCATGATTACTCCAGAAAAATTTTGCGAATTCTAACACAGGGCGGCCAGCCTCCGCGTTCGCGAAGGAACCCCGGCCTTCCCGGACCACCGCTCGAAGCGGGAGATTGCGTGCGGCCTAACTGCGCCCCACTGCACCATCAATGCTTCTTGCCCTCCGGACCGCTCGTCTTGAGCTTCTCCAGAACGGCAAACGGATTCGGTTTCTCAGCTTCTTCCTCGCCGCTTTCTTCGGCCTCGCCCTCTACGCTGCCCGAAAGCAGACTCTCGTGCACTTCGGGACAGACGCTGTGCTTGGGCACGAGCGGCAAGGAAAGCAACAACTCTTCTTCGATCAAGTCGACGAGATCGAACTGGCGCGAGCCGACGATCACTTCGATTTCATCTTCGTCGAGCGGATATTCGTCCGCTTCTTCCTCCGTCGCCACGATCCGGTACGTCGCGTCGACGTCGAGATGCTGCGAATACGGCGAAAGACAGCGCTGACACGTCAGCCACACCGAGCCATGCACCGCGAGGCGCAGATAAGGCTGCGGCGCTTCCGTGCCGTCGTCCTGCAATTCCGGCTGGGTCGAGCCCTCGCCCTGCCAGGTGAAGACCGTGTCGTCCTCTGGCGCTTCCGCCGGCACTTCGGCTAACATGCGCGGCATTTGCGATACGCGCAGCGCGCCGGCCGCCTGCCGTTTGTTCTCGGCGAAGTCGTAAATGTCGAGCGCGCGCAGATCGGCGGGGCTCGCAGGTTTGCCAGGATTCTGAGTCATGTGCGCTCCTGCCTCATGCCGTGCGTTATACGTGCTTTTCAGCGCAATTCAGTTTTATCGGGCCGGCGCCTGCATCGAAATGCTGACGTGCAATGCGCCACGTTTTAGCCGCATTCTGCCGGATGTGCCACGGTGCAAGTATGCACCGGCCGCCGCCGAAAGGCAGGCGTGGCTTGCCCGAATTGCATCGTCCTGCGTTCGTACAGATTGCTTCAGGTTCTTTGAGCGTCGGCGCGAACTCTAGAGCTCGCAAAGCTCATCAGCCAAAGCGAAGCTGACCAGGCGATGAAAAGCCCAAAATCATATAGTCTTTGTTCTTTCGAGTCAAATAGTTAAGGCTGCGCGCGCGACGCGTCGTTTTTCTTCCACCGTCCCTGATTTTTCCATGCCGATTCCCACCTCACCGCGCCTCGTCCTGGCGTCCAGTTCGCCGTATCGGCGCGAGTTGCTCGAACGCCTGCGCGTTCCGTTCGACGTCGTTTCGCCCGATATCGACGAAACGCCGCTCCCCGGCGAGACGCCCGAAGCCACCGCCGTGCGGCTTTCCATTGCGAAGGCGCGCGCGGCCGCGCAACGCATCGCCGATGCGGGCAACGCGCTCGTCATCGGGTCCGATCAGGTTGCGACCTTCGATGGCCGTCAGATCGGCAAGCCGGGCACGCACGAAAACGCCGTCGCGCAGCTTCGGTCGATGCGCGGCCGCAGCGTCGAGTTTCACAGCGCGCTCGCCCTCTTCGACGCGCGCACGGGCGACGTGCAATCCGCCGACATCGTCACGCGCGTGCGCTTCCGCGATTATTCCGACGCCGAAATCGAAGCGTATCTGCGCGCCGAAACGCCCTACGACTGCGCGGGCAGCGCGAAATCCGAGGGTCTGGGCATCGCGCTGCTCGACGCGATCGCGTCCGACGACCCGACCGCGCTCATCGGCTTGCCGCTCATCGCGCTCGCGAAGATGCTGCGCGCCGTGCGTTTTCCGATGCTGGGGGCGGCATGAGCGGCGTTCTCTATTTGATTCCGAACACGCTCGGCGAAGGCGACGCCGCCGCGCTCGCGCACGTTCTGCCGGAGCCGGTGCGCGCGCAGGCGGCGGCGCTCGGCTATTACATCGGCGAAAACGCGAAAACCACGCGTGCGTTTCTCAAGAAAGTCGGCACGCAACGGCCGATTCAGGAAATCGAGATTCGCGAACTGAACGTGAACACGCCGCCCGCCGAGATCGACAAACTGCTCGCGCCGATTCTCGCGGGCGCCGACGCGGGCCTCGTCTCTGAAGCCGGCTGCCCCGCCGTCGCGGATCCGGGCGCACTGCTCGTGCGGCGCGCGCACGCGCGCGGCGTCAAGGTGGTGCCCTTCGTCGGGCCGAGTTCGATTCTGCTCGCGCTGATGGCCTCGGGCATGAACGGCCAGAGCTTCGCGTTCAACGGCTATCTACCCGTCGATGCCGGCGAGCGCGGCAAGCGCCTGCGCGAACTGGAACAACTGTCGCGCAAGGCGAACCAGACGCAGATTTTCATCGAAACGCCGTACCGCAATCGCGCGATGCTCGACACGCTCGTCGCGACGTGCGCGCCTTCCACGCTGATCTGCGTGGCCGTCGATCTGACACTTGCCGGCGAAACCATCGTCACGCGCACGGCGGCGGACTGGAAAAAGCAGGCCGCGCCGGACCTGCACAAGCGCCCGGCGATCTTTCTGCTGCTCGCGTCGTAGCGCGTCAGCGCAATTGCAGCTTGCCGCCGAGCGTGAGCGCGCGCACGGCGGCATCGCCCACGGAGGCTCCGAAGCGACGCACCACGCGCTCGCCGATGCTCTCCTTCTGCGTGTAATCGACGATATCGGTTTGTTTGATGACTTCGCGCGCGACGTAGTCGGCGTCGCCGAAGCCGTCGGCCAGGCCGAGCGCCACGCTCTTTTCGCCCGTCCAGAACATGCCGGAGAACAGGTCCGGATCGTCCTTCAGGCGCTTGCCGCGCCCCTCTTTTACGGCGTCGATGAACTGCGCGTGAATCTGGTCGAGCATGTCCTGCGCGTGCGCGGTCATTTGCGGCGTTTCGGGCGAAAACGGATCGAACGCGCCCTTGTTCGCGCCTGACGTGTGCATGCGCCGCTGTACGCCCAGCTTGTCCATGAGTCCGGTGAAGCCGAAACCGTCCATCAGCACGCCGATCGACCCGACGATGCTGGCTTTATCGACGTAAATCCGGTCCGCCGCCGCCGCGACGTAATAGCCGCCGGACGCGCACATGTCGTCGACGACGACATAGAGCGGCGTCTTCGGATACTTCGCGCGCAGCCGGCGAATGTCGCGATTGATGATGCCCGCCTGCACCGGACTGCCGCCCGGACTGTTGATGCGCAGGATCACGCCCGCCGTGCCTTCGTCCTCGAATGCGCTTTCGAGCGCGGCGTCGATGTTGTCGGCGCTCGCGTCGCTGTTCGCGGCGATCTCGCCCTGCATGTCGATGAGCGCGGTGTGCTTGCCGGATTTCGTCACGCGATCGCCGGTGAAATCGAACACGCCCCACGCGATCAGCAGGATGACCGCGAGAAAGACGAAGCGAAAGAAGATGCGCCAGCGGCGCGCGGCGCGCTGCTCGCGGATGGCGGCGAGCGCAATGCGCTCGAGCGCGTCGCGTTCCCAGTGGTCGTCGCGGCGCGGATTGGGCGAAAGGTTGTCGGACATGCGTGGTCTTCCGGTCGTGAAGCCGGGTCAGAAAAGAAAAAGGGAAATCAGGCGGGGCTGAGCGTGTCGTCGGGCAGCCAGAAGACCGCGCGGCCTTCCGGCGTCTCGCGTTCTTCGACCGCGACGGGCCGGAGCCGCGCGCCGCGGCACGGGCCGCCGACGCACTTTCCGGTGTCCGGCTCGTAGATCGCGCCGTGCGTCGCGCACATCAGATAAAGCCCCGAGCTTTCGAAGAACTGGCCTTCGGCCCAGTCGAGTTCCATCGGAACGTGCGCGCAGCGGTTCAGATAGCCGTAGGCCTTGCCGTCGAAACGCACGAAGAAGACGACCGCCTCGCCGCTCGCTTCCTTCGCGTTGATGCGCACGCCCGCGCCGCCGTCGACGAGTTCATCGGACGCGCACACGCGCACCGCGTTGCCTGCATCGCTCATGCGTGCTCCCGCAGCCAGCCGGCGAGCGACGCGACGCTATCCGCGCAAAAGCGCGGCTCGAGCGCCGCGAGCGAATCCGCCGGATGCGCGCCGTAAGCGACGCCCACGCCCGCTGCGCCCGCGTTGATGGCCATTTGCAGATCGTGCGTGGTGTCGCCGATCATCAGCGTGCGCGACAAATCCTGCCCCAGTTCGCGCGTGAGTTCCTGAAGCATCGCGGGATGCGGCTTCGAGAAGGTTTCGTCGGCGCAGCGCGTGCCGTCGAAGAGGCTCGTGAGCCGCGACTGATCGAGCGCGCGGTTCAGCCCGACGCGGCTCTTGCCCGTCGCGACCGCCAGGAAATAGCCTTCGTCGCGCAGTTCCTGCAGCAGTTCGCGCACGCCGCCGAAGAGTTCGGTTTGCTGGCCCGTGGTCAGGAAATGGAAGCGATACCGCTCGGCGAGGCGCGGATAGTCCTTCGGATCGAGCGTCGGCGCGCAGATTTGCAGCGCGTCCTTGAGCCCGAGGCCAATCACGAAACTCGCGGATTCGTCGGCGGGAACCGGCAGGCCGAGGTCGCGGCACGCGGCCTGAATGCTGCGCGCGATGTGGACGGTCGAATCCATGAGCGTGCCGTCCCAGTCGAAGACGATCAAATCGAATTGCTGCCGGGCCATTTATGTCTCGCGGTTTTTGAGTTGTTCGATGAAACGCCGGCATTCGGCGGGCAGCGGCGCTTCGAGCTGCAGCGGCGCGCCCGTCGCCGGATGCGTGATTTTGAGGCGAAACGCGTGCAGAAACATGCGTTTGAGCGACGGCATCGCGTTCGGCCGCGCGAGTTCCTTGTTGAGCGCGAAGTCGCCGTATTTCGCGTCGCCGGCGATAGGCAGGCCGATGCTCTGCATGTGCACGCGAATCTGGTGCGTGCGGCCGGTCTTGAGTTCGGCCTCCACCCACGCGTAGTCGCCCCAGCGCTCGATCAGATTGAAGACCGTATGCGACGGCAAGCCGTTCTCCTGCACGCGCACGCGCCGCTCGCCGTCCGCCGCCACGTACTTGTGCAGCGGCGCCTTGACGATGCGCCGCCGGCCCCAGTCGCTCGGCCATTGTCCGTGACCGACCGCGTAATAACGCTTATCGACGCGGTTTTCGCGAATCTGCTCGTGCAGATGGACGAGCGCCGCGCGCTTTTTGGCGAGCATCAGCACGCCGGACGTTTCGCGGTCCAGCCGATGCACCAGTTCGAGAAACTTCGCGTGCGGCCGCGCGTTGCGCAACTGCTCGATGACGCCGAACGCGACGCCGCTGCCGCCATGCACGGCGACGCCCGAAGGTTTGTCGATGACGATGAGATGATCGTCTTCGAAAATAATCGGGAATTCGGCTGCGGGCGCGTTCGACGAAACCGGCACTTCGTCCGCCTGGGCGGTGCGGATTGGCGGCACGCGCACGAGATCGCCCAGTTCCAGCCGATATGCGGCGTCGATGCGTCCCTTGTTCACGCGCACTTCGCCGCTGCGCAAAATCCGGTAGATATGACTCTTGGGCACGCCCTTGCAGACGCGCAACAGGAAATTATCGATACGCTGACCGGCGGCGGATTCGTCGACTTCGATCATCGACACTTGCTCGCTTGCGACCTGTTTATGGGATATTTTGCCTAACTCATTCATTCTGAATATAATTTGCGAGCAGCCTGAAGGGCGGCGGCAATCTCTCGATGAGAACGAGCCTCCGCCACGATTGATCAGACTGTAAAGGTGCAAGCACGGTGCAAGCGATAAACCATCATTTTACTTGCGCCCAGGGCCGGTTGCTCGCCCGGTAAATGAGCAACGAGTTGCACGCACGGCGATATCACCGGCAGGGACGGCGCCCACAGGCGCGTTCGGTCGGGTCGATCGCCGATCGGTAACGGATTTCTGGTCAAAAAGAATTTTATCGGCGAGAAGCGGTGACACCCCGGCGTTGAATCCGGGGGCTGCCCGATTCAGCCCTGCCATGAGCATGGGGCGAAGACGGCACACCGGCGCTCGCCGATTTGCGAACAACTGGCGACGCAACTCGCTGCTGCGCTGATTCCGGCGAAGCGCGAGGCGCGAAACAAGCGTCGCAACGAGGCGAGACACGGCAAGCCGGCGGGGCAATCTGCCCGCGGCAGCCGCGCGGCATGTACGCGACAACGAAGATCGGTAACGAAGCATCGCGCCGGGTCACGCCGGTTTGCGCCGGTGTCGAGAGATACCGCTACCGCTCTTCCGTTCGCGGTCGCCGTCGGGAGGAAAAAGGCTCTGTATGAAGAGCGCAGCGGGTTCGGCGCGTCCATTTTGAGACGCGGAATCCCGAGCGCCGCCGTTCGTCCTCACCGCGGGCCGCATCGCCCCTGCGCGCCTTCCGTTGTCGCATGTGCCCCATGGCCCGGCCGCCGCGTTCGTCGGATCGAGGCCCGCTTTCGGCAATTCTCCCGCCAGATGTCCCGCTCCAGCGTGCTTTGTGACAACACACAATAAGCGCGGCATGTCCGCCCTCCCGCTTCGCGCGCCCGATGTCGATTCACCGGCGGCGATTCGCAAGACGAGGGACGGCATAGCCGCTCTGGAGCCGTTCA
Source organism: Caballeronia sp. Lep1P3 (assembly GCF_022879595.1). Lineage (NCBI taxonomy): Bacteria > Pseudomonadati > Pseudomonadota > Betaproteobacteria > Burkholderiales > Burkholderiaceae > Caballeronia > Caballeronia sp. Lep1P3. The sequence continues at coordinate 1,008,009 of NZ_CP084265.1, read as the reverse complement.
ATGAAACGCATGCTGTTCAATGCGACGCAGCAGGAAGAACTCCGCGTCGCCATCGTCGATGGGCAGAAGCTCATCGATATCGACATCGAAACCGCCGGGCGCGAACAGCGCAAAGGCAACATCTACAAGGGAGTCGTCACCCGCATCGAGCCGTCGCTCGAAGCCTGCTTCGTCAACTACGGCGAGGACCGCCACGGCTTCCTGCCGTTCAAGGAAGTCGCCCGCCAGTATTTCCGCGACGGCGTCGATATGCGCTCCGCGCGCATTCAGGATGCACTCCGCGAAGGCCAGGAACTGATCGTTCAGGTCGAGAAGGAAGAGCGCGGCAATAAGGGCGCGGCGCTGACCACGTTCATCTCGCTCGCCGGCCGCTATCTCGTTCTGATGCCGAACAACCCGCGCGGCGGCGGCGTGTCGCGCCGCATCGAAGGCGACGAGCGGCAGGAACTGCGCGAAACCATGGCGCAGCTCGAATTGCCGGAAGGCATGAGCATCATCGCGCGCACGGCGGGCATCGGCCGCACGGCTGAAGAGCTGCAGTGGGACCTGAACTACCTGATGCAACTGTGGCGCGCGATCGAAGCCGCGTCGCAGAGCGGCGTCGCCGGCCAGCCGATGCTGATTTATCTCGAATCGAGCCTCGTCATCCGCGCGATTCGCGACTACTTCCAGCCGGATATCGGCGAAATTCTCATCGACACGACCGAAATCCATGATCAGGCGCGCGCCTTCATGGATATCGTGATGCCCGACAACCTGCAAAAGGTGAAGCGCTATCACGACGACGTGCCGCTCTTCTCGCGCTTCCAGATCGAGCATCAGATCGAAACGGCGTACTCGCGCACGGTGCCGCTGCCTTCCGGCGGCGCGATCGTGATCGATCACACCGAGGCGCTCGTCGCCATCGACGTGAACTCGGCGCGCGCGACCAAGGGCGCGGACATCGAGGAAACCGCGACGCGCACGAATCTCGAAGCCGCCGACGAAGTGGCGCGCCAGCTTCGCCTGCGCGATCTGGGCGGGCTGATCGTGATCGACTTCATCGACATGGAATCGGCCAAGAGCCAGCGCGAAGTCGAGCAACGCCTGAAAGACGCGTTGAAGCACGACCGCGCCCGCGTGCAGATGGGCAAGATTTCGCGCTTCGGTTTGATGGAACTGTCGCGTCAGCGTCTGCGTCCGGCGCTCTCCGAGGGCAGCCATGTGACGTGCCCGCGTTGCAATGGAACCGGCCATATCCGCGACACCGAATCGTCCGCGCTGCAAGTGCTGCGGATCATTCAGGAAGAAGCGATGAAGGAAAACACCGCGGCGATCCATTGCCAGGTGCCGGTCGAAGTCACCGCCTTCCTGCTCAACGAAAAGCGCTCGGAGATCAACAAGATCGAGTCGCGCTTCAAGGTCGCCGTCGTTCTGATCCCGAACAAGCATCTGGAGACGCCGCATTACAAGCTGGAGCGGCTGCGTCACGACGATGCACGCCTCGACGACCCGCGCGCGTCGTGGAAGATGGCCGTCGAAGCGGCGAGCGAACTGGAATCCGAAACGGGTTACAGCAAGCGCACCGAGGAAGTGAAGCCGAAGCAGGAAGCGGCTGTGAAGGGCATCACGCCCGAAAAGCCGGCGCCGAGCGCGCCGGTGAAACCCGCACCGGTCGAAGCCGCGCCCGCGCCCGCTCCGGCGCCTGTGCCGGCGAGCGGCGGTTTCATCGCGTGGATCAAGAATCTGTTCGGTATCCAGCCCGAAGTGAAGCCGGCGCCCGCGCCGGTCGAAGCGCAACCGGCGGCGCGTCCGCAGCGTGAGCGCGCCGAGCGCGGCGAACGCGCGGGCGGCGGCGATCGCAACCGGAATCGTCGCGGCGGCGCCGGTCGCGAAGGCGCGGCGGTGGGTACCGCGGGCGCGTCGGCGGGCGGTAATGGCGCAGCGCGCCAGGGCGCGCGCCGCGAGGAACGCGAAGGACGCAATGCGCGCGAAGGCCGCGAGTTGCGCGAAGTACGCGAGCCGCGTGAGGCGCGTGAACCGCGCGAGGCACGCGAACCGCGTGAGGCTCGCGAACCGCGCGAAACACGTGAAACCCGCGAGCCGCGTGAAGCACGCGAACCGCGCGAGGCTCGCGAACCGCGCGAAGCACGCGATCGCGGGCAGGAGCGGAACGCAGAGCGCGCTGCCCGTCCCGAAGCGGCAGAGCGTCAGGAACGACGCGAACGTGCCGAACGCCCGGAACGTGGCGAACGCGCCGAGCGGACGGAACGCCCCGAACGCGGCGAGCGTCGCAAGGCCCAGCCGGAAGCCGCAGTCGAAGCGCTGACGCAAAGCGAGACGGTTGCATCCGACATCGTCGAGACGCCGCAACTGGATGCCGATGTCACGCAGCAAGGCATCGACGCCGCCTCCGCCGACCTGTCCGCCGCCGCGCGTGAGGGCGAGGAGCGCCGTCGCCGCCGCCGTGGCCGTCGTGGTGGCCGCCGCGATCGCGACGAGGAAGGCATGACCGTCAACCATGCAGCCGATGTCGCCGAAGCCGAAGGCGCCGCTGAAAGCATGTCCGCGCAAGCCGGCGTGTTCGATGCCGAAGCCGCGCAGGAAGCCGCTGCGCGCCGCGAGACGCGCCCTGCCGCTGAGCAAGCGCATGAGCAGCCGCATGAGCAGCCGGTCGCGCAAATCGGCGACGCGAAGCCTGAGGCAATCGCGCCGGTCGAAGCGCCCCCGCAAGCGGATGTGTCCGAGGCGAAGGCTGAAGCAGACGCGCAAGTGAAGCCGGAAGCGGCGCCCGCGCCCGACATTTTCGCGAAGCCCGCGCCTGCGCCGGCCGTCGAGAATCCGTTCGGGGCGTCGCCGAAGATCGAGTCGACGCAGGTTGCCGATCCGTTCGCACCGGTCGCAGAGCAAGAGCCGAAGCCGGCTGCAGCCGCGGAGCCCGTGAAAGCCGCCGAAAGCGCCGAAGCCAACGAAGCCGCTCAGGTCTCCGAGCCGGTGAAAACGGCAGCCGTCGCTTCGACGCCGGCAGCGACGGCAGTCGAGCCGCTTGAGCCGATCGAGCCGATCCAGCCGCTTGAGCCGGTCCAGCCCGAAGCCGCGCCGGTCGCGAAGCCGCAAGTGACGATTCAGCCGCAAGTCGCGGTGGAATCCGAGCCGGTCAAGACCGCGGCGGTCGCGCGTGCGCCGGCTGCATCGGCGACGACGCCCGAAGCGCTCAAGCCGATGCTGGAGACGGCCGGCCTCGTCTGGGTCAACACCGATGCCGACAAGCTGCGCGAAGCCGACGCCGCCGCAGCGCGCGAGCCGGCGCCGGCCCGCGCGCCGCGCGAGCGCAAGCCGCTTCCGCCGCTCGACACCGCGCCGATGCAGCAGGTCGAAACCGGCAAGAGCGCGAACTAAAGCGCGAACTGAAGCGCAACCCGCGCGGCGACGCGCGATGCAGTGAGCAAAGCGCCATCGAGACAACTCGATGGCGCTTTTTTTGTGCCGTCACTGGTTGGAACCGAGCGAGCCGCCCCCGGCGCGACGGGCCGAATAAGCGCGCTTCCGCTAAAATAGAGCGATTGCGCATCCGAATTGCGCACGATTGCGCACCTTTCGAGCCGAGCACGAGCCACCATGTCCCGACGCATCATTCCCCTCGCCGATGTCAGCGCGATACCGGATTTCTCCGGCGGCGCGTCGTCGTCGCCAACCGGGCTGCTGACGGACACGCTCGCGCGCCCCTTGCGCGATCTGCGCATTTCGGTGACGGACCGCTGCAACTTCCGCTGCGTCTACTGCATGCCACGCGAAGTCTTCGACAAGGATTACGCGTTTCTGCCGCACTCCGCGCTGCTGTCGTTCGAGGAAATCGAGCGGCTCGCGCGGGTGTTCGTCGCACATGGCGTCGAGAAAATCCGGCTGACGGGCGGCGAGCCGCTCTTGCGCAAGAACATCGAATTTCTGATCGAGCGGCTCGCGCTGCTGCGCACGCCGGAAGGCCGCGCGCTCGATGTCACGCTCACCACCAACGGTTCGCTGCTCGCGCGCAAGGCGCAGTCGCTGAAGGACGCGGGGCTGACGCGCGTCACCGTGAGCCTCGACGCGCTCGACGATGCCCTCTTTCGCCGCATGAACGACGCCGACTTCGCCGTCGCGGACGTGCTCGACGGCATCGCGGCTGCGCAGGCCGCCGGTCTCGCGCCGATCAAGGTCAACATGGTGGTCAAGCGCGGGACGAACGACGAGGAAATCGTCCCGATGGCGCGCCACTTCAAGGGAAGCGGCATGATTCTGCGCTTCATCGAATATATGGACGTGGGCGCGTCGAACGGATGGAACATGAGCGAAGTGCTGCCGTCGGCGCAAGTCGTCGAGCGCATCGCCGGGCATTTTCCGCTCGCGCCGCTCGAAGCGCACACGGCGGCCGAAACCGCGCAGCGATGGGGCTATCGCGACGGCGGCGGCGAGATCGGCGTGATTTCGAGCGTGACGCGCGCCTTCTGCGGCTCGTGCACGCGCGCGCGCCTCTCCACCGAAGGCAAGCTGTATCTGTGCCTCTTTGCGACGGCCGGCCACGATCTGCGCGGCCTGATCCGCAGCGGCGCAAGCGACGATGCCATCGCGACCGCCATCGCCCGAATCTGGGAAGCGCGCGGCGACCGCTACTCGCAATTGCGCGGCAGCGCGTCGGCGCCTTCGCGGGACGACGCGCCGCGCGTCGAAATGTCCTACATCGGCGGCTGAAGAGCATCCCACTTGTGACCGCAGCCGCCCTGCTTTCTACGAACATCACCGGACTCGTTCTCGCGGGCGGACGCGGCTCGCGCATGGACGGCGTCGACAAGGGCATGCAGCCGTTTCGCGGCGAACCGCTCGCGCTGCACGTCCTGCGCAGGCTCACACCTCAGGCCGGCGCGATGCTTTTGAGCGCCAACCGCAACGCCGACGCCTACGCGAAACTGGCCGCGCCCTTCGGCGCTCGCGTGATCGCCGATACGCTCGCCGATTATCCCGGCCCGCTCGCGGGCATCGCGGCGGCGCTGCGCATCGCGCAGACCGGGTTTCTGCTGACTGCGCCGTGCGACGCGCCATTCGTCGACGAACACCTCGGCGCGCGGCTCGCGCAGGCGCTCGATGAGGCGCGCGCGGACATCGCCTATGCGGTGACCGTCGAGGCGGCGGGCGAGCGCATCGCGCATCCGGTTTTCGCGCTCATGCGGACTTCGCTCGCGGACGATCTCGACGCCTCGCTCGCGTCCGGCGAGCGCAAAGTGCGCGCGTGGTACGCGCGCCACAAGGCGGTGCAAGTGCCATTTCACGATGACCGCGCGTTTTACAATATCAATGATTTGCGCCAGCTCGCCGATCTGGAGCGCCGGTAGTCCGGGAACCACGGCGCTTTCACGACATCGCGCGTCAGCATCCGGCGTCCTTCAATCCGGCGTTCCTCAATCCGGCGTTCCTCAATCCGGCGTTCCTCATTACGCGGCCTCGCAGCCGACTCTTTGCGCAGCGCTCGCCGCACCTCACTCCGATTCATGACCACGTCCAAGCCACTGTCCGGTTGCGTCGCTCAGTACGACCCGAACGCGTTGCCCGTCGAAGCTGCGCAGGAAATCGTGCGTCAATGGGCGATGCCGCGAGAGCAGGAAGCGCGCGTCGAACGGGTCGAGCGCGTCGGTCTCTTCGATGCCCTCGACCGCGTGCTCGCCGATGACGTCGTGTCGCCCATCGACGTGCCCGCCTTCGACAATTCCGCGATGGACGGCTATGCGTTCGCAGGCGCCGCGCTCGCGTCCGCGCCCGAAACGCTGCAACTGAGCGTGGCGGGCACGGCGCTCGCCGGGCAGCCTTTCGCGGGCGAGCCGAACGCGGGCGAGTGCGTGCGGATCATGACGGGCGCGCTGATGCCCGCCGGTTGCGACACGGTCGTGCCGCAGGAACTCGTTACGCGCGAGGCCGACGCCGTTCGCTTCTCGCGACGCGCCGTGAACGCGGGCCAGAACCGGCGGCTCTCGGGCGAGGACCTCGCGCGCGGCAAGCCGGCGTTGCGCGCGGGCCGCATCGTGCGGGCTTCCGATCTCGGCCTGCTCGCATCGCTCGGCATCGGTGAAGTGGCGGTCAGGAAGCGCCTCGTCGTCGCGTTCTTTTCGACGGGCGACGAACTGCGCTCCGTCGGCGAAACGCTCGCGCCCGGCACGCTCTACGACAGCAACCGCTACACGCTCTTCGCGATGCTGCGCCGGCTCGGTGTCGATACGTTCGATCTCGGCATCGTCCGCGACGATCGCGCGTCGCTCGAGAAGGCGCTGCGTCAGGCGACGGAAGCAGCGGATGTCGTCATCAGTTCGGGCGGGGTGTCGGTCGGCGACGCGGACTTCACGCGCGAGCTGATGAGTTCGCTCGGCGACGTCGCATTCTGGAAGATCGCGATGCGCCCCGGCCGCCCGCTCGCGTTCGGCCGCCTGTGGTCGGGGCCGCGCGCGGGCACGGGCAAGCCGGCGCTCTTTTTCGGGCTGCCGGGCAATCCGGTCGCGGTGATGGCGACGTTCTACTTCATCGTGCGCGAGGCGCTTCTTGCGATGTCTGGCGCGACGCCCGAGGCGGCTTTGCGCATCGGCGCGACGTGCATCGAGCGCATCCGCAAGCGCGCAGGCCGCACGGAGTTCCAGCGCGGCATCGCCACGCGCGACGCTGCGGGCGAGTGGCGCGTCGTGACGACCGGCCCGCAAGGTTCGGGCGTGCTCAGTTCGATGAGCGAAGCGAACTGCTTCATCGTGCTCGAACACGATCGCGCCGACATCGAAGCGGGCGAACAAGTCAACATCGTGCCGTTCAACGGCCTCATCTGACGGAGCAACCGACCCATGCGCGACGCCGCAGCGACAACCATTCCTACTATCGATAGACGGGGTTCTCCCTCCATGAAAAAGCAGATCTCATCCATCGCACCGGGACAGACCGCGAAGGCGCTGATTCTCGTGTACCTCACGTTCAGCGTGCCGATCGTGCTGCTTGGCGTCGTGGTCGCCTTCGTGCGATACGGCTCGGTCGAAGTGAGCACGGTCACGAGCGCGCTGCTGCTCAATGCGATTCTCGGCTTCGTCCTGCTGTGGATCGCGTGTCACGCGTACAACTGGGTGGCGTCGCGTTTCGGCGGCATCGAAATCGTGCTGTCCGACGCGCCGGAAGAAGCATGAGCGCCGCGTCGATCCGCCCGGCCACGCCCGCCGATATCGGCGCGCTGTTCGGCCTGATGTACGAGCTCGCGGAGTTCGAGAAGCTCACGCACCTGTTCGTCGCGACCGAAGCCAGCCTGCACGATGCGCTCTTCGGGGCGCGGCCGGCAGCCGAGGCGCTCGTCGCGGAACAGGCGGGCGAAGTCGTCGGCTATGCGCTCTTCTTCCATAACTTCTCGACGTTTCTCAGCAAGCGCGGTCTCTATCTCGAAGACCTCTACGTGCGGCCCGCGCTGCGCGGCAGCGGCCTCGGCACGATGATGCTCAAAAAGCTCGCCGCGCTCGCCGTCGAGCGTCAGTGCGGGCGCTTCGAGTGGTCGGTGCTGGATTGGAACCAGAACGCGATCGACTTCTACGAGAAGATGGGCGCGACCGTGCTGCCGGACTGGCGCGTCGTGCGAATCACGGGCGATTCGCTCGAACGCCTCGCCAGCGGCGCGGCCTGAGGCCGGTGTCTAAAGTTCGTCGTCGCTCTCGGGCGACGATGCATCGCCGAGCAGTCCCGCCGCCTGTTCATGCGGCAGCGCCTCCACGTCGCGCAGGCGCTTGCCCATCTGACGCGTGCGCGTTTGCGCCGCTTCGATGGAGCGCGTGACGGTTTCGAGTTGCGCCTTGGTTTTCGCGAGCACGTCGCCGAACTTGCCGAACTCCGTTTTCACCGCGCCGAGCACTTGCCACACCTCGCTCGAGCGCTTCTCGATGGCAAGCGTCCTGAAGCCCATCTGCAGACTGTTGAGCAGCGCGGTCAGCGTCGTCGGACCGGCCACCGTCACGCGATACTCGCGCTGCAGAAAGTCGCTGAGTCCAGGGCGGCGCAGCACTTCCGCGTACAAGCCTTCGGTCGGCAGGAAAAGCAGCGCGAAGTCGGTGGTATGCGGCGGCGCGACGTATTTCTGCGCGATGGCGCGCGCCTCGGCCCGCAAGCGCCCTTCCAGCGCGCGCGACGCCTCTTCCGCCGCAACCGCGTCCGCGCGCTCCTGCGCGTCGATGAGACGCTCGTAGTCCTCGCGCGGAAACTTCGCGTCGATGGGCAACCACACGGGCGTCGCGACATCGCCCGATGAACCGGCCACGCCCGGCGCGTCATGCCGGCCCGGCAGTCGGATGGCGAACTCCACGCGCTCGCTGCTCTTCGGAATTGTCGCGACGTTTTTCGCGTACTGATCGGGCGTCAGTAGCTGTTCCAGCAGCGATTCGAGCTGCACTTCGCCCCAGATGCCGCGCGTCTTCACGTTCGTGAGCACCTTCTTGAGATCGCCGACGCCCGCCGCGAGCGACTGCATTTCACCCAGCCCGCGATGCACCTGCTCGAGCCTGTCCGACACCAGCCTGAACGATTCGCCGAGTCGCTGCTCCAGCGTCGCGTGCAGCTTTTCGTCGACCGTGCGGCGCATTTCCTCGAGCTTCGCCGCATTGTTTGCTTCGATGTCCTTGAGACGCGCTTCGAGCGTCGCGCGCACTTCACCGAGCCGCCTATCGTTGGCCTCGGAAAGCTGCGCGAGATGCAGCGTCATGGAATCGGCGAAGCGCTTGAGCGCGTTGCCCTGATCGTCGCGCGCCTGCTGGCTTTGCTGCGCGAGCTGCTGCGCGAGCGCGTCGAACTGCGCGTTCTGCACGCTCGACGTGCTCGCCAGTTGCGTCGCGAGCGTCTGATGAAACTGCGCGAATCCGCCCTGCGATTCCATGCGCGACACGCGCGCGTTCTCGGCGATATCGCCGCGCAAGCCGCGTTCGAGGCGCTCCTGAGCGCGCGCGTGCGCCTCGCCCATGTCGTTGACGCGGTCGGTGAGCGCGGCGAATTCCTCGTCGATATCGATGTTCGCCGCTCGCCGCGTCGCGGCGAAGAGCGCGATCAACGCGATTACGAGGGCGATCGCCAAGACGGCGACTGCGCCGGCCAGCAGTTCGATCATTTTCTGAGCACGCCCGGATTGATCGCGTTCGGCGGATTGCCGGCGCGCGGGCCTTCGCCAAGACCGGCGATGAGATTGTCGGCGGCGAGGTTCGCCATCGCGCGGCGCGTGGCTTCCGTGGCGCTCGCGATATGCGGCGTCAGCACGACGTTCTCGAGCGCGAGAAAGTCGGGATTGAAATTCGGCTCGCCTTCGAACACGTCGATGCCCGCCGCGGCGATGCGCTTATCGCGCAGCGCTTCGATCAGCGCCGCATCATCGACGATTCCGCCGCGCGCGATGTTCGTCAGCGTGGCCGTGCGTTTCATGAGCGCGATTTCGGCCGCGCCGATCGTATGGTGGCTTTCCTTCGAGTACGGCACGACCAGCGCGACGTGATCCGCGCGCTTGAGCAAGTCCTCCTTCGACGCATACTCCGCGTTCAGTTCCGCTTCGATCTCGGGCGCGACGCGCGAACGGTTGTGATAGATCACGCGCATGTCGAAGCCGCGCGCGCGGCGTGCAAGCGCCTGCCCGATGCGTCCCATGCCGATCACGCCGAGCGTCGAGCCGTAGACATCCACGCCGAGGAACGAATCGAACGACCACTTGTTCCACTTGCCCGCGCGCAGAAAGTGCTCCGACTCGGTGACGCGCCGCGCCGCCGCCATCATCAGCGCCCAGCCGAAATCGGCAGTGGTTTCGTTGAGCACGTTCGGCGTGTTGGTGCCGAGGACCTCGTGCGCGTCGAAGGCGTGCATGTCGAAATTGTTGTAGCCGACCGCCATGTTCGCCACGACTTTCAGGTTCGGCGCGCCCGCGAGTTCCTTCTCGCCGACGACGTCGCCAGCGGTGAACGCGCCGTCCTTGTCGGCGAGACGGCGGGCGAATTCGTCCTGAGGAAGCACTTCGCCTTCGTTCACATCGACTTCGAAATACTGCTTCAGACGCTCGATGACATCGGGAAACGTGGGACGCGCGACAAGAACTTTCTTCATCGATTGCTCCTAGAAAAATAGCCAGCCTGAGACGGCGAAAAGCGGCAGCAGCACGGCACACGACCAGCCGAGATAGCCGAAGAAGCCCGGCATGCGGATGCCGCGCGACTCCGCGATCGCCTTCACCATGAAATTCGGCGCGTTGCCGATATACGTGTTCGCGCCCATGAAGACCGCGCCCGCCGAGATCGCCGCAAGCGTCGTGGCGCCGGTGGTCATGAGCGCCTGGGCGTCGCCGCCGGCGAGATTGAAGAAGACGAGATAGGTCGGCGCGTTGTCGAGAAAGGATGACAGAAGCCCTGTCGCCCAGAAATACGCGAGGTCCACGGGCTTGCCGTTCGCATCCGACACCGCATGCACGATGGCCGCGAACGCGCCCGCCTCGCCCGCGCGCAGAATCGCGATCACCGGCGCGATGGTCACGAAGATGGCGGCGAAGAGCTTCGCGACTTCCTCGATCGGCGCCCAGTCGAACGCGTTGCCCGCGCGCGCGCTTTTCGGCGTGAGCGCGAGCGATGCAAGGAGCACGATCACGAGCGCCCCATCGCGCACGACGTTTTGCAGCGCGACGTGCGTGCCGAGCACGTCGAATTCGACGCCCGGCTTCCACACGCCGCTCATCAGCACCAGCGCGACGATGAGCGCGAGCAGCACGAAGTTCACCTTGCCGTCGATGAAGAGGCGCGGCGTGTCCGGCGTCGGATCGAGAAACGCGCGCCCTTGCTCCTCCTTCGTGCGCCAGTAGTGGCTGTCGAGCGCATAGAACAGCGCGAGCAGCACGCCGCAGATGAAGAGCATCGGGAGCGCGAGATGCAGCGTCGTCCAGAAGAAGCCGACGCCGTTCAGAAAGCCGAGAAAGAGCGGTGGATCGCCGAGCGGCGAAAGCGAGCCACCCGCGTTCGCCACCAGAAAGATGAAGAACACGACCACATGGACGGCATGCTTGCGGTTGTCGTTGGCGCGCAGCAGTGGACGGATCAGCAGCATCGCCGCGCCCGTGGTGCCCATGACGCTCGCAAGCGCGGTCCCCAGCGCGAGCAGCGCGGTATTCACGCGCGGCGAGCCGTGCAGGTTGCCGCGCACGCACACGCCGCCCGCCACGGTGTAGAGCGCCGCCAGCAGGATGATGAACGGCACGTACTCTGCGAGCATGGCGTGCGCGAGCATGCCGAACGCGGCGTCCATGCCGAACGCCCACGCGAACGGCGCCAGCAGCGCGAGCGCCCACGCTGCGGCGATCTTGCCGAAGTGGTGATGCCACACCTTCTTCGCGACGAGCGGAAAGATGGCAATGGAAAGCAGAATGCCGACGAACGGAATGCCCCACGCAGCGGACATGGACGCGCCGTCCAACGGCGCGGCAGAAGCACTGGACATCGCGCAAAGCGGCAACGAAAAACCGAGAAACAAACGCCGCACTATGCTCACGCTCCCCGCACGACGATCACATGCACGCGATACGGCCCATGCGCGCCCAGCACGATGGTCTGCTCGATATCGCCGGTGCGCGACGGCCCCGACACGAAGTTGACCGCGCGCGGCAGTTCGCCGCGTTCAGCGCGCATCAGCGCGAAGGCGTCCTCGTGTGCCGCGACGATGCGCGAGGCCGGCACGATGGCGATGTGCGTCTGCGGCAGCAGCGCGCCCGATGCAGGCGTGTCCGCGCCGGAAAGCAGCACGAGCGAGCCCGTCTCGGCGGTGGCGCAGAAGCAGCCCGTGATGCCGACGAGATCCGCGTCGGCCGGCTTGCGCAGCGACACCTGAATGCCCGCTTGCGCCCACGGAAGATCGCCAAGCGCGGGCCACGCGACGGCATCGGACGGAAGATCGAGCGCGTGGAGATAGCGCGCGGCTTCGGAGGGCGCGTCCGCGAGCGTCTCGACTTCGGCGACCGTGGTCGCGAGCCGCTCGGCTTCGAGACGGAAACGCGCAATCAGTTCGTCGCGCGTGACGGGAAGCGGCGGGCGCGGGCCAGCGGGATGATGCGCCACGTAGTCTTCGGCGGCGGCGCGTTCGGCTGCGGTCGGCGCGCCTCGCCTGCCCTGTGCGCTGCGTATGCGCGCGAGAATATTGCGGCGCGCGGCCGATGTGTCCATGGTGCCGTCCGGTTGAGCGTGATGCGTGAAGAAAAATTATATCGGCCGGTCTTCGAGCGCGAACCCTGGCCGAATGGCATAGGCCGCGCGCACGGTTCAGCTTTCCTCGACCGGCTGCTCGATGCCGAAAACCTGACGCAGATAGGCGAGATACGCCTTGTCGTCGCACATGTTCTTGCCGGGAGAATCGGAGAGCTTGGCCACCGGCTGGCCGTTGCAGCGAACCATTTTGATGACGATCTGCAGCGGCTGATAGCCGAGATCGTTCGTGAGATTCGTGCCGACGCCGAACGCGAGCTGGCAGCGCCCGCGAAAACGTTCGTAGAGTTGCAGCACCTTGGGAATGTCGAGCGCGTCGGAAAAGACGAGCACCTTCGTGCGCGGGTCGCAGCGGTTTTCTTCGTAATGCCTGATGAGACGCTCGCCCCAGTCGAACGGGTCGCCGGAGTCGTGGCGCGCGCCGTCGAAGAGCTTGCAGAAGTACATGTCGAAGTCGCGCAGGAACGCCTTCATGCCGTACACATCCGACAGCGCGATGCCCAAATCGCCGCGATACTCCTTCGCCCACATCTCGAAGCCGAAAATCTGCGAATCGCGCAGGCGCGGGCCGAGCGCCTGACACGCCTGCAGGTATTCGTGCGCCATGGTTCCGAGCGGGCGCAGGCCGAGGTTCATCGCAAAGAATACGTTGCTCGTGCCGGCGAATTGCTCGCCGAGCCGTTCCGTGAGCGTCAGCACCACTTCCTCGTGCCATTGCTTCGAGAAGCGGCGGCGCGTGCCGTAATCGGCGATCTTGCAATCCGAATACTCGGGCGGCGTGGCGAGCAGCTTGATCTTGTCGCGCAGGCGCTCGCGCCCCGTTTGATATTCCGGCGTGCGCTGCGTGTTGCGGAAATAGACCTCGTTGACGATGGCGAGAACCGGAATCTCGAAAAGGATCGTATGCAGCCACGGCCCTTCGATCATGATGTCGATCTCGCCGTTGTTCTTTGGCGATGGCGAGATGCGAATGGACTTTTCGTTCAGATGGAAGAGCGCGAGAAAGTCGATGAAATCGCTCTTCATGAAACGCATGCGCCGCAGATAGTCGAGCTCTTCTTCCCTGAAGCGCAGATTGCAGAGCTGGCGCACTTCGTCGCGGATTTCGTCGATGTACGGCACCAGATCGACATTCGGCGTGCGGCAGCGAAAGCGGTATTCCACATGCGCGGCGGGGAAATGATGCAGCACCACCTGCATCATCGTGAATTTGTAGAGATCGGTATCGAGCAGCGAATTGATGATCATGGTCCTGACTGGAGCATCGAAGCGATGAGACCGCGCGCCGTCTTCTCGCGGCGTGCCTTTGAGCCATGTTACCCGAATGCGCGCGCCGTCACGGGCATGCGCGCCCTTTTAGCCGTTCGGCATACGTACATTGCGAATCGATATAAGGCGCGCCGCGCGGCGCTCGCGCCCGTTTTTACCGTTACGCTACAATATGCGTTTAGGCGCGAACCCGCCGTGGCGCATGCCGCCAGCCGGTCGCCGTCTCCACGAATTCCGCATGCAGGAGCTTGAATGACTCACGTTGTGACCGAAAGCTGCATCAAGTGCAAGTTCACCGATTGCGTGGACGTGTGCCCGGTGGATTGCTTCCGCGAAGGTCCCAACTTTCTCGCGATCGATCCGGACGAGTGCATCGACTGCGCCGTGTGCGTGGCCGAATGCCCGGTCAATGCGATCTACGCCGAAGAAGATGTGCCTGGCGATCAGCAACACTTCACCGAACTGAACGCCGAACTCTCGCGTAACTGGCCGAGCATCACCAAGACGAAGGCGCCGCTGCCCGAATCGGACGAATTCAAGGACGTGAAGGACAAGCTCAATCTGCTCGAGCGTTGAAGCGTCCGCTCAAATGAGTGCACTTAGGACGAGTTCGCCTGGGTGCAAAAAGGTGTTTGGAATGAAGATTGAGCGTTGACAGCCTAGGAGACGCTCCCTATAATTCCGCTTCTCTGCTGTAGATGTTCCCCGATAGCTCAGTCGGTAGAGCGCCGGACTGTTAATCCGTAGGTCCCTGGTTCGAGCCCAGGTCGGGGAGCCAAGAAGGTTCCGGCAAAGAGGTTCAGTAAAGCCCAGTCAACCGCTGGGCTTTTTACTCGGTTTCATTGTTGTAGATGTTCCCCGATAGCTCAGTCGGTAGAGCGCCGGACTGTTAATCCGTAGGTCCCTGGTTCGAGCCCAGGTCGGGGAGCCAAAGCATTAAGCGAAAAGCCCAACTCATTCGAGTTGGGCTTTTTGCATTTTTGCATGCGCTTTTTAAACGTGCCATAGAAACACGCATCCGCTGCAATCGCGAATTCGTCTTCCTTTAGAAACGGCAAAGCCGAGCGTCATCCGAGCGCGCGTTTGATAAGCGTTTGTATAGTTTCGAGATGTAATGCATCGGCGGCGTGCACCGTGAAAGGCGCAATGGATGCGCTGGCTCGGTCTCTTCGTTTTCATCGCGTGCGCGGCGTGCATGCATTGGCGCGGGAAAGTCCGCCACGGATTTTTCAGGCAACTTGTCCGATCACTCGATGTTCATGTCCCCCGTGAACATATCTCCAGCCATCGCTCTCGAGCGGCCGACGAAACATCGCTGGGCGCAGGCAGTGAACAACGCGGTCGGCGGCTTTCCGGTGCTCGCGGCGGCGTCGCCCAACGAAATCGGCGACCGCACCGGCGCGCTCAATCGCGCGTTCAAGCATCTCTGTTCGATACGGCTCGTCGGCAAGCGCCTGAGGGCGTGGAACCGGACCGTCCACTACATCGTCAAGTGGCTGCTGTCCGGCGGCATCACGGTGGCGATCTTCTGGCGCTACTGAATCCAAACGACAGTGAGCGAGCGCACGCCCTGCGCGCCGCGAATCAGCACGCCCTCGATGTCGGCCGTCGCGGACGGTCCCGTGACCAGCACGGCATAACGCGCGGACTTGAAATCGGGCCGGCGGTACACCTGCTGCAAGCCATCGACGAGCTGCGCCGGGTCGAGCAAAACGACGAGATGCTGCGCGAGATAGCCGATCGAATTGACGACGTATTCCTGCTCGCTGAACCACACCGAGCCAGTTTCCGCGACGCCGAAGCGAGCGCGCACCACGCCCACGTCGATATCCTGAAGCGACGCCGGCGCCGTGTCGGGCGCGAGCGGCCGCGTGCCTTCGATGCCCGGCACCGCCGACGCCACGACCGCATCGCTGCCGAAGCGCGCGGCGATCATCTCCCTCACTTCGTCGAGACTGTGCGCGTGCGCGGACGTGCCGCCCATCGTGGTGAGCGCGGCGATGAAGCGCGTCATGAGATCGCCTTCGGGCGACGGAAAAATCGGCACGTCGGGACGCGGGCGCGAGGCGGGCTGCGCCGCGCGGATCTTCGTGAGAAAGGCTTCGCGAGTCGTCATGGCGTGGCTCATTTGGCGGATTTGCGGTTCTTCCTGTACCACTCGTGGAACGTCTCTTTGGGCGCATCCGGCAACTCGCGCTGGCGGCCCCAGATGTTGAGCGGGTTGTACAGCATGAAGTTCGGCAGCCGCTTGAGCGCGCCGCCGAGCGACGCGACGCTCGCACGATAAAGCGTCGGGCTCGCGAGCAGACGCCCCGCCATCTTCAGCACTTCCTGCTTCACGAACGGCACTTCGTGCTTTTGAGCGATCACCTCGCGCCACTTGTAGATCTGCTCGTGAATGTTGATCTTCGTCGGGCAGACGTTGGTGCAACTGCCATTGAGCGTCGAGGCGAACGGCAGGCTGCTGTAGCGCTTGAGATCGTAGGTCGGATTGATGATCGCGCCGATCGGCCCGGAATACGTTCCGCCATACGACAGCCCGCCGCTGCGCCGATACACCGGACACGTATTCATGCACGCGCCGCAGCGGATGCATTTGAGCGAATACCAGAAGTCCTCGAGCGCGAGCCGCTCCGAGCGGCCGTTATCGACGAGGATGTAGTGCATCTCCGTGCCCGGCCGCGGCGCCCGAAAATGCGACGTGTACTGCGTGATCGGCGAGCCGAGCGCGCTTCTCGACAACATGCGCACGAACACGCCGAGATCGGCGATCGTCGGAATCAGCTTCTCGATGCCGATCGACGCGATATGCAACGGCGGCACGTTCGCGGACAAATCCGCATTGCCCTCGTTCGTGCAGACGACGACCGTGCCGGTTTCGGCCACCGCGAAATTGCAGCCCGTCATGCCCGCGGTCTTCTCGCGCACGAAGTACGGCCGCGTGTGCATGCGCTGGCTTTCCGCGAGATAGTGGATGTCGCTGTTGTTCGGGTCCGTGCCGATCGTCTTGCCGAAGAGTTCGGCCACGTCCGCGCGCAGCTTGTGCACGGCCGGCACGACCATATGGCTCGGGTCCTGATGATCGAGCTGCTGGATGCGCTCGCCGAGATCGGTTTCCATCACCGTGATGCCGCACGGCTCCAGATAGTCGCGCATATAGCATTCGTCGGTAAGCATGGACTTGCTCTTGACGAGCGTCGTCATGCCGCGCTCGCTCATCAGCTTGTGGACGAGCGCGTTGTGCTCTTCGGCGTTCGCCGCGAAATGGACGACCACGCCGTTCTTTGCAGCCTGATCCGCGAATTGCGCGATGTAGTCCGCGAGATTCGAGAGCGTATGTTCCTTGATGCCCGATGCCAGCTCGCGCAGCGTCTCCCATTCGGGGATGCCGTGCGCCTGCGCATCGCGCTTCGAGCGCAAGTCCCAGAGACGCTTGTCGTGGAACGCGACGTGATCGGGCTTTTGCAGGAACGCGCCCGCGGCTTTCGCGTGGTCGATGCGAACGGTCTTCGTCATGCCCGCGCTCCGTTGAGAACCTGCGCGATGTGAATGAACTTCGCGTCGAGCTTCATGCGCTCGGCGCATCCCTGTTGATGCATGAGACACGACATGTCGCCCGAGACGATATATTCCGCGCCCGCGCCGATGTGATCGCGCACCTTGTCCTGCCCCATGCGCACCGACACAGCTTCCTCGGTCACGGAGAACGTGCCGCCGAAGCCGCAGCATTCGTCGGGCCGCGCGGGCGTGACGAATTCGATGCCTTTCACGCGTTCCAGCAGCGCGCGCGGCTTCGAGAACGGCGTGCCGGCCACTTCCGAATTTGAGGTCTCGCGCAGATGCCGCACCGCGCTGCAACTGTTGTGCAGCCCGACGCGATGCGGGAAGTCGGCCCACGGAAAGTCGCGCACCTTCAGCACGTCGTGCAGAAATTCGACGAGTTCAACCGTGCTCTTGCGGACCTTTTGCACCGCGCTCGTCTGCTCGATGGCCGTGAAATGCTCGCGCACATGATGCGTGCAACTCGCCGACGGTCCGACGACATAGTCGTAATCCGCGAAGTTGCGCGCGAACACGCGCTCGGCGCCCGCCGCTTCCTTGTGCGCGCCGCTGTTGGCCATCGGCTGGCCGCAGCACGTCTGGTCTTGCGGATAGTCGACATCGACGCCCAGCCGCTCCAGCAATTCGAGCGTGGCGATGCCGACTTGCGGATAAAACGCATCGATGAAACAGGGGACGAAGAGAGCTACTTTCATGGGAGAAGTGGGGAGAAACCGCATGTTGGTCAGCGTGGTCTGACCAAGACTCTAAGGACGCAGTGCTTTCGTGTCAAACTAGGGTAATCCAAAGCCTTTCCCGGCGTCGCATTCCCAACGATGACTTTCCAGCCCGTCCAAGCGCATTCCTACGCTCGCCTGCGCCTCTCCGATGTCGTATCCGGCCAGATTCGCGCGCTGATTTCGAATGGCGCGCTGCTGCCCGGCCAGCGCCTGCCCGCCGAACGCGATCTCGCCGAGCAGTTGAACGTCTCGCGGCCGTCGCTGCGCGAGGCGCTCATTCGTCTGGAGTCTGACGGATTCATCCGCGCGGTGGCGCGGGGCGGTTTCGTCGTCTCGGATGTGACGGCGCCGCTCGTCTCGCATCCGCTTGCCGCGCTGCTCGAACAGCAGCCGAACGCAAGCGCCGATGTCCTCGAGTTGCGCCACGGCCTCGAAACGCTCGCGACCGCGTATGCCGCCGAGCGGGCGACCGAGGCCGATCTCGCGCGCATCGCCGCTGCGTTCGATGCGCTCGCGAGCGCGGTCGCCGGCAAAAGCGCGCGCATCGCGGAAAAGGACGCGGCGTTCCATCTCGCCATCGCGGACGCCACGCACAATGTCGCGCTGACGCATGTGATGCATGGCCTCAACGAAGTGATGCGCGAATCGATGCTCAGCTCTCACCGTCTCGTCGATTACGAAGAAGGCGTCGAAGCCGATCTGCTCGCGCAGCACCGCGCGATTCTCGATGCGATCGTCGGCCGCGATCCACCGCGTGCGCGCGAGTGCGCAGGCGCGCATCTGGACTAAGTGCGCGCGCTCTATCGCGACCGCCCGGCGAAGAAAGCGCGCGGCCGCGTTTCCGATGATGGCATGACCAATCCGTAACGCCGCCGTGATAGCTGATAGGACTACGCCTACAGCGATTTCGGACGCACACGGCTAACGCGCGGCGCGCGGGCAGCCGATACTGGAACCGTCAACAACAACATGCGCAAGGAGGACGACATGCCTTACCTGCTCGGATGGCTGCTCGGTGTGCCGGTCGTGGTGCTGGTGATCCTTTATCTGATCTTCCATTGATGCGCCAGCCGCACACGGCAATAGCAGCAGAAGCAACGGAAGCCACGAAGGGCGTCGCTACAATACGGCGCCCTTTTCTTTTTTCCGAAGGATTCCGATGAAACGCGCCACCCTCCTCTCCTCGCTTGCATCGCTTGCATCGCTCGCTCTTTCACTCGGCGCGTCTCTCGCGCATGCAGAGGAAATCGCGAGCGTCAACACCAACTTCCGTCTGACGGGATCGGACCGCGTGAGCGTCGAAGCCTACGACGATCCGCTCGTCAGCGGCGTGACGTGCTATGTGTCGCGGGCGCGCACGGGCGGCGTGAAGGGCACGCTCGGCATCGCCGAAGATCCGACCGAGGCGTCCATCGCATGCCGTCAGGTCGCGCCCATCAAGATCGCGCAACCGCTCAAGCAGAAGACCGATGTCTTCACGGACCGCATGTCGTTCATCTTCAAGACGCTGCATGTCGTGCGCATCGTCGATGCAAAGCGCAACACGCTCGTGTATCTGACCTACAGCGACCGCATCGCGAGCGGCAGCGGGAAGAACAGCGTGACGGCCGTGCCGGTGCCCGAAGGCACGGCGATTCCGGTGAAGTGATGCGCGCGGCGTCGCGCGCAACGATGTCGTAGACTAATCGATCCGCCCGGAAGAACGCCCCAGCGCGCGACCGACCGATGAACGCCCCACGCTTTCGCAATGCCGCGCGCTACTGGCGCTCGCCCCTCGTGCCGGACGCGGACATGGTCACCGCCGAGTATTACGACCACGCGTTCACCCCGCACTGGCACGACGCGTACACGGTGCCGGTCATCGAAGCGGGCGCGGAGTGCTACGACTATCGCGGTGCGCGTTACGTGGCCGAGGCGGGCACGGTGCCCGTCATCAATCCCGGCGAAGTGCATACGGGCGCGCGGGCCGTCGATGCGGGCTGGCGTTATCGCGTGTTCTATCTGCCGACGGCTTTCGTCGAGGAACTCGCGCGCGAGATCGCGCCGCGCGCCGCCTCGCCGTGGTTCGCGCCGGGCATCATCCACGACGACGATCTCGCGCGCCGGCTCGTCGCCGCGCATCGTGCGCTCGAAGGCGTCGAACATGGCGCCGATCCGCTCGCCGCCGAAACCGCCCTCGTCGATGCACTCACCACGCTGCTCGCGCGTCACGCGCTCGATCGCCCTTCACCCGCGCCGCCCGCCGCCGACGCCGCCCGCGTCGCCACGATGAAATCGCGCCTCGCCGACGATCTGCTCGCACCGGTCACGCTCGCCGAACTCGCGCGCGCGGTCGGCCTGTCGGCGTTTCACGCGGCGCGGCTTTTCACGCGCGAGACGGGTCTTGCGCCGCACGCGTGGCGCAACCAGTTGCGCATCGCGCGCGCGTTGCCGGCGTTGCGCGGGGGCGCGTCCATCGCGGATATCGCGGCGGCCTGCGGTTTCACCGATCAGAGCCATTTCACGCGGCATTTCAAGCGCGCATTCGGCGTCGCGCCGGGGCGCTGGCGGGCCTGAATCGAACCGGGCCGGACCGAGCCACGAAAGCCGCCGCAAGAACGTACAAGCCGCGCGTGCGGCAATCGACTATCCTCCGCGCAACAGGAGGACACCTTGAACGCATCGCCCCGCAACGCTTTTCGAGAACTCGCCGCGGGCGCGCGCGACACCATCCCGATGATGGTCGGCGCCGCGCCCTTCGGCGTCATCTTCGGCACGCTCGTCACCGCGAGCCCGCTCGCGCTCTGGCACGGACAGCTCATGTCGCTCGTCGTCTTCGCCGGGTCGGCGCAATTCATCGCGGCGGGCATGATCGCGGGGAACGCGAGCTTCGTCGTGATCTGGGCGACGACGTTCGTCGTCAATCTCCGGCACGTTCTCTATTCGGCGACGCTCGCGCCCTATGTCGCGCATCTGCCCGCGCGCTGGCGCTGGGCGCTCGCCGGCCTTCTGACCGACGAAGTGTTCGCGGTCGCGTACACGCATTATCAGAAACGCGCGCCCGGCGAGACCGGCCCGCACTATTTCCTCGGCTCCGGCCTCGCGATGTATCTGAACTGGCAGGCGTGGACGCTCGTCGGCCTCTTCTTCGGCGCGGCGTTTCCGGGGCTGAAGTCGCTCGGACTCGATTTCGCGATGGTCGCGACGTTCATCGCGATCATCGTGCCGCAACTCGTCGCGCTGCGCTTTCTCGCGGCGGCGCTCGCCTCGGGCGTGCTGTCGTTCGCGTGGCAGGGCTGGCCGTACAAGCTCGGGCTGCTCGCGGCGGTGCTCGCGGGCGTCGGCGTCGGCATTGCGCTGAGTGTCGTCGAGGGAAGAAAGCCGCGCATCAAGCGCGCGAAGGAGCGCGCGCAATGAACTACGTCGTCCTGATTCTCGGCATGGCGCTCGTGACGTATCTCGTGCGCGCCGCCGTGTTCGTGCTCGGCGAACGGCTCACGTTCGCGCCTGTCGTTCGCAGCGCGCTCGGCTTCGTGCCGGTGACGGTGCTCACCGCGATCATCGTGCCGATGACCGTCTCGCCGCACGGCAGCGGCGCCGAACTGACGTGGCGCAATCCGCAGTTGATCGCGGCGGCGGTCGCCATCGTCGTGTGTGCGCTCACACGCCGCGCGTTGCTGACGATCGCCGTGTCGCTCGCAGTCTTCTTCATCTGGCAGCTCGTCGTGCTGCGCTAACCGTTTGCTCAGTGCGGCTTTCAAAAAGCCCTCAAGTTTCCGGTTCGCGCGCCGATATCTGAAACGAACGGCCTCCGCCCACGCGCGAGGCCGCAGGCATTTCCCGCCGTCGGACGAACGACGGGCGGAACCGGAAACCGACATGCGTCAAATCACCCTTTCGTTGCGCGACGAGACGATCGCTTCGCTGCATCGCGACTTCGAGGCGTTCCTGCGCCTGTCGCTCAAGCTCGACCCGCAGTTCGTCACGCCGTCGTTCGAGGACTTCCTGCGCGCGAAGCTGCTCGACAACGATACGCCGCTCACGGAACAGGCCGTGCAGCGCATGCTCACGCACGGCCAGTACGCGTGGGCCAAGCGCGCGCTCGACAAGGAATTCCCGGATGTCGTCGAAATTCTGATCCGTCAGGCGGCGGAACACGGCTTCGCGTTCGCGATCCGCTCGGACTGGAACGCCGAGGACCTCCTGAAGGCGTCGCGCGAATGGGCGGCGGCCATCGTCGCGGAAGCAAAGGGCGATGTCGCTCAGGTGGACGTGCTCGCCTCGCAGATCAAATCGGCGGCGGCCGATATCCGCGACGTCGAGGAGAAGATGCAGACGCCCGCGTGGCGGCTCGCAGATTCGCTGCGCCAGCGCGTGTTCGAAGCGAAGCTCGCGGTGGAAACGAATGTCGGCTCGAACGCGCGCGAGAAGCTCGGCGAATTGCGCTGCCTGCTGCGGCTCGGCATCTTCTACGGATCGATTCAAAAGCAGGAAGCGCAGCAGTTGCTCGAATACCTGCGTTCGCTGCGGCCCGAGCTTTTCGTCGAAGAGCCGTATGACGGCTTCACGCGCTTTGCCGCGTGGCTGCGCAGCGTGTTCGGGCATTCTCCGCGGATGCCTCGCGCCTCACGCGCGCAGCGCTAGCTTCAGTCCCACATGCCTTTGAGCCGCGCGGCGATGTCGATTTTGGCTTTCGCCGCCGCAGCCAGGCCCGACGATGTCGGCGCGGTCACGACCGGCGCGGGCGGCCACGCGGCGGCCTCGAAATTCGGCATCAGATGCGGCGGGATGAAACGCGTGCGCTGCGCCCAGACGTGGCGGTCGCCGAGATTCGTCTGGTTGTGCACATAGAAGCGCTGCGGCGTGACGATGTGCAGGTCTTCTTTCGCGCGCGTCATCGCAACAT
This sequence comes from Caballeronia sp. Lep1P3, assembly GCF_022879595.1. Classification (NCBI taxonomy): domain Bacteria; kingdom Pseudomonadati; phylum Pseudomonadota; class Betaproteobacteria; order Burkholderiales; family Burkholderiaceae; genus Caballeronia; species Caballeronia sp. Lep1P3. The sequence continues at coordinate 985,348 of NZ_CP084265.1, read as the reverse complement.
AGAGCAGACGGCGCTCTTCGTCGATTTCCTCGTCGCTGCCCGTGCCGAGATCGGACGGAATGCAGCCGTCGACGCCATTCAGCACGAACACGTTGCGCCACTCCTGGCCCTTCGCGGAATGGATGGTCGAGAGAATCAGATAGTCCTCGTCGATGAGCGGCACGCCGGATTCGTCGCTCGTCGCGTCGGGCGGATCGAGCGTGAGTTCGGTGAGAAAGCGCTCGCGCGTCGGATACGTCGACGCGATGCTTTCCATCTGCAGCACGTCGCCGATGCGGATCGCCGCGTCCTCGTGATTGCGTTCGAGGTGCGGCTCGTACCAGCGGCGGACCATCTCGAACTCGGCGGGCCACGGCGACTCGCGCCCGCAGAGCTTGCCCATCAGCGCGACGAAGCGCGGCCAGTCCTCGCTCGCGCGCGCGGGCGCACCGAACGCAGCGATAGCATTCGATGCGCGCCCGGCTGTAGCGACGCTATCCAGCAGACGCCCGGCGATGGCCGGCCCGACGCCCGGCAGCAGTTGCGCGACGCGAAAACCCGCGACGCGGTCTCGCGGATTCTCGGCCCAGCGCAGCACGGCGAGGACGTCCTTGACATGCACGGAATCGAGGAACTTCAGCCCGCCGAACTTCACGAACGGGATGTTTCGCCGCGTGAGCTCGATTTCGAGCGTCGCGCTGTGATGCGCCGCCCGGAACAGCACGGCCTGCGACTTGAGCTTCATGCCCGCCTCGCGCGCCTCCAGCACTTTCTCGACGACATAACGCGCCTGATCAGCCTCGTCCGCCACGGACACGACGCGCGGCTTTTGCGCCGATGCCTTGTCGGTCCATAGATCCTTCGTGTAGCGCTCGCTGGCAAGACCGATCACCGCGTTCGACGCTTCGAGAATCGGCTGCGTCGAACGGTAGTTGCGATCCAGTGTGACGGTCGCGGCGGGCGGGTCGAAGTGCTGCGGGAAGTCGAGGATGTTGCGCACCGTCGCGCCGCGAAACGAATAGATGGACTGCGCATCGTCGCCGACGACGGTCACGCCGCGCCCGTCCGGTTTCATCGCGAGAAGAATGCTGGCTTGCAGGCGGTTCGTGTCCTGATATTCGTCGACGAGAACGTGATCGAAGCGGCTCGCGAGATCCGCCGCGATCTGCGGCTCGGCCGCGAGATGCGACCAGTAGAGCAGCAGGTCGTCGTAATCGAGAACGCTTTGCGTCTGCTTCGCGCTCACGTAGGCGGCGAAGAGGCGCTTCAGGTCCGCTTCCCACTCGCGGCACCACGGATACGACTGGTCGAGCACCGTCGCGAGCGACGCGCCCGTATTCACGACGCGCGAATAGATGGCGAAGCACGTCGATTTCGCCGGAAAGCGCTTTTCCTTCGACGACAGCCCGAGTTCGTGCCGCACGAGGTTCATGAGATCGGCGGAGTCTTCGCGGTCGTTGATGGTGAACGACGGCGCGAGTCCGATGAGATCGGCGTAATCGCGCAACAGGCGCGCGCCGACGCCGTGGAACGTGCCCGACCACGTCAATCCCTGTGCGATGGCGCTTTTGCTGCCGAGTGCGTGAGTCGCGATGCGCGTCACGCGCCGGGTCATTTCGAGCGCCGCGCGGCGTGAAAACGTCAGGAGCAGAATGCGATGCGGATCGGCGCCCTTGACGAGCAGATGCGCGACGCGATGCGCGAGCGTGTTCGTCTTGCCCGAACCCGCGCCCGCGATGACGAGCAGCGGCCCGCCGCAGCGCCCCGGCTCGTCCACGCCGAATTCGACGGCCCGGCGCTGCGCGTCGTTGAGCTTCGCGAGGTAAGCGGCGACGTGCGGCGAGGACGCGTCGTCGGCGGTGGCGGTGTCGTCTGGAAGGGTAAGCACGGAAACGCGAGCGTCAAAAAGAGTGACGCACACTGTATATCCATACAACCCGCGCACGCAAGTCTTTGCCGAAGCGCGCGATTTCCGGGCCGCAACGTGAACGCAGCGCCGGTCTAGTCGGCCTTCTTCGCGTCCTTCACCTTCGCGTCGGCGGCGGCTTCGTTCGCTTCCGATTGCGATTTCGTTTTCTTCTTGTCGGCCTTCGCCTGCGCGAGCGCCGCATCGTGGTCGGCTTCGGCCTGCTTCTTCGCGGCCTTCTTGTCGGCGTGAGTCGTCGGGGCATCGCTCGTCGTTTGTGCGAACGATACGGCGCTCGCGCTCGCGAACATTCCCGCGACGAGCGCGGCCAGCATGGCTTGGGTGCGTCGGTTCATGGCGTCCTCCGTCTTTTTATCGATGCTTTTACGATGCTATTGCCCGCGAAGCCCGATGCGGCTTCGCGGCGCGCCCGGTCAGTGCTGCTGGCCCTCATCCTTCGGCGTGTGATCCGCGGCGGCGCTCAGGTCGTCCTTCGCGGCTTCCTTGTCTGCCTTGCGATTGATCTTCGCGTTGCGGACCTGCTCCTTGTACTGCGCCTTCGCGTCCTTGCGTGCGGCCTTCATTTCGGCCTTCGACTCCTTCTTCGACGCGCGATATTCGGCGTTCGCCTGCGCATCCGCGTTGCGCTTCTGCACGAGCGGATCCGGCGATGCCGGCGCGACGACGTTCTGCGGCGGCGGGTTCATCGGCTGTGCCTGCGCGGACACCTGGCCCTGCGCGCCGGCGCCGGGCGCGGCCTGCATCGGCTGGGCGGTTTGCGCTTGTGCGCCGGTGGCTGCGAGGGCGGCAAACGCTGCGCCGATCATCAAAATTCGAGCCTTAGTCATGAGCTAGTCCTCTCTGGGTGACGTCGGCGAGCGCCTGACATCGGCGATGCGCGCGACTCTTGTCGATTAGTAGATGACCGAAGCTGCATCGATCAAACGTAAAGACCTGGCGATCGTCGGGCGAGTTTCGCGCATTCAGTCACTGTTACCGACCGTTGCACTTCGCTACATCTGCCTGCGCACGACGGATACGCGGTCCCCGGCTGCCGGAGCAGAGTCCGTGCCCGAAACCGCGCGGGCGCTGGTTTATCATTGAGGTCTTTGCGCTTTCGCCCGCCATGCCGCAACTCCAGTTCACCCTTACGGGCGACTACGTCGAACTTCACAATCTGCTCAAGCTGATGGGCCTGGCCGACAGCGGCGGCTCGGCTAAGGCGCGCGTCGCGATGGGCGACGTCACCGTCGACGGCCACGTCGAATTGCGCAAGACCTGCAAGATACGCGCGGGACAAGTCGTGATGCTCGACGGCCAGAAGATCCGCGTGCGCGCGCCGAAATAACCGCGTGGTCTGCGCCATCGATTACCCGGCATAACACGGCGCGTCATCGACATGCCGCGCGCAAGGCAATGAGCTAGTCGTCTTTCGTTCAGGTTTCAGCCGGGCGATGGCCCGCCTCTCGTCGCCCTTTTCCCTCGATCATGCAATCGCACATCACGCGCGCGAAACGCGCGCATTCGGGACCGCCGACTCTTTCCCGTCACGCCGTCGATACGGCGCGTCTCGCCGCGCCGCTCGCCATCGCGCAGCTTTCGCAGATGGCGATGGGCGTCACCGACACGATCCTGCTCGGCTCGCTCGGCCCCGACTCGCTCGCGGCCGGCGGTCTCGGCGCCAATCTCTTCTTTGTCGTCGTGACGCTGCTGCAGGGCGTGCTGACATCGGTGAGCGTGTCGGTCGCGCATGCGCGCGGCGCGAATGCCGAAGACCGCGTGCCGAGCATCTACTGGACGGGACTCGTGCTTTCGGTGCTGCTCGCGGTGCCCGCGTTCGTGCTGCTGAGCTACGCCGAGGCGATTCTGCTCGCCTTCCACGAACCGGCGACGCTCGCGCACAACGTCGGGCAATACTGCGCCGTGCTGCGCTGGGGAACGCCGGGCAGTCTCATCGGCATCGGGATGATGCGCGCGTTTCTGCCGGCCATCGGTGCGGCGAAGCGGCTTTTGTGGGTGTCCATCGGCGGCGTGTTCGTCAACGGCTTTCTCAACTACGGGCTGATTCACGGCGCTTACGGCCTGCCGCGCGAAGGCTTCGTCGGTTCGGCGGCGGCGACCACGATCACTGTGTGGCTCACGGCGCTCTCGCTCGTCGCGCTGTTGCATCTGCGGCCGCGCTACCGGCATTTCGTCGCGGCGGCGCGTCCGCATCTGCCGCTGCTCGGCGAGCTTTTCGGCATCGGCTGGCCGGTGGCGATCACCTACGGCGTCGAATCGACGCTCTTTCTCGCGACCGGGATGATGGTCGGCACGCTCGGCGAAGCGCCGCTCGCCGCGCATCAGATCGCGCTCAACGTGGCGTCCGTGGCGTTCATGGTGCCGCTCGCGATCGGGCAGGCGGCCAACGTGCGCGTCGGCTACTGGGCGGGCGCGGGCGTGCCGGTGGCGGCGCGTCACGCGGGCTTCGTCGCGATCGCGCTCGGCGTCGGGTTCATGATGTGCTCGGGCCTCGTGCTGATTACCGCGCCGCACGCGATCGTCGGCCTGTATCTGCATCTCGACGATCCCGCGAATGCGCGCACGGTGTCGCTCGCGGCGTCGCTGCTCGGCGTGGCGGCGGTGTTCCAGATCGTCGACGGCATGCAGACCGTCGGCTCGGGCTGCCTGCGCGGTCTGAAGGACACGCGCGTGCCGATGCTCGCCGCCGCGTTCGGCTACTGGGGCGTCGGATTCCCGACCGGCTATGTGCTCGCGTTTCACTTCGAGCTGGGCGCGAAGGGCTTGTGGTGGGGCCTCGCCGCCGGACTCGCGAGCGTCGCCGTTTTGATGACGCTGCGTTTTCATCGCATTAGCAGGCGGCTCGTACAAGCGCGCGGCGATCACGCCGGCGAGCGCGTCGAGACCGCGCCGCGCAGCCCCGCCTAAACTCGGGCGCATATGCAAAGCATGAATCCTTGGTTGGTCTCAAAGCGGCGCGTTGTTAGGATGAACTCGTCTCCTCCTTGAGACTTTTCCAGTAACAGGGGTTACGGCCCGCTCTGCCGAGCGGGCTTTTTTTCGTCCGTCGATCGCTCCGCTGTTCACTTCCCGGCCCGCAGTCGATTTCCCCTAGAATATTTTCGAGACGGTCGCATCGGCGAGAACGTTCCTTGCTGCGTCGCCGATCAGACTGCGATCCCGAGAAAGCGCTGGCGTCAGATCCAGCCGAGTCCAAAACAAGCAAAAAGAGGAAGCGAAGTGCCGCAAAACCGGGGAATGTTCACAGCATCAGGGAAAGTCGCGCGCGTTCGAAACCGGATGGCATCAACCGCGTCGCGATTCAAGTTGCAGCCGGGCCGGCAGGCCGCGCTCGCGCTGGCCGCCGCGTTGTGCGCGGGATGCGCCGGATGCGCGACGCGCCCGCCCGCCACCGCGTTCGACCGGCCCGCGACGCACGCGCTCGCCGCGACCGACGCGACGCCGCTCGCCGACGCGCTCGGGCCGCTCGAAAAGCAGCATCCGGACGAGTCCGCCGTGCGCCTTCTGCCGACCGGCGAGGACGCGCTGCAGGCGCGCATCGCGCTCGCGCGCGCGGCGACGAAGACGCTCGACATGCAGTACTACATCGCCAACGAGGACAACACCGGCAAGCTGCTGCTCGGCGCCGCGCTCCATGCGGCGGATCGCGGCGTGCGCGTGCGCATGCTCGTCGACGATCTGAACTTCAAGGACATCGACCGCATCATGGCGGCGCTGAACTCGCACGAGAACATCGAGATTCGCGTCTTCAATCCCTACGGAAGCGCGCAGCGCAGCTTCTACGAGCGCACGCAGAATTTCTTCACGAATCTCGATCACTTCACGCGCCGCATGCACAACAAGGCGATGATCGCGGACAACCAGATCGCGATCGTCGGCGGCCGCAATCTCGGCGACGAGTACTTCAACGCGAGCCCGACGCTGCAGTTCCGCGACATCGACGCGTTCGCCGCCGGCCCCGTCACGCACAAGATTTCCGCGAGCTTCGACGAATACTGGAACAGCACGCTCGCCTACCCCTTGAGCGCGCTGAACAAGCAAAAGTTCGATCCCGCCGATCTCGACAAGACGCGCGAAGACCTGCGCGCTCACTGGCGGCAAGAGGCCGATCAGCTGAACGCGAAACCGCTGAACGCAACGCCACTCGCGCAGCAGATAGCGCGCGGCGAGATGGGTCTGGTCTGGGCGCCGGCGGAGTTCGAAGCGGATTCGCCGTCGAAAATCGAGCATCCGCGCGACGACTACAAGAGCCCGCCGATGACGCGGCTCGCGCAACTGCTCAAGGAGGCGCAGCGCGAATTCCTCGTTCTGTCGCCGTACTTCGTGCCGCACGACGCCGGCGTGAAGGCGCTCGGCGACGCTTCGCAACGTCACGTGCGCGTCGCGGTGCTCACGAATTCGCTTGCGGCAACGGATGCCGTCGCGGTCCAGGCGGGCTATGCGCCGTATCGCATTCCGTTGCTGGAACGCGGCGTCGAACTGTACGAATTCAAGCCCTTGCAGCCCGAAGGCGAAGGCCGGCCGCCCGCCGGACTCTTCGGATCGAGTTCGCGCGCGAGCCTGCACGCGAAGGCGTATGTGGTCGATCGGAGTATCCTCGTCATCGGCTCGATGAATCTCGATCCACGCTCGGCGCAACTCAACACCGAACTCGCGCTCGTGATCCACAGCAAGCCGATCGCCGAAGAAGCCGCGCGCCTCTTCGAGCGCGGCATCTCGCCGAGAGCGAGCTGGCGCGTCGAACTGGCGAGCGCGGCGGTGACCGAGGAATTGCGGCGCACCGGTGCGCCGCAATCCGGTCTCGTCTGGACGAGTCAGGAAGACATCGGCACGGTCACGTACAACTTCGATCCCGAGGCCGGCTTCTACCGAAACGCGATGACGGGCCTCTTCATGCTGCTGCCCGTCGACAAGCAGCTTTGACCAACTTCTCGAGGAACTTCAGGCCATGACACAGGACGCGCAGGGCGATGTACGCATGGAGAAGGACACGTTCGGCGAGATCGCCGTGCCGAACGGCAAGCTGTGGGGCGCGCAAACGCAGCGCTCGCTGCAGAACTTCAAGATTTCGACCGAGAAGCAGTCGCCGGAACTGATCACCGCGCTTGCCATCGTCAAGCGCGCCGCCGCCGAGGTGAACCAGGAACTGAAGGTGCTCGACGCGAAAAAGGCGCAGGCGATCATCGCCGCCGCCGACGAAATCATCGCGGGCAAGCATCCGGACGAGTTTCCGCTCGCCGTCTGGCAGACGGGCTCCGGCACGCAGACCAACATGAACCTGAACGAGGTGATCGCGAATCGCGCGAGCGAGCTGATGGGCGGCCCGCGCGGCGAAGAACGCCTCGTGCATCCGAACGATGACGTGAACCGCGGCCAGTCGTCCAACGACGTCTTCCCGACCGCGATGCATGTGGCCGCCGCGTATGCGATCGTCAAGCATCTGGTGCCGTCGCTGAAGACGCTGCGCGAGACGCTCGACAAGAAGTCGAAGCAGTTCGCGGACATCGTGAAGATCGGCCGCACGCACTTGCAGGACGCGACGCCGCTCACGCTCGGTCAGGAGTTCTCGGGCTACGTCGCGCAACTCGATCAGGGCATCCGTCACGTCGAGGCGACGCTGCCGCATCTGTATCAGCTCGCGCAGGGCGGCACGGCGGTCGGCACCGGACTCAACGCGCATCCGGAATTCGCGACGAAGGTCGCGCAGGCGATCGGCACGCTCACCGGCCTGCCCTTCGAGACGGCGCCGAACAAGTTCGAGGTGATGGCCGCCGCCGACGCGCTCGTCGCCGCGCACGGCGCGCTGAAAACCGTGGCCGCGAGCCTGATGAAGATCGCGAACGACATCCGCTGGCTCGCGAGCGGGCCGCGCTGCGGGCTTGGTGAACTCTCGATTCCGGAGAACGAGCCGGGTAGTTCGATCATGCCGGGCAAGGTCAACCCGACGCAATCCGAAGCCGTCACGATGCTCTGCTGTCAGGTGTTCGGCAACGACGTCGCCGTGAATATCGGCGGCGCGAGCGGCAACTTCGAACTGAACGTGTTCCGGCCGATGATCGCGCATAACGTGCTGCAATCGGTTCGCCTGCTCGCGGACGGCGCGCAGAGCTTCAACGACAACTGCGCGGTCGGCATCGAGGCGAATACGGATCGCATCGACAGCCTGCTGAACGAATCGCTGATGCTCGTGACGGCGCTCAATCCGCATATCGGCTATGACAAGGCCGCGCAAATCGCGAAGAAGGCCCACAAGGAAGGCACGACGCTCAAGGCCGCCGCGCTCGCGCTCGGGCATGTGACCGAAGCGCAGTTCGACGAATGGGTGAAGCCGCACGACATGGTCGGGGGCGCATAAGCGCCTTTCTCTGCCTTTCCCTTTCCGCGACGCGCGGCGGGTCAGACCTTGCCCGCCGCGACCTCTTCCGGCTTCAGTTCGACGATCGCGTCGAGCGCGTCCTTGACGTCCATCGCGTATCGGGCGAGGCGATGCTCTTCTTCCGATGCCGGCACGAACGCGGGCACGGGCGTCGGCTGCCCCTTCTCGTCGACGGCGACGAAGACCATCAGGCAGTCGGTGGTCTGCGCAAGCTCGCCGACTTTGGGATCGCCGGCATGCACCGATACATGGATATGCATGCTGGTGCGCCCCGTCACGACCACGCGCGCGCGCAATTCGACGAGATTGCCGACGAGAATCGGCCGCCTGAAACGGATGTTGCCGACGCTTACGGTGACTGCGTAGCGGCCGGACCACATCGCAGCGCACGCGTAGGCGGTTTCGTCGATCCACTTCATCAGCGCGCCGCCGTGCACCTTGCCGCCGAAATTGACCGAACTCGGCTCGGCGAGAAAGCGGAACGTGGTTTCGGCGCGGCCTTGGCGGGGTGGCGTGATCGGCGTGATCGGCGTGTTCATGGCGGCTCGCAGCGGTGAAGGTTAGTTGTGGACGGTCACGCCCTGATCGATGGTGCCGTACATCGTGATGCTGCCGCCCCCGCCCGCCGACGACGGCGCGCCCGCGCAGCCCGCGCACAGAACGGCAAGGACGAGCGCGGCGGAAAAGGTGAGCCTGGACATGCGAAGTTCCTCTGCTGCGTCAAAAGTGCGAGCGGCCATTCTAGCGCCGCGCGCCTGCATCGACATTTCGGGTGACGGTGAAACGTCGATTCTGCGCGCGCGATAAAGTGGAAGCATCCTCGCTTTGCAGGCTGAGACCGCCATGAACCCCGCCCTCGACGATTCCCGCTGCCGGCACTTTCCCGGCCTGTCGCGCATCGGCGCGCTGATCGCCGATCCGGGCCGCGCCGCGATGCTCTGGTCGCTGATGGACGGCACCGCGCGCCCCGCCGGAGAGCTGACGATGATCGCGGGACTGTCGCCGTCGGCGGCGAGCGGCCATCTCGCGCGGCTCACCGAAGGCGGCCTGCTCGCGCTCGAAGTGAGCGGACGGCATCGGTACTATCGGATCGCCAGCGCCGATATTGCCGCAGCCATCGAAGCGCTTGCGCACCTCGCACGCGCGAGCGCGCCGCAGCGCGCGCCCGAGCGTCCCGCGAGCGCCGTGCCGCTCGAGATGCGCTATGCGCGCACCTGCTACGACCATCTCGCGGGCGAGCTGGCCGTGCGGCTCTTCGACGGCATGCTCGCGCGTAACTGGCTCGCGGCTGCAAACGAACAGCGCGAGATACGCGGGCCTTCCGCGCTCGACGCCACGCCCGAAGGCGCGCAGGCGTTTGCGCAGCTTGGCATCGATCTGGCGGAGCAAAAAGCGCGGCGGCGGCGGTTCGCGTGTACGTGCATCGACTGGAGCGAGCGGCGCCCGCATCTGGGCGGCGCGCTCGGCGCGGCTTTCCTCGATGCGTGCGAGCAGCACGGATGGATCGAGCACACGGCGAAGCGGCGCGTGCTGCGCGTGACGCCAGCGGGCCGGCAGCACTTCGAACGGTTTCTGTCCGAACGCTAGCCGCAAACGAAAACGCGCGACCGGAGCCGCGCGCTTATTTTTTCGTTGCCGATGGAAGGATCAGACGGCCATCGGCGCGCTGATCGGATCGTGATGCCGGTAGCCTTCGAGCGCGAAATCCTTCGGCTCGATCTTCTCTAACCACTCGGGCTCGTAACGCTTCGTCGCGGCGTAGTCCGGCACGCGGTCGGAGATGATCAACTGCGGCAGCGGATACGGCTCGCGCTTCAATTGTTCCTGAAGCATGTCGAGCTGATTCTCGTAGATATGCGCGTCCCCGATGAAGTACGTAAACCAGCGCGGCGTGTAGCCCGTCAGCCGCCCGACGAGATGCAGCAGCGCCGCGCCTTCGGTCAGGTTGAACGGCGTGCCGAGCCCGACATCGTTGCTGCGGATGTAGAGGCACAGCGAAATCTCGCCCTTCGTCACGTTCGGGATGAACTGATACAGCAGGTGGCACGCGGGCAGCGCGATTTCGTCGAGCTTCGCCGGATTCCACGCATGAAACAGGATGCGCCGGTCCGTCGGCCGCTCGATGATGGTGTCGAGACACTGGCGCAACTGGTCGATGGCCTTGTACAGCAGCACCTGCTCGCGCCCGTTCTCGACGAAGCTCGTGAGCAGTTGATACCCGCGATTGGTGGCATCCGCGATCTGGTCGCCCGCGGCGGCGTCGATCAGCTTGTACGCCGGCCACTTGCGCCATTGCACGCCGTAGACGTCGCCGAGATCGTCCGGGCCCTGGCGGTACGGATTCTCGAGCCACTGCGGGTTTTCGTTGGCGTTCGCGTCCCACACCTTGCAGCCGAGCGCGCGGAAATCGGCGGCGCTCTTCGCTGCGCGCAGAAAGCCGACCATTTCCCCGATCGCGGATTTGAACGCGAGCTTTTTCGTCGTGACGGCCGGAAAACCTTCCTGAAGATCGAAGCGCAGCATCGCGCCGGGAATGCCGATGGTGCGGATGCCCGTGCGGTTTTCCTGCCAGGTGCCGGTATCGAGGATCGTCTGGACGAGCTCGAGATACTGTTTCATTCGATGTTCCTTCAATGCGGGCACGCGCCACGCGAAAGAGCGATTTTACCAAGCGGGCAGGCGCGCCGGTTCGGGTCCGCGCAAAGAAGAACGGGCGCCTTGCGGCGCCCGTTGCGGTGAGGATATCGATGCGGGAATCAGCCGCGCGTCGCGTGTTCCGACGGGGCATCGACTTCGATATGGCGCATGCCGTGCGCGCTCAGCAGCCGATACAGCGTCACCCGCGAAATGCCGAGTTCGTGCGCGGCATCGCCCAGACGTCCGCGATGACGGAGAAGCGCGAGTTCGATCGCCTGCCGCTCCGCCGCCTCGCGCGCCTGCGCGAGCGACACCGGCGCGACTTCCACGTATTCGCCGAGTTCGAGATCGCGCGCGGTAATCTGCCGCCCTTCCGACATCACGATCGCGCGACGCACGCGGTTGATGAGTTCGCGCACGTTGCCGGGCCACCCGTAGTTGTGGATGGCGGCGATCGCGTCCGGCGAAAAGCCGCGCAGACGGCGGCTCGCGTCCTTCTTGAAGCGGTCGAGCATGTGCTTCGCGAGCAGTTCGATATCCTTGCCGCGCGCGCGCAGCGGCGGCTCGTCGATCTGCAGCACGCATAGGCGGTGATACAGGTCCGCGCGAAAACGCCCTTCGATCATCGCGGTCTGCATGTCGACGTGCGTGGCCGAAATGATGCGGACATCGACCGGCGTCGATCCGTGGCCGCCGAGCCGCTCGACCTTGCGTTCCTGCAGGAAGCGCAAAAGGCTCGCCTGGCTTTCGAGCGGCAAGTCGCCGATTTCGTCGAGGAACAGCGTGCCGCCGTTGGCCGCTTCGACGCGGCCGATCTTGCGCTGGTTCGCGCCGGTGAACGCGCCGCGCTCGTAGCCGAACAGCTCCGATTGCAGCAGGTGCGCCGGAATCGCGCCGCAGTTGATCGCGACGAACGGCTGGTCGCGCCGCGCGGAGCGCTCGTGGATGGCGACCGCCGTCAATTCCTTGCCGGTACCCGATTCGCCCGAGATGAACACGGGCGCGTCGGTCATCGCGACTTTGCGGATCGAGCGGAAGAGCGCGAGCATGGCGTCGCAGGAGCCGACCATTTCGCCTTCGGCGCGGCCTTCCGTGCGCGCATCGTTCGAAGCTGCGTCGTGCAGCGTGACCATGCCGTAAGCGTGGCCGACGGAATCGACGATGCGGTCGTTCGACGTCGGCACCGTCACATAGTCGAAGCAATAGTCGCGGATCAGACGCCGCACGGCGGCGTCTTCCAATTGGCCGGGCACCGTTGCGGCCACCCAGCCGACGTTCGTCATGGTGAGCGACGATTCGAACGCCACCAGTTCGTGTGATTCGAAGTGACTCGACAGATCGAGCAGGCCGCCCACTGCCAGGTCGCTGCGCAACGCCTTGCGGGTGTCGCGCGCGCTCGCCACGATCTCGATCTGCCAGCCGCGTTCCTCGAAACACGCGCAAAGCGTCTCGCTGGGATCTCGAGTCACATAGATGAGTTGCCGCCGAGCGACGTCCATTATTCAGATCCTTGGTTCAACGTTCGTTGAAAAGGTCGCGTAGTTCAGGCTCTCGCTACATGCAGAATTCGTTGCCCTCGCATGTGCTGCGGACGGACTTGCAATTCGATACGTTGCCCCCGGGAACACGGTGCACGTCACACCTGTACCCTTTCCGCGAAACCCTTTTTGTTTGTTTGTGCGCCGCTTCAGAGAGACTACTATAACCCAGAACCACCGAAAACAATTATCGTCACGGCTTGCCGATTAGCCACAAAACCTTGCTGGATATGGCTCGGAAAGAAGTGCTCACGCGATTATAAAATGCCGGGTCCGCAGTTTTAATACGACGAAAGCTTATACCGGTTTCGCCTGAACTTCATGTTTTTCTCGTGCCGCGTTTCATGCGTGAAACGTTTTCGGGCCTTTCTGGACGAGGGTCCCGAGGCTTTCTTCGCGAGACCTTGCTGCATAAGGCGCAGGCGCGAATGGCACGCATTTAGCTAGAAGGCCGCTGAGTTTCGCGGTAATAACTTCTGCGGACTTTTGCGCCGGGGACCCCGCTTCGGGGAATCGCCTGGATTCATTGCTTCGTCATTTGTACTGAACGGACAGGCGTTTTATTTCGACAATTCGGGCGCCGGAATAAATTACCCGATAATCTTCGTCATCGAGATGGCACTGGATAACTATTTACCGCTCGAAGCGGTCCCCGTTGCGCAATGGAAAGAAGGCGAAGCGCCCGGCGCTTCCGATTGGTCGCTGGCCCGGCGGGATTCGTACACATGGTGGCGTTCCCCGGGTGCAAGCCCGAGCGTCACGCTATGGGACGAAGTCGCGCCCGACGCGGCCCCGGAAATGCGCGACGCCGCCGACGATTCGTCCGAAGCCTGACCCGTTGCATCGAGAGACGCCGCGGGCGCGGGCGGCACGCTGCGCGCGTCGGTTAGAATCGGGGCCCGCTCTGGCGGCGCATGCCGCTTTCTTTCCCGACTCTCATGACGACGCTGACTCTCATCGTCGCCCGCGCGCGCAACGGCGTGATCGGACGCGATAACCAATTGCCCTGGCGCCTGCCCGAAGACCTCGCCTTCTTCAAACGCACGACGATGGGCGCGCCCATCATCATGGGGCGCAAAACGCACGAGTCGATCGGGCGGCCCTTGCCGGGACGTCGCAACATCGTCGTCACACGCGATGCCGGGCGGCGCTACGAAGGCTGCGACACGGTGACGAGCATCGACGATGCGCTCGCGCTGGCGGCCGCCGATGGCGCCACCGAAGCCTTCCTGATTGGCGGCGCCCAGTTGTACGCCGATGCGATCGGCCGCGCCGCCAAGATGATCGTCACCGAGATCGACGCCGACTTCGACGGCAACACGCGCTTTCCCGCGCCGGACGCGTCGTTGTGGCGCGAGGTATCACGCGAGACGCACCGCGCCGCGCCGCCGAACACCTTCGATTTCGCGTTCGTCACCTACGAGCGGCGCGCATAGCACGCGCTCACTGACCGGCGACCGTCATGCGTTCGATGAGCACGGAGCCGATCGCCTTCGTGCCGCGCACGACGGTATCGGCGCCGATCGCCTCGATATGGCGGAACATCTCCTGAAGCGTGCTCGCCACGGTGATTTCTTCGACGGCGTGCTGAATCTGCCCGTTCTCGACCCAGAACCCCGACGCGCCGCGCGAATAGTCGCCCGTCACGTAGTTCACGCCCTGCCCCATCAGTTCGGTGAGCAAGAGGCCCGTGCCGAGCTTTTTCAGCATCGCCTCGAAGTCGTCTTGGGGCTGCGTGCCGGTGCTCGTCATCGTGAGATTGTGCGAGCCGCCGGCGTTGCCGGTCGTCTGCATACCGAGCTTGCGCGCCGAGTACGTCGACAGGAAATAGCCCTGCACGACGCCGTCCTCGACCACGCTGCGCCGCTGCGTGCGAACGCCTTCCTCGTCGAACGGCGCGCTGCCCATGCCGCCCTTCACATGCGGATCCTCGACAATTTGAATATGCGGCGCGAACACCGGCTTGCCGAGACTGTCGACGAGAAACGTCGTCTTGCGATATAGCGCGCCGCCGCTCACCGCCTGCACGAACGCGCCGAGGATGCCCGCCGCGAGCGGCGCTTCGAAAAGCACGCGGCACTTGCGCGTATGGAGGCTGCGCGCGTTCAGGCGCGCGAGCGCGCGCTCGGCGGCGTAGCGGCCGACCGCTTCGGGATCGGCGAGTTGTGAGGCATCGCGTCTGGAGGTGTACCAGTCGTCGCGCTGCATGTCGCGCCCGCTCGCCGCGATCGGCGCGCACGCGATGTAATGCCGCGAATACGGATAGCCCGCCATGAAGCCGCGCGACGTCGCGAGCACGAACTGCGAATGCTGCGCGGATACGCTCGCGCCTTCGGAATTCGTGATGCGCTTGTCGACCGCGAACGCGGCGGCCTCGGCGCGGCGCGCGATTTCGGCCGCTTCTTCGGCGTCGATGTCCCACGGGTGATACAGATCGAGATCCTGCGGCGACTTCTCGAGCAGCTCTTCTTCCGCGAGACCGGCTGCGCTGTCCTCGGCCGTGAATCGCGCGATGTTGTACGCCGCCGCGACCGTGTCGCGCAGCGCTTCGCGCGTGAAGTCCGCGGTGCTCGCGTTGCCGCGCTTCTTGCCGATGAACACGGTCACGCCGACCATCTTGTCGCGGTTGTGCTCGATGGTTTCCACTTCGCCGCGCCGCACGTTCACCGACAGGCCATCGCCTTCGGAGATTTCGGTGGCGGCATCGCTCGCGCCCAGTTCCTTCGCGTAGCGCAGGATGTCGGAGGCGATCTCCTTCAGTTCGTCTTGCGTATGCGGGAAATAGCGCTGCTTGACGTCGATGTCTGCTGCCATGTGTCGTTGCCTTGGGTTTTCGTTGACTGCGAAAGCTGAAGCGGCGTAGCGCTCCTGCGTGTCGTTCACGGTCGTGCGATGTGTCGATGCCGGCCGGGCGGCGAGCGTGCGCCCGCGCGTCGGCCCGTCACGCGATCATAGCAAGGACAGCGTGCCTTCACCGGCCAGAGAGCAGCCGATGCCGCGCAAACGAGAAGCTACAATGTCGGGATGAACCGTAAAACCCGCATCCAACCGATCGACGCCGGCGGCCAGGCCCGCGACACCGACGATCAGGCCTACGACCGCCCGAGCAAATCCCAACTCAAGCGCGAAATGCACGCGTTGCAGGAACTGGGCGAAGCGCTCATCGCGCTGCCGAAGGACGCGCTCAAGCGCATGCCGATGCCCGAAGCCCTCGACGACGCCGTGCGCGAAGCGCGCCGCATCACCGATCACGAAGGCAAACGCCGCCAGTTGCAGTATGTCGGGCGCGTCATGCGCTCGCTTTCCGAGGGCGAGATCGCCGCGCTGCGCACCGCGCTCGACACGCATCGCGGCGTGAACAAGGCGGAAACCGCGCGCCTGCACTGGATCGAGCGCGCCCGCGAACAACTGCTCGCCGACGACGCCGCGCTCACCGAATTCATCCGCGAACATCCGGGCGTCGATCCGCAGGAAGGCCGCACGCTCATTCGCAACGCGCGCAAGGAACGCCAGCAGCAGAAGCCGCCGCGCTATTACCGCGAGCTGTTCCAGTGGATCAAGAACGCGGCGGGCGTGGAAGACGACGAAGACACCGAAGGCGACGAGGATGACCGCGATGACGACGAAGCCGGCGACGAAGCGTAACCATCCGGATGAATTGATCGTCGGGCTGGTGTCGATCAGCGATCGCGCGTCGCAAGGCGTGTATGAGGACAAGGGCTTGCCGTCGCTCGAAGCGTGGCTCAGCGAGGCATTGAGTTCACCGTGGCGTGCAGAAACGCGGCTGATTCAGGACGACGCCGCGACCATTTCCGCGACGCTCGTCGAACTCGTCGATACGCTCGGCTGCGACCTCGTGCTCACGACCGGCGGCACCGGCCCCGCGCGCCGCGACGTGACGCCAGAAGCGACGCTCGCTGTCGCCACCAAGCCGATGCCCGGCTTCGGCGAGCAGATGCGCCAGATCAGCCTGAACTTCGTGCCGACCGCGATCCTGTCGCGGCAAGTCGCCGTGATCCGCGAGACCAGCGATCACGCCGCGCTCATCATCAATCTGCCGGGGCAGCCGAAGTCGATCCGCGAAACGCTCGAAGGCCTGAAGGACGCCGAAGGCAAGAGCCGGGTGCCCGGCATCTTCGCGGCGGTGCCGTACTGCATCGATCTGATCGGCGGGCCGTATGTCGAGACGCAGCCGGAAGTGGTCGCCGCGTTCCGCCCGAAAAGCGCCATCCGCCCGCCGAAAGTTTAGGAAGCGCCGTTGGCCGCCGACGGAATCAGGAAGTGCTCGCGGTAGTACTTCAGTTCGTCGATGGATTCGTGGATATCGGCGAGCGCGGTGTGCATCGCGCGCTTCTGAAAGCCCTTGTAGATGGCCGGCTGCCAGCGGCGGCACAGCTCCTTCAACGTGCTGACGTCGAGATTGCGGTAGTGGAAGAACGTCTCCAGTTCCGGCATCCAGCGCGCCATGAAACGGCGGTCCTGGCAGATGGAATTGCCGCACATCGGCGACTTGCCCGGCGGCACGTACTGGCCGAGAAACTCGCGAATCTGCCGCGCGGCTTCGGCTTCGTCCACCGTCGATACCTTCACGCGCTCGGTCAGCCCCGAGCGGCCATGCGTGTTGCGGTTCCACTCGTCCATGCGGCCGAGCGCTTCGTCCGTCTGGTGGATGGCGAGCACCGGGCCTTCGACCATCTTATCGAGCGTCGAATTCGTCACGACCACCGCAATTTCGATGATGCGGTCGTTGTCAGGATCGAGTCCGGTCATTTCCATGTCGAGCCACACGAGGTTCATGTCGCTGCGCGCGAGTTCTGAAGTGTCGGGACTGTCGGGACGCTGGGATGAGTCGGTCATGAACGCTGCCTGAGAAGAAGATGAGGCCGCGCGCCCGCCGTCCGGACGATGGCATGTTGTGACAACGGCGGCACGGCCAAGAACCTATAATTCTCGCATAGTTCAATCGGAATTCGCGGATGACCCACCTCTCGCTCGCTTTCTCGACGATCTTCGTCGTCGCCCTCGTCGCGATGGTCTCGACCAAGCTCTGGCTCGCATCGCGCCAGGTCCGCTATGTCGCGGCGCATCGCAACGATGTCCCGCCGCAGTTCACCGGCACGATCCCGCTGGCCGCCCATCAGCGCGCGGCGGATTACACCGTCGAGCGCACGCGGCTCACGATGATCGAAGTGGTGACGAGCGCCGTCGTGCTCGTCGCGCTCACGCTTTTGGGCGGCGTGCAGGCGCTCGACAACGCCATCACCGACTCGCTCGGGCGCGGCTACCTCGGACAGATCGCGCTGGTGGCGTCGGTCGTCGCGATCACGAGCCTCATCGACCTGCCGTTCGACTACATTCGTCACTTCGTCATCGAAGAGAAGTTCGGCTTCAACCGCATGTCGAAGAAGCTCTTTTTCGTCGATCTGGTGAAGGGCACGCTGATCGGCGTCATCGTCGGCGCGCCGCTTCTGCTGCTCACGCTCTGGCTGATGGATCGCGCCGGCGCGTTCTGGTGGCTCTGGACGTGGATGGTCTGGGTCGCGTTCCAGCTGCTCGCCATGATCATCTACCCGACCTTCATCGCGCCGCTCTTCAACAAGTTCGAGCCGCTGAAGGACGAGGCGCTGCGCGCGCGCATCGAAAACCTCATGTCGCGCACCGGGTTCGCCGCGAAGGGCCTTTTCGTGATGGACGGCAGCCGCCGTTCCGCGCACGGCAACGCTTACTTCACCGGCTTTGGCGCGGCCAAGCGGATCGTGTTCTTCGACACCCTGCTCGCGCGCTTGTCCGGCAGCGAGATCGAAGCGGTTCTCGCGCACGAGCTCGGCCACTTCAAGCGCCGTCATGTGCTCAAGCTGATGGTCGTCATGTTCGTCATCAGCCTCGCGATGCTCGCGCTGCTCGGCTGGCTCGTGCAGACCGTCTGGTTCTACGAGGGGCTGGGCGTGCGGCCGTCGCTCATCGGCGGCAATAACGGGCTTGCGCTCGTTCTCTTCATGCTCGTGCTACCCGTTTTCATGTTCTTCATCACGCCGCTCGGTAGCCTGACCTCGCGCAAGAACGAGTTCGAAGCGGACGCCTTCGCCGCGAGTCAGACCGATCCGAAGGATCTCGTCAACGCGCTCGTGAAGCTCTACGAAGACAACGCGTCCACGCTCACGCCCGATCCGCTCTACACCGCGTTCTACTATTCGCATCCGCCCGCGTCGCAGCGCATCGACCGTTTGATGCAGCACGCCGCATGACGACGCGAACCGGCCGCAAGAGCGGCGCGTCGTCCGGTGCGCGGCTCGGCGGCACGGTGATCGCCGCGCACGGCCGCCACTATCTCGTCACGCCCGAGGACGGCGGCGCCATGCTTCAGTGCTTTCCGCGCGGCAAGAAGAGCGAAGTCGCTGTCGGCGATCGCGTGATCTACGAGCAGTCGTCGGCGGATCAGGGCGTGATCGTCGAGATTGGCGAGCGGCGCAATCTGCTGTATCGCTCGGATCAGTTCAAGTCGAAGCTCTTTGCCGCGAATCTCGATCAACTGCTGATCGTGCTCGCGACCGAACCTCACTTCAGCGAAGACCTGCTCGGACGCGCGCTGATCGCGGCTGAAGCGCATGGGCTGGATGCGCTCATCGTGCTCAACAAAATCGACGTCAAGGACGCGTTGCCCCTCGCGCGGGAACGTCTCGCGCCGTATCGGGCGCTTGGGTACACCGTGATCGAGTTGTCCGCAAAGGCGCAGCCGGGCGAGGTGCATCCTCAACTCGACGCGCGTCTGAAAGATCGCTCGACGATTCTCCTCGGGCAGTCCGGCATGGGCAAATCGACGCTCGTGAATCTGCTCGTTCCCGACGCGGATGCCGCCACGCGCGAGATTTCGTCCGCGCTCAATAGCGGCCGTCATACGACGACGTTCACGCGGCTCTACGCGCTGCCGGGCGGCGGCTCGCTGATCGATTCGCCGGGCTTTCAGGAATTCGGGTTGCATCACCTGTCCGAAGGCCAGCTCGAGCGCGCGTTCGCCGACTTCCGGCCTTATCTCGGCCACTGCCGCTTTTATAACTGCCATCATCTGCAGGAGCCGGGGTGCGCGGTGCTCGAAGCCGTCGAAGCAGGCAAGATCAGGCCCGAACGCCACGCGCTCTATGCACAGCTCGTTCACGAAGCCAGCCAGATCGTTCGATGAAAAAGCTCACGCGCGCGCCCAACCTCATCACGGCTCAACATTGGGTGAACGTGCTGGCGACCGCGGGCGTGCCCTGCGAGCTGCATAACCGCTATCTGAACGGCGCAATGGGCGAGATTCCGGCGGATCAGTGCGCGCCGGAGATATGGATCGTCGACGAGCGCGACGAGTCGCTGGCGCGGCGTCTTCTGGAGCGCGCGCAAAAAGGCCCGGACGCGAACGCCCGGCCCTGGACATGCAAGCATTGCGGTGAAAGGCTGGAGCCGCAGTTCACGGTCTGCTGGAAGTGCGGGACCGAGCGCGACCCGCTCGACGACTGACGCAGCTCAGGCCAGCCACACGGCAATGGTCAGCATCAGAAGCAGCAGCATCCACAGGATGACGGCGCGCCACACGAGCCCGACCGCCGATTGCAGCGTGCGCGGCGTGCAGTCGTCGCCGACCGGCAGCGGGCTGGCATCGCCCACGGCAAGCGCTTCCACGGAAAGCGGCTCCGCGAGCGGCCCCGCGAGACGCGCGCCCAGCGCGCCGCTGCCCGCCGCGAGCAGCACGCCGTCGTTCGAATCGGGCCACTGGCGTGCGTGATTGCGCCATGCATAGATGGCGTCCTCGAAGTTGCCGACGATCGCGAAGCCCATTGCGGTGAGGCGCGTCGGAATCCAGTCGATCACGAAGAACGCGCGCTGCGCGAACGACGAGAACTCCGCAGTGCGCTCGGCGCTCGGCACGGCCCACGCGCGCGCAAGATACTCCGCGATGCGATAGAACACCGCGCCGGCCGGACCGATCGGGATCAGGAACCAGAAGAACACGCCAAATACATGCCGATGCGACGCGATCACCGCGTGAACGAGCGTATGGCGCACGATCTCGCTGACAGGCATATCGACGGTATCGAGCTTCGTCCACTCGGCGAGCACTTCGCGCGCACGCGGCACGTCGTCGTTATTGAGCGCGAGGTGAATGTCGGTGAAATAGTGGCTGAACTGGCGAAAGCCGAGCGTGAAGTACACGACCACGACGTTCCACAAAAACGCCAGAACGAAGTTGATGCGGTAAAGCACGTAGTAGACGAGTCCGACCGCAAGCGTCCACGGCAAGACGACGACCAGCCACGCGACGATGCCGTGTTTCTGCTTGCCGGCATCGAAACCATGCGCAGTGGATTCCGCATGGTAGTGAAGCAACGCCGAAACCGGATTGTGCGGCGACAACGCGCGCACTTGCTCGATGATGAGAGCCAGCAATACGGAAAAAAAAGTCATGCGAAGCGCCGAAACAGTCGGTTGATTCGAGTTTCGCGTAACGATAGCACAGCGCCCCGCGCGTTTTGTACGATCGGTCGCGAGGCGCTTCGCGCGCGTGTCGCGCGCGCCGAAATGGCTTGCTATTCGGCGGCGAGAAAGCGATAGAAATTGCGCAACATGCCGGCCGTTGCGCCCCAGATGAAATACGGCGCCTTTCTTTCGCCCGGCGTGTACGGCATGGCAAAAAAACGACGTTCGCCGCCTTCCCAGCAAAACACGCGCACTTCGTGATTCGCCGGGTTCATGAGCCACGCGAGCGGCACTTCGAAGATATCGGCGACTTCGCTCGTGTCCGCTTGCAGCGTGAACGGCGGATACACGAGCGCGACGACCGGCGTCACGCGAAAACCGGTGCCGGTCAGATAGTCGGGCATCGCGCCGATCACTTCGCAGTGTTTTGCGTCGAGACCGACTTCTTCGCGCGCCTCGCGCAGCGCGGTGGCGGCGGCATCGGCGTCTTCCGGCTCGCGGCGTCCGCCTGGAAAGCTGATTTGTCCCGCGTGGTCGGACAGATGGTCGGCGCGCTGCGTGAGCAGCACTGTCAGTCCGCCCTCCCGCACGACGAGCGGCACGAGCACCGACGCGACGCGCGGATCGCCGCCGATCGCTTTGATGCGCTGCTCGGGCGGCTCCTGCGTCCAGTCGAGTTGCCTCGCGAAACGCGCGCGCAGGCCGTCCGGCGTCAGGCGCTCGGGCGCAATGCGCGGCATGGCGTCGCCGGTGGAGACGACGGGCATCTGTTCGGGTTCGAGAATGCGTGGAGTCGATGTCTTACCAGTGGACACGGGTCTGAAGTCTAAGGCTGAATGTCGAGACTACGATTTGACCACACCAAAGAAAAAAGCACCCGCGAGGGGTGCCTTTTCCAGTGCGACGTTCGTTGCTGAGTGCTTACTCGGCAGCGGTGGCGGCACGATCCTTCGTGAACAGCTTTTCCTTGATACGAGCCGACTTGCCCGAACGCTCGCGCAGGTAGTACAGCTTCGCGCGACGAACGTCACCGCGACGCTTGACGACGATGCTCGCGAGCAGCGGCGAGTACGTCTGGAACGTACGCTCGACGCCTTCGCCCGACGAAATCTTGCGGACGATGAAGTTCGAGTTCAGACCGCGGTTGCGCTTCGCGATTACGACGCCTTCGTAAGCCTGCACGCGCTTGCGCGTACCTTCGACGACGTTCACGTTGACGATGACCGTGTCGCCCGGACCGAAGTCGGGGATGGTCTTCTCGCCGAGCGCGCGCGCGATTTCTTCTTTCTCGAGTTGCTCAATCAGATTCATTACTGACTCCTTGTGCCATCTTGCCGGAGTTGTGTGCCTCAATTGCGTGAGAGGCCCCGGTAGAGGATGGGTTTGCTTCAGGCGCCGGCGTGAGCCCGCGCCCCCTGTGTCCCGCTTGCCGGCCCGAAGTCTATTCAGGCTTCGATGCCGGCTTCGCGAGTTCTGCAAGCCATGCCTCGTCGGCACGGCTCAACATCCTGCTTTTTCGCGCCCGACCGATGAGGTCGGGCCGCTTCAGATACGTGTTGCGTAATGCTTCGCGCCTGCGCCAGGCGTCGATTTCCTTGTGATGGCCGCCGAGCAGCACATCCGGTACGCGCATGCCTTCGTATTCCTCGGGGCGCGTGTAATGCGGGCAATCGAGCAGTACGTCGACGAAGCTGTCCTGCACCGCCGATTGCGCGTCGTTCAGCACGCCCGGCAAGTGGCGCACGACGGCGTCCATCAGCGCCATGGCGGGCAGTTCGCCGCCCGACAGCACGAAGTCGCCGAGACTCACTTCTTCGTCCACCACGCGATCGATCAAACGCTGGTCGATCGCCTCATAGCGGCCGCACAACAGCACGAGGCCG
This sequence comes from Caballeronia sp. Lep1P3, assembly GCF_022879595.1. Classification (NCBI taxonomy): domain Bacteria; kingdom Pseudomonadati; phylum Pseudomonadota; class Betaproteobacteria; order Burkholderiales; family Burkholderiaceae; genus Caballeronia; species Caballeronia sp. Lep1P3. Next base: position 962,554 of record NZ_CP084265.1, on the reverse strand, counting down.
GGTTCCTGCGAGTACCGCATCACGCGATCGTGGTCGAGCTTCGCGCCTTGCGGCGACATCATCACGACGCGCGCGTTCTCGATGCCCTGCTCGCGCTGCGCCGCCTTCGCCGCACCGATCGCGTCTTCCAGCGGACGCGCCAGCATCACCATGCCAGGGCCGCCGCCGTAAGGCCGGTCATCCACGGTGCGATAGTTGTCCGTGGTGAAATCGCGCGGATTCCAGGTGCGCAGACCGAACCGTCCCTGCTTCACCGCCCGGCTGGTAATGCCCCAGTCGGTCAGTGCGCGAAACATCTCGGGAAAGAGCGTTACGACATCGAACTGCATCGCCCTCTCCGTTTTCTGCCGAAAATGTTCAATAGTCGGCGTCCCAGTCGACGACGATACGCTTCGCCGCCCGATCCACCGTCTTGACGTACACGCCGACGAACGGAATCAGCCGCTCGCCGGTGAAGGCTTTGCCATCCTTCCCCGTGGCCGGATACGCCACGCGCAGAATGGAATGCGCGCCGTTGTCGATCATGTCGGCGACGCGGCCGAGTGCCACGCCTGCTTCGTTCTCGACATCGAGGCCGATCAGATCGACCCAGTAGAACTCGTCTTCGTCGTCGAGCTTCGGGAAGTCGCTGCGCGCGACGTGCACCGTATGCCCTTTCAGCGCGAGCGCGGCGTCGCGGTCATCGCAGCCGGACAAGCGCGCGACGATGGAATCGCTGTGCACTTTCGACTGCAAGGACGTTACGGCCTTGCAGTCGCCCCGCTTCACGAGCCACCAGCGCTTGGCCGTGAGCAGCGCGTCGCCGCCCGACTTGCCGTGCGCGTGCGGCGTGACCTTGACCCAGCCCTTCAGTCCGTAGGCGTCCGCGATGAAACCGACTTCGACCGCATCGTCCGGCAGACGACGCTCCACCGGCTCGATGCCGCCCGCCGATTGCGACGGCGTCTGAGCGCCGGAGGCGCCAGAAGTACCGGAAACGCCGGCCGCCACGCGACGCGCGCCCGGCTTGCGGACGAACGCGCCAAACGTGGCGGCAGTTTCCTCTTGCCCCGGCTTCGGCTGACTGATGGAACCGGAATCGTGGCCGTTTTGGGGATCACGCGCGGGCATCAGCTAACCTTTTTTGGGCAGAATTCGGACGACTTGGCGACCCAGAACGCGCCTTGCAGCACAAGGCGCAGCGTCGGTCCGCCAATCGACTTAAGCAGCCGGCTGAGCTTGCTTCGACTGCTTGACCAGACGCTCGACGGTCGGCGACAGTTGCGCGCCGACGCCTTGCCAGTAGGTCAGGCGATCTTGAGCGATACGCAGCGATTCGCCCTTGGTGGCGACCGGGTTGTAGAAACCCACGCGCTCGATGAAGCGGCCGTCACGGCGGCTACGCGAATCGGTTGCGACGATGTTGTAGAACGGGCGCTTCTTCGAGCCGCCACGAGCCAAGCGGATGATGACCATGCTGAAATCCTTGAAAACCGGGGTTCGGAACTACCAGAACACGCGATTATAACGGGAAACCGAAGCCCTAACAAACACTTAACGCATTTTTTGCTGACCGCGCGCGCTTTTCGAGATTAGGGGAAGCGCGCGAAACGCTGCCGTGCCGCCAGTGCGTCGTCCTGTTGCCCGTTCGGCGCGCGTCGTAAAATAGCGGATTGCGCGCCGTTCCTTCGTTTTTCTGTTTGGCCGCCAACCCTCTTCCACGCTTTCGCTGATGACTTCCCCGTCCGTCGCCACGCATTCCGGTCCCAGGCCGAACCCGCCGTATTTCCGCTCCAAGACGCTGACCGCGGCGCTCGCCTTTCTGTTCGGCAGCATCGGCCTGCACCGCTTCTATCTGTATGGAATGCGCGACAAGTACGGCTGGGCGCACATCGTCGGCATCGTGATGGGCGCCTTCGGATATCTGCTGCTCGCGGCGACCGAGCGCACGTCCGCGCTCGGCTGGGCGCTCGCCGTGCCCGGCGCGGTATCGCTGCTGGCGGCGTTTCTCTCGGCCATCGTCTATGGATTGCGCCCGGACGCCAAGTGGGATGCGCAGTTCAACGCGCACACCGATCGTCAGAGCCGCTCGGGATGGACGGTCGTGTTCGTCGTGATTTTCTCGCTTCTGGTCGGCGCTTTCCTGCTGATGACGGGCCTCGCGCTCACGTTCCAGACTTACTTCGAAGGCCAGGTCGAGGCGGCGAAGACGCTCTCCCAATAGAGGTCCCGCGTCAGAACAGGTCCAGCTGATTGCTGCCTTTCGCCTCCGCGCGGCGCGGTGGCTCGATGCGCGCGGGCCGCTGGAAATCCGACATGTCCAGAATGCCCCGATTGCGCAGATTCAACCCGAGGCGCTTCGTCGCCTGACGAAAGCGCTGCTTGAGCATATCCGCCCAGAGGCCCTCGCCCTTCATGCGCGTGGCGAAGTCGGAGTCGTAGTCCTTGCCGCCGCGCATGTCGCGCACGCGGCTCATCACGCGGTCGGCGCGATCCGGAAAATGCGCCGCGAGCCAGTCCTTGAAGAGCGGCGCGACTTCCCACGGCAAGCGCAGCACGATATAGCTCGCGGTCGTCGCGCCAGCCTCCGCGCACGCTTCGAGCACGCGCTCGAGGTCCGGCTCGGTGACGAACGGAATCACCGGCGCGATGCTCACGCCCACCGGAATGCCGGCGTCAGCGAGCGCGCGGATGGTGCGCAGCCGGCGCGATGGCGTCGCCGCGCGCGGTTCGAGCGTGCGCGCGATATCCGCGTCGAGCGTGGTGACGGTGATCGCCGCCATGAACTGCTTGCGCTCGGCCATCGGCGCGAGCAGGTCGATGTCGCGCTCGATCAGCGACGACTTCGTGATGGCCGCGAACGGATGCCCGCAGTCGTGCAGAATTTCGATGACGCGCCGTGTGAGCCGGAGATCGCGCTCGACCGGCTGGTATGCATCGGTGTTCACGCCGAGCGCGATAGAGTCCGGCTGATAGTTCGGCTTCGATAATTCGCGCTCGAGCAGCTCGCCGGCATTCACCTTCGCGTAGATGCGGCTTTCGAAATCGAGCCCCGGCGACAAGCCGAGGTAGCTGTGCGTCGGACGCGCGAAGCAGTAGATGCAGCCGTGCTCGCAACCGCGATACGGGTTCAGCGAGACCGTGAACGGAATGTCCGGCGAGTTGTTGCGCGTGAGAATGCTCTTGGCGCGCTCCTCGAACACTTGCGTGCGCAACGGTGGCGCGCCTTCTTCGTCGGCGGTTTCGTGCGTCCAGCCGTCGTCGACGCGCTCGCGCTCGTCTTTCTCGTAGCGTCCCTGGATATTGGTGACTGCGCCGCGCCCCTTCAGCGGCGAAGGCGGCGCGACGGGGAATTCATCGTCCGGCGTAGGCATTGCGGCAAGGGAATCCTCGTTGACACTGTATAAATATACAGTATCGGCTCGCCGCCGCAAGGAAAGTTTCAAACGTCCACGGGTATCGTGAGCGTCTCCTTGATCTCCTCCATCACCACGTAGCTCTTCGATTGCACCGCGCCCGGCAACTGCAACAGGATGTCTCCGAGCAGCTTCCGGTAGTCGGCCATCTCGCCGATGCGCGCCTTGATCAGATAGTCGAAATCGCCCGAAACCAGGTGGCATTCGAGCACTTCGGGGATGCGCTGCACCTCGCGCCGGAACTGCTCGAACATATTGCCGCTTTTGTGATCGAGCGTGATCTCGACGAAAACGAGCAGCGCCGCGCCCAGCGGCACCGGGTTCACGCGCGCGTAATAGCCGGTGATGACGCCGTCGCGTTCCATGCGTTTCACGCGCTCGATGCAAGGCGTCACCGAAAGGCCGACGCGCTCCGCCAAATCCTTCATCGCGATGCGCCCGTCCTGCTGAAGAATCAAAAGAATCTTGTGGTCGAGTTTGTCGAGTGTTCTGACAGGATTGCGCTGCGTTCTCATTGCCTTCTTCCTGAAAATCCGCCAAATACAATAACTAAAACTGGCTGCAACTCAATAATATAGGCGATAACACTAGCCGGACAGTTCATCGCGCGCCGGCTCATCGAAACCGGAGATTTCATGCGAATCGTTATTCTCGGAAGCGGCGTCGTCGGCGTGACGAGCGCGTATTACCTTGCTCGCGCGGGCCACGAAGTCACGGTCATCGACCGCGAAGCCGGCCCCGCGCTCGAAACCAGCTTCGCGAACGCGGGGCAGATTTCGCCGGGATATGCGTCGCCGTGGGCCGCGCCCGGCGTGCCGCTCAAGGCCGTCAAATGGATGTTCGAAAAGCACGCGCCGCTCGCCATCCGGCTCGACGGCACGGCAACGCAGTTGCAGTGGATGTGGCAAATGCTGCGCAACTGCACGCAGGAACGCTACACGGTGAACAAGGGCCGCATGGTGCGCCTCGCCGAATACAGCCGCGATTGTCTCCAGGCGCTGCGCGCGGACACGGGCATCCGGTACGAAGGCCGCACTGGCGGCACGCTGCAGGTTTTCCGCACGCAGCAGCAACTGGATGGCGCCGCGAAGGACATCGCCGTGCTGAAAGAAGCGAACGTGCCGTTCGAACTGCTGTCCGCGGCGGGACTGGCGAACGCGGAGCCGGCGCTCGCGGCCGTATCGCACAAGCTGACGGGCGGCCTGCGCCTGCCGAACGACGAAACCGGCGACTGCCAGATGTTCACGACACGCCTCGCCGCGATGGCCGAAGCGCTCGGCGTCAAGTTCCGCTACAACACGCCGATCGACGCGCTGCGCACGCACAACGGCCGCATCGCCGACGTGCAGTGCGGCAGCGAACTGGTTCAGGGCGATTCATATGTCGTCGCGCTCGGCTCGTATTCGCCGAAGCTCGTCGGCGATCTCATCAAAATTCCGGTCTATCCGCTCAAGGGCTATTCGATCACCGCGCCCATCGTCGATGCCGCGCGAGCGCCGGTTTCCACCGTGCTCGACGAAACATACAAGATCGCGATCACGCGCTTTGACGATCGCATCCGCGTGGGCGGTATGGCGGAAATCGTCGGCTATGACAAGACGCTGAAAGCGGCGCGCCGCGAGACGCTGGAAATGTGCGTGAACGACCTGTTCCCCGGGGGCGGCGATACCGCGCGCGCGAGCTTCTGGACGGGCCTGCGCCCGATGACGCCGGACGGCACGCCCATCGTCGGCCGCACGCCGGTGCCGAACCTCTTCCTGAACACCGGCCACGGCACGCTCGGCTGGACGATGTCGTGCGGCTCCGGGCAGCTGCTCGCCGATCTCATGTCCGGCAGGCAGCCCGCGATTCGCGCCGACGACCTTTCGGTGCATCGCTATCTGGGCGATGTCGGCGTGAACACGCGACCGGCCTACGCGAAGGTCTGATTTTCCCGACCGCGCGAACGAACGACGGCGCCTCGATCCCGAGGCGCCGTCGCCGTTTTCAGAACTGATCTTCGCTCAGCGCGAGCACGCCCTGGCTTCCGTTGGCGCTGACGATCGCCGCCTCCAGGCCGGGCGCGAGCGACAGAATGTGTTCCGCGAAGAACCCGGCCGTCGCGATCTTGGCTGAATAGAACGCCTCGTCGTCCGCGCGTTTCGCCTCTGCGACGAGCATCGCGCGCGCCATCTGCCAGCCGCACAGCACGATGCCCGCGAGCCTGAGATACGGCACGCTGCCGGCGAACACGGCGTTCGGATCGCTCCTGAACTTCGCGATCACGAACTCGACGACGCGCCCGAGCGACAGGCTCGCCGCGCTCAAATGCCGATGCATCGACATGAACGGCTGCCCCTGCTTTTCCGCGAGCGCCGCGATGGTCTGGTCGATCTGCGCGAGAAGCGCCTGCACGACCGCGCCGCCATCGCGCACGGTTTTGCGGCCGATCAGATCGTTGGCCTGAATCGCGGTGGTGCCTTCGTAGATCGGCAGGATGCGTGCATCGCGATAATGCTGCGCCGCGCCCGTTTCCTCGATGAAACCCATGCCGCCGTGGACCTGCACGCCGATGCTCGCGACGTCCACCGAGATTTCCGTGCAGAAGCCCTTCACGATCGGCACCAGGTACTCGTAGATCGCCTGATGACGCTCGCGCACCGCTTCGTCGGGATGCACGTGCGCGAAATCGCTATGCGCGGCGGCAACGTAAGCCAGCGCGCGCGCGCCTTCCGTGTATGCGCGCATCGTGGCGAGCATGCGGCGCACGTCCGGGTGATGGATGATCGTCACCGCTTCCTTCGCGCTACCGTCCACCGGACGGCTCTGCACGCGCTCCTTCGCATACGTGACCGCCTGCTGATACGCGCGCTCCGCGATGCCCACGCCCTGCATGCCGACGGCAAAGCGCGCCGCGTTCATCATGATGAACATGTATTCCAGCCCGCGATTCTCTTCGCCGATCAGATAACCGGTCGCGCCGCCGTGATCGCCGTATTGCAGCACCGCCGTCGGGCTCGCCTTGATGCCGAGCTTGTGCTCGATGGACACGCAATGCACGTCGTTGCGCACGCCGAGCGAGCCGTCTTCGTTGACGAGAAATTTCGGCACGATGAAAAGCGAGATGCCCTTGACGCCCTCGGGCGCGTCCGGCGTGCGCGCCAGCACGAGATGGACGATGTTCTCCGCCATGTCGTGCTCGCCGTAGGTGATGAAGATCTTCGTGCCGAAGAGCTTGTACGTGCCATCGCCTTGCGGCTCGGCGCGCGTGCGGACGAGCGCGAGATCGGAGCCCGCCTGCGGCTCGGTGAGGTTCATCGTGCCCGTCCAGACGCCTTCGATGAACTTCGGCAGATAGCGCGCCTTCTGCGCGTCGCTGCCTGCGGTGAGCAGCGCTTCGATCGCGCCGTCCGTCAGCAACGGACACAGCGCGAACGAAAGATTCGCCGAGTTCAGCGTTTCCATGCACGCGGTCGCGATCAACTTGGGCAGATTCTGCCCGCCGAATTCGGCCGGATGCACGATGCCTTGCCACCCGCCTTCGCCGAACTGACGGAACGCGTCCTTGAAACCGGGCGTCGTCGCGACTTCGCCGTTGGACCACGCGCTCGGATTGCGATCGCCCGTCACGTTCAACGGCGCGAGCACCTCGCCGCAAAAACGCGCGGCTTCTTCGACGACGGCCTGCGCGGTATCGAAACTGCCGTCTCCGTTGCCGGGCAGCGCGGCGATGCTGTCGATATCCGCCAGTTCCTTCATGACGAACAACATATCCTTGACGGGCGCGCGGTAGCTCATTGTGTCTCCTCTTTCGTTTCCCGATGCAAAAAGGGCGCAACGGATGTCGCGCCCTTCGTTCTTCTTATGTGCATGCGCCGCTCGCGACGCACACGATCAGCCGAGTTCCTTCACCAGTTCCGGCACGACCGCGAACAGATCTCCGACGAGCCCGTAATCGGCGACGCTGAAGATGGGCGCTTCGGCGTCCTTGTTGATCGCGACGATCACCTTGCTGTCCTTCATGCCGGCCAGATGCTGAATCGCGCCCGAAATGCCGACCGCCACGTACAACTGCGGCGCAACGATCTTGCCCGTCTGTCCCACTTGATAGTCGTTCGGGACATAACCCGCATCGACCGCCGCGCGCGATGCGCCGAGCGCCGCGCCGAGCTTGTCCGCGAGCGGTTCGAGCACATGCGTGTAGTTCTCGCCGCTGCCAAGCCCGCGCCCGCCCGAAACGATGGTCTGGGCGCTCGTCAGTTCCGGCCGGTCGAGTTTCGTCACTTCGCGGCTCACGAACTGCGAGAGGCCCGCGTCGGCGGCGGCTTCGATCTTCTCCACCGATGCGTTGCCGCCTTCGGCCGCGACCGCGTCGAAACCCGTGCCGCGCACGGTGATGACCTTGATCGGATCGGCCGATTGCACCGTCGCGATGGCGTTGCCCGCGTAGATCGGGCGCTCGAACGTATCGGCGCTGACGACAGCGGTGATGTCGCTGATCTGCGCGACGTCCAGATGCGCCGCGATGCGCGGCGCGACGTTCTTGCCGTAGGCCGTCGCCGGCGCGACGATGTGCGAGTAATCCTTCGCGACGTTCAGCACCGTCGCTTCGACATTCTCGGCGAGACCTTCGGCCAGTTGAGGCGCATCGGCGAGCAGCACCTTCGCGACGCCCGCGATCTTCGCGGCCTGATCCGCCGCGCCCTGCGCGTTCGCGCCGGCGACGAGCACGTGAATGTCGCCGCCCATCTTGGCCGCTGCCGCGACCGTGTTCAACGTCGCCGATTTGATCGACGCGTTGTCGTGTTCCGCAATTACCAGAATCGTCATGTCTTCTCCGCGTATCTGTCGATCAAAGCACCTTGGCTTCGGTCTTGAGCTTTTCGACCAGCGTCTTCACGTCGGGCACCATGACGCCCGCGCTGCGCTTGGCCGGCTCGGTCACTTTCAGCGTCTTCAGACGCGGCGTGACATCGACGCCGAGATCGGCGGGCGTGACGGTCGTGAGCGGCTTTTTCTTCGCCTTCATGATGTTGGGCAGCGTCACGTAGCGCGGCTCGTTCAGGCGCAAGTCCGTGGTGACGACCGCGGGCAGCTTGAGCGACAGCGTTTCCGCGCCGCCATCGACTTCGCGCGACACGGTGGCCTTGCCGTCCGCGACCACGACCTTCGATGCGAACGTCGCCTGCGGCAGACCCGCGAGCGCGGCGAGCATCTGGCCGGTCTGATTCGAATCGTCGTCGATGGCCTGCTTGCCGAGAATGACGAGCTCCGGCTTTTCCTGATCGACGAGCGCCTTCAGCAGCTTCGCGACCGCGAGCGGCTGCAGTTCTTCGGCGGATTCGACGAGAATCGCGCGATCCGCGCCGATGGCAAGCGCCGTGCGCAGCGTTTCCTGACATTGCGTGACGCCGCACGACACCGCGATCACTTCGGTGGCTACGCCCGCTTCCCTCAGTCGCACCGCTTCTTCCACGGCGATTTCGTCGAACGGGTTCATCGACATCTTCACGTTGGCGATATCGACGCCCGTGTTGTCCGACTTCACGCGGACCTTCACGTTGTAGTCGACCACGCGCTTCACTGGCACCAGAATTTTCATGCACACGCTCCAAAGTTACGATTACGTCAACCCAGCGTCATTATACGAGGGGCGCGTTCGCGTCTTCCCCCCGAAACGGACAGGCTGCGTCAGGGTGCAATAGGTATACGCCGAATTTTATAGAACGGTCGTTCGGTTTCCATCCTAGAAAACCCGAAGCTCACCACGCGGTGATCACCGCGCCCGCGTACTTGCCTTCGATGAACTGCTTCACTTCCGGCGAGTGATACGCGGACACCAGCTTGCCGACCCACGGCTTGTCCTTGTCCGCGGCGCGGATCGCGATGATGTTCGCATACGGTCCGTGCGGATCTTCGATGGCGATGGCGTCGGACTTCGGCTTCAGGCCCGCTTCCATCGCGAAATTGGTGTTGATGGCGGCGGCGTCCACATCGGAGAGCGAGCGCGGGATTTGCGCCGCATCCAGCTCGACGATCTTCAGCTTCTTCGGATTCTCGACGATATCGATCGGCGTCGCCTTCAGGCCGGCGTCGGCGCGCAGCTTGATCAAGCCCTGCTTTTGCAGCAGCAGCAACGCGCGCCCGCCGTTGGTCGGATCGTTCGGCACCGCGATGCGCGCGCCGTTCTGCAACTCCGCGAGCGACTTGAGCTTCTTCGAATAGATACCCATCGGGAACGTCACCGTATCGGCCGCTTTCACGAGCTTGTAACCGCGGTCCTTCACCTGCGCGTCGAGATACGGCTGATGCTGATAGCTGTTCGCGTCGAGATCGCCGGCGGCGAGCGCCGCGTTCGGCTGCACGTAGTCCGAGAATTCGACGATGGTGATCTTGAGGCCGTTCTTCGCGGCGACCTGCTTCACCACTTCCATGACCTGCGCGTGCGGGCCGCCGGTCACGCCGACCTTGATCGCGTTGTCGTCCGCGTGCGCGGCCGCGCTGAACAGCGATGCCGCGCCGAGCGCCGCGGCGAACTTCAGGATGAATCGACGTTGCATGTGCTGACCTTTCTTTTCGATGTGGTTATTTGTGGCTCAGACGGCGCACGAGCCAGTCGCCGAACGACTGCACGAGCTGCACGAAGACGATGAGAATGACGACGACAGTCAGCATCACTTCCGGCAGGAAGCGCTGATAACCGTAGCGGATGCCGAGATCGCCGAGGCCGCCGCCTCCGATCGCGCCCGCCATCGCCGAGTAGCCGACGAGCGACACGAACGTGATCGTCAGTCCCGCGACGACGCCCGGCAGCGATTCCGGCAGCAGCACCTTGAAGACGATCTGGCTCGTGGTCGCGCCCATCGCCTGCGCCGCTTCGATGAGGCCGCGATCCACTTCGCGCAGCGCCGTTTCGACGAGCCGCGCGATGAACGGCGCCGCCGCGATGGTCAGCGGCACGACGGCCGCCGCCGTGCCGATGGACGAGCCGACGACGAGCCGCGTGAACGGAATGACCGCGACGAGCAGAATGATGAACGGCGTCGAGCGCACCGCATTGACGAGGCCGCCCAGCACGCGATTCACGCCCATGTTGCGCAGCACGCCGTCGCGATCGGTCAGATAGAGCAGCACGCCGAGCGGCAAGCCCAGCGCCGCGCCGATGAGTCCCGAGATGCCGACCATGATCAGCGTCTCCCAGAACGACTGCACGAACATGTCGAACATTTCACTCAACATGGGAAAGCTCCTCCACCACGACGCCTTGCGAGCGCAAAAAAGCGATCGCTTCCGCGACCTTCGCCGGCTCTCCGCCCGCCAGCACCGCGAGCGAGCCGAATGCCTGACCCTGAATCTCGTCGATCTGACCGTGCAGGATGTTGAAGTCGAGTTCGTAGCGGCGGATCGTCTCGGAGAGAATCGGCTGATCGACGCCCGAGCCGGTGAACGCGAGCCGCAGCAGATGACCGCTGCCGGTCTTCAGCCGCTCGACGACGCGCGCCTTGAGCGCAGGCGGCAGTTCGTGCGCGATGACATCGCCGATGAGCGCGCGCGTGACTTCGTGATGCGGCTGCATGAAGACATCGACAACCTTGCCTTCCTCGACGACGCGCCCCGCATCCAGCACGGCCACGCGGTCGCAGACCTGCTTGATGACTTCCATCTGGTGCGTGATGAGCACGATGGTGAGACCCAGCTCGCGATTGATTTGGCGCAGCAAGTCGAGAATGGCGCGCGTGGTTTCCGGATCGAGCGCGGACGTGGCTTCGTCGGAAAGCAGCACTTTCGGCTTGCTCGCGAGCGCCCGTGCGATGCCGACGCGCTGCTTCTGCCCGCCGCTGATCTGCGCGGGATATTTGTCCTTGTGCGTCGTCAGGCCGACGAGATCGAGCAGCGGCAGCACGGCCGCTTCGATGTCCGCGCGGCTCTTGCCCGCGAGTTCGAGCGGCAGCGCGACGTTGCCGAACACCGTGCGCGAGCTCAGCAGATTGAAGTGCTGAAAGATCATGCCGATGTCGCGGCGCGCGGCGCGCAGGTCGTCGGTGCGCAACGTGGTCAGGTCGCGTCCATCGACGATGACATTGCCCTCGCTTGGCCGCGTCAGCAGGTTAATGGTCCGCACCAGCGTGCTTTTTCCCGCCCCGCTTCGCCCGATGATGCCGAATACTTCGCCGGCGGGAATCGTCAGATTGACGTTGTGCAGCGCTTCGACCCAGCCCCGGGGCCCCGCAAAGCGCTGCGAGAGATTTCGAATTTCGATCATGCGCCGATCTTTAAAAATGCAAACGGCGGAAGGCTTCGCCGGGTTTGCACCCGCGCAGCCGGCCGCCGCTCAATGTGTTGCCGCTTCGATTGCCGCTTTCTCGCTTGCTGCTTTCTCGATTGCCGCTTTCTCGATTGCCGCTTTTTGAGAAGCGTGATTTTACAGGACGTCCATCATTCTGTTTAATAATGAATTCGGATCGTCTAATTACCGAAGGAAATTTGAACCGCAATGCCACGCAACGTTTATTCGACGAGCACGATCACGACACGGCGAGGCGTCGAGCTGTTCCTGCATCGCTGGAAACCCGCCGGCGACGCGCCGCCAGACGCGCGCATCGCGCTTTTGCATGGACTCGGCGAGCATGGCGGACGGTACGACGCCTTCGCGCTCGCGCTGAACGCGGCGGGCATCGAACTGATTGCCGTCGATTTGCGAGGGCACGGGAAGTCGTCGGGCGAGCGGGCGTTCGTGCGCGTGTTCAACGACTATCTCGACGATGCCGAAGTCCTGCTGGAAGCATGCGCGGCCACGCCGCCCGCGAATACGCCGCTCTTTCTGATGGGCCACAGCATGGGCGGCACGATCGCCGCGCTGCACGCCGCCGAACGCGGGTCCGGGCGCGCGCTCACCGGCCTGATTCTGTCGAGTCCCGCGCTGCGGCCGGGCACGGACATGCCGCGCTGGAAGGAGAAGCTCGCGCGCATCGTTGGGACGGTGTGGCCGCGCCGGCCCGCGTTCGAGATCGATCCCGCGCTGCTGTCGCGCGCGCCGGGCGTCGTGGAGGCGTATCGGCGCGATCCGCTCGTGCATCACGGACGCATCGTCGCGCGCACGGGCGCCCAGATTCTCGCGGCGATGGAGCGCATCGCGGCCAGGCGCGGCGACATCGCGCTGCCCTATTTCATCTTCCACGGTTCCGCCGACGCCATCTGCGATCCCGCGGGAAGCCGCGAGTTCGAGGCGCAAGCCGGCTCCGCCGACGCCACGCTCGCCATCTATGAAGGCAGCTATCACGAGACGCTGAACGATCTCGACCGCGACCGCGTGATTCGCGCGCTGATCGACTGGACGCGCGTGCGCGCCGACTACGCGCGCGGCGCTTAAATTTGCGCGAGCGCGCGCAGGTGCGCGACGACGCTGCGCCCGAGCGCCGACAGGTTGTATCCGCCTTCGAGACAACTCACGATGCGCCCTTGCGCATGCCGCTCCGCCACCGCGCGAATCTGCTCGGTGATCCACGCGTAGTCGTCCTCCACGAGACCCATGTTGCCGAGATCGTCCTCGCGATGCGCGTCGAAGCCCGCCGAGACGAACAGCATCTGCGGCTTGAATTCGTCCAGGCGCGGCAGCCACAACATGTCGATGACTTCGCGCACCGCCATGCCTTTGGTGCGCGCCGGCAGCGGCACGTTGACCATGTTCGGGGCGTGGCTGTCCGCGCCGCTGAACGGATAGAACGGATGCTGGAAAAAGCTGCACATCAGCACGCGGGGGTCGCCGGTGAAGGCAGCCTCGGTGCCGTTGCCGTGATGCACGTCGAAGTCGATGACGGCGACACGCTGAAGGCCGTGCACGTCGAGCGCATGACGCGCGGCGATCGCGACGTTGTTGAAGAGACAGAAGCCCATCGCGCGCGCCGGCTCCGCGTGATGGCCGGGCGGACGCACGCTGCAGAACGCGTTGTCGTAGCGCCCCTCGATGACGGCATCCGTGGCCGCGATCGCCGCGCCCGCCGCGCGCAACGCCGCGCGATACGAAGCGGGGCACATCGACGTATCCGGGTCCAGCTCGCTTCGTCCGTGCTCGGGCGTGCGGCTCTTGATGTAGTCGATATGGGCCTGCGTGTGCACGCGCGCGAGGTCGGCTTCATCGGCGAGCGGCGCTTCCTCACGTTCGATGAACGTATCGATGCGGCTCGCGATGAGCTGGTCTTCGATTGCCTGAAGGCGCGCCGCGCACTCGGGGTGCCACTGGCCGTTGTCGTGCTGGAGGCAGTCGGAGTGGGAATAGAAGCCGGTGGCCATGGTGTCTCGCAGTGCCGCTGTCGTCGGCGCTCGTCTCGTCGTTTTTCGTCATACGCGATTCCCGCGCCGCGCATTTGACGTTAAGTTACCACACCCTTTTGCACGCCCGCGCCGCCAGCGGGCATCGGGCTTGCGCGCGCGGGACGTCGGCGGGGTGTCGGCGGGGTGTCGGCGGGGGTGTCGGCGGGGGTGTCGGCGGGGGTGTCGGTTATACTGCCCCGACGCTGCGGCAGCCTTCCAGGGAACGATTTCCGGCTTGTTGCAGGCAATCGCGTTCACTGAGAGTCGTTGCACGCGCTGCGCACGATGTCACCCGGCGGCACTCGGCGCGCAAGACATCCGGCATCGCTCCATATCGCCCAATCACGCACACTATGACATTTCAGTTTGCCACGCTCGACTCCACCTTCAGGCCGCTGACGCGCGCGTTCGTCGCATCTCTTCTCTGCGCGATCGGCGTGCTGTCCGGCAACAGCGCCTTTGGGCAGTCGCAGCAGCCGCAGACCGCGACGCCGCAAGGGCAGGTGTTCGAAGAAGAGATCGTGCCGCAGCGCTACGCGAACAATCCGAATGTCGATGCGTTCATCAACGATCTGGTCGCGCGCTATGACTTCGATCCGTCCGCGCTGCACGATCTGTTCAATCGCGTGAGCTACTCCGCGACCGCGGTGAAGCTCGTGCTGCCCTCGCCCACGCCGTCGCTCAAGAACTGGCGCGCGTATCAGTCGCGTTTCATCGAGCCGGTCCGCATCAACGCGGGCGTGAAGTTCTGGCGCGCGAATCAGGCGGCGCTGCAGCGCGCGTCCGCGCAATTCGGCGTGCCGCCCGAGGTGATCGTCGGGATCATCGGCGTGGAGACCATCTACGGCAGGTACATGGGCAACTTTCGCGCGCTCGACGCGCTGACGACGCTCACGTTCGACTATCCGAACACGCCGAATCGCGCGGAGCGCCAGGCGACGTTCCGCAAGAATCTCGAAGACCTGCTCGTGTGGACGCGCGATTCGCAGATCGACCCGACCACCGTGCTCGGCTCGTACACCGGCGCCATCGGCATTCCGCAGTTTCTGCCGAGCAGCATCGTGCAGTATGCGGTCGATTTCGACGGTAACGGCCGCATCGATCTGCGCACGAGTCCGGCGGACGCCATCGGCAGCGTCGCCAATTATCTGAAGCAGAACGGCTGGGAGCCGGGCCGTCCGGTCGTGTGGCGCATTGCGGGCGACGAAGGCAGCCAGGGCATCGCGCAAGCCGCCGCCGATGGTCAGCCGGAGCCGCACTGGTCGCTCGCGCAGTTGACGAAGGCCGGCATGCTGCTGACCGAACCGGGTCTGAATATCGGCGCGGAGGCAGGCACGCCGCTGACCGTCGTCGATCTTCCGACGCCCGGCCGCGCCACCGAATACACGCTCGGCCTGAAGAACTTCTACGTGCTCACGCGCTACAACCGCAGCTTCTTCTATGCGCTCGCGGTGTATCAGCTGGGCGAGGCGGTGAAGGCGCGCATGGCAGCGGGCGACGCCGTCCAATAAAAGCGCTCACATGAAAAACCCCGGTTGGTCGAGACGACGAACCGGGGTTTTTCTTTATGCGCGCTGGTTTCAGGCGGGAAACACGCCCGTCGACAGATAGCGGTCGCCACGGTCGCATACGACGAAGACGATGGTCGCGTTCTCGACCTGACGCGCGACGCGCAGCGCCACTTCGCACGCGCCGCCCGACGAAATCCCCGCGAAAATGCCTTCCACCGATGCGAGTCTGCGCGCCATCGCCTCCGACGCGGCCTGACTCACGTTTTCGGTGCGGTCCACGCGGCTGCGATCGAAGATCTTCGGCATGTACGCCTCGGGCCACTTACGAATGCCCGGAATGCGCGAACCTTCTTCCGGCTGCGCACCGATGATCTCGATCTTCTCGTTCTTCTCTTTCAGATACTGCGAAACGCCCATGATGGTGCCGGTCGTGCCCATCGACGACACGAAGTGCGTGATGCGGCCTTCGGTCTGATTCCAGAGTTCCGGGCCCGTGGTTTCGTAGTGCGCAAGCGGATTGTCCGGGTTCGCGAACTGATCGAGGATGATGCCGCGGCCATCGCGCTGCATTTGATCCGCGAGATCGCGGGCGTACTCCATGCCACCCGTGACCGGCGTAAGAATGATCTGCGCGCCATAGGCGCCCATGCTCTGCCGCCGTTCGATCGACAGGTCTTCCGGCAAGATGAGCACCATCTTGTAACCGCGCACGGCCGCCGCCATCGCGAGCGCGATGCCGGTGTTGCCGCTCGTCGCCTCGATCAGCGTGTCGCCCGGCTTGATGCGCCCGCGCTCTTCAGCTTTCCTGATCATCGACAATGCCGGGCGGTCCTTCACCGAGCCCGCCGGGTTATTGCCTTCGAGCTTGCCGAGCACCACGTTGTTACGGCTGCGGATTTCATCGTCCACGACGCGGACGAGTTGCACGAGCGGCGTATTGCCGATCGTGTCTTCGATAGTCATGTAAGCCATAAGCGGACCGGATTCGATTCCCGCAGACCACAAAGGGCAGCCGTCGCGAGATTTTGATATGGGATTCATCGATTGTAGCCCACCGGTCTTTTGGCTGCCGCTCGCCCCTCATGCACGGATGGCTACCGTGCCGCAGCGCAAAAAACCCGCAGCGAAAACACTGCGGGAGCCAAATCATGCTGAGGCTGAAGGAGCGAAGAAACCCGTCGTGGCGGCGCGCGAGGCGCCGCACCGCTTACTTCTTGACGACCACCGGCTTCGAACCGGGCGACGACGAGACCGGCGTTGCGCCGACGGCGCTCGGCGCCGCCGCAGCCGTTTTCGTCGACGCGCCGATGCTTAAGCCTTCGGCCGTGAGGCGCTGCACGGTCTTGCCGCCCATGCCCTTCACGCGCGCGCCGAGATCGGCCGCGTCCTTGAAGGGACCGTGCGCCTGACGTTCATCGAGAATGGCTTTCGCTTTCGCCGGGCCGATACCCTTGATGCCGCGCAGCGCATCGGAATTGGCGGTATTGACGTCGACCGCCGCCAGCGCCGAGCCGATGGAAAGCGTGAGCGCGAGCGCGACGATCGTTGAGAGGGCTTGCTTGAACATACTGAGTCTCCAGAAGAACCGGCCGGCGAACAGTGCCGACCGCGAGACCCAGTGTAGAGAGACTTCGAATGCGTTTATAGCTGGCCGAATAGCCAATGCACGTAGCGATCGACGCCTTCCTGAACCGTCAGAAACGGCGCGTCGTAACCGGCTGCGCGCAGGCGCGTCTGGTCCGCCTGCGTGAAGCACTGATACTTGCCGCGCAGCGCATCGGGAAACGGAACGTACTCGATCAGCCCGCGCTGCACCAGTTCGGCGAGCGAGAGCGCCGCCTCGCCCTCGAGCGCACGCAGCGAATTCACCACCGTCGATGCGATGTCGTTGAACGGCTGCGCGCGTCCCGTGCCGAGGTTGAAGATGCCCGACTTTTCCGGATGATCGAGAAAGTACAGGTTGACCTTCACCACGTCTTCGACGGATACGAAATCGCGCGTCTGCTCGCCCGCCGCATAGCCGTTGTATTCGCCGAAGAGCTTGACCTTGCCTTCCGCGCGGAACTGGTTGAAGTTGTGGAACGCGACCGACGCCATGCGCCCCTTGTGGGTCTCGCGCGGCCCATACACGTTGAAGTAGCGGAAGCCGACGATCTGGCTGCCCGCCTTCGGCAGCGTCTGCCGCACGATCTGATCGAACAAGAACTTCGAGTAGCCGTAGACGTTGAGCGGCTTTTCCACTTCGCGCTCTTCGACGAAACGGCTCGAGCCGCCATACGTCGCCGCCGACGACGCATACAGGAACTGCGCGCCCTGCGCGAGACAGATGTCCATCACGTCCCGGCTGTAGCGGAAGTTGTTGTCCATCATGTAGCGGCCGTCGGTTTCCATCGTGTCCGAACAGGCGCCTTCGTGAAAGACCGCGCGCACCTTGCCGAAGTCACCGCGCCGAAAGCGTTCGACGAACTCGGTTTTGTCCAGATAATCGTCGATCTCGCAATCGACGAGATTCTTGAACTTGTCCGCGCGCGTGAGGTTGTCCACCGCGATCACGCGATGCTCGCCGCGCTCGTTGAGCGCCTTGACGATATTGCTGCCGATGAAGCCGGCCGCCCCGGTAACGATGAAAGTCATGGCGAAGTGGTAAGGGGTAGGATCAGGCGAAGAGTTCGTTGTAGTCGACGGTTGCCGTGCCGAGCTTGCCGACGACGATGCCGGCCGCACGGTTCGCATACGCGATCGAATCGACGAGCGGCACGCCTGCGCCGAGCATGGTCGCGACCGTCGCGATGACGGTGTCGCCGGCGCCCGAGACATCATACACTTCGCGCGCTTCGGCCGAATTGTGCAGGACCTGGCCGTCGCTGAAGAGCGTCATGCCCTCTTCGGATCGCGTCAGCAGCAGCGCGCTGAAGTCCAGTTCCTCGCGCAGCTTCGTGACGCGCTCGTGCAGGTCTTCTTCGGACTTCCACTGGCCGATCACTTCGCGCAGTTCGGCGCGGTTCGGCGTGATGAGCGTTGCGCCGCGATAGCGCTCCCAGTCGTCGCCCTTCGGATCGACGAGCACCGGCTTTCCGGCCTCGCGTGCGTCGCTGATCATCTGCGTGACGTGCGTGAGGCCGCCCTTCGCGTAGTCGGACATCAGGATGACGTCGTGCTGCGGCAGCAGTTCGGCGAAGCGTTCGAGGCAGACGCGCAGCACTTCGTGATTCGGCGTGTTCTCGAAATCGACGCGCAGCAGTTGCTGCTGGCGCGACAACACGCGCAGCTTGATGGTCGTGAGCAGTTCGGGGTCGCGCGCGAGATGCGCGGCGACCTTGCTCTCGCCGAGCAATTCGACGATGCGCTCGCCCGGCTCGTCGTGCCCGACGACGCACAGCAGGCCCGCCTGTGCGCCGAGCGCCGCCGCGTTGCGCGCGACGTTCGCCGCGCCGCCGAGACGGTCCTCTTTCTTCTGGACGTGCACGACGGGCACGGGCGCTTCGGGCGAGATCCGGTTCACGTCGCCGAACCAGTAGCGGTCGAGCATCACATCGCCGACCACGAGCACGCGCGCCGCGCAAATGCGGGCGCGCGGCACCACTGGGATACTGGCCGGGCTATTGCCGGCCGCCATTGCCGTCGAGTTCGACATGGGGACGTCCTATTGCAAAATAATCGATGCCTAATTCGGCCATCGCTTCGGGTTCATACAAATTGCGACCGTCGAAGATGACCGGCATCTTCAGTTCGCTCTTCAAGTGCCCGAAGTCCGGGCTCTTGAATTCCTTCCACTCCGTCACGATGACGAGCGCATCCGCGCCGCGCAGCGCTTCATGCTGCGTGCCGACGAGATGCAGACGCCGCATGTCGTCCGCGCGGTTCGCGAGATCGAGCGCGAACACGCGCTCGGCTTCCGGCATCGCGACGGGATCGTATGCGCGCACCGTCGCGCCGCGTTCGAGCAGCGCGGAGACGAGGCGCCGGCTCGACGCCTCGCGCATGTCGTCGGTATTCGGCTTGAACGCGAGCCCCCACACGGCGAACGTGCGCCCGCGCAGGTCCTCGCCCATGCGCTTGACGATCTTGTTGACGAGCACTTCCTTCTGCGCGTTGTTGACGGCTTCGACCGATTCGAGAATCCGCAGCCGATGCCCGTTTTCGCGCGCCGTCTGCACGAGCGCCTGCACGTCCTTCGGGAAACACGAGCCGCCATAGCCGCAGCCCGCATAGAGAAAGTGATAGCCGATGCGCGGGTCCGAGCCGATTCCGCGACGCACGGATTCGATGTCCGCGCCGACGGCATCGGCGAGATTCGAGAGATCGTTCATGAACGAGATGCGCGTCGCGAGCATCGCGTTGGCGGCGTATTTCGTGAATTCGGCGGAGCGCACGTCCATGTACAGCGTGCGCTCGTGATTGCGGTTGAACGGCGCGTAGAGGCGTTTCATCATCTCGCGCGCGCGATTGCCGGCCTCGTCGTCGTCGATGCCGATCACGATCCGGTCCGGACGCATGAAATCGTCGACGGCCGCGCCTTCCTTCAGGAACTCCGGGTTCGACACGACGGAGAAGCCGTGCGCGTCCGAATGGTCGAGCCCGCGCGACTTCAGTTCTTCGTCGAGCACGCGCGCGACCTGCAGCGCCGTGCCGACGGGCACCGTGGATTTGTCGACGACGACCTTGAATCCGTTCGCATGGCGGCCGATGTTGCGCGCGGCCGCGAGCACGTATTGCAGGTCCGCGGAGCCGTCCTCGTCGGGCGGCGTACCGACCGCGATGAACTGGATGTCGCCGTGCTCGACGCTCGCCTTCACGTCGGTCGAGAACTGGATGCGGCCGGCAGCGCGCGTGCGCCTGAGCATTTCCTGGAGGCCGGGTTCGTGAATCGGCACGCCGCCGCTGTTGAGAATTTCGATTTTGCGCGGATCGACGTCGACGCAGAAAACGTCGTTGCCGATTTCAGCCAGACACGCGCCGGTCACAAGACCGACGTAACCCGTACCGACGATGGTAACTTTCATAGCTCTCCGTGGGTTCCTAAGGGTGCGGCGATGATGAATGCTGAAGCAGTGCGCCCGCGCGAATGCGCGCGATCAGACTGAACTCGTGATGGGTTCGACGCGTCGCGGCGCGTAGGTTTCCCAGCCGCTGCAGCCGGGGCATTGCCAATAGAATAGGCGCGCGCGGAATCCACACGTTTGACATGTGTAGCGCGGCAGATTTTTCGTGCGCTGCCTGACGAGCGTCCTCATCAGTTCGAGCTCGCCCCGGCGCGGTTCCTCGGCGGTCGCTTCTTGCGCTTCGAGCAGGCGCGTCATGCCCGCGAGGTTCGGCGCGCTTTGCATTTGCCTGCGCGCGAGCGCGTGCGCCGCGTCGAGGCCGCGCAGTTCCTGAACGTGTTTATAGGCGACATCGAGCAGATCGTTCGACGGATAACGCGTCGCGTAATCGATCAGCAAGTCCACGCCTTCATCCTTGCGCCCGAGCGCGGCATACGCCTTCATCAGCTTTTCGGCGACGAGCGGCAAATACGCTTCGTTCTGCGCCTCGACGCGCTTCCAGCCCCCGATCGCGGCTTCGACGTTTCCGGCGGCGACTTCGACATCGCCCGCGAGAATCGTCGCGCGAACGTTGTCCGGGTTCGACGCGAGCGCGAGCTTCAGTTCGGCGCGCGCGTCGTCCAGATTCTTGCGCTGCAACGCTTCCTGCGCGAGTTCGCAATGGAAATGCGCGATCTCCATATGCAGCGACGGCGCGCCCATCTTTTCGATACGTTCCGCGGTCGATATCGACTTCGGCCAGTCCTTCTCGATTTCGTAAATGGTGAGAAGCGCGCGCTGTGCGCCGAGCGAGTATTCGCCCGCTTCCAGGGAACGGAACGTTTCCTCCGCGCGGTCGAGCAGTCCGGCCTTGAGAAAGTCCTGACCGAGTTCGTAGAGCGCGTGATCGCGTTCGGCGGCGGGCAGATCGGCGCGGCTCAACAGGTTTTGATGCACGCGGATCGCGCGGTCCGTCTCCCCGCGCCGACGAAACAGATTGCCGAGCGCAAAGTGAAGCTCGATTGTTTCGGGATCGAGCTTGGCCACTTCGATGAACGCGTCGATCGCCTTGTCGTGTTGCTCGTTCAGCAGAAAATTGAGGCCGCGAAAGTACGAGCGCGGCAGATTCGCATTCTCCGATAGCAGCGTTTTCAGATCGTAGCGCGATGCCATCCAGCCGAGCGCGAAGGCCACGGGGATGACGAGCAGCCACCAGAAGTCGAGATCCATGCGTTATTGTCGTTGAGTCGGTTAGGTGTCTGCTTTCGGGCAGCCAGTGAGCGCGCGGACGGCTGTCCGAACACGCGCGTCAGATGAGCGGCGGCATCGGCGGGTCTTCCTTGACGACCGGCGCTTCGCGCGCGACGCGCACTTCGCGCTTCAGACGCCCGTTTTCCATCTGCAGGCGAACCAGCGCGGGGACGGCGGAGACAAGCCCCGCAACCAGTCCCACGACGAAAAACGCGAGACCGATGAGAATCAGCGGTGCGGTCCAGGCGTAACCTGCGAGGAAATTCAGTGTGACGGTCTGCGTGTTGGCAAGCGCCAGGACCAGCAGCAACACGAACACCAGAACGCGGATCAGCCAAACGATGAATTTCATGTAGGTCTCGCAAAAGCGGTGCACCCCGCGGCCTTCCCGTCGCGGTCGGGCCTACGTGATAACCCGGTGAAAGTGCCGGTATTGTAATGGATGCCTTTGGTCGGGGACACCGACCTGGCCCCACGCGCCCGGGCCTGTGTGCGCTACCGAACGTCCGCGCGAGAAACCCGCGCGCGCCGGACGAAAAAAAAGCACCCCGAAGGGTGCTTCTCTGGTCGATTGCCTCGTGGCCGGACGTTGCGACGGTGTCTGCGCGCAAGCGCGGATGACTGTCGCTACCGATACGCCGATCAGAGATCGTCTGCATCGTCGTCATTCGACGCCTTCAGCGGCTCGCCCGCGCGGCCATCGACACGTTCGCGCAATTCCTTGCCCGGCTTGAAGTGCGGCACGAACTTCTCCGGCACCAGCACTTTCTCGCCCGACTTGGGATTGCGCCCGACGCGCGACGGACGACGGTTGAGCCCGAAGCTGCCGAAGCCGCGAATCTCGATGCGATGACCGTTGGCCAAAGCCTCCGACATCGCATCGAGCATCGTCTTCACCGCGAAGTCCGCATCTTTAAGAACAAGTTGCGGAAATCGCGACGCCAACTGGGCGACCAATTCGCTTTTGGTCATACTGCAGCAATGCCTTTAGGGCTTAGCTGTTCTGGCCGTCGAGCTTGGCCTTGAGCAGCGCGCCGAGGTTGGTCGTGCCGGTCGCGGCGGCGTTCGAGTCCGAAGCTTGCAGACCGCGCATGGCTTCCTGCTGCTCGGCCGAATCCTTCGCCTTGATCGACAGGTTGATGCCGCGCGACTTGCGATCGATGTTGATGATCATCGCGTTGACCTTGTCGCCTTCCTTCAGCACGTTGCGCGCATCTTCCACGCGGTCCTGTGCGATTTCCGAAGCGCGCAAATAGCCTTCGATTTCGCCGGACAGCGTCACGACCGCACCCTTCGGATCGACCGACTTCACGACGCCGTCGACGATTGCGCCCTTGTCGTTGATCGCGACGAAGTTGCTGAACGGATCGCCTTCGAGCTGCTTGATGCCGAGCGAAATGCGCTCCTTCTCGACGTCGATGCCCAGAACCACGGCTTCGACTTCGTCGCCCTTCTTGTACTTGCGGACGGCTTCTTCGCCGGTTTCCGACCACGACAGGTCCGACAAGTGAACGAGACCGTCGATGCCGCCAGGCAGACCGATGAACACGCCGAAGTCGGTGATCGACTTGATGGCGCCGCTGATCTTGTCGCCCTTCTTGAAGTTGCGGCTGAAGTCATCCCACGGATTCGGCTTGCACTGCTTCATGCCGAGGGAGATACGGCGGCGGTCTTCGTCGATTTCGAGAACCATGACTTCGACTTCGTCGCCCAGCTGAACAACCTTCGACGGCGCAACGTTCTTGTTGGTCCAGTCCATTTCCGACACGTGGACGAGGCCTTCGATGCCCGATTCCACTTCGACGAATGCGCCGTAGTCGGTGATGTTCGTGACCTTGCCGAACAGACGCGTGCCCGACGGGTAACGGCGCGAGATGCCTTCCCACGGATCGTCGCCCAGTTGCTTGATGCCGAGCGAAACGCGGTTCTTCTCTTGGTCGAACTTGAGGATCTTCGCGGTGACTTCCTGGCCGACCGACAGTACTTCCGACGGGTGACGCACGCGACGCCATGCGATGTCGGTGATGTGCAGCAGGCCGTCGATGCCGCCGAGGTCCACGAACGCGCCGTAATCGGTGATGTTCTTGACCACGCCTTCGACGATCGCGCCTTCCTTCAGCGTCTCGAGCAGCTTCGCGCGCTCTTCGCCCTGCGTCGCTTCGATGACGGCGCGGCGCGACAGCACGACGTTGTTACGCTTGCGGTCGAGCTTGATGACGCGGAATTCGAGCGTCTTGCCTTCGTACGGCGTCGTGTCCTTGACCGGACGCGTGTCGACGAGCGAACCCGGCAGGAACGCGCGGATGCCGTTGACCATCACGGTCATGCCGCCCTTTACCTTGCCGGTGATCGTGCCGGTCACGAGTTCGTTGTTGTCCAGCGCCTTTTCCAGCGACAGCCACGAAGCGAGACGCTTCGCCTTGTCGCGCGACAGGATGGTGTCGCCATAGCCGTTTTCCAGCGCGTCGATCGCGACGGAAACGAAGTCGCCCGCCTGCACTTCCACTTCACCCGCGTCGTTCAGGAACTCTTCGAGCGGAATATAGGCTTCGGACTTGAGACCAGCGTTCACGACCACGAAGTTGTGGTCGACACGCACGACTTCGGCGGAGATCACTTCGCCGGCGCGCATGTCCTGCTTGGTCAGCGACTCTTCGAACAGAGCCGCGAAAGATTCGGTATTCGGGGTGGAGGTTTGCAGGTCGGACATAAAAATCGATATTTGCACGGCCTTTGCGCGGTGGTTCGACATTGAACCGGTGAAGCGCAACGCCATACGGGGTTAAAGGGTTTAACACACGCTCCGCATTCCGGCGGAACACCAAACTTCCGGCGATTGCCGGCCCTACTCAAGCTGTGACTATTCGCGCAATTCGCCGTACCAGCCGATGATCTGCTCGACCGCTTGATCGATCGACAAACCGGAGGTGTCCAGCGTTCTCGCGTCCGCTGCGCGCTTGAGCGGCGCGGCGGCCCGGTTCGTGTCGCGGGCGTCGCGTTCGCGCAAATCGCGCAGCAAGTCATCCATATTAGCAGAAAAGCCTTTTTGCATCAATTGCTTATGGCGTCTCGCCGCGCGCGCCTCGACGCTCGCGGTAAGAAAGACCTTCAGGGTGGCGTCCGGAAAGATGACCGTACCCATGTCGCGGCCGTCCGCGACGAGGCCCGGACGCTTGCGAAACGCCCGCTGCCGCGCAACCAGCGCCTGCCGCACTTCCGGATGCACGGCAATGGCCGACGCGCGATTGCCGACTTCCTCGGCGCGGATCTCGCCCGAGACATCGACGCCGTCGAGCTGCGCGCATCCCTCGCGGAACGTGATGTGCAGGTCGTCGACGAGGTTGGCGAGCGCGGCCGCGTCCGCGTTGTCGATGCCGTAGCGAATGCTCGCGAGCGCCGAGAGCCGGTACAGCGCGCCGCTATCCAGCAGATGAAAGCCGAGCGTGGCCGCGACGACTGCCGCGACCGTGCCCTTGCCCGACGCCGTCGGCCCGTCGATGGTGATTACTGGAGTGGGGTCGAAAGGACGAGTCGGTTTCATTGCATGCGGCCGTCGCGGCCCGTTGTTGCTGTAGTCAGAGTCGAACGCATTCGCGGCTCAGGCTCTCGTGAGCGACGCGAAGCGGTCGAAATAATCGGGAAACGTCTTGTTGACGCACTTGGGATCGTTGATGCGCACCGGCACGCCGCCGAGACTCACCAGCGAAAAGCACATCGCCATGCGGTGATCGTCGTAGGTGTCGATCGCGGCGTTCGCGGTGAGCTTCGCCGGCGGCGTGACGACGAGATAATCCGCGCCCTCTTCCACCGTCGCGCCGACCTTGCGCAACTCGGTCGCCATGGCGGCGATGCGGTCGGTTTCCTTCACGCGCCAGCTCGCGATGTTGCGAAGCGTGGTCGTGCCGTTGGCAAAAAGCGCGGCCACCGCGATGGTCATCGCGGCGTCGGGAATGAGGTTGAAATCCATGTCGACGGGCGCGAGCTTGCCGTCGTCGGATTCGACGCCGCGCACTTCGATCCAGTCGTCGCCCATCATGACGTTCGCGCCCATGCGGTTGAGCGCGTCCGCGAACCCGACGTCGCCCTGAATGCTCGACCGCCCGACGCCTTCCACGCGCACCGGTCCGTGGCCGAGTGCGCCCGCCGCCAGAAAGTACGAGGCCGACGACGCATCGCCTTCGACCATGATCGAGCCGGGCGACCGGTAGCGCGCGCCCGCCTGCACCGTGAAGCGCGCCCAGCCGTCGCGTTCGACCGTGACGCCGAAGCGCTCCATCAGCCGGACCGTGATCTCGATGTACGGCTTCGAGATGAGTTCGCCTTCGACTTCGATCGTCACCGGCGCGCTGCGCTCTTCGATGACCGGAAGCGTCATGAGCAGCGCGGTGAGGAACTGGCTCGACACGTCACCGCGCACGCGGATCGGCTTGTCCACGACGATCTTCGCCGGATGAATCCCGAGCGGCGGGAATCCGTCGTTCTGTTCGTAGTCGATGTTCGCGCCGATCTGCCGCAAGCCGTCGACGAGATCGCCGATCGGTCGCTCGTGCATGCGAGGAACGCCGTGCACGCGATATTCGCCGCCGTTGACCGCGAGCGCCGCCGTGAGCGGACGCACCGCCGTGCCCGCGTTGCCGAGAAAGAGTTCCGCCGATTTAGACGGGAACGCGCCGCCCGTGCCCGTCACGATCACGCGCTCGCCCTCGTGCCTGAGCGCGACGCCGAGCGCTTCGAGCGCGGCGAGCATCACGCGGGTGTCGTCGGAATCGAGCAGATTGGTGATCGCCGTTTCGCCCGTCGAGAGCGCGGCGAGCAGCAGCACGCGGTTCGAAATGCTCTTCGAGCCGGGCAACCGCACCGTGCCCCGCGCGCGAGCGAAGGGTCCGAGATCGAGATGTTCCATGCTGTGTCCTTATTTCGCGGCGGAATCGCCGGGAATCCTGATGCCGCCGCGTTCCTGCCATTCCTTGCGCGCGACGCGCGAGCGCGCGAACGCGGCTTCGAGCGCCGCGCCGTCCGATGCGTCGATGGCCGCGCGAAAACGCGCGAGCACGTCGGTGTACGCGTCCAGTTCGGCGAGCAGCGCGGCTCGGTTCGCGAGACAGACGTCGCGCCACATTTCGGGGCTCGACGCAGCGATGCGCGTGAAGTCGCGAAACCCGCCCGCGGCAAACGAAAATTTCAGCTGCGCGTCCGGCGCTTCGAGAATCTGCTCGACGAGCGCGAACGACAGCACATGCGGCAGATGGCTCACCGACGCGAACACGCGGTCGTGCTGCGTCTCGCTCATCCGGTGCACGGCGGCGCCCGTCGCGCGCCACATCGCGGCGATGCGCTCGACGTCGTCGGCTGCATTCTCGGCAAGCGGACACAGAACGACGTTGCGATCGACGTACAGGTCGGGCAACGCGGCATCGACGCCGCTCGATTCGCGCCCCGCAATGGGATGCCCCGGCACGAACTGCGCGACGCGCTCGCCGAGCGCCGCGCGCGCCGCCGCGACGACGTCGCTCTTCGTGCTGCCGGCATCGGTGACGAGCGTGTGCGCGTCCAGAAACGGCGCGATGCGTGCGAGCAGCGGCCCGGTCTGCGCGACCGGCGCGGCGAGCAGCACGACATCGGCGCCGCGCAGCGCGCGGGCGAGCGCGGCGGAATCATCGAGCGCGGCGGCTTCGTCGATCACGCCGAGTTCGACGGCGCGCGCAACGGACTGCGCCGAGCGCCCCACGCCGACGACGCTTCCCGCCAGCCCCGCCCGTTCGCGCAGCGCGCGCGCGAGCGACCCGCCGATCAAGCCGACGCCGAAAACAACCAGTTTATTGAAAGTGAACGCGGCCACGGGACACCGAAAAAAGCGCGTCACGCGACGCGGGAACCAAACGGCTGAAAGCGCGAATTTTACCGGGCGCGCGGATACGACCCGAGAATCTTCAGAAACGCCGCCTTGCGCCCGAGTTCGTCCAGCGCGGCGGCGACGGGCGCATCGTCGCGATGCCCCTCGACGTCGATGTAGAAGTAATACTCCCACGTCCCGATGCGCGCGGGCCGCGACTCGAAGCGCGTCATGGACACGCCGTGCTTCGCGAGCGGCTCGAGCAGCTTGAACACCGCGCCCGGCTCGTTCGCCACCGAGACGATGAGCGAAGTCTGGTCCAAGCCGCTCGAATCCGTCGGCTGCTTGCCGATGATGACAAAGCGCGTGCGGTTATGCGGATCGTCCTGAATCTGCGAGTACACGACGCCGAGGCCGTAATGCGTCGCGGCCCGATCGCCGGCGATGGCCGCGACGGTCGGGTCGGCGACGGCCATGCGCGCGGCTTCCGCGTTGCTCGAAACGGCCTGACGCTCGAGATGCGGCGCGTTCGCCGACAGCCAGCGCTGGCACTGCGCGAGCGCCTGCGGATGCGCGCAGACGCGGCTCACGCCTTCGAGCGTGCCCGAAGCGGTCAGCAGATTGTGATGGATCGGCAGCGCAAGTTCGCCGCCAAGGAGAAGTTGCGTCTGCAGCAGAAGATCGAGCGTGCGCGACACCGCGCCTTCCGCCGAATTCTCGACCGGCACGACGCCGTACTGCGCCGCGCCCGACTCGACCGAGCGGAACACTTCGTCGATGGAAGAACACGGCAGCCCTTCGATCGAATGGCCGAAGTACTCGAACATCGCCTGCTCGCTGTATGTACCGACCGGCCCGAGGAACGCGGCGCGGATGGTCTGCTCGAGCGCGCGGCTCGCCGCCATGATCTCGCGCCAGATCGCGCTGATGTGCTCGGCCGCGAGCGGGCCCTCGCTCATCGCCTGCAGTCGCGCGATGACCTGCATCTCGCGCTCCGGCCGGAACACCGGCGCATTGAAATGCTTCTTCACCTCGCCGACTTCGAGCGCGACGGATGCGCGCTGGTTCAGCAGCGCGATGAGTTGCGCGTCGAGCGCGTCGATGCGCTCGCGCAGCGGTTTGAGTCTTGAATTGAGATCGTCGTCCATGCGGTGCTTGTTGAGCGAATGCGGTTAAAGGAGCGAATTCGTTCGTACAGTCGACGAGCGTATCGCCGTGCGTCTCGACGGGCGCCGCTTATGCGCTCGTCCGCTCGAATTCCTTCATGTAGTCGACGAGCGCCTTCACGCCCTCGACCGGCACCGCGTTGTAGATCGATGCCCGCATGCCCCCGACGGACTTGTGGCCCTTCAGTTGCAACAGACCGCGCGCCTTTGCGCCGGCCAGGAAATCCGTATTGCGCGATTCGTCCGCGAGGAAGAACGGCACGTTCATGCGCGAGCGGTTCCGCCGCTCGACCTTGTTGACATAGAAATCGCTGGCGTCGATCGCGTCGTAGAGCAGCTTCGCCTTTTCGACGTTGCGCGCTTCGATCGCCTGCAGGCCGCCCTGCTTCTTCAGCCACTTGAACACCAGCCCGGCGATATAGATGGCGTACGTGGGCGGCGTGTTGAACATCGAGTTGTTTTCCGCGACCGTCTTCCATTCGAAGGCGGACGGGCAAATGGGCAGCGCGCGGTCGAGCAGGTCTTCCCGCACGATCACGACCGTCACGCCCGCCATGCCGATGTTCTTCTGCGCGCCGCCGAAGAGCACGCCGTACTTCGCGACGTCCATCGGGCGCGAGAGGATATGCGACGACGCATCCGCGACGAGCGGGATATCGCCGAGATCGGGAATCTCGAAGGCTTCGACGCCGTCGATGGTTTCGTTCGTGCACAGATGCACGTAGGCGGGATCGTCCGAGAGCTGCCATTCGCTCTGCGCCGGCACGCGCGTGTAGCCCGCTTCCGTCTTGCCCGTGGCCGCGATGTGCGGCGTGCAGTATTTCTGCGCTTCCTTGAACGACTTGTTCGACCACGAGCCGGTCACGACGAAGTCGGCGGTCTTCTTCGCGCCGAGCAGATTCATCGGGACGATGGCGTTTTCGCCAATGCCACCGCCCTGCAGAAACAGAATGCGATGCGACGCTGGCACGTTCAGCAACTCGCGCAGATCGGTGAGCGCCGCTTCGTGAATGGACATGAACTCGGCGCCGCGATGACTCATCTCCATCACGCTCATGCCGCTGCCGTGCCAGTCGAGCATTTCGTCGGCGGCCTGGCGCAGCACGTCTTCCGGCATGGCAGCCGGCCCGGCGGAGAAATTGAACACGCGCATCTGTGGGTCCCGAATGCAGGCGCGGCCATAAGAATGACGCGCGCCAAAAAGAAATGGCTGCTTGCGCTTGCGCGCAAACAGCCAATTATCGCATTGTCCTGAAAACCCGCCAATGCGCGAGGCGGCGCGCCCCGCGAGCGGATTCCCAGCAAACGCCTGCGTGGTGCTTACTTGCCCGGCTTGACGCTCGCCACTTCCTGATCGGCTTGCGAACGCGTCGCCTTGATGGCTTGCGGCATGTACTTCTGCATCAGGCCATTCACGACGTCGCGGCCAACCTGGTCTTGCACCTGGATGAACTTGCGGCCCGTCGGGCTCTTGTAGAAGTTCGTCAGGTCCTTGATTTCGTCGGTCGAGTAGTACTTCGCGTAGGCGTCGTACTGAGCCTTCATTGCGTCCTGACGGAAGTTGTCGGTTGCGAACACCTGGCCCGCGGAGTCGACGAGCTTCGGCACTGCGTTCTTCTGCAGCGTCGGAACAGCGGCTTGCTTCTGCTTGTCGTTCAGCGACTTGTTTTCCGACAGCGCGTCCGACAGGATCGCCGGAACGAGCTGCTTCGCCTGCATTTGCGCGCTGTTGCCGATGGCGCCGACGAGCTTTTGCGCGTCGATGGCATCGAGCAGATCCTTGATCGCGGCTTGCTTGGCCGGATCAACCGGTGCTGCTGCGGCCGGCGCCGCCGCCTGGTTCGGCGCCTGATTCTGGAGCGACTGAGCCATCGCGAAAGTCGGCACGAAAGCGGCCAGCAACATCCACTGCTTGAAACGTCCTTGCATCATTACTCCCTGTAGAAAATATCCAAACCGTACCGGCCGCGAGCCTGCGCCTTCACTGGGCGTTCGGCGCCGCGCTTCAAAGCGCGCGCAGCGCCGTCATTCAGCTCACGTCGCGCAGCTTAACCAATTCGGGTTGACAAAAGCGATAACGAGAAACCGGCGACACAAAAAATATCAGGCACCCTGGCCTTCACCGCCGTCGTCGCCCGGTGCGTCGTCCGGCGCGTCGTCCAGTGCCGCAGCCGAGCCGTTCGCGGCTGCTTCGGCTTCGTCGAGTTCGGCGTCAGCCTCGGCCTCGGCGATATGCTGCAGTCCCGACAACTTGGTTCCTTCGTCAAGGCTGATGAGTGTAACACCTTGAGTTGCGCGGCCCATTTCGCGGACTTCGGAAACGCGGGTGCGGATCAGCACGCCCGAAGTCGTGATCAGCATGATCTGGCTTTCGGAATCGACGAGCGTCGCCGCGACGACCTTGCCGTTGCGCTCCGAAGTCTGGATGGCGATCATGCCCTTCGTGCCGCGGCCGTGGCGCGTGTATTCATTGATCGGCGTGCGCTTGCCGAAGCCGTTCGCCGTTGCCGTCAGCACGGACTGGTTCTCGCCGCCGGCAACCAGCAGCGCGATGACCTGCTGGCCTTCCTCGAGCTGCATGCCGCGCACGCCGCGCGCTTCGCGGCCCATTGCGCGGACGTCGTTCTCGTCGAAACGCACCGCCTTGCCGGAGTCCGAGAACAGCATGACGTCGTGCGCGCCGTCGGTGATCGCCGCGCCGATCAGGTAGTCGCCTTCGTCGAGACCGACCGCGATGATGCCCTTCTTGAGCGGACGGCTGAACGCTTCGAGCGGCGTCTTCTTCACGGTGCCGAGCGCGGTCGCCATGAACACGTACTTGTCCGCCGAGAACTCCTTGATCGGCAGCACGACGTTGATCTTCTCGCCATCTTGCAGCGGGAACATGTTGACGATCGGACGGCCGCGCGAATTGCGCGAGCCCTGCGGCACTTCGTAGACCTTGACCCAATACACGCGGCCGCGGTTGGAGAAGCACAGCATGTGATCGTGCGTGTTCGCGATGAAGAGCGTGTCGATCCAGTCGTCTTCCTTCATCTGCGTGGCCTGCTTGCCGCGCCCGCCGCGCTTCTGCGCGCGGTATTCCGACAGCGGCTGCGACTTCACGTAGCCGGAATGCGACATGGTCACGACCATTTCCTGCGGCGTGATCAGGTCTTCGGTGTTGAGCTCGGTCGCGTTCATCTCGATACGCGAGCGGCGGTCGTCGCCGAACTCCGTGCGCACCTGGCCGAGTTCGTCGACGATCATCTGACGGATGCGCTCGGGCCGCGCGAGGATGTCGAGCAGGTCGGCGATCTGCGCCATCACTTCGCGGTATTCGCCGACGATTTTGTCCTGTTCGAGCCCGGTCAGGCGTTGCAGGCGCATCTGCAGAATTTCCTGCGCCTGGACGTCCGACAGTCTGTAGAGACCGTCTTCCTGCAGACCGTAAGCCGGATTGAGCCCTTCCGGACGATACGCGATGCGCCCGCCCGACGCCTCGGTTTCCGCGCGCGTGAGCATTTCGCGCACGAGCGACGAATCCCACGGGCGGTTCATCAGTTCCTGCCGGGCGATTGGCGGCGTCGGCGCGGCCTTGATGATCGCGATGAACTCGTCGATGTTCGCGAGCGCCACGGCGAGACCTTCGAGCACATGTCCGCGGTCACGCGCCTTGCGCAGTTCGTATACAGTGCGCCGCGTGAGCACTTCCCGTCGATGCGACAGGAAGCACTCGATCATTTCCTTCAGATTCAGCAGCTTGGGCTGGCCGTCGACGAGCGCGACCAGATTCATGCCGAACGTGTCCTGCAACTGCGTCTGCTTGTACAGGTTGTTCAGCACGACTTCCGGCACTTCGCCGCGCTTCAGTTCGATCACGACGCGCATGCCGCTCTTGTCGGATTCGTCGCGGATATCGGAAATGCCCTCGATCTTCTTCTCGTTGACGAGTTCCGCGATGCGCTCGAGCAGCGTGCGCTTGTTCACCTGATACGGAATTTCGTCGACGATGATGGCCTGACGCTGCCCGCGGTCGATTTCTTCGAAGTGCGTGGCCGCGCGCATGACGACGCGCCCGCGGCCCGTCCGGTAGCCGTCGCGCACGCCCGCGACGCCGTAGATGATGCCGGCGGTCGGGAAGTCCGGCGCGGGCACGATCTCGATGAGTTCGTCGACCGTAGCTTCGGGATGATTCAACAGATGCAGGCAGGCATCGACGATTTCGCGCAGGTTGTGCGGCGGAATGTTGGTTGCCATGCCGACCGCGATGCCGGCCGAGCCGTTGATGAGCAGATTGGGAATGCGCGCCGGCAGAACGAGCGGCTCGTTTTCGCTGCCGTCGTAATTCGGGCCGAAGTCGACGGTTTCCTTGTCGATGTCGGCCAGCAGTTCGTGGCCGATCTTCGCCATGCGGATTTCGGTGTAGCGCATGGCCGCGGCGTTGTCGCCGTCGACGGAGCCGAAATTGCCCTGGCCATCCACCAGCATGTAGCGCAGCGAGAACGGCTGCGCCATGCGGACGATGGTTTCGTACACGGAAGCGTCGCCGTGCGGATGGTACTTACCGATCACGTCGCCGACGATACGCGCCGACTTCTTGTAGGCGCGGTTCCAGTCGTTGTTCAGTTCGTGCATCGAGTACAGCGCCCGACGGTGCACCGGCTTCAGGCCATCGCGGACATCGGGAAGCGCGCGCCCGACGATTACGCTCATCGCGTAGTCGAGATACGAACGGCGCATTTCCTCCTCGAGGGAGATAGGCAGAGTCTCTTTGGCGAATTGATCCATTATCCGTGTCTTGAACTGTGCAGCAGCGACACGGCAGCGCGTTCGGGAGCTCGCGAGATTGCGACTTTTCGCCCGCCGGCCGCGCGACCTGCGCCGGCCAGGCGCGTAGCCGATACGCTGCTGCGCTGCGAACGCAGCGCATCGGGAGATTCTACCACGCGCACCCTGCGCGCCCGGCGCGGTACGTATACATAGTGTTGGTGGCGCGAAAAGCCCGGTCGTCGCTCTCCGACGAGTGCACGGCAAGCTCGTACCAATTACTTACAAAAACTGGGGAACGATTTCCGTCATTTCGTCATGACGGCGGGCTATCATGCCGCCTCACCGTTTCGCTCGGCGCTGAGCACGGGCGATGGAACATGTGAAAGAAGCGCGTTCGGGCACGCGAAATGCGCTTTGCCGACGCGTTTTCGAGCTGCGTTCGCCTCCTGTCCCTTTCTTGTTGCGGAGGCACCACATAAGGTTGCGGGCGGGCTGGGTGCGGGGATATTTTTATCGTTGCAAGGGAACGATATGGCAAAATGCCAACGCACAAAGTCAGACACTGCTCGAAGTCTATACAAAGCGTTTTGTTCCGCGGGAATGTTATACTTCGAGCAATGTATGACTTGTCTTCGTCTACAGGCTCGCAGTAAACCTGCGGTAATCTCAATTTCGAGAGGAGAAATATGAATAAACTTTCAAAGCTCGCGTTCATTGCAGCTACCGCAGTTATGGCTGCATCGGCCTCAGCGCAATCGGTGCCGGCCTCGCGACAAGCCGTGAATGACAACTGGGTGAACGGCACGGGCGAGTATGTGTGGATGAACGGCACGAACGAACTGTGCTGGCGCGACGCGTTCTGGACCCCGGCAACGGCTAACGCGAAGTGCGATGGCGCATTGGTCGCGCAAGCCCCGGCTCCGGCAGTCGTTCCGCCGCCGGCTCCGGCTCCGCAAATCACGACGCAGAAGGTCACGTATCAGGCCGACGCCCTGTTCGACTTCGACAAGGCAGTTCTGAAGCCGGCCGGCAAGACCGCGCTGGACGATCTGGCATCGAAGATCGGCGCGCTGAACCTGGAAGTCGTGGTCGCAACGGGTTACACGGACCGCATCGGCTCGGACAAGTACAACGACCGTCTGTCGCTGCGCCGTGCGCAGGCTGTGAAGGCTTACCTGGTCAGCAAGGGCATCGAAGCCAACCGTATCTATACGGAAGGCAAGGGCAAGCGCGACCCGGTCACGAAGAACAGCTGCCAGCAGCGCAACCGCAAGCAACTCATCGCCTGCCTCGCACCGGATCGTCGCGTGGAAGTCGAAGTTGTCGGCACGACGCGTCAGCCGCAGCAGTAAGCAGCACCGGCTGTTTGCCGCAGAATCGAACCCCCGCTTCGGCGGGGGTTTTTTTTCGCACGTATGTCGCGCTTGCCGCGCAGATTTCGCTCGCTTTCTTGCGCATGCCGGTGGACCGGCGCGCGGCGCCTTTTGCCGGTCCACCTGAGCGCCTATATACTCGGTCCTAACCGATTCAAGATTCACGTCTTTCGCAAGGGCTCTCTGTCATGACCAACGTCGATCCCCACGAACTGCAGAAATTCAGCGAGCTCGCGCATCGCTGGTGGGACCCGAACGCCGAGTTCAAGCCGCTGCACGAACTCAATCCCGTCCGGCTCGACTGGATCGACGCGCACGCGCATCTGATGGGCAAGCGTGTCCTCGACATCGGCTGCGGAGGCGGCATCCTGTCGGAATCGATGGCAACGCGCGGCGCGACGGTCAAGGGCATCGACCTGTCGTCGAACGCGCTGGGCGTCGCCGATATGCACAGCCTGGAAAGCGGCGTCGAAGTCGCTTACGAGGAAATCGCGGCCGAGGCACTGGCGGCCCGCGAGCCGGCGTCGTACGACATTGTCACCTGCATGGAAATGCTCGAACACGTACCGAACCCCGCTGGCACCGTGGCCGCTTGCGCCGCGCTGGTGAAGCCGGGCGGCTGGGTG
The DNA here is from genome assembly GCF_022879595.1 of Caballeronia sp. Lep1P3. NCBI lineage: Bacteria > Pseudomonadati > Pseudomonadota > Betaproteobacteria > Burkholderiales > Burkholderiaceae > Caballeronia > Caballeronia sp. Lep1P3. The sequence continues at coordinate 927,336 of NZ_CP084265.1, read as the reverse complement.
TTCTTCTCGACGCTGAACCGCAACGCCAAGGCCTATCTCTTCGCGGTGATCGGCGCGGAGTACATCGCGCGAATGCTGCCTCGCGGCACGCATGATTACGCGCGCTTCATCAAGCCATCGGAGCTTGCGACCTTCGCGCGCACCGCGTCGCTTTTGCCCGTCGATATCAAGGGCATCACGTATCGACCGATTTCGAAGCATTTCGGTCTTTCGACCGACACGAGCATCAACTACATGATGGCTTGCCGCCGGGAAGCGTGACGCGATGAACCAGGAAGATCAAGACGAAACGGGCATCATCCAGACCAAGCCTCTGCCGGACGATCCGACTCCCCTGCCCCAACGCGCCGCCGAAGGCCGCTCGCTGGGTCTCTGTCAGGCGGTGCTGTTCGATCTCGACGGCACCATCGCCGACACCGCGCCCGACCTCGTGGCAGCCGTCAACAAGATGCGCCACGACCGCGGTCTCGAGATGCGCCCGCTCGAGGCGTTGCGCCCGTATGCGTCGGCCGGTGCGCGCGGTCTGCTCGGCGGCGCGTTCGAGATTGGCCCGGAACATCACGAATTCCCGTCGATGCGCGAGGAGTTCCTCGCCAACTACGAAGCGGATCTGTGCATCGAGACGACGCTCTTTCCCGGCATCGCCGAGTTGCTCGATCAACTCGACGCGCGCGGCGTGCGCTGGGGCATCGTGACGAACAAGGTCGCGCGGCTCGCGACGCCGCTCGTCGCGTTGCTCGGGCTCGACACGCGCGCGGGCTGTCTCGTGTGCGGCGACACGACGCCGCATTCGAAGCCGCATCCCGCGCCGCTCCTGCATGCGGCGGAACTGCTGGATGTCGCGCCGGAGCGCATCGTCTACGTCGGCGACGATCTGCGGGACGTGCAGGCCGGCTTTGCCGCGGGAATGGTCACGGTCGCGGCCGCGTACGGCTATTGCGGCGACGATATTCCGCCGCGCCGATGGCACGCGGATCACGTCGTCGATACGCCGGAAGAGTTGCAGCATCTGCTGCGCGACATTGCGTAGCTCACGAGCGCAAAGGCGTGTTGAAAACGACGCCGTTCGCCTCATGCGGCTCTTTGTGGGATAATTTCACTTCGCTTTGGGGGCGACCTGGTTTCGACAGGGGTTGCGAAGCGGCTAGGGCATACCGAGGACCCGTCACCTCGTTAATCAATGGGAAAAACGTAACTGCAAACGACGATACGTTCGCACTGGCAGCCTAAGGGCTAGCCGTCCTCTCACTAATTCGCTGACGGGTTAGGGTAGCAATACCACGAGAGGTCATATACGTCAGATAAGCTTTGGTGGCGTCACGACGCCCGAGTCGAAAATTTAGTGAATCGCCGTAACGCAGCGTGTTCGTCCGCGTCGTTGCGGTTAAATCAAAAGACAGAACTAAGTATGTAGAACTGGTCGTAGAGCGCTTCTGGACGCGGGTTCGATTCCCGCCGCCTCCACCAACTTTTGGAAAAAAAGCCCCGTAGGTCTCAGTGACTTACGCGGGCTTTTTTCTTTTAGCTCATCCAATAGCCCATCATCGGCCGGAAGATTTTACTTCGGACGCTCGATACAACCGGATGGACGAATCGACCTTTGCAGGATCTCGGATACCTTCTCGTTGACGTATGCGGCGGCGTTGATTCTGGGCATCGCTCCAGGTCGAGTTCGCGGAAAGGGCGACGGGGCCGTGCAGTGACGTTGGCAAGCTCATTGCCTCACTCAGCGGGCGCACGCATGGCATGCATTCGGCGCACTGGCGAGATGAACGCGCCGCCTGACTGCACTGCTGCGCGAGTGCCGGGCGCGTCTGCCTCGCGATCGTTAGGCGGCGCGCTTGCTCGGCCACCGTGAATACGGAAACCGCAGCAAAGCGACGGCGCGAATTGCGGTCTGATTCACGGACTAGAAAACGCGCACAGCGAGTCCTTGCCGCTATCTATGTCCGGGCGCTGATCCTCGGCACGAGCCGCTGTCAACGAGTTCATTCATTAGCCGCTGTTCGGCGGCGTACATCCGACGAAACGCGGCGCGAGCGGCCTGAAAAAAGCTGCATTGACAGCTTGGCGCTCGCCCGCGCTGTCGACAGTCTCAATTCGATCGCATCCAGCCGTGCGGCCTGTCCGTCGCAAAGGGTTTGCTCCGTCGAGCGATTGCCTCTAGCGCTCGTTTGACGTTTGACTAATCCGACGTTCTATCTTGACCGCGCCGGTGACGGTGAGGACGATTCGAGCCCGAAGCCGCCCCCTGAAGAGAAACGGGCGGGAATAGTGACAAGATTAGCGGACCGGAGCCTCAAACCACTAACCGGCTCCTTTCACGTTCCCCTCCACGTCCCGCCATAGGCGAACGAAAGCACCGACCCGCTTTGGTCAGGAGCGGGCGGAGTCCAACTAACGCTTCGCCTCTATTGCGCAGGCGTCGCAGGTTGAGAATGACGATCCGCCAAGCCTGTTCCGGCGCAACCAGGCGCCAGACTTCACAGCACACGAGAAAACCCCGTAGTGCTGCTTTCCGATGCCGTCAAAATTCGTTGAATTCGACATTTGTCCGTCTGAGCCCTGTTGTGCGCCCTCGCGCCACTCGTATGCTTACGATGCCGCTCAAGCCGGGTGAGCATCTAAAACAGGACTTGAAATACATGCCAATAATCAAGCATAACAAAATGCATTACGAGGATCGGACATGATGCGTCGTATAGCGGTTGTCGGAGATAAGCTCGACAACGATGGCGAAATTTGCTCTTACGACGGACCGCAGTTTCTCGTTCACGGCCACCAAGTCGCACTCATTGACGGCGCGGCTTACTGTCCGGTCTGCAAAACTACCGGATACATCGCCAAGGATGGCGGGCCGCGTCGCATGAACTTCTTTACGAGCGAAATTGCAGCCCATGACGATGTAGTTGTGTGCGGTTGCTCCGAGCATCCGCGCATCTTCGCTATGCTCGCTGGCGAGGCTTGGTATGACGACATGGCCGAGAGCCTCGGCGCCAAGTCGCAGAGTGCAGCCAATGCGGCTAACTCAGCGGCAACCACAGACACTGCCAAGCACGTTGGCGGTGAAGGCAAGCATACGAGTTGGTTCTATGTGCAGGACAGCGTTACTGGCGAGCCGCTGTGCAACCAGAGTTTCGTCGCTCGCGTAGCAGGAATCGAACGATTCGGCAAAACGGACGCGAGCGGGTACGCAAAGATTGACACAGACGGCGAGAGCATTATCGACTTGCACGTCGTTTTCTCGTCACCGAAACGCGAACTCAAACCGGGGACAAGGGCGTAGTATATGGCCGCAGATTACAACATTGGCCATTGGACATCGACTCGTTCGGCGACTGGAGATAGCAGGGCAGCGCGATATCTATCTCTGTGAATAATCGAGCCGCAACTCGGCAGGCGATTATCAATCGTGTTCGTCAAGGCGGCATGAATTTTGTGGAACGGTCGGATTGGGCTGCGCACAAAAATCGTTCGGAGCGTATGACTAACGACTGGGACTACAGCATGATCGCCATTCACCATGCGGGGCGCAGTTTCTCTTGCGGTCCTGCCGCTCTCCAACTGCAAGAGATTCAAGACATGCAGATGGGAAAAAGCGTTGCGCCGAGTGACGATATCGGATATCACTACGCCCGCGATTGTTTTGGCAACATTTTCGAGGGCCGGGATATTCGATTCAAGGGCGAAAATCTACATAACTACAACACTGGCGTAATTGGCATCCTGCTAATGGAAAATCTGACGGATCCTGAAGAAGGGGGTGATCGCGTCGCCAAAGTTCGAAAATTTTTGAACGCAATCGGCTTGAACAACCATCCCCAAGTACCCGATGAGCAGAAGCAATCCGTCCATCGATTTATCGACATTCTGCGGGACTTCTTCTACATTACCACGCTCGGCGGCCATCGCGAATTTCCTGGTCAACTAGGAGAAGGCAAGATTTGTCCAGGCAACGTAGGCCTGTCGCTCGTTGCAGGACTTCGGAGAACGACAGGACTGAGCGCGCCGTGAAAGCAACGAGAAAGTATCTGGGGCTGCTTTTGGCGGCGTGCGTCGTCATTACACTGGTCATGTATACGGGCTATGTCAAGTCTTACCTTGACGAAGGGGTGCAGACGACTTTCTTTGTCAAGCAATATCCTACGTTGCAGATGGAATTTTACGACCCCTTTGCTAACGAAGGTGATGACGTGCCAATCGACCAATTGCGCCGTGCTGATCGCGCCGCTTTTTCCGACTATTGCAAGTATCGGTTCGGCATCACCGCTAATAGCACACAATCGCTGGATAAATGTAAAGAGGCGATTCCCGACTATCTGTAGAACCCTCCGCGCCGAATTTTAGGCAACGTAATCGCCGCGTCACCGGATTCAATTCTGTGTGATTGAATCTTTGCTCTTTCGAGTAGTCTGTCTGCCAATACCGTTTCCGGTTCATCATTTAGTCCATCGGCCCGCGATTCGCGCAAGCGTCGCGGGTTTTTTTTCTTTTGCGCGCCGAAAACCAAGCACGGAAAACGCCCGCAAAAAAAGCCCCGCACGAAGCGGGGCAAACATTCTTGAGAGACGTAGCTGCGGCAGAGACGACGCGAGCTACGCCGAGAGAATAGATGCCGCTGCGTGCGCGTCGAATCGGAGCCATCCGAATAAGTTGCTGCGGGTCAGGAATCCGGAGCGCGCGATCCGCCTGCCGCAAGCCAAAGCTCCATCCTCCATACATGTTCGCTCGGCAACCGACCGCGTCGGCGATACCCCGGCAATCTTCAGCTTTATCTCTGACCGGCTCTCGGCTACGGGAAAAGCATGTACAAGAACAGATGGATCAACACGATTCGCACATCGTTCGCGTTCGTCTGCGCCGCGTCTGCCCTCTTCCTGCCTGCCCACGCCCGCGCTGCATCGGCGCCCGTTTCGCCGGATTGCCGCGCCGGTACGCTCGTCACCGTGGTCGCGCATCTGGACGACGACCTGCTCTTCGTCAATCCCGGCATCAGCGACAAGCTCGACGCCGGCTGGTGCGTGACCACGGTCCACCTCGTCGGCGGCGCGAACGGCGCGAAGTTCGACTACGTGCTGCTGCGCGAGAAAGGCACCAAGCTCGCCTATGCCCGCATGGCCGGCGTGCCCGACCGGTGGCGCGAATCGACCGTCATGTTCGCCGGCAAGCCCGTGCACCAGCTCGTGCTCGCGCAGCAGCCGCGCGTCAAGCTGCTCGAACTGCGCTTGCCCGGCGGCGGCGTGCGCGGCGGAAAAGTGCCGCTTGGACTCTTGTGGGATCGCGGAGAAACGCTCACGACGTATCCGCTGCACGCGGATGGCACCGGCCCGACGACCTACGACCGCGCGTCGCTCTCGGCGAGCCTGCGCGCCATCCTCGCGCAAGCCACGGAGATTTACACGCTCAATCCGGATACCGTTGCGTTCATGGAGCATCCGGATCACATCTACGCCGCGCGCATCACGCGCGTCGTCGCGCAGAGCCTCGGGCGCGACTTGCCCATCGGCTATCACGTCACCTATCCCACGGGCGGCCTGCCCAAGAATCTCGACGCCGCGCAGACGCTTCGTAAGCGCGACGTCGTCGGCAGCTACTTTTCCGTCGACGGCGACGACGCCGGCCACGTCTTCGGCGAATACATGTGGGACGGCAACTGGGTCGCGCGCCGATACTTCCGCACCGCGCGCGCGAGCGACGCCGGCCCGGACTTCCAGTTGCAGCCGTTTCAACTCGTCAACGAATATTCCAGCCGATGCCTCGAATCCGGCGGCGCCGGGAATGCGCCGCGCCTCGCCGCCTGTTCGGGCGATGCATCGCAGAACTGGTTCTGGCAGCAATTGCCCGCGACGCCCGGTGAAAAGAACGACGCGCTCTTCGTCAACGCGGCCACGCGCGCGTGCATCGCCGAGCGCGATTCCGGCCTCGTCGAGGAAGCGTGCGACGCGACGCGCGCGTCGCAGCACTGGACGCCGTGGGACTTCGGCTTCGTGTACACGCCGCTCAATCACTGCCTCGGCGAAAAGGACGGCGCGCCCGCCGCCGGCCGCTGCGCGCTCCTGACCGCGAAGGATCGATGGTCGCCGTCGCCGAAAACCGTCTGGACCGACACGCGGCAGGACGGCGCCCTCTACGGCGACGTGCGCGGCACGGGCCGCGACAGCACCGTCTACGTGCAGCGTCGCAAGGACGGGCCGGGCTTCAACGTCTGGGTCGGGGAAATGTCGCGCATCGATCAAGCCGCGCCGTGGTATCTCAACGCGGTGCCGTTCGATCCGCAGGCAACCGCGCCCACCTGTCAGGCCGACACGCTGTGTTTCGAGAACGCGCGCTTTCTGCTCGGCGATTTCCACGGCGACGGCCGTGCCGATCTGATGGCCGTCACGCCGCGCGATGGCGGCACCGCGTTCTGGCTTCTGCGCAGCGCGGGCACGCACTTCGAAGCGCCGCGCCTGTGGTTCCAGACGAGCGCCGCCTTCACGCCGGACACCGCGCAGCAATACGTCGCGGGCGACTTTAACGGCGATGGCCGCGCCGACGTGCTGATCGCGCAAAAGCGCAAGGACGCGGGACTCGACTTGTGGGTGATCGCTTCGGCGGGCGCGACAGCTTCGACAGCTTCGACGGCTTCGACCGGCAGCGCGCCCGCGCTCTGGCTCGCGGCGCGCGAACTGGATGCGAGCGCCCGCTTTCTGCCCGCACGCGTCGCCGGGTCGCCGCATGCGGGGCTCATCGCGATGGAAGACGTCGATGGCGCGCTCGCGCTGTCGTCCTTCGCGAGCACGGGAGACGCGTTCAACGCGCGCTATCGCACGAACGTGTACCCGCAGTTTCAGGCCGCGCGCGTGAAAGTGGCTTCGGGCGACATCGACGGCGACGGCATCGACGATCTCGCGATCCTCGCGCCGTGCGCCGATTCCGCGAGCACGCGCGTCTTTACAGTGAAGGGCGGCGCGCGCTTCGGCCCCGCGCAGGAAAGCGCGACGCTTCACGACACGTCGTACGCGGATTCGATGCCCGCGCTCATCCGCCGCAACGACCACGACAACCACGCGACGCTGATGCTCTTCAAACGCGCCAACGCGCTTCTCAAGCAGTTCTATTACACGGGCGGCGCGCCGAGCATCGCGGGCTACGACTTCGACACGTCGTTCAGGCTCGGTCCGGTTCGGATTTGGGGCGATCTGCCGGGGCTGTTCTCCGAATCGCTCTGGATCAAGACGCTCGCGTACTGGAACCCGCAATAAAAAACGCGCCGCTCGAATATCGGGCGGCGCGTTTTGTCATCGATCAGAAGTCGATCAGAAGTCGATCAGGTCAGCCCGACGCGCACGTTCAATACGTCGCGCGCGATCGCGAGATAGCGATCCGCCGTGCTTTGCAGCGTCAGTCCGTGCAGCGCTCGCGTGGCGCGCGACTGCGAAAGCGCATCGAGGAGCGCGCGGCCGTAGGCGTCCGTATCGCTCGTATCGAGCAGTTGCACGGACGGAAAGCCGCCCGCGAACGCAAACGACGCGATCGAATTCGCGACCACCGGAATGCCGGACGCGAGCGCCTCCAGAAAGCCGATGCTGTGCGCCTCGAAGCGCGAGGGCATCGCGAACACGCTCGATGCGCGCAGGATCTCCGCGACGTTCTGCTTCGGCCCTTCGATCGATACGCGCTCATTCAGCCCGAGCTTCGCGACGCGCTCGACGACCGCCGCGTGATACGCCAGATTCTCGATCACGCCGCACAACATCAGACGCGCTTCGGGATCGGCGCGGGCGACGTGCGCGAACGCATCGACCGTCTGCAACTGGTTTTTCTCGGGGATATAGCGGCCCACCTGCACGATCTGCTTGCCCGCGACCGGCGCGCGCGGGCCAGCGTCGTCGGCGAAGCGCGAGACATCGACGCCGTTCGGCACGACGATCATCGACGGATGCGCGCCGATCTCTTTCACGTAGTCGTCGATGGTCTTCTGCGACACGCCGATCACCGCCTTCGCCCGGCTCGACAGCAGGCGCTCGGCGCGCATCAGCGCGGCGTTGGCGAAATCGTTCGCGCCCGAATGCATCACCCAGACGATCGGCACGCGCGTCGGCAACATGCGCACGTAGAGCGCGGGAATCGTCGCGTGCGCGAAGATGATGTCCGGCCGGAAGCGCCGGATCGCGCCGTGCAGGAACAGCAGGCGTCCGAGCTTGCTCGGGTTTTTCGCCGGAAAAAGACAGGAGACGCCGTGCGCGCGCAATTCCGCGCTGATATGGGTGAAGTCGTCGTGCTCGGGCATCAGCGAGGCGATGCAGACATCGTGTCCTGCCCGCTGATGTCCGATCGCGACGCCCTTCGCGAGCACTTCCGCCCCCGAAAGGCGAGGCGCCAGCACGACCTGGAGAATTCGCATCTGTGCAATCCCTCGGATGATCCGAAAGTGCGCCGTTGCCGCGCGCCGACTTGTCGCGTGATCGGCGGGCCGCGCACTTCCTGTTTTCTTTCTTCGATAGTGGAAAAACAAGGCCGCGCGCACCGGCCAGCCGGACGATGACACGCCCCGCTAAATTACCCGCGAGGCCGTGTTCATCCCGGCCATCGCGTAGTGATTTTCAGTCGCGGCATGCGCCATCGCGCGCGCAGTGAGGCGGCGCGCACACATGGCGGCGAACGGTGTTTCGAAAGGAAGAAGGGAAAGGAGCGATGCGGGACAAGCGGCGCGCATTGCACGCGCCGCGATGAAACTCGTGTCTTAGTTGCTGCCGTCTTTCGGGCACTTGAGGTTGCAACCGTCCGGGTCGCCGTTGTCGCCGCGGCGACGCATCGAGGAGGTGCCCCGCTGATATTTGTCCGAAGGCGCGGACGCGGCAAACGGCATCTGCGGATGCTCGTTGATACGGAACTGGTCTTGCAGCACCCCGCCTGGAATGCCCGGCGAGTTCTGCGCGAACGCAGCGGGAACGAGATAGATCGCGCCAGCGGCGAGCGCGGCGGAGGCAGTGGCGAGCAGCGTAAGTTTCATGGCGATAGTCGCGCGGCGGGGCCGCGTCTGGAACGAAAGAGGAACGCCCATGCCGTGCATGGAGAGCCGTTAGGTTAACCGAATTGGCGGCAACGAGCCGTTTCGTTCGTCCGCGACTGTCTTACGGCGCGTTTCGAGAAGGCGCGCTTGTCGGATTCGGCGCTCAGCCGCGCAGCCCTTCGTCGATATCGACGAGCGTGCCGCAGCGCTCCGGATCGTAGCCTTCGAGATGCGCGACGCTCTCATTGAACGACGCGCTGCGCAGCACGCCCAGCACCGTCGAGAGCCGCGCTTCTTCGAGCCGCGCGCGCTCGCATGCGAAGAAATAGTCTTCGTCGATGACCGGAATGAAATCGAGTCCGAAATGCTGCGCCGCCGGCTGCACGCCGAAGCCGAGATCGGCCATGCCGCTCGCGACGAACGCGGCGATCGCCGAATGCGTCAGTTCGGTCGATGCATAGCCGTCGATCACGTCCGGATCGACGCCGACGCCGCGCAGCGACAAATCCAGCAGCATGCGCGTGCCGGAGCCCGGCTGACGGTTGACGAAGCGCACGTCGCTGCGCGCGAGATCGCGCAGGCCGGTGACGCCCTTCGGATTGCCCTTCTGCAGAAAAAGGCCCTGCGTGCGCCGCGTGAGACGGATCAACTGATGCTTGTTCGCATCGAGATACGGCCGGTAGATTTCGGCGCACGTCGAACGAAACTCGCCGATCGGCAAATGGAAACCCGCCAGCTCGCACTCGTTGCGCGCGAGCGCCCTCACCGCCTCCGCGCTCTCGCGATACTTGATGTCCACCGGCACGCGCCGTTCGCCGAGCGCGCGCACGAGCGTCGCGACCGCGTAGCCGTGCGACGCGTGAATGCGAACGTCCGATACCTCGCCCGCGAGACGCCGGTTCAGCTCGCTCGCGACATCGTTCGCGACGGCCTGCAACGGCGCTTCGAGCCGGTCGCCGCAAAGCCGCTCCGCGCGCAGCACCGACTCGCCCAGCTCCGACAACACGGAGCCGCGTCCCCGCGACTTGGTGATGAGCGCGCCGCCCAGCCGCGCCTCGATTTCGCGTAGCAGACCCCACGCATGCCGATAGGACAAACCCTTAGCGCTCGCCGCATTCGCGATGCTTCCCGTCTGCGCGACGAGTTGCAAAAGCGGCACAACCGCGCTCAGACTGGTTTCGCGGCCATCCGCGTCGCGCAGAATCAGTTCCGCCCGGCATTCGACGTCCACCATATGCATTACCTCTTCCTATTGCCAAGATATATCACGACGCCTATTGTTCCTTCACCGGCTCGGCGCTAGTGATTATATGACCGAAATATGCACCGACAAAACATATGCCGACGCCCCGGAGGAGCCCCATGACACAACCGCCGCTATCCGCCGCCGCAGCGGAAGACCTCGTCAGCCGTCACGCCGTGCAAGGCGCGACGCTCATGACGATCCTGCACGCCATCCAGGACGAAACCGGCTTCGTGCCGGCCGAAGTCGTCGCTCCGCTTGCGCGCGCGTTGTCGCTGTCGCGTGCGGAAGTGCACGGCACGATCACCTATTACCATCACTTCCGCTCGGCGCCGCCCGCGCGCGTGACGGTGCAGCTCTGCCGCGCGGAATCGTGCCGCAGCATGGGCACCGAAGCGCTGAAGGATCACATCGAGGGACACACGGGCTGCCGCTTCGATAGCGGCCACGCCGAGGACACGGAACTCGAATCCGTGTATTGCCTCGGCCAGTGCGCGCTGTCGCCGGCCATGACGATCAACGGCGAAGTTCACGCGAAGATGACGCCGCAGAAGTTCGACCGCCTGTACGAAGCGGCGAAGCAAGCCAGCGAGGTGACAGCATGACGCGCATCTACGTTCCCTGCGATTCCTCGGCGCTCGCGCTCGGCGCGGAAGGCGTCGCCAAAGCGATTGCCAGCGCTGCGGAAGCGCGCGGCATCGACGTGCAGATCGTACGCAACGGATCGCGCGGGCTTCTCTATCTCGAACCGCTCGTGGAAGTGGAAACGCCGGGCGGGCGAATCGGTTATTCGAACGTGGAAGCCGAAGACGTGGCGGGCCTGTTCGATGCCGGGTTCATCGACGGCGGCGCGCATGACAAGTGCGTCGGCGTCGTCGACGAGATCGCGTACCTCAAGAATCAGCAGCGCCTCACGTTCGCGCGCATCGGCATCACGGACCCGCTTTCCATCGACGATTACGTGTCGCTCGGCGGCTTGCAGGGCTTGCGCAACGTGCTCGCGATGAACGGCGACGCCGCCTGCGAGGCGCTCGTCGATTCCGGCCTGCGCGGACGCGGCGGCGCGGCGTTCCCGGCCGGCATCAAGTGGAAGACCGTGCGCGCGGCGCTCGCGGATCAGAAGTACATCGTCTGCAACGCGGACGAAGGCGATTCCGGCACGTTCTCGGACCGCCTCGTGATGGAAAGCGATCCGTACATGCTGATCGAAGGAATGATCATCGCGGGCGTGGCGACGGGCGCGACCAAAGGCTACATCTACGTGCGCAGCGAGTATCCGCATTCGATTGCGACGCTCAACCGCGCGATCGACCGCGCGCGCGATGCCGGATGGCTCGGCGCGAGCGTGCTCGGCACATCGCACGCATTCGATCTGTACGTGGCGAAAGGCGCGGGTTCCTATGTCTGCGGCGAGGAAACGGCGCTGCTCGAATCGCTCGAAGGCAAGCGCGGGATCGTGCGCGCGAAGCCGCCGGTGCCCGCGCTCGTCGGCCTGTACGGGAAGCCGACGGTCATCAACAACGTCATCACGCTCGCGACCGTGCCGATCATCTTTGCGAAGGGCGCGGCGTTCTATCGCGACTACGGCATGGGACGCTCGCGCGGCACGCTGCCGTTCCAGCTCGCGGGCAACGTCTGCCAGGGCGGTCTCGTGGAACTCGCGTTCGGCGTGACGCTGCGTGAACTCGTCTACGAATACGGCGGCGGCACGGCGAGCGGCCGTCCGGCGCGCGCGGTGCAAGTCGGCGGGCCGCTCGGCACGTATTTGCCGGAAAGCCAGTGGGACATTCCGCTCGACTACGAGGAATACGCGAAGGTCGGCGCGGTGGTAGGCCACGGCGGTCTCGTGATTCATGACGACACCTCGAATCTCGCGGAACTCGCGCAATACGCGATGCATTTCTGCGCGATCGAATCGTGCGGCAAGTGCACGCCCTGCCGCATCGGATCGACGCGCGGCGAGGAAGTCATCGCGAAAATCCGCGAGGGCGATACGTCGGTGAAGCAGATCACGCTGTTGCGCGAACTGTGCGACACGATGATCGGCGGCTCGCTCTGCGCGATGGGCGGCATGACGCCGTTCCCGGTGCTCTCCGCGCTCGATCATTTCCCCGAGGATTTCGGCCTGCCGCGCACGCCGGCCCAGAAAGCCGCCTAGTCAAGACGCGAATTCATTGCATGGGGCCGGGCAAGACGTAAGCGTCGAAGCCGGCCGAGAGGAGACAACAATGTCCAACACGATTAACGGCTGCGGCTCGGGCAACTGCGCGTGCAAGAGCGCGGCATCGGTGCAACGTCGCGATCCGTTCGACGAAACCGACTACGGCACGCCGCTGCGCCACGCCGATGTCGACGTCACGCTCGAAATTGACGGCGAGTCCGTCACCGTGCCCGCGGGCACGTCCGTGATGCGCGCGGCGATCGAAGCCGGCGTCAACGTGCCGAAGCTCTGCGCGACCGATTCGCTCGAACCGTGGGGCTCGTGCCGTCTTTGTCTCGTGGAAATCGAAGGCAAGCGCGGCTATCCCGCTTCGTGCACGACGCCTGTGGAAGCGGGCATGAAAGTGCGCACGCAAACCGACAAACTGCAGTCGCTGCGCCGCAACGTGATGGAGCTTTATATCTCCGATCACCCGCTCGATTGCCTCACCTGCCCCGCCAACGGCGATTGCGAACTGCAGGACATGGCGGGCGTCGTCGGCTTGCGCGAAGTGCGTTACGGCTACGAAGGCGCAAACCATCTGAAGGACAAGAAGGACGAATCGAACCCGTACTTCACCTACGATCCGGCGAAGTGCATCGTCTGCAATCGCTGCGTGCGCGCGTGCGAGGAAACGCAAGGCACCTTCGCGCTCACCATCGCCGGGCGCGGCTTCGAATCGCGCGTGGCCGCGAGCGAAAGCGTGCCGTTCATGGAAAGCGAATGCGTGTCGTGCGGCGCGTGCGTCGCCGCCTGCCCGACCGCCACGCTTCAGGAAAAGAGCGTCATCATGCTCGGTCAGGCCGAGCATTCGGTCGTGACGACGTGCGCGTACTGCGGCGTCGGCTGCTCCCTCAAGGCGGAGATGAAGGGCAGCACCGTCGTGCGCATGACGCCGAACAAGAACGGCCAGGCGAACGAAGGCCACGCGTGCGTGAAGGGCCGCTTCGCGTGGGGCTACGCGACGCACAAGGACCGCATCAAGAAGCCGATGATCCGCGCGAAGATCACCGATCCGTGGCGCGAAGTGTCGTGGGAAGAAGCGATCAACTATGCGGCGAGCGAATTCCGCCGCATCCAGGACAAGTACGGGCGCGATTCGATCGGCGGCATCACGTCGTCGCGCTGCACGAACGAAGAGACGTATCTCGTGCAAAAGCTCGTGCGCGCCGCGTTCGGCAACAACAACGTCGATACCTGCGCGCGCGTCTGTCATTCGCCGACGGGCTACGGCCTCAAGACGACCATCGGCGAATCGGCGGGCACGCAGACGTTCGCGTCCATCGAAAAGGCGGACGTGATCGTCGTGATCGGCGCGAATCCGACGGACGGCCACCCTGTCTTCGCGTCGCGCCTGAAGCGCCGCGTGCGTGAAGGCGCGCAACTCATCGTGATCGATCCGCGCCGCATCGATCTCGTCGATACGCCGCACGTAAAGGCATCGCATCATCTGGCGCTGCGTCCGGGCACGAACGTCGCGATGATCAACGCGCTCGCGCACGTGATCGTCACCGAAGGGCTCGTCGCCGAGCAGTTCGTCGCGGAACGCTGCGAGCCGCGCGCGTTCCAGCAATGGCGCGATTTCGTCGCCACGGAAGAAAACTCGCCGGAAGCGATGGAAGCGATCACCGGCGTGCCCGCGCAGACAGTGCGCGAAGCCGCGCGCATCTACGCGACGGGCGGCAACGCGGCGATCTTCTACGGGCTCGGCGTGACCGAGCACGCGCAAGGCTCGACGATGGTCATGGGCATCGCGAACCTCGCGATGGCGACGGCCAACGTCGGCCGCGAAGGTGTCGGCGTGAATCCGCTGCGCGGCCAGAACAACGTGCAGGGTTCGTGCGACATGGGCTCGTTCCCGCACGAGTTGCCGGGGTATCGCCATATCGGCGATGCCGCGACGCGCGCGCTCTTCGAGGAAGCGTGGAACGTGAAGTTGCAGCCGGAGCCGGGCCTGCGCATTCCGAACATGTTCGACGCCGCCACGCACGGCACGTTCATGGGCCTGTATTGCCAGGGCGAGGACATCGTGCAGTCGGACCCGAACACGCAGCATGTGGCGGGCGCGCTGTCGGCGATGGAATGCATCGTCGTGCAGGACATCTTCCTCAACGAAACCGCCAAATATGCGCACGTGCTGCTTCCCGGCTCGACCTTTCTGGAGAAGGACGGCACGTTCACCAACGCGGAGCGCCGCATCTCGCGCGTGCGCAAGGTGATGCCGCCGCTTGCCGGCTATTCCGACTGGGAAGTGACGATCCTGCTCTCTCGCGCGCTCGGCTACGACATGAACTACGCGAATCCGTCCGAGATCATGGACGAGATCGCTCGCCTCACGCCGACGTTCCACGGCGTGTCCTACGACAAGATCGAGGAACTCGGCAGCATCCAGTGGCCGTGCAACGAGAAGGCGCCGGACGGCACGCCGACGATGCACGTCGACGAATTCGTGCGCGGCAAGGGACGCTTCGTCATCACGAAGTTCATCGCGACGCCGGAGAAGGTCACGCGCAAGTACCCGCTGCTGCTGACGACGGGGCGCATTCTGTCGCAGTACAACGTCGGCGCGCAGACGCGGCGCACGGAGAATTCGCGCTGGCACGAAGAGGACCGGCTGGAGATTCATCCGCACGACGCGGAAGATCGCGGCATCGCGACGGGCGACTGGGTCGGCATCGAATCGCGCGCGGGGCAAACCGTGCTGCGCGCGAAAGTCACCGAGCGCATGCAGCCGGGCGTCGTCTATACGACGTTCCACTTCCCGGAATCGGGCGCGAACGTGATCACGACCGATTCCTCCGACTGGGCGACCAACTGTCCCGAATACAAGGTGACGGCGGTGCAGGTGATGCCGGTGGAACAGCCGTCGCAATGGCAGAAGGACTATTCGCGCTTCAACACGCAGCAACTGGAGTTGCTCAACATGCGCGACCTGACGACCACTTCGGGGAAATGACACATGGACGTCGATAACCTCATCGAGATGGCGAACCGCATCGGCCAGTTCTTCGATTCGATGCCGGATCACGCCGAGGCCGTCGATGGCGTCGCGGATCATATCCGCCGCTTCTGGGAGCCGCGCATGCGCAGTGCGATTCTGACGGCGCTCGACAATCCGGAAGCGAGCGCGTCGATGGAACCGATCGTGCGCGAAGCGCTCGGCCTGCACAAGGCGGATTTGCAGCCGAAGGCCGCGACCGCCTGACGCTTTCGCTTTTTCGTGCTCTCTGTCGTGCCTTGTGCGCCCCGGCTTCGTCGGGGCGTTTTCTTTTCCTACTCTTCCGGATAGTCGCTGACGGCGCGCTTTTCCGTGCCCGCGCGCTCTTGCCCGAACCACGTCTCGCAGTGGCGCAGAAACGCGGGAACATCGGCAGGCGCGCGCCCGCGCGCGGCCACATAACCGTCCGGCCGCACGAGATAGAACGCGGGACGCGTGCGCCCGTAGTTGTCGATGAGCGATTGCGCGTCGTCGCCGCTCGTATCGGTGATGCGCCAGATGCGCACCGCGTTCGGCAGGATCGCCTCGATGGATTGCGCGAGGCCGTCGAGCGTGGCGTCGCGCATCGCGTGGGCAACGGTGATCGTCGCGGGCGCGAGCGCGATGTCGTCGCCGCCGGCTGGATGCACGAGCAGAAAGAGCGAAAAGCAGCCGGGATCGTGCAGATCGTAGAGACAACCGACGCCCGGCAGGCGCCCGAGCGGACCGTCGATCACATGCACGCGCGCATCGGGCGCGCGTTCGCCCGCGCGCGGGCCGCCGTCGAGCAGACGTTCGAGCGTGAGCGGGCTTTTGCGATAGTTGATCGACAGCTCGCTCACGGTGCGGCGCATCGCATCGCGCAGCGGACCGATCGCGGCGAGCGCGGGCATGACGTGCTCGCGCATGAGTTTCATCGGCCCGTGTTCGGCTTCGGCCATTTGCGTGAGCATGCTCGTCTGACGCAGCACGTCGCGCTCGATCGGATGCCGCTCCGTGTGATATGTATCGAGCAGACGCTCGCTTGCGCCGCCCGCGAGCATCCGCGCGATTTTCCAGCCGAGATTGAACGCTTCCTGAATGCCGGTGTTCATGCCCTGCGCGCCTGCCGGACTGTGGATGTGCGCGGCATCGCCTGCGAGGAAAATGCGGTCCGCGCGCAGGCGGTCGACCATGCGGCTGTTGACGCGAAAGTACGACGACCACGTCAGGTCCGAGATCAGCACGCGATGATGCACGCGCCGCTCGATGAGCGCGCGGCATTCGTCGAGCGTCGGGCCGTGCGGCGGCGCGTCGGCGGCGGCGGCGGCGACGGTCTTCGTATCGGCATGCGCGGGCAGGTCCGCGATGAGACGCGCGCGCTCGCCGCCCATCGGGAAAAGTGCGGCGAGCCCTTCGCCTGACGCGAAGATGTGGAATTCGTCGTCGGGCCAGTCAGATTCGGCGTGCAGGTCGGCGAGGACGAATGTCTGATCGAAGGTCTTGCCTTCGAAGCCGATGTCGAGCCGATGCCGCACGAAGCTGTGCGCGCCGTCGGCGCCGATCATGTATGACGGACGCAGCGTTTCGTCGCGTCCGTTGGGATGACGCAGCGTGGCTTGCACGCCCGCCGAGCCTTGCGTGAAATCGGTGAGTTCGACGCCGCGCTCGACGAGCACGCCGCATTGCGCCAGATGCTCCGCGAGCAGCCGTTCGGTTTCCGATTGATCGAGAAAGAGCATGTACGGATAGCGCGTTTGCAGCGGATCGAAGTCGAGACGCGCGAGGCGCTGACCGTTCGAATACAGATTGGCGACGCGCGCGCGATGACCGAGTTCGAGAAACGCCCCGACGACGCGATGCTGTTCGAAGAGTTCGAGCGTGCGTGCCTGAATGCCGATGGCGCGCGAATAGGGCGACCGTTCGCGCGCCCGGTCGATGAGGCGCACGGGGATGTGCGCGCGCGCGAGAGACATGGCCGCGGCGAGGCCCGTCGGACCCGCGCCGACGATCAGGACGGGGGCTACGTCGAGTTTATCGTTCGGGGTTAGTTTGCGTGCGAACATGCTCGGTTTGCCTCTCGGGTTTTGTCCTTTTGTTTTCTGGTCTAGTCTACGCTCGTTGGGTTTTGGGTTTGGCTCTGCGTTCTTTGGGTTCTTATTTTCCGTGTCGGTTTATTGGCGTTGCCCCTCCCCGGGGCGGGGGTTACTTTCTTTGCTTGGGACCAGAGTAAGGCGCTAAAGCGCCAGCTCTGGTGGACCTATCCGTAATTCCGTGGGCGAGGCATATCATGAGAGGTAAAAGTCATGGATATGCCGATGAAGAAGAAACGCACCGTCGCGTCTCAGGCAGCGGCCCGCGGGCCGCTGCCTGAGTTGCCTGAAGCGCTGCTTGATGAGCTGGTGAAGGGTCCGATGACGCCCGGTGAGGTCCAGGACCTGATGCTGGCGTTCAACAAGGCGCTCATCGAACGCGCGATGGGCGCGGAAATGAGCATGCATCTGGGCTACCGGCCCGGCCAGCCCAAGCCTGCCGAGCAGACCAATGAACGCAACGGCGCCAGCGGCAAGACCGTCATCACCGAGCGCGGCGCGGTGCGGGTCGATCTGCCGCGCGACCGTGAAGGCAGCTTCGAGCCGATCCTGATTCCCAGGCACGAGCGCCGTTTCGCGGGCTTTGACGAGCGCATCATCGCCATGTACGCACGCGGCATGAGCGTGCGCGAGATTCAGGCATTTCTGGCCGAAAGCTATGGCACCGAGGTCTCACCCGATTTCATCAGTTCGGTCACCGATGAGGTGATGGCTGAAACGCTGGCCTGGCAAAGCCGTCCACTCGAGGCGATGTACCCGGTGGTGTTCTTCGACGCGCTGCGCGTGAAGATCCGTGGCGACGGCGTGGTGAGCAACAAGGCGGTGTATCTGGCGCTGGGCATTCAGGCCGACGGCCAGCGCGACGTGCTCGGCCTGTGGATCGAGCAGACCGAAGGCGCGAAGTTCTGGCTGAAGGTGTTCAATGAACTGAAGACCAGGGGCTGCCAGGACATCCTGATCGCGGTCGTCGACGGCCTGAAGGGGCTGGCCGAGGCGATCGGCACAGCGTACCCGCGCACGGCCGTGCAGACCTGCATCGTGCACCTGATCCGCAACAGCCTGGAATACGCCAGCTACAAGGACCGTAAAAGCGTCGCCGCCGCGTTGCGTCCGATCTATGGGGCGGCCAGCGAACAGGCCGCGCAGCAGGCGCTGGAGGCCTTTGCCGAAGGGCCATGGGGCGCGAAGTATCCGACCATCGTGCAGTCATGGCGACGGGCATGGGAGAACGTCACACCGTTCTTTGTGTTTCCCCCGGCGATACGCCGGGTGGTGTACACCACCAATGCCATTGAGAGTCTGAACATGCAACTGCGCAAGATCATCAGGACGCGCGGCCACTTCCCCAACGACGAGGCCGCCATCAAGCTGCTTTGGCTGGCATTGCGCAATGTGCTGGCGAAGTCGGTACGGGCGGCATTTGACTGGTCCTCCGCCATGAACCAGTTCGCTATTCTGTTTGGAGAGCGTTTTACCAACGCACGCGGGTAACTCCGCTAACCGCCTCGCCCACAAAAACGCGGATAGGTTCGCTCTGGTCGACACAAAGAAAGTAACCAAAGAAAGCAGCTTTTCGAGCCCGCAGCATCTAACAGGTGGGCAGCTTGCGAATAGGCATTGGCACTCGGTTAATAGACAACCTTGAATCACCTTCCACGCCCACTGAGCGCCACGTCCTCCGAGCCCCTTGGCTCGACAACACCATCGGTCTGCAAGCGTATGCGCGATTTTCGTGACTGTCGTGACTGCTATGACTGCTATGACTACCGTGCCTGCCGTGACGCGGTCCTGCATGCTAAGCAGTTAGCTGCCCTTGCAGAAGTCATTGCTGCCCATCGCTGACTAGCGACGGGGACCGCAGGCGTGAACGGAAAACGGGGATGTGGTGTTGACGAGCCAAGGGGCTCGCAGGACGTGGCGCTCAGTGGGCGTGGAAGGTCATTCAAGGCTGTTCATTAACCGAGTGCCACCGTCTTTCCGCAAGCTGCCCACGCACTAGCTGCTGCGGGCTCGAAAAGCTGCTTTCTTTGGTTACTTTCTTTGTGTCGACCAGAGTTGGCGCTTTAGCGCCTTACTCTGGTCCCAAGCAAAGAAAGTGACTGCCGCCCCGCACAGCGGCGAGCTAATAAACCGACACGAGAATAAGAAAACGACTGCCGCCCCGCACAGGGGCAACACAAACAGACCGACACGAAAACAAGCACCACCTAAAAGACCAAGCCTTCAACGCTCGTTAAGAACACACTGTCCACATACATCCCCAAAATCGACCTGCAACGTAGCATGATGCATCGCATAGTCCTGCCGCAGCGTGGCAACGACGCCTTGCAAGAACGCATCCCCCGGATGCCCTTTCGGCATGACGAGATGAACAGTGAGCGCATTCTCGGTGGTGGAAAGCGCCCATACGTGCAGGTCATGCACGCCCCGCACCCCCGGCAGCGCCGATAGATACCCCTGAATGCGCCCCGTATCGATCCCCGGCGGGACGGCGGCAAGCGCAAGACGCATCGCATCGCGGCCGAGGCCCCAGGTGCCGTAGAGAATCACCGCGACCACGACGATGCTCATCACCGGATCGATCCAGTTCCATCCCGTATAGAGAATCACGAGCCCGCTCACCGCGACGGCGGCGGAAATCGCGGCATCGCCGGCCATGTGCAGGAATGCGCCGCGCACGTTCAGGTCTTCCTTGCCGCCGCGCATGAAGAGCCATGCAGAAAAGCCGTTCACCACGAGCCCCAGCGTCGCGACGATGAAGACGTCGAAGCCAGCCACCGGCGCCGGGTTCAGCAAGCGCTGCAGCGCCTCGAGCACGATCGCGCCGCACGCGAAGAGCAACAGCGCCGCGTTCGCAAGCGACGCCAGAATCGACGAACTGCCAAGCCCGAACGTATACCGCGCACTGGGCCGGCGCGTCCCGAGCCACACCGCGCACCACGCAAGCAGCAGACCGAGCACGTCGGAAAGATTGTGGCCGGCGTCGGCAAGGAGCGCTGTGGAATGCGCGAGCAGCCCATAGACGCCCTGCACCACCACGATCACCACATTCAGCCCGACCGCCAGCGCGAACGTGCGCCCCTGCCCCGCCTGCGGCGCGTGATGATGATGATGCCCGCCCGGACCATGAGCGTGACCATGACCATGACCATGACCATGTCCGTGCGCGTGACCGGCGTGGTCGTCATCGCCGTGATGCGCGTGATGTCCATCATGCGAGTGATGTTCGTGATGCGAGTGCGTACTCATCGGCGTGTCTCGGCGTTCAGTCGGTTGAATCGATGTCGGCTGCGTCGGCTTGCGGCTCGGCGACGTGTTCCAGCAGCTGGCCCAGCATCGCGGTGATGTGGCTGTCCGCTGCCGCGTAGAAGACCTGCTTGCCCTGCCGCTCGGCTCGCACGATCCGCGCCGCGCGCAACAGGCGCAAGTGGTGGCTCACGAGCGAGCCCGAGAGCCCGAGCGATGCCGCGATCGCGCCCACCGCCCGCCGCTCTTCGACGCATGCAAGCACGATGCGCAGCCGTGTGGGATCGCCAAGCAGACGAAAAAGATCCGCGAGCGGCACGACGCGGTCATCGGACGTCATGGCGCCCGACGCATACGCAGAAGAAGACGAAGCCAAGCTGACCGCCAACATATGAATAGGTGTTCATATGTTAATGAGCGGCGCCGCAACGTGTCAACAGAAGAATCCGACCGACGCTTTGCAGTGTGGGAAAATGCGGGGTTTGCAAAATTTCTCCGTCATGGACACCGTATTCGCCCGCGGCTTCGCGGCCCATCGTGACGGCCGCCTGACCGAGGCGGAGCGCGACTATCAGGCCGCGCTCGCCGCCGAACCTTCTCACGTCGAAGCGCTGCATTACCTCGGCGTGCTGCGCCATCAGCAGGGGCAGCACGCGGAAGCGGCCGAGCTCGTCGCCCGCGCTGTCGATCTGCGCCCGACCGACGCCGCGCTGCAGCTCAACCTCGGCAATGCGCTGAAGGCGCTCGGCCGCATCGACGACGCCATCGAGCGCTTTCGCAACGCGCTCACGCTCGCGCCGGGCTTTCCGCTCGCGCAGTACAACCTCGGCAATGCGTATTCGGCGGTCGGCCGCCATGAAGATGCCGCCGATGCGTTCGAGAAAGCCGTGCGGCTGCAACCGAACGACGCCGCCGCCTGGAACAACTTCGGCAACGCGCTCGCGGCGCTCTCGCGTCACGACGACGCCGCCCGCGCTTTCCGTCGCGCGCTCGCGCTGCGGCCGCGTCACGCGGGCGCCCACAACAATCTCGGCATGGCGCTCAACGCGCTCGGCGACACGCTCGGCGCGGTCGCGCACTTTCGCGCCGCCATCGACGCGGAGCCGAACTACGTCGCCGCGTACTTCAACCTCGGCAATCTGCTCGACGCGCGCGGTCATCCGGAAGAGGCGCTGCCCGCGCTCGAGAAAGCGGTCGGCATGCAGCCGCGCTTCGCGCCGGCGCACTTCGGGCTGGGTCACGCGCTCGCCAAGCTGAATCGTCACGACGAAGCCGTGCGGTCGTACGAGCGCGCAGTCGGCCTCGATCCCAAGTACGCGGTCGCGTGGCTGTGCCTCGGCAATTCCCATCTGGCGCTCGCCGCGCACGCCGCCGCCATCCGTGCGTTCGACGAAGCCCTGCGCCTCGATCCGGCCATGCCCGCCGCACATCTGAACCGCGGACTCGCGCTGCTCGCGACAGGCGACTACGAACGCGGCCTGCCCGAATACGAGTGGCGCCTGAAGACGCCTGGCAGCGAGCCCGCGCCGCCGTTCGCGCGCTGGACGGGCGAGCCGCTGCCCGGCCGCACGCTGCTCGTGCGCGCGGAACAGGGCTTCGGCGATACGCTGCAGTTCATGCGATTCGCGGCGTTCGCGGCGAAGCGCGTCGGCAAGCTGGTGCTCGAAGTGCAGCCGGCGCTCGTCCCCATGCTCGCGCCGGCGGCGCACGCGGCGCGCATCGAACTGAGAAGCCGCGCCGACGAACCGCGCACGGGCGTCGATGTCTTCTGTCCGCTTCTGAGCTTGCCGCTCGCGCTCGCCATCACGTCGCAGGATGCGATTCCCGCGCGCGCGCCGTACCTCGTCGTGCCGGCCGAGCATCGCCGCAAGTGGCGCGGCTCGCTCGGCGGCCAGGAGCGGCGCAAGATCGGCATCGCGTGGTCGGGCCGCCTGCAGCCAGGCGAGACGCGCTCGGTGCAAGTGGCGGCGCTTGCGCCGCTATTCGAAGTGGAAGGCATCGACTGGATCGTGCTTCAGCCGTTTCTCACCGAAGACGAACGCACCGCCCTGCTCGCGCATCCGCGGGCGAAATGCATTCATCGCGTGGAAGGACGGCTCGAGAGCTTCGCCGATACCGGCGCGATCATCGACCGCCTCGATGCGATCGTGTCCGTGGATACGTCCGTCGCACACCTCGCGGGCGCGCTCGGCAAGCCGCTGTGGGTGATGCTCCCCTTCGCCGCCGACTGGCGCTGGGGCGTCGATGGCAACCGCACCGCGTGGTATCCGCGCGCGCAACTCGTGCGTCAGCGCGCGGCGGGCGAATGGGCGGGAGTCATCGAAGAAGTGGCCGCCGCCCTGCGCGACTGATCCACCGATCCACCGATCTCCTGCGCCCCAAAGCAAACCCCCTCGCGCCTTTTCAGACGCGAGGGGGTTTTTATCCACTTCGACGATGCACGCGCCGCGAGATCACGCAGTCTTGTACTGATTGCGCGCTTCGGAGCTTCGGTACAGGACGACCGTCGCGATCAGCCCGCACACCGCGGCAAGGCCCATCCACAGGCCCGGCGCGGCCTTGTTGCCGGTCGCGTGAATCAGATACGTCGAAATGGCGGGCGTGAAGCCGCCGATGGTCGTCGCGAGACTGTAGGCCATGGAGAAGCCCGTGGTGCGCACGTCGACCGGCATCACTTCGGTCAGCGCCACGACCATCGCGCCGTTATAGCTGCCGTAGAGGAACGACAGCCACAGTTCGACCATCAGGAGCCGCGCGAACGACGGCTCCGCGACGAGCCACTGCACCGCCGGATACGACGTGAGAATCGTCGCGATGGTGAAGAAAAGCAGCACCGGACGGCGGCCGATGCGGTCGGAGAGCGCGCCCATCAGCGGCAGCCAGACCAGATTCGAGAGGCCGACGCACACGGTCACGACGAGCGCGTCGATGGCCGAGAGCTTCAGCACTTCCTTGCCGAAGGTCGGCGTGTACGCGGTGATCATGTAGAACGAGACGGTCGTCATGATGACCATGCCCATGCCGGCCACCACGACGGGCCAGTTGGATGCGATCGACCGCGCGATTTCGCCCATGGCCGGGCGATGCTTCCTCGCGAGGAACTCGTCCGTTTCGCGCAGCGAGCGGCGCACGATCACGAGGAACGGCACGATCAGGCAACCGATCAGGAACGGCACGCGCCAGCCCCACGCGCTCATCTGGTCGGCGGGCAAGGTGCGGTTCATGATTACGCCGATGAGCGCGGCGAACACAACCGCCACCTGCTGGCTGCCGGATTGCCACGAGCAATAGAATCCCTTGTTGCCGCGCGTCGCGATTTCCGAGAGATAGACCGAGACGCCGCCGAGTTCCACGCCGGCCGAGAAGCCCTGCAACAGCCGGCCTGCCAGCACGATGATCGGCGCGAGCGCGCCGATGGTCGCGTAGCCCGGCACGAGCGCGACGCATGCGGTGCCGATCGCCATGAGCGTCAGCGTGAGAATGAGGCCCTTTCGTCGCCCGTGATGGTCGATGTACGCGCCGAGCACGATCGCACCGACGGGGCGCATCAGAAAGCCCGCGCCGAACACGGAGAGCGCGAGCATGAGCGAAGCGAAGTCGCTGCCGCTCGGGAAATAGGTCTTGGCGATCGCCGAGGCGTAATAGCCGTACACCATGAAGTCGTACATCTCAAGGAAGTTTCCGCTGACGACGCGAAATACCGTCTTGAACTTCGATTCATTGGCGGGTGTTGCATGAGTCGTGGACATGGACTTTCTCGAATCTTGGCTGGAGGGCTGGCGCGGGGGCGGGCCGTGATGTTCCCAGGGTTAACCCTTTACCGTTTTTGTAATAGTGGGTTTCTGGAATCTTAACGCCTGGCGAGGCGTCCCTGCACTTAACTTCTCTGAAACCGACACGAAAGTACTTTAAATACTGCTTACTCATGCCTAACACATCGCCTACAGGAACCGGACTGCGTTTGCGCTGTGCCTGTGCCGACGACCTCCGTCTGATTGCATTGATACACGCGCGCAGTTGGGCGTCGGCGTATCGCGGCATCCTCCCCGACGCCTTTCTCGACCGCGAACTGCAAGCCGATCGCGCCGCGCACTGGCTGGACCACGCGGCGGAACTCGAAGCCGGCGCACGCTGCGTCTTCATCGCGGAATTCGGCGCGGTGCCGGTCGGCTTCGTTTGCGTCCTGCAGCCGGACGAAGCGGGCAGCGCGCTCATCGACAATTTGCACGCACTGCCAGAGCATCGCGGTCTCGGCGCCGGCACCGCGATGCTCGAGCGCGCCGCGCACTGGGCGCGAGCGCGCGGCGCGCGGCAACTGCATCTGTCCGTCCTGGAAGGCAACGCGGCGGCCATCGGCTTTTATGAATCGCGCGGCTGGACGTTTGCGGCGCGGGAGCCGGATCGCGTGGGCGGCGTGGACGTGTTCTCGCTTCGTTATGTTCTGCGGCTGGCGTGATTCACATCGACGCATCACAGCATCAGCCGTTCGTCAATCAGTGATCCTATAAAAAATTGGTTTTCGGAGAAATCCTGTCGCAGCGCGCGCGGCGCTTTCGTATCATCGCGAGTCAACTTCGGCTTCCCGCGGGACGCTTCGATGCGCCGCCATTCGGCGCGGCCTTCCGGGTCTCGAAGCGGCCCCTCCCCGCGCCTCGCCTCACGCCTCTGGAATCTTCATGACCGAGCCCCTGATCGCTATCGAAGGCACGCTGCGCCTGCCCCCGGTGCGTGCACTCGCCGATCCGTCCGTCACGTTCGGTCGCGAATGGTCGCCCATGACGACACGTCCCACTGTGTCGCAGTCCGAATTCGCCATTGCCGCAGCGCGGCTCCATACCGCGTATGTGGACGCGGCGCGTCTTTCCCGTACCGCCTCGTCTTACCGCGCCGCCAGTCTGTGGAGCGCGTTCTCGGAAGGCCAGATTCGCCAAAGAATGCTGCAATTGATGCAGGCGGGCGAATCGTCGGGCGAAGCGTCTCCGCGCGATGACATAGCCGCTCCGATTCCGCTTGCCGTCGACGCGCCGTCGCCCGCGCAGGAGGACGAGCCGGGCATCGTGTACAAGGCGCTGCGCACGGCGATTGCAATCGGCTGTGCTGCCGTCATCGTGTGGCTGCTCTTCGGCCACGATCTGCGCCCGCTGAATGACGACCCCGCAGCCGCGCTTTCGACGGCGGACCGCGCCGGTTCGGCCGGATTGAGCCAGTCAGCGGCTCAGTCAGCACCACATGCCGCCCCGCTGCTCGTGGCCGCAAGCGCCGACATCGCGCCTGCGGTCGAGTCGAACACGGGCGTCGCGGCATCGGCGACGAATCTCAAAACCGGCGCACAGCCCGAAGCTAGCGCGAAAAAGCCGGACGCTTCCGCCGAACACGCGCGTGCGCCGGGCCGCCCGGCGCGGCTGGCTTCGACCGGTCCGCATCGGAAGCGGACATCGCCCGCGAGCGCGCCGCGCCGGAATGCAGCCGGCGGGCACAAACCACACGCCGCTCCCACGCAGAAGTCCCACGCCGACGCGCAAGCTCGCTCGCAAGCGTCGGGCGCGATGAACGTCGCCGCGCTCTACGCGATCCTTCAGCATTCGCCGACGCTCGACAGCAACGCCGCGCCGCGCCAGGAGCGCCGCGCCCCCGATGCCGCCGACGCCGCCGACGCCGCCGGGAATTAGACTCGCGCCACCACCGTTCAACCTTATCGGCAATGACGCCAACATGAAGCACTCACGCCTTATCCGTTTCGCGACGCTAGCCGTCGCCATGTCGCTCTGCGGAGCATTGACCAACGCCATCACCAGCGCCTGCGCCGCGCCCGCCGCCAAGGACGCGCAAGCGGCATCGGCGGTGGACGTGTCCAGCGTCCAGCCCGACGGCTCCGCGTCGGGCGCGGGCAATCTCGCCGAGTTGCAGGATCTCGTTCAGGCGGGCCGCGTCACCGAATTGCGCGCGACGCGCAACGCGAGCTACGGCGCGAAGCTCTATTTCCTGCCGCAGGACATGCTGTACTACGTCGCGCTTCAGCAGGACACGCGCTTGTGGCGCGTCGTGAAAACCCAGGACGAAGCGCGCGCCGAATCCGTGTACGCGCAATTCGCGCGCAAGAGCTATGAACTTGCGGACGGCGAGATTCGCCGCACGCAATTGCAGGCGCAAACCGCGTTGCTCGAACGCGTGATCGCGGTATCGTCGGACCGGGCGAGCCGCCTCACCGCGGACCTCGCGCTCGCGCAGCAGCAGGACTCGCAAGTGTCGGAACGTCAGCAGAAGCTGCAGGTCGAATCGGCGGCGTTGCAAGGCGACAAGCTCGAAGCCGAACGCAAGCTGCGCGCGCTGCAACAGCAGGTGGATCAGCTTCAGCGCGCAACCGAAGCCGGGCTTGCGCCGGCCACGGCCACGCCATCGCGCTGAACAACGCAGCGCGCAGCAAAAACACAAGGCCCGCTCGATAAAAGCGGGCCTTATGTTTTTTGGGGAAAGAATCGAAACGCGCGCCTAGAACCGCGTCTCGCGGGCGACGCGCAGGAACGTATCGAGCAGCGGCGTGCAGTCGAGCAACTCCGCCCCGCCCGCGCGATGAAACTCCGGATGCCACTGCACGCCGACGACGAACGGCGCCTTGCGATAACGCACCGCCTCGACGATGCCATCCGACGACGACACCGCCTCGATGTTCAGGTCGCGGCCGAGCGTCTTCACCGCCTGATGGTGAATCGAATTGACGACGGCCTCGCGCTGGTGCGGAAACATGTTGACGAGCGACGAGCCATCCGGAAAGCGGATCGAGTGGCGATGCTGGTCGTAATGCTCGTTGACGTGGATGCCCGCGGTCGGCACGTCGGTGGCGATGTCGCCGTAAAGCGTGCCGCCGAACGCCACGTTGATGAGCTGACAGCCGCGGCACACGCCCAGCACCGGCTTGCCCGATTCGATGAACTCGTGCAGCAGTTCCAGTTCGTACATGTCGCGCACGCGGTCGCCCGGCCATTCGGGGCGCGTCGCGACTTCCTCGTAGGACTGCGGGGAGACATCCGCGCCGCCTTGCAGCAAGAGGCCGTCGAGATGCTTCGCGTAATCGCGCAGACGGATGTTGCTCGGATGCAGCATCCCCTGATGACCGACCGTCGGAATCATGAACACGAGCACGTCGCGCGACATGACCCAGTGCGCGATCGATTCCTCGAGATATTGCAGCGTCTTTCCGCGCAAGCCCTTCGCGCCGGGTTCCGGGTGAAAGATGCGCGCCGACACGCCGATGCGCAGCGTGCGCTGCGTGATGCGCTGCCCCGCCCGGTCGAAAATCTGCCGCGCGCGCGCCGCGATGATGCGCCCGAACACGGACCACGCCGAATCCGACGACTTGAGATACGCGGGCTGCGCTGCGGCGGAATCGGCGGCGGCCTGCGGCGGGACCGGAGGCGGATTCAACTTGCCGAAATCCGGCGCGGCGGTGAACTCGGGCGGCAACGCGACGGCGGGCGGCGCGAGCGTGGCATCGGTGACGAGATCGGCTTCGGTCGGGGTTTCAGAAGCAGCTTCGGCTTCGGTCGCGGCTTCGAGGTTCTGCGCGAGGCTCGCTCGGGCATCGGCACGCTCTACGCGCTCTACGCGCTCTACGCGCTCTACGCGTTCCGCGCGCGGCGGATGCTTCGCGCGGACGGCGGCTTCCTGCGCGCTCGTCGCGCTCGCCGCATTCGCGCGGGCTTCGCGGGCCGACTGCAACGCTTCTTCGCGCCGCGCCGCCCGAGTATCGGCCGGTTCGACGGTCGACGCGCTCGAAGGCGAATCCGTCGATACGCGGTCGGTCGGCGTGCCGGAGCCGGTGGCATCCGCGCCGCGGCTCGTTACGTGGGTGTTTGCGGGGGTGCCTGAGGCGTTCGACGTGTTGTTTTCGCTCATCCCGATGTGAGGCGCGCGGCGCCGCTAGGAGAATGGAGGGAGTCCAATTATCCGCCTATCGAACCGGGCGACGCAAACCAGCACACATTTGCTCACATTCTCGCGGACGCGCCGCCGCTAGTGATCGCGCGTCTCTTCCAGCGTCTCGCGCAATGCGATCTGCATCGTCGCGTGGATCTTCACGCACCAGCGCCAAAGAACCGTCAGCAGCAGCGCCGCGCACAAAAGCACGCCGACCATCAGGCCGAACGGCGGCAGGATGCCGCCCGAAAGCGCGGCGACGAGCAGAAAGACGCCGAACATCGCGACAATCGGAATGAGGCCGGAAATGGCCGAGCGGATCGCGCTCGTGAAGCGCCCGGCCTTCGCCGGCTGCACGCTCACTTCCGCGAGCAGAAGCGCGAGCGATTCGAGCTTGCGATACACCGCGACCAGAAACGGCAACGCGATGACGAGCGCCGCGCCCCACAGCACGACGCGCTGCGTGTTCCCGGTTTCGAGCCAGCGCGAAAGATGGCTCGACGCAAACGGCGCCGCATACGATGCGCCGAGAAAAATCGCCGCGACGAGCGCGAGATTCACGGCGATCTGCAGCACGATGCGCCGCGTCATCGAGAACAGCGACGCGCCGCCGGACGCGGGCGCGAGACTCGCAAGCCATTGCGAATAGAGGCCGAACGTGTGCGCGAGCGGCGCGGGCATCGCGCGGGCGACGCACAGCGTGAGCGGATCGGCGGCGCGCATCAGATACGGCGTGAACAGCGTCGTGAGCGCGGACACGGCAACCGCGATCGGATAGAGAAAGCTGCTCGTCACCTTGAGCGACAGCCCGAGCGACGCGATGATGAACGAGAACTCGCCGATCTGCGCGACGCTCATGCCGACGCGCATCGCCGTGCGCCCGTCCTTGCCCGCGAGGAAGCTGCCGAGCCCGCACGACACGATCTTGCCGAGCACGACCGCCACCGTGATGACGCCGATCGGCCACGCGTAATCGACGAGCACGGCCGGGTTCAGCAGCAAACCGATGGTCACGAAGAAGATGGCGGAAAACATGTCGCGCACCGGCGCGATGAGATGCTCGATGCGCGCGAGATGCTTCGATTCCGCCATGATCGCGCCGATCAGGAACGCGCCGAGCGCGATCGAATAATCGAGCTTCACGACGAGCAGGCAGAAGCCGAAACAGAAGCCGAGCACGGTGACGAGCAGCATCTCGTCGCTCTTCGACTGCGCGACGTAATTGAGCGCGCGCGGCACCGTGAGAATGCCGACGACGAGCGACACCGTCATGAAAAGCAGCAGCTTGCCGAGCGTGACGACCGCGACGCCCGCGCTGACCGAGCCCGTCTGCGCGATGCCGGAGAGCAGCACGAGCATGGCAATGGCGAGAATGTCCTCGACGATCAGAATGCCGAACACGAGCTGCGCGAAGCCTTCGCGCTTCATGCCCAGTTCGGAGAGCGCCTTCACGATGATCGTCGTCGACGAGATGGCGAGCATCGCGCCGAGAAAGAGCGAGTCCATCGCGTTCCAGCCGAACCATCGGCCGATCTCGTAACCGATCCAGATCATCAGCACGATTTCGGAGAGCGCCGCGACGAACGCCGTCGCGCCGACGCGAAAGAGCTTGCGCAGGCTGAATTCGAGGCCGAGCGAAAACATCAGGAACACGACGCCCAGTTCGCCGAGCGTCTGGATGGTGGCTTCGTCGTTGATGAGCTGAAACGGCGGCGTGTACGGACCGATGATGACGCCCGCCACGATGTATCCGAGCACGACCGGCTGCCGCAGACGATGAAACAGCACCGTCACGACGCCCGCGATGGCCATGATCACAGCGAGATCCTGAATGAAGCCTATCGCGTGGTGCATCGGGGACGTTCCTTACAAGAATATTATCGCCGCCGATGTTACCGCAGCGCGTGCGCGCGCGTCAGAAACAAAAAGGCCCGCTCGGGCGAGCGGGCCTCCATGCGAAGATCGAAGCCAAGCGTTCAGACCGCCGCTTCGTTTTCCTCGCCGGTGCGGATGCGAATCACGCGCTCGACCTCCGCGACGAAAATCTTGCCGTCGCCGATTTTCCCGGTGCGCGCCGCGCCGATGATCGCGTCGATGACCTGATCGGTCTGGTCGTTCGCCACGACCACTTCGATCTTCACCTTCGGCAGAAAGTCCACCACGTACTCCGCGCCGCGATAAAGCTCCGTGTGCCCTTTTTGGCGGCCGAAGCCCTTCACTTCCGTGACCGTCAGCCCCGTCAGACCGACTTCGGCAAGCGCTTCGCGGACTTCGTCGAGTTTGAACGGTTTGATGATGGCGGTGATGCGTTTCATGGCGTGCCTCGCTTCGGAGTCAAGGGTTCGGAAATGTGTCGCCGCTCGCGCGACGGATGACTTCGATTCTAGCTGGCTTTCAATCGGTCATCGGCTCGGGAAACCGCGAGTGCGCGTCATTCGGAAAGCGGAATGCGCTCCAGATCGCCGAGCCACACGCTTGCCTGCGAATCGCTCGGCGCGCGCCAGTCGCCGCGCGGCGAGAGCGACCCGCCCGATCCCACTTTCGGTGCATTCGGAATGCAGGACCGCTTGAACTGGCTCGTGCGGAAGAACCGGTCGAGAAAAATGCGCAGGTTCTTGCGGATCGCGGCGAGATCGTACTGATTGCGCGCGACATCCGGACCTTCGGGCCACTCGCCGGCATCGCGATCATGCCAGGCGTGATGCGCGAGAAACGCGACTTTCGTCGGCGCGAAACCGAAGCGCACCGTGTAGTACAAATTGAAGTCCTGCAATTCGTATGGCCCGATGACGCTCTCGGTCTTCTGTTCGAGCGCCCCGCTCGTCTTCGCCGGAATGAGTTCCGGGCTGATGTCGGTGGCGAGGATGTGTTCGAGCACGTCCGTCCCCGCGTCGCCGATCTGCCCCGACTCCGCGACCCAGCGCACGAGATGCGTGATGAGCGTCTTCGGCACGCTTGCGTTCACGTTGTAGTGCGACATGTGATCGCCCACGCCATACGTGCACCATCCGAGCGCGAGTTCGCTCAGATCGCCGGTGCCGATGACGATCGCGTTATGGAAGTTCGCGAGCCTGAAAAGATGGCTCGTGCGCTCGCCGGCCTGCACGTTCTCATACGTGATGTCGTACTGCTCGTTGTCGGCGCTGTGCGGGTGCCCGATATCGGCGAGCATCTGCGTGCAGCTCGCGCGGATGTCGATTTCCTCGGCCGTGCAGCCGATCACTTCCATCAGCTCGCGCGCCTGCCTGAGCGTGCGCTCGCTCGTGGCGAAGCCGGGCATCGTGTAGGCGAGAATATTCGAGCGCGGCAGTCCGAGACGGTCCATCGCTTTCGCGCAGACGAGCAGCGCGTGCGTGGAATCGAGCCCGCCCGAGACGCCGATGACCACCTTCGATATCCCCGACGAGCGCAGCCGTTGCAACAGCGCCTGCACCTGAATGTTGTAGACCTCGTTGCATCGCGCGTCGCGTCGCGCGGCGTCGGCGGGCACGTAGGGAAAGCGCTGCACGCGCCGCGCGAGCGGCAGTGCGTCGTCGACCGGCGCCGGCAGCGCGAACTCGACGACGCTGAATCTGCCGACTTCGTCGGCGTGGCGTTGCGTCGATCGTCCGAAGGTGGTTTGCCGCATGCGCTCGCGCGAGAGCCGCTCGAGATCGACATCGGCGAAGATGATGTGCGACTCGCCCGAGAAGCGCTCCGATTCCGCGAGCATCTCGCCGTTCTCGTAGATGAGGCCCTGGCCGTCCCACGCGAGATCGGTGGTGGATTCGCCCTCGCCCGCGGACGTGTACAGATACGCGGCGATGCAGCGCGCCGACTGCTGCCCGACGAGTTGATGCCGATACGCCGACTTGCCGACGACGATGTTCGACGCCGACAGATTCACGAGCACGGTCGCGCCGGCGAGCGCGGCGAACGACGACGGCGGAATGGGCACCCACACGTCCTCGCAGATTTCGACGTGGAAGCGAAAGAGCGGAAGATTCTTGATCTGAAAGAGCAGCGACGCGCCGAACG
This sequence comes from Caballeronia sp. Lep1P3, assembly GCF_022879595.1. Classification (NCBI taxonomy): domain Bacteria; kingdom Pseudomonadati; phylum Pseudomonadota; class Betaproteobacteria; order Burkholderiales; family Burkholderiaceae; genus Caballeronia; species Caballeronia sp. Lep1P3. Next base: position 894,672 of record NZ_CP084265.1, on the reverse strand, counting down.
GCACGTCCTGCCCGCACAGCGTGATGCTGCGCGCGACGGCGGCATCGGCGGGACTGAACTGCCGCGCCTCGTAGAACTCGCCGTAGTTCGGCAGATAGCTCTTTGGCACGACGCCGCGAATCGCGCCGCCCGCGACCACGACCGCGCAATTGAAGAGCTTGTGCTCGGCATGAATCGGCAGGCCGACGATCATCGCGACATCGAGTTGCTTCGACGCATCGACGATGCTTTGCAGCGCTTCCTGGCAGGCATCGAGCAGCGCGCGCTGATGAAAGAGGTCGTCGCACGTATAAGCGGACAGCCCGAGTTCGGGAAACGCGACGAGCACCGCGCCGCGCGCCGCGGCCTCGTTCGCCAACTCGATGGTTTGCGCCGCGTTGAACGAGGGGTCCGCGACTTTGCAGTTCGGAATGGCGACCGCGACGCGCGCGAAGCCGTGACTATAGAGATTGAAGAAGTTTTTGCTCATGGTCGTCGTTGTTGGCGCGTGTTGTCGAAGAGCCGCAGCGAAATCGCATTGTGCGCTAAACCTTCTTTCTGAACGGCGTATGCGCTTCCAGCGCTTCGATATGCTCATCCATTGCCTGCGTTTCGGCGTCCAGGAACTCGCTGATCGCATGCGCAAAGCGCTGATCCGCGATCCAGTGCGCGGACCATGTCGGCGTCGGCAGCATGCCGCGCGACATCTTGTGCACGCCCTGCGCGCCGCCTTCGAAGCGCGCGAGCCGATGCTCGATGCAATACGCGATGCCCTGCATGTAGCACGTCTCGAAGTGCAGCCCCGACACGAATTCGCGCGTGCCCCAATAGCGGCCATACATGGTGTCGCCGCCGATCATGTTGAGCGCGCACGCGAGCCGTTCGCCATCCGCTTCGGCGATCGCGAGCAGCATGCTTTCGGGCGCATCGGCGTGAATGCGGCCGAAGAATTCGCGCGACAGATACGGCGCGTTCCAGTGCTCGCGGTACGTGTTCTCGTAGCAGTCGTAGAAGAAGTCGAGCGCGCGCTCGTCGATCTGCTCGCCGCGCAGCCATTTATACGCGACGCCCGCTTCCATCACGCGCCGGCGGTCCTGCTTCACCTTCTTGCGCTTGTCGTGGCTCATGGTCGCGAGGAAGGCGTCGAAGCTCGCGTAGCCGTCGCCGGGCAGGTTCTCCCAGTGGAACTGCACGCCTTCGCGCAGCATGTAGCCGGCGTCGGTGAGGGCGTCGACGTCCTGCGCGTGCGGAAAGAGCACATGCAGCGACGAGATGTCGAGCCTGCGCGTCAGCTCGATCGCGCCGCGCGCGAGCAGCACGCGGTCTTCATGCTGCGCCGCGATCAATCGCGGTCCCGTTACCGGCGAGAACGGCACCGCCGACAACGCCTTCGGGTAATAGCGCAGGCCGTGGCGCTCGAAGGCATCGGCCCAGGCGTGGTCGAACACGTATTCGCCGCGAGAATGCGACTTGAGATAGAGCGGCATGGCCCCGGCGAACTGGCCGCCGCGTTCCAGAATCAGATGATGCGCGCGCCAGCCGGTGCGCTTGACCGCGCATTGCGTGTCCTGCAACGCTTGCAGGAAGCCGTGCCGCACGAACGGATTGTCGCCGGCAAGCCGGTTCCAGTCGTCGGCGGAAATGTCTTCCAGCGTATCGACCACATGAATTTCGACCTCGCGATTCAACAGGCTACCTCGCTGAATTGACCGATGGACGCGCCGCGCGCCCGAAAGCGGCTATTCTCGCGCAAGTCGCGCAAGCCCGCCGATGCACCCGCGCGGTGCTTTCGGGGATAATCCGCCGCAAACATTTCGCTCAACGCCGATGCCCTGGTTCCTGTATCTGATCGAATGCGCCGACGGCAGCCTCTACACCGGCATCGCGACGGACGTCGACGCGCGCTTCACCGCGCACGCGAGCGGCAAGGGCGCGCGTTACACGCGCGCGAAGAAACCGCTGCGCGTGATGGCGTCGTTCGAACTGGCGGGAAGATCAGAGGCGTCGCGCGCCGAATACTGGGTGAAGCGCTTGCCCGTGCAGCAAAAGCGCGCGTTGATCGCGGGAGAGCGAACGCTCGCGTCCGTGCTGCCGATCGTCGAAGAAGAGACCGGCGACGACGCGTAAAGCGCCCTTGCACCGCACGTTCGCGTAGCCGAAAAAACAAAACGCCGCACGCCCGGCGAACCGGACGGCGGCGCATGACACCGATAAAAAGCGCGCTTACTTCTTGTAGTTGGCGATGCCTTCGGTGATTTCCTTGTGCGCGGCTTCGATGCCCGCCCAGCCTTCGACCTTCACCCACTTGCCCTTCTCCAGCGCCTTGTACTGCTCGAAGAAGTGCTTGATCTGATCCTTCAGATACTCGGGCACGTCGTCGACGGACTTGAGGTTCGCCGTCATCGGGCAGACCTTGTCGTGCGGCACGGCGACCAGCTTCGCGTCCACGCCGGATTCGTCCGTCATCTGCAGCATGCCGAGCGCGCGCGCGCGCACGACCGAGCCTGCGAGCAGCGGATACGGCGTGATGACGAGCACGTCGACCGGGTCGCCGTCGCCCGAGAGCGTCTGCGGAATGAAGCCGTAGTTGGCCGGATAGCGCATGCCGGTGCCGATGAAGCGATCGACGACGAGCAGGCCCATGTCCTTGTCGGCTTCGTATTTGACCGGATCGCTCTGCGCGGGAATTTCGATGATGACGTTGAAATCCTGCGGGAGGTCCTTACCGGGAGGTACGTTATTGAAGCTCATGAGCGCTCTCTGAGAAGTTGAGTTCGGAAACCGGGAAATTCGATGCGGCGCGTTTGCGGGCGTCACGAATGAACGCGGGCGCTGCGAGGTGAAACACTCAGGCATTATAGCCAAAGGCGCCTTCCGGCCCCGGTGCGCCAGCGCGCTTGCCGGAGCCGGCGAGCGCGGCCATTCATCGAGAAGCGCAACGACCGCAAAAAGGAGACACGCATGGAAGACGCGAAGCATTTCATCGACAACCGATGGGTCGCGGCATCGGGCGGAGAAACGATTCCGGTGGTCGATCCATCGGACGGGCAGGTCTTCGCGGAGATCGCGCGCGGCACGGGCGCGGACATCGACCGGGCCGTGCGCGCGGCACGCGCCGCCTACGATGGCGCATGGGGCGCGACGAGCGCCGCCGAGCGCGGCCGCATCCTCGCACGGCTTTCGATGCTGATTGCCGCATGCCACGAGGACATCGCGCGGATCGAAGCGCGCGACACCGGCAAGCCGCTCAAGCAGGCGCGCGCCGACGCGACCGGCATCGCACGCTATTTCGAGTTCTATGCGGGCGCCGCCGACAAGCTGCACGGCGAGACGCTGCCGTATCAATCGGGCTTCACGGTGCTCACGCTTCGCGAGCCGCACGGCGTGACCGGCCATATCGTGCCGTGGAACTATCCGCTGCAGATTTTCGGGCGCAGCGTCGGCGCGGCGCTCGCAACGGGCAACGCGTGCGTCGTGAAGCCGGCCGAGGACGCGTGCCTGTCGCTGTTGCGCGTCGCCGAACTCGCCGCCGAAGCGGGCCTGCCCGAAGGCGTGCTCAATATCGTCACCGGATACGGACACGAAGCGGGCGCGGCGCTCGCGCGTCATCCGGGCATCGACCATATCTCGTTCACCGGATCGCCCGCGACGGGCGCCGCGGTCACGAAGATGGCCGTCGACAACCACGTCCCCGTCACGCTCGAACTTGGCGGCAAGTCGCCGCAGATCGTGTTCGCCGATGCCGATTTCGACGCCGCGCTGCCCGTGCTCGTCGCGGCCATCGTGCAAAACGCGGGGCAGACGTGCTCGGCGGGCAGCCGCGTGCTGATCGAGCGCGCGGCCTACGAGCCGCTCGTCGAACGGCTGTCGCACGCATTCGCGGCGCTGAAGGTCGGTCCGAGCGCGCTCGATCTGGACTGCGGGCCGCTCATCAGCGCGAAGCAGCAGCAGCGCGTGTGGGACTTTCTCTCCGATGCGCAGCACGACGGCATCGAGATGGCCGCGCACGGCGAAGTCGTGGCGGAAGCGCCGCAAGCCGGCTTCTATCAGGCGCCGACGCTTCTGCGCGACGTGCCGCCCACGCACCGGCTTGCGCGCGAGGAAGTCTTCGGCCCGGTGCTCGCCGCGATGCCTTTCGACGACGAAGCCGACGGGCTGCGGCTCGCCAACGGCACGGACTACGGACTCGTCGCGGCAATATGGACACGCGACGGCGCGCGCCAGATGCGCCTTGCGCGGCGCGTGCGCTCGGGCCAGGTGTTCATCAACAACTACGGCGCGGGCGGCGGCATCGAACTGCCATTCGGCGGCGTCAAGCATTCCGGTCATGGGCGCGAGAAAGGTTTCGAGGCGCTGTACGGCTTCACGACGCTCAAGACCATCGCGATCAAACACGGATAAGGAGACACCATGCGACTGCAAGGCAAGACGGTGATCGTGACGGGCGCGGGCTCGGGTTTCGGCGAAGGCATTGCGAAGACGTTCGCGCGCGAAGGGGCGAATGTCGTCGTCAACGATCTGAACGGCCCGGCCGCCGAGCGCGTGGCGAGCGAGATCGCGCTGGATTCATCGGGGATGGCCACGCATGGCCGCGCGATCGCGGTGACGGGCGACGTCACGAAGCGCGAGGACTGGCAGACGCTCTTCGATGCCGCGATTCAGGACTTCGGCAGCGTGCAGGTCGTGGTCAACAACGCGGGCACGACGCATCGCAACAAGCCTGTGCTGGACGTGACGGAAGCGGAGTTCGATCGCGTGTATGCGGTGAATGTGAAGAGCATTTACTGGAGCGTCGCGCAGTTCGTGCCTTATTTTCGCGAGCGAGGCGGCGGCGCGTTCATCAACATTGCATCGACGGCGGGCGTGCGGCCGCGTCCGGGGCTTGTCTGGTACAACGGCAGCAAGGCTGCGGTCATCGTCGCGAGCAAGGCACTGGCGGTGGAACTTGGGCCGGAGCGCATCCGCGTGAACTGCATCAATCCGGTGATGGGCGAGACTGCTCTTCTTTCCGAATTCATGGGCGTCGACGATACGCCCGCTAACCGCCAGAAGTTTCTCGCGACTATTCCTCTTGGGCGGTTTTCCACGCCGCAGGATGTGGCTCTTGCGGCGCTTTATCTTGCTTCTGATGATGCTAAGTTTATTACTGGGGTTGCGCTCGAGGTCGATGGGGGGCGGTGTGTTTGAGGGCTTTTTCTTGCTCTCGTTTTGCGGGTAGTTTGATTTCGGATCGGTCTGTTTGTGTTGCCCCTGTGCGGGGCGGCAGTCAGTTTCTTATTCTCGTGTCGGTCTATTTGGCTGCCCCTCCCGAACCTATCCGCGTTTTTGTGGGCGAGGCGGTTAGCGGAGTTACCCGCGTGCGTTGGTAAAACGCTCTCCAAACAGAATAGCGAACTGGTTCATGGCGGAGGACCAGTCAAATGCCGCCCGTACCGACTTCGCCAGCACATTGCGCAATGCCAGCCAAAGCAGCTTGATGGCGGCCTCGTCGTTGGGGAAGTGGCCGCGCGTCCTGATGATCTTGCGCAGTTGCATGTTCAGACTCTCAATGGCATTGGTGGTGTACACCACCCGGCGTATCGCCGGGGGAAACACAAAGAACGGTGTGACGTTCTCCCATGCCCGTCGCCATGACTGCACGATGGTCGGATACTTCGCGCCCCATGGCCCTTCGGCAAAGGCCTCCAGCGCCTGCTGCGCGGCCTGTTCGCTGGCCGCCCCATAGATCGGACGCAACGCGGCGGCGACGCTTTTACGGTCCTTGTAGCTGGCGTATTCCAGGCTGTTGCGGATCAGGTGCACGATGCAGGTCTGCACGGCCGTGCGCGGGTACGCTGTGCCGATCGCCTCGGCCAGCCCCTTCAGGCCGTCGACGACCGCGATCAGGATGTCCTGGCAGCCCCTGGTCTTCAGTTCATTGAACACCTTCAGCCAGAACTTCGCGCCTTCGGTCTGCTCGATCCACAGGCCGAGCACGTCGCGCTGGCCGTCGGCCTGAATGCCCAGCGCCAGATACACCGCCTTGTTGCTCACCACGCCGTCGCCACGGATCTTCACGCGCAGCGCGTCGAAGAACACCACCGGGTACATCGCCTCGAGTGGACGGCTTTGCCAGGCCAGCGTTTCAGCCATCACCTCATCGGTGACCGAACTGATGAAATCGGGTGAGACCTCGGTGCCATAGCTTTCGGCCAGAAATGCCTGAATCTCGCGCACGCTCATGCCGCGTGCGTACATGGCGATGATGCGCTCGTCAAAGCCCGCGAAACGGCGCTCGTGCCTGGGAATCAGGATCGGCTCGAAGCTGCCTTCACGGTCGCGCGGCAGATCGACCCGCACCGCGCCGCGCTCGGTGATGACGGTCTTGCCGCTGGCGCCGTTGCGTTCATTGGTCTGCTCGGCAGGCTTGGGCTGGCCGGGCCGGTAGCCCAGATGCATGCTCATTTCCGCGCCCATCGCGCGTTCGATGAGCGCCTTGTTGAACGCCAGCATCAGGTCCTGGACCTCACCGGGCGTCATCGGACCCTTCACCAGCTCATCAAGCAGCGCTTCAGGCAACTCAGGCAGCGGCCCGCGGGCCGCTGCCTGAGACGCGACGGTGCGTTTCTTCTTCATCGGCATATCCATGACTTTTACCTCTCATGATATGCCTCGCCCACGGAATTACGGATAGGTCCCCCCTCCCCGGGGCGGGGGTCACTTTCTTTGCTGCTGCAAAGAAAGTAACCAAAGAAAGCAGCTTCTCAGCCCGCAGCATCAAAGGGCGTGAGCAACTCCCGGAGAGAGCATTGGCACTCGGTTAATAGAGAGCCTTGAATGATCTTCCGCGCTCGCTGAGCGCCACGTCCTGCGAGCCCCTTGGCTCGTCAAAACCACATCCCTGTTTTGCGTTCACGCCTGCGGTTCGGTCCTAGTTAGAGCGAACCGCATTGGCTCTTGCATGCACCGGCAGTTCGCTTTGCTACTTAGACACCGGCGCTAAGCAAGCGCGCATACGCTTGCGAACACCTCGGTGTTGACGAGCCAAGGGGCTCGGAGGACGTGGCGCTCAGTGGGCGTGGAAGGTCATTCAAGGCTGTTTATTGACCGAGTGCCAATGCTCGTCCGGGAGCTACTCACACATTCAATGCTTTGGGCTAGAAAGCTGCTTTCTTTGGTTACTTTCTTTGCAGCAGCAAAGAAAGTAACCCCCGCCCCGGGGAGGGGCAACGCTAATAGACCGACACGAAAATAAGCAGCCCGCGACAAGAAGAGAGAAAGCGCAATAAGAGACAAGCTCGCACCGCAACGATGCAAACCGAGTCCATCGTGCACCAAACCCTCCGCAAGAACGCGATCCAATAAAGCGTCGAAGCGAAGACAAAACCCCGCAAACCCATATCAGCGCTAGCAAAACACCAATTGGCATAGCCCTTGCAAACCAAGCAACCGCCGGTAGGCAACGAAGACAAAACCAAAAGCTCACCTGCGGCAAGCAGCAAGCAGAAACAAACACATCGGCAAGGGGAACACACCAAATGAAACGACGCAGTCTGCTGAAACTCGGCTCCATGTCCGGCGCGCTCGCCCTCGCGGGGCAGCTTCCCATTTCGAAGGCGCAAGCCGCCGATTCCGGTCCGATCAAGGTCGGCATCCTTCATTCGCTGTCCGGCACCATGGCGATCTCCGAGACATCGCTCAAGGACACCGCGCTCATGACCATCGCCGATATCAACAAGAACGGCGGCGTCATGGGCCGCCAGCTTCAGCCCGTCGTCGTCGATCCGGCTTCCAACTGGCCGCTCTTCGCCGAGAAAGCGCGTCAGCTGCTCACGCAGGACAAGGTCGCCTGCGTGTTCGGCTGCTGGACATCCGTCTCGCGCAAATCCGTGCTGCCCGTCTTCGAGGAACTGAACGGCCTGCTCTTCTATCCCGTTCAGTACGAAGGCGAAGAGATGTCGCGCAACGTCTTCTATACGGGCGCGGCGCCGAATCAGCAAGCCATTCCCGCCGTCGAATATCTGATGGGACCGGAAGGCGGCAGCGCGAAACGCTTCTTCCTGCTCGGCACCGACTACGTGTACCCGCGCACGACCAACAAGATCCTGCGCGCCTTCCTCCATTCGAAAGGCGTCAAGGACGCCGATATTTAGGAGGTCTACACACCGTTCGGACATAGCGACTATCAAACCATCGTCGCGAACATCAAGACCTTCGCGCAAGGCGGAAAGACCACCGTCGTATCGACCATCAACGGCGACTCGAACGTTCCCTTCTACAAGGAACTCGGCAATCAGGGCCTCAAGGCGACGGATGTGCCCGTCGTCGCGTTCTCTGTCGGCGAAGAAGAGTTGCGCGGCATCGATACGAAGCCGCTCGTCGGCCATCTCGCCGCATGGAACTACTTCATGTCGGTCAAGAATCCCGCGAACAGGAAGTTCGAAACGCAATTCGCCGACTGGGTCAAGACGCAAAACCTGCCCGGCGGCGACAAGCGCGTGACGAACGATCCGATGGAAGCGACCTTCGTCGGCATTCACATGTGGAAGCAGGCCGCCGAGAAGGCGAAGAGCATCGAGGTCGATCAGGTGCGCGCCGCGATGGTCGGACAGAGTTTCGCCGCGCCTTCGGGCTTCACGCTCACGATGGACGGCAATCATCATCTGCACAAGCCCGTCATGATCGGCGAAATTCGCGGCGACGGTCAGTTCAACGTCGTGTGGAAAACGAAGACCGCCGTTCGCGCGCAGCCGTGGAGCCCGTATATCGCGGGCAATCAGGGCAAGCCCGATATCGTCACGTCCATTCCGTCGTTTCTGCGCCGCGCGCGCGTGCGTATCGCCTGAGGCATCGATGCACTGATGGCTTGAAACAAGGGCCGCGAGCGTCGAATCGAACGACGCACGCGGCCGCTTCCGTCTCACCAGAAAGGCCACCATGACCGGCTCGCTTGCCTCCCCTTTTCTGCGCGTTGTGCTCGCGGTATTCATCGCGCTTGCGTCATGTGCTGCGCACGCGTTGACCGCCGACGATCTCGCGCCGCTCGCCGGCGACGACTTCGAAGCGAAGTCCGCCGCCATCGACAGACTCATCGGGAACACCGACGCATCCTCCATCGCCGTGCTCGGCGCGCTCGCGGACGGCTCGCTCGTCGCGATGGACAGTGGCCGCGTCCTCATGCAGACGGACGACGGCAACAAGGACCCGATCACCGGCAAGATCGCCGATGCGCCCGACGCACAAGCGATCGCGCTGAACAACCTCTTGCGCGCGAAAGTGGCCGGCGCGATTTCGGGTCTGCAACTCGCATCGCCCGATATCGCGAAGCGCCGCGAAGCCGTAGCCGCGCTGCTGAAGAACCCGGATGCATCGATGAAGCCGATGATCGACCGCGCCCGCGCCGCCGAAACCGACGCCGAACTCAGGAAGCGCCTCGACACCTTATGGGCGATGACCGCGCTGCACGACCCCGATGTGACGAAGCGCCTCGAAGCGGCGCAACTCGTCGCGGCACGCCGCGATCTCGACATGTACGAGTTGCTGCGCCCCATCGTCGCTAAGAAAAGCGACGGCAGCTTCAACGAACCCGACGAACGCGTGCGCAACGCGGCGCAAGCGGGCATCGTGGAACTGGATTCCATTCAGCGCCGCAGCGAAATAGCCGGAACGGTGTTCGCGGGTCTTTCGCTCGGCAGCGTGTTGCTGCTCGCCGCGCTCGGCCTTGCGATCACGTATGGACTGATCGGCGTCATCAACATGGCGCACGGCGAGTTCCTGATGATCGGCGCGTATGCAACGTATGTCGTCCAGAACCTCGTGCAGCATTACGCGCCCGCCGCGTTCAACTGGTATCCGCTACTCGCGGTGCCGGCATCGTTCATCGCGGCCGCGGCAGTGGGTATCGTGCTGGAAAGGCTCGTTTTGAAGCATCTTTATGGACGCCCGCTCGAGACGCTGCTCACCACGTTCGGCATCAGCCTGATCCTCATTCAGGCGACGCGCACTCTTTTCGGCGCGCAGAACGTGCAAGTGGTCAACCCTTCCTGGATGAGCGGCGGCGTCGCCGTCATGCAGAACCTGATCCTCCCTTATAACCGCCTCGCGATACTCGCGTTCTCGCTTGCCGTCGTGCTGATCGCATGGGGCGTGCTCACGCGCACGCGCCTCGGCCTCTTCGTGCGCGCGGTGACGCAGAACCGCCGCATGGCCGCGTGCGTCGGCGTGAAGACCGCACGCGTCGATTCATACGCGTTCGCCTTCGGCGCGGGCATCGCGGGACTCGGCGGATGCGCGCTCTCGCAGATAGGCAACGTCGGTCCCGATCTCGGACAGAGCTACATCATCGATTCGTTCATGGCAGTCGTGCTCGGCGGCGTCGGTCAACTGGCGGGCACGGTGATCGGCGGCTTCGGGCTGGGTCTCGTCAACAAGGCCATCGAACCGTTCTGGGGCGCGGTGCTCGCGAAGATCGCGGTGCTCGTCCTGATCGTCCTGTTCATCCAGAAGCGTCCGCAGGGCATGTTCGCCCTCAAGGGCCGCAGCGCGGAGGCCTGAATCATGACCGCGACGACCAACCTCGCCTCCAATCTCGACGTCGCGCCGCAACCCGATGAAAGCGCCACGCGCGCAGGCTTCGCGCTCGGCTTGCCGCCGCGCGCGGCGCTGCTGCCTCGCAACGGCTGGATCGCGCTCGTCGCGCTCATCGTCGCGATGGGCGTTGCCGTGCCCGTGTCGGCGCTCGTGCTGCCTCAAACCAGCGCGTTGCATTTGTCCGCCTATGCGATGACCCTCGTCGGCAAGCTCATGTGCTATGCCATAGGCGCGCTCGCGCTCGATCTCGTGTGGGGCTATTGCGGCATCCTGAGCCTCGGGCATGCGCTTTTCTTCGCGCTCGGCGGCTATGCGATGGGCATGTATCTCATGCGATCCATCGGACGCGAAGGCACGTATCAAAGCGATCTGCCCGACTTCATGGTGTTTCTCGACTGGCATCGGCTGCCGTGGTACTGGCAAGGCACCGAGCATCTCTGGTATGCGCTCTTGCTCGTCGTGCTCGTGCCGGGCGTGCTCGCGTGGGTGTTCGGCTTCTTCACGTTCCGCTCGCGCGTGAAGGGCGTGTATCTGTCTATCATCACGCAGGCGATGACCTTCGCCGCGATGCTCCTCTTCTATCGCAACGAAACGGGTTTCGGCGGCAACAACGGCTTCACCGATTTCAAGCGCATCGCGGGCTTTCCGATCACGCATGCGGGCACGCGCACGGTCCTCTTTCTGATCACGTTCGCGGTGCTCGTGCTCGCGTTTCTCGCGGCGCGCTGGATCGTCACATCGAAGCTCGGACGCGTCGTGACCGGCGTGCGCGACGGCGAAGCGCGCCTCATGTTCCTCGGCTATAGCCCGCTCGCATACAAGCTCTTCATCTGGACGCTGTCGGCCGTGCTGTGCGGTATCGCGGGGGCGTTGTACGTGCCGCAGGTCGGCATCATCAATCCGGGCGAGATGTCGCCGGCCAACTCGATCGAAATGGCCATCTGGGTCGCGGTGGGCGGGCGCGGCACGCTCGTCGGACCGATCATCGGCGCATTCGCCGTGAACGGCGCAAAGAGCTTTTTCACGGCCTATTTCGCGGAGTATTGGCTCTTCTTTCTCGGCCTCATTTTCACGCTCGTGCCCTTGCTCTTGCCGAATGGAATCATGGGCCTCGTCGAACTCGCCCGCCGCAGGCATGCGGCAGGAGACGCCGCAGAATGACCGCTCATCACGCACTGATCGTCGATCTCCCGCCTATCCCGCAAGCGCCCGATACGAGCGCCACGGCCCACAAGAATATCAACGTCGTCTCCGGTCTCGGGCATGTGCTCGCGCCGGGCGAGATAGACGTATCGCACGGAACGATCCTTTATCTCGAAGACGTGACCGTGAGCTTCGACGGCTTCCGTGCGCTGAACAAGCTCACATTGTCCATCGACGCGGGCGAGTTGCGCTGCGTGATCGGTCCCAACGGCGCGGGCAAGACCACGATGATGGACGTCATCACCGGCAAGACGCGGCCCGATAACGGCAAGGTCTTTCTCGGGCAAACGCTCGATCTCACGCGCATGTCGGAGCCTGTCATCGCGCGCACCGGGATTGGACGCAAGTTCCAGAAGCCGACGGTGTTCGAGAATCATCCGGTGTGGGAAAACCTGGAACTCGCGATGAAGGCCGACAAGCGATGGTTCGCTTCGTTGCGCGCGCGGCTCGACCGTGCGGCGCAGGCGCGCATCGAAGAGACGCTCGAACTCATTTCGCTTCAGCATCATGCGACGCGGCTTGCCGGCGAGCTTTCGCATGGGCAGAAGCAGCGCCTCGAAATAGGCATGTTGCTGATGCAGCAGCCTGCGCTTCTGCTGCTCGACGAACCCGCGGCCGGCATGACCGATCACGAGACGATGCAGCTCGCCGAGTTGCTCAACGCGCTGCGCGGATCGTGTTCGATGATGGTCGTCGAGCACGACATGGAGTTCGTCGCGGCGCTCGCGGGCGACACCGGCAAGGTGACGGTGATGGCCGAAGGCAGCGTGCTCGCCGAAGGCACGCTCGATAGCGTGAAGCGCGACGAAGCGGTCATCGAGTCTTATCTGGGGCGGTAAATGCTCGAAGTCGACAACCTGAATCAGTATTACGGCGGCAGCCACATTCTTCGCAATGTGAAGATGACCGTTCCCGATGGCAAGCTCACCGTGCTGCTCGGGCGCAACGGCGTGGGCAAGACCACGTTGTTGCGCTGTCTCATGGGCGTGGTGCCGACGAAGAGCGGCAGCATCGCGTGGCGCGGCGAGAAGATTTCGTCGATGCCGACGCATGCGCGCGTCGCAAGCGGCCTCGCGTATGTTCCGCAGGGCCGCGACATCTTCGGGCGTCTGACAGTCGAAGAAAATCTTCTGGTCGGCGCGGCGAGCCGCAAGGCACCCGCGAAGATTCCGGAGCGCATCTACGAGCTTTTTCCGGTGCTGCGCGACATGAAGCATCGGCGCGGCGGCGACCTGTCCGGCGGCCAGCAGCAGCAACTCGCGATTGGCCGCGCGTTGATGAGCGAGCCGCAACTGCTGATACTCGATGAACCGACCGAAGGCATTCAGCCTTCGATCATTCGCGACATCGGCCGCACGCTGCGTCAGCTCGTCGATGAAATGGGCATGACCGTGCTGCTCGTCGAGCAGTATTACGACTTCGCACGCGAACTCGCGGACCGCTACTGGGTGATGAGCCGCGGCGAGATCGTCGCGGGCGGCGACGGATCGGACATGGATGCGCATGGAGTGCGCGAGCTGATCGCCGTATGATGATGCATCGCTCTTCGACGGCTTCGCTCCATGCATCATGAATCTCATGCGGCGCTCGCCGATCCCGGCATCTGGCGCGGCACGCTCGAACTCGGCTTTGCGCACCGGCATGACCGCACGGCGTGCGTTCATCGCAGGCATGAAGGGCCGTTGCGCATGCAGCGGCCGCTCTATCCCGAAGGCGATATCTGCCATGCGGTGATCGTGCATCCGCCAGGCGGCGTCGCGGGCGGCGATCGCTTGTCCATCGACGTCAAGCTCGATGAAAGCACGCATGCCGTCATCACGACGCCGGGCGCAACGAAGTGGTACAAGGCCAACGGCAAGCTCGCGAGGCAGCGCATCGCAATCGATGTCGGGCCGCATGCGAAGCTCGACTGGCTTCCGCAAAACAACATCGTGTTCGAATCGTCGAATGTGGAACTGGAGTTCGCGCTCACGCTCGATGAAAGCGCGACCGCCATCGGCTGGGATGCGATGCTGCTCGGACGCGCCGCTGCCGGCGAGCGCTGGACGCAGGGCCATCTACGCGCGGTGTCGCGCATTGCGCATCGCGATGGGCGCGCGCTGTGGTTCGAGCGCAGCGTGCTCGATGCGCGCGATCCCTTGCGCGATGCGTTGCAGGGCCTCGCGGGATTTCCTGCATACGGCACGTTATGGGCGATCGGTCCCGCATGCGACGACGCACTCGCCGAAGTGCTCACCGCGCGCTTGCCGTTCAACGACGAGATACGCGCGGCGGCATCGTGCGTGACGCCTGGCGTCATGATCGTGCGGGCGGTGAGCCGTTCGATGGAGCCGCTGCAACGCGCGCTCACCGAATGCTGGATGCATCTGCGCCCGCTCGTGCACGGTGTCGCCGCGCAACCGCTCAGGCTCTGGAATACGTAAATCCCGCCAAGAGGCGGTCGAAACTAAATCGCAGGTGCTAGCATGACGAAGCTCCCGCACGAGACAACGACTTCATGAAACTCACGCCTCGCGAGAAGGACAAGCTGCTCATTTTCACGGCCGCGCTCCTTGCCGAACGTCGCCGCGCACGCGGTCTCAAGCTCAATCATCCGGAAGCGGTCGCCTTCATTTCGGCAGCGTTGATGGAAGCCGCGCGCGACGGCAAGACCGTCGCCGAAGTCATGCATTACGGCACCACGCTACTCACGCGCGACGACGTCATGGAAGGCGTGCCCGAGATGATCCCCGACATACAGATCGAAGCCACTTTTCCCGACGGCACGAAGCTCGTGACCGTTCATCATCCCATTGCCTAGAGACGCGCGATGATCCCCGGCGAATATCTGATCGACGATGGCGAGCACGAACTCAACGCGGGCCGTGAAACCGTGACGGTCGTCGTCGCGAACAGCGGCGACCGGCCCGTGCAGGTCGGCTCGCACTTTCACTTCTACGAAGTCAACGCGGCGCTGCAATTCGAGCGCGAGAAGGCGCGCGGATTTCGTCTGAACATCGCGGCGGGAACCGCCGTGCGCTTCGAGCCGGGGCAGGAACGCACCGTCGAGCTCGTCGCGCTCGCGGGCGATCGCCGCGTATATGGCTTCAATGGACTCGTGATGGGTCCGCTCTGATCATTCCACGTTCTTCGAAGGACGCATTGACATGACGCTACGCATCGGCCGCCGCGCCTATGCCGAAATGTTCGGCCCGACCACCGGCGACCGCGTGCGCCTCGCCGATACCGATCTCATCGTCGAGGTCGAGCGCGACTTCACCACGTATGGCGAGGAAGTGAAGTTCGGCGGCGGCAAGGTGATTCGCGACGGCATGGGCCAGTCGCAGCGCATCGCCGCCGACGTGGTCGATACCGTCGTCACCAACGCGCTGATCGTCGATCACTGGGGCATCGTGAAGGCCGACATCGGCATCAAGAGCGGGCGCATCTTCGCTATCGGCAAGGCGGGCAATCCCGACATCCAGCCGAACGTGAACATCGCGATCGGCGCGGCCACGGAGGTCATCGCGGGCGAAGGCATGATCGTGACCGCGGGCGGTATCGATACGCATATCCACTTCATCAGCCCGCAGCAGATCGACGAAGCACTCGCAAGCGGCGTCACGACGATGCTCGGCGGCGGCACCGGCCCCGCCACCGGCACGAACGCGACCACATGCACGCCCGGACCGTGGCACATGGAGCGCATGCTGCAGGCCGCCGATGGCTGGCCGGTCAATCTCGGCTTTCTCGGCAAGGGCAACGCGAGCCTGCCCGCGCCGCTCATCGAGCAGGTGAAGGCGGGCGCGATCGGCCTCAAGCTGCACGAGGACTGGGGCACGACGCCCGCTGCCATCGACAACTGTCTTTCGGTTGCCGACGACACGGACACGCAGGTCGCCATTCACACGGACACGCTCAACGAAGCGGGCTTCGTCGAAACGACGGTCGCCGCGTTCAAGGGCCGCACGATCCACACGTATCACACGGAGGGCGCGGGCGGCGGTCATGCGCCGGACATCATCAAGGTCTGCGGCGAACCTAACGTGCTGCCCTCTTCGACCAATCCCACGCGCCCTTACACCGTCAACACGCTCGACGAGCATCTCGACATGCTGATGGTGTGCCATCACCTCGATCCGTCGATTGCGGAAGACATCGCGTTCGCGGAATCGCGCATCCGGCGCGAGACGATTGCAGCCGAAGACATCCTGCACGATCTCGGCGCGCTCTCCATGCTCTCGTCCGATTCGCAGGCGATGGGGCGCGTCGGCGAAGTCATCATCCGCACCTGGCAGACCGCGCACAAGATGAAGCTGCAACGCGGCGCGCTGCCGGAAGACACTGCGCGCAACGACAACTTCCGCGTGAAACGCTATGTCGCGAAGTACACGATCAACCCGGCGATCACGCATGGCATCGCGCATGAAGTGGGATCCATCGAGCCGGGCAAGTGGGCCGATCTCGTCTTCTGGGAGCCTGCGTTCTTCGGCGTGAAGCCCGCGATGATCGTGAAAGGCGGCATGATCGCGCTCGCGCAGATGGGCGATCCGAACGCATCGATACCTACGCCGCAGCCGGTGCATTACCGCGAGATGTTCGCCACGCGCGGCGGCGCGCTCGGCAAGACATCGCTCACGTTCGTGTCGCAACTCGCGCTGGAGTCACGTATAACGGATCGTTATGGCCTCGCGAAACACGTCGTCGCGGTGAAGAACTGCCGCAACGTGACGAAGGCCGACATGATCCACAATGCATGGCAGCCGTCCATCAGCGTCGATCCGCAGACGTATCAGGTGATCGCAGATGGCCAGCTTCTTACCTGCGATCCCGCCACCGTTCTGCCGATGGCGCAACGCTATTTCCTGTTCTGAAGCCTTATGCGCACCCTCGACAAACGCCTTACCGCCCGACTCGCGCCCGTGCTCGTCAAGCGCGCGCCCACACTGACCCTCGCCTTCGATGCGCGCTGCAAGAGCCGCTTCGCCGCCACGCTCGATAACGGCGAGGACGTCGCGCTGGTCATGCCGCGCGGCACGGTGCTCGCCGATGGCGACATGCTCGTCGCCGATGACGGCGGCTTCGTGCGCGTGGTCGCGGCGCCGCAGGACGTGCTCGTCGTGCGCGCGGTGAATCCGCTCACGCTGATGCGCGCCGCTTACCATCTCGGCAACCGGCACACGCCTGTCGAAGTTCACGCGGATCATCTGAAGCTCGAAGCCGACGCCGTGCTGGAAGACATGCTCAGGCGTATCGGCGCGACGGTCACGCGCGAATCGCAGCCGTTTGCGCCGGAAACGGGCGCGTATGGCGGCGGCCACAAGCACGGTCACGACGAGAGCTTTAGCGAAGACTATGCGCTCGCGCAGAAGCTCTATCGCGAGCATGAGGCGCACCACGATCACGACCACGCGCACTGCGGACACGACCACCATCACGGTCATGCTCACGACTGAACTGACGGCGCTTTTGCATCTCGCGTCGCCGGCGCTGCCTATCGGCGCGTTCAGCTATTCGCAAGGGCTGGAAGCGGCCATCGAACACGGCTTTATCGTTGATGCCGACAGCACGCGCGAGTGGATCGCGAACGGCCTCGCGAACGTTCTCGCGCGCGCGGAGCTGCCGTTCATCGCGCATCAGATGCAA
Organism: Caballeronia sp. Lep1P3; assembly: GCF_022879595.1. Classification (NCBI taxonomy): domain Bacteria; kingdom Pseudomonadati; phylum Pseudomonadota; class Betaproteobacteria; order Burkholderiales; family Burkholderiaceae; genus Caballeronia; species Caballeronia sp. Lep1P3. The sequence goes on along the minus strand of NZ_CP084265.1, from coordinate 877,296 downwards.
CGCTGGCAAGCGCATGACGAAGCCGCGCTACGCTCAGCCAACGACGACTATCTCGCGAGCCGCGAGTCGTCCGAATTGCGGCGCGAGACCGAGCAGATGGGATGGTCGCTCGCCCAGTTATGCGCATCGCTCGAATGGGGCGATGCAGCGCACCGCGCAACGCTCGCCGCGATGAAACCCATCGCGCAACCGACAGCGTTCGCATTCGCCGCGCACGCGCACGATGCCGCGCCCGATGCGGCGCTCGCCGCGTATGCGTTCAGCTGGGTCGAGAATCAGACGGCCGCCGCGCTCAAAGCCGTGCCGCTCGGACAGCTCGCGGGGCAGCGCATCATCGTCGCGTTGCGCGGTCCGATCGGCGAAGCGGTCGCGCGCGCGCTCGCCACATCGGCCGATGAGATCACTACGTTCGCGCCGCAGCTCGGCATTTTGTCGGCGCGGCACGAGTCGCAGTATTCGCGGCTCTTTCGTTCCTAACCTCGCTTTCGCATCCGAACCGGTATCGCATGAACGCTCCCGCCTATTCCGCCGCTCTTCGCCGAACCAAGAAACTTCCGCCGCTGCGCGTGGGCGTGGGCGGGCCCGTCGGCTCCGGCAAGACGACGCTGCTCGAAATGCTCTGCAAGGCGATGCGCGACAAATACGACCTCGTCGCCATCACCAACGACATCTATACGAAGGAAGACCAGCGGCTTCTGACCGTGGCGGGCGCGCTGCCGCCCGAGCGCATCATGGGCGTCGAAACGGGCGGATGCCCGCATACGGCGATACGCGAAGACGCGTCGATCAATCTCGAAGCGGTCGATCGGATGGTGTCGCGCTTTCCGGACGTGGATGTCGTTTTCATCGAATCGGGCGGGGACAATCTCGCGGCGACGTTCAGCCCGGAGCTGTCCGATCTCACGATCTACGTGATCGATGTCGCGGGCGGCGAGAAGATTCCGCGCAAGGGCGGGCCGGGCATCACGAAGTCGGATCTGCTCGTCATCAACAAGACGGACCTGGCGCCTTACGTCGGCGCGAATCTCGACGTAATGGCAAGCGATGCGAAAAAGATGCGCGGCGAACGTCCGTTCGTCATGTGCAATCTGAAAGCGCTCGACGGCCTCGACAGCGTGATCGCTTTCATCGAAAAACAGGGCTTGCTGACTGCGTGATCCGAGCGCGGCCAACCGGCGTCTCGCGTCGCCGGTGGGCCGCACTCCTCGTCAACCAGAGCGCCTAACGCGGGCCATGCCGGCGTTTCGCGCCGCCGCCGGCGCCGTGATCCTTGCCGGCCTTCGTGTGATTCGCCGCATGCTGGCCGCCGCCGGGCTTGTCGCTGCTCGTCGTCGCGGGCTTGCCCGATTGCGCCTCGGCCTTGACGTCCTGTTCGGTTTGATTGGTGGGCGGTGCTGTTTTCATGCTGAGTCCTCTTCGTCTGCTGAACGTTGTAACGATGCCTCGCGTGAACATGCTGGGAATCGATCGGGCGGGCCGGCCCTGTTTTGCGACCGGCCGTTCGCTTGGCCCGCGCATCGCGCGGACGATCGATCCATCGGGTTTTCCGCAAGCGTCGTTCCACTGCCGTCAACGGCGGCGGGACGCGAAAAGGCGGCCCAGCAGCTTCCGTATGCGCATGGCGCGGTCTTCGAACAAGTAAGAAGCGATCAGCGCGAGAACACCCGAAACCACGCCCGTCAGCACATGCTCGACCCAAGGAATGCGGTAATGGCTCGCGTGCGAATAGGCGTCGCCGAGCGCCGTCAGCACGCCGACGATCAGCGCATTGCCGTATCGATTCGTGTAGAGCCTGCGCGCCGGAGTGAAGGTCACGAGCACAGCCAGAAGCCCGGTGAAGAGACCGGTTCGAAGCGCGATGGTCCAGTGCCCGAGATTCGTCAGCTGGCTCAGGCTGCCCGGCATGCATGTCATGCACGCGGAAGCCGGCTGCCAGAAACGCTGAACGAACAGAGTTGCGCGGCGCTTCCATTCGCTCGGCATGATTGTCCTCCGCGCAATCGGATCGATCCGGCCATCGTTCGAGGCGACGTGCCTACGCGCTCACTTCGCCGCTTCGCCCTCTTCCAACATTACACCTAGAACCGCCACCGTCCTTTGCGTCGCGCCGCGATGCCGCGCCGCGAACGCCGCCGCTGCCGCGCTCATCGCGATACGGCGCGCGCGGTCGTTGAAGAGATCGCGCAAGCCCTGCGCGAGCCCCTGCGGTCCATCGACGCGCAATGCGGCGCCCGCCGCGATGGCATCGTTCGTCGCCTGCGTGAAGTTGAACGTGTGCGGCCCGATCAGCACGGGAACGCCCGCCGCGCACGCTTCGATCAGATTCTGCCCGCCGAGCGGCAACAGACTTCCGCCGATGAACGCGAGATCCGCCGCCGCGTAATACGCGCCGAGTTCGCCCATCGAATCGCCGAGCAAAACCTGCACGCCCGATGGCAACGGCGGCGGCACGTCCGCGCCCGATCCCGCCGCGACGGGCTTCGGCGCCCACACGGAACGGCGCGCGTGCGTCATCCCGGCGGCGGCGATCAACGCCGACACTTCGTCGAAGCGTTGGGGATGGCGCGGCACGAGAATCAGCAGCGCATTCGGCACGTTCAGCGCGGCGAACGCGCGCAGCACCAGCGTCTCCTCGCCTTCGCGCGTGCTCGCCGCGACCCACACCGGCCGCTCGCCGATGGCCGCGCGCCACGCCTGTCCGCGCGCCACGAGTTCGGGCGGCGCGGTCATGTCGAACTTGAGATTGCCGAGCACCGCGACATTGCGCGCGCCGAGCGCGCTCAGGCGTTCGGCATCCGAGGGCGTCTGCGCGAGCACGCGCGAAAATCCGCCGAACACTTCGCGCACCGCGCGCCCGAAACGCGCCGCCCGCCGATACGATCGCTCGGACATGCGCGCATTCGTCAGCACGAGCGGCACCTCGGCGCGCTTGCATTCGTCGATGAGCGTCGGCCAGACTTCCGTTTCCATGACGATGCCGAGCGACGGCCGCCACGCACGCAGAAAGCGCCGCACGAGATGCGGCGAGTCATACGGCAGATAGCTGCGCATCACGCGATCGCCGAAAAGTTCGACGCCCGTCGCGCGGCCGCTCGGCGTCATGTGCGTGATGAGCACGCGCGCTTCGGGATGCGCCTTCATCAGCGCTTCGATGAGCGGCTGCGCCGCGCGCGTCTCCCCAACCGACACCGCGTGCACCCAGATGAGCGGCGCGAGATCGTCGGCGCGGCGCGCGGGGCCGCGTCCGAAACGCTCCGCGATATGTTCGCGATAGCCGCGCTCGCGGCGCGAGCGAATCAGAAGCCGCACGACGGCGAGCGGCGCGACGAGCCACCACATCGCGCGATAGATCGCCCTCAGCACCACCGCCGAGAACGGCGCAGCCGGCGCGGATGCCGGGCCGCTCAAACGAGCGCCCGGCCCTTGAGCCGCTCGAGAATGCCGAGCGGCGCGCGATCGGGCCGCGCCATCGCCTTGACGGGCAGAAAGAACGTCTGCTCCATCATGTACTGGCCGGACATGACCGCGTGCGACGCCTGATCCGAGAAGCAGATCCACACGCAGCCGGGCGGAAACGGCATGGTCTCCTGCGGCGAGGACTTCTGATAATCGAGGTCGGCCTTCATCGCGTCGTGCAGATGCAGCATCAGGTGGTCGTACTCGCTGCGCTTGGTCTTCGTGATGTGCAGCAGGTTCATGAGCCACGCCGATCCGGGCGCCTGCGGCTTGATGGCGGGCAGAAAGCGCCGCGCCATGTCCTCGAACGGCTCGCCCACGCGCCAGACGCGCGGTGCGCCGTTCGGGTTGATGTTCGTGAATACGCGCAGGATGCGCTCGCCGTAGTTCGGGCGCGACGGAAAGGCATCGACGTGCAGGCGGCTATCGTCCTTGCGCCAGGAGCTTTCGCGCGTTTCGACCTGATGCAGCCGCAGGCTCGTGGGCGCGACGCGCAGCTTGCCGTCGTATTCGGGAAAGAGGCCATCGACGAGCGAGCGCGCATTCGCCTGGTATCGCGCGATGAGCGAGCGCACCGCCGAGTGCATCACGTTGTCGCCGAGCACGCCGTTGAGCGCGCCGCCGTTGGGCGCGAGGCTGATGTTCTTGCGCTTCGGGTCCGCGATTTTCGGGTCGAGCAGCGCCTGTTCGCCGCCTTCGATCGCAAAACGCAGATTGTGGAAATAGAGAACCTTGCCGTCTTCCACGCCGGCAAGAAGCGCCTCGCGCGGCACGGACAAGTGCCTGCCCTGCCAGTCGCACGATGCGACTTCGATGATTTGAGATTCCGTCATGTGCCTTCGAACTTGAGTTGGCTCGCACGGCGCTACGGGCTCCGGGCGTCAGAGCAGGCCGAAGCCCGCGAGCGCGGCCTTTACTTCGGAGAGCGTCGGATGCCGGCTCGCGTCGCCTAAGTTGATAACGTTCGGCGACCAATAGCCGCCAGTGCGCCATGCGGTCGAGAAATTGTACAACTCGACGGTCGGACGCTTCAGCGCTGCGGCAATATGAACGAGACCCGTATCGACGCCGACGGTTGCGGCCGCGCCGTCGATCAGGCCGACCACGGCGGGCAGCGAGAGCTTGGGCGGCACGATGGCCGCCGCGCCGAATTCCTTCGCGAGCTTCTCGCTCGTCGCGCGTTCCGCGTCGTTGCCCCACGGCAGCACGATGGATGCGCCGCGCGTGACGAGCGCCTGCCCGAGTTCGATCCACGCGGCTTCGGGCCATTGCTTGTCCGCGCGGGACGTGGCGTGCACGAACACGACATACGGCACCGGCAGGTTCAGCCCGAGCGCGGAAATGGCGAGCGTGGCGCGGCGCGTGTCGATGCCGAAGTCGATGTCGTCGGTGGTCTGCGGGCGCGGCAGATCGAGCGCGGCGGCGACGAGCTGGCGCGTGCGCTCGACGACGTGCGTGCGCGGCTCGATCGGCACGCGCCGGTCGTAGAAGAAGCGCACGGGCCATTCGAAGCCCGCGCCGTCCGTGCGATTCGCGAGCCCGACGAGCGGCCCGCGCGCCCAGCTCGCGACCCACGCGGTCTTGATGAGCCCCTGGCAGTCGATCACGAGATCGTATTTCTCGGCCGCGAGTTCGCGCCGGAACTTGCCGATCTCGCGCCAGTTCGCCGCCGATGCGAAACCCTTGCGCCAGCGCCTGAGCGAAAACGGAATCGCGCGGCGCACGCCATCGACCAGTTCGACGAGACTTGCGAAACTCTCTTCGACGAGCCAGTCGATTTGCGCATCGGGATAACGGCGGCGAATGTCGGCGATGGCCGGCATGTTGTGAACGACGTCGCCAAGCGACGACACGCGGACGATCAGGATCTTTTGCACGCTGTGGGGAGAGGCGCGGCTCGCGCGATGAAGAGAGAACGGGGAAGCGGGGATTTTAGCGCGGGCGGGGCGGCGTTAGCCTTGGCTCAAGGCTTTCGCGACGAAAAAAGTCGGTAACATACGATGACCGGGCGAGCCGAACCGGATATCCGATCAATAAAGGAGTACGCGATGGGAACGCGTTACGAACAGGACGTCGTGGCATGGGCGCGCGAACAGGCGGCGCTGCTGCGCGCGGGTAAGTTCTCGGCCATCGATGTCGAACATATCGCAGAGGAAATCGAGGACGTGGGCAAGAGTGAGCAAAGAGAGCTATCCAGCCGTATGTCCGTGCTGCTGGCGCATCTGCTCAAATGGCAGTATCAGCCCGGGCGCCGCGGCTCGAGCTGGCAGCGCACGATCCGGGAACAGCGCCGTGCCTTGTCGGTCGCGCTGCAAAAAACGCCGAGCCTGAACGGTTCATTGCGCGATCCCGACTGGCTCGTGAGCACATGGGCCGATGCCGTGTCGAAAGCGGCAGAAGAAACCGGGCTCGACGTATTCCCCGAAGAATTGCCGTGGTCAGCTGATCAAATCCTTTCGCCGCAGTTCTATCCCGAGTAACGAACAAAAAAACGGCGCGGCCTTCCGGCCGCGCCGCCCTCTCACATCATCGCGCTCAGAACGGCAGCTTAGCGTCCGCCTTCTCCGCCAGGATCACGCGGCGGAAATCTTCCTGAATGCGCTTCAACGCTTCTTCGCTGTCCGCTTCGAAGCGCATCACCACCACCGGCGTCGTATTCGACGAACGCGCAAGACCGAACCCGTCCGGATATTCGACGCGCAAACCGTCGATGGTCAGCACGTCGTCCGCGCCTTCGAACTTCGCCGATTTCTGCAAACGGGAAATCAGTTCGAAGTTCTCGCCCTCTTCCAGTTTGAGCTGCAGTTCCGGCGTGGAAAGCGAATTCGGCAGATCGTTGAGCAGCTTGCTCGGATCGTCCACGCGCGAAAGGATTTCCAGCATGCGCGCGCCGGTGTAAAGGCCATCGTCGAAACCGTACCAGCGGTCCTTGAAGAACACGTGACCACTCATTTCGCCCGCGAGCGGCGCGCCCGTCTCGCGCAGCTTCGCCTTCACGAGCGAATGCCCCGTCTTCCACATGACCGGCTCGCCGCCCTGATCGCGCACCCACTTCGCGAGATTGCGCGTGCACTTCACGTCATAGATGATCTGGCCGCCCTTGTTGCGCGACAGCACTTCCTGCGCGAAGAGCATCAGCTGACGGTCCGGGAAAATCACCTGCCCGTCCTTCGTCACGACGCCGAGACGGTCGCCGTCGCCATCGAATGCGAAGCCGACTTCGGCGTCCGTTTCCTTGAGCGCCTTGATAACGTCCTGCAGGTTTTCCGGATGCGCCGGGTCCGGGTGATGATTCGGGAAATTGCCGTCGATGTCCGTGAACAGTTCGACGAGTTCGCAGCCGAGCGCCTTGAAAAGACGCGGCGCGAGATCGCCCGCGACGCCATTGCCAGTATCGACGACGATCTTCATGCCGCGCACCGGCTTCACATCGGACACGATGCGGTCGAGATACATCTGCGACACGTCGAACTCGGTGTAGCTGCCTTCTCCCGACGAAAAGTCGCTATTGACGATGCGCTGATACAGGCCCTGAATCTGCTCGCCGTAGATGGCCGCGCCGCGCAGCACCATCTTGAAGCCGTTGTAATCCGGCGGATTGTGGCTGCCCGTCACGACGATGCACGAATCCACGCGGCGTTCGCCCGAAGGCAAAGGCAGCGGCACGCTCGCCGCGAAATAGCCGACGGGCGTCGGCACCATGCCGACATCGACGACATCGACGCCCGCTTCGCGCAGGCCGTCCGCGAGCGCTCCCACGAGTTCCGGACCGGACAGGCGGCCATCGCGCGCGACGACGACCGAATCGCCGCCCTGCTTGCGGATTTCGCTGCCGAACGCGCGGCCGATGCTCTTCGCGACATCCTTGTCGACCGTCTTGCCGACGATGCCGCGAATGTCGTAAGCCTTGAAAATGGATTGGGATACTTGGCTCATGAGATGGCTACCTCTTCTGTATTTGATTGATGAATTCTCGGCGATGCAGCCATGAGGGCGCGCATGTTGGCAAGGCGATGGCGTTTTCGGGCGCGCCCGAGCCTGCCGACATGCGCGCGAACGACTGCCAGTCGTGACATGACGAAGCTGCGCATGAGTGCCGAACCCTCGCGAACGAGAGAACGATCCGTAGCGAAGGCCGGGCTTCGGTTCGCACTTATAATCGCTGTCTTTCAGCGCTTTTCACGTTGCGCGCCGCAGTCCCAAGCCTGCGCATTCATTCTAATCCAATGCCTATACGCTCTTTCGCCTCTGCCCCGACGAATGAGGCGCCTTCGCGCGCAAACGCACAAAACTTCACCGGCTCTGGCATACGTTCGCCCGGCGAAGAGGCTGCGGTAGCACGGTGCATGCCTGGAATCCACGCATGAAAGTCCTCGCGCGCTCGGGCAATCCGGACGTTGCCCGCGCGCTTGCGAACATCGTCTGGCTCGGACTCGAACGCCTCACGCAGATCGCGGTGGCCATCGTCATTTCGGGTCTTCTCGCGCGCTATCTCGGTCCCGATGCCTTCGGCAAGTGGCAATACGCGAACACGCTGCTGCTCGTGATCGCGCCGATCACGTGGGTCTGCGGCGCGGAGATTCTCGTGCCGACCATCGTCGATAAACCGCCCGCGCAGACGGGCGCGGTGCTCGGCAGCGCGTTCGTGCTGCGCATGAGCGTCTCGGTGATCGCGCTCGTCGTGACGTGGATATGGATAGCGGCGGGCGGCGTCGATCCGCTCGTCGGCGCGATGCTCGCCGGGCTCGCGGTCACGATGCTCTTTCGCGAGCCGTTCATCGGCGTCATCAATGCGTGGCTGCAAAGCATGACCTATAGCAAGCCGCAGTTGATCGCGAGCATGACGACGGCCATCGCGAAGGCGGCGCTCGTCTATGCGCTCGTGCGCGCGAGCGCGCGCGCATGGAGCTTCGGCTGGCTATGGGCGCTCGAAGCCGCGGCGATAGGCGGCGCGCTCGTCGTGTATTACATGCGGCGTCATGGCGGCACGCTCGGCTGGCGCTTCGATCGCGCGCTCTTCAGGCATTTCGCGAGCGCGGGCACGGTGTTCTGGCTCGGGCTCATCTGCATGTATCTGTTCCTGAAGCTCGACCGGCTGATGCTCGCGCATCGCGTGTCGTTCGCGGAACTCGGGCTTTATTCCGCCGCGCAGCAGTTGAACGAGAACTGGATTGCGCTCGCGCTGATGCTTGCGCAAACCATCGCGCCCGCGTTTGTGTATCGCGTGCAGGAAACGGCGCGCGTGAAGCGCAACGTGCTGCGTCTCTTCGCGATGACCGGCGCATTGATGATCGCGGGCGCGCTCGTGCTCGATGCGCTCGCGGGCTTCATCATCGCGCGCGTGTTCGGGCCGAATTATGCGGGCGCGGCGGACCTCTTCCGCTGGGCCGTGTGGCTTTCGGTGCCCGCGGGCATCGAGGCGATCGGCAATCTCGTCGTGCTCAAGTATCAGGCCAGATACGTGCTGCTTTGCAAATGGCTGCTTGCGCTTGCCGTCGCCTTTGCAGTGAACGCGTTCGCGATTCCACGCATGAACGGCTATGGCGCGCTCATCGGCCTCGCTTGCGGCTATCTCGCGGCGGCGTGCGTGAACTTCTACTACATTCGTCTGCGGCTTCGCGCATGAACGCACTTTCCGATGTCGCCGTGTTGCTTCCCGCGTTCAACGGCCAGCCCGATGTCGAACGCACGCTTCTGTCGTTCGATGAAAGCGAGCCGGTGCGCGTGCTGATCGTCGATGACGGCAGCACGCCGCCGATTCACGCGCCCGCCATCGATGGCCTCGACATCGAAGTTCTGCGCCTGCCGCAAAACGGCGGCATCGAGCTCGCATTGCAGGCGGGCATCGACGCGCTGGCGCAACGCGGCGTGCGCTACGCGGCGCGCATCGACGCGGGCGACCTCGCGACGCCCGGCCGCCTCGCGAAGCAGCGCGCGTATCTCGACGCGCATCCGAACGTCGCGGTGCTCGGCATGTGGACGCATGTGGTCTCCCCGAACGGCGCGCCGCTCTTCGATCTCACGCCGCCGACAGAATGCGCGTCGATCGCCCGCATGATGCTCGCGCGTTCGTGCTTCGCGCATCCTTCGCTGATGCTGCGAATCGATGCCGTGCGCGAAGTGGGCAACTATCGCGCGGACTATCGCGCAGCCGAAGACCTCGATCTGCTGCTGCGTCTCATGACGCGTTACGAAGGCGCGAATCTGCCGGAATTCGGGCTCTATTACGAACTGAACGAAAGCGGCATCAGCGCGACGAAGCGGCGAACGCAGACGCTGTCAACGCTGCGTCTGCAATTGCGTTACTTCCGTGCGGCGAACATGTTCGACTGGATCGGCGTCGCGAAGAGCCTCGCGCATTTGCTGTTGCCCTATCGCGCGCTGCGCGGACTCAAGGCAAAGCTGCTCAAGTCTGCGACGCCCGCCTGAGCGCGCGGAAAATCGAAGAACAACGGATGAACAACGACAAGCCGAGCCTACGCATCGCCCTCGTGTGCAACACGGCATGGGCCATCTATACCTACCGGCGCGGTGTGTTGCGCATGCTCACCGAACGCGGCGCGCAAGTGACGATCATCGCGCCGCGCGACCGCACGTTCGAGCCGCTCATCGAAATGGGCTGCCGTTGCGTCGAATTGCCGATTGCTTCGAAAGGCACGAATCCGCGTGACGACATGAAGACGCTGATGGCGCTCTACCGCGAATATCGCGCAACGCGCCCGCATCTGGTCTTCCACTACACGATCAAGCCGAATATCTACGGATCGTTCGCTGCGAGGCTCGCGCGCGTGCCGTCGATCGCCGTGACGACGGGCCTCGGCTATGTCTTCATCCAGCACAGCCGCACCGCGCAGATCGCAAAGCGCCTCTATCGTTTCGCGTTCCGCTTTCCGCGCGAAGTGTGGTTCCTGAATCGCGACGATCATCAGGCGTTCGTCGATCAAAAGCTGCTCGCGCATCCCGACCGCGCGCGACGTCTGCACGGCGAAGGCGTCGATCTCGACGATTTCGCGCTCGCGCCCTTGCCGCGCCGCGAGGACTTCGTGTTCATCCTGATTGGACGTCTTTTGTGGGACAAGGGCGTCGCCGAATATGTCGAAGCGGCGCGCCGTTTGCGCAAGCGCTATCCGCATGCGCGCTTCCAGTTGCTCGGACCGGTCGGCGTCGACAATCCGAGCGCGATCAGCCGCACGGACGTGCAGGACTGGGAGCGCGAGAATATCGTCGAATATCTGGGCGAAGCGAACGATGTTCGCCCGCTCGTCGCGGCGGCCGATTGCGTCGTGCTGCCGTCTTATCGCGAAGGCGTGCCGCGCACGCTGATGGAAGCGTCCGCAATGGGCCGCCCGATTGTCGCGACCGACGTGCCCGGCTGCCGCGAAGTGGTCGAGCATGGACTCAACGGTTTTCTGTGCGAGGTCAAGAGCGCGGACAGCCTCGAGCAACAGCTCGAACGCATGCTGAGCTTGCCTGTCGAAGAACGCGAGGCGATGGCCCGGCGCGGCCGCGAGAAAGTCGCAAGCGAATTCGACGAGAAGCAGGTCGTCGAACGTTACAAGGGCACAATACACGCCATCACCGGCATTTCACTCTGAATTGCGCTTCCTGGAGAGCACAAAATGAATGGCAACATGTCGCCGAGCGACGCTGTGCAGGGCAAGAAGGGCACCATCCTCGTGACGGGCGGCGCGGGCTTCATCGGCTCGCATACATGCGTCGAACTGCTCGATGCGGGCTACGGCGTCGCGGTCATCGACAATCTCGTCAACAGCCGCGCGGAGTCGTTGAACCGCGTTGAGCGCATCACGGGCAAGCGCGTTGCGTTCTATCAGGCAGACGCCCGCGACGAAGCCGCGCTCAACCGCATCTTCGACGAACACGCGATCACCGGCGCAATCCACTTCGCGGCGCTGAAAGCCGTGGGCGAATCGGTGGCGAAGCCGATCGAGTACTACAGCAACAACATCGGCAGCTTGCTCGCGGTGCTCAACGTGATGCGCGAGCGCAACGTGCGCAACGTTGTGTTCAGCTCGTCGGCGACCGTCTACGGCGTGCCGGAAAGCGTACCGATCGACGAGAGCTTTCCGCTTTCCGCGACGAACCCGTATGGCCAGTCGAAGCTCATCGCCGAGCAGATTCTGCGCGACCTCGAAGTGTCCGATCCTTCATGGCGCATCGCGACGCTGCGCTACTTCAATCCGGTGGGCGCGCACGAAAGCGGTCTCATCGGCGAAGACCCGGCGGGCGTGCCGAACAACCTGATGCCTTACGTCGCGCAAGTGGCGGTCGGCAAGCTCGAGCGGCTGCGCGTATTCGGCAGCGATTACGATACGCACGACGGCACCGGCGTGCGCGATTACATTCACGTCGTCGATCTGGCGCGCGGGCATATCGCCGCGATTGCCGCGCTAGAGTCGCTGGATCGCAGCTTCGTCGTCAATCTCGGCACGGGGCAAGGCTATAGCGTGCTGGATGTCGTGAAGGCGTTCGAAGCGGCTTCGGGCAAGCGCGTGCCGTATGAACTCGTGCCGCGCCGCCCCGGCGACGTCGCTGCGTGCTACGCCGACCCCGCCGCCGCCGAAAAGCTCATCGGCTGGCGCGCGGAGCACGGCATCGAGCGCATGTGCGCCGATCACTGGCGCTGGCAATCGCAGAATCCGCAAGGGTTCGCGTAAAGCCGCGCCGCCTCGCGTCGCTGCCTGCCATTCGCGGCGATGCGGGGTTGCTGTCATCTACCGGTCCATTTTCATGCTTAGTTTCGCGCTTGCTTTTCTGGTCTCGCTTGTCGTGACCTTGTTGATCGTGCGGTTTGCGCACTTGCAGGAAGGCATGCTCGGCGACACCGATCTCGCCGGCGTGCAGAAGTTTCATGCGCGGCCCGTTCCGCGCATCGGCGGCGTCGGCATTCTGTGCGGGCTCACGGCCTCCGCCGTGCAATTGCGATGGAGCTACCCGCTCGTATCGGCCGGCATTCTCGGCATCATCGCCTGCGGCATGCCCGCGTTTCTCGCGGGCCTCATCGAAGATCTCACCAAGCGCGTGACGCCGCTCGCGCGGCTCATCTGCACGATGGCCGCAGCCGGTCTCGCCTATGCGCTGCTCGGTATCGCGGTCACGCGCATCAGCGTGCCGCCGCTCGATTTCGTGCTGTCGTATGCAGTGGTCTCGTGCGCCGTGACGGTGCTCGCGGTCGCGGCGCTCGCCAACGCGGTGAACATCATCGACGGCTTCAACGGCCTGGCTTCGATGGTCTCGTTCATGATGTTCGCGTCGCTTGCGTATGTGGCGTTTCAGGTGCACGACCCGATCGTGCTGTCCGGCTCGCTCATCATGATGGGCGCGGTCATGGGCTTCTTCATCTGGAACTTCCCGGCCGGCCTCATCTTTCTCGGCGATGGCGGCGCGTACTTCGTCGGTTTCATGCTCGGCGAACTTTCGATCATGCTCGTCATGCGCAACCGCGATGTATCCGCGTGGTACCCGGTGCTGCTCTTCATGTACCCGATCTTCGAGACCTGCTTCTCGATCTACCGCAAGAAGTTCATTCGCGGCATGTCGCCGGGCATTCCGGATGGCGTGCATCTGCACATGCTCGTCTACAAGCGGCTGATGCGCTGGGCCGTCGGCGTGCAGAACGCGCGTGAACTCACGCGGCGCAACTCGCTCACGTCACCGTATCTGTGGCTGCTGTGTCTCGTCGCCGTGATTCCGGCAACGCTTTTCTGGCGTCACACGCTGCATCTCTTCTGCTTCGTGATGGTGTTCGCGGCCACTTACGTGTGGCTCTATGTCAGCATCGTGCGCTTCAGGGCGCCGCGCTGGCTCGTGTTTCGCAGGCCGCATCCGCTGAAGAAGTAACGCTTTTTTATTGCGCCGACGCCGCCCTCCTCCGGGCGGCGTTTTTCATTCGAGGCCCTATTTCAGGTGCTTTTCGAAGAACTCGGCGGTGCGGCCATTGGCGAGCCGCGCCGCGTTCGCGTCGTAGTGCGCGCCCTGATTGCGCGCGAACGCATGATGGCATCCGGGGTACGTGTACGCCTCGATGTTCGCGTGTCCTTTCACGGCTGTGAGCACGCGATTACGCGCATCGGCGTCGATGAATTCGTCTTCTTCGGCAAGATGAATCAGCAAGGGCTTCGAAATCTTGGGAAGTTCTTCGAGGTGCTTGTCCGTGCCGCCGCCGTAGTACGAGACGGCTGCATCGACGTCGGTGCGCGCGGCCGTCAGGAACGAAAGCAGCCCGCCGAGACAGAAGCCGATCGAGCCGATACTGCCCCGCACTTCTGAAAGTCCGCGCGCAAAGCCGATGGTCGCCGCGATATCTTCCACGCCGGTATTCAGATCGAACGCGTTGTAGTACTTCATCGCCTGTTGCCATTCGGCTTCGGTGCGATCAGTGAGATTCACGTTCGGTTCCAGCCGCCAGAACAGGTCCGGACATAGCGCGACATAGCCCTGACGCGCGTATTCGTCGGTGGTTTCGCGCATGTCGCCGTTGATGCCGAAAATCTCCTGCAGCACGACGACCGCAGGCGCGGGCGTTTGCGCCGGATAAGCGACGTAGGCGTCGAAATCGCCGTCGGGCGTCGAGATGCTGAGCATGGTGGACATTGCAGTTCCTCGGATCGTGGTCGGCGGATGGCGGCGCGTTGCATGGCGCTTTTATGACGCGCCTTGTGCGTCGATCGCAATGCACGTCGATGCAACGCGCTTTCTTGATAGGCCAAAAACGAAGCGCGCGCCAGCATTGTTTTGCCGGCGCGCGCGATCACTTCGAGGCCATGCGTAGCCCTTACCGATTCATCGTGCGATGCCGCGCGCTCACGCCTCCCTCGCGATCCGATACAGCATCCACGCCGTCGCCGATGCGAGGCCCGCGGTCATCGCCCACGCAATGCCCGTCACACCCCAGAGATGCGTGGCAACCGGCACCGTCACGCACAAGACGACCGCCTGCACGATGGACGCGTGCGTCGCCACCTTCGGCATGCCGGTTGCGCGCAGCCACGACACGAGCACCGCGATAACCGCGCCGATCGCCATGTTGATGACGAAGATGCGAAAGAGCGGCACCGCCGAGAGCCATGCCGGTCCGAGCACGAATTCGAAGAGCGGCTCGGCGGCCATGCGCAGCACGATCACGAGTACGGCGAGTCCCACGGCCGCGAGCAGCAGATAACGGCGAAAGAGCCTGCGCGCGCCCTGCACGTCGCGCCGATGATGCTCGGAGAACGTGGGAAAGAGATACTGCGACATCGCGATGGCGGCATCGGCGAGCAACATCTGCGCGAGCTTCGACGACATCTGATAGGCGCCCAGTTGCAGCGGCCCGAGCAGTTTCGCGACGACGACCTTGTCGAACTGATTGAGCAGAAGATTCACGACGCTGCCCGCCCAGATCCAGCGGCTGAAGTTCACGTAATGCGAAATGCCCGCGAACGAGAAGCGAATGGGCGGACGCGGCGACATGGCGGTCCACGTCAGCGTGGTCTTGAGCACTTCGCCCGCGACGAGGCCGATGAGCACCGAATAGGCGCCCGCGCCGGACAGCGCGCATACGAGCCCGACGGCGCAGTCGGTGAATGCCGCCGTCGTCTCCACGCCCGCGAGCTTCTGAAAGCCGCGTTGCCGCGTGACGACGAAATACGCCGGCGATGCGATGCCGCGCACGATCGGCAAGACGGCCGCGAGCAGAATGAGGCCGATGGACCCGCTCATGTGGAACTGGCTCGTCATCAGCGGCGCGAGCGCGGCAAGCAGGAGGCCGATGAGAAGACCGCGCATTGCGAGCGTCGCCCATACGGAGCCGAGCTCGTCATGTGTCGGCGCATCGCGTCCCTGCACGACGGCTTGCGCGAGTCCCGTATCGGACAACGATTCGGCGATGGCCACGGCGAGCAGCGCGATGCTCACCGCGCCGATCGCGGCCGGCCCCAATATGCGTCCGATGGCCAGAAACTTGACGGCGACGAAGCCGCGCACCACCACTTGCTGCAACAACACCCAGAACGCCGCATCGTGCTCGAATCGCGCGCGCGCTGGCAAAAAAGATAGCCGGACAGATCTCACTCAGTTTCCCCGCGCTGCTATGGTTCGATTGATGGCGCCGCGATATGTCGGTATCGCGCGTTTCCACCTTGCGCGCCACGCTTCGCGCACCGTATCCGGATGACGGGTGCGCGCGTGGCCGCGCTTCTTCTCAGACGACTGGCGCAAAAGTAGCGTGGCCGCGTGCGTTGCGGACGCCAACGCGTAGTTCAAATCGGCTCTGAATGCATGCGATGGCGCGCCGACCGATCGCTTGGTGTTCTTCACCACATCGCGCGACGCGGATAAACGCTCAAATATGGCCATCGAGTGCGCGCGCACGATGTTACGTTCGATGTTCGGCGCACTCGCGTCCTTCACATCAAAACCTACGAGCCGGATGCGACTTTCATGGTGAACGATACCGTCCTCATCATCGAGCCTGATTTCAGCGGCCATCGCTGGCGCTATGCGCAATGGGCGGCGAATGCGTATATGGAAGCGGGCTATCGATGTCTGATCGTGACGGAGCCGCGCAATGCAGGCCATCCGCTCGTCAAGCAGATTCAGGAGCAAGGCGGCGCGCTCGACATCATGCTCGTGCCGCCGCCCGAACGCGGCTCGCGCAAGGGGCTTTCGTCGATCAGCTACATGCGCGCGCATGAAAACTTCAGTCATGCCTATGCAACCGCGAGCCGCGAGCGCAACGTGGCGCTCGTCGTCGTGCCTTATGTCGATTACTTCCTGCTCGCGCTGCCCTTTCTGCGCTCGCCCTTCGGCAAGACGCCGTGGGTCGGCGTCACGATGCGCTCGAACTTTCATCATCATCTCGTCGGCGTGCGCGCGCCGCGCCGTCCGCTCGTCAATGCGGTGAAGTCGAAGCTCTTCGCGCGCGCGATTCGCGTAGGCGGCATGAAGACGCTGCTCACCATCGATCCGACCTTGCCCGACTGGTGGAAGCGCAATGCACGGACTTCAGGCACGGCATCGGGCACTGCCATCGAATATCTTGCCGATCCCTTTCCCGATGCGCGCGCAGCGAAGCCATCGGCGGCGCGGCAACGGCTCGGTCTCGGCGAAGGCGCGCATGTGCTCGTCTACGGCGCGATCAACGATCGCAAGGGCGTCTTCGAACTGATCGATGCGCTCGGCCAACGTAAAAACAACGCAAAGACACCGACACTCGTGATCGCGGGTGCTCAGGACGACGACGTGCGTGCGTTGCTGAGCGCCGCTGCGGGAAAGCTGCAGCCGAAGCCCGTCGTGCTCGACCGCTTCATATCGAGCGAGATGGAGCTCGATCTCTTTTCCGCGTGCGATGTCGTGTGGCTCGGCTACAAAGGGCACTACGGCATGAGCGGCGTGCTGGTGCAGGCGTTTCGCTTCGGCAAGCCGGTGATTGCAACGGCAGACGGTCTCATCGGCTGGTTCTGCCGCACGGGCGAACTCGGGCCTGTTATCGACGATCTCGCGCCTTCTTCGATCAACCGCGCACTCGACGATGTTCTCGCGCGACGCACGCGCCCCGTTGCGGCGGGTCATCTGCTGGAACGCAATACACTCGGGCAGTTCAAGGAAACGTTGCGTCAGGCGATGGCCTGACCGACTCACTGACTGACGCTTGCGATACCGAACATCACTGCGATGATCGCAAGTCCCCGGATGAGATCGAATCGAATCGATCGATCGGGGCCTGACATGCGTGGCGCGCCGAAAAGACTGGATCGTCTTCCCCCGGCTTGCGCGGGATCCTCGTATCGGCGCGATGCACGCGCATCGCGATGTTGTGTGGTCTATATCCGGCGTCTCGCTTCGTTGCCGGCAGTCGAATGATCGGCCGAGTAACGCGCTGCAATCCGCCAAAACATCATGCATAGCGGACTCGGGCCGCGCGCAACGTCGACCACGTTGCTATGAGCGCGAGAAAGCCTCGCAACGAGCGTGGTGCGCCGAACATGGCCGTCCGTTCTTTAGCGCCTAACGCTAGTGGCTAAACGCCGCCGCGCCGATGCGCGATTTGGGCCGCTGCTATATTCGACCTACAAAATACGGGGTGCCCGGAAGACTCGCAGAGGCTTCATCAGAACGCGAACGACATGCGACACCGGGCATGAAGCGGCATCACGCCGCGAGGCATCGACTTCGACGAGCTTTGCCATTCAGAGAAGAGAACGTCATGCGCAACAAGTTTGCCGCCATCTGGATATGGCTTTTTCTGCTTCCTCTCGCATTCGATTTCAAAGGCGCTGAAACGGACAGCAAGGCCATTCAGATCCTGCTCACTCTTCCCGCGATGGCCGCGGCCTGCGCGCTTCTGCTGATCGCGCCTCGCTTCGCACACCGCTCACGCCTGCGCGCATGCGTCACGTCGCTCTTTCTCGTCACGATGATCGGCAGCGTCGCCACGCAAATGCTGCAAGGAAACGACTCCGGCAATTACATGCGCGTGATCCTGCCGTTCTTTCTCATGCTGCTCGGCTATTTCGTCGGCTGCCGTCCGTGGGAACCGGAACGGCTTCGGCAGATCGAGCGGGCCATGTACTGGTCGATGATCGCATCGCTCATCTTCAGCTTCGTGTACGGCATGGCGACCGGCGGCGATCTCGAGAACGTGCGCTTCAAGATCGTCTCGGGCACGTTTCTCTGCCTGCAAGGGCTCTTGCTGCACGAGTTCGTCATTGCGAAGCGAATCAAGAAATTTACCGCGCTGCTCTTTCTCGCAACCGTGGTGATCGAGCTTCTGAGCGTCACGCGCAGCCTGCTCGTCGGCACGATAGTGCTCTTTGCCTTCGCGACATGGCTCGCGGCTCCGTCCATGAGGCATCTCTTCAAGGCGGCGTTGCGCGCGATGATGGTGGCGTCGCTGCTCGGCGCCATGGTGGCCGCATCCGCTGCGATCTTCCCGAGCGTCGCGGAGCACTGGTCGCAGCGCATGTCGTTCGCGAAGGAGACGGAGTCCGGCCGCGATCCGACGACCATCACGCGTCTTGCCGAAATGAAGGACCAGTACGACCAGACGACGTCCGACACGCTCGCGCTATTCGTCGGCAAGGGCTACGGTCACGACTATCACTATTCGCCGGATTACTTGCCGGATCTCGCGGGCCAGTTCACCGCGAAGGATTTCTACGCGATCGACGAGTGGGCGGCGGGGCATAACTTTTGGATATACCAGTTCTTCGCCGGCGGTCTGCTGTTCGGCATCGCGTTGCCGGTTGCCGTGCTCTGGGCGCTCTATCGCGGCTCGATGGCGTATCGGTCGTGGCGAAGCCGCGCGCCCGACGCGATGTATCTGCCGGTACTCGGCCGCGCATTGCTCGTCGTGGCCGCGCTGCCCGCGACGTCGGTGGGCGGCAATCCGCTCGGCAATCGCTTCTCGGGCATCGTCTTCGGCGTGGCGCTCGGGCTGCTCGTCGCGGCATTCGCGCGCGTCGCGCACGCCATGCGCGTGCGTGCGTCGCAAGGGCCGACGTTCGGGGCCGCGCGCGGGCCATGGCGCTCGCACGGCGAGGACGACGAGGCGCAGCCCGAATACATGCCCGCTTTCGCATCGCATGCGCAGGGCATCGCGCTCGAACATCGCGCACAGGGCCGGCACGAGCCGACAGGTGCGAGCACATTCGCGCCGTCCGCATAAGCATCTTCCGCATCAGCGCCGTCCGCATAACCGGCATCCATAAGCCAGCGGGCGTCGACACGCCAACGAATCCGGGGAAACGTTTCGTCATGAAGATTCTGCATCTGCTTTCCACCATCGATCCGCGTGCGGGCGGCCCGATCGAAGGCGTGCTGCAAAGCGGCCTCAGCATGCGCGCGATGGGTCACGAGATAGAAGTCGTATCGCTCGATGCACCGGACGCGCCCTATCTCGCCGGCTTCGCGCTGCGCCTGCATGCGCTCGGACCGTCGCGCGGTTTCTATGGGCTATGTCCGCGGCTCGTGCCGTGGATGCGCGAACATGCGGCGCGCTTCGATGCGGTCATTGTCAACGGTCTCTGGCAGTATCACAGCTATGGCGCGTGGAAGGCGCTGCGCGAAAGCGGCGTGCCCTATTACGTGTTTCCGCACGGCATGCTCGATCCGTGGTTCAAGCGCACCTACCCGCTCAAGCATCTGAAGAAGTGCCTCTATTGGCCGTGGGCCGAATACCGCGTGCTGCGCGATGCAAGGCGCGTGCTCTTCACAACGGAAGAAGAACGCGTGCTCGCGCGCGAATCGTTCAGGCTCTATCGCGCGAGGGAAGAAGTCGTGGCATTCGGCACGCGCCAGCCGCCCGCCGATTCGACCACATCGCGCCATGCGTTTCTCTCGATGTATCCGCAACTCAGGGGCAAGCGCGCGATTCTCTTTCTCGGCCGCATCCACGAAAAGAAGGGGTGCGACCTGCTGTTGAAGGCCTTTGCAGCGGTGCGCGATATCGATTCACGCGCCCATCTCGTGATGGCCGGCCCCGACGACGGCGAGTATTCCGCGCAACTGCGCGCACTGAGCCGCGAGCTCGGCATCGAGGACCGCATCACATGGACGGGCATGCTCTCGGGCGATCTCAAGTGGGGCGCATTCCGCACGAGCGATGTGTTCGCGCTGCCCTCGCATCAAGAGAACTTCGGCATTGCCGTCGCCGAAGCGCTGGGGTGCAGGCTGCCCGTGCTGATCTCCGACAAGGTCAACATCTGGCGCGAAGTGAAAGCGGATGGCGCGGGCATCGTCGGGAACGATACCGTCGAGGGCACCATCGAGGCGCTATCCGCATGGCTTCGCATGGACGAGCGCGCGGCGCTGGCCATGCGCGAGCAGGCGCTCGCCACCTTCATGCGCCGCTTTCATGTGGATGCGATGTCGAAGGATCTCGCACGCGTGCTGCGTGAGACCGCTAACACGCGCGATGGCGGCATCGCGCGCGGTGCGCTCGCCGCATGAGGCGAGCCTTACTGATTACTGATTCGACTGAAGGAACGCGGCAAAGCGGCTCTGCACCGAGATAATCTTGCTCGCGCAGTCGTCGTAGTCGGAGCCGCGCGCGCGTTCGGGACCATACATGCCGCGGCATTGCGCATATAGCGCGATCGTCGCGCCATTGCCGTTCGCCACGCGCGTCGCCGAATAAACGGGCTTGCCCGAACGCGACGGCACATCCGTTTCGATCGCCACCGCATCCGCGCGAATCACGGGCTGATTGGAATTCAGCTCGATATAGCGCTTCGCGCGCGCCCACATTGCATCGCATTGCGCGGCATCGCCGCAGCGCACCGTTGCGTTGCGCTGCGCGGCATCGAGCGATTGCTCGGAGCGCGTGAACCCCTGCGCGCGCTGCGCTTCCTTTTCCGGCGACGAACATGCCGCAAGTGAAAGGGATAGGACAGATGCAAGCGATGCAAGCGCGGCGAAAGTGTGCTTTTTCACGGGCTATTCTTCAATAACGAGGACGGATGGCGATTATAGCCATGCCTCTTCCGCCGACGCATCCGGGCATATCCGGGCCAAAAAGAAAACGCCGCCAGTCGTCGACCGGCGGCGTCCCCTCTCCCCTGAACACAGGCTATTACGCCAGGTCCCCCCGCATATGCAAGGCCGATGCCGCCATCGGCAACTCGGCTGCTGTCTGAGTTCTAAGCGGCGTGCCGGATGATCCGACGAGCGTCGTCGTCGCATCGTCGCCCTTGATGACGCGCCCGAGATGGGCCGCGAGCCGCAGCGTGAGCGCGGCGATCGTGATGGTCGGGAAGTTCGCGCCGACCGTCGGAAACACCGAGCTTCCCGCCACGTACAGGTTGCTCATGCCGTGCATCTTGAGATCGCGATCCACTACGCCTTGCTTCGCCGAATCGTGCATGCGCGTCGTGCCCATGTGATGCCAGGTGCCTTCGAGCTGCGCGGGCCACGGCTTGCCTTCGAGCGTCTCGTCGAGCGTCACGTCGGCGACGCCGCCGCGCTGCAACTCCGCCGCGATATGCGCGACCGTGCGATCGAACGTGCGCTTGACCAGCTCCGTCACCTGCCAGTTCACCTTCACGCGATTCATGCCGAGCGCGTCCTTCTGCGGCGCCAAGGTCACGCGGCTGTCGCGGTTCGGCTCCGCTTCGACGATGGTCTGAATCTTCACTTCGGTGATGAGCGGGCGCGGCTGCAACAGACGCGCGAGTCCGAAGCACGCGGTATCGACGGGATTCGCCATCATCGTGAGGAGATCGCCGGTCATGCTGTAGCCGGGCTGATCCTTCTTGAGCAGCGCCTGCTTCGCGCGAATGAGCGCTTCCGAGCCCTTGGTGTTTTCGCCGCGAAACACGGAATAGAACCACGCGCGCGCGTTGAGCAGCTTCTCTCGTTCGAGCGTCTTTTGCGTCAGCGCGAACTGCGACGAGATGAACGTGCCGTGCGCGGACACCGCCTTGTTCTGATAGTGATACTTGATGTCGTACAGCTTGTTGCGCGCCCATTCCTTCTTGAAGCGCACGTTCGCCGACATGATGCGCGGATGGTCCATGAAATAGCGGCCGACGAGATCGTTGGCATTGCCGAGGCCCGCCTTCTGCACCTTGTTCGACGAAAGCAGAAGACGCGCATTCTCGATGCCGCCCGTCGCCAGCACGAACACCTTCGCGCGAATCGCGAAGCGGCGGCCGGACAGCGTGCCGACATCGATCTTCGTGACCGAGCGCGCGTCACTGTCGGTATCGATGTTCATCGCGTTGGCGAAGAGAAACACGCGCACGTTCTTCGCCGCGAGCAGTTGCTTGCGATAGACCTTGCCGAAGCGCACCGGCGGGCTGAACTGCGAAATGGTGTCGCGCACGGTGCCGCTCGGAAACGGATGGCGCCGCACGTCCGGCCGATGAATCGCCGATTCCCAGTACGCGGGATCGAAGTTGTTCTCGCCCAGTTGCAGCAGCGCATGCGTGCGCGCGTAGTACGGACGCAGTTCGTCGAGTCCGAAGGGCCAGCCGCTATCGGCCACCCAATCGCGCTTTTCGAAGTCCCACGGATCGAGCGGACGGCACCAGCCGCCCCAGCAATTACTGCTGCCGCCGAGGAAGCGGCTGCGGCAGCCGTCGGCGAATTCGTAAGGAACCCCAACGTTTTCACCGCGATACAGGTCGCGCGTTTCGTCGTCGGCGCGATATCCGCCACTTTCCAGCAGGCATGCTCCGATGCCCTGCTTCTCGAGCTCCAGCGCGAGCGTGATGCCTGCCACGCCCGCGCCGACGATGCATACCGTGGTCTCTATCACCGCGCCTTCTTCGACGCTGCGGCTGTCAATGAACATTCCCCGTTTCCTCTTTTCTTGTGCTTTTTTAGCGGTGTTCGCGGTGACGCGCACGAGCCCCTGCCCGCATCCGTTTCGCCGCGCTCTGGACTTCCATTTTTTCTTCAGGCCGGAAAGCGTTTCTTGATGAAGCGCACCGGATTGCCGCCGTACACACCTTCTGCTTCGAGCGAGCGATGCACGACGGACATCGGCGTGACGAGCGCCGAGCGTCCGATGGTGACGCCCATCTGCACGACGCATTTCGATGTGATCCACGCGCCGTCCTCGATCACGATCGGCGCGACCTTCAGGTCCATGTTGTCTGCCACGTCGTGCGAGCCGGTAGTGAGAAACGCGCCCTGCGAGATGCACACGTTCGAGCCGATGCGAATGTCGGCCTGGTTATAGATCCATGCATCGACGCCGAACCAACAGTTGTCGCCGACGACGAGATTCCACGGCGCCTTCACGCGGATCGGATGCGGCATCCGACAGTTCCTGCCGATGCGCGCGCCGAATGCGCGCAGCAGCGCCACACGCACGAACGACACGGGTATCAGCTTGTTATTGATGAAGCACGCCTCGACGAAGAACCACGCGAGTTCCATCATCAGGCCGCGTTTCGCGACGAAGTTGCCGCGTCCCGCACGCGACAGATCGATCACCTTGCCGCGTCTGCCTGCGGCTTTCCTGCCCTCGCTGCCGCCATCGCTCGCCGCGCCGATGCATCGCTCGTCGATCGCTCTGTCCATGATTCGTGGCCCCGTCGCGCTGTCCGCCTGATTCTTTTTTCTTTCGCCTGGCTCTTGCCCGCCATGCCGACAGCGCGCGCCATGCGCGGCTTCGCAGCGCTCGCGGGCGGCAAGCGGTGAAGCGATTATCAGTGAGCGCTAAAGAGCGGGACGTGCGCTATGACACGGTTGGCCGCATCGGCAAGACTTTTGGCGCAAGCGGTCGATGTTGCCGCGCGGCTATCGTCCAAGCGATGCGTAGCGTACCGAAGCATCGGCACGATGCGCTGTATAACGCACCACGACATCAGCCTGGAGAGAGAGATGAAACACGAGCTACGCGCGGCGCTCATGCCGTTTGTGATCGCCGCACTGGGACCTTGCGCGCTTGTCGCATCGTCCGCTGCGCATGCGGCCCATTACTCCGATGCGGCCACTGGCACGCGGCAGCCCGGCGGCATCACGCCCGCTGAAGCGAATTTGCTCGGCAGCCCCGATGCTTATGCCGATCCCTATGCGGTGCCTTACGGCGCGCCTGTCGATGGCACCGCGAAAGCGGCGCAGGGCATCTCGCCTACGGACAAGTTGCTCGCACAGCAGAACGGCTATGTGGGCAATCCGGGCGCGGGCGCGCAGTTGCGGCGCGCCCCGCGCAACGGGGACGCTAAAGCCATGCTGATGCCGGAAGGCGCTGCGGCAACGCTGTATCCCGCGCCTGGCGGATACAAGGCGCCGCCCAAGGCCGCGCGTGCACGCAACATCTACAGGTCGCCGTATTGAAGCACGAGTAGAAGATGCGCGGCCGCCGACGCGTGCGTCGAGCGGCCGGCAAGACGCGCTCACTCGACCTTTTCGATCTGCGTGAGGATGGGTGCATGGTCGCCCATGCGCACGATGGCGAGATCGGCGGCATCGCTTGCCCGTGTGTCGGCTGCGTCACCGATGAGCGACTTGAGACGTTCCTCGAGGCGCGCAAACACCGAATGCGGCGAGAGCCGTTCTTGCGCGAACAACCGCCCTTCCTCGCCATAACGCGCGCGCAAGTCAGGATGACGCACGAGCATCGCGATGGCGTCGGTCAGCGCCCCGACGCTTTCCGGTTCGATGACCACGCCGCGTCCCGAGACCGCTTCATACAGCTCGGTCCCCGGATGCGCCATCGCGACGACGGCGCGCGCGCTCGCGAACATGCCGGTCAGCTTCGAGGGCATCACGAGATCGGCGACATCGCCGCGTTGCGGCAGCACATGAATGTCAGCGAGATTCAATAGCTCGTTCAGGCGCTCGATGGGCTGCAACGACAGAAACCGCGTATTCCGCAAATTGGCGCAGCGCTTCTGCAACGCGGCCTTGGTCGCCCCGTTGCCGCAGAACACGAAGACGATGTCGTCGCGGGCCGCGAGCGCGGCAGCGGCATCGGCGAGAATCTCGAGGCCCTGCTTCGCACCCATGTTGCCCGAATAGAGCACGACCTTCGCATGCTCGCCGATACGGAGTTCGCGGCGAAACGCACTCGGGCCATCGATCGGATAGATCGCCGTGGTATCGACCCAGTTCGGCAGATGGAACGAACGCGCGAGCGCAACGCCCTTCGCCACCGCGCGCTCGACCATCTTGTCGGAGATCGACGACACCACGTCGAAGCGCTTCATGAGCCAGCGCTCGAAGGCAAGCGCGGTGCGCGCGGCGCGCGCATTCTTGAGCAACCCGAGATCGAACGCCGCGTCTACTTCGAAGTCCTGAATATGCAGCCATGAACGCGCGCCTGTAATACGGGCAAGCGCGAGCGCGCCCGGCGCGTTCGCAAGGCTCGGCGCGATCGTCATCACGATATGCGGACGCCATAGCGCATGCATGGCGAGTGCGGGCAACGACGTGAGCGCGAACGATGCGAGATGGAGCATGCGCTTGGCGCCGCTCGGCTTCTTCGGCACCCACAGCGGCGCGCGCCACAGACGCACGCCCTTGCGCGTCTCGAAGCGATGCAGCCAGCTCGCATAGCCCTCGCCCACTTTCCATTCCGGATAGTACGGCGGCGCGCAGACGACGCGCACCTCGTGGCCGCCATGGGCCAGCGCTTCCGCCATTTCCGCCGTGTATTTGCCGGTTCCCGTCAACTCGGGCGCATAGTTGAGCCCGTAGATCAGTATTCTCATGTGGTCCCTCGCCCCGACAATCGCGCCCTGCGTCCCGAACGTACCCTCGCCGTCCGGCAAAGCGCCAGCCATCGGGATGCGCAGGACCGCCGCCCGATGGCGTTTCATCACCGCTTTTGTTTCGTCCTCCTTGCGATTTGCGTCATCGCTGATTCCGGTTCTATCGACAGCTTCTTCAGTTCGTCAGCAGCAATGCGCAGCCGCGCGCGATGTTGGCCGCGGCCGAAGGCGGATCGAAGCGCCGGATGACCTCCGCGCAGCGCTTCGCCACGCCAGCCGTATCCGCGAATGCTTCGAGCGACTTGAGCATCGTCCGATGCAGGCTCGCGACATCGCCGGCAGGAAACGCGTACCCCGATACGCCTTCCACCACCAGTTCCGGCACGCAGCCGCAACTCTCGCTCACGATCACCGGGCATCCATGATTCAAGGCTTCGTTCGTCACGAGGCCCCACGGCTCGCGCTTGCTCGGCAACACCATGCACGTTGCGCCGAAATACTCACGCGAGAGCGGCCCGTCCTGAAGGCTGCCGAGAAAATGCACGGCTTCCTGCAGGCCCGCATCGGCGACCTGCTTCTTCAGCTCATCGCCGAGCGCCCCTGTGCCGACGATGCGCAACTGTGCATCGGGCACGGTCTTTCTCAGGAGCTTGAACGCATCGACGAGCGTGTCGACACCTTTCTCCGCCGACAAGCGCCCAACGAACAGAAACACAGGCTTCTTGCCTTGCCGATGCGCGAGGCGGTCTTCCACGACCGTCTCGGTGGAGAACGCGCGCGGCAGCGCGGCGGCCTGGCACGGCGTGAAAATCTTGTCCTGCTTGGCACCGAGCGACATCAGATACTCGCGGCTGCGCGTGCCGAAGGCGAAGTAACCGTCGCACAGCGCGAAGAACACCCGCTTGGGCAGCGACGTCACCATGCGGCGCGGATTGTCGCGCGCGGTGGAATCGCAAAACACGGCGCGGCGCTTTCCCGTCACGATGCACGCGGCCATCATCGCCCAGTACTCGGGGCGGTGATAACCCGGCAAAACCACGAGGTCCGATTTGGCCTTGAGCACTTCCCAGACGAGACGCGCGGTCATGCGCCACGTCGGCACGTCTTCGTAGCATCCGTTGTAGAGCTTCGTCATCGGATAACGATGAAACGAATAATCGACATCCGAAAAGCCGATGCGATCGTGCTCGGTATCCGCGATCTGCACCATCGAATAGCGGATCGATCCCGTTCCCGAGAGGTGATGCAGCGCGGACAACACTGCGCCCTTGTGCCGCGACCACACCACGTTATGAAAGATGGTCACTGAAGCTGACATTGTCGTATTCCCTGCGAATGGATGCCGCGATTCACGCGGCCACGCCCGTCTCTTGCGCGGAGGCGCAACGATCGAGGAAGTCGCGATACGTCGCGCGCATGCCCTCTTCCAGCGCGATCGATGCCTTCCATCCCATGCCTTCGAGCTTCGATACATCGAGCAGCTTGCGCGGCGTGCCGTCGGGCTTGGCCGCATCGAACACGAGTGCGCCTTCGAAGCCCACTACGCGGCAGACCATCTGCGCGAGTTCGCGGATCGTGAGATCGTGCCCGACGCCCACGTTGAAGACGCCGTCGTTCACGCTGCTTTCCATGACGAAGGCCGCGGCATCGGCGAGATCGTCCACATGCAGGAATTCGCGGCGCGGCGAGCCGGTGCCCCACACCGGCAGCGTCGCGTCGCCGCGCAGCTTCGCTTCGTGAGCCTTGCGAATGAGCGCGGGCAGTACGTGGCTGCTTGTCAGATCGTAGTTGTCGTTCGGGCCGTACAGGTTCGTCGGCATCAGCGAGACGAAGTGCGTGCCGTATTGACGGTTGTACGCCTCGCACATCTTGAGGCCCGCGATCTTCGCGATTGCATAGGCTTCGTTGGTCGGCTCGAGCGCGGACTGCAGGAGATACTCTTCCCTGATCGGCTGCGGGCACGACTTCGGATAGATGCACGAAGAGCCGAAGAACACGAGCTTCGACACGTTTGAGCGGCAAGCCGCATGAATCACGTTCGTTTCGATCGCGAGGTTCTCGTAGATGAACGAGGCGGGCATCGTCGAATTCGCGAGGATGCCGCCCACGCGCGCCGCCGCCAGAAACACGACGTCGATCTGGTCTTCTTCGAAGAACCGGTTCACCGCCTGCTGGTCCGTCAGGTCAAGCCGGGCCTTCGTGCGGGTCACGATGTTGTCGTAGCCGGCTGCGCCCAAACGGCGCACGAGCGCGGAGCCGACCATGCCACGGTGTCCCGCGACAAAAATGCGTGCGTGCTTGTTCATGGCTTACTCGTGATGTTCGAGAGCCTTGAAACCGGCAAGCGTGACGAGCGCATCGCGGCGGGCGATCTGATAGTCGGCGCGCACCATTTCCTTCACGAGCGACTGGAACGAAGTCGCGGGACGCCAGCCGAGCTTCTCGTGCGCCTTGGTGGGATCGCCGAGCAGCGTCTCCACTTCGGTCGGGCGGAAGTAGCGCGGATCGACGCGCACGATCACCTGGCCCGGACGCAGCTTCGTTTCGCGGCTGTCCACGCGATCCACGATGCCGACTTCATTCACGCCCTCGCCCTCGAAGCGCACATGCACGCCCAGTTCGGCCGCCGCCTGCTGCACGAACTCGCGCACGCTGTACTGCACGCCAGTCGCGATTACGAAGTCCTCGGGCTGCTCCTGTTGCAGCATCATCCATTGCATCTCGACGTAATCGCGCGCATGGCCCCAGTCGCGCAGCGCCGAGAGATTGCCGAGATAGAGGTCGTCTTGCAGGCCCACGGCGATGCGGGCGATGGCGCGCGTGATCTTGCGCGTGACGAACGTCTCGCCGCGCACCGGCGACTCGTGATTGAACAAAATGCCGTTGCATGCGTACATGCCATAGGCTTCGCGGTAATTCACCGTGATCCAGTACGCATAGAGCTTCGCCACGGCATACGGGCTGCGCGGATAGAACGGCGTGGTCTCGCGTTGCGGGGTTTCCTGCACGAGGCCATACAGTTCGGATGTCGATGCCTGATAGAAACGCGTCTTCTTTTCCAGGCCGAGAATGCGGATCGCTTCGAGAATGCGCAGCGCGCCGAGGCCGTCTGCATTGGCCGTGTATTCCGGCTCTTCGAACGAGACCGCCACATGGCTTTGCGCCGCGAGGTTGTAGATTTCGTCGGGCATCACGCGCTGGATGATGCGAACGAGGCTCGTGGAGTCCGTCAGGTCGCCGTGATGCAGAAACA
Organism: Caballeronia sp. Lep1P3; assembly: GCF_022879595.1. Lineage (NCBI taxonomy): Bacteria > Pseudomonadati > Pseudomonadota > Betaproteobacteria > Burkholderiales > Burkholderiaceae > Caballeronia > Caballeronia sp. Lep1P3. The sequence continues at coordinate 848,427 of NZ_CP084265.1, read as the reverse complement.
GGCGCTGGTCCGGATCGTGCGGATCGCGATACAGATGATCGATGCGATCGGTGTTGAAAAGCGAACTGCGGCGCTTGATGCCGTGTACTTCATATCCCTTCGCGAGCAGCAGTTCGGCAAGATACGACCCGTCCTGCCCCGTAATGCCCGTGATCAAAGCAACTTTGCGGTCCATGCTTAACCTCTCGTTCTGCGGTCTGTATCGGCGCGCTGGAGCGCGCCGTCATTGTTATTTATTGATTTGCCGGCGCTACCCGGCGTCACTCGGCGATGCTTTCGTAGCCGTAATAGCCGGCGTAGGTGCTGCCCATCAGGATCTTCGATTGAGGGACGTCGGTCAGCAGCACGCCCTTCATGTTCACGCCGCCGTGTTGCAGGCGCTTCATCGTTTCGCCGATCTCCTGCACCTGATTCTTGCCGTGCCGCACGACGAGCAGGCTCGTGCCCGCGTGCTTGCCGATCACCGTCGCATCGGTCACGGCGAGCACGGGCGGCGTATCGACGATCACGAGGTCGTACTGTTGCTTGAGCTGATCGAGCACTTCCCCGAGGCGCTCGCTCGCCAGCAGTTCGGACGGATGCGAAGGCAGCGAGCCCTTCGTGATGAGGTCCACGCCCGGCAGCACGTCGTGCAGGATCGCGCTGGTCACGTCCGCGCCCATCAGCACGTCGGAGAGACCCGGCGAGTGACGCACGCCGAAATGCGAGTGGATGTCGCCGCGGCGCATGTCGCCATCGATCAGGAGTACGCGCTTTCTCGTCGATGCAACGAGCGTCGCGAGATTCGCCGACAGGAACGACTTGCCCGCTTCCGGACGCGAGCCCGTCAGCATCACGACGTTGTTGCCCGCATCGGCCATTTGCAGCTGCAACGACGTGCGCAGGCTGCGAATGCCTTCCACCGCTGCGTCTTCGGGCGCCTGCGCGGCGAGGACGTGCAGGCCTTCGTGACGCATGCCGACCTTACGTTGCAGACGATACTGATGCGTGCTGCGCGGCACGATCGCGAAGACGCGCACGCCCAGTTGCTTCTCGATCTCTTCCGGACGCTCGACGCCGCCATACAGCGCCTTGCGCACGAACGCGACGATCACGCCGAGCACGAGGCCCACGGCCGCCGAGATCATGATGACGAGCATGCGCTTCGGGCGCACGGGATCGTCGGCGGCCTGCGCGTAATCCACCACGCGCACGTTGCCGATCTGCCCCGCCTTCGCAATGCGCAACTGCTGCGCGCTGTTGAGCATGTTCGTGTAAAGCTCGGTGTTCACGCGCACGTCGCGCAGATAGCGCAATGCGTTCTGCTCGGTATCGGGCAGCGTCGATACGTTCTTGCCAAGACGCGTCTGCGCGCCGACGAGCGAGGCGATCTGCGCATCGAGTGCCAGCACCGAAGGATGATTCGGCGTGAAGCGCTGGGAAAGCTCCGCGCGTTGCTGCTGCAGGTCCGTGAGCTTGGTCTTGTTATCGACGATCTGCTGCAGCAACAGACGGCTTTCCTCGCTCAGGTCGACCGTGCCCTGACGATTGCGGAACGTGTTGTAGCGCTGCTCCGCGTCGTCGAGCTGGCTCTTCAGCACGGGCAGTTGCTGTTCGAGGAACGCGAGCGTGTGTTCGGCTTCGGCCGAGCGCTTCTCGGAATCCTGCTGCACGTAGCGGTTCGCGATGTTGTTGACGATCTGCGCGATCTGCTTCGGGTTCTTCCCTTCGAGACTCACGCCGATGATGCCCGACTGCAACGCGGTCTCCGCGACGGCGAGGCGCTGCTGGAGCGCGTCGACGGTCGTGAGCGTCGAGAAGCGCTGCACGTCGAACTGCACGCCCGGCGCGCCGGCGAGCTTCTCTACCTTGATCCTCACCGGGCCATGCGAGGTCATGCCCGTGGCTTCCTGGCCGACCTTGCCCGAGAGAATCGCGACGCCGTCCGGATCGTTCAGCGCATACGTGCCGTTTTCGCCGGCCACGAGCGTGAACTTCTGCTCGTACAGGTCCTTCGGCGTATCGAAGAGCGGCACGTCGATCTGTTCGTTGCCCGTCGCGAAGCGCGACATGAACGCGGGCGGCTCCATGTTGAGCATCGAGAACACGCTCGCCGCCGCGCCGCCGATCACCGGAATGGCATGCGGCACGGCGTTGATGTCGAGATGCAGGCGCTGCACCGTATCGTCGACGACGAGGCGCGAGCGCAGCAGTTCGATCTGCGCGGCCGTGGTCGACTTCGCATCGAACATCTGCGAGACGGCCTGCACCGCGTTCACGTTCGCGTTCGGATTGTTGTTCGGGTTGGCCTCTTCGACCTGGATGAGTGCGTCCGCCTTGTAAGTGGGCGGCGCGATGAATGCGTAAGCCGCGCCCAGCGCGACCACCGCAAGCATGACGACCGTAACGAGTTTCCAGTTGCCTAGAACGGCCGCCAGATAGTCGGATAATCGCAACTCGTCGCCGGTCGAGACGTCCGAGTAGCGTGCATCAAAGTTCGTGGCCATGGTCTCGCTCGCTTATTCTTTGTAGTCTTACAAGAAACGCCGGCGCGCCCCTGCGCGCCGGTCATACATCAACAAACGAAGATTGCTTTTTTGCTTTTACTTCGTGACGACGGCCGCGGTCAGGCCCGCGTTGATCGCCGGCAGCAGGAGGTTCAGCACGCGGCTGAAGCGCACGAGCCCGTTGTTGTCCACATAGACCACGTCGCTCGGCTGCAGCTCGAAGCTGTTCGCGAGCAGCATCGACACCGGCGAACGCGCATCGAGCTTGTACACCTCGGGGTTGTCGGTCTTGCCGTTGCGGATCACGTACAGTTCCTTCGGGTCCGACGTCTCCGCGTTGAAGCTGCCTGCCTGCGAGATCGCATCCGAAAGCGTCAGCTTGCCGTTACGCATCGGGATCACGGTCGCCGGCTTCGTCACTTCGCCCATCACGTACACGCCGTTGTCTTCGCGCGAATCGATGCGCAGCGCATCGCCGCTCTTCAGCATGATGTCCGCGGGATTGCGTCCCTTCGCCGTCATGCCCGCGATGTTGATGTGATACGTCACGCCATCACGGATAAGCGTGACACGGCTCTGGTCCGCCGTCGGTGCGAAACCGCCCGCACGACCGATGGCTTCGGTGAGCGTCATCGGAATGTCGTTGATCTGCTGCGAGCCGGGCGTGCGCACTTCCCCGTCGATATAAACCTGCTGCGCACGGAACGATGCGACGCGCACCGTCAGTTGCGGCTTCACGAAGACCTTCGACAGCTCGGCGTACAGCTCGCGCTGCACTTGCGATTCCGTCTTGCCCGCGACATGCAGCGCGCGGTTCACGTACGGGAACTGCAGATTGCCGTCCGCATCGACGACGAAGCCGGGCGCGGCATCGGCGGGACGCGTCTGCTGCGGCGGCTGGCCGACGGCGGCCACGAGTTCGGGGTGATCCCACACGGTGATCTGCAGCACGTCGCCCGGCCCGAGCGTGTATGCCTTGGGCTTGCCGTAGAGGCTCGCGTTCGGATCGATGTTCGACGGCGGCTGCGCGGCCTTGAGCTTGCGCACGAGCGAGAGATCGATGGGCGTGATCGGAATGTTCACCGTGGTCGCCGGATCGCCCTGGTCGTTGGACGTTTCGGCGAGCGCGGCCGGCTTCTCCATGTGCATGCCCGGCGCGAGCGCGCAGCCCGCGAAGATCACGCAGAGCGAGGCCGCTGCCGCGAGGCCCGAGAGCCGGAACACGCCCGACACGTTGTTGTTGGCGGCCATGGATGTGGTGCCCCGTTGTTGTTGGTTGTGCATGATGGTCGTCCCCTGCATCAATATGCGTTGGTGTGGCGTAGTCCCTTGAAGATCGTAGCGGCGATGATTCTCATATCGAGCCCGAACGACCAGTTACCGAGGTAGTACAAATCATGAGCGACGCGTCCTTCCATTTTCTCGATCAGATCAGTTTCTCCGCGAAATCCGTTGACCTGGGCCCAGCCGGTGATGCCCGGCTTGATCCGGTAACGATGGATGTACCCCGACACGACCTTCTGGTACAGGTCGTCATGCTCGAGTGCGTGCGGACGCGGCCCCACAACCGACATGTCGCCGCGCAGGACATTGAAGAACTGCGGCAGCTCATCGAGGCTGGTACGGCGCAGGAATGCCCCGACACGGGTCACGCGCGGATCGTTGCGCGTGGCCTGGCGAAGCACGCCGGCCTGTTCCGTGTGCAGGCGCATCGAACGGAACTTGTAGATCTTGAAGACGCGGCCATCCGCGCCTTTGCGACGCTGCCTGAAGAACACCGGACCGCGCGAGGTGAGCTTGATCGCGATCGCAATGCCGATGAGCAGCGGCGACACGGCGATGATCGCGGCGAGCGCGAACAGGCGGTCGAAGATTTCCTTTTGCAGCAGCGCGCTTTGCGATAGCGGCGACGCGACGAGATTGATGGCCGTCTCGCCGAGCACGTCCGTTACGCCCGCTTCGAAGAGCGCGAGGCTGCGCACGTCGGGCATGAAGCGCACGTTCACGAGGTCGTCGCGGAATTCGTTCACGAAGCGCAGGATGGTGCGCTCCTGCGAAAGCGGCAGCGCAAGCCATACTTCATGCACGTTCTGCGTGCGAACGTAGTTCACGAACGCATCGTGGTCCTCGAACACCGGCACGCGCGTATTGAGCCGCCCCGATTCCGGCGCGACGTTGAGCGCCGCGCTTGCGCGAAAGCCCGAGTCCTTCGCGCGATCGAGCTTCCTCACGATCGAATTGCAGTGCCGCCCGCATCCGACGATCGCCACCTGATGCAGGTTCATGCCCGCGTTGCGCACGCGAGCGAGAACCACATGCATCACGAGCCGGCCCGCGATCATGAGACCGCCCGACATCGCGGTCCAGTATGCGAACCAGAGCCGCGACACATAGTCGAGGCGATGCAGCGAGAACATCAGCGCAAGCGCGCATCCCTGCACCACCAGCCAGCCGAGCGACACCTGGCACGCTAGCATGACCTTGCTGCGCCCGCGCCACGACTCGTACACGCCGAAGCCTGGAAACAGCGCAAGCGAGAACGCCGCCGCGAACGCGACGAACGCCACCGAATACGCATGTGCCTCTATGTACTGGAACCTTAGTTGCGACGCCACCGCCGCGCCGCCCACGATCATGGCGACGTCGAACAGGCGCGCGAGCAAGCCTTGTAAATCGCGCATGTCTTCTCCCCGAACAGTCGATCCCGCAAAACGGACTACCTTGTCTCCTCCTCGCATGCCGGTCTTTGTGTGGTGCGTCGCCGTTGCAAGAAAGCGTTGTCTCACTCAACTACGAACTGCGTGCTTCAACTGCGGCCATACGTGTCGTCGAAGCGCACGATGTCGTCCTCGCCGAGATAGCTGCCCGACTGCACCTCGATGATTTCGAGCGGCACCTTGCCGGGGTTTTCCAGGCGATGGCGCACGCCGAGCGGAATGAACGTCGATTCGTTTTCCGACAGCAGGAACTGCTCTTCGCCCCGCGTGACGAGCGCCGTGCCGCACACGACGATCCAGTGTTCTGCGCGGTGGTGATGCATTTGCAGCGAAAGCTGCGCGCCCGGCGACACCACGATGCGCTTCACCTGAAAGCGCTCGCCGTGCTCGATGGAGTCATAGAAGCCCCACGGCCGGCGCACCTTGCGATGCGCGTCCGCTTCCGGCGCATGCTGCTCGCGGATGCGCGCGACGAGCCCCTTGATGTCCTGCACGCGCGAACGGTCCGCGACGAGCACCGCATCGTCCGTTTCGACGACGATGATGTTGGTCGTCCCGACGCACGCGACGAGACGCCCGCCTTCGGAGCGCGCATAGCTCGAGGTCGCGCCTTCGAACACCACGCGGCCGCTCGCGACGTTGCCCGAGTCGTCCTTGTCCATCGCGTCCCACACGGCGTCCCACGAGCCGAGATCCGACCAGCCGGCGACGAGCGGCACCACGATGCCTGCGCACGGCGCCATCGGCGTACCGATGTGCTCCATCACCGCGTAGTCGATCGAATCGGACGGCGCCTGGCCGAACTGCGTCGCGAGCGGACGGAAGAACTTGCCGTCGTCGCGGCCTTCGGCGAGCGCCGCGCAGCAGGCCGCGTGCATGTCGGGATTGAGCTTTTCCAGCGCGGCGAGCCAGACGCTCGCGCGCACGACGAAGATGCCGCTGTTCCACCAGTACGTGCCCGCCACGACGTATTGCGCGGCGAGTTCGGCGGCGGGCTTTTCCACGAAGCGGTCGATTTCATGGGCGCCGTCTTCGAGCGCGGCGCCCAGACGGATATAGCCGAAGCCGGTGTCGGGGCGCGTCGGCGGAATGCCGAGCGTCGCGATCACGCCGCGCTCCGCGTGTTCGGCGGCGATGCCGATGGCGCGATGCAGCGCGGGAATATCCGCGATGGAATGATCGGCGGGCATCGCGACCATGATCGCGTCGCGGCCGTCCTTGCATGCGGCGAGCGCGGCGAGCGTGAGCGCGGGCGCCGTATCGCGGCGGGCCGGCTCGACGATGATCTGCGCATGCACGCCGCTTTCGCGCGTCTGCTCTTCGGTCGTGAAGCGATGCTCCTCGCCGCACACGATGATCGGCTGCGCGCTCACGTTGAAGTCGCCCTTGAAGCCTTTCATGCGCGAGACGGTGGCCTGAAGAAGCGAATCGCGACCGACGATGCCGATCAGCTGTTTCGGGAATTGCTCGCGGGACATCGGCCACAGGCGCGTGCCCGAGCCGCCTGCGAGGATGACCGGCACGAGCCGGCGGCACGGCCCGGCCATCATGGCCGAGCCTGCCTCCTCACTGCTCCCGCCTACCGCCACCTCACCTTCCGTGCGTGCCTCATTGTTCATCGTAGGACTCCTGCCTGCATGTTCGTTGTGCGGCGCGCGCTTCGCGTGCCGCCCGAGAATGATTGGGCCGCGGACCAAGATAGTCCGGCCAAATGTTCGACGAAAGACGCCAGCCCCGTCCGCTACCCCACACAAGGCGGCGTGCCTATTCCAGCGTTCCGACGTTCCTGCGTCCCGCGTGCGCGGTCCTTAACCGTTGGCCTCGCGCCGGCTTTGCATCCGGTATTCGGTCGGCGAAATCAGAAGACGCTTGCGGAAAATCTTGGCGAGCCTGTCGCCGTTGCCCATGCCGCTGCGTCGCGCGATCTTGTCCACCGGCAACTCGGAATCGGTGAGCAGCGCGCACGTCACGGCAAGCCGTGCCTGAAGCAAGTAATCCGATGGCGTGATGCCCATCTCGATCTTGAAACGGCGCAGGAAGTTCCGCTCGCTCATCGCGGCGACCTGCGCGGCATCGACGACGGAAATGGGCCGCTCGCAGTTGTCCTGCAGCCAGCGCGCCGCCGCGCGGATCTTGTCGCCGGCAGACGCCGCGCCGCTGTCGCCGAGAATGGAGACGAGCTTCGCAGCGGAGCCGGGCATCAGGCGTTCCGCGACACTGCGCGATATGTCCAGACCGAGATCGCGCTTCACGATGAGCAGCGCGCCCTTCATCGATTCATAGCGATCGCCGCCCTCGCCCGACGCGTCGTCGCGTGCGAGCTGGATCATCGCGTTGCCGAAGCGCGACTGCGCATCGTGCGCGTGGCCGATGCCCGCCGCTTCCAGCACCTTGCGGCCTTCGGAGATCGCTTTCACGACGGTCGTCTTCGAATTCATCCGGCGCACCCATTCGACGATGCGCTCGTCCTTCGCGGCTTCGTCGGCGCCGCGGCCGCCCGCGACGAAGAGCGCGTCGAAGCCGCCGTAATGACGCGCTTCGAGTCCGTCGGTCCATACGCGCACCGACGAGGCACACGCGACATTGCCGCCTTCGACGGACAGGAAGCGCACGTCATACGTGCATTCGGCCTTCGCCTTCATCGACGAGAGTTCGTTTGCCATGTGAAACACTTCGGCGACGATCCCCGCACCCAGGAGCGAGAATCCGTCGAACAGCAAAATCGCAATGCGTTTCACCTCGACCTGCGACGGTCGCGTCGAGGGAGGCGTCCAACCCATGACTGCGGGTTCGAGAGTGGCGTAAGGCATGGTCATCCTCTGCAGCTTTGTTTCCAGGGTGCGGAAGAGTTACTCGGCCATTGCATTGCATCAAGGCGTTTCCCGAACTTCGCCGGGTTGCCGTGACCGATGGGAACGAGAGGTTGGCGGAATCGATCCGCTGGTGTGAATAATAAGCAGACAAAGTTATTTGTGGGATGGATTTCGGCGCCTGAACGACAAAATCTGGTCTGTTATGAGGGTGAGCGCACATTGATATCCCTCCCCAAATTGGGCTCGCCGATCTTTCAAAGCCGCACGTTAAAGAATTGCCGATTCTTCATACGAAGTGTTACAACTGCCGCCCATAAAGGGTAATGAAGTTTCAGTGCGATCGGCCACCGACACCGCTGCAAACCCGCGCCGCACGGCCCTGTGCGGCTGAGCGCGCGCTGTGGGCGCGCGCGGGCCGCCGTGAAACTGATTCAAACGTGAAACATCGGAAGGATTCACGCGGCGCGTGCATATGCCCGGAATCGGAAAATCTTGGTTTATTTGCGAGAGGCGCGCTGCCGTCTCAAAGAATATTCCATGCGAACGATTTAATACAGGACCATCGATAATTTTAATCGTCCGGCATTATCGTTCTGAACGGTAACTCGATAATCGATCGCTCGTTAAAATCGGCGCGGTTTATTTATTCGACGACATAATCGGCGGTTTTAGTCTGACCGTTCTTGCTGCACTGCGCAAACGCCGATTCCCCGCCAAGGTGCGTGCCTAAAGGGCCTCGGCGGGAAGGCTATTTCCGCCAACCGCTAGTTGTTTGCGGCAGTGCACGGCGGTTCGTTTAAGCGAACGATCGGTTCTAAGCGGGTAAATCGTCGGCGGAATGTGGCCCGTATTTTTCGGAAGGATTGCGCTTGGACGTCGCTTTCCAAATTGCGCTTCGGGCGTTGTAACAGCGTCGGCAAAGTTTGCCGACGCGCTATTGCGCGAGCTGCCGACATCGCCCGACGAGGCGGTGTTTCAGTTGTGATAAGCGCAGCCGTGAATCGCACAGGCGTGCTTAACGAGCGTCACATTCGTCGGATGGAACGTCCCGGCATGTGTGCGCTCGCACGGTTGAGCAAGCGCGCACGCATCATCGTGGCGCTTTGAAGAGCAGGCCGCGCGCGAAACGTTTGCTGTGTGCGACGCCGCTCCCGCCCACTCCTCGCGGTCCGATCCTTCGCATGATGATCCGAATTTCCAACGCGCGCCGCATGACGGCGGCGCTTGCGGCACTGCTCGCCGCTTCGCTTTCGATGGCCGGCTGCGACAAGGCGGCATCCGATAACGTCCGCGCTCGCGACGCAGCTTCCGCGCGCGCCGCGGACGTCGCCTCGTGGAAACCGTGCGCCGCCGAACACGAAGTCTGCACGTTCAACGGCACCGCGCGCGTGATGTACGGCACGCCGACGCATCATGTCGTGAGCACATTCACCGCTTCCGCGCGCTGTGACAACAGCGCGTTCGACGATCCCGCGCCGGGCGCCGAGAAACGATGCTGGGTCGCGGCGCGCGACGATTCGGCGCGCGCGCCGCACGTCGACGAAGATCTGCGTCGCGCCGCGCCCGACACACCAGCGCTTCGCTGCGATGCGCGCGGGTCCGCGTCGCCGGCATCGATGCGCGGCCCCGCGATCGAAGCCGACACGCCGGCCAGCGACGGCACGCGCATGTTCGCGCTCGACGCGCCGTTCGCGCTCGCCATCACGACACGCACCGCTTCAGCTGACGTCGTGCATTGGCAGATTCGCGATGCATGGAACACGGTGAAGGCGAGCGGACGCTTCGACGTCGATGCGAAGCCGGCCACGCGCACGCTGCTCTGCACGTCGGGCGCGGCGGGCTACTTCGCGGTGAGCGCATCGCTCGAAAAGGACAAGGGCACGTTGCCCGCGCGCGGCACGCGTCCCTCGGGCGTCGCGACGTTCGGCGTGCTGCCCGATGTGTCGAAGGTGTTGCCGCGCGTCGCGTTCGCCCATGCGGACGAGCATCGCTTCGGCGGCCAGGGCACCGCGTATCTGAAGCCCGGCGAAGCGTGCTGTTCGGGCGACGGCTATCGCCCGCTTTATCCCGATCTCGGTCTCACATGGGTCAACGACAACCGGAACTGGTCGGTGACCGAAGACAAGGCGCCCAACCTGTTCGACCCGACAGCGGACAACCTCGCGCCGTTCTTCAAACATGGCGACCTGCTCCGGCTCATTCAGCTCGACGGCATTCCCGCATGGGCCAGCCCGACGAAAGAAGCGACGCACAGCTACGCGCCCGCATCGCTCGATGCGTATCGCGACTACATGAAGCGCGTGGGCGAGGAATCGAATGCGGTGCGCAAGCGCTGGTTCGCGAAACAGGCGCACAACTACTACCAGGTGACGTGGGAGCCGGACTACGAAGGCGGCTTGCCGTGGCGCGACTCGGACGCGAACCTCGTTGCGATGTACAAGGCCACGCACGAAGCGATTCACGCGCGCGATCCGAACGCGGTCGTGATGGGTCTCACGCTTTCGAATCTCGCATCGAATACGGCGTGGCTCAAACGTCTCGCGCCGCTTGGCATCGGCAAATATCTGGATGGCGTGAGCGTGCACGGCTATTACGACGTCGGCACGTCGCCTTCCCATCCGCCCGAGCGTTTCGATGCGGACCCGGCGACATCCGCGAACGCGATGCCCGCCGCGATGCGCGAACTGCGCCGCACCATGAACGAAGTCGTGCGGCCGGGCGCGAAGCTCTTCGTCACCGAGACGGGCGTGAGCTACGACATCGGCAGCCAATACGGACCGCGCACGCCGGACTGGAACGTGCTCTATGCGCAGGGCGCCGTCGTCGCGCGCACGCATCTGATTCTGCTTGGCGAGGGCGCGGACGTGAGTTTTATCTTCTACGCCGCCGATCCGCCTGAAGTGGGCTACGGCGTGTTCTTCGATCTCGTCAACGCGCAAGGCGGCTACGGACAGCATTCGATCAGCCCGAAGCCGGCTGCGATGGCGGTGGCCGCGATGACGCGCATCATCGACGGCACGACGACGCTCGGGCCTATCAACGGCGTGCCGCAGGGCGTGTATGCGTATGCGTTCCGGCGTCGCAACGGCGGCAAGGCCGTGACGGCGCTGTGGACGCATCGCAATGCATCGTGGCCGGGCGCGAACGGCTTCGACGCGACGCATGCGGTGAGCTATAGCCTCGTCGTCGATGCGCCCGGCACATCGGGCGAGGTGACGGTGTTCGACATGATGGGCAATGCATCGACGGCCCATTACAGCGACGGCCGCTTGCCGCTCGCGCTGACCGAAGCGCCGGTCTATGTGGTCTCTGACAATGCCGAAGTCATGCGCGCCAGCGTGAGTGCGCCAGCGGGTTATGCGGGCGAGTGAGTTGACGATGAGCGAATGGCATCGCCGAGCGATCTTTCGTCTGTTAGGACCAGTGCTGCGCCTTATTGCCGCGGGTATCGGCAAGCTACACTGAGCGCGCGCTGGGTCTGACGGAAGTTAGGACCGGCATCGATACCTATAACGATCAAAGCAAATGACCAATGCAACGGGGATGCTGGAAGAAGTGGATTTCACGACGGTGGTGCGCTTGGCGCCGCTCGTCTCGATCGATCTGATCGTGACCGATGGCAATCGGCGCGTGCTTGTCGGGCAGCGACGCAACCGGCCTGCGCAGGATACGTGGTTCGTGCCGGGAGGACGCATTGCGAAGGACGAATCGCTCGATGCGGCGTTCACGCGCATCGTTAGGAACGAGCTTGGCGTGGCGAGCGTGGAGCGGTCTTCATCGCGGCTTTATGGCGTGTTCGAGCATCGCTACGAGGATAATTTCGCGGGTATCGCGGGGTTCGGGACGCATTACATCGTGCTCGCTCATGCGATGAGTTTGAACGGTGCTGTGCCGATTGGGCGGTTCGATCAGCATAGCCGGTATGAGTGGCTGCACGTTGATCAGCTGCTTGCACGGGATGATGTGCATGAGAATACCAAGGCTTATTTTTGCTAAGGGCTTTGCTCGGTTGCTCTTGGCTTGATGTGGCTCTCTTGCTCTTGCTCTTGCTCTTGCTCTTGCTCTTGCTCTTGCTCTTGCTCTTGCTCTTGCTCTTGCTCTTGCTCTTGCTCTTAGCGTGTCGGTCTATTGGCGTTGCCCCTCCCCGGGGCAGGGGTCACTTTCTTTGCTGCTGCAAAGAAAGTAACCAAAGAAAGCAGCTTCTCAGCCCGCAGCATCTAGCGTGTGGGCAGCTCCCGGAAAGAGCATTGGCACTCGGTTAACGGACAGCCTTGAATGACCTTCCACGCCCGCTGAGCGCAACGTCCTCCGAGCCCCTTGGCTCGACAACACCATCGGTCTGCAAGCGTATGCCCGATTGCCGCGATTGCCGCGATTGCCGCGATTGCCGTGATTGCCGTGATTGCCGTGATTGCCGTGATTGCCGTGATTGCCGTAACTGTCGTAACTGCCGTGACTGCTGAGACTGCTGAGACTGCCGTCCTGCATGCTAAGCAGTTAGCTGCCCTTGCAGAAGTCATTGCTGCCCATCGCTGACTAGCGACGGGGACCGCGGGCGTGAACGGAAAACGGGGATGTGGTGTTGACGAGCCAAGGGGCTCGCAGGACGTAGCGGACCTATCCGTAATTCCGTGGGCGAGGCATATCATGAGAGGTAAAAGTCATGGATATGCCGATGAAGAAGAAACGCACCGTCGCGTCTCAGGCAGCGGCCCGCGGGCCGCTGCCTGAGTTGCCTGAAGCGCTGCTTGATGAGCTGGTGAAGGGTCCGATGACGCCCGGTGAGGTCCAGGACCTGATGCTGGCGTTCAACAAGGCGCTCATCGAACGCGCGATGGGCGCGGAAATGAGCATGCATCTGGGCTACCGGCCCGGCCAGCCCAAGCCTGCCGAGCAGACCAATGAACGCAACGGCGCCAGCGGCAAGACCGTCATCACCGAGCGCGGCGCGGTGCGGGTCGATCTGCCGCGCGACCGTGAAGGCAGCTTCGAGCCGATCCTGATTCCCAGGCACGAGCGCCGTTTCGCGGGCTTTGACGAGCGCATCATCGCCATGTACGCACGCGGCATGAGCGTGCGCGAGATTCAGGCATTTCTGGCCGAAAGCTATGGCACCGAGGTCTCACCCGATTTCATCAGTTCGGTCACCGATGAGGTGATGGCTGAAACGCTGGCCTGGCAAAGCCGTCCACTCGAGGCGATGTACCCGGTGGTGTTCTTCGACGCGCTGCGCGTGAAGATCCGTGGCGACGGCGTGGTGAGCAACAAGGCGGTGTATCTGGCGCTGGGCATTCAGGCCGACGGCCAGCGCGACGTGCTCGGCCTGTGGATCGAGCAGACCGAAGGCGCGAAGTTCTGGCTGAAGGTGTTCAATGAACTGAAGACCAGGGGCTGCCAGGACATCCTGATCGCGGTCGTCGACGGCCTGAAGGGGCTGGCCGAGGCGATCGGCACAGCGTACCCGCGCACGGCCGTGCAGACCTGCATCGTGCACCTGATCCGCAACAGCCTGGAATACGCCAGCTACAAGGACCGTAAAAGCGTCGCCGCCGCGTTGCGTCCGATCTATGGGGCGGCCAGCGAACAGGCCGCGCAGCAGGCGCTGGAGGCCTTTGCCGAAGGGCCATGGGGCGCGAAGTATCCGACCATCGTGCAGTCATGGCGACGGGCATGGGAGAACGTCACACCGTTCTTTGTGTTTCCCCCGGCGATACGCCGGGTGGTGTACACCACCAATGCCATTGAGAGTCTGAACATGCAACTGCGCAAGATCATCAGGACGCGCGGCCACTTCCCCAACGACGAGGCCGCCATCAAGCTGCTTTGGCTGGCATTGCGCAATGTGCTGGCGAAGTCGGTACGGGCGGCATTTGACTGGTCCTCCGCCATGAACCAGTTCGCTATTCTGTTTGGAGAGCGTTTTACCAACGCACGCGGGTAACTCCGCTAACCGCCTCGCCCACAAAAACGCGGATAGGTTCGACGTAGCGCTCAGCGGGCGCGGAAGGTCATTCAAGGCTCTCTGTTCACCGAGTGCCAATGCTCTTTCCGCAAGCTGCCCACGCACTAGCTGCTGTGGGCTAAGAAGCTGCTTTCTTTGGTTACTTTCTTTGCAGCAGCAAAGAAAGTGACTGCCGCCCCGCACAGGGGCAACGCTAATAGACCGACACGAGAAGAACTAGCCGAAGAATCATCACGAAGATGACCGTTCTCGGTCCTGCAGCAGCAAAGAAAGCGACTGCCGCCCCGCACAGGCGCAACGCCAATAAACCGACGCGAGAAGAACTAGCCGAAGGGTCCATTACGAAGGCGACCGTTCTCGGGCCTTGCAGCAGCAAAAAAAGCGACTGCCGCCCCGCCCAGCGGCAACACAAACAGACCGACACAAAAAAAACGCAGACAAAAAACCCGCCGCAAACCACACAGCGGGCTAACAAGCCAAAACCAAAACTAAAACGAAAAGCAAACCCATCAAACCCCAGCAGAAAGCACGTCCTGAGCACCGCTGAACCCACCATCGACGATGGCCTCGTCAGCAGAGGCCCCGAACTGCCCCCGCAAGTAATCCGCGAACTCATCGCGCACTTCCGGATGCCGCAAGGCAAACTCGACAGTCGCCTTGAGATACCCGAGCTTGCTGCCGCAATCGAAGCGCTTGCCGCGATACCGGTAAGCCAAAACCTGCTCCTGCGAAAGCAGCGTCTCGATTCCATCGGTCAACTGAATCTCGCCGCCCGCGCCGGGCTTTTGCGAGCGCAGGAATTCGAAGATGCGCGGCATCAGCACATAACGCCCCACCACGCCGAAGTTGGAAGGCGCCACAGCGGGCTCGGGCTTCTCAACCACGCGCGAGAGCTTGAACAGACCATCGTCCCAGGGCTTGCCTTCGATCACGCCATACGAACGCGAATCCTTGCGATCGATCTCTTCGACGCCGATCACCGACGAATGATAGTGATCGAACACATCGACCATTTGCGCGAGCACCGGCGGCTCGCCATCGAGCAAGTCGTCGGCGAGCACGACAGCAAACGGCTCATCGCCGACGAGCTTTTCCGCGCACAGCACCGCATGACCGAGGCCGAGCGCTTCGGCCTGACGCACGTACATGCACGTCACATGGCTCGGCAAAATGCCGCGCACGAGTTCGAGCAGCTTCGCCTTGCCGCGCGCTTCGAGTTCGGACTCGATCTCGTAGGACTTGTCGAAGTGGTCCTCGATGGCGCGCTTGCTGCGCCCGGTCACGAAGATCATCTCCGTGATGCCCGCCGCCATCGCCTCTTCCACCGCATATTGAATCAGCGGCTTGTCCACCACCGGCAGCATTTCCTTCGGGCTCGCCTTGGTCGCGGGAAGGAATCGCGTGCCGAGTCCAGCCACCGGAAATACCGCCTTACGCACTTTTAGCATCGGCTCACCTTGTCCTTGGTTGCATGGAGGCGAACGCGACGCGCGTCATCGAGCGCTGGCGGCCGCCTCTTCTTGTGGTCGCAGCCGCCCGAATTCATCAGACGACACGAGTAGCGCCAGCTTATTCCCCGGATACCGAAATCATCTGCCAACACTTCGTCATTTTCAGACTGTCAAGGTGGCGACTGTTCGCTGCCGCGTATAGTGCGACGCATATGAGCCACTCGTCAGTCCGACGTTCCCTCGAGGAGCCAGAGGACGAAAGCCAAGCGACAGGAGAGAGTCGATGGAATATGTCAATGGCATGGGCAGGCTGCAAGTCGTGCGCTCGCCCGAGCCCGACGCGCCGTCCGCCGACATGGCAAAGCGGATCGGCATTCTGATCTTCGAGGATTTCTCGCTCGTCGAGGTGAGCTCGATCTCCGAGGTCTTTTCGCTCGCCAACGAAGTGCGGCCGTCGGCGAATGCCGCCGATGGTGGCGCGTCGCATGCAACGGCGCAGCAGCGCCCGAACTATTCGCTGCAATTCGTGTCAAGCGAAGGAGGCAGCGTCGCGAGCAGTTGCTCCATGCGTATCTGGACCGAAAGCCTCGACGCGCGCTGGATGAACGACTGCAACGCACTTTTCATCGCGGGCGGCGCGGGCGCGCGGCGGGCGCGTCACGATGCGCTTCTGCGCAAGCAACTGGGCCGCATCGCGCCGCGCATTCCGTTCATCAAGGCGATCGGCGAAGGCGCGCATATTCTCGCGGCGGCCAATCTCACGCTGCAGAACCGCTCGCTCGATTTCGCCGATAAGCCGGCCGCCCAGGCGTTGTCGGCGGCGCTGTCGCCGGCGTTGTCGAATGCGCTCGTCATCGCCGAGCAGACGTTGACGCTCGACGACCCCAAAGGCCCCATCGCGGCGGCGCTCTCGATGGTCAAGCGCGATTACGGCGCGGCGGTTGCGCGCGAAGTGTCGGAACGTTCGATCCCCGGTGCGTGGCAGAAGCTCGCCACCGTGCTCGACGACACCGACAGCGTGGGCGTGCGCCAGAAGATCGACGCCGCCGCGCGCTGGCTTCGCGAGAACTACGTGCGGCCGATATCCATCACGGATGCGGCGCGCGTCGCCGCGATGAGCGAGCGCAACTTCCTGCGGCGCTTCAAGGCGCAGATCGGCCTCACGCCGTCGGAATATTTATTGCGCGCGCGGCTCGATGCAAGCTGCATGCTGCTTGCCGCAACGGACCTGCCGGTCGACAAGATCGCGCGGCGTTGCGGTGCGGGAAGCGGCGACGGCCTCGCGAAGATATTCCGCAAGCGGCTGTCGATTTCGCCGACGGAGTATCGGCTGGCCGGGCGCCGCAAGCAGGCAGACAGTTCATAAGCACGTTCAATAAACAGCAACGGATACCTAGAACGGACACGTATGCAAGAAAGGGTACTCTGGATCTTTTCAAACCTCGGGGATGCGGCGTTTCTGCTGCCGCTCGCGGTCGTCTGCGCAGTGTGGCTGCGCTCGGTGGACATACGGCTCGCCGTGCGCTGGGCCGCGCTGCTCGCGTTCGGCATGGCGCTGGTCGGCCTGTCGAAGATTCTCTATGCCGGCTGCGGGCTGGAATTCTCCGCGGTGAACTTCCGCATGATCAGCGGACACACGATGCTCTCCGCGTCCATCTACACGGTCGCGGCCGGGTTGCTCGCGGGCAGTCTCGGCCGCGCGTGGTATCGGCTGGGCGCGGCAGCCGGGCTCGCGCTCGCGGCGATGATCGGCTTGAGCCGCATCTTTCAGGACGCGCATACGCCGAGCGAAGTCGTCGTCGGCTGGCTGCTCGGCGCGGCGATCGCGCTGATGCTGCTCGTGCGCGTCTTCGAGCAGCCGCGCAAGATGCCGCGCGCGGTGGCCGCGGGCGTCGGGCTGCTCGCGGTGTCGTCGATCGCTTACGGGCATCACGCGCCGTTTCAGCGCCTGATCGAGCATTACTCGTGGTGGCTGTGCAAGGGGCTCGGCCTCTGAGCGGGAGCGGGACTTTCGCGATCCCAAGTATGATCCCCGCTTGATCGCAGGGTCATATTCATACGTTTTCGGGATCGAGCATGGACCGCTTCCTTGCCATGAAAGTGTTCGCGCGCGTCGTCGAGGCGGGCAGTTTTTCAAAAGCCGCCGACGCGCTGCGCCTTCCGCCCGCGAGCGTTTCCAGAACCCTGCAGGCGCTCGAAGCGCATCTGGGCGCGCGTCTCATCAACCGCACGACGCGCAGCATCAGCATCACGGAAGACGGCGAAGCCTATTACGAGCGATGCGTGCGCGTGCTCGGCGAAGTCGACGACATGGAAGCGTCGCTGTCGCACTCGAAGCTGAGTCCCAAGGGCAACATCAAGGTGAGCCTGCCGCAGGTGATGGCGAAGAACACCATCATTCCCGCGCTGCCCGAGTTCTTTGCGGCGTATCCGGATATCGGCGTGGAATTGCTGCTGACGGACCGCCAGGTGGACCTCGTCGAAGAGGCCGTGGATTGCGTCGTGCGCGTGGGCGCGGTCGGCGATATCGGGCTCGTGGCGAAGCGCATCGGCGCTTATACGCAGATCACCTGCGCGTCGCCGGGCTATGTCGAAAAGTACGGCGAGCCGCAGACGCTCGACGATCTCGAGCGGCATCTCGCCGTCGGCTACGTGCTCACCAAGTCGGGGCGCGTGCGTAACTGGGAGTTTCTCGTCGATGGCGAGACGCGCGCTGTCCCGCTCAAGTACAAGGTCGCGGTCAACGATGCGGATTCCTACATCGCGTGCGGGCTCTCGGGGCTTGGGCTGATCCAGAGTTCGAGCTATACGCTCGATCCGCATCTGAGAAGCGGCGCGTTGCAGCGCGTGTTGAAGGACTATCCGGCAGAGCCGCGCGTCGTCTCCGTGCTGTACGCGGCGAACCGGCATCAGCCGCGCCGCGTGCGCGTGTTCATCGACTGGGTCGCGGATGTGTATGGACGCCTGCCGGCGTTTCAGGACCGCGCGTGATGCACGGTCCGCGCGATCGTCACGTTCCCGCCGCGCGCTCGTTCGCCAGCTTCGCCGCCTGCACGCTTTGCAGCACCGGCGCGGCGGCCGTCTGATACTCCGGCACCCAGCGGCGCAGATCGCGGCGCACTTCGTCGTCCGTCAGCACGCGATGCTGCATGAGCCACGGCAGCAATTCGTCGATGAAACTGTCCGGCACGCCGCGCGCCTGCGCGATCCGCAACTTGGGATGCGGCGTGCGCGTGGTGGTTTCGTCGTCGGCGAGGAGTTCCTCGTAGAGCTTCTCGCCGGGACGCAGCCCCGTGAACACGATGCGAATCTGCTCTTCCGAGAAGCCATAAAGCCGGATGAGATCGCGCGCGAGATCGACGATGCGCACCGGCTTTCCCATGTCGAGAATGAAGATTTCGCCGCCGCGCCCCATGCTCGATGCCTGCAGCACGAGTTGCGCGGCTTCGGGAATCGTCATGAAAAAGCGCGTGATCTCGGGATGCGTGACCGTGACCGGGCCGCCCTTCGCGATCTGCTGCTGGAACTTCGGAATCACGCTGCCCGCGCTGCCGAGCACGTTGCCAAAGCGCACGGTCTCGAACTGCGTGCGCGGCGCGGTTTGCTGCAGCGCCTGGCACGTCATTTCCGCGAGACGCTTGCTCGCGCCCATCACGTTGGTCGGATTGACGGCCTTGTCGGTGGAAATGAGCACGAAGTGGCGCACGTCGTGGCGCATCGCCGCGCGCGCGACGCGCAGCGTGCCGAGCACGTTATTGCGCACGGCTTGCCAGGCGTTGTGTTCTTCCATCAGCGGCACATGCTTGTACGCCGCCGCATGGAAAACGATGTGCGGCGTGTAGCGCGCCATCGTCTGATCGAGCAGCAGCGAATCCTTCGCGTCGCCGACGACGGGCACGACCGAAAGCTCCGGAAACTTCTCGTGCAGTTCCTCGATCAGGCGATACATCGCGTATTCGCTGAGATCGTAGGCGACGAGCTGCGCCGGCGCGAAGCGCAGAATCTGCCGGCACAATTCCGAGCCGATCGATCCGCCTGCGCCCGTCACCATCACGACGCGCCCGTGCAGCAGTTGCTCGACGTGCGGCATGTCGATCTTCACCGGCTCGCGGCCGAGCAGGTCTTCGAGGTCGATCTGCCGCACGCGCGACAGGAAACCGCCCTCGCCCTGCGTCAACTGGTTTAGCGCGGGCAGCACCATCACCTTGACGCCCGCGCGCACGCAAAGCGTCGCGACGCGCCGCTGTTCGTCGACGGAGGCGGACGGAATCGCGATGATCGCGTACTCAGTCTTGTATTGCTCCGCGACGCTCGACAGGTCGCCGAACGAGCCGAGCACCTTATGGCCGAGCACTTCGCGGCCCTGCTTGGCGGGATCGTCGTCGAGCAGGCCGACGAGACGCCATTCCGACGAACGCGCCAGTTCGCGCGCGAGCATCGCGCCCGCCGTGCCCGCGCCGAGCACGATAACGGGCTTGCCCTTACCCACGAGGCCGCCGTAAAGGTAGAACTCCTTGGCCGCGCGATACAGCGCACGCGCGCCGCCCATCGCGAGAAAGAGGAAAAGCGGCTGGACGATCAGCACCGAGCGCGGAATGACGGGCGTCGGCTGTGCCATGACCGCGCCGATCATCACGACGAGCGCGCCGACCACGACCGACTTCGATATGCGCATCACGTCCGGCAGGCTCGCGAACACCCAGATGCCGCGATACAGCCCGAAGACGCGGAACATCACGCCGTAGACCGGCAGCACCCAGACGAGCGCGACGAGCGCGCCGTGCTGGAAGTTGTGCGGCACCGCGCCATTGAAGCGAATCAGGTACGCGGCGAGCCAGGTGCCGGCGACCGCGCACAGGTCGAATGCGAAGGCGCTCGCGGAGAGCCATGAAGCCTTGTTTCGAATCATCCGCGTAGACCTCCAGACTGTTCGGATAGAAGCGCCTGATGACGCCGCCAGCTTGCATCCACCACCACGCCCGCAATAACGATGACGATTGCCCAGCCGCCAACCGCAAGCCACTGCGCGGACGGCGAGAATCCGAGCGCCCAGTTCGCGAGCAACACGCCCGCGAGCATCAGCACGTACCACGCGAGCGCGGTGCGCGCATGGCCGACGCCGAGCCGAACCATGCGCTGATAGTAATGTTCGCGATGCGCCTGCCAGAACTTCTCGCCGCGCGAGAGACGCCGCAAGAGCGTGACGGAGGCATCCGCGATGAAAGGCGAAAAAACCAGCGCCGGGAACCAGACCGGCCACGCAGCCTCGAGCCAGCCCCAATAACCGAGCGCGCCTGCAAGAAATCCTAGAGGAATCGACCCTGAATCGCCTAGAAAAATTCGTGCCGGATGGAAATTGAACAGTAGAAACCCCGCCGCCGCGCCGGCGATCGCCGCGCTCGCGATGCCGAGATCGATCTGCGGCACCGGGCCGGAGAGCGCCGCGACCGCGTAGCCGCCGAAGCCGAAGAGCGCCATGCCGCCCGCGAGGCCGTCGGAGCCGTCCATGAAGTTGTACAGATTGACGAGCCAGACCATCAGAAAGCCGACGGCGGCAAGCGCCCACCACGGCGCGGGCGCGGGATTCACGACGATCAGCAGCGCGACCGCCAGAACATGCGCGCCGAAGCGCACGCGCGCGGGCAGGCCGCGCCGGTCATCGATCTGCGAGACGGCGGCGAGCACGGCGGCGATGAGCGCGACGAGCCACATCGACGGCGCGAGCGCGAGCATCGCGACGACGCCGACCGGCACGATGCCCCAGCCGCCCACGCGCGGCGTCGGACGCGTGTGCAGCGAGCGGTCGTTCGGGACATCCGTGGCAAGACGCCAGGCGAGTCCCGTTCGAAGCAGCGAATGAAGAATCAGCGCGCACACGACGAGCGACGCGGCCGCGACGCAAGCGGCCGCCGCCCACGGCATGCGCACGAGAAAATCGAATAGCGAGGGGAACGACGAGGCGCTCATTTTCCGGAATTGGCCTTTCTTTATGCTTTTTTGCACTACGCCGATGATGCCGGTTTCGCGTAGAGCCGCGTGTTACCGGCGCTTATCGGTTGTTACGGGAGGTTAAACCTGCGGAGAGCCGAAGCGTCAGTGCTGCGAGAGAAACCAGCGGGCGGTTTCGGCAAGACCGGCGTCGAGCGAATACGAAGGGCGCCAGCCTAGCACATCGCGGATAAGGGTCGAATCGACTCGCAGGCTGCCGGTGAGCCGCTCGATTTGCGCGGACTTGGCCGTAAGCCGCCCCGCCGCCTTCAACAAGCCGACCGGCACCGGCAGCAGGCGCGCGGGCCGGTTCAGATGCCGCCCGAGCATGCGCGCCAGTTCGGCGACGCCGGGATCTTCGCCGTCGGTGACGTGAAAAAGCCGGTTTGCCGCAAGCGGATGCACGGCGCACGCGACGAGCGCGCTCGCGAGGTTATCGACGTAGACGAGGCTTCGGCGCGCATCGACCGCGCCGATGGGCAGCGGCATGCCCTTGGCGATGGCGCGCATGAGCGCAAGGAAGTTCGCGCGCACGTCCGGCCCGTAGACGAGCGGCGGGCGCGCGATCACGATTTCCATCCCCGTGCGCGCGCCGAAGGCTTGAAGCGCAAGTTCGGCTTCGGCTTTCGAGACGCCATAGGGATCGGGCGGATGGCGCGCGTCGGTTTCCTTCAGCGGCTCGCCGTGGTCCAGTTCGGCGAGCGCCTTGATGCTGCTCACGAAAACGAAGCGCGTCGCGCCGGCGCGATGGGCGGCGTCGGCGGTCTTGAGCGCGCCTTCCACGTTGATTGCGCGGAAAGCGGTGAGCGGATCGGCGGCAGCGTCGTTCATCACATGCACGCGCGCGGCGAGATGGATGACGCACGCGCAGCCTTCGAACGCGTCGGGCGTGATTGCATCGAGCGACGGAACTTCCACCATTCGCGCGCCCGCTCCGTGCCGAACGATGCCGAGCGGCTCGTGGCCGGCATCGAGCAAGGCGCGCGTGACGGCCCTGCCGACGAAGCCGTTCGCGCCCGTCACCGCGATGCGCGCGCTCATAGCCATTTCCAGCCGAAGCGGTTGAAAAACTTGTACGCCGACGCGATGAAGAGCTTGATGTGCGTCCAGCCCTTGCCCGCCGCGTCGCCGCCGTGATGCAGCACGCGCACGGACGGCACGTAGGCGACGCGCGCGACATCGTGCGTGCGCAAGGTCAGGTCGTAGTCCTCGAAGTAGAGGAAATAGCGTGGATCGAAACCGCCGAGCTTTTTCAGGACTTCGGTGCGATAGAGCATGAAGCAGCCGCTGACGATGGGCGGGTCCAGGACGATGTCCTTCTCGCCGATCACGTCGCGCATTTCGTATCTGTCCAGGCGTTTCTCGAACGGCTTTCGCAGGCTGCGCGGCAGGAAGCCGCGGATGAAGAGATCGAAGACCGCGGGGTAGCGGCGGCAGAGAAATTGTTGGCAGCCGTCGTCTTCGAGGATCATCGGTGAAAGGAGACCGACTTCGGGATGGGCGTCCATGAAGGCGATAGCCTCGACGAGCGCGTCGCTTTCCAGTTCGATGTCGGGGTTCAGGATCAAGTGGTAGCGGCTCGATGTTCGTTCTATCGCCAGATTGTGGCCGCGGCCGTAGCCGACGTTGCCCTGGCCTTCGATGATGTCGATTCGTAGCCGGGCTTCGTTGGTGAGCTGCGACCAGTCGATAGGTTCATCCGTTCCGTTGTTGATCAGGTATAGGGGCGCCGAGGCGGCTTGATGCACGATGCATAGTCGATCCAGCGCAGTATCGAGCGTGTGCAGCGTGCGCTCCAGCATCCGACGATGCGGCCGGTAAGCGACGACAGATACGCTTATCAATCGAGCTGAGCTCGCGTTGGCGGATTCCGAGTTCAACTGCATCCTTCGTAACTGATTTTGGACTTGCGGCACCGACATGGCCGACGAATTCGACATTTTCCCCGAAAAGCACCGCACGTAGGAAACAATCAGGAAGCTCATGCTGACGCGATCAATCAAAGCGGCAAAGGAAGGTGTCCGAAAACGCGCAATGCGCCATGAGACGCTTGTCTCGAGACATGCTTGGACGCAAAGCGCTCTGCCTCCGACAAGCGCTTATCAGCTGCGGGCCGCATTCTGCTATGGCGACATAGAGACTAGCGCATGGACTGAAGCCACCACGGCCAGAACATCGTGTGAAACGAAGGGCGGCCGTCTAACAGCCCAGACTTAAATCGGCGTGACGTTTGGCAATGCGCTCGCTCCACCGTTCAATTGGGCGCGAAAATTTATCTAGACATCGAAGTAATCGCTCGACATACCCGCCGCGGTTCCAGTGCGTTCCCCGAGCGTTCCTGCCTCAATTGCATAGGCAAACGCACAATCAGCCTGGTCACGCCTCGTTATCTTGGCGAAAAATGCTGACGCCTTCTTGCGCTAAGCGATTCGTGACGGCTGCGTCGCCAACTCGATCGCGCCGTCGCCTTAAACGCCTCTTCGCTGCGCAGCGGTTTCGACGTCGTGTTCTCAGAGAAGCGAATCGAAAAAAGGTATTAACGCTTCCGGTCATCGCAGCCGAAATAAGACGTTACCACACAGCTCCGTGTCGCGACGCTTTTGCCCTTTTCGCTCTATATAAGTGCACGGCGCTGTCGTCGAAGTCAAAGGAAACGGGTTTCGCAACGCTTGCGATTGCACGACAAACAATCTATCTACGCATATGAAAGGGTACAGTGCTAATTGCTGATGCGCCGAGTGATACCGCGTCCGGCACTAACGCCTGCGGAGCCTGAGTGCTACCGAACACCCGCGTGATATGGCAGCGAGGCTCATACGAAAACGAGCAGTGACTGAGGATATGTCCGTGCGGACGTGCATCGCAAAGCCTCCGATTGGGCGAATGCCCCGCGTCGATGCAACGGATCCATTGGTATTCGCCCGTGACCGGAACCGCGGCTGTTTTTGCCGATATGGCCAAAAGCCGTAGGTCACGATATTTGCCTGCAACGCGGGATCGGTGTCAGCCTGAATGTTGTGAGCAAGAAGCACTGATCCGTCAATGCCAGAATACGAACGGTAATAGGCTATTTACCCAAGCTACTTACGAATAACTCTGTCGATAGCAGTAAATGTCTAGCGGGAACGTTATCGTCAACTACTTCATTATTCGCGAAACTTGCGACTTCACGTGCAACCATACCGACAACTGACGGTCCAAATACTTCCGGAACTTAGTGTCGCCCTTCTGCGCAAGGCGCGTAAATGTGTTTGCTCTTGCTTGCCGCCAATGTCCGAACACAAGCACTCTGTCGTTTGACTTTAGCGGATGCAACCAATTCGATTGAGTAGTCCATACCGTAGCGTGCGTGAGCTCTCCCACCGCCGGATCATAAGAATATGGCTGTGCTGCTGACGGCTCAAACTTCAGAACGTGCAACAAGCGCCCATGAGTTTCGATCGTCTCGACGCTGGACACTCGGCCCACAAGGGCGATTGGAAAAGGAACCACTGTCTGACCTAGCCAACGATAAGCTGCAAGAAACCGCCCCTCTTCGTAATAGAAGTTTTCCCAACTTACTGACATGCCATTGAAGACAAATTCCAGACGATCGCAAAGAAGAGGATCGTTTGCACACAGAGCGCGCAGGTAAATAACACGCTTAGCCGCGTTGATGTATGTTGCCAATAGACGGCCAGAGTCGCTTGAGAATAACGCGCCGCCGTTACCTGCCATGTGGGCGTCCCGAGAAATTGCTGAACGAGTTAGACGGACCTCAGAATTGCTTGTAGCATCGATTGCTAGCAGCCGAAAGCGATATTGTCCTCGTTCCAGGGCCTGCAATAGACCAAGTGAACGACGAGCGATGACTTCTAACTGCTCCTCGACGTTGAATGTACATTGCTCGTTATGCGCCGCCTTCGGAAGCAAGCGAAAATATGCCTTAACTGCGTAGGTCTTGCCTCGACTTTCGCGTGCGTGCTGCGGAACGTAACTGACAGGCGTTCCGCAATACCTACATCTCAACGGCGGAGCCTCGGGAAGAATGCCGATCGTCTCGGCAAAGACTTCTTCACCGTCCATTGTTGCTGCCACCCACATCTTTGCAGCCATTTCCTTCCCTCCTTTTTCGTATGCGCGGCTTCGATTGCAAGACGACATGCCTAGCCCATCAATCTCTTCCTCACATATTCTTGTTTCGGCGCGACGCGACGGAGTTTCGGATCCGATGCGCACGTCCACGGCGAGGCCGCGACGGGTGACGTTCGGCTGTCGACAAAAGCGATCGGCGCCAGCCCTGCGACTTTCTACTGCACGCGATAGTGACTCGGTAGGCGTCGGATCACCGCTGTGTGGCTCCGATACCTGTGTCGGTCATAAGGGGTCGCGGTCACACCACGTGCCGCTCTTTTGCAGCAACGGCAAGATGTTTCTTGGGCACCGCATGCGCTCTCGCTTTCCGGTCCCAAGCTGCCTCGGATTCTCCGTCCCATCCTTCTTCTCGCATGTTCGACGTGTCGGAGCGACTAGCCGCTTGAGGACGGGCAGTTTTGCCAGCGCAACTCAGGATGGACTCAGGTCGTGAGCAACCAGCAGATAAGCGAACGCGCCTGGACGAGTGGATCCGCGCATTGATAACAGCCGCCTCGTGGCCGGGCGTTTAAGGCAAACCACGCCAGGCGGCATGGTTTGCATGAACGACCTCGTTCAGCACGAACACTGGCTTTGCATCGACCCGTTGGCCGAGTGCAACGTCAAACCGAACCCGTGGAATCAGCCTTCGGGATGCGCGATCATGTCGATTCGTGGTCCCCCGCAAAGCACATGTGCCCGGTGACAAACAGAGCCACCGATGCGCCGCAAAGCAAGAGTGCTTCGACCATCGTGCGTGTGTCCCAGTTCTTGGTCGACTGAACGAGGTAACACGCGCCGATTACCGACATGGCGCTCAGCATATGAGCAAAGCGCCGGTTGAGGCGGCGTTGAGCGGTATTGGGTGAGGCGATAGACTGCAGCCCCCTCACCAAGCGCTCCGCAAGTCCAAGTTTGGAACCCATGAAGAACTCGGCGTCCGGTGTGCCTTCGACGCGATAGGTAACACCCTCTACCGTAACGTTAGTCGATGTGCGGCGCTCACTGTGCTCAAGCTGCGCAAGCAACGCACTCAAGCGCGGCGGCAAAGTCAGCCGGGATGAGGCCCGGACGACGACGCGATCACTCAAGATCAATCCGCACGCATAGCGGACTTCCAGTACGGCGATTTTCATAAAGCCTCCTTTGGCTGAGAAAGTAGCGGCTTTCGGCGATATGCCGAAACCAGACTACGGTGGTGAAATGAGACATCGACAGGCACGGCGCAACGCATTGCTGGTCACGAATCGGCGCCAGTGCGGCGCCGAGATGCCGAGAACGGATTGACGGACAACGTCCGGCGACTCCGCTTGGGCAGGCGTCGCCGTCTAATAGAAGTCGAAATCCATGCAAGACAAAGCGGTCGCTTCTTGCCGAAGGCCCGCTCGTCTTGCGCGAGAACGCGAAGGACGACGTGGCTCAAGAAGCAGAACTCAGACACAACGATGGAAAACCATGGCGGTATCCCGCAGTGACCCTGCCGGCGAACCGGTTAAGTGAGCCCCTGAGAAGTCCGGTATAGAAGAAGTGGCACGCGCACGTCAGCCGTGCGCTTGTTAGGTCGATGCGTGAATACGCGGTGTATGCAGCTAATATAGGGCGTCCATCGGATGGTGCTCGCCGGAAAGCTTCGAAAAAACGCTGTCTTTCCGTTTCAATCTCCAAATAGGGATGTGGCGAAGCCGGTGACTTGGCCGGTAGTTGTCGTTCGGGGGTTATGCAGCAGGTTGGCGCGACGCCGCGTGAAGAACGGCATTCCCGCATCTGCTCGCTCTTTCGCGTGGCGGCCACAGCGCCAAAACACAACGAAACAACGATGGCGCGCGGGGGAAATTACGGGCGCGACCGCCTGCGTAAGCAAGACCAGTCGATATGCGACACTACGTTGTCTGCATCCAGAAAGCGCCGATGCGTTGCGCGAAAGCGGTTCAGCCTCGTGCGCAGAAAGTAGTGCAAGTCCGGCAACGTCATGACGCCATCAGGCATAGTCGGATGCAGATTGCAGCGCGCCTCGGCGAAAATTGCGATACTCTCGACCGGACATTCGTGCTGAGATAGCATCAAGCGCAGGTGCCGCACGGCCGGCTTCGCGCGACGCAGCGGCGAGGTGTGAAGCGTCACACCGCCGAGCTCGTCCACGACGGCAAGTTCGTCTTCGTTAATCCCCGGTTCGATCACGCCTCTCCAGTCGTAACGATTCACGACGAACACGCCAAACGGCGTGATCGCAAGGCAATGAACCATCGTCGTGGAATTCCGGGTGCCCGGTGCGTGTTCAAGTTCAAGTGCATGGCGCAGATGCACCCGGCCATCGCACGCACGCTGAAAGATGGGCGCAATGCGCATTCGCAACGAGCGGCTCACGTGTCGATGGTTACCCGCTCCGTAAGTCGCCTTTGTGGTGCAGGGATGGCCCGAGCTATCGTCACTGGCGCGAGTCGTTTCGTTCAACAGGTCGGGCGCCGACATTTCGGGTGCCGACATTTGGCCGTCATCATGCTTTCTCATTCTGTCTCTCTCTTTTTCGTTGATAGGATGGACTTCGAAGAAAAGTCATTGCTTGCCGATTGGGAACGCATCTCCAGGACAGTCACCTACCGCCGCCGTCTACCGGCGCGTCTAAAAACGAGGCGTAGCCTGTGGTGGGGCGTAGATTGGCGAACATCGAGATATGTCGATGGCGCCGGGAATGACCGCGGGCGGGAACCTACGCCCGCTGACACTCACGCTCACTTTCCAGCAGCAAGCTTTGCAATGCCGTAATGCGTCGCTGTTGGGCGGGAATGAGGCGAGTCTCCCGCTCAATTCGCTCTAGGCGTGTAAGCCAATAGGACGGAGGGAGGTGCGCAGGCAGAGACGGGCCGTGAGCGCCAACAACGTGACGGATGACCGTCTCGAGATGTCGGATTTCCGCGTCCGCGCACCGCGCGGGTAGACGCGGCGTCGGTGACCGATCGCGAAGCGCCGACGGACCCGTCAATCGCGAGAAGTCTTGCTGGCGAGAACGCCTCGGCGCTGCGTGCACCCGCTCGCGAGTGTGTTCGTCCCCGGACGGGACACGTTTAAACGAAGCACCGATATGAATGCGGCTCGCTCCTTGGGCGCAATGCGCTCGACATAAACGTTTTTGTATTGGCATGTCTGGAATGATTTGGTTGGGACAACTCCAGCATGCCTGCTACATCGAGAAGTCAAGGCGTCGCCACGGCTTGCCGGCAGATGGCAGAAGAAGTGAAAGTGCGACGCCCCCGAAGGGCCGGCCTTGCGCGACCAAAACCTGACTAGCGTATGAAAGCTATCGTCTAAGCCTTAGAGCGCCGGGTAGCGCGTCGCAGTTTCGCCTCGAGCCGCCAGGGGGCGGCTGCAGTGCGCACTCCGCTCGCTTCAAAAGTCGCTGACCAACCGCGCAGAGTCAAAAGCTACCCTGTTTTTGAAAGCTTTGGCTTGCTTGCCAACGCTATTTGCCCGGTACAGTGGGCCTTAGCGGTCACGCCTGCATGGTTTAGATCTGCCCCAGGAAAACGGAACGATCGCCTCAATGACATGAAACGAGCCGCACCGAAGCCGCGTTATTGAATCTGTCTACCAAGCCAGCTGCCAAGGACCAAAACCAGATGAGGCGTACTCAGATTTTTACCATGGCTCAACGGCGGCACACCGCTCTCTTGGAACGGTACGTTGGCCTCCAAACTGGAAAGCACAGTTTAATTTCACTGGCAAACCCTTGCTTCTCCGACGCGAGCGTTTTCCTCACTGCGTCGGGCGAGGCAACATTGCTGCAAGAGAAGAAGTGCAACGATGGAATGACCACATGACGAGTTCATTGAAAATCAAGATAACAGTTAGCGAGTTCGTAACGCCGGAGCTCTTTCGCGCTGTCTCTGCCGTCCCGAATCCACGGCAAAGAGCGGGACTGATCAAACGCCTCGCCGAGGACGCGCTGCGTAATAGCGTCCGGACCAGCCAGATAGCACCCGCTGGAACCTCACCCACGGCACGCGACGGTGTATTAGCGCGGCCGGCTCCATCAGAAGCTGAGCCCATTTCTTCTAAGCGCAGGAGCCTGTTGCCGGATGCAGGCATCATCGACGAGGACACGGTGCAGTTCCATTGTGAATGCCAAGCCGACAATTCGTCGGTCGGGGGCGCCACCCTCCGAACGCTTCAGCCCGTCACCGCATTGCGACATGATGTCGTGACAGAATGCACCCCACCGCGTGACACCGACGCGTCTATGTCATCAGTGCTCCTTGACGATAAGGTAAGTGCCATGGATTTGGTCCAAGGACCAACGACGCCTTCGCAAGCTTGCCAAGATGGTGAGGTGCCCTATTTCGACACCATCACGCAGCCGAGCCGGAGGCCGGGCGTTCTAACGTGGGCGGTGGTCGCAGCGACACTTGCTGTCGAGAGAAGCGGATCGTGGTTCCGTCGCGCCATCAGCGATCGTTCGAAGAAAAAAGCAAAGGATATTCGGTAATTGAATGGGGCAGCATCGCACTGGCTGCTGCTCCCCCATGACCCGACTTTCTCAGCTCATTGCTTTCGTCAGCGGCGGAGGCCGTCTCATTCAACAGATCGTGCCTCGGCATTCCGTGTTGCTCGCGCACTCACATTCTGTCTCTCGGCTTTTTAATAGAACGAAGTTTCACGGGAAGTCACCACTTTGCCGCTTGCCATGTCATCTGCAAGTCAGGCCGCCCACGGCTCAATCCACGTCTACGGTGCATCTCGAGCGGGCATCGTTCAGCGCCGCGAGCGGTAGTAGGCGGGTATGCACACAGGTAGGCAGCGCTAGTAACCACTGCCGGGAGAACCTCCGCGCACTGACACTCATGCGGCCCACTCTCCGCCAGCAACCTTCGCAACGCCTCTATGCGGTGCGGCCGAGTTGAAACGAGGCCAGTCTTTCGCTCGATTCGCTCTAGCCGTATGAGCCAATAGCACTTGGGTAGGTACGCTGGTATAGACGGGCCTTGAGCGTCAACGAAATGACGTGCCACCGCTTCAAGATGCCGGATTTCCGCGTCCGCGCACCGCGCGGGGCAGACGTACCGTCGGTGACGGTACGTTGAGGGCCGAGAGACTTTCTGATCGTGCTACCCCGGACGGGCAGTTCAAATTCCTCCACTTATGGGCGCCCAAATTCCCCCACCCCGTAACGCAGGACGTCGTCGAGTTTTAGCCTTCTTTCGTTTTCTGCGCAAGCGCCTCGGCAGCTTCCTTGAGCCTGTAGCTGCGACCATTGAATTCGAGGAGGTGGCAATGATGCATAAGGCGGTCAAGGATCGTGGTGCTCATCGTGTTGTCGCCAAGATAGGCGCCCCAGTCCTGTACGACGCGATTGGAGGTGACCACCACGCTTCGACGCAACTTGTAGCGCTGATGGATCAGGGTCTGCAATAGTGCGCCGGCGTCGTCGGGGATCGTACGTGAGAGGAACAGGTCGTCGAGCACGAGCAGGTCGCAATCGAGAATGGCACGCAGCCGCGCCTGCCGTTGTTCCTGCGCACTCAGCGCATAACGGTTGAAGAAGTCATCGGTCTCGAGATACTGCACCTTGTGCCCGTGGAGGACGGCCTGATATGCGACGGCCTTCGCCACGTGCGACTTGCCGGTGCCAGGCTTGCCGACAATTAAACCGTTTTCGCCAGCGGCGATGAACTTCAGTGCGTGTAGCTGGAAGCAGGCTTGGCGAGGCAGCTTTGGATTGAACGACCAGTCGAATTCCGTCAGGGTAAGCCTCTCCTCGAGACCCGATTGCTGGTAGCGACGCTCGATGAGGCGCGACTGTCGCCGGTCGAGTTCGTCCTGCAGAATCAGCGCGAAGGTCTCCAGAAATGGTTGCTGGCTCCCTTGGGCCTGCAGCACGCGTGTCTCGAGCGTGTCGCGTACGCCTGACAGACGCAATAGCCTTAGCGCGCGTTCGATGTCCGGTAAGGTGGTGGTCATACGGTTTCTCCCGTCGTGGAGGATCGAGATGTGGCGCTGTGCTGCGCGCCGGCGTCGAAGAGCTCGCTGTATTCGGTTGCGGGCCGGATCAACGGGTGCTCCTGGGTGAGCGGCAAGGCGAGTTGGGGCGCCCGATCGAGGCGCTCAAGTGCCTGTTCGAACAGCCGTTCGACAACGGTGCGCACCTGCCGGTAGCGATACAGGTGATGATGCAGCGCGTGGTCGCAGGCTTGCTCGACGAGCCAGGCGGGATACTTCTTCGCCAGCGCGACGATGCCCCACATGCCGCGATGTCCGACGCGTCCTTCGGCGTCGAACAGATGCTGGCAAAGTGCCTTCGTTTGTGGGCCGATGTCGCCGGCGCTAGCGAGCGCCAGGCTCGTCTGGCGCGACGGATTGAACGGTCGCTCGCTCTCGGGCAATTCGAGTGAACCGGGCTGCGTGTGGCGTGGATGGGTGCGCAGCAACTCCTGAGTGCGCCGGTCGCGGATCTCAATCGTGGTGTCGTAGATGCGCACGCTGACGAGGCTGCCGATGGGCGCAGGGCGCGCCGCATAGTTGCTGCGCTCGATACTTACTGTGGTGTCGTCCCAGACGGTGCGTACGACTTCGGTGAAGTAGCGGAACGCGGTGGCCGGCAGCGGCCGCAGATGTGGCTTCTCCTCCTGGAACATCGCTTCGACCTGCCGCCGCGCTCTGCCGTGGATGCGCCTGGCTGCCCAGTTCTCCTCCCAATGCATAAGGAATTCGTTCTGAGCTTCGAGTGATTCGAAACGCCGGCCGGTGAGCGCGGTGTTCTGCGTGTGTTGGATCGCGTTCTCTACGGTGCCCTTTCGATTCGGGTCTCGTACGCGAGCAGGGTCGGCCACGACGCCGTAATGCTCAAGCATCGCCGCATAGAGCCGGTTCAGCTCCGGCTCATATAGGTCGGGGGTGATGACACCTTCCCGGAGGTTATCGAGGACGACGTAACTCACGCTGCCACCGAAGTACCGGAAGGCGTCCTCATGTAGTTGCGCCCAAACCTGCTTGCTCGACTTCCAGACCACTTGCCGGAAGCTGCGCCGCGAATAGCGTAGCGTCATGACGAACAAGCGCGGGCGCCGATACCGGCCCGTCCTCGGATCACGCGTCGGCGCGCCCTCACCATAATCGACTTGAGCTTCCTCAGCCGGAGCAAACTCGAGGCGGTCAAACTGCTCGGGATCGACGTGCCGGAGGGCGCGCACAAAGCGTTTGACGCTGTCGTAGCTCGCAGTAAAGCCGAACTGGTCGACCAGATCCTGGTAAATCGCTTGGGCATTGCGCTTCAAGCGTATCTGCTGCTCAATCCACTCGCGATAGGGTTCGCTGGCGGAACGGGCGAAATTGAACGGTTTGACCGGTGCGACGATCCGAGAAGCCGGCGGGCGCGAAAGTGGAGGAGTTTGCGGTGGAGGAATTTGCGCGCCCACCGGCTCCGCCATGCCGGCGGGCGCGGGGGTGGAGGAATTTGCGTCGCCCGTGACTCGCTGCGATTCAAAGATCGACTGATAGCGGCGGATCGTCTTGCGGTCGATCCCCGTGACCTCGTGGATCTTGCGCTGACTTGCCCCGCGTTCGAGCAGCGTGAATATCGTGGCTTGGAGATGCTGCTTCAAGACGTTCACCTCTCGGTCTCCTTCATGCCTGAAGGAGAAGAAAATAAACGTCCTGCGATGTCGCTACCGGCTACTCAACCGGGGGCGCGGGGTGGAGGAATTTGAAGCGCCCATCCCCGGAGGAATTTGGGTGCCCGCCGGGGTGCTACGTCTTGCGGGAGGGAATGCCTCGGCGCTGCATGCACTGGCGTGCGAGTGCGTTCGCGCTCGGACGTGTGTTCCCTCGAACCGCGAATATGGGTGGGTCTCGCTCGTTGGGGGAATGCGCGTGGCACAAACGTTTCCGGATTGGCATGTCTTCAATGATTTGCTTGCGACAAATCAGCATGCCTTCTACGTCAAGAAGTCAAGGCGACGCCGCGGCTAGGCGACAGACGGTCGCAGAAGTCACAGTGACGTGTGCCAAGCGCAGTTGCACACAGCAGAAAGCTCTTGGCTTATGAATCGATCGTCGAAATGACGTAAAACAAGGAGGAGGCCGCGCCATGATAAGGGCCCCTTGAAGCCCACGAGGAAAGTCGACCGCGCTTAGCGGCCCGCCAGCGTGCACCATGTTGCTTCGAAAATCCGCTGAACGCATTTCTCGCTTGCCGGACGTTCCAGAGAGTTAGATACGCAATAACTTGCTCGGAAGGTATGGATCCTTCTATATCGTCGCACGACGTGATAGTCTGCGATAGACAATCACCGCGAGCCATTCGTGCGTCGTTAGGATAGCAATATTCGTAGATTACGCACGGACAGCTCGGCACTGAGATAGGCGCCCGAGAGGATGATGACGTGTAGCGCGATATCAGAGGGTGGTTGTCGAGTCTCATGAACCCTCGCCCTTCGCCTGCTGAGATCGAGCTACAACGGCAGGCAGCCAGTTCGGGGATGCGGCGAATTGTCGGGCAACACACCGATCTCGCGAACGATTCGAACGCAAGCGAAGATGGACGCACATTCGTCAGCCCCAATGTCGAGGGCGAGTACGGCCGTGACCGCCCTTGTGCCTCTGCGACAGCGACGGCGCGTGAAGTACTCTAGGCCCTTTGGTCAGTTGAGGTTGGTCCGGCGCACGGAAAGAGTCTAGCGTCGGAGCACGGCCGATGGATCAGAATAGACGCGGCACAACGGGGCGCGGCGTGCCGAACATTTTGCGCATCAATTCGACGTACTCCACGTCTCTAACACGCTTCTTCAGAACCTTGCTGATTGCCTGCTCGATCTCACGGTGGTAACTGAGAAGCAATTTTGGATCTTTACATTCGATAACAAGCCGATTTGGACCTCGTCCCTTCTTAATCCGGATACGCCTGAAGCAGCTCGCCGGCCGAATATCTTCGTCGTTCAGTTCCGACAAGATGTTGTCGGCAGTGCGCCCGCCTACATCGTACATCGAGTCCTTGTATCGCGCGCGCAAAAGCAGTTCATCGAGGCCGAGTTCGCGCTTGAGCGCGAGCAGTTTTCGCCCGACCGAGAAGGTGAATTTCTTCTCACTAAATAGATCGCGGATTGGATCTGGCAGTTCCCGGATGGCAACTGCGTCGCTTATATTTCGTCGCGATATGCCCAGTGCCTTGGCGCATGCGCTAAAAGAAGTCCATTCTCCTTGTGTCACACCCAAGTGATATCGGTCAGAAATGTTTTTGGGAAGATCTAACGTGCGGGACGCGATCTTCTCAGGATCTTGTCCAGACCATCGCAGCATTTTCTTTGACTCCAACGCTTGACCTTTGACGATACTCAACACTGTCTTTTTCGAGTGCTTTGCGCAGGAAGCCCCACTTCGCTCGATGCGGCCTAGAACCGTGCTAAGGCCGTCGCGACGGATCGTGTGGCGAATAACGCGCACTGTATGGCTGCTGATGTCGATGTGATCTTCGAACAAGTCAAGAATCTTCTCAGGTAGTTCGTGAACCTGCATCGCCAATGACAAGTCGCCTTGACTGACCCCTAGAGCATCCAATGCACCCAGTTGCGTAGTCCATTTTCCTTCAGCGACTCCTTGGTGATAGAGCTGCGCGAGTCGCCAGCAACTACGGCGGCTGATCAATCGATAGGGCCTTTTGGAATTGCTCATTATGATCTCCCTTGAATCGAGCGACCGGATCATTGCATACTAGCAGCACGAATGCGCAACAATTTTTTCCAATTGAAGTTGGAATGTCATAAACAAAGACGAAAGGCGTATAAAAACATGCGTCTTTCACTTCGGCGCGGTGAAAAGAGATATAAAAAACACCTCCTTTCCACCGTTGTAAGTGACTGCGCTGGCAACAGGAAGATGCAAAACCTATTGGATGGAAGGGCGCATATCTGCGTGCGGTTCTTAACACTCGGCACTGAAGCATGCAGCTTGCGCTTGTCTGCGAGTCCGGTTAGAACCCCCGCTGCAGTTCCTCAAAGCCACGCCTGCATCGCAGCGTCGCCGTCCAAACTCCCCTCGCTTTCCTCGTTGCATCCCCCACTCTTCGCCTTGAACCGTAAGCCCCGGGCCGAGAGACTTCATCCTGATAGCGCAACTTGTCTATCGTTTCAAAGGAAGTTAAGTGACTGATTTTTGACGCAGAATCAGGAATATTGCGAAAATCGCTCAGCCCCGCCAAGCCCACAATATTCACATGGGCGGCTTACAAAAGGTCGTTTGTCTCGCAGTCGACCCCTCAACGCGAGCATCGTTGCGCCGTGGACGCCGGGCGAATAAGCGTGATGACGAAGACGCCGGCGCGAGTGACAGCCGTGTAGTCCGCGCCTGCCGCTGTTGGCGTCGACCACATATGTCCTCGCCATTCGCTCAACCGAGGCAACATTCGGTAACGTAGGCGGGCTCACGCGGGTACGGCCTACGTTTTTTCTGCTTGCGCTGCTGAACCTGCAAGATTCCCTCATTGAATCGCGGCCAAGTGGCCGCCGCATACCTCCGCGCGCAAGGATCTAGAAGCGCGACAGAGAAAAAGATCGCTAAAAAGCGTCGTCATTTCGAAAAAGCAACGCTATCCGGATAGCGTTGACTGGAAGAACACGTGTGGATTGGTGGCTTGCAAGCGTTGCCTTCGATCGACGCGACGCCATTGGTTGCGCGGCAGGGCGCACTTCGCCGGGCCCCGGTGTGAAAGGCAAATGGTACCGGCGCCCTTGGCGCACTCCTTCCATGCGGACGCGACAACTTCTGGTAAGACTCGCTCGCTGTATGGAAGCAATACGGGAGCGATCCAGGTGATTGAGCGAGTGATCGGTCTCTCGATGAACGAACAACGACCGGGCCCGCATCCGGTCGACTTGGGAGGGAAACACGTCCGATGACGCATTACTCGAAGCGCCGAAATCTGGCGCGAGTCGGCGGCGGCTTCTATCGCAGGCTTGCTGGATGGGAGCGTTGAAGAAAAATGTGGTGCGAGTGAGGAGCGCCGGCGCACCTTTAGCACGACTCCTTTGTCAGCCAGGCCTCGTTAAGCGATAACAGCGCATGCGTCGCATCGCACGATCTGAGAGCAAACGACTCGGTGACGCGTTGGAGAGTTCCGGACACTGGGGGCACGCGTGGAATTATCATGATATGCCCTGATCCTAGGAAAGCGGCATGAATACGTATCTCTTTTCGCTGCACGGCGCACCAACGCATCGCAGGGAGACAGGAAAGTCGCGGCTCCTGTCTCACGCCGCGCCGCTTGGGAACGTCATGAAGCAATTTCAAGCCTGCGTCGCGATGTAGGTAGTCGGCATCGTTGAGCCGGCGAATCGAAACGGTTGCTGAATTCACCTTAGCGCAGGTCCATGTGCTTGCGCCGCCGTGAAGGAACCGTCGGCGGCAACGAGGACTTGTGACGTCGTCGGACCGCCATGGTGAACCTATTTGCCCAGCAGTGACAGTTGGTTCGGCGTGGTATTGTCGATCGTCATCTGAGCCAACGGCGGACCTTCGAGGAACTCGCTTGGGGCGCGTGTTGGCAGTGCTTCCGTCACGACGACGTTCGCAGGCGTTGAGGTTGGCAACGGGCCGCCTTTTGCAAGTATCCGATAAAGCGCCTGCCTTGAGATTTCTAGGCTCCTTGCGGCCTCTGATTTAATGCCGTTCGCCGCAGTAAGAGCGGCGATCGCCTGCTCGAGGGTCACCACAGGTCGCGACAAGCGCTCCGCCGTCGCGAAGGTTGAGATGTAGGCCGTCGCCTTCGCTGCCAAGCTATGCCCCGCAGCTTCGACCAGCTGTTGCATGGCCTTTTGATGAAGTTCAGGATTGGGTCGATGATCCGGCAGTTTGATCGGCGCCGGCACGCCGGTTATATCCTGGTACATCTTCTGGAGGTAAGCGTGGCGCAGTCCGTGAACCGTGACGCCCAAGCCACTACGCGTGATGCCATCTTTCTGAAGGACGTGATAGAAATGGCGGTACCAGCGCTTGAGCGACCATGGCTCCGGAATCATTGAGCCGGTGCGCGGATTCGCCAGCCTGGCTGCTCGGATGAGGACTTCGTATTGCCATTCAGCATCGATCGGCACGAGCCGGGGCCGGCCGCCCTTCGTACCATCGATGACGTGCAGGTGGCCCGAGATGCGCAGGCATTGCAGTGGACGCAGGAGCATGCTTTCTTGGGCGCGCAAGCCGAACGTCGCTTGCAATTCGACTTGAATCGCGACCCACCGATCATGCTCGCAGAGCCGGGAGATCACTTCGTTGACGTCAACGTTAGCCGCTTCCCAGGATTTATCTTCCTGCGCGACGTAATAGCGGCGATAACCGTCGGGCCGCTTGGTGTAGTCATCAACGGTACCCACGAGCTGGTGCTTTTTCATCCACGAGGCGAGCGTGCGCCAATAGGTGAGCTTGTTTTCGACGGTGCCCGGCGCCTGCTCCTTCTCGGTGACCCAAAGCTTAACCAAATAGGCGATGTGTTTTTCCGAGAGGTTCCACGGCGACTGCAGCGCAAAGCCGCCCTTTCGTAGTTCGCGAAAGCCCGCGATGAGATGTCGCACGCGGTATGTCTGTGTTTTGATGGAAATCGCGTTGGACGTCACGCGGGTCTTGCTGTGTGCTTTGAATAAGTGGTGCTGAAAGAGCTCGGTGAGTTCTTTCGTGAGCCGCTGTGGCAGCCCGGCGTTGTCTAACAGCGTCGAGAAGTTGAGTTGGATTTTCACGGCCGTGATCCGAAAGGCGACGTTCTCACCTATCAAAAGAACGCCCCGGGGTGGTTGAAATACTGCACGCTTTGCTTTCCGGGATCTTAGAGATCAGATTTTCGATTCACCCGGCGCAGGGAAGCACTGCGACCTGATGATCCCTATTTCGGACGAATCCGAAACACGGCTACTTGACCGCAGGCAAAACCTGTCGAGCCAAGCAATTCTTTTTGCGCATTTTGCTTTCGGCTGCGCGGGCCGACAGAAAGAGATCAAGAAATCCGCACTCATGGTGCAAGTGATTTCCCGTCTCGGGAGCTCGTTCATCACGGTCGCCTCGATGTGGGACCGCGTGAGTCAGGCTTGGCGTAATTGCCGGAGACGATAGGAAAGATTGACGTTCGCACTGTCCGCGCGAGGTTGTTCTCAGTCGATGAGGTTTTGCGTTTTGCTGGAAAAGCTAGCGTTCATGCGGTTCTGATAGGACTCAGTTTCCGCAAGACGCGGCCAGCTTGGTGGGCAGCAAAGCTGCCGGACAAGAAGATTGCGCCGATCGAGCGCGAGGGTAGGGACAAATGGAGTGCGCTGCACTCGGGTCGATGCGTCGGTGACGCGGATAGGTAATTAGGATAATAGGCCCTTTGGAGGGAGTGTTTTGACGGAATGCTCCCGATTTCAATGCGCCTTTCGACTTTCGTCTTGCTCATGACCGCATTCCGCGTGAGGCTTGTGGCCATCCAGCCTTCCGCTCAGGCATCGCTAGATCAAACGCCCTCATTTTTTCTTCGAGGCGAACGACCGGCGTTGATGGCGCGCGAAGTTTGGGCTTCGATACCCGGAAGCGACAGCCCTTGATATGATTTCATCACGCGCGTGTGTCGGTCTTCACGCTGAAGCCAGATTAGCGCGATGCGACGGGGCAATACATTGAATGCTGCAAACGCCAGATTGTTGGTCGACTCCTTCCTTGAGCGTCGATGTACTCAAGCGATGGAGTATGAAATGCATCAGCGAGCGTCCGAAGTGATGGTTCTTGCACATATTTTGAAGCAGAATCTCAACGTGTAGATTGTCAATTATCGTGGCCGGCCGTGTTGCCTCACGGGATCATGTTACTCCCGGGTAATTGTCATTCTCCGATGGTTGGCGATGAAGGCTGGTGCCGCGTAGCGGTGCCGGACTTCATCGCGTCCGTGTCGCCGAGTATCTGAATGACTAGTTCTCTGGCACGGTTCGATCGCCATACCTTTACCCGGCGTTGCAGCGTACGCAACTGGGCGCTGGAATACATCGCCCGTGCCATCGCGACGAGGCGCTCGTGCAGTTTTCTTGCCGTAATACCGGGCTCAGCCTGAAGCCACTGCTGAATCGTCGGCCATGTATGCTCGAATGGATCTTCGCGGCTGCGCCAAGTGTGAGGGACGCGCGCCTTTCGGTGATGCGTTGGTCTTACCTCGCCGTCCTGCCACGCTGTCCCGAGACTCGCCAGGAAGTCCGCGAGAGGAATACGACCAGGTGCTTTTGCGTCTGCCAGCGCCGTGCCGGATTCGCTACATCGCGCGACGTGCTGCTGAGCCTCGCGCATTCGGCTCAAGAGGTCCAGCGGGTCGAGCGCGCGAAACTGCGCACGCAGTCTGCGTTTGGTCATCTCCGGAACCGACGCCGACCGCAAGACGCGCTCGAGCGGCGTCAAGGGCGCTTCATACCGCTTTGTGACCCTTGCGCCATGACGTGTCTTCGATTTCAGCTTGAATGAAGGCTGGAAGAAGTTGATGTACAGACGCGAGACCGCGTACAGAGACGCAAGAGTTTCCGTAGCTTCGAGTCCACGTAACCGGCCGTATCCGACGAGACGGCGCACGACTGATCCGTTTTTTTGCTCGACCCACGCCTGGTCGTTTTTCTTGTACGCGCGCGAGCGCGTCAGTTCGATACCCGTTGCTTTGCAGAAGTCGAATACAGCTTCGTTCATGAAAGCCGTATCGTTATCGCAATCCAGACCGCGAAGCGGAAACGGCAGTGCTCGACGAACTTGTTCGACGTGCTCGAGTACGAACGCACCGCTTCGATAGGGCATGGCCAGGCATTCTGTCCATCCAGTCGCAATATCGGTCAGGACGAAGCTGTGCACGAAGTCGCCGTCGATCTTGGTGCCACCGCAATGCTCGACGAAATCAACTTCAAGGTAACCCGGCAGAGGATTATTCCAGTCAGAGAACGTCCGGATTGGCACCGCACGGCGAATCGCATTTCCGATTCCGCCAGCGCGACGGCGTTGACCGGCAAAAGCCTGTTCGCGCACGTCACGTAATAGCCGGTCGATGGTGGCGGCACTGATCTGGTTCAACCGCTGGCGAACGTCCTTCGAGAGGGTCATGTGGCCATGCCGTGTCATCGAGTCGATTAGCGTTGGAATGAGCGCCTTCAACCGTTTGCCGCAGATCCGATCGCCCGCCTCCCACAGCGTGATCAGCGCGGCCCGCACCTCATCATCGTAGCGTCGCTGCGGGCCGGGCTTCGTTCTCGCGGGCCCGGGCTCGCGGCACAGGACGCGAATAGCGTGCTTGCGATGATACCCGGTCACCTGAACGAATTCGTCCAGTATTTCGCACTTCTCAGCGCGCCCGGAACGGCGGTACCGCTCGCCGACCGCTTCGATCAATTCGCGTCGTGTTGCCATGCTGAGCCGCCTCGCCATAAGTCGCTCCCGCCAGCATTCTGACGGGTAGCAAATTACATGAGGCAACGTCCCCGGCTCGGTAACAAGAAACCTGAGTCAATGGGGCGGTCAAAATAGTTGTCGTTCCCTACAACGCTGGGCCCGAGCTGCATCATGGGTTGACGGTCGCGCGTTTGTTCGCGGCACAAGGGCTGCCGAACGTAGCACTCTCGCGTCTCCGCTGCACGCTAGTGAATATTGAGTGTCGCAGCCTCTCAGCAGGCTATTGACGTACCCTCGATTTCAGTCATCAGGGCCGAGATGTGCAAACCGTTAGCGAACTCAGCATGATATTCCTCCCAAAAGTTCTGATGGGGCATCATGCACATATCCGCAATGCCGCGGTTCGTGATCAAGCGAGCGTCGCTCTAGCAGAAGCGCGCAAAGACGTAACGCTTGTCGAGCCGATCCTAAACGACGTAGCCGATGGCAGGACAGATGCACGTGGCAATGTAATGGGCTTCCGCCGTGTTGGAGATGTAATCGAAGCCAAAGTCCACCCCAGTAAATATCGGTCGTCACGAGACCCATTCTGACGTAGAGCGTGAACATCGTGGCGTCGTGGCGCGCGCTTTCCGCCATGGAGCGGTAGCTCCATTTCTTATCGAGCATGCACTTTACAATGAGGCCGACGCCTATGCCGATGACACGGAGAGCAGGATTTGCCACGGCCGTCACAGACGAGCGCGGTGATGTCCTGCGCGCCCATGTGGGCGGCAAAGGGGTGCAGACCCAGGCGAGTTGGATTTGCCTCGAAACCTACTCCGGCCTCTCGACCAAAACCACGAGTCGAAGCTTGAGCGCAGCTGATCATCGAGCAGATATTCCCCGCGGCAGGCACCTGACGAATTGATTGGCGCGGATACTCGCGGTAGTATGTATACAGATCGAATCATAGCCGGGCGCCATCCCTGCGGGATGACCATCGCATCGATAGCGCAGGCAACCTTAGCCCCTCCAGCCGAACCATTTGCGCCGCTTGTCAAGGCGTAGACGCGGCGTCTCGGGCGCAGCCTCTGCAACAGCAAATTCGGCGTGTACCGCATCAAGCGACTTGCCGAACGCGTCGGTTGAGAAGATGCCCAGTTCACGCGCGCGGCCGGTGCCATAAGTGTCGGCAATTTTTCGGTAATGGGTGAATCGAGTGAAGCGCCTGACGACTTCCTTCTCTTCCTCTGGATTGCTGCCCGACTCCCAGATTACAAAATCTTCCACCATCTGATCAAGCCGCTCCAAAGCGGACGATGCTTGTCCTGCGCAAGCAGATGGTATAGCACGGTCAGGAGAAAGCTACCGGAGAACGTCTCGTTTGGATTCGCATCCTCGAAAGGCTTGTTCTCGAACCGCGCGCTCGACCGGTACAGCCGGGACAGGGCGTTGGCGAGAACGAAATGTTTCCGGTCCGGCTCGAAGCCCACGACTTCCGCGCCTTCGCGCGCGAACTGATGTGAGAAATAGCCCGTGTTCGAACCGATATCGAGCAGGCGGCCAGAAAACCTGTACGGCCCGAGAAACTCAAGAATATTATCGAGACGACTGCGGTAACTGCCCTCGCGCAAGGCCTCGATCGCGTAAAAGTCCGGATGCTGAATCGGCGTATAGAACTCAACGCGCGATTGTCCTGTGAGCACGTCTTTCACGTGTTGCACTCCAGCCCGATTGAGCCAAACCTCGCGCTCCTCGCGTGTGACGCGCAAAAGCAGACGGCGTACTCCGGACACCCGCAGGAACGCAGAACGATGATGACCATCCTTGAGCATGAACGCGCCCCGCTCTGCGTTGAACGATGCGTCCAGCACGAACTCGGGATCTTCCGGCCCGCCCATCCACAGCACGCGATCCCATTTCTGGAAGAGCTTGAAGCGGTCTTCGAGAACATCCACTTCCGCACGGGGAATCTTCATTCCACGCAGATCGAAGATGTTGCGATACCAGGCGAGATACCCGGCTGCATCGTCCGAACCGCTGCCGCGAAAAAAACGATACAACTGCTGATGCGGCCACAAACGCCCTATCGGCAGATTGGACCAGCGCCGGTTGTGCTGAAACCACGCCTGCGTCCAGTTTTCGACGACTCCGCCGGTCTCCTGATAATCCTCAGTAAAGACCATCTCGATGGGAACCTGCACATGCACCTTATTCGGATCTTCGTTGTAGTCCATCATCTCTCAATATTTAACGGATGCTTTTTGCGTCGCAGGCCTGATCATGCGCCTGTCAACGACCGGAAAGATGCGGCGCCACGTCCCGACCCGCGTCCGCCGCATCGCGCCGGACGCGGCTCATGGTCGCTTCACCGATCGCAATGAGGAGACATAGCAAGCCAATATAGACGTTCCAGAACACGTAGCGAAAATCGAACGCGACGC
This sequence comes from Caballeronia sp. Lep1P3, assembly GCF_022879595.1. Classification (NCBI taxonomy): domain Bacteria; kingdom Pseudomonadati; phylum Pseudomonadota; class Betaproteobacteria; order Burkholderiales; family Burkholderiaceae; genus Caballeronia; species Caballeronia sp. Lep1P3. The sequence goes on along the minus strand of NZ_CP084265.1, from coordinate 805,117 downwards.
CGAAGACCGCATAGGTCGCGACCCAGACGATCGAACCGCCGGCCAGCAGCATCCCTAACGCGGCATTATCGCGCCTTCCTGGCGATGCATCCGCATGTCGCGTCAGCCAGGCAAGCCCGAAGAACGCCACGAGATTGCACACGAGCCAGGTTCCTGGACGGAACACCCCCCAGCCTAGGAAGCTGCTCGCATAGGCGTACATCCGACCGATTAGTGCATGATTCTCGATGGGCCAGCCGCTCCCATCGTTCGACGGGCTGTTCGTCAGTAAGGGCGTCGAACTCTGCGCGTGAAGGAACGTCGCGAAAAATTTGATGCGAGCTTTCGCGTACGCGACCGGATGATGTACGACCGTCGTGAGCCAGGCTTTGGCCAGCACGTGCGTGTCCATCAGGTGCTGTGCGGAAAGTGTCTTCAAGACGAAGCCGCAGCGTCCCCACGCGAAGACGTCCCAGCCATTATCGGGCGCGCGCGCATCAAGCGAGTCGGGCATGCAGTTGTGTTCGATCTGGTCGGCTTGCGCGGATGACCAGTCGCCGGGATACACATTACGCCGCAGCTCGGCCGACATCGCACCGAGATCGTGGATCAGGATCGAATTGACCGCATGCGAGCTGACGGTCTGTGTGATCTTTGCGAAGCCGGTCCAGATCAGCGGCATCGCCACGAAAGTCGCCACCACGATGAAGAGCCGGGTCCGCAGCCTCATCGTCGCGGGCAATGCCGCCAGCACCAGCAGCGCGGCCGCGAACCAACCGTTCTGCCGAACCAGCACGCCACAGACGACGAGCGCGATTGCCGCCACGCACGTGGGCGTCGACGCTTTGCGGCCCGCCGCTACATCGCGGAATACGAGGGCAGCCGCGAACGCCCACAGCGCCACGTGTAACGAGACATCCCAGATGAACCCGGGCATGTAGATGATCGCGGGACAGAGCGGAATGAAGCAGAACAGCACACCGAGCCAGCCGTAACGCTTGCTGGCTGCGTCAGCCAGCAGGAAAGTGGCGACCCAAAGGATCAGGTTGTTGAGCAGGAGCATGCCGACCGGCCCCAGACGTGACGGATACAACAGGCTCAGGATGAAGGTGTAAAACGGCGCGTGCCAATCGCTCCACTGCCCCGTTACCGCCTGATGGATCACATCAGTCGTGTCGGGCGTCATGATGCCGGGAAAACTTGAAGCGACCGTCAGCGCGAAGCCGCAGAGACAAAGCACGGCATCGCATGCGGCGATCATGCGTGTTCCGGAAGTCGTGTTGCTATTCATAGTCGATCAATTCATTGAGACCGGGCTAGCAGACTCTTTCGTCGAGAACGGCTGCGTGCCGTTCCCGCGTCATCTGACGAGCTGCCACATCGCCCGGGCGACGCGCCGACCCGCGTTCAACGCCCAGGGCGCGCGCGCCTGCAAGAAGTGCGCGACACGCAGCGACGCGAAGACGACTTCGCTGCGCCGGTAGGCGTCGAGTTCCGCCTCCAATCTCGCCACGCACTCCGAGTCGACCTCCGCGGCGCCAGGCAGGACAGCGCCCATTACTGCGACATAGCCGGGAATCTCAATCGCGCCGATTCTCAGCGAACGCATGCGCAGTACGTCGTGCCACAGAAGTTTCTCCCGCAAGGCCTTCTGCGGATTGTGGTTCATCGAGTCCGGACGATGCCGGTAGTAAAAGTTGATCTCGTTCGTGACGAGGAAGCGTTTGCCCTGAATGACCGCACGCTGATAGAGGTCCCAATCCTCATACGCGGTCAGCTCTTCGTTGTACTTCAGATCGACGAGCACCGCGCGTCGTGTGAGCATAGCCGCGGTCGAGAAGCGGTTTTTCAACAGACCCGACGCGCGCGCGTCGCCAACGAACACAATCGCATCGCGGCAGCCCTCGACCATCAGCCGCGTAATGTCGGCATCGACGAAATAGCCCGCCGTGGGAACGACGAAGTCATATTCGGCATGACGCTCGAGCGCCCTCACCGCGACGCTGATGAACGACGGATGGATGAGGTCGTCGGCATCGAGCGGGATGACGTACTTACCTTTCGCGGTCTTCGCGGCGAGATTGCGCGCAGCCGACAAGCCTGCATTATGCGGTCGTCTCACGACCGTGAGACCGTCCGCTTTCGCGCGACCGAGGCGTTCGATCACCGCGAGGCTCACGTCTTCGGTCGATGCGTCGTCGACAACGACGATTTCGAGATTCGGATAGTCCGATGCAACTACGCTGTCGAGCGTCTCGCGCAGATAACGTCCGAGATTACAATGCGTGACGAGAACACTGACGAGTGGATATTCGGGCGCTGCGGCGGTGGCAGCAGCCGTAGCCCTGGGCGACTGCGGCGCTGGCAGCTCGTAGGGGCGCCTAGCCTCGGGAATCGCCACCACGCCATATGCGCGCGGCGCGGCGAAGATCTTGCCGAGGACGTCGGCGAGGTCGTCGGTGAATCCATCGAATTTGCAACAATTCTCGCCATCCTTCCAGGGCGTGCCCTCGCCGAACGCGGGGTTTCCGGCGTTGAGTACGCAGACTGCGCCGCTCAACGAAGCTTCGTAGGCGGCGAGACAGAACGCCTCGAACACAGTGGGAAACACACACACCGACCGCTCGATGATCTGATGCCGCTCCAGTTGCGACGCGTCGCTCACATAGGTGAAGCGATACTTAAGGTCTTCGGGAATCAGGGCTCGCATGCGTTCGGCATAGTCGCTGCTGAACGCATGCGCCAGAAAGATGACGCGGCCCGTGTAGCCGGGATTCGCGCGCAGGAAACCGCACACGCCGCGCACGAAGACGTCGGGCCGCTTGCAATGCTGGATCTTCGACGAAAATACGATCGGCGTGTCGAGCTGCGGCGTGATGCTGCACGCCGGCGACGGCCCGTGATCGAGCAGCACCGGCGGTGCATGCACATGAAGCTTATCCGCCCAGAGTTGCGGATCGATGTCGAAGAACTCGCGCATCACTTCGGCCACCGGCGCCAGTTGCGCTACGATCCGGTCGCAATCCATCAGCGCCTTGCGCTCCAGGTCGTACAGCGCGATCGACGAAGCATCGATCACCCGGAGCTCGTAGCGCGACAGCAGACTGTCGGCGGTATGCAAGCGAACGGCGATGACCGCGTCGGCGAACGCCACGCCGAGCTTCTTTTCCTGGCAGGTCGCGAACGCGGCGCCGCCCCAGTCCGGAAATTCGATGTACTCGATCGACCCATGCTCGCTCTCCATGTGCTTGAGCGCCTGCATCGCGCGCACGGACTCCGCATGCAGCGGCGACGTGGTGTAGCACTCGACCGGCGGATAGGACGATGCGCCGTCCCGTTCCAGATAGCCGGCGACCGGCGCGTTAAGCAGCAGTACGCCCGGATACGTCAGCGCGAAACGCGCCGGATCGAGCGGCTCGCCTAGGTAGAGGACCGCCATGCGGGACCCGTCCGCGGGAGGCTGCGTGGTGAGCATGTTGGCCACCACGCGGCCGATGCCGCCTGCGGTGAACGGGTAAATTTCTCGGGTAACAAAGACGCGCAGTCGATTCACTGTTACAGCTCCAGAAACTCGCAATAGCGGGCAATGGATACCTCGCGTAGTGCGCGATCGTAACCACTCATCATGGCGATCATGTCGTCACGCGGGATGTCCAGCACGGCATTGATACGATTCATCACGTCCACCACACTGAGCGGATTCTGCACCTGCGTGGCGGCGACGTACGGGTGGTCATCGAGCGCGTCCATGAACAGCGGTCCGCGCAGGCACGGCGTGCGCACGGCCAGCGCTTCCAGCTCGATCATCGGATGGCAGTCGACAAGACTCACGTTCATCACTAGATCCACCAGCTTCATCGTGTCGAGCATGCCGCGCAGCGAACGCGGCGCGAGGCGGCGCACCTTGCCGTCGAGACCTGGCGGCAGACGGATCTCGCCGTCGAGGGTCCATACCTGTGCGACTTTTGGCGTCTGGTTTGCAGCGATGAGGTTCGTCGGCAGATTCTTGTGCGTCACGTGCCATGACGGCGCGAAGAGCACCGCGCCGGACGCGTCGCCTCGTTCGGGAACCGGCAACAGCGCGTCGGCGCGGCCGAAGGACTCGCTCAGCGTCGGCGGCAGATTGAACAGCTGATGCCGGAACGCGCGCGCACCGAGCGCCGGATGCATACCTGACCGCATGCCCGCGATGCGCGTCACTTCGCCACGTTCGAGCAGGTGCGAGACCCGCGTGAACAATTCGGTCTCTTGCACCATCGACCACATGACCGGGGCGCCATGCCACACGACGAAAACCGGGATGTCGATCGATTTTTTGAGCGCGGAGATCAGCGCGGCGAGCGGTGCCGACATACCGTGCACGACTAGCCGGTCGATGCCGGTGCTGGTCATGATCTGCGCGATCTCGTCGACGGCCTTCGCCGACAGATTGCACGATGCGGACACGACCAGTTTGTGCCCCGGCAGCCCGGCAGCGGCGGCGCGAATACCGATCCACTCGACATTCATCGCGTGGCACACCTTCGAGAAGCGCTCATCGGCATGTCCCCACTGGACGTCGCTTGGCCGGTCCCAGCCGAACTCCTCGTCCGGGCCGAGCCGTTGCTGCGCCTCGACGCTTGCATGCGGGCGCGATTGCGGGCCTGACACCGTCGCGGGCGCCTCCTTCGGCGTCGCCGGGAGACTCTCGGCATAGGCTTCGGCGAGCGCTGCCGTTACCGTGCTACGCAGCGTCTGAGCGCGATTGAGCTGGGCGATACTCAAGGCGGCTTCAGCGCTGAGCTGATCCAGACGGGCGATGAGCGCATGAGCGTCGTCCGGGTTGTCGCTTGCATCGGTGCTCGCCCGGCCATGCAGCCGTTCCTCGAGCCGCCTCACCGACGTGGCGAGCCCCTGCTGTATGCGCGCGCTGCGCTGCTCCGCGTAGCGGGCGAACTCGCCTTGATCGTGCGCTTCGGCCTGCAGCGCCGCAGCCTCGTTCAGTTCGTTCTCCAGCAAGGCGGTCGCGAGCTTGAGCCGCTCCATGCCGAGCAACTTGAGTTCGTCCGGCGTCGTGGAACGCTCGGGCGCGTCGCCCTTGATCAGCGTCACTGTGCGCGCCTGCGCGGCCGGCGCACCCAAGCGATAGACACTGTGGACATCGCTTAGACGATAGGTGACGCAGACATCGTACTGCGGCGCCGTCGTGCCCACGAAGTCGTGCACCCAGCAGCCGCCATGCCAGTTGTTCTCCTTCATCGTCAGCGGCACCAGCGCATTTTCGATCAGGCACAGGCTGCCGTGCGCCTTGACCATCTGCATCATCTGGGGAATGAGCCGCGCCGCCTGTTCGGGCGCATTGTGAATTAGCACCGAGACCGTGAACACGACATCGAAGTGCTCGCCTGGGAAAGCCTCGCCGACGGTGGGAGCAACCCGCACGCGCTCATCGAGCGGCGCGAGACCAGGTGGCGGATTGTCGAACAGCGGCTGGACCATAGTCGCAGAAAAGTCGTAGCCGTGATAGCGCACCCGCTCGTGTCGCTCAAAGAGACGCGCGAAGCGACCGAAGCCGCAACCGAATTCGAGCACGCGCACGGGACGTCCGAGCCGTTCAGCCTGCTGCGCGAAAAAATCGTTCAGCCAAGCCTCCTGTGCGCGATAGCTGTCGTTTCCGGCGCCCGCTCTGCCGGTCTGCTGATCGGAATAGGCTTCGCCGGCCTTCTTGAGCCAGTATTCGGAATTTGCGTGATTCATATCTCGATAGAGCTCAACGATGAATGTCGGGCACGCTGCTCCACCCGGCGGCCCCAAAGCTTCAGCATTTTACCGTACCACATAAGTCTCCCGACGAGCCTGCGGGCCATGCCCTCAGAGGTAGTACCGGTGGAGTATGAGGTCCACCAACTCGATGAACGTCACGAACGGAAACGCCAAGACGATCACAACGCATAGCGCGCGCGCGCCGCGAGCGCTGCGGCCTTGCACGGACAGATTTCGGCTCCCGCGTGCGGCCGGCGCCGGCATTGCGAGCGCCAGAAGCGGTGCAAGCGCAAGGAAATAACGTCCCTGCACGCCCTCGACGACCGCGTTGCCCACCGGTGTCCACGTCAGATAGAGCGAGCCGAAGATCATCGCCGTGCTCACTGCGAACACCGCCACGGCCGCGCCACGGTCCGCCGCGCGCGAGGCCCGCTGCACGTCGGCCGGCAGTGCGGACGCCAGGGCGAGCGCGGCGAACATCAGCATTGCAAGGGTGTAATAGCCGTGCCTGAAGGACGCGTCGAGCCAGCCGAGCACGCCCACGAAGCTGGCGAAATAAAAGCCACCGTAGGCGTTGAGGGTGGCGATGACGATGTGAACGATCTGAAGCGGCGCGTGTGACAGATAATCGAGTTGGCCGCCGAGCGAGCGTGGGGGCGCCACCGGCGCCCAGCCCGCGCGGCTGAAGAAGAGCGCGGCGAATGCGGCCGCCGCGGCTGTGGCGCCGAACCAGACGAGCCGCCGCACGAACGCATAGCGAGTCGCGTCGATCCGCAGGCCCGGCGCGAACATTAACAGCAGCAGACCGGCATACGGCGGCCGCGCCGATACCACGAGGCCACAGCCGAGCGCCATCAGAACGAGCGCGCGCGGCGATACCGGCACGCCCTCGTCGATCGAACGGTCGGCGAAGGCGATCAGTAAGAAACAGAGCGGTACCACTGTCGCGTCCTGGCTCACGGACGAAAACAACATGGCGGTGCATGGCAGCGACGCGATGGCGAAGAGCGCAAGCGCAGTCCGTCTCGCAAGCGCGATTGCCCAGGCCGTCAGCGCGACGCTGCCCAGCAGGCCGGCAGCGCACGCCGCGACATACGTCGCGCGCACGCTCGCGTTGAACGCCCGGCCGAAGGCGATTGCCAGAGCCTGCGGTGCATACCCGTAGGCCGGATAGATGGCGGTATTGGGGAACTCGGCCGCGCGGTTCTCGCCGCTCCAACGGATCAGGCGGCCCCGCTCGTTCATCGATGTGGTGAGCTTCACTTCCGGATGATGCGCGATCGGGTCGAAGATGGCAGCGAAATCGCTCGCGCCGTCATCGATCGGTCCGCCCGAGGTGCCGCTGAAGCTTTTCGCGAGCCACCCGCCCTGCGCGACCTGCGTGGCCCGAAAGAAATGATTAGCCGCGTCCGGCGTCTGGAAAGGCGGCGTCGCGACAAGCAGAAAGCATCCGCCCGGTAACGCGTAGCAGAGATAGAGCACCGCCAGCCGCCACGTGCGCAGCCGTGCCAGGAAGGAAGGAAACCAAGTCATGACGTCAGCCAGATAAGACACAACCGGGCGTCTTGCCCGCGTGCAAGGGAGCGTATTCTACAAGACCGCGCCGCGCGGCTTTGCGTCGGCAGGCTGACGCTCGAGATGCAATACAATAGCGCCCACAGTGGCGCACATCGTCCGCTCATTCCCCAGCCGTCCAGCCATCCTATGCTCCAACAGAACGTCTCTCCGAGAATCGCCGTCGTTGTTCCCTGCTACAACGAGGCCAGCACTATTGCGAAGGTCGTCGCCGATTTCCGCGCGGTCCTGCCGGAAGCCGACATCGTCGCATTCGACAACAACTCGAGCGACGGCACGGCCGATGTCGCCACCAGCGCCGGCGCTCGCGTGATCGAGGTGCCCCTGCAAGGCAAGGGCAATGTCGTGCGCCGCATGTTCGCCGACGTAGACGCCGATGTTTATGTGATGGTCGACGGCGATGCGACCTACGACGCATCCGCGGCGCCGATGCTGGTAGAGCGGCTCATGAAGGACGGGCTCGACATGGTTGTCGGCTCGCGGCTCTCGGACGAACAGCTCGCGTACCGGCTCGGTCATCGTTTCGGCAATGTGATGCTCACGCAATGCGCAGCCACCATCTTCGGGCGCACGTTCAAGGACATGCTGTCGGGTTATCGCGTGTTCTCTCGCCGCTATGCAAAGACCTTCCCGGCCCACTCGGCGGGATTCGAGATCGAAACCGAACTGGCCGTGCACGCGCTCGGCATGCGCATGCCGGTGGCCGAGATCGAAACCCGCTACTACTCGCGCCCGGAGGGATCGTCGAGCAAGCTCAACACCTATCGCGACGGCTTTCGCATCCTGACGACGATCCTGAAACTCTTCAAGAGCGAGAAACCGTTGCTGTTCTTCAGTTGCGCGTTCGCGATCTGTATGGCGCTCGCGATCTCGCTCGCGATTCCGGTCTTCGAGACCTTCGTAGAAACGGGCCTCGTGCCGCGCATCCCGACCGTCATTCTGTGCAGTGGCCTCACGCTGTTCGGCGCGATCTTGCTCGTTTGCGGAATCGTGCTTGATACCGTCACGCGCGGGCGCAATGAGACGAAAAGGCTTGCTTATTTGTCCATTCCGGCGCCCTCAACGGCCGGGGCCGATCGCGCGCTCGCGAACGCGCGGCTGGTGCGCGACCGGCAGCGCTGACATGTCGCGCCAGTTCCTGCGCTTCGTCATCGCGGGCGTCGTCGGTTTCGTGGTCGATGCCGGCGCACTCTACCTCGCGATGAAGGCCGGCGCCGGACCATACGTCGGCCGCGTGATCTCGTTTCTACTGGCGGTTTTCGCCACGTGGCAAATCAATCGCCGCTACACCTTCGATCGGAAGACGGACCGCTCCATCTGGCGTGAGTGGAATGAATACCTGCTTGCGATGGCGTTCGGGGGCGTATGCAACTATGCGGCCTATATCGTCGCCATGCATATGCTGCCGGACGCGCCGTGGACGCCGCTCGCCGGGGTCGGCGTTGGCTCAATTGCCGGAATGGGCGTCAACTTTCTCTCGGCCAAGCTGTGGGTTTTTCGCGGCGCGCGACGCTGAACCGTTGAACGCGCCGCGCTCCAGCGCTCAGCGCGCCGCTTCTACCGGGCCAGTCGCGCGTTGCCTGACGACACCTTCAAGCAGCGCGCGCAGTTCGCGCGCCTGATCGTCGAATACACGGATCGTGGACGCGTACGGGTTCCGATAACCGTCGAGCTTCTGCGGATCGGCCAGCAGACGGCCGATCGCCGCAGCGAGTTGCGTGCCGTCGTCGTCGAGCGGAATCACGTCGCCGTTTTCCCCGTCCACGATGTCTTCAATTACGCCGCCCGCATCGGTGGCAATGACCCATACATCGCGAATCAGCGCCTCGCGCACGGAAAGCCCAAAGCTTTCTTTCCACTGCGTCGGGAACAGCAGCACGTCGATCTGCTGAAAGAACGTGTCGATGCTCTGCTGCGTGTAAGCCGGCACAACTTCGAGACATCCCGGTACGGACCACACGCCCGCGTCGATGGTGCGCAAGCCGAGGTTCAGGCCATTATCGACGACGCGCAACTCATAGTTGTCGAATGGCAAGCTGTTGAGCGCCTTGCGGATCAGATGCGAGCCCTTGATCGGCGTTTCGCCGCTGACATAGCCGAAACGCAGCGGCCGCTCACGCAGTGAGGCGCGCGGCGGGCGCGGCGCTGGCGGGCGGATGCCGTTGTTGTTGACGACGATTTTCGCGGGATCGAAGCCGTTTTCGATATAGAGATCGCGGAAGAACGCGCTGGGCGCGAGTAGCTTGTCGGCCGACGCGAGAATTTCATGCAGCCGGAACTGGCGGTACGAGTTGAGCGCTGGATTGCTTACACATCCTGCGCAGACGTTGAGGTCAATCTTGCGCTGATGGCAATAGCGATGCTCGCCCGTAACCATGAACTGACGGCCGCAAATCCACCACGCGTCGTGCAGCGTCACGACAAACGGAATGCCCTCCTGCTCGCAGATCTCGGCGATCTGCGCGCCGAGACCTTGCAGGCTATGCAGATGCACGACGTCCGGGCGCAGCGCGCGCAACACGTCCGTGAACGGTCCGATGACGTGAGGATTCTCGAACTCGAACGCCGGATCGCGCTCATCCGGAAGACCGAGCGCGAACACCCCTCCTGTCGACGATTCGTAGCGCACCAGTTGGTATGGCTCGATTTCGCTGACCGGCAGCGACGTGAAAATGAAATAGTCAGACTCGCCGGCAACATTGATGCGGCGCGCCATTTCCTCGGCGATGATGGTCGCGCCGCCAAAGCTGCGCGGCTCGTAATAGATGTTGACGCCAAGCACGCGCAGGCCGCTGCGCTCGCGCCTGAAAGGCGCCACAACGGCGGCAAGCTGGCGCGTGCCGATCGCGTGAGGAGAGTAGTCGCGCATCACCGACCGGTACGCGCGCGCCGCCATGTCCGCGCGCAGTCCGGCATCGTCGACGAGTTGCAAAAGCATGTGTTCCCAGTCGGCGTCGGTCGCGGCGAGGAACGCCGAGTCGCCCGAGACGATCGCGCTACGAAACGCTGCTGCCGGTGAGCATACCGAAGGAAGGCGCAACACCGACGCTTCTAGATACTTGATGTTCGACTTCGCATCATTGAACACACTGTCTTCCAGCGGCGCGATGCTGATGTCGCATTCGGCGAGGCGGCCGAGATAGGTCGGGTAGTTCGACCCGGGCTGGCGCTCGATCTGCGAGGCGAGCTCGGCAAAATCTGCCGGCAGGTTCAACTCACCGATTACACGCAGACGCACGTGCGGCCGGGCGAGCAGCACACGCTTGATCGCCGGCGCGGCGACGCGAAAGTCGCTGTCGTGCGTCTTCGTCCCGGAGCCATAGACAATGCGCACCATCGCCCGCTCGCGCCTCTTCGCCTGCAGATTGAGGCCGGCGGCGACCCGCATGGTTTCCCGGTCGAGCGCGTTCTCGACCACGTCCACATGCTTCACGCCGATATCGCGCATTGCATCGGCGAGACCACTCGTCGATGCAATGGCCCGGTCGCACGCTAGCAGCGCGGCGCGGTAGAGATCGACACCAGCGAGCAGCTCACGCTGCAGCTTCTGCGACAGTTCGTCGAGGTTGGTGTTGAGCGAATACTTCGACTTGTCGAAGATGAGGTCGTCGACTTCCCATAACGTGACGATGCCAAGCGCCTTCGCCTCCTCAATCACATCCAGGTTTTCAGGAAATCCCGGCACGCGGTAGAAGATCGCCACAGAATGCGTCGGCAACGCGCGTCGCACCTGTGCGCGCTCTTTCCACGACAAGACCGTGCAGTCGATGCCGAGCTCCGCGAACATCTGCGCCTTCTGCGTAACCCGATACTTCATGCATTGCCGGATACTCGTTTCCGCCACGATGAGCACGCGCAACGCGAGCTGGTCGAGCGCGGGCACGGCACGCGGCAGCACGAGTTTCGGCACGCGCGCCGGCGCAAGGCCGCCATGCACGAGTCCGCGCAAACCGCGATGGCGCACCGCGAAAACAGCCTTGCGCGCGGTGACGATCGCGCCGTCGGCACTCACGGATGTTCGCACAACTGCGGACAACTGACGCCCTCGCGCCACCAGGCGTTGCAGCCCGACAGCTCTGCGGGCCACGTGGCGAAGCGGGGCCGTGACGCGCCATGAGGTCGACGCTCGTAGATCGGCGAGTTCCTTCTCTGCGTGATCGGCGCGCTGGTTAGCCTCGTCGACCAGGCTGCGCTGCCAGTCGTCGGCGCCGAGCAGCAGATCGAACTGCGCCTCATGCTCCTGCACGCGCGATTCGGCGACGCGCAGGCTTTCTCCCAAAGCCTCGGCACGCTCACGCTCGACCCTCAACGCCACGCTTTGCGTCTCGAGCCCCTTCCGTGCGGCCATTAGCGACTCGCTCGCCGTGATCGCGGCGCCCAGACGCGCGTAGCGCATACGCACATCGCGCAGCGACGCTTCCGGCAGCCCGGCGAGCGCGCGCAGCACAAGCGGCGCCTGCGAACCCGCGACGAGCACGCCCAGGCCGCCCCCATGAGGAAACACCATGGATGGACAGCGCGCCGCCGACACCGCATCGGCGCGCACGAGCACGACTGCGCGCGCCGACAGTTTCGGCAACCACGACTCCAGCGGCGCGCTCGCGCCCGGCTTGCCCAGCGCAATCAGCACGTCGATCGAAGAATCGGGAATCTTTTCGAACGCGGCTTGCGTGCCGGACGCCCGGACGATGCGCGAGAACGCCGTGAAACGGCGCGCTTGGTCAGCTTCGAAATCGGCTGTCGCAGCGCTCGCGTGCGCGTTCTCGGCGATGAACGCGACACATTGCGTATTGAGCGCGAGTTGCGTCACCGCCTGACACATCGTCGAAAAGAGGAAGCCGTCCGTCGCCTGCGCTTCCACAATTGATGACGGGCGCAGCGCATCGACGAGCCAGAAGGCGAACGGTGCGTGCTCGAGCCAGGGCGACGGTACGATATGCTCCGGCCACCAGAAGGAAGCTGGAGCGAGTGCCTGGTCGACTGGCGCCAGCGCCAGATCGGTGGCGAGGAAGTCGTGCGATGTCATCGTCATCGTTTTTAGGATTGAGAGGCTGCAGCCCGGTGGCGCTCAAACGCCGAAATGCGCTTCATACGCGGAAACGACTTCTTCTGTCGGTCCGAAGGCGCGCACGCGGCCGTGGTCCATCCACAACACCTTGTTGCATACGCGCCGAATTTCTGGATTCGAGTGCATTGCCAGCACGACGATCTCGGAGCGACTGTGCAGGTCCGCGAGACGTTCCTGCGCCTTGTGCATGAACGAGGCATCGCCCACGCCCATCACTTCGTCAAGCAGCAGTATTTCTGCATCGACGGCGGTCGATACCGCGAATGCGAGACGCACGCGCATGCCGCTTGAGTAGGTGCGTATCGGCAAGTCGAGGTAGTCGCCGAGTTCGCAGAAATCGGCGATCTCTTGCTGCTTGACCTTGATCTCGTCGTCGGTCATGCCGAGCAGCAGGCCCCGGAGACGGATGTTTTGCAAGCCGCTGGAGTTGTCGTCCATGCCCAGGCTGATGTCGAGCAGCGGAACGACCTTGCCCTCGCGCTCGATGCTGCCCGCGGTGGGCGCGTAGATTCCTGCCATCATGCGCAACAGCGTGGACTTGCCCGCGCCATTGTGTCCGATCAGGCCGACGCGGTCGCCGCTCTCAAGATGCACGTCGACGTTGTCGATTGCGCGCACGACAACCACGCCGTCGTTGCCTTCCGCGATTTCGTTGCGGCGCCCCACGCGCATGACTTTTTTCTTGAGCGACCGTCCAGAGATGTCGTAGATCGGAAGATCGAGCGTTGCGTTCTTTAGTTTGATATAAGCCATGAGTTCGTGATCAGACCCAATATGGAATTCGCTTCAGATAGCGGCCGGTCAGCGTAAGAGCGAAAGTCAGCCCGAGCACCGCCATGGCCGCCGTCACGCTCCACGTCAAGGGGCTTGGCACGGCGCCGGTCAACGGTCCACGCACGAGCTCGACGAGATAGGCGAGCGGATTGAAGTCGACAATGAACCCGTAGTGGTTCAGCGCATTCGGCCGGTACATGATTGGCGTAACGTAGAAAGCGATCTGCAACAGTGCGGTGATGATCTGCGGAAGGTCGCGAAAACGCGCGGACAGCAATCCCGCGAGCATAGCGAGCCAGAAGGCGTTGAGAATGTAGATGACCATCGCCGGGATGAAGAGCCACAGCGTCGCCCAGTTGCTTACGCCGAACACGCAGAACAGCAGCAGCACGATCAGGAAGTTGTGCGCGAGCACGATCAGGTTTCGCCATACGACCATGAGGATGAAAATCATCTTGGACGTCGCGGCCTGACGGATGTAGGTCGCGCTGTTGATGTACGCGACGCTCCCCTCCTGTACTGTTTGGGCGAAGAAATTCCACATTACGAGACTAACGGCCAGAAACGGCAGGTATTCGCGCATCGTTTGCCCGAAAAGCGTGCCGTATACGACGCCGATTGCGCCGATGACTACGCCCATGCTGATCGTTAGCCAGAAGGGTCCGACGCGGGAACGCGCGTAACGCTGGCGGATCTCCAGCCAGCCGAGCAGCGTCCACAAACGCCAAGAGGTAATACTTTTTGCGAAGTCGCCGAGCGCATGACTGATCATAATTACAGGTTCGAATCGTGTAACGGGGGATAAGATGGAAAGCGAAGTGTCGAAATCGATATTATCGCCGCAATGGACCAAGACGCCCCTTCAGCCCGTGCACGATGCCAAGAAACCCCATGTACAGGTGGGCCCGGCGCGGCGTCATGAACGCTCCGTAGATCAGCAGACGAACAGGCATCTTGACCATCTCCGTCGACTTCCAACTGAACGGAACGTAGCGGCGCCGCATGAGCGCGACGGCGTTGCGAAACAGGTAGTAGTGCCGCAGGGCGCTGTGCCCGGGATAGGTACGTCCGAGGAACCGGACCGGCTCGCCGCCGAGCTGATGCGCCAACCGCAGCGACGGCAACCCGAGCAGCGCGAACCCGCGAGAACGCGCGCGTGCGCACCATTCGAGATCGACGAAATCGATGAAGAGCGCGTCGTCCATGGGACCGATGGCGTCCCAACAGTGTAGGTCGACACACGACCCCGACGTGATCAGAAAATCGACCTCCACCGCCTCCTCGCCCACCGGCGCAACGCGTTTGAGGGCCAGATAGCCGAAGCGCACGAAGGGCGCGACGCCACCGAGTCGCAAGTCTTCGTAGGCCGGTCCGACGAGTGCGACACGCCGCGATGCAGGCTGAGCCCACAGCGCGCGCGGCAGTGCGAGCAGCAGTTCCGGCGAAGGCTCGCTGTCTTGATCGAGCAGAATGGCGGCGTCGAAACCATCGCGCTTGAGCGCCGCAACGCCAAGATTCAACGCGGTGGCGATACCGAGGTTGGCGCCGTTTGGAAGATAGTCCACGTCGTCGCGCAGCGCGGGGCGAGGGTCGTTCGCGCTGCGCAGCGTGTTGTCGACTACCACGCAATGCATCGTCTCGGCCAGCCGGTTCGCACGCTCAATACAACCGGCGTCAGGCTCGTAGAACACGACGACCGCGCCGGCACGGAATGCTCTTGGGGACGAGTTCAACGTGGCGACATGCACAGTTGCAGCGAATCCTTCCAGTGGGGGGCGCGCAGGCCGAACGCCGCCGCGAGCTTGTCATTCGACATGCGGGAATTCATAGGCCGCTTTGCGGGCGTCGGATAGGCCGATGCCGAAATTGGCTTTACGATCGGTTTCTTCGCGAGCGACGCGTTCTCGAAGATCGCCTCGGCAAAGCCCCGCCAAGACGTCGAACCGGACGCGGTAAGGTGGTAAACGCCCGACTTCTCTTTCCACCAGTCCGCATCGGCGCCTACGCCTTGCGCCACGATATGCGAGGTCAGCGCCGCGATGGTCTTGGCCCACGTCGGCGCACCGGTCTGATCCGCGACGACACTCAATTCGTCGCGCTCCTCGCCGAGCCTGAGCATCGTCAGCAAGAAATTCCTGCCGCGCGTGCCGTACACCCAACTGGTGCGCAGGATTAAATGATCGCAACCGGCCGCGCCGATCGCCTGCTCGCCCGCCATCTTGCTTTTGCCGTACACGTTTTGCGGATTCATCGCGTCGTCCTCGACATACGCGCCCTCTTTCATACCGTCGAAAACATAGTCGGTCGAAAAGTGAACCAGCGCCGCACGGAGGCGCTTCGCTTCTTCGGCGATCACGCCCGGCGCCTCGCCGTTGGCGCGCATGGCCGCATCGACATCGCTTTCAGCCTTGTCGACTGATGTGTAGGCCGCGGGATTCACGATCAACGACGGTTTGACCTCGCGCACGACGCGGCGAATCTGATCGAAATTGCCGAGATCGAGCACACTGCGACTGACCGCAACAACGCGGCCCACACCCTGCAGTGTGCGCGCAAGTTCGAAACCGACCTGGCCATTCACGCCCGTCAGGAGAATGGTTTGTTCGGCCGCTACGCTCATGCGAATACCTCGGCTTCAGACAGCCGCTTCCCCGCTGCATCCTTCGTCGCGAGTATCGGCTCGAAATCGATCGGCCATCCAATGCTGATTTCCGAATCGTTCCACACGATGCTGCGCTCGAACTCGGGAAACCAGTAATCCGTCGTCTTGTAGACGAACTGCGCCGCATCCGACAGCACGACGAAACCATGTGCGAACCCCGGCGGCACCCACAATTGCCGATGGTTGTCCGCCGACAGATTTACGCCCACCCACTTGCCGAAGTTCGGTGAACTCTTGCGAATGTCGAGGGCGACATCGAACACTTCGCCTTCCACCACCCGCAC
This sequence comes from Caballeronia sp. Lep1P3, assembly GCF_022879595.1. Lineage (NCBI taxonomy): Bacteria > Pseudomonadati > Pseudomonadota > Betaproteobacteria > Burkholderiales > Burkholderiaceae > Caballeronia > Caballeronia sp. Lep1P3. Next base: position 789,033 of record NZ_CP084265.1, on the reverse strand, counting down.
CAGCTTGCCCTGCGCGTGCTGGATCTGATAGTGCAGCCCGCGCAGCACGCCCTTCGCCGAGCGCGAGTGATTGTCCTGCACGAAGTTGACGCCCGGCGCCACATGCTCGGCAAACTCGCGAACGTTGAAGGTTTCATAGAAATACCCGCGCACATCGCCGAACACCTTCGGTTCGATGATCTTGACTTCGGGCAGCGCCGTAGCGGTTACTTGGATGGCCATGCGACTTGGTCCTTCGAAAGATTGAGCAGATATTGACCGTAGGCGTTCTTGGAAAGTGGCTTCGCGAGTCGGAGCAGTTGCTCTTCGCTAATCCACCTCTTGCGATACGCGATTTCCTCGGGACACGCAATCACCAGCCCCTGACGCTTCTGCAACGTCGCGATGAATGTGGCCGCGTCGATCAGCGAATCGTGCGTGCCCGTGTCGAGCCACGCATAGCCACGCCCCATGATCTCGACGTTGAGCCGCTTCTCCGCCAGATAGCGCGAGTTCACATCGGTGATTTCGAGTTCGCCGCGCGGGGACGGCTTGATATCCGCGGCGATGTCGCACACCTGATTGTCGTAAAAGTAAAGACCCGTCACCGCGTAGTTCGAGCGCGGCTTCGCGGGCTTTTCTTCAATCGACAGCGCTCTGAATTGCTTATCGAACTCGACCACGCCATAACGCTCGGGATCCTGCACGTGATACGCGAACACGGTTGCGCCGTCGGTGCGGGAGTTGGCCGCGTCCAGCTGCTTGGCGAGATCGTGTCCGTAGAAGATATTGTCGCCGAGAATCAGCGCCGAACGATCATTGCCGACGAACTGCCGGCCGATGATAAACGCCTGTGCGAGCCCGTCCGGCGACGGCTGCACCGCGTACCGGATATTCATGCCCCACTGACTGCCGTCGCCGAGCATCGACTCGAAACGCGGCGTGTCTTGTGGCGTCGAGATGACGAGCACGTCGCGGATGCCGGCGATCATCAGCGTCGCCAGCGGATAGTAGATCATCGGCTTGTCGTAGACCGGCAGAAGCTGCTTCGACACCGCATGCGTGATCGGGTAAAGCCGCGTGCCGGAACCGCCGGCCAGAATGATGCCCTTGCGCGCCATGATTCAGCCCCTCACGCGCGCTGCGCGTAGTTCGTCTCGACCCATTTCCGGTAGTCGCCGGAAGCCACTTCGTCGGCCCATGCCTGATTGTCCAAATACCACTGAACCGTCTTCGCGAGACCAGTTTCGAAAGTTTCTGCGGGCTTCCAGCCGAGTTCGCGCTCGAGCTTGCGCGCATCGATGGCATAGCGGCGGTCGTGGCCCGGGCGATCCTTCACATAAGTGATCTGATCGCGGTACGAACCGCTCGACTTCGGCTTTTGCTTGTCGAGCAGGTCACAAAGCGTGTTCACGACTTCGAGATTCCTTTTCTCGTTCCAGCCGCCGACGTTATACGTCTCGCCGGGCAGCCCGCGTGCAAGCACCTCACGGATCGCGGAGCAGTGATCGCCCACGTACAGCCAGTCGCGCACGTTCTGACCATCGCCGTAAACCGGCAGCGGCTTGCAGCCGAGCGCGTTGGCGATCATCAGCGGAATCAGCTTTTCAGGGAATTGATAGGGGCCGTAGTTGTTCGAGCAATTCGTCGTCAGAACCGGCAGTCCGTACGTGTGGTAATAAGCGCGCACGAGATGGTCGGAGCCGGCCTTGGTCGCGGAATACGGGCTGTTCGGCGCATAGGGCGTGGTTTCCGAGAACTGCGGATCGGTGGCCGAAAGCGAGCCGTACACTTCGTCGGTCGATACGTGCAGGAAGCGGAACGCCTGCTTCTCGTCTTCGGGCAGCTCGCTCCAGTAGATCCGCGCGGCTTCGAGCAGCGTGAAGGTGCCAACGACATTCGTCTGCACGAAATCGGCCGGCCCGTAAATCGAGCGATCGACGTGGCTCTCGGCGGCGAAGTGCAGAATGGCGCGCGGCTTGTGCTTGGCCAGCAGCGCATCGATCGCGGCGCGGTCACAAATATCGGCGCGCTCGAAGATGTGACGGAGGTCGTGCTCGAGGGACTTGAGCGTTCCAAGATTTCCCGCATACGTCAGCTTGTCGACGTTGAGCAAGGGTTCGCCCGAACCTTTGAGCCAATCCAGCACAAAATTGGCGCCGATGAAACCGGCGCCGCCCGTCACGAGAATCATACGTGGACCTCTCTATAGCTTTCCGTCAGCTTATTGCGGCTGCGCGAAGCTTGAATATGCGAAAAAGGTTGCAACGGTTGCAGTGATGAAAGCGAATCGGAACCTATGACCGATAGCCGAGCATTCCCGCGCTGGTTCGGCCAACCGTAGATTATAAGGCTGTGCCATTCGAAAACTAGACGTATAACACCTTGATACAGGTTGCGATTTATGGTTGCACAGGTGCCAGCACGTAATGCCGCGCTTTTGCGTTCGTCGGATGAGGAGACAGTGCTCGGCCGCTGTTTCATAATCTTTGCTCACCCGGATTTTCCCGCAAGAAGCCTAAGAACAAGTCTCCAGATGATCATCGCGACTCCCCCTCCTCCACTCGTCTTCGGCGATCTCCAAGGCTGCTGCGATCCCTTCCAGCGCCTGCTCAAAAAAGCCGCGCCATCACCCGACACACCGCTCTGGTTCGCGGGCGATCTCGTCAACCGCGGTCCGAAGTCGCTGCAGACATTGCGCGAGATCATCGCGCTCGGCTCGCGCGCAACTGTCGTGCTTGGCAATCACGATCTGAACCTGCTCTCCGTCGCCGCCGGCCTGCGCAAGCCGAAAAAAGGCGACACGCTCGATGAGATTCTCGAAGCGCCCGACGCCGCCGATCTTATCGAGTGGGTGCGTCACAAGCCGGTCGCGCACTTCGAAAACAATGTGCTGATAGTTCACGCGGGCGTGTTGCCGCAGTGGGACACGACGATGACGATGGAGCTCGCGCACGAGCTAGAGCAAGCGCTGCGCGCCCCGAACTGGAAGGAAACGCTCGCGTCGCTCTACGGCAATGAGCCGCATCGCTGGGAAGATTCGCTGACGGGCGTGGACCGCCTGCGCGTCATCTACAACGCGCTCACGCGCATCCGCTTCTGCACGGCCGATGGCGCGATGGAATTCGCCAACAACGGCGGTCCGGACGCCGCGCCGCCCGGCTACCTGCCGTGGTTCGACGCGCCGAATCGACGCACGCGGGACGTGACCGTCGTCTTTGGCCATTGGGCCGCGCTCGGTCTCATGATCCGCGACGACGTGCTGTGCCTCGATTCGGGCTGCGTCTGGGGAAACAAGCTGTCCGCCGTGCGCCTGACGAAAAATCCGGCGACGCGCGTCGTCATGCAGGTGAGTTGCGCGATGAAGAACCGACCGGCTGAACGGGCGGCGGTTCGATAACGAGCGCGGGCGCGCCGCGCATGCGCTCCAGCGCCCCCTGCACCGCCGCCTGCGCCTCGCTCGCCAGAAGCCGTCGATCCGCGCCCGGCGCGAGCGGATCGCACACGTAGAGATGCGCGGTGATCGGCCCGCCGCGCAGCAACGCATCGAGCGAATCGCTGAGCGACATGTCGCCGATATACGCGGGCGCGGTCGTCTGCCTGCCGCGCGCATCCTCGTAGAGAAGACAAACGGGCTGCACCGGACACGACGCCGACACCGCCGCCTGAAACATGTTCGCGTGAAAAGGCAGGAGCGAGACACCATCGCTCGTCGTGCCTTCCGGAAACACGCACATCATCTGGCCCGCGAGCAGGCGGTCGGCGAGTTCATGCATGATGCGCTTCGCGTCGCTGCGTTTCTCGCGCTGCACGAAGACGGTCCCGAGTTGTTCCGCGAGCCAGCCGACCACCGGCCACTTGCGAATTTCCGCCTTCGAGACGAACGGCGTCGGCCGCCACGCGTTGATGACGTAAATGTCGATCCACGAAACGTGATTGAGGACCACCAGCACGCCGGCATCGATTCGCGCGTCGTCGTTATGCACGACGAGCTTCATGCCCGCGAGACGCAGCATCTCGAGCGACCACGCGCGGTTCAGCGCCATGCGCTCGCTCGCGCACGCACGCGGAAAGCGCCGCGCCACGATCCACGCGCCTCTCATCAGATGGGCAGCCAGGCGCAGCTTGCGCAACGCGAGCTTCATGAATCAGCGGGTCTCGAAAGCCAGATGGCCGCCGACGATGGTCGCGCGCACGCGAGCCGGCAGTTCGTAGCCTAGGAACGGCGAGTTGCGTCCCTGGCTCCTGAGCTTCTGCGGATCGACGCGCCACGAGGCGTCCGCATCGAACACGCATACGTCGGCCGTGCTGCCCACGGCGATGCGCCCCGCCGGCAGCTTCAGCACGTCGGCGGGCGCGGACGTGATGCGCGCGAGCGCCTTCGCGAGCGGCACGTTCGCCTCGCGCGCCCACTTCAGCGTGAGCGACAGCAGCAGTTCGAGGCCCGTCGCGCCCGGCGTGGCTTCGGCGAAAGGCAGCAGCTTCTCGTCGTCGTCGAGCGGCGTGTGATCGGAGCAGATCGCGTCGATGGTGCCGTCCGCGAGCCCCGCGCGGATCGCTTCGCGGTCGCGTTGCTGGCGCAGCGGCGGATCGAGGCGGAATTGCGAGTCGAAATAGCCGATGTCCACATCGGTGAGATGGACTTGATTGATCGTGACGTCGCACGAAACGGCAAGTCCCTCGCCCTTCGCCGCGCGCACGAGCGCGACGCCCGCCGCCGACGAAAGATGCAGCAGATGCACGCGCGCGCCCGTCACGCGCATCAGTTCGAAGATGGTATGCAGCGCGATCGTCTCAGCCGACACCGGCACGCCCGACAACCCGAGCCGCGACGCGAGCGCGCCGCTTGCCGCCACGCCGCCCTTCGCCATGTACGCGTCCTGCGGACGAAGCCACACGGTGTAGCCGTAAGTCGTCGCGTATTGCAGCGCGCGCAGCAGCGTGCGCGTATCGACGATCGGGTTATCCGCCTGCGAAAAGCCGATGCAGCCGGCTTCCGTCAGCTCGACCATTTCGGTGATGGCTTCGCCCTTGAGTCCGACCGTCAGCGCGCCGAGCGGATAAACATGCGCCTGATGCAGCTTCTGCGCGCGAAACTTCAGCATTTCGACGAGGCCGGGTTCATCGAGCGTCGGGTCGGTGTCGGGCGGGCAGACGAGGCTCGTGACGCCGCCGGCCATCGCCGCGGCCATTTCGGATTCCAGCGTCGCCTTGTGCTCGAAGCCCGGCTCGCGCAGACGCGCGGACAAGTCGACGAAGCCCGGCGCGATATGCAGGCCGTTCGCGTCGATGATTTTCGCCGCGTTGAAATCGGCGGGCGCCTCGCCGATTGCCACGATGCGCCCCGCCGCGATGAACACGTCCTTGCGCGCTTCCGTGCCCGCAGCAGGATCGATAATCGTGCCGCCTTGAATCTGAATCTTCATGTCGTTCCGTTTAGTCGCTGTTGCCGGCCACAATGCCCATCACCGCCATGCGTACCGCGATGCCGAAGCTCACCTGATTCAGGATCACGGACTGCGGGCCGTCGGCCACCTGCGAATCGATTTCGACGCCGCGATTCATCGGGCCGGGATGCATCACGATCGCATCGGGCGCGGCGAGCGCGAGACGCTCCGGCGTCAACCCCCAGCTCTTAAAATACTCCTGCGCGGACGGCAGCAGCGCGCCGCTCATGCGCTCGTTCTGCAGGCGCAGCATGATGATGACGTCCACGCCCTTCAGACCTTCGTCGAGGTTGTGATAGACGTGCACGCCCATCTGGTCGAGATTGCTCGGCAAGAGCGTGCGCGGCCCGATGGCGCGCACTTCCGGCACGCCCAACGTGGTCAGCGCGTGAATGTCGGAACGCGCGACGCGCGAATGCAGAATGTCGCCGACGATCGCCACACGCAACTTCGTGAAGTCGCGCTTGTAGTGGCGAATGGTGTACATGTCGAGCAGGCCTTGCGTCGGATGCGCGTGGCGTCCATCGCCCGCGTTGATCACATGCACATGCGGCGCGCAATGCTCGGCGATCAAATACGGCGCGCCCGACGACGCGTGGCGCACGACGAACATGTCCGCGTGCATCGCCGAGAGGTTGTTGATGGTGTCGAGCAGCGATTCGCCCTTGCTCGTCGACGACGCGTTGATGTTGAGATTCAGCACGTCCGCCGACAGGCGCTTCGCCGCGATCTCGAAGGTCGTGCGCGTGCGCGTCGAGTTCTCGAAGAAGAGATTGAACACCGACTTGCCGCGCAGAAGCGGCACTTTCTTGACTTCGCGGTCGGTGACGGAGACGAACTGCTCGGCGGTATCGAGAATGTGCGTGACGATTGCGCGCGGCAGGCCCTCGATCGTCAGCAAGTGCTTCAGCTCGCCGTTCTTCGTGAGCTGCGGGTTGCCCTTCAAAAAGCCGTACCGGAACTTGTCGGCGGCAGGCGCGTTCGCATCGGCTGCGCCCTGGATGGCGGTGTTCATGATGATCCCGGGTGTTTCTTTGAAAAGAAGCGTCGGCGCGCGAGCCTTGGATTCGCGCGCGTTGCGCGCGTCAGGACGTGCGCGGCTCGGTCGTGAAGCCGAACGCGCCGTCGTCGCGGCGCGCGAGCACGAGGTCTTCGTTCGCGGGCACGTCCACCGTGCCGCCGACGAAGCGCGCGGCGATCGGCATTTCGCGCCCGCCACGATCGGCGAGGACCGCGAGTTCGATCGACGCGGGGCGCCCGTAATCGTAGAGTTCGTTGATCGCCGCGCGCACGGTGCGGCCGGTGGACAGCACGTCGTCCACGAGCACGATGCGCCGGCCGTTCACGTCGAACGGCAGCGAGGTCGGGCTTGCCTGACTGTGCAGGCCCTTGTTCGCGTAATCGTCGCGATGCAGCGCCACGTTCACCACGCCGAAATGCGGCGCGCCCAGATCTTTCGCGAGGCGCTCGGCGAGCCACACGCCGCCGCTGTAGATGCCCGCGAGCACCGCGCCGTCCTGCGCCGCGAGCGACGCGCCGAAAGCCGCGCGAATCTGTTCGACGAGCGTGCGATAAAGCGCCTCGGCGTCAATGGAACTCATGATCGTCGGGAAGTTGGTCGAGATACTGTTGAAGGATGACGCGAGCGGCTTCGGCGTCGATGTCGTCGAAGCGGCCGCGCGCATTCGGGCGCACGCCGCGCTCGCGCAAGGTGGCTTTGGCGTCGACGGACGAGTAACGCTCGTCCACCCATTGCACCGGCACGTTGAAACGTCCGTTCACCTGATTGCCGAAGCGCTTCGCGAGCGCGCTCATGGCGTGCGGCGTGCCGTCCGGATGCATCGGCATGCCGACGACAACGGCATCTGGCTTCCATTCCGCCAGCAGCTTGCCCACTTCCAGAAAGCGATGATCGCGGTCGCGGTTTTCGAGCACGGCGAGCGCGCGCGCGTTGCGAGTGAGCGTATTGCCGACGGCGACACCGATGCGCTTTTCGCCGTAATCGAATGCGAGCAGCGTGGCTTCGCGGCTCATGCGTGCCCTGCTTCGCCGGAGAGCATCGAGCGCGACACGCCGAGCAGCGACAGCGCGGCCTCGAGCCGGTCTTCGGCGGGCACTTCGAAGATGATGCGCGGATCGGCTTCCACCGTGAGCCAGCCGTTCTTCGAGATTTCCTCTTCGAGTTGGCCCGCGCCCCAGCCCGCGTGGCCGAGCGTCAGCAGGAAGCGCTCGGGGCCGGTGCCGCTCGCGACCGCTTCGAGCACGTCCTTCGACGTGGTCATGGCGAGGCCGCCGGGCACGCTCATCGACGAACTGTACGGCTCGCCCTCGCCCGCTTCGTGCAGGACGAAACCGCGCTCCGTCTGCACGGGACCGCCGAAATATACGGGGAGATGAACGAGCGGCTCGATCTCGAGCTTGAGGTCGATGCGGTTGAAAAGCGACTGAAGGTCGATGTCGGTCGGCCTGTTGATGACGAGACCCAGCGCACCGCGATCGGTGTGATCGCAAAGGTAGACCACCGTTCCCGAAAACGTCGGATCGGCCATGGACGGCATGGCGATCAGGAACTGGTTCGTCAAATTGATGCGATCGGAAGTCTTGGACATAATTCAGGATTTTAACAAAGGCGCTGCGAGATGGCCGACTTCGATGTGGGGCTGGTCTGGTTTCGGCGGGACCTGCGCGCGGCAGACAATGCTGCACTCTATCACGCGTTAACACGGTGCCGCCGCGTGCTGTGCGCGTTCGTTTTCGACCGCCAAATCCTTGAACCGCTTGCGAAAAACGATCGGCGCGTGGCGTTCATTCACGCGAGTGTCGTCGAGCTGGACCGAACGTTTCGCGCGGCCGGCGGCGCGCTCATCGTGCGGCATGGCGCGCCGCTCGGCGAGGTTCCGGCGCTTGCCCGCGAATGCGGCGCGAACGCGGTGTTCGTGAACCGCGACTACGAGCCCGCTGCCAAAACGCGCGACGAAGCGGTCGCGCAAAAACTGGCGGGCGCGAACGTCGCGTTCTTCGGCTTCAAGGATCAGGCGATCTTCGATCACGACGACGTGCTGACCGGCAGCGGCAAGCCCTACACCGTCTTCACGCCGTACAAGCGCAAGTGGCTGGAAACGCTGACGCCGGACGCGCTCACTCCGTATGCGTCGGAAGATCATTTGCACGCGCTCGCGAAGCCGCTTGCGGGCGTGAAGTGCGAGATTCCGTCGCTCGCGGAACTCGGTTTCGCGGATGCGCACGGTCCCGCGTTCGCGGCCGGCACCGTCGGCGCCTACGCGCTTTTCGACGACTTTCGCGACCGCATGACCGATTACGATCGCACGCGCGACTTTCCGGCGATCAAGGGTCCGAGCTATCTGGGCGTGCATCTGCGGCACGGCACCGTGTCGATCCGCTCGCTCGCCCGCGTCGCGCACGACGCGCAGCGTCACGGCGACCGTGGCGCGCAATCATGGCTTTCGGAACTCGTCTGGCGCGACTTCTACTTCGCGGTGTTGCACCATTTTCCGCGCGTCGGCATGCCGGGCGATCATCGCGCGTTCAAGCCGGAATATGACCGCATCGAATGGGAAACCGGCGACGCCGCCGACGCGCATTTCGCCGCGTGGTGCGCCGGTCAGACGGGCTATCCGCTCGTCGATGCCGCGATGCGCCAGCTCAACCACTCTGGTTACATGCACAACCGTCTGCGCATGGTGACGGCGAGTTTCCTCACGAAAGATCTCGGCATCGACTGGCGGCGCGGCGAGGCGTATTTCGAAGCTCAGCTCAACGACTTCGAGCTGTCGTCGAACAATGGCGGATGGCAGTGGGCCGCGTCGAGCGGCTGCGACGCGCAGCCCTATTTCCGCATCTTCAATCCGGTCACGCAGTCGCAGAAGTTCGATGCGGCCGGCAAGTTCATCCGTCATTACGTGCCGGAACTGGCCGGCTTGTCCGACCGCGACATTCACGCGCCCTGGCTCGCGAAGCCCGCCGCGCTCGCAGCGGCGAGCGTCTCGCTCGGCGTGGAGTATCCGCCGCCGATCGTCGATCACGACGCCGCGCGCCGACGCACGCTGTTGCGCTACGACGTCGTGCGCGGGCCGCACAAGGCGCCGGACGACGAGCCGGACGACGAAGGCGAAGCTATCGAGTGATGACCGCCGGGCGTTCGATCATCGCGGTGAGCGCAACGATCGACGCGCGGCCTTCCGCAGGCGCAATGCCGGCGGCGGCCTGATGCAGCATCGAGCGCAGCGTCTGCGCGGCGCGTTCGGCGATCGAGGCGTCGAGACCGCGCGCATCGTCGGCAGCGGCGTCGCTCTGATGCGCGACGCGCCGCCACGCGAGGCCGAGCGTATCCGCGAGCAGCGCGACGTGGCCCAGCCCGAGCGCGCACGCCGCCGCGCCCAGCCGGTGCGACGCGTTCGCCGCGTGCAGCGCCGCCTCGGAATCCACGGAGCCGGTCTCGCTCGCCTGCGAGCCGCGCTCGACCAGTCCGTCGATGGACGCCTCCGCGCTCTGCAGGAAGTCTTCGTAGGCTGCCGCATTTACGCGCAGCACGCCTAAGTCGCGCGTGGCGGCATCCTGCGAGTTCTCTTCGGTCGCCTGCGCCGCGCCCCGCTCCCACGCGGCCTCCGATGCGGGCGTCGCGGCGACGTGCCACGCCACCGTCAAACCGTAGTCGCGCAGAACATCGACGTGGCCGGCGTCTTCCGGCGTCGCGCCGTAAAGCGCGAAGTCGCGCCAGAGCAGCGCGAGCGTCGCGCGCACGAGCGAGCGCGGCGCATACGACGACGCGTGCGCCTGGTCCGCCAGCACCAGATTGAAGCGTGCGTAGAGGCGCTTCGCGTCCGCATAACTCGGAAGGTCGCCGAAGCGCCCGGCGCGCTCGCGCAAGGCGCGCACCGTGGACGACGCGAGCCGCCAGAAGTCATACGGATCGGGGCCCGTCAAGTCTCCGAGGCACGCGTCGAGGCGCGCGAAGGTTTCGTCGGTTTCGGCTTGCGGCTGATCGGCAGGCGCGCGCAGCAGCGCAAGCAGCGTCTGCTCGTAATGCGCCCGCACGCGCGCGAGCCTTTCCGGTGCGACGCCCCGCAGCGTCGACGGCGCGATGGCGCGGCCCGCGAGCGCGAGGTCGTCGTAGGAAACGGGCGCGATGCGCGTGTGCGCCGCGAGCAGCGCGTGCAGCCCGCGATAATGATCGAAAAGTTCGGTGGAACAGGACAGTTCGCGCAGATTGTGGCGCTCGACCGCTGCACCGAACACGGACACCGCGCGCGCGATGCGCTGGTGCGTCGCGTCGGATTCGTCGCCGAGCGGCGCGACGAGCGCGAGCGCTTCGGCAAAACGCTGCGCGGGAAGCCATCCGGCCGGATGCAGCGCGGAAATCGCGCGTTTGAGCGCGGGCGCCGCGTCGCCCTGGCGCTCGAACGCGTGAAGCGCGTCCGTGAGCGCCATTTCGGCAAGTCGGACCGAGCCGCCACGCGGGTTCGGCAGAGCTTCGATCGGGACGGGTAGATCAGGACGAGATGTCATAACGGACGCTCACAAGCCAGAAACGCGCGCGGCACAGTGCCTTGGGGCGCGGTTGAACTGCATCATCGACGGACGCGGCACGGCGCCTCGCCCCGGCATTCGGTTCGCGGCACGACGGCGCGCCGTGCCCAAAGCGTATGCCTTAAACGGCCCGCGCGGCAGACGAACGACGCAACGCGCTCGCCATGCCGCAGAACGAAGGCGCGAGCGACGTCCGCACGCGATGGATGAAATCGACAGAATCGATGCAATCGCGGGCCGCAAAAAACACGCGCCGCATGACGTGAGCCATGCGGCGCGGCAGAACGTGCGGATCAGATCTGGACCATCTCGAAATCTTCCTTGCGGGCTCCGCATTCGGGACAAGTCCAGTTGATCGGAACGTCTTCCCAGCGGGTGCCCGGCGCGATGCCCTCTTCGGGCAAACCCGCCTCCTCGTCGTAGATCCAGCCGCAGATCAGGCACATCCAGCTTCTGTATTCCATACTTAAGCCGCGTCGATTGGTCGATTGAAATTTAGGCCATGATGGTACCGTGTTGCCGGGTCGATGCCTAGCAAGCCGCCGACCCGGCCCGGTATCGCCAAATAGCGGGACGCCGCCGCAGTTTCCGCGCCCGAAAGAGGTGCGAAAGACATCAGGCGGGCGGCAATAGGCCGCATAATCGAACGTGATCGGCGCGCTTCGCCTTTGCGCGTTTTCGAAACGAAACGTCCCACTCGTGCAATCCAATACCAAAATGTCCGCTTTTGCCATGACCGGCGACTCTCCACCGATCGTACTGACTTTCGGCCTCTCGGACCCGACGGGGGGCTCCGGCCTGCAGGCCGATCTGCTCACGCTCGCGAGCATGGGCTGTCACGGCGCCACGGTTCTCACCGGGTACGCGGTGCGCGATTCCGCTTCCTGCGACGAAGTCACGGGCCTCGATCCCGACGCCGTCGCCACGCAGGCGCGCATGTTGCTAGAGGACATGCCGATCGCCGCTTTCAAGATCGGCGCGGCGACGCGCGCGGAACTGGTTTCCGCGATCGCCGAAGTGGTCTCCGACTACGACGACGTCCCGCTGATCCTCGCGCCCGACTTCACGCTCGACGACGAACACGTTCTGTCCGCCGACGAATTGCGCGAATCGCTCGCCGATCTGCTGGTGCCGCAGACGACCATGCTGATCGCGGATCACGCCACGCTGTTGCAGCTCGCGCAGCCGGACAGCGACGCCGAAGCGCCGACGCTCGATTCCGCCATCTCGCACATCCTCGCGCAGGGCTGCGAATATGTGCTCGCGATGGAAACGGGCACGCACCGGCATGTGAACACGCTGTACAGCGAGGAAGGACAAGTGCGGCAGGACATGTGGGACCGCGGGCTTCATCGCGTGATGGGACTCACCGATACGCTCGGGGCGGCGGTCGCCGCGCTGCTCGCGAACGGCCAGGAGCCCGCCGAAGCCGCGCGCGAGGCGCAGGAGTACGTGTTTCAGGCGGCGCGCGCGGCGTTTCGTCCGGGCATGGGCGCGTATCTGCCGGACCGGTTTTTCTGGGCGCGCTCGAACGACGCCGACGAAGACGCCGATGCATCCGCGCTCCCGGACGAATCGGCGGGATTGCCCGGAGAAGCACGGCACTGACAACCAAGGGAGGCTTCGCGAGCGCATGCCGTATCGATTGCCCCATCTGCACAAGCCCGGCCCGCAAGGCGCGATCCGCATTGGCTGCGCGGGCTGGGCGCTGTCGAGTTCGGTCGCGGCGAGCTTCCCCGACGAAGGCACCCATCTGGAGCGGTACGCGCGCGTGCTGACCTGCGTCGAGATCAACTCCAGCTTCTACAAGCCGCATCGCGAACAAACCTACGAGAAATGGGCGCAGAGCGTGCCGGACTCGTTTCGCTTCTCGGTGAAAGTGCCCAAGGCGATCACCCATGACGCGCGCCTCGTCGATACCGAAACGCTCATCGACGACTTCCTGCGCGCGGCCGGCCAGCTAGGCGACAAGCTCGGCTGCTGGCTCGTGCAACTGCCGCCGAGCCTCGCGTTCGATCACACCGTCGCCGATGTGTTCTTCAAGGCGCTGCGCGAGCGCACTAAGCTGCCGGTGGCGTGCGAAGCGCGGCATCCGAGCTGGTTCACCGTGCAGGCGGCGGCGTTGCTGAAGGCGCACCGCGTCGCGTTCGTGGACGCCGATCCGATTCCCGACGACTGCGAGATCAAACATCGGGCGGATACATCGCTCGTCTACGTGCGGCTTCACGGCTCGCCCGAGCTCTACAAGTCGTCCTACGACTACACCTATCTCGACGATCTCGCGCGCACGCTGCAGGGCCGCGCGAAGAAGACGCCGGAAGTCTGGTGCATCTTCGACAACACGACGCTCGGCCACGCGCAGCCCAACGCGCTGCATCTGATGGAGCGGCTGCATCTTCATCATCGGCGGGCGTAGCCGTTCATCGTTCCGTTCCTTCATTCGCTTCGTTCGCTGCATTGCCAGGAGAACCGCTGATGCAAAAGCCGGCACGCCGATTCGCTCGCCTCATCCAAACCACGATGCTGGCCTCGATTTTTTGCGCGGCGCTGTCCGCGCACGCACAGGACGCGCCGCCGCCGACCGCTTCCGCACCCGCTCCCGTGCCCGCGGGCGACGGAACGTTTCTGCTGACTATTTTTCTCAAACACGACGAATCGAAGCCGCTGCCGAAGATCAATCAGCAATTGAAGGAACAGGGCTACTTCAAGACGTTTCCGCCGCCGGGCGTCGAGGTCGTGTCGTGGTACGTGATGATGGGCATCGGGCAAGTCGTGACCTTGCGCGTGCCAGCGGACAAGCTGCGCGAAGTGAACCGCGCAATCGAGACGACCGCCTGGGGCGGGTATCACACGGAGTTCTACCCGACCTACGACTACAAGGCGGCCGCGCAAAAGCTGCGCGACGAGATGAACAAGTAGGCGCGTGCGTTTGCTGTAGGCGAAAAAAAACCCGCATCGCTGCGGGTTTTTTTCTTGGCATGACGCGAGCCTCTTGCGAGACCCGCGCCGATGTAATTGGCCGTAGCCAGATTACATGTCCATGCCCATGCCGCCCATGCCGCCGGGCATGCCGCCAGGCATCGGAGCATCTTCCTTCGGCAGTTCGGCAACGGCTGCGTCGGTCGTCAGCAGCAGGCCTGCCACCGATGCCGCGTTTTGCAGCGCCGTGCGCGTCACCTTCGTCGGGTCGACGACACCGGCTTCCACCAGGTCACCGTACTCGCCGGTTGCCGCGTTGTAGCCGTAGTTGCCCGAACCCTGAGCAACAGCCGCCACCACGACGGAGGCTTCTTCGCCGCCGTTCGTGACGATCTGGCGCAGCGGCTCTTCCATTGCACGCAGAACGATCTTGATACCGGCGTCCTGATCCGGGTTTGCACCCTTCAGGCCGTCGATTGCACGGCGAGCGCGGATCAGCGCAACGCCGCCGCCAGCCACGATGCCTTCTTCCACCGCTGCGCGCGTTGCGTGCAGTGCGTCTTCGACACGTGCCTTCTTTTCCTTCATTTCGACTTCGGTCGCGGCACCGACCTTGATCACCGCAACGCCGCCGGCCAGCTTGGCCACGCGCTCTTGCAGCTTTTCACGGTCGTAGTCCGAGGTCGCTTCTTCGATCTGCTTGCGCACTTGCTTCACGCGAGCTTCGATGTTCACGGCTTCGCCAGCACCGTCGATGATCGTCGTGTTTTCCTTGCCCACTTCGATGCGCTTCGCCTGACCGAGTTCGTTCAGCGTCGCCTTCTCGAGCGTCAGGCCGGTTTCTTCAGCGATGACCTGACCGCCGGTCAGGATCGCGATGTCTTCCAGCATCGCCTTGCGACGGTCGCCGAAGCCCGGAGCCTTGACAGCAACGGTCTTCAGGATGCCGCGGATGTTGTTGACGACCAGCGTTGCGAGCGCTTCGCCTTCGACGTCTTCAGCGATGATCAGGAGCGGACGGCCAGCCTTCGCGACTTGTTCCAGCACCGGCAGCAGATCGCGGATGTTGGAAACCTTCTTGTCGTGCAGCAGCACGAACGGGTTTTCCAGAACGGCGACTTGCTTGTCCGGGTTGTTGATGAAATACGGCGACAGGTAGCCGCGGTCGAACTGCATGCCTTCGACGACGTCGAGCTCGTCTTGCAGCGACTTGCCGTCTTCGACGGTGATGACGCCTTCCTTGCCGACCTTGTCCATCGCTTCAGCGATGCGCTCGCCGATCGACGTGTCGCTGTTCGCCGAGATCGAGCCGACTTGCGCGATTTCCTTGTTCGTCGTGCAGGGCTTGCTGATCTTGCGCAGTTCTTCGATTGCGGCGGCAACCGCCTTGTCGATACCGCGCTTCAGGTCCATCGGGTTCATGCCCGATGCGACGTACTTCATGCCTTCGCGAACGATGGATTGCGCGAGGACCGTAGCGGTCGTCGTGCCGTCGCCGGCGTTGTCGCTGGTCTTGGAAGCGACTTCCTTGACCATTTGCGCGCCCATGTTCTGGAGCTTGTCCTTCAGCTCGATTTCCTTCGCGACCGAAACACCGTCCTTCGTGACCGTCGGGCCGCCGAACGAACGCTCGAGCACGACATTGCGGCCCTTCGGACCCAGCGTGACCTTGACCGCGTTGGCCAGGATGTTCACGCCTTCGACCATCTTGGCGCGTGCGGAATCGCCAAAAGTAACTTCTTTAGCTGCCATATCCAGACTCCTTGAGTCGATTCAGTGTGCCGGCTCCGCCGCCCGATGTGGCGCGAAGCGCGGCTTACAGGAAGGATGCTTACTTGTTGACCAGGACGGCCATGATGTCTTCTTCGCGCATGACGAGCAGTTCCTGCCCGTCGACCTTGACGGTCTGGCCGGCGTATTTGCCGAAGAGCACGCGGTCGCCCACCTTCACGTCGAGGGCGTTCTGCGTGCCCTTGTCATCGCGCTTGCCCGGGCCGACGGCCAGGACTTCGCCTTGATCCGGCTTCTCTGCCGCTGCTTCCGGGATCACGATGCCCGATGCGGTCTTGGTTTCCTGGTCCAGACGTTTGACGATGACGCGATCGTGCAAAGGACGAAGGTTCATACACACTCCTCTCTCGATTGAGACTGAAAACGCGGGAAAACCCGTCTTTTGGGAACGACCCGCCAGACGGAAATCTTGTTAGCACTCTCGTGCAGTGAGTGCCAATTATATGGACCGGATTTGACAATTTCAAGGAGCGCGCGGGGGACGAATGACTGGGTGTCGAGATTCACTCAACTTTGAACTTTGTTCGCTTAACTCTGAACTCGTGCGACATCGCGGCCACGGAGCGGCGCGGTTTTGCGAGTGGGAACAATCGCTTAGGTCGAGCCCGTAAGTTCGGACGTGCAGCGCGCATCGTCCGATGCATGCAGTCGTTCGGCGCTCCCGGGCAGACCCCGGCCCTTGACTGCGCGATTCGAGGGTAAACCCCGATAACGACTCGCGTGTCCCGCTCCGGCTTTGAGCAGTTGCAGAGATGCGGCGACGAACAGAAACCGAATCGCTGAACCGGTAGGCTCACGGACCCAGACGACGAAAGGAGCTTGACTGCCTAGAGGATGCCGATACCGAATATGCCGCGCCAAGGAGTCTAGCGGCGGCGCACCGAATGGCGCCATGCAGAGCGTAAAGGCGCTTGACGACCCCTATGCTCAGTTCGCGACTATGTGCAGCTAATCGGTCGCTGATGGCACCGACCCAGGCATAGCGAGGCTCGAGCAAGGTGGGCGAGCAAGGATCTGAACATAGTTTCGACCTGTGATGCAGTGGTGGTCCCACTTCTGGAGATCACCATGGACATCGTTCGCTGTTCCCACCGTGCTGACAGAAACGGTTTCGCCGACGGGCAGATCGGGCCATACGTTGATGCGTTCAAGCAGTACCTGAGCCAACGCCGGTACGCTGCAAAGACGGTCGCTACTTATGTGCTCTGTGTTACGCACTTCGCCCAATGGGCAGAGTCCGGGCCCTGTCGGCGGCGCCGAATCGATGAGGCGTTGATCGCAGAGTTCCTCGACGAGCATCTCCTACCATGCAAGTGCGCTGGCGCGTTACATCACGATCGGGGTGACCATAGCGCGGCGCTGGGGCATCTGCTCGTGGTCCTGCGCGCTCATGGTGTCATCGCAGTGCCGACGGTCAGCGCAACACCTGTAGACGAGGAACTGCGCCGTTACGGCAAGTATATGGAGCATGTGCGAGGCTTGGCGCCGAAGACGCGGAGCATCGCCCTGCGGATCATCTCACGGTTGCTGACGGCTCGTTTCGGCGAGGGCCCCGTCGACGTCGCCGCGATCAAGCCCGAACACGTTCGGCGTTTCTTCGCAGGGCAAGCGACGCTTTATAGCAAACCGGCGA
Source organism: Caballeronia sp. Lep1P3 (assembly GCF_022879595.1). Lineage (NCBI taxonomy): Bacteria > Pseudomonadati > Pseudomonadota > Betaproteobacteria > Burkholderiales > Burkholderiaceae > Caballeronia > Caballeronia sp. Lep1P3. The sequence continues at coordinate 771,717 of NZ_CP084265.1, read as the reverse complement.
ATGCGGGGCCGGTCGTGGCAGCGCTGCGCGGCTACTTCCGCTACCGCGCCTCGCTCGGCGATCTCGTCCACGGGCTGATCGGGGCGGTGTCCTATCCTGCCAACTGGTCGCAGTCTTCGCTGCCCAAGACGCTGACGATGGAAGAGGTCGGGCGGCTGATTGGTTCGCTCGGCCAACGGGGCCGCTCGATGCGGCGAGCCGACGCCATCGTTCGCTGTGCGCTCGACCTCGGACTGCGCAGCGGCGAGATCGCCCGTCTCAGCCTGGACGATATCGACTGGCAAACCGGTACGCTCGTCCTGCGCCACACCAAGGGGCGCCGCGAGGATATGTTGCCGCTACCCGCCACCACGGGCGAAGCCATCGCGGCCTACCTCGAGCAAGAGCGTCCCAAGACTTCGAATCGGGCCGTCTTCGTCCGCCATGTTGCACCCCGCGACCAGCCCGCCGGTGCCGATCTCGTCCGCAAGACGATCCGCCAGGCCTTTGCGCGCGCCGGCCTTCCCTACACGCGCTCGCATTTGCTGCGCCACACGATGGCCAACCGCCTGCTGGCCGGCGGCTCCTCGCTGAAGGAAGTAGCCGACGTCCTGCGTCACCGCTCGCTGAACACGACCCTGATCTACGCCAAGCTCGACAGCCGTAAGCTGGCCGAGGTCGCGCTGCCGTGGCCGGGGAGTGCAGCATGAGCGCGCCAACTTCTGTGCAAGCACGCGTCGAACAGTTTCTGGTCGAACGTCGCCAACTGGGGTTCTCCGATGATGGCTACGTCTTACGCAGCTTCGCGCGCCATGTCCACGCTACCGGTCATCGCGGCGCCTTGACGGTGGAACTCATGACTGCCTGGGCCCGAAGCGACCGCACCGGCTGCAATGACCCGCGGACCTGGGCGCGGCGGCTGAAGAAGTTGCGCACGTTCCTGCGTTGGCTGCAGCAGTTCGAGCCGCGCACTGAGGTGCCCGACGATTCGATCTTCGGACGACTGCCCGAGCGGCAAGCGCCACACATCTTCAGCGAGGAGGAGATCGTCGATCTCCTTGCTCGCGCGCGCCGACTCGGGCCTTCGCCGGGGATACGCGGCGCCGTCTATGAAACGCTGTTCGGATTGATCGCCGCCACGGGGCTGCGGATTGGCGAGGCGCTGTCGCTGCGCAACGGCGACATTGATCTCAAGGACGGGATGCTGACCATTCGCCGGACCAAGTTCGGAAAGTCGCGCCAGGTCCCCATGCATCCGAGCACCGTAGATGCCTTGCGTCGGTATCGCTGGGTACGTGACATAGCCGAGGGGCCGCCGATCGAGGATAGCCCATTCTTCGTCGGCACCCGCGGTCGACGACGAGGTCTGCCACTTGGCGATCGTCAGGTGCACCGCGTCTTCCGCGACCTGCGCCAGCAACTGGGCTGGGGCAACCGCGGTGCACACCATGCCCCACGCATCCATGACCTGCGGCACACCTTCGTCGTGCGCCGCATCGTGCAGTGGCAAGCCCAAGGCGTGGACATCGATCAGGCCATGCTGTCGCTGTCGACCTACGTCGGACATACGATGGTAACCAACACCTACTGGTACCTCTCGGCGGTGCCCGAGCTGATGGCGCTGGCCGCCGGACGTTTCGAGTCGTTCACGGTCAGGCGGGAGGTGCAAAATGCGTGAGAACCCTGTCCCGAAGGCGCCTTCGTTCGCTGCGCTGGTCCAGCAGTTCTTCACCGAGTACCTAGTCGCGCAGCGGGCGGTCCGTCCGCGTACGGTGGCCTGTTATCGGGATGCCTTGCTGCTGTTTCTGGACTTCGCCAGCCGCCAGTTCGGCAAGGCGCCGACCACGATGCAGTTGGCCGACCTCCAACCCGACCTGATCCTGGCCTTCCTTGATCATTTGGAGCAGGATCGGAAGAACTCGGTTCGCAGCCGCAACTTACGGCTCACAGCGCTACGTGCGTTCCTGAAGTTCGCCGGTCGCCGTGACGTCGCTTCTTTGCACGATGTCGAGCGCGCACTGGCGGTGCCGATGAAGCGCTTCGAGCGGCCGATGCTCCACTTCCTCACGCGTGCAGAGATGATCGCCATACTCTGCCCGCCGGGAGAGAGCTGGTCGTCGCGACGCGACCACCTGCTGCTGACGATGCTCTACAACACGGGGGCGCGTGTCTCCGAGATCATCGGCGTGCGCGTTGTCGATGTGGTCCTCGAAGGTGCAGCGTGCGTGCACCTGCACGGCAAGGGACGCAAGCTGCGATCGATCCCCCTGTGGGACGCCACCGTCGCCGAGATTCGCCGCTGGTTGCGATTGAATCCAATGCTGCGAGGTGAAACTGCCTTACTGCCCAACCGGGATGGGCAGGCGATGTCGAGATCCAACGTCGCGCAACGCCTGGATCTTGCCGTAAGCCGCGCGAGCGTTGAGCAACCCAGCCTCCTCAAGAAGCACGTTTCACCGCACATCTTGAGACATACAACTGCGATGCACCTGTTGCAGGCAGGCGTTCCGTTCAACGTTATCGCCTTGTGGCTCGGTCACGAGAGCCCGACGACAACCCATCGCTATGTCGAAGCTGATCTCGCAATGAAGGAGAAAGCGCTCGGTCGACTGGAAGCGCCTGACGCCAGGATTCGCCGATATCAAGCACCGGACTCGTTGATTCGATTCCTGCAGACGCTATAACTATGCGTAGACTTCGCCAGCCCCGACTACACCCCCCAAGGGGCTGGCCGCGCACACGACGACCATCTGCGCATAGTCGCGAACTGAGCATAGGGGTCGCTATGCAAACCTCTACATAGCGACCCGTTGCCGCCGCTCATCGCGGCCCGGCCTCAGTGAACCGCCCCGGAAATGTAGGAGACTTCGGATCTTGGCTGTAACGGGAGATTTGAAGCATGGAAAGCGAAGGCAAGGCAAGGAAGCCCACAGGGACGCGATATTCGGATGAGGTCCGTGAGCGAGCGGTGCGGATGGTGTTCGAGCACCAACACGAGTATCAAACGCAGGGAGCGGCGATCCGCTCGATCGCCTCGAAGATGGGGATGTCGCGCGAGACGCTTCGCAACTGGATCATTCAGGCTGAGCGTGACCGTGGCCAACGAGCGGGCGCGACAACTTCGGAGCTGGCGCGTCTGAAGGAATTGGAGCGCGAGAATCGTGAACTGCGCACGGCCAACGAGATCCTGCGCAAGGCCTCTGCATATTTCGCGCAGGCGGAGCTCGACCGCCGATCGAAGCCATGATCGCGTTCATCGACGAGCATCGCGACGTCTACGGTATCGAGCCGATCTGCCGCCTGCTGCCGATCGCGCCGTCGACGTATTACCGCCACGCCGGGCGGCGCAGCGATCCGGAGCAATGGCCAGCACGAGCGCGTCGCGATATTGAACTGAAGGCCCTTATCCGGGCGGTCTGGGACGAGAACTTCGGCGTGTATGGAGTGCGCAAGGTCTGGCGCCAGTTGTTGCGCGATGGCGTAAAGGTGGCCCGCTGCACGGTTGCGCGCCTGATGAAGGTGATGGGCCTCGAAGGTGTGCGGCGTGGGCGCCGGATCAAGACGACGCAGCGCGACGATGCGGTGCCGTGCCCGCTGGACCGGGTCAAACGTCAGTTCCGGGCCGAGCGGCCTAACGCGCTGTGGGTCGCAGATTTTACCTACTGTTGGACATGGTCGGGCTTTGTCTATGTGGCCTTCGTGACCGATGTGTTTGCGCGCCGTATCGTCGGCTGGCGCGTGTCGGCATCGATGAAGACTGACTTCGTGCTGGATGCGCTGAACCAGGCGTTACACGACCGCCAGCCACCGCCCGGGCTCATTCATCATAGCGATCACGGGTCGCAATATCTCAGCATTCGGTACACCGAACGTTTGGTGGACGTGGGCGTTGAGCCATCAGTCGGAACTGTCGGTGACTCTTACGACAACGCTCTGGCCGAAACGATCAACGGCTTGTATAAGGCCGAAGTCGTGCATCGGCGTTCATGGCGTACGCTCCAGGATGTCGAACTCGCCACGCTCGAGTGGGTGCACTGGTACAACTACCATCGGTTGCTCGGCCCGCTCGGGTACGTATCGCCTGCGGAAGCAGAGGAAGTCTACAATCGGAATCTGGTGCGCTCCGCTCGCGCGGCGTAGCCCCAAACTCGGCGGTCTCCGACAAAGCCGGGGCGGTTCATTCCTCCAGGCGGTTTGTTCTGGGTTGTTTTCTAGTGGCCGCTGATGGTGGAGATGCATCCGCTTCGCAAGCGGTCGTAGCGGGATCATCGACGTTCGAGCCGGCATTAGCGATGTTAGCGATCCGCTTACAACCCAAGTGTGGTGTCGCGCACATTGGTCGGCGTGCGCCAACAGACGGTCGTCTGTGAAAGCTGCTTGTTGAGCTCACAAGGCCGGCCAAGTCGTCGTTGCGTGAACGACCCTGAAGTCGCGCAGTCGGCTTCCACGAAACCGGGCTTGTAAGGAGAAGCGGTGAGTTGGGGTGCGCGTGACCTTGAATGGCGGCATAGTTGCGGAGGCGAACAATCCCCGCGCTACCAATAAGAGTCGATATTTGCGGGTCGCTATTTCGGACGGGTCTCAACGTGAACCGGTCGCTCGAATGGCAGCCGTCCACTCAGTCGGGCGGCAGAAAATGATCGCGACCTGCCTGACGCCTTGCGCGTACAGTTCGGCCATTGCCGACATTGAGGCAGGTTCTGTTAGTGTCAGCAGCCAGGCGGATTGCTGACCTTGGCGGCGTCGTGCGGCAGGGTCGCAATCGCTTGCATCAGCGAACTCACACTAGCGACCCGAAGCCGCCAGTCAAACCGGTGAAGTCACAACGTCGGCTTGACGAGATACAACGGCCAGTCCGAGTACGAATGAGAAGAACGCGGGACGGTCGTTTTTGCGCTGCCGTTTGCCGTCGAGCCCGAACCGGATCGCAGGACGAGGCTATCGGCGAATAACGGTGTTACGCGCCCACTTCCAAGTCGCCGACGCGGTAGCGCTCGTGCTCGCCCGGCTCGCGCCTTTCGCCCTCCACGCCAACACTGCCGAACGTGGCTGAGGACGGTTCTTCGTCGTATTCGATGCGCGTGCGCTGCGCGGCTTCCCGCGCGATCTCATAGGTCGTCGCGACGACCACCGATGATCTGACCGTCGTGCGAGACCGGTTGCTTTCGAGCGTGGTCGTCGTGGCCCCGCTCGCCTGCTGCTCGGGCGGCTTCGCCTCGGAACCGACTTTGTCATGCGTCAGAACGTCCAGCACGCCGTCTTCGCGAACGCATCCTCGACATGGATTCGCCGCACGCGCCCGCGCGCGATGGAACTGGTGAGCAGGAACGCATACACCGCATCCCGCACCGGTTCATCGGACGCGTAACAGGCGCGGCCAGTGACTTTCGCTTCGCCGTCTATGCGCACGTGAGGCACGCCCCACGCGGGTTGATGTCCGGGGAGTCGGTCGATGGTAAGCGCTAATTTGAGCGCACCGGCGCGCGCATGAAATTCGCCGAGCGCCGCAAATCTGTTGGCGTGGAAGCGTGACGTTTGCGTGTGATTTTCTATGCTCAGCCGGCGTCGATCGGAACCTGAGACTGCATGAACCGAAATGGCAGTAGGTCGCTTATGTCGGCGTCTTGTGCTCATTGCGGCAGTTGGGTCAGTACGTGAAGCAGGTACGCGTATGGCTCGACGTTGCACGCGCGGCATGTAAGCACGAGACTGTAGATGACGGCGCTGGCTTTTGCTCCGGCGACCGTGTCGCTGAAGAGCCAAACCTTTCTGCTGGTGGCAAACGGGCGAATGTCCCGTTCCGCGATGTTGTTGTCCACTGGGGCTTGCCCGTCGCCGACGTAACGGCTGAGATACTCCCATTGGTTAAGCGTGTAGTTGATCGCATCGCCCAGCGCGCTTTCGGGTGGCACTTGAGGTGCTTGCTCATCCAGCCAAGCTTTGAATGCCTCAAGCAGCGCAACGCTGTGCTGCTGTCGCAGTCGTAAGGTATAGCTAGCACGCGTTTCGCCGCTCGGAGGTTTCTCTCGCGCGAGTGCTTCGACGCGGTAAAGTTGCTGGAAGAATTCGAGTGCTTGCTGCGCGCGTTTGCCTAATTTCTTCTGCGTCTTCAGAGCATCTACGAATCCGCGTCGCGCATGAGCAAGGCAGCCGAAGTGGGTCACACCTTTGACTGTTCGCCAGGCGCTATAACCGTCGGACATCACCGCGCCTTTGTAGTCCGCGAGAAACGCCTGAGGGTATTGCTTGCCGCGTCCAGGTTGATAGTCGAACAACACTACAGGCTCTTCGCTATCCTGCCCGCTGCGGTACAGCCACATGTAAGACTGGCTTTGTGCGGCCTTACCCGGTTCCTTCAGCACCTGAACGGTCGTCTCGTCGCCATGAATCAGCGGCTGCGACAGCAACGTCTTGCGTAACTCCCGGTACAGGCGGTCGAGATGCAATTGCGTTGGCTTGATGACCCAGTGCCCCAGCGTGCCTCGGCCCACCGGAATGTTCGCACGCCCGAGCGCCTCTTCCATCCGATATAGCGGCGTGCCGTCGACGTATTTACCCGTCATCACCGTGGCGATCATGGCCGCGCTCGCCCGACTGCCTGGCAATGGTTGGGCCGGCATCGGCGCGGTAAGAATCGGCGTACGTTCAGCGACACGCTCGCAATGACGGCACGCATATTTGAAACGAACATGCTGCAGGACTGAAGCCTTCACTTCGATATGCAGTTTCGCTGATTTCCTCGCCCATACGATGCATTGCGTTGCTGCAGCAGGGGCAGATCTTCTGCTCCTCGGGCAAGTCGTACTCGATTCGCTGACGCGGAAGATCTGCAGGCAAAGGCTTGCGTCCTCGTTTGCGGCGAGCAGGCTCGGCCGCCTCCGGCAGACCTGTGTCTGGTAAGTCGAGTTCGTCTACGTCCTCATCAAGGTCCTCAATGGCGATCTGCTCGGCCTCGTCGAACACCCGATCTTGGAGCTTCTCGCTGCTTGGCGCGAAGCGCTTGTGTTGCGCGAGCCGGAATTGTTCCTCGAGATGGCGAACGCGTTCGCCCAACTGGCGGTTGCTGGCCTCGAGCTCGCGTATGTAAGCCTGCGCGGCAGGAGGCAATTGGGAGAATTCGCGTTCATCCATGGTACCCACAGTAGCGAATGGCAACGCTCGATGGGTTTACGGAAATTTGTAACAGCTATTGGGACCGTCGCTTGCACGAGGCGCGCCGCATCAGCTCGTATGATGGTACTGCCGGGCCGGATGACGTCGGACAGCGTCGATGTCGATGCCGTCTAAAAGCCAATGCAGCTGCTCGGTCGTCAACTCGATCACGGGCTGCTTCCGGGATGGCCACACGAAATGGTCTGCCCCGAGGCGTTTCAACATCAGCCAGAAGCCCGAACGCTCGTACAACAAGAGCTTGACGCGGTTGCGCTTGCGATTATGGAACGCGAACACGGCGCGAGCGAAGGGGTCGAGCTGCATCGACTGCTCAACCAACGCCGTGAGGCTATTGATTCCCGCCCTAAAGTCAATCGGTTCGTGATGCAAATAAACGCGGAGGTCGGAATCAAGGCGGAACATCAACGCTCTCCCAGCGCGGCGATCAAGGCCGTGACGAGCGGCGCATCGTGCCGTGAGCACTCAAGTTCGACTGTTACCCCGTTCGGGAGGTGCGCTGACAGGCGCGCCGTTGGTCGCGACGCAGTCGCAGGTTGCTTGGGACTCGATGACGCCGGCAACTTCGCGAGCTCGAGGGCGGGCTGCGTAGAGCCCGGTTCGATAGCAAGGACCGGAATGAAGGCCGCCGCTGACGGCTCAACCGTGTTTCGTGCCGCACGAGCAGAGTTGGCCTTCTCATGTAGCCTTATCCACTTGTGAAGCTGGTTTGCGTTTACCTGTGCCCTGAGTGCGAGTCCGGCAATTGACGCCCCCGGTCGCAAGCACGCCTGAATCAGTCGGCGCTTGCCTTCAGGGTCGTACCTTCGTTTGCCGTTGGAGCATTCTCGGATGACTCGGAGTGGCAGAAAGTCAAACTCATCGTCGCTCATGGTCTGCGTCCGCAATGTGGGTTGCGGACGCAATCGTCGCTCTTAACGCCCCTCGAAGAAAGGTGTGCTCGTTTTAGCGCTTACGGTCGATGTCGCTCATGCAACCTCCAGCGCGGCGGCTTCCAGGAGCGCGCGGACCAGTGTGCGCCGCCCCAACTCCGGCTTGCGCGCGGTTTCGCCTGCCGCGCGTCAAACAACATGAGAGCAGCGCGTCAATCAGGATGAGAGTACTGGCGTTGCGGCAGCGGTGAAGGGCGTAGCCTGGAACCGCTGCCGCAACGCCGCGCCGAGGAGTCCGCCCCGCTGCCGGGGCGCTTTATCGGTGGTCGCGGTAAATCGGGTATGAACAGCTCTTTCGTGTAGCGAACGGAGGCTGCGTTGCCCGGCCGACACATCAACGACCATCAGATGAGGCTCTACATGAAGTACAGACTCAAGGAAGGACCGGCTCAAGCGGCTGCGCGCGCCGGGTTCAGCGCCGCCACGGGGTATCGCATCGATCAGGACCGGCGACTGCCATCACAGAAGAAGGCGCCACGTGCGCGTCGTCGTCCCGATCCCTTGGCGGCAATCTTCGACACCGAGATCGTGCCGCTGCTCCAGTCCGCTCCCGGCATTCGACCGATAGCCGTGCTGGACGAGATGCTTCGGCGCCATCCCGACCTCCCGGGCAACGTGCGCCGCACTCTGGAGCGCCGTATTCGCGACTGGCGTGCACTCCATGGCGAGGAGCATGACGTTATGTTCCGTCAAGTACACGAACCCGGTCGTCTTGGGTTGTCCGACTTCACCGAGATGGACAGCCTAAGCATTACCGTGGCGGGTCTCGCGCTTGACCACCGCCTCTATCACTTCCGGCTGGCCTGCTCGGGCTTCGAGCACGCTCACGTCATTCTCGGCGGCGAGAGCTTTGTCGCGCTGGCTGAAGGGCTGCAGAATGCCATCTGGGCACTCGGGGGCGCGCCGCGCGAGCACCGCAGCGACAGCCTGTCGGCGGCGTTCCGCAATCTCGATGCCGACGCGCGCAAGGATCTGACCACGCGTTATGACGCTCTGTGTGCCCACTACGGCATGCAGCCCACACGCAACAATCGTGGCGTTGCCCACGAGAACGGCTCCATCGAGAGCCCTCATGGCCACCTTAAGAGCGCAGTGCGTGATGCGTTGCTTCTGCGCGGCAGTCACGACTTCGACAATCTCGATTCCTATCGCCGCTTTATCGACGAGATCGTCGGTCGAATCAACGCGCGTAACGGCAAACGCATTGAGCTCGAGCGGGCACTGCTTCAGCCGCTTCCGGTCCAGCGTACGTGCGACTACGAGGAAACGCGCGTGTATGTCACGACCACCTGCGGCTTCGTACTGCGCAAGGTGTTTTATACCGTCCCGTCACGGTTGATCGTAAGCGCGAATTAACACGCACCACGGCGGACCACTGAATAATCTGCGCTCGATCACGTTGACGCGAATTCGTCGTTCCGCTTCGTGAAGTTGAATGGGAGCAGGTCCCGGATATCGGCATCCGCTGAGCGCTGCGGCAGCTCGGTCAGCACGCGCAGCAGATAGGCATACGGCTCGACTCCGCATGCACGGCACGTCAGCATCAAGCTGTAAATGATCGCACTGGCCTTCGCGCCAGCGACTGTGTCGCTGAACAGCCATGCCTTTCTTCCGGTCGTAAATGGGCGGATGTCGCGCTCGAGCAGATTGTTGTCGATGGGTGAGACCCCATCATCGACATAACGTCGCAGGTATGCCCACTGATTGCGTGTGTAGCTGATAGCCTTGCCGGTCAGACTTTCAGGCAGCACTTGCGACGCCTGTTCATCGAGCCAGATTTTGAACGCCTCCAGCAGAGGCACGCTGTGCGCCTGGCGCAACTCATACGTGTGCTCGGCACGGCTTCGACCTTCGGGCAGTACGCCGCGTGCGAGGGTCTCAACCTGGTAAAGCGCCTTGAAGTATTCGAGCGCCTTGCGTGCGCGGCCGTCGGGTTTCCTGTGAGCCTTGTACGCCTCATCAAACCCGCGGCGCGCGTGAGCCATGCATCCGAGATGGGTCACACCTTCCAGCGTGCGCCACGCACTGTACCCGTCGGTCATCAGCGTTCCGGCGTAGCCGCCCAGAAAGGCCTGCGGATATTGCTGCCCGCGTCCTGGCTGATATTCGAACAGCACGACCGGTTCGGTACTGTCTTTGGCGCTGCGATACACCCACATGTACGACTTGCTCTGCGCTGTCTTGCCGTCTTCCTTGAGCACCTGCACTGTCGTCTCGTCGCCATGAAGCAGGGACTGCGCAAGCAGTGTTCTGCGCATCGCTTCATACAGACGGGACAGGTGCAGCTCGGCGGGACGGATAATCCAGTGTGCCAGCGTACCGCGACTGACCGCAATGTTCGAGCGAGTCAGCGCCTCTTCCATGCGATACAGCGGTGTGCCGTCCGCGTATTTGGCCGTCATCACCGTAGCGATCATTGCCGGGCTCGCGTTGCTTCCTGGCAGCGGCTGCGTCGGCATGGAAGCGATCACAACCGGCGTATGTTCGGCGTGGCGCTCGCAATGGCGACACGCATATTTGAAGCGCACGTGTTGCAATACCGATGCCTTGAGCTCGATATGCAACTGCTCACAGGTCTGCTCGCCCATCCGGTGCATCGCGCCCTTGCAGCACGGGCAGACCTTTTGGTCTTCGGGCAGGTCGTATTCGATACGGGTGCGGGGCAGATCGGCGGGCAGTGGTTTGCGACCGCGCTTCTGATGGGGTGGAGCATCCACGGCAGGCAGGCTGGTGGCGGGCAACGCGAAGACACCGTCCGGATCGTCTTCGACAGGTTCCACCGCGGCGACCTGCTCGGCTTCGTCGAACACGCGATCCTTGAGCTTCTCGCTGCTCGGCGCGAAGCGCTTGAGTTGCGCGAGGCGAAACAGCTCCTCGAGTTGCTCGACGCGTGCCTTCAAGTCCCGGTTGCTTGCCTCGAGCTCGCGGATGTAGGCGAGCACTTCGGGCGGCAGACCGGCGGTGGAATCGGGGGCTGACATGACCCTCACCTTAGCGAAATCGCCGGGCGCGTGGGTTTACGGAAGTTGTAACGACGAGGCCGATTTAAACGTCACGGCTGCGTCAACCAATGTGTCGATACTGTCGCGCAGGATGACGACGTACTGCGTCGATATCAATCCCCTCAAGCAACCAGTGCAGTTGTTCGGCGGTCAATTCCATCACGGCCTGCTGCCGGCGCGGCCAGACGAAGCGGTCTTCTTCAAGACGCTTCATCATCAGCCAGAAGCCGTTGCCGTCCCAGCCGAGCAGCTTGATGCGATTGTGACGCTGGTTACTGAACGCGTATAGCGCTGGCGCAAACGGGTCCAGTCCTGCCTGTTCTACTAGGGCGGCGAGCCCGTTGATCGACTTCCTGAAATCGACGGCTTCGCGATGAACATACACCTTGAGTCTAGCGTCGAGTCTGAACATCGCAGCGCCCCAGACTCTCGATCATGGCCGATACCAGCGACGCATCACCGGCTGTGCAGTCCAGCCGCAGCGTCACTCCGTTGGGCATCTCCACCGTCAGTTGCGAGCGCAAGGCCGGATTTGTGCCCACAGGCTCGGAGTCGGGCTTCGAGATGCTGGTCCGCTCAACGACCTCACTGCGGCCAGCCTCGCGGACCATCACAAATGCCGACGGCACGGCGAGTGTCGTCGCATCATCGACAATATCCAGCGCCCCCGCGGCGCGGCGGCGTTGCTCATGCAGCTTGATCCATCGGCGCAGCAGATTCGCGTTCACGCCGGCTTTGAGCGCCAATCCGGCCACTGAAACACCAGGTTGCAGGCAGGCCTCGATGAGCTTAAGTTTGGATTGCGAGTCGTAGCGACGCTTGCCGTCGCGCCCGACGAGGGTAACGGCGAGAAGCGCCGTATCTGAACCTGTTTGAGTCATGGCTGTGTCCACAGAATATCAGTGGACGCAGCTTGCCTTGCTCTGAACCGAGACGCTATGTGCGCATAAATTCGCGCTTACGGTTGATCGGCCATCACCTGCGCGTACGGCTGTACGACGACCGGCTGGAACTGTTTCTGGGCGGCACGGCCCTCATGACATTGCAGCGCGGCCGCGCAGGTCCCAACGGCAAGCACGGTCACGTAATCAACTACCGGCACGTCATCCACGCGCTGCGCCGCAAGCCCATGGCGCTGCTCAACCTAGTCTACCGCGATCAGATCTTTCCGCGCGAGGCGTATCGATTGACCTTCGATCGCCTGCTTGAGCAGCTTGCGCAGCGCCAAGCATGCAGAACCATGGTTGAACTGCTCGGCCTCGCCCATGAGCACAACTGCGAAGCGCAACTGGCTCAGGCGCTGCAGCAGTGCTTGGACGATGGACAGTTACCCGACCTGGACGCATTGTGTTCTCGTTTCGAAGCGAAGCGCGCGAACAGCATGCCGGAGGTGAACGTCAAACTGGCACCGCTGAGCGACTACGAAGCCCTACTTGATATGGCAACGGAGGTGACGGCATGAGCCTCGACATCGACGCCACACGCCTGTCGTTGCTGCTCAACGATTTGCGGCTGCCTGCCATCAAGCAGATCTGGTCTAGCTTTGCCGAGCGCTCCGATACGGAAGGCTGGCCAGCGGCACGCCTGCTGATGGCCCTGGCCGAACACGAGATCGCCGAGCGCGATCGACGCCGAGTCGAACGTCACCTCAGGGACGCGAAACTGCTACCGGGCAAGACACTGGAGAACTTCGATTTCGACGCAGTGCCGATGGTGTCGCGCGCGCACGTCTCGGCGCTTTGCGCGGGCGACGGCTGGTTGCGTAACGGCACCAACCTGATTCTTCTAGGGCCGAGCGGAGGGGGCAAATCGCATTTGTCGTCGGCGATCGGACTAAGCCTGCTGGAGAAGGGCTGGAAGGTCTTCTTCGCTCGCACTACCGACCTCGTGCAACGGTTGCAGGTGGCTCGCCGCGAGCTCGCGCTGGAGTCCGCCATCAACCGGCTGGATCGCTTCGACCTGGTCATCCTGGACGATTTCGCCTATGTCAGCAAAGATCAGGCAGAGACGTCGGTGCTGTTCGAACTCATCAGCGCCAGGTATGAGCGACGTTCCCTTTGCATAACAGCCAACCAGCCGTTTGGCGAATGGGACAAGGTCTTCCCCGACCGAGCCATGACAGTGGCCGCCGTCGACCGTTTGGTCCACCACTCGACCATCTTTGAGTTGAACGTCGAAAGCTACCGTCGCCGTACTGCCCTGCAGCGCAAGCAGCACGGACCGGGGCGCCCGGCCAGTCGAGCGACACCAAAGAACGTCGGCGTGCCAGCTACACAAGAGCATCAGCACGGCATCGATCTCACCGAATAACCCGCTAATCTCATCCTGATTGACGCGCGGCTCGCAGGCAAAGCGAGCCCGCGTCAATCAACCCCGTCATCACCCTCCACGCCACCACATTCTCATCCTGATTGTCGCGCAGCCAGAATAACCGCGGCGTCGCCATTACACAGCTATCCTCATTGACTGGTCGCTACAGCTTGATTGTCGCGCGACACCCGCACGCCCGCGTCAATCAACGCCGCGCGTCAATCAACAAACGCTTGCCAGCGCCAATCAACATCGGCATCATCATTTCTGCCGCGACATTCTCAACTTGATTGTCGCGCGTCTCTCATCCGAATTGTCGCGCCACAGTTTCGCCGCTGACGACCGCGCCGGCGAATGCTGCGTCGGCGGCTTCGCGCGCACTGCGTTCATCGATGAGCTTGCCGGCAAGCGACGCTTCGGCCTCGCGCGCGCGCCACGGCTTCGCGGCGAGCCCCCCGATCCCGATGCGCGCGGCCCGCACGACGCCTTGCGCGTCGAGATCGAGCGCCACCGCCGCCGACGCGAGCGCGAAGTCATACGACGCGCGGTCGCGGATCTTGAGATAAAGCGAACGCCGCGTCCACGCGCCGGCGGGCACATGGAACGCGACGATGAGTTCGCCGGGACGCAGGTTCGTCTCACGGTGAGGCGTGTCGCCCGGCAGCCGATGCAGCGTCTCGAACGGAAGGTTGCGCATTTCGCCCGCTGTACTGCGCACCGCGACTTGCGCGCCGAGAGCAACCAGGGCGATCGCGAAATCGCCCGGATAATTGGCGATGCAGTGTTCACTGACGCCGAGCACGGCTAGGCGGCGATTGACGCCGTCGCGCGCCACGCAGCCGCTTCCCGGCGTGCGCTTGTTGCAGCGCCAGCTCGTGCGGCGTGCCGCGCGGCATCGGCCATATGCGCGAACGCGCCGAGCGTCAGGCCGCCTTCGCTTGTTTCGATCGCGGAGTGGCCCGCCGCAAGCGGCCCGATATCGATGAGCCGCTCGGGTGTCATTACGTCGAGCTTCATCAGGTCGAGCAGATTGGTCCCGCCCGCGAGAAATTGCACCGGCGAACTGACCGTAAGTTCGGCCTGTGGCAGAACGACTGTTGCACCGTTCGCGCAATCGTCATGCCCCGCGCGTACCGGCGATGCAGCGAGCCCGCGCTTGCGCTGGATCGTCGGATCGGAGGTGCGAGCACTCCATCGAGACCCTTTAAGCCAATGGCAGAGGGTCCCTCTATCCTTCCTCGCCAACGCCGGGGAAATTCTGGACTGAGCGATCCATCTCAGCCAAGATTTGAATAAGGACTCAAGTTTTCGCTTTCAAAGCCGTTATCTCTCGGGTCAACGATCATTGCACGCTAATACCATGACCTCTCGAACGAAAATAATAAGTGCCATTGCCTTAGCAACGCTTCTGTCCGGATGTTTGGCGACCGTTCCAGATATTGAGGCGCAGCGCTCGGGAACCGTGCAGACGAAAGTTCAAATCGCAAAAGGCATCCAAAGCCCGAAGATCGACGCGAACGGCTTCTTGGTGACCCCGTGGGTTCGCAGCGCAATGATGTCTGCCTTCACTATTCGCGCAGCGCAACTCGGACTTCAAATCGATCCGAATGGAGTGCCGGTAACGATTCACATCACGGGTATCCGGTCGAAGTCTGATGTTGCCCGGATTGTCTTTAATTTTCTAGACGGCGCGGAGTGGGTATCGGGGACGGTCAGCGTTGGCGACGCTAGCTTCAACGTGAAGGAGGATACCTGGCTGTATTGGATGCCAACGGGATACCGGAGCATCCAAGAGGTAGCTGAAGCCGTGGGCAAGCAGGTCGCCAACGGAGTCGCCCTCATCGCAGATATGCCGCTGGACGACTAACGAAGACCGCGAGCGCGTCATCGCCTGAAAGGGAACGTGCCCGGTTATCGTCTTACTTTGACCGAAAAAGTGCGTCGCACAAGCTATACGCTGTAACTGCCTTTGCTGCGAAAGACCGGAGGTGGCCCGAATCCGGTCTTACACGCCGATAGGCGCTCCATGTCGTTTCTGTTTGTGCATCAGCGAGCGCGTATCGGTCGGACCCGCGCCGGCCGGCGCTGGCCGCAACCGGTGTTAACCGCCCTTCTACCGCCTTGGGAACTGCGAGGTTGCTCGACTCACTGCTTCCTGCGTATCTGTCCGTACTCACAGCAATTCGCGCGCGGAAGGCCGGAATATCTCGACCCGCCGGCGACCTGCTTGCTTGGCCGCGTACAGCGCCTTGTCGGCCCGCGACAGAACGTCCTCTTGCCGGTCCCCACATCTCGCCTCGGCCAATCCTGCAGAGAAGGACAGCTTCAGTGTAATGCCCCGCGGCTCTGTCAAAGCGATTGGCGGAATCGCCGACAAAATCCGTTCAAGCTCGACCTTGGCGTCCTCGCTGCGGATGCCTTGAAACAGGGTAATGAACTCTTCGCCGCCAAGTCGGCTGACGAAGGCCTGGCTGATCAGCGAAGAGGCGCAGTATCGTGCGAATTGACGTAGCGCAGCGTCGCCCGCCACATGGCCATGTGTGTCGTTGATATTCTTAAAGTGGTCTAGGTCCAGTAAGCCAACGCAGCAGTTGGCGTTGCCCACAGCCACCCTCGACAGCAGCTTGTCTAGCCTCGCCAGTGCAAAACGTCTGTTGGGGAGGCCCGTCAGTTCATCAACGCCGGACGTGTCAGGAATCTTGTGTGTTGAGGCCGGTTAGAAAAAATTTCAGCTGATGGCGGCGGTGAAACGCTCGCCGAACAGAATGGCGAACTGATTGACGGCTTGCCGCCAAGTGATAGGCGGCATCTTCCAATCCTTCTCGATGTTGCGCAAGGCGAGATACAGCAGTTTGCTAGCCGCTTCGTCGCTTGGGAAGTGGCCCCGGTTCTTGACGATTTTACGCAACTGCATGTGCATGCTCTCGATCGCGTTTGTCGTATATACGATTCGACGCACCTCCGGAGGATAGGCAAAGAACGGAATCACCTGTTCCCATTGGCGCTGCCACATCGCCGCGACGGTAGGGAATCTGCGGCCCCACTCGCTGTTGGCGAACGCCTCGAGCGCCGCTGCCGCCGCCTCGACCGTAGCGGCCTGGTAGATCGGCTTGATTGCGGCGGCCAGCGGCTTACGGTCCTTCCAGCTCGCCAGCGCCAGCGAATTGCGGATCAGGTGCACGATGCAGGTCTGGATCTGTGCGGCCGGATAGACCGCCTCGATCGCTTCGGGAAAGCCGCGCAAGCCGTCGACTACAGCGATTAGGATATCGTGCAAGCCACGGTTTCTCAGTTCGTTGAAGACCTTCAGCCAGAACTTGGCGCCCTCGGTTTGCTCGATCCACAAGCCCAGCACTTCCTTGCGACCGTCGGCACGGATGCCCAGCGCCAGATAGACCGCCTTGTTCTTGACCGTGCCTTCGTCGCGGATCTTCAGGCGCAGCGCATCAAAGTACACGATCGGATACATGGCCTCAAGCGGGCGTTGCTGCCATTGTTCGACCTCGGCCAGCACTTCGTCAGTGACCGTCGAAATCAGATCGGGCGATACCTGTAGTCCATACAGCTCCAGCAAATGGCCCTGGATCTCGCGCACGCTCATGCCCCGAGCATACATACTGATGATGTGATCATCGAAGCCCGCCAGCCGGCGTTGATATTTGCCGACCAGTTGCGGCTCGAAGGTCGCTTGCCGGTCACGTGGAATGTCTAGCTTCAATTCGCCGTTGGGCGTCAGGACCGTCTTCGGGCTGGTGCCGTTGCGGTGATTGCCAGCCTTGCCTTGCTCGGTCTCGGAGTCCAGATGGTGACTCAACTCCGCCGCGAGCATACGCTCGGCCAACTGTTTCTTGAGCTGCCCAGCCAAACCCGATTCGCCCAGGACCGATTCGGCATCCTTGCCCTGCACTTGGGCAAGCAGTTGGTCGATTAATTCGTCGGAAAACAGTTTCGGGGCTTTCGGGGCTTTGCTTTTTTTAGTCACGGTTGCTTCGGTCATAGGACGTTATTTCCCTTATCGTCTCATGACCTCAGCACACAGAAAATCTGACAGGCTCTCAACGCCGCTCATCAACAATGCCCGATCCCGCTCGCTTTCCAGTTCGCGCTCGGTCTTCTTGAGCGAGGTGATGTCAGTACCCGACAGGACTATCCACCGGTTGGCGAGCAAGGTCTCGGTACACCAGAACCAACGGCCGTCGACAAAATCGACGGGAAAGGTCCGCTGCCGTGGTGGCTGCGCTAGTAACCGCCGCCGCACCTGCACGTCTGCGATGAATCCGAGCGGATTCCCGGCTTCTATCCGCACACCCTTCTTCTGACGAGCGGCGTCTTGAATGATGCTTGAGAACGTTGCGACCTCGCCAGCTTTGAGCTCAAACGCCCGGAGGAAGGCGTCGTTTGCATATCGTAGGAAGTCTCTGTCGTCATACACGCCGACGAAAGCGTCACCGACTGATAACGAGGCCTGCAGAGCGAGTTGAAGGTCCGACGACTCACCTGAAATCTCCAATCTAGCTATGCGGGGAACGTCGCTCATACCCACCTAGTCTTTCCTTGCCAAAAGCGTTTAACGCTGTTTCGCTGCGGCTTCGTGGCATCCCTGATTCTTCTAACTTGCTGCTCCTCGAGTCCCTGCCAGTGTAGGGAGCCCTGCTGCATAGCCGGTCGCTGCAATTATAGCGGCAGTTACTGCGTCAACTTCGCCTAGCCGGCGCTGCTTGCGGCGTGCGTATCGACTGCCCGAGGGCGAAAATGCGGTACACCGGCGGCTCCGAACATCAAGAACAGTGCGACTGCAAAAGCGAGCGGCATTTCGAGGCTGGGCTCTATGAAGAGTCCGATAAGAGGAACGCCACGTGCGCTGACCGCTTCTTATCGGCTATCGTTCCGGAAACTGAAGCTGAAGCGGCGCTGCGTTAAAATGCGCTGCAGCCGCCCTTCTTTTGCAAGCGTGAACTCCCGCATTTGTGCCAGCCTTGCCATGCCCCGCGGTGCTAACCGACTCAAGCGAAAAATAGGCAATTCTGCCGGCTCCCGCCGCCCGATGAGCCGCTCGATGCTCTTGCCGCTGCCTGTCGCAACATTGCGGAGCATGTCGCTGAGGTTTCACCTCGCGCTGGCGGCTTGCCGCGAACAGGGCAACGGAAACTCGTATCAGTTCAATGAGTTGCTTCGGGCGCTGTATATCGCTTACTACCTACAGGGGATGGCGTTTGGCTTTTTGCCTCCAAACGTGTTTGCATGCGCCGAGTTTGGAATGAACCAGGCGCTTGCTAAAGGCAAGTCCGAGCAAGCATGGCAGGTCGACTCACGGACGGCATCGCTGCTCGAACAGATCCTGGCACTGCACGATGTGCAGTTGAACTCGATCAGATACAAGGACCTTACGGCGGCGACCGAACAGCTTGAGCGCTTCATCGTCAGTCAACGCGCGTCGCCATTGCCCGACGAGTGTCGTGCTGAAGCCAAGCGGCACGCCGCGGACGCGCTCCGCAGCGAGTGCGCGCGGACCCAACCCGGGTCAGACAACTCATAACTGTGCGCACGGTGAGCAAATACCGCTCCCTCGCGTCGGCGCTCGCCGCGTGCGGCGCACGCTCCGGATCGGAGTCGAGCCGCGCGATAGTCGCTGCTGGGGGCCGCTGCGCGAATGCGCTACGTTGAAGTCGGTGTACGTGTAGATCCGTGACGACGGCAACGTCAGGTGTTCGGTCGTTTGGCCATCTTATAGAAAGCGACGTCCGTCTAATGAGCAGCCGAAGCATTGAAGATGAAAGGCAGCCCAAAAAGGTCTGCCAGCATGTAAAGATTTGCGAGAAACCGGTGCCGGCGCGACGCTATCTACCCGCGCAGAGACCTCGTGAGTAAGCCGGCTCACTGACGGATCTCGAGCGTATGCCTCCCGCAGAACAAAAGGCTCATCGCATCTGCACAATCGCTCACCTATAATCGAGACGGTCAAACGTCAAAGCAGGAAGGGAGTTCTACGCTATGAGTGAAACCCGCGGGCGAGTTGCGGGACCACCGAGAAAAGCTAACGGTCAGCGGCAACGTCATTACCCTGGAAAACCGGTCCGCGTCGGGCAAAGCCCGTATCCTTCGAAGGCGCCTCCGAAAGACTCTGCACAGACGGCTTCCATCCTCAAAACCCGGTCCTTCCGGTTTCTGGTTGATGCAGTTGGCGCAGAGAATATCGCGCTAGCACTCGAATCCAACATGACGCGTGTGGCCGAATTAATGAACGGCGAAAGGTTCACGCCTGAGACCGCCTTCCATATGGAAACCACGCTCGGTTTGCCACATGGCTTTTTCGACCAAGCCTACCCCGTGCTCACGCCCGAGACCATCTCTCGGCTGAAGTCGCCGCTGGAGTTCGTGCGAATGGAGGACGAGTTCGACAAAGCGGACGAGGAAGCCGAAATGCCCGTGCAAACTCCAGTTGCAGACGTTCGCGAGCATTCATCGCCTGAAGCTGGTCTCCTCAAGGAAGCAGAAATGCCAACAACGAAGGCCGAAGGCCCGAACAAGGCGGGCAAAGCCAGTCCCGCCAAGACACACCAACGTCCGAGCGGCCGAGCACCTGCGGCCGATGCACGGTCGGGGCGAAAGGTGCAAGGCAGCCGTACCGAACGTCCGGCGCTCGCTTCGGAGGACAGCGCTGCGATCGAAGACATTAGACGCGCAAATCTTCATGTGCTGACAAGTCGCAACGGATCGAAAGTCAAACTCGGCGCGGTCATGGGGATCAGTGGGTCCAACATGGCGCATCGACTTCATGGCAAGAAACGGATGGACGGCGCTGAAGCGAACCGTTTTACGGAGCGGCTTGCTCTGCCAACCGGCTGGTTGGATACGCCGCGCTCCGAGGCCGACATTCCCGAATCTGTGTCGCTTCTGCTCTCCCCTAATCCGCGCACTCGCGCTTCTGTTCAACAAGCCGAGCCGCCATCGTCGGCTACGGCAAACGACGGCGCGCTGCTTAATTCCACCCCCGCCGAAGCGGGCGCGAGCTTACGACACCTGAGCGCTCCGGACGATGAGCAAAGTGTCAGCATGGCAGCAAATCTCTCTAGGGGAAAAGATCCGGTGGCGACACGGTCCGATGACCATATCGGTGAGTCTTCTGCGGAGGATAACGGTCGCGCCCTTCAAGGGATGGATGGAGAGGCGTCGGCAAATCAGCCTGCGGAGAATCAGTCACTGCCTGCCACCGGCAAACAGCAGGAAGCCGGCGTGACGCCCACCTCTGCTTTCGCAACTAGCTTGGACAGTCTTGACGGCATTGCACCGATAGCAGAAGCTTTGCTTAAGACACTGGCAGGCAAGGCACGCACGGGTCGACTGAACGAACTGAAAGCGCTGGAGATGTTGCAGGAAGCCATATTGCTCTAGCGCTGTCGGGAAATTCGGAATCGCCCGCGATGCATTACATTGTTGATGCTGCTCGGGGTTGCGGTTGCACGACACGAGCCGACAAGTTCGGCATTCTTACGACGCTCAGCGAATCCTTAGCCATGCCTCCATCGACTGGTCACCGGCGTGCGCAGCGAAAACCGTCTCGCGGGACGCTCGCCCGCTATGGTGACCGCATCGTCGAGATTCTGGGCGAAGCGCGCGGTCAGCGCGTCATGATTCGATCCATCCATTCAGACGGGCGGGAGCGTCGCACGGCCGTGAAACTGGCTAATTTACTCCCGCTCGATAGCCAACTGTTTTAACTAAGGCGCACTGCTCGCTTGCGCCCCCCGCTGATTGCTCAGTTTTGTGCAGACGGTTTAGACAGTTCAAACGCCCGCGCGTCGCATTGTGCCGCTTCAGCACATCCCTGCGTCGACACGAGGATACATGGAATTCTCACTCATTCCCTTCTCCGTATCGGCCAAGCGGCGATCTGATATCTTCGCGCAGTTGAAACGCGCGCCCTTCCGGCCGCACCTCGTCGAGCGTCTTTGCAAGCCATGCACAACTGGATTCCCCGGTAGCCGGGTCGCCGTACAGCACCAGGTACCGAGCCGGAAGTAGTCGTTCTTGGACCCATTCCCGCAGGGAAGAAAACGAGTGGGCTCGAAAAAGCTCGTCGAGCGTTGCGAACGTCTCGTCAGGCACGTTTGAGAAATTGCAGAAGTAGCCGCCGCCTTCTAGCGGACGTGGCGCGCACTCCAGGTCGATAAGGAAATCGTACAGCTCCCCTTCGAGTTCGACGGGCACCATGATTCCATTTGACCGAACGACCAAGAACACCTCGTTGCGCACGCCAACGAAGTTGTATCTGAGTCCGCCTTCAGTGACGCCCACCTCAACGAGCGCGCCAGCAAGGTCGGGATTTTCAGTCAGGTAAGTGCGGAACATCGCGATGGTCGCTTGATCCTTTTGCGACAATTCAGTCATCGGAGCGCGGACGGCGGTAAGCCAGCGCTGGCTCTTGCTCGCGTGAGGCACCGGCGCAGCGTCCACACCGCACCTGTGCGTAATGGGCGGATTCAACGCGTGCACCGGGCGCCCCACAGAGTTCACAGATCACCAGGCTCTGGTCATGCGCGGCGTCAATCGCGGGCTCGAAGATTTCAGACGTCGGGCGCTCAAGGTACACGCGAAGAGAGCCGACTTTTTCTTTGACCATCACGATCGCCGGCGGCTCGACATCGGCCTCAAGCGCGATCCGTGCGAGGTCAGTAGCGAGGTTCGAAATGATGGCTTTCCAACCGGCGCCACACTCGAACCGCTCGCCGTCGGAAAAACGAGGCCTGAGCTTCCGAAAAATCGCGGGGTGGTCCCGAAGGAGATCGTCTTCGTGGGATAGCTGCATAGCGTCGTTATCAACGGTAAGAGAGTCGGTCGTCCAAGTCAGACTGTGAAATCGTCCCACCCGGCGGCGTTAAGCTGCGCCTCGATTTGCTGTAGGGTGTCCAACGCACCGCCTTCGAAGCCGAGCCCGTGCTGAGGAGCAGTCGCCGCCTCACGCACGTTGATGCGAATGAGCCGGTGACGGGCGTGGCGCTCACCAAAACGCCGCACGGTCGGCAACGCTTTTCCCGCACCCAGTTCGACGACAACCGGCTGGTTGACGGAGGCGTACCACGCCTTAAGCCTGGCCTCCTGCCGCTCCGACTCGTGCTCCACCCACATACCGTCCCAGAACATCAGGATATTCGGTCGTGCGAGCCGACCGCAGTGCGGGCATCGGGGTAGCTCGCTCTCGATTCTGGCTGTCTCCGTGTTCACGACCGGATTGAATCCGTCAGCGGGCCAAGTCACCGGCTGACAAGCCTTCAGGCACTGCAAATGATGGATGGTCCCATGCACCTCATGGATTCGATCCGCCGCAAATCCAGCTTTTTGGAACTGGCCATCAACGTTGCTCGTGAACACGAAAGCACCGCGCGGCATGCGCTCGGCCCACTTGCGCAGGAGGGTGAAGCCTTCGTGCGGCACCGTGTCCCGATACAACTGGAGGCGGTGACCGTAAAACCCCCACGCAAGTTCGGGCTCGTCGTAGAAACGCTGTGGATTGGCCATCGCTTCGAAGGAGAAGCGAAGGTGCTCGAGCGCGGGATAGGCACGCCAGAATCCGCGATCGCCCCGAAAGTCCGGCAGTCCCGAGTCGACTCCCATTCCGGCGCCGGCGGTAATGAGTAGGCCATCCGCCTGCCTGATCCACTCGGCGGCCTTGCGCAAGTCCTCTGTCGTATCCATTCTCTCTGATGCCTCCCTTTGCACGCTCTGCTGCAGACTCACTTCCCCGCCGCCTGCCAGATCAGGCCGACGAGTTGATTGCCGTTCCCGACGTTTCGGCCTTGTGAGTCGTAGGTGCGATCTGCCCGACAGTCATATCGGCCGACGACACGAAACTGCGCGTCGTAGCCACGCTGATTGCCGTCAGCCAGCGAATCGATGCTCCCAACAACGCGATAACTGCCGTCTCGAACGTATTGCTTGCTCATTCGCGTAGTCCCCGATGTTGTAGTGATTTTTGCGCACGTTCCCTGTGCGCTCGCCCGCACGAGGGTGAAAAAGAGAGCGGCGGTCAAGAACCATTGTTTCATGCAGGATTTCCCTAGGCTGACGCAGTTCGATTTCGCATCATCTTGCGGCGCTTGCTGGCGGATCATTTCCATCCATCGTATTCGGGGTCTGGGTCATTCTCGAGTGATACGACAAGCCGAACTCCTCGCCAGCGAGGGTGGTTCATATCCAGCGGCAGTCCATGACTTTCGCGCAGGCATTTTCGGTTGTACACGTAGGCGCTTTTGCGCTCCCGGCGCAATCGTTCTTCCAGCGCCATGAACTCGGCAATGCACAGGGACGGCGCATTCGCAAAGAACTCCTGGCCCTCCCAGGCCGTGTCCAGCGTAAAGACCTGCCAGTAATACTTGTATGCGCGGCGGTTTGGATTGAGCTTGTAGTCGCCGGAGCACAGCCAGATACCCGGGCCCGAGGCCGCCTGGCGCACCAAATCCGCCTTGATAGGAAGTCGCATGGTCACGCCCCTCCTTGGTTGAAACGCAACTGATTTCCTTCGAAGACGGCAGAGCCTAGTCTGACGAGAAGCGGGCACACGTACGACTGAAGATGCGTCTTGCAAAAGAAGCTTGTCTTCCGCGGGTCCGAAAGGAAGTGATGATGCTGTCCTCTCCAGACCGTTTCACGAGCGCTCCCCGATGAGCGATGGCGATGTGGTCGAGCACAGTCTTGTGAATCAGCTTCGAAGCTTGCCTGCCGTAACGAATACGCACGAAGCTGTTGGCCAAAAATTCCGCTGAGAAAGCGTTCTTCCTGGACGTTTCGAGAGCCGCGACGGTGCCAGGGGCAGGCCAATCGCCGGTGTACTCAGTATCGTCTGTCATGGTGCGCTCCCCGAAAGTGGTTGGTTGAAAGAACAGCTACAGTATTCCCTCTCATAAGGACAAAAAGTGTCCTCTCGTCGCTCATAATGGGCGTACCGAACTCCGCCGGGACATTCCGCCATGGACAAGACCCTCGATGAAGCCATCCTTAAGGCATTGCCGACCAACCAGCGAGACGTCAAATGGATGTCGACCCCCGCGCTCTACGCTCAACTGACGGAGCGCGGACACAAGTTCCGATATCTGAAGAAGCTTCGACGCCGGCTGGAAGCAATGAAAGCAGCCAAACTCGTCGTGTCCATGCAGGAAGACGGCCAACGCGAAATTTACTGGCAGCGCATGCCATGGCTTACCAATGACCTGGCGGCACGGATGGATGCCTGGGACGCAGTCGCCTTCAGCATGCTCGAACGCTTCGGGGCACGGCGGCTGCCCAAGGCGGTCTTCCAGGACATTGAAGAACTGTTCCGGGCGGCCGAAATGCGCCTGTCGCAGGAGCGCACCGACAACCGCTTGCATCGCGCATGGGCGGACAAGGTCGACTCGGTCGACGGCAACTTTGCCCTGATTCGTCCGAACGTCAAAGAGGACGTGTTCGCCGCCGTGACCACGGCGCTCTTTTTTGAGCGCATCCTCGAGATTCAGTACACGTCACCGGCCTCGAAACGACCAGGCGCGGCAAAGCGGGACCCTCTCAGGGTCTGGCCTCTTGCGCTCGTCGAATCGGGCGGACTGATTTACATCGTGGTGCAGCTGGATCCGGCATCCGTCAAGCCTGATGAGATTACCGGCAGTCGCGCGGCCATTGTCCGCTTCGTGCTTCGCGTCGATCGCATCGAGAAGGCGCAAGAGTTGCCGCTTCGTGACGCACCCGAAGTCAGCCAGACCTTCGTCTTTCCGAAAGACTTCAAGCTGCGCACGTTTATCGACAAGGAACAACAATTCAACTTTCTGGTTGAACAGCCAGTGCATCTCAGGATTGTCTTCGATGATCACGCGGGCGACCATCTGTTCGAAGAATCGCGGATGTCTGCGGATCAAAAGGCAAGGCGTCTGGCCGACGGACGCCTGCTTGTCGAAGGGACGGTCATTCCGAGCCTGAAACTGCGCTGGTGGTTGCGCTCTTTCGGCGACGCGGTCGAGGTGCTGCAACCCGCGTCCTTACGCGAGGAGTTTGCCAAGTCCTCGCGAAAGCTGGCCGCAAAATACCGCTCATAAGCGGCTGACGTGCCGCGCCAGCTCGCGCGATGCTCGGCAGCCCGACCTCTTGTTTATGGTCGCTATCGGTTCGCGGACTCGCTTGCCGGCCGGGAGAACATCCAAGCACGCAAACGGAATTGTGCCGTTGAACCAGATCGCGCGCGCCTCCGGCCGCAGTTCCGGACCACGATCGTACGAGCGCAGCAGTCCCTCCACTTCCATCCAGGGCTCGGCGAACATCGCGAAGTACCCTTCGTCTTCGGGCGGAAAAGCTCGCAGCCGCAGCAACTGAAAAGGTTCAGTGCTTTCCTCGTCAAGCGCGGCGAATGCGTGGGCGGTATCGGTGTCGTAGAGACGCGAGACTGTCTGGAGCGCCTCG
The DNA here is from genome assembly GCF_022879595.1 of Caballeronia sp. Lep1P3. NCBI lineage: Bacteria > Pseudomonadati > Pseudomonadota > Betaproteobacteria > Burkholderiales > Burkholderiaceae > Caballeronia > Caballeronia sp. Lep1P3. Next base: position 745,901 of record NZ_CP084265.1, on the reverse strand, counting down.
GGCGCATACTGGCGCGCGACGGCCACCAGCGCCCGCGCCTTACGAACCGGCTCCGACAACGCATGCGCGGCCTCGGCCGCATCCTCCACCGTCAGCGTCAAGAGCACGCCACTGTAATGCTTGGGCGCGATCGACAATTGCTCGGCAAGCGTCAGTTCCAGGGGATAGGTGTCATCTCCGGTCCGGCGATGACGCACGGCCAGTTCGTCGAGCAACGGAGCGAGCCGCTGCTGCAGCCGTTCAATCAGGCGATGCACCGCCCTCACCGAACGCGACTGCGCACGCAAGCTCTTTTCCTGCAAGACCGTAAGTGCGTATTTCGGCGAACGTGACCGCCGATTTCGGGAACGTGACCGTTTCGGCAAGGGCGGGCGTTGCGCGGTTTCGATTGTAGATTTCCTCGCTAGTTTTGGTCGAGTTCTGGTTCGAGCCCGCTGGGTTGCGGAGATGGTTTTCTGAGAGATTCGCCCGTCAGTTTGATGCGGTGATGACGCTGCATAAGGCGATCTAGCATTGCGTCGGCGATCGTCTCGTCGCCTATCCAGCCATGCCAGTGTTCGATTGGTAGCTGGCTGGTCACTATCGTGGCTTTGCCGGCGGATCGGTCGTCAATCATCTCCAGCAAATCGTTTCGGACCATCGCATCGAGCGGAGCCATTCCCCAATCGTCCAGCAGAAGAACATCAACGCGAGCAACCTGCAGCAGCCATTTGGTGAAGCCGCCGTTGCCGTGGAGGACGCGCAGTTCCTCGCCGAGGCGCGGCACACGTAGGTACAACGCGGAGTGCCCGCGTCGGCAGGCATACTGCGCGAGGGCGCAAGCAAGCCATGATTTACCGGCGCCGGTTGGGCCGCTAATGAGCAGGCTGTATCCCGATTCGACCCAGTCGCCGAGAGCGAGGCTCGTGAGCGAACGCGGGTCCACGCCTCGACCAGCGCGAGTGTCGAGATCTTCGATGGCGGCCTGCGGATACTTCAGGCGCGCTTGCTTGAGCAGTCGGGTGCGGCGACGATCATCGCGCAAACTTGCTTCCCGGTCGACCAGCAACGACAGGCGTTCCTCGAAGCTCAGAGCCGCCGTTCCGGGCTGCGTCAGTTGCTCTTCCAATCCGTCAGCGAACCCATCCAGCTTCAGGGTGCGTAGTTGCGTCAAGGTTTGTTGCATCATCATGGCGGGTTCTCCCTATTGGTAGTAGCTGGGGCCGCGCACATGCGCGTGACTTGGACTGACCCATTCGACAGGCGTGGTCGCTGCCGCGCGGTCGCGGTTGTTGATGAGGATGTCGCGCACGTGGCGGTAACGATGTACACCCAATTCGAGCGCCAACGCGCACGCCGCTTCGAGACGGTCGCGACCATAGCGACGTGAGAGTGAGAGCAAACCAAGGCACGCCCGATAGCCGTGCTCGGGATGGCGCTGTTCCTGCAGAAGCCGCGCGACGAGCGCGCCGGTGGCGCCGCCAATCTGCTGACCCCAGTGGATAAGCCGCTGCGGAGTCCATTCGAGATGGGCGCGGTGTGCCGCCGGCATGTGCTCGACGACGGTGGTGTAGCCTCCTACGCGATCATTGCGAGCATGGCTGGCCACACGGCGACCGCGATGCAACAACTCGACAGCACCCGCTGTGATGCGCGCATCGAGCTTGAGTCCCACAAGCGCGTGCGGAACGCTGTAGCGATGTTTATCGATCTCGATGTGGTAGTCGATGCCGACCGTTACTGCCTTGAACCGCGCGAGCTCATACGGCTGCACCGGCAGTGGCTGTAGGGCCGGCGCGTCTAGTTCGGTGAACGCGCTGGCGCGGCATCCAGGCAGCTTCTGAAACGGGCGCTCGTTCAAGTTCTTCAGTAGCGGGCGGATCGCGTCGTCCACCGACTGGACCGACTCGAACTGGCGATGACGCAGGCGCGCCATGATCCAACGTTCGACCACCTGAACCGCCACTTCAACCTTCGGCTTATCCTGCGGGCGATAAACGCGTGCAGGCAGAAATGAGGTGCCGTAGTGACGCGCGAAGTCCAGCACGGTGTCGCCGGCGCGAGGCTCATAGCGATCAGGGTCGGCGATCATCGCGCGCGGGTTGTCGGGCACGATCAGTTGTGGAACGCCGCCGTAGAAGGTTAGCGCGCGGGCGATACCACTCAGCCAGTCCTCCATCGTCTCGGCCGGCGTGGCACACGCGAATGTATAGCTCGATGCGCCCATGGCGGCCACGAAGATGTGCGCGCGACGCCCCGTGGTCAACGGCAATGTGGGACCGGCGAAGTCGACGAATAGCTTCTCACCAGCACGGTGGATCTGCCGCATCGAGCGCTTCAGCCGTTTTGCGAACGCCTTATAGTGCTCGCAGAACTGCGTGTAACGGTAAGTCTTCCGATTCGCGAACTCCGCCTGATATTCCTCCCACAACAACGTCAGCGTCACGCCCTTGCGGCGCAGCTCTTGATGTATGCGACCGTAGTCGGGCTGTGCATAGGCCGCGGGTCCGGTGGGCTTGCCAAGAAGCCGTCGCTCGAGTTCGCCTTCGTCCATATCACAGGCGATCGCCCAATCCAGCCCGGCGGCACCCGCCAGTCCGACGTACTTCGTGACCACGCCCTTGGAAATGCCCAGCGACGCGGCGATTCGATCATGCGAGAAACCGCCGTCGAACTTAAGTCGTAAAACGTCCTTGATCATGCGCATGTTCATCCGGTGCGCGGGCATGCTCTCTCCGGCAAAAGCCGGCGAGCATAGCTCGCGTGGTTGATGTCATGCGCAACGCCAGTCCTGTCCTCCGGTCCGTCCGGTCACGTTCCCGAAACGGCCGGTCACGTTGCCGAAATCGCCGGTCACGATCCCGAAACGGCCGGTCACCTTCGTCCGAAATACGCAGTAAGCGGCGTGGACGTGATATGGAACAGCCCATAAGGCGGTTCTTTACCGGCGATGACTCGGGTTATCGCAACCATAACTTTTCCTTGTATTGATGCCGTGCTTGAACCCGCAGCCGCATCCTAGGCCTGCGGCAAATGGAAAAACGGTGCAGCGTGCCGCTTAGTCGATCAGCTGATCGTCTCGACCAGGCGCGCGCCAGCAGTCAGCGCGGCATCGATTTCGCGCAGTACGGCGAGCGCCGTGCCGCGAATGCCCACATCCGTCACGCGATCGACGCGCTCATCTTCGAGGTTGATACGGATGAGCGGCGCACCAAAAGTCTCGGCAAACAGACGAATGCTCGGCACCGCCAAGCCCGCACCGATTTCGAGGACCACGGGCCGCTCGATGTCGGCCCTCCATTTGCGCAGATTCGCCTGCTGAGTGGCCGTGCGCACCGGCACCCAGTCGACGTCACTGAACATGAGGAAATTGGGACGCGCAAGCGCGCCGCAGTGGATGCAGGCGGGAAGCGCGTCGCCGGCTTCGCGACTCACCCGGCCCGTGTGCCATAGCGACTGCGTGCAAGGCACCGTGCATTGCAGTGAGTGAATGGTCCCATGGCATTCGACCACCCGGTCGTCCGGGAAGCCGGCTGTCTGAAACTGCCCGTCGACGTTGCTCGTGTATGCGAAAGCGCCATGGCGCTTGTCCGCCGCCCATGCGCGGATCAGTCGATAACCGTCGTGAGGCGTTGCATGGCGGCACGCGTCGAGTGCGTGCCCGTAGAAGGTCCAGGCCTGTTCGGGGCGGATGACGAAACAGTCGCCCTGAGTGAGCGAGCCGACTTCCCGCTCGCTCATCCCCTCGGGCAATAGCGCGGTCCAGAGACCGTCTGAGCCGCGAAATGCGGGCAGGCCCGAATCCACGCTCATGCCCGCGCCCGCTGCAATGACAATGGCATCCGCCGAACGGATGAGTCTTGCTGCACGAAGAATGGCCTGCTCGCGTGTCATGGGGGTTCCGTGTGTGAAGACGCGCCCTGCATGGGCGCGTGTTCATCACGATACCGCCGCGAGGGGACGGAATCTGTCCTCAGGCCCGGGGACGCTGCCGGTACGCGTCGAGCCAGGGACGCACGCCTTCTTCGGGCAGACGGGCGGCGAGGTCTTCAGAGAGACTCCAGTGGGCGGCGGTTTCGCCCGGCACGTCGCGCCGCGCCAGCATGCTGATCTTCTCCAGCGCGGGCGCAATGCGGCTAGTGTCGGGTGGATTGCCGTTGGCGGAGAGGAACCAGGCCGTGCCCATGCCGTTACGTTCGTCGCCCGCCCGGACTCGGTCGGCGATGTTCGCAAGCGGAAACGGCGTGGTCCCGAAGTGCTTAAGCAAATACAGCAACGTGGCCTCGATCTTCTCGTCGCCAAAGGACTTGACCTTCTCCAGATCAGGCTTGAACTCGATGTCGATGCCAACGTCCGTTACGCTGAACTGCAAGATATCTCCACCGGCCATTTGCGCGCTTTCCCATTGCTGCAGCGCTACCTGTGCCTCGTGCGGCGCGGCCGGCGCGCGCGCGATCACGCCGCCTTCCCACTTATCGAGATCGTAGCCAAGCATGAACAGCGCGGATTCGAGCGCACGCATGGCGCGCCCCTCGCCTTCGATGCGTGCGAAGCCACTGCCCTTTTCTTTCGCATGGTGAAGCACGCGCTCCAGCAGCCAGCTAGCCTTCATATTCCACTCGACATGCATAGGCGCGCCGGTAAGCCTTGGAAAAACCAACGCGCCCTCGCTCGCATTGCGCCGCGCTTCCGAACGCGTGGGCATCGGCGGAAAACGCAACCCTTCAGGCACCACGCTCAAACCGCGCTCCAGACAGTACTTCACCACTGCCCAGGCAAGCGCAGCCGCCACACGACTGTCATAGATGATGAAGTCGCGACAAATGAGCGAATACACCTTCGTCATGCCAGCGTTGAAGCGAAAGCCCTCCTCCGCGAACACCGCATGATTCGTCTCTTCCGAGTCGATAGCCGTCTGCGTGCGGACCACGAGATCCACCAGCCCCTCTTCGTTCTCGATCAGCCACGGCACATTGCCCCGGGCGACGCCGCCCCACAACATGACCTCGACACAGGCAATGCGGGTGGCCGAAGGGGAGCGCTGGGCGAGCGCGGCCAGCAATGCGCCGCGCAACGCGCCCAGTGCACGCGCGCTCGAATCGAAGTCGACGCCTTCCGCCTCTCGCAGGCGCGCCACGCCCGGATGCCGCCATTCATATTGCCTGTACGCATCGAACAGACTGCCGCATTGCCATGTTTGACGATTGCGGCGGTTGAAGCAGACATGCGCAAACGTTTTATCGTCCAGATGCGCGCTCAGCCATTCGATGAAGGATGAAACATGCTCGTCTTTCAGGTAATTGTTCTTCGTCATCACACGCGCACGAAGTGGGAGGTACGCGATCATACCTCGCCATCAGGGGCATTTGATGCCCCCCCTGGAAACCGTCCCGGCGACGACTCTATTTTCCCGCCGCCTGCCAGATGAGCCCGACGAGCTGGTTCCCATCTCCCACGCTGCGAAAGCCCGAATCGTGGGCGCGATCCGCGCGGCAGTCGCAGGTGCCCACGGTGCGGAAATGCGCGTCGTAGGCGCGCTGCCGCCCGTCCGGCAACGTATCGATGCTGCCAATCACGTGGGACTGACTGTCACGAATGTATTGCTTGCTCATCTGGCGACTCCCCGAAGATGGTGGGTTCTGATTACACGCGGCCTGCGCCTGCGTCTGCACGATGGCAAGCGCCAGCAGCGCGAGCGCGACGGTTCGTTCCATGACAGTTACCCTTCGAAATCACAGCCATCGGGACCGATGAAGCAGACAGTTGATGTCCTCACTTGCATCGAGATGAGAGGACCACAAATGTCCCTTGCACGCGGCATAGTCACGCATCGAAAAACACCAGAGACACCAGAGACACCAGAGACACCAGAGACACCAGAGACACCAGAGACACCAGAGACACCAGAGACACCAGAGACACCAGAGACACCAGAGACACCAGAGACACCAGAGAGGATGGACATATGCCAGTGCTTCTGCAACACATCGACGCCATAGCTCGCGAACGGAAATTTTCAAGCTAGATGTCGCCTCAGCGATTCAATTCAGGGGGCTTTTTGCTCCTGTTGATGGGGGTGTGAGATGGGTTCAGAGTTGTTGGTCTGATCGGGATTGAGATAGACCGTGTGTACGCGCTTCCAGTTTCGCGTAGGGCCTTTCCATCGTAGCGGATTGCGCTGCCTTGCCGCCTCATAGAGCGTCGCGCGACGATCCAGAATCTGCTGGTCTAGGTTGGCGTGCCGCTCTGCCGGCGTGACGAAGCGGATCGCGCTGTGACGATGCTGGTGGTTGTACCAGCGCACCAGCCCGGTGACCCAGGTGCGTGCGGCAAACAGGGTGTCAAACGCCTGCAAAGGAAAGGCCGGTCGGTACTTCAGTGTTTTGAACAGCGATTCCGAATACGGATTGTCGTTGCTCACGCCCGGTCGACTCAATGACGGCATGACACCCAAAGCCTGCAGGGTGGCGAGCATCGTCGCACCTTTCATCGGACTACCGTTATCCGAATGCAGAATCACCTGGTCGGGCTGTATCGCTTCGCGTGCGCAAAGGTCCCTGAGGACTTCGCTGGCCAGCACGCTGCTTTCCTCCGCATAGACCTGCCAGCCGACGATCATCCGGCTGAATACGTCCATGAACAGATAGAGATAGAAATACTGCCCACGAACCGTCGTCGGCAAGTAGGTGATGTCCCAGCTAAACAGCTGATTGGGCGCGTCGGCACATAACGCGCGTGGCTTGCTGCGGGCGCGGGCCGGTCGTTCACTGCGCCGGTGGGCGAGCTGCTTCTCTTCGCGCAGCACCCGGTAAAACGTCGATTCAGAGGCGATGTAGCGGCCCTGGTCGGCCAGGCGCGGCACGATCTGGCTCGGCGGCAGATGACCGAATTCGACAGAGTTGGCCACCGCCAGCAGTTCAGCGCGCTCCTCGGTCGACAACTTGTGAACAGCATCATGACGGCATAACGTGCGCCCATCCACTGCTTCAGGACCGCCGCCTTGCCAGCGCTGCACGGTGCGCGCGCTTAGCCCGAGCACGGCACATGCGCGGGCCTGACGAGCCCCGGCTGTCGTCGCCTCACCGATCAGCTCCCGCAATGTCGCGCGCTCTTCGGGGGAGCTCATTCGTCCTCGTCCCCGAACAGCGCCTGATACTTTTTTGAAAGTACCAGCAACGCGGCCGCCTCCGCTAACGCCTTTTCCTTGCGTTTCAGTTCGCGCTGCAATTGCTCATTAGCATGTTTCAGCTCGCGCAGCTCTGGAGCGTTTGCACGTGCGCTGCCCGCGGTGCCGGCCGAGCAGAACTGGGCGCGCCACTGGTCCAGATGATGGGCAAACAGACCCCGTTCGCGACACCACGCGTTCAGTGGCTCGTCGCTCAGTCCATGGCTCTGCTGCAATGCCAGCAGGCGCTCTTCCAAAGACCATTCTTCCGGGCGCCGTGCATCGACTGGCCCCGGGTTGCGGTTTGCGGCGTTAGACACCCGGATCCACTTCCTCAAGGTTAATACGTTCATATTCAGTTCCGAGGCAACCGTTTCTACGGACCGGTTGCCTCGTTGCAGGACCTTTGCCAGCGCCTGCTCCCTGAATTCAACAGAATACGTCTGTTTGGCCTTCAACCTGCACCTCCGAGTTCTTCAAACTAAGAAAATTCAGAGGCGACATCTATTGTGACGCAGGGGGCGAAAAGCGCCGCGACGTGCTGTACCTGTCGTTCCCGCGCGCGGAGTCCAGAGCGGAAGGTCGTCAGCGATATGAAGAGATCGAGAGCCGCGAGCTCATTATTGCGTGGCTCGATGAGCACGGCGTCGGCTGGCTGCCGTGCGGGCACTTCGCCAGCGAGAAAGCGCTGCGCTCCTACGCCGGCCAGATGTACCTCGACGTGCAGTACGACCTCGAAGATCCGGCCTACCAGAGCGTGCAGACGTTCCTCGAATTCGAAGATGGCGCCATGCGCTTCGACGACGTGCGGTTCTGGATCGTGCCGCTCGCGCAGGCGATGGAAAACGCGCATCACGACGAGCCGGGCTTCTGGGAGCGATGGGCCGATGACTTCTGACACGGCCCGCGCCATCAGAGCCGAGTGTAACGGCGCTTTTGGAAATTTTTTGTCCTCTTAAGCGACGGCACCACGCCGTGACCATGCAGGCGCGCGGTTACGACAAGGCCTTCGCGGAAGCGATCTTCGAGCAGATCAAGGGGTTCGGCGAGTATGGCTTTCCGGAGAGCCACGCCGCCAGCTTCGCGTTGCTCGTCTATGCGAGCAGCTGGCTCAAGTGCCATGAACCCGCCGCGTTTCTGGCCGCCATGCTCAACTCTCAGCCGATGGGCTTTTACTCGCCTTCTCAGCTGGTGCAAGACGCGCGGCGTCACGGAGTCGAGATGGCGCCGGTCGACGTCACCATCAGCGGCTGGGATTCGGTGCTCGAAAATCGCTCCGGTCGGCAGAAGCCTGTCGTGCGGCTTGGGCTGTCGTTGCTTAAGGGCATGCGCGAAGGCGCCGCCGAGCGGATCGAAACGGCACGCGCCGTGAAGCCGTTCGCAACCGTGAGCGACTTGGCGCGTCGCGCGCAGCTCGATCGCCGCGACCTGCAGGTACTCGCAGCAGCAAACGCGCTCCGGTCACTGGCAGGAAATCGTCGTGAAGCGTTGTGGCAGTCTGCGGCCGCGGTGCCCGACCGCGACATGCTGGCCGATACTCGAATCGACGATGACACGCCGACGCTCGGAGCGCCGTCGGAGGCGCAGGAGATCGTCAGCGACTACAACACTGCGGGACTGACACTGGGGCGCCATCCGTTGTCGCTGCTGAGGCCGGCACTGCTTGAACAACGGTTAATGCCCGCTTCGACCTTGCGGACCTATCGAAACGGCCGTCTGGCGCGAGGCTGTGGGCTGGTGACCGTACGGCAACGACCCGGGACAGCAAAAGGCGTCATGTTTGTGACGCTTGAAGATGAGACGGGCAACGTCAACGTCATCGTATGGCCATCGCTGCTCGAGAAGCAACGCCATGAAGCGTTGGGCGCGGCCTTGCTCGCGGTGTACGGCACATGGCAATGTGAGGGCGAAGTCCGTCACCTGGTCGCGCAGCGACTCGTCGACATGTCCCATTTGCTTGGCGGACTGACGACGGTCAGCAAGAACTTCTGCTAACGCGTAGCGGTGCTGGCTCAACGACTGGCAAATTGCGACCCACTCCGGACATGGAACCCGGCCGCACCCGTTACGGCCGGTTCAAGCGACACCAGTCATCCCTGTACTCTCATCGGCCAGCAAGTCTTCCCCTTAGCCGACGGTGGTCGGTCATCGGCCGTGCGGCTGTGATTCGCCGCATGCCGTCATTCGCAACCCGGACTCAGTTTATCGTCGGTTCTCGGACCGATAAATGAGGCTGTCGTCCTGTCAGGGGTGGTGACCTTCCACAACAACGGCGACGACCAGAGAGCAACAGGCGGCGGGGTATGCCCGAAACGAATCAGGAATGCGTCCATTGTGGGTCTTCGGATCGCCGGAAAACCACGCCCGGCTTCCATGCCTGCGCACGCGACGTCGTCTGACTCAGTCGGTCCAGTTCAACGGCCTTGCAGTGAACCAAGAATTGCGCGCGCCGTCGGGCTGGGCGTGTGTACGTCCCGGCTCAATGAACCGATTCGGTCAGTGGCCAGGCCGCCACAACGCCGATCGGCATCTGCCGCCATGACGCTGGAGCGTCGCAACGACTGCATTGCGACACCTGAAAGCGGTGCATTGCATCAGAAGCGCAGAGAGATCTTGAGGCGCCCTACCGCCAACGATTGAGTGCATCGACACACTCCGAGAATTAGGGCTTCTACTGAACGCGGCGAAGGCAAGTCGGCAAAACAACACTTATAAAGCCAGGAGCTCGATTCTCAAGAAGCTTATCTTTTTGATAAGTAGAATGAGACACAGCCCGCGGTAGACGCCGCGACGGCTCACTAATCGCCTTTGCACACGGTTGAAGTCATGCGTCCAAAAACAATCAAGGCTGTCCCCAGCATCGTAGCTACCGTTATATTCTCGGCAACCCTTGGTGCCTGCGGCGGAGGTGGGTCGTCTACCACCGCTACGTCTTCCAACCCCGGAAGCGGTTCCGCGGTCCCTCCGGCAGCACCGACGTCATACGCTATTGGCGGGACCGCCGTTGGACTCAACGGGGGCGTTCTAAAGCTGCAGAACAACGGCACAGACACGCAGACACTTACTTCTGACGGGGGGTTCCAGTTCTCGTCGGTAACGTCGGGCAGCCCATATAGCGTTGCGGTTAGTCAACATCCAGCCGCGAGGCAATGCAACGTCGCAAACGGATCGGGCAATGCTACCGCCAATGTCAACAACGTGAGCGTCAGTTGCAGCCCAGGTCAGGTTAGCACCCTGTACTCGTTCAGCGGCGCGAACGGAGATGGCCAGTATCCGGAGGCGGGCCTAGCACAGGACAGTGCCGGCAACCTTTTCGGTACCACCTATGGCGGCGGGAGTGCGGGACCCGGGACGGTGTTCCAGTTGAAGCGAAACGCCGACGGAACGTATGCATCGCCCGTCACGCTGTATGCGTTTACCGGCACCGGTGCCGGCGGGAACACGTTGAACGCTGGTTTGATTGTCGATCGCGCAGGGAACCTCATCGGCACGAGCAACACCGGCGGCACCTCAAACGTCGGGACAATATTTGAGCTAACCCGGAACGCCGACGGGTCATATTCGCCGGCTGTGACGCTTCACTCCTTCACGGGCATCGGCACCGATGGTGCATACCCCGATGCTAGCCTCGTTCAGGACACTGCCGGCAATCTGTTCGGCACGACAAACCAAGGAGGAAGCGCAAACGCAGGCACAGTTTTCAAGCTTGCGCGCAACAGTGACGGGACGTACGCGACGCCGACAACACTGTATTCTTTCACCGGTACCGCCTCGGACGGGAAGGCACCAGAGGCAGGGCTGGTTCTAGACAGTGCCGGAAATTTGTTCGGCACAACAAGCGCGGGTGGTGCCGCCAACAGCGGTACCGTCTTTGAACTTGTGCGCGGCAGTACCGGGGTGTTCGGTCCAGCGGTCGTGCTTCACTCGTTCTCAGGCACGGCATCAGACGGCGCGATTCCAAATTCCCCTCTGGTCGCTGACGCTGCAGGAAATCTATTTGGCACAACCAGTGCGGGCGGCTCGGCGAGCCTCGGTACCGTATTTATGCTTACGCGGAACGGCGACGGGACATACACGCCGGCGACGACGCTTCACTCGTTCGCGGGCGGCGGGCCAGACGGGGCCTATCCGGATGCAGGCCTCGTCTTGGATGGCGCTGGAAACATTTTTGGCACTACAAACGCAGGTGGCAGCGCCAACTCTGGAACCGTATTCGAGATCAGGCACAACAGTGACGGTACTTACGCGTCGGCAATCTCACTGCTGCATGTGTTCACGGGGGTGGGGTCCGATGGCAACGCGCCAAGTGCCGGTCTGATTCTGGATAGCACGGGCAACCTGTTGGGCACAACCAACATGGGCGGAACCGCTGGCCTCGGCACGGTGTTCGTGCTGAACTAAATGCGTGTTCGCGGACAGGGCATGCAGGGGCGAATATAGCTTGGGCCCGGTCACAGAGCAACTGTGGCCGGGCCCGTTACAGCCGCCGCCGGAGCTGCCGGTGCCACGTTCGACCTTGTTAGGACGGCACCTGAGAAGCCGTTTTGGGTGATGCGGAAAGCGCAACACGTCGGCGACGAAGCCGTCTATCGGACCAGAATCGCGGCCAATCGTACGTGCAGAAGCCGCCGCGAACGTAAGGAGACGACAAACTTCCACGGGCCTCGGTTGCGCTGCATAGCGAGTGACAGCAAAGCGGCGCGCTGCGGCCGCACCGTGAAGGAACGGAGAACGTCTGGTAAGCCCGATGCAGCAACATTCGTCCTCGCCAATGGAACGGCGGTTTACTGGGCAGGGCTGACGCCTAGACGTCCGAGCGAAGCGGCGGACGAATGACGCTTCGTGGCCGGCACGCGCCCGTTCACCGGCCAATAGCTATCAGACTTCAATTTAGTCGGTCATCTCGAGCGCGTCGTCTGCGTCGATACAGAGGTAAGTCTCCGGCATCTACCGCGCGGGTCATGAACGGCTCAACAGCCGCCGGTACCCCGAATCGGCTCGCCGGCTCCACGTTGACTAGCGATCCGCATCACCCGTCTCCTCCCTTGAATTACCGTTGACGCCCTCAAAAAAACAGCCTATAACCATCCACATGGATGGTAAGCGGAGGATAAGCGCGGATGTCTAAAGAAGTGCCCGATCGCTCACGAGGTAGCGAAACCGAAAAAATCACCATCAATCTCGGTCCAATCGATTTGGGTCAGATCGATCTGCTAGTCGAAGAGGGCTTTTACTCGAACCGGACGGATTTGATCCGCACGGCCATACGCAATCAGTTGTCGATTCATGCACCGGCCGTCAAAGACACAGTGACGCGCCGTGAACTCGTCCTGGGCCTTCAGCACTTTTCGAAACAGGACCTCGAGGTGGCGTGCGCGGCCAATCAGCGTCTCAGGATTCAGGTGCTGGGATTGGCGAGCATTGCCACGGACGTCTCACCCGAACTTGCGCAGGCAGCGATCGACTCGATCGTGGTCCGAGGCGCGCTCCATGCATCACCGGCGGTCAAGGCCGCATTGGCGGATCGAATCCGCTAATGCTCCTGACTCCTTTCCCGCTAACGGAACAAACATGAAACTCAACGAAGGATTTCTGGACTCGATGAAAGAGGCATTGGCACTCTTTCGCAGCAACGACCCCGCTGCGGCCGCAGAGATCGTCAAGCGCGCCATGCGTGGGGAACCGACGGACGCGACAACCGCGCACGCAGACTCGCATGACGACACGACGGACACAACGACAGCGCGCCTCGCCGACCTTCTGCAACCCCGGCGTCACATTCGTAAGCGATCCATTATCGCCGTCCCTCTGAGTAGTGGACAGGCGCGTTGATTCGTGGAGTGGATATGCTCCGAGTCAGTTCTGGGGGGACGGCATCCGCCAAGGCACGAGCGCCTCGTAGTCGTCGGCGGTCTTTGCCAGAGGCAGGCGCTCGAACAGCCAGGTCAGGTAACGGTATGGATCGATACCATTGGCCTTGCAGGTTTCAACGAGACTAAAGAGATTTGCGCTGGCATGTGCGCCGGCAACCGTATCTGCGAACAGGAAGCCCTTACGCGCAACGACAAACGGGCGAATGGAATTCTCACAAGGATTGTTCGATGCCGGCCAGTCGCCGTTCTCGAGGTAGCGCACAAGCTTCGACCACTGCTCACGCAGATAGGTCAGTGCCCTGCCAAGCAGGCTCTGGGGCAGCACCCCTGGAGACTGCTCGATCATGAGATCCTTGATGACCTGGAGTACGCGGGCGCTATAGCGTTGACGCAGGCGATGACGCCGGTCTGCATTCCACGTTTTACTGCGTGCCTCGGCGGCAAACAACTTGCCAAACAGTTTGATGAAGCGTGTCGCAAGCAGATCTGGCGTGCGTGCGGCCTTTGGGACGTTCTCCTCTGCCTTCACAAAGTAGCGGCGCGCGTGCACAAGACATCCAAGGTGAACAAGCTTGTACCGCTCGGCGATACCGTTATAGGCCTCGTAGCCATCGCTCATCAGCGCAGCACCTTTCTGCACGCCGGCGAACAGCTTGTCAGCCAGCTTCGCCCCGCGACCCGGCGTGTAGGTATAGCAACAGATCGGGATTCCCGTGCCCGTTATCTGACACCACAGGTAGCTCTTCGTCTGCGGCTTGCGCCCTTTCTCCTTGAGCACCTGGAAGGTCGTCTCGTCAGCGAGGATCACCGCTGACTCAAGCAGCGCGTCGCGCATCAGGTTGATCACCGGCTGCGTTGCGAGGCCGACCTTGACCATGCTGGCTGCGATCGTGTTTGACGAGATATCACCACCGAAGCGGCGAAGCAGGCCAGCCTGACGATACAGCGGCATGCCAAACTGGAATTTGCCCGTCGCAATCCAGGCAAGTGCAGATTCGGTCAGGAGTCCTCGTGGGATGATACGCGGTGGCGCCAGCGTGACCTTGATGCCCAGATCACAGCACGGGCATGCATACTTGACCCGCTGATGCTGGATCACGCGCAGCTGCTCAGGAATCACGTCGAGTTGTTCGCTGATTTCCACGCCGAACTCGACCAGGGCATGGCCGTCGTTGCTACAGAAACGCTCGGCCTCCGGAAGTTCGTGGCGGCGGATCACGCGGGGCAGACCGGGATCGAGCGGCTTGCGGTGCCCGCGCTTTTTGCGTGTATGCGCGCCGACCTTCGTTTCGGGCGTATCTTCCTGGGCGGGCGCCGCATTCGCGCCAAGTGCCTCAGCTTCGTTGAACAGCCCGAACTGCTCCGAATCCCGTGTTTCGCTCTTTGCGCCAAACAGCTCACGCCGGTAGGCACGCAGCCGTTCCTCGGCCAGGTCGCGCTCCGCGCTCACCAGGCGCAGCATGCTGCGGGTTTCCTCGTGCTCGCGCTCAAGGGTGGCATACGCCTCGCGCATGGCGAGTAACGCATTGAGCTCGTCGGCGGAGATCGTGATCTGGGCGGGCATGCCGGATTAGACCATGCATGCCCGTCCCATGTTCAGCTCACGCGCAAATATTCCTCGCGTGGATATCCGCGGATCGAAGTGATGTCATCGCCATCGAGCAGCGCGTGCAGCGTCGCGGACGTCAATGCCACAACTTCGGTCTTCCTGTCGGGCCAGATAAAACGGCTTGTTTCAAGGCGCTTCGTCATCAGCCAGAAACCACTACCATCCCAACCGATGATTTTGACCCTGTCACGACGGCGGTTTCCGAAGATATAAAGAGAGGAGTCCATCGGGTTCAGATGCATGGCCTGCTCGACGAGAATCGACAGGCTGTTCATGCCGTAGCGGAAATCGACGGGATCGCGGTGCAGGTACACCCTTAGGTTTTCGTCGAAGCGGAACACGGTATCCTCCCGAGCATCTGGACTACGGTGGTCAGTTCCTCGACGCTAGCGTCCCCGATGTCAAACTCGACACCATTGGACAGGCGCACATGTAACGCGAGCGCCATGACCGGCACCACAGGTGGCGTTGGAAGCGCCGATTGCACCGCAACGATGGGCACAAATGGCGAAAGTGCTGGAGTCTGCGCCGTCGGCTTAATCAAATCCGGGCTTCCGTCCGATACGCTGTCGATCACCTGGCCTGCGGGCGGTGACAGATCGTGCTCCCTGGCAATGGTGTCCGGCGGTGCCTGCGCGGTGTTTTTTTCACGCTCCAGCAGATATTTCGTAATCCACTTGCGCAGCAGGTTGGCGTTCACCCCATGCTCCTGCGCCAGACGGGCAACCGACACGCCTGAGCACAGCGCCGCCTCGATGAGTGCGCGCTTGCCTTTCTCGTCGTACTGCCGCCGTCCGTCGCGGCTCTGACGCACCACTTTCAACTCTGAGTCTTTTTCGGCCATAGGTGTCCACCTCCAAAGTAGGTGGACACCTATGCTCCTCGCTCCTGCGGCTTACTGCCAGACGTCAAACATGGATCGCTTACTCACATTCGTACGCCGCAAGCCGAAGTGGACGTGGAGGATTGCGGGCACTTCAGCGTGCGGCGCTACGTCGACGCCGCTGGTCAGCGTGATTACAAGGTCTACGTTCCCGGTCATCACCGCGGTGAAAGTCTGCCTCTGATCGTCATGCTGCATGGCTGCACGCAGGACGCCGACGATTTCGCAGCCGGGACGCGAATGAACGCGCTTGCCGAAACTCATGGCTTCATCGTCGCTTATCCGACGCAGCCGCAGGGCGCGAATAGCTCGAAATGCTGGAACTGGTTCAGACCGGCCGATCAGCAGCGCGACCGGGGCGAGCCGTCATTGATCACGGGCATTACGAGAGAGGTCATGGCGGATTACAACGTCGATCCGAAACGCGTCTTCGTTGCTGGTCTTTCGGCCGGCGGCGCGATGGCGGCAATCATGGCGCAAACCTATCCCGATCTGTACGCAGCGGCAGGCGTTCATTCCGGCCTGCCCGTCGGATGCGCGCACGACCTGCCGTCCGCGCTGGCGGCCATGCGCGGCGGCAAGGTCAGATCCAAAGCGCAGAAATCCATGCGGGCGGATGCTCACGGCGCGCAGGCGTCGGCATGCCCGCTCATCGTTTTTCACGGCGATGCCGATGCAACCGTGCATCCCGCCAATGCCAACGAATTGATACGCGAGTTTTCCGCGCGTGAAGTGATACCCGTGCGCGCGCCAAGCAGCGATAGCCGGGTCAGAAAGCATACGGTCCGATACATGACGTCGCAAGCCGGAGTCGATGCCGAACTATGGGTTATCCACGGCGCGCCTCATGCGTGGGCCGGAGGTTCATCGAGCGGGACGTACACCGATCCATCCGGCCCCGACGCCAGTGCCGAGATGGTGCGATTTTTTCTCGAGCATCCGCGTCGTAGTAGCTGACACGGCGAGCGCCTTTGATGGCTGCGTCGACGTCCTTCCGAGAGACGACGCGTCGCTCCAAGCAGTTGCCGTTTCATCGCGCGATGCTTTTGCGCTGATGTCCGTGACTGCTTCCTATGCGCGGAGCCGCCATCAACGTCGCCTCTTTCGTTCGATGCTGTTCATTTGTCGGGTTCCGCGTGTGAACCAGCCGTCCGGACGGCGTCGATCTGGGAGACAGCGAGGGACCGCAAGTGGGCGGCTTCGCGTCCGCAGGGAAGCTACGTTACGCGATTGGATCTTTCAGGATGGCGCCACATGCGCGTCCTGCGTGAAGCCGCTGTGTGTGACAGCGTCATGTCACGCGGTTTCTTCGTCGTCGGGTTTGACTAAAGCGGGCGCGGGCACGGGCGTCATTGACGGGTCACAAGCCGCGCGCAGAATGCGCGGCGGCTCGTAAAGCCCTCCCCCCACTTCCGTTTCCTGCAAAAACGTTGCGTTATCTCAAATCCCGTTATCGGGGATTCCGGCTGATCGCCTGCGCTCAGTCGAGCCGCGACGGCTTGCACGCCGCCAGCGTCAGTATCGAGAAGCAAGGGCATCCGGCTCGCAGCTTCAGCGATCTCGACTTCTTTCACGACGATGCCGACGCTCTCGAATATGCGATGACCTGGGGACGCATCTGGATAGAGGCGAACGTCCGGTTTCCCGCGCCCGCTAGAACTGCTGGTGAACGCTGAGCCGTAACGGGGCCGGCATCGGCCGGCCCATCCCGCTGACTGCGATCACGCCGCAGCCAACGCGCCATACGCATCTTCACGCAGCCTGAACACCGCGACTGCGTCCCGCAGCGACCCGGCCTGCTCCGCGAGCGCGTGCGCGGCCGCCGATGCCTGCTCGACGAGCGCGGCGTTCGGCTGCGTGACCTGATCCATCTGAGTCACCGCGAGATTGACCTGCTCGATACCGGTGCGCTGCTCCTGCGAAGCCGACGTGATCTCGCCAACGACGCCTGCCGCGCGCTGCACCGAGGTCACGATGTCCGCAATGATGGTTCCGGCGTCGCGCACGAGCGCCGAGCCCGTTTCCACGCGCTCGCTGGATTGCGCGATGAGCCCCTTGATCTCCCTCGCCGCCGCCGCGCTGCGCTGCGCGAGCGCCCGCACTTCACTTGCCACGACCGCGAAACCGCGCCCTTCCTCGCCCGCCCGCGCCGCTTCCACCGCCGCGTTCAACGCGAGAATGTTGGTCTGAAAAGCGATGGTGTCGATGACCGAGATGATCTCGCTGACCTTTGCCGAGCTTTCGGAGATGCCGTGCATGGTTTCGACGACGCGCTCCATCATCTGCCCGCCGCTCGCCGCGGTTTCGCACGCGGCTCCGGCAAGCGACGATGCCGCCGCCGCATGCTCGGCGTTCTGGCGTACCGCCGAGGTGATCTCTTCCATGCTGGCCGCCGTTTCCTGGAGCGACGCCGCCTGTTCTTCCGTGCGCGACGAAAGATCGAGGTTGCCCGACGCGATTTCCGCGCTTGCTGTCGCGACGCTGTGCGCGTTCACCCGCACCTTGCTCACGACGCTCGCCAGACTCGACTGCATGTGCTTGAGCGCGGCCAGCAATTCCGCGATCTCGTCCTTGCCATTCGAATGGAAATCGAGCGAGAGGTCGCCCGCCGCAACTGCCTGTGCACATCCGAGCGCACGCGCAAGCGGACGCGACACCGTCCGGCTGAAAAGGTAGCGCCGATAGAAGCCAGCACGAGGACCGCCAGCATGAGCGTAATGCTGATCCCGGTGGCCCAATCCGCGGCCTGGTCCGCGGCCTCGGACACTTTGGCGCTGTCCGCGGCGATCTGCTTCGCCGCCTGCTCGAGAAGCGCCGCCGGTTGACGATCGACGCCTGCGACGGCGTTGTCGCCGGCCGACGGTTCGTCGCCCTGCGCCTTGAACGCGTCGAAGCCACGTCGATAGCCTTCGCCCATCGCGCGATGTGCTGTTGCGAAGCGTTCGAGCAAATCGCGACTGTCGCCGGCGGGCAACGTGCGTTCGAGTTCATCGGCGAGTTGGTCGACCGTCGCTTCGCGTGACTGGAAGGCCGTCCAGTACTTATCGAGCTTGGCCGGGTCCTTTCCGCGCAGCAGGGTGTCTTTCCACTCCTGCACTTGCAGTTTGAAGGCGACGAGCGTCGCCGACACCATGCGTTCCTGCGCGACGTTGCGCGCGACCACCGTCCTGTAAGCGTCGATCGACTGGTGGAGGGCGAAAACGCCGCACAGAGCGGCGGCGAACATAAACAGTAGCGCGGCTGCAAAAGCCAGGGGAATCTTGAGGCTGAGTTTCATGGAAGGTCCGGCGATAAGGGTTTACGCGAGTTGGGTAAAGACTTATCGGCTGGCCCTCGAGAAACTGAAGCGAGGAAGGCGGTATGTCGAGCGTGGCGTGTTGGACTTGCTGTCCGGCTCGTCGCTTTTGTCACGCCGTTGACATACAGAATGACGCCCAACGCTGAGCTTGACGATGAGGCCCCATGTACACGGCATGTAGGCGCAGCCGATACGACCGTCTAGGTCTGCATGTTCGGTCCCTTCAGGAAGGTTGCGTTGCCTGTAACACGGGTCCCGACTTTCTTCGTTCCTAAGCACTGCATTTCTTTTGCCGCGCGCAAGCTCGAACCAAGCACAAAAAATGCTGCATGGATGCGTCACTGTCATCTCACGACGGAAGCGCCATGGAAAAGGAACTCAAGCTCCAGGTGACCGCAGGCAAGGCAAGCCAGATCATGCATGCCCCGGCGGTCAGCCGGCTGTTGAACGGCTCCGCAGAGTCGAATGATCTTGTGAGCACTTACTTCGACACGCCGGAGATGCATCTGCGCAAGAATGGCGCGTCCTTGCGTGTGCGCGCCGTCGGGGAGCAGCGGCTGCAGACGCTGAAGCTGGAAGGGACGATTACCGCTGGCCTCTTCGAGCGCGATGAGTTCGAGTGTCCGGTGAACGGCGACCGACCTGACCTCGGCACGTTGCTGACGCTCATACCGAAAGACTCGAAGGCCATCGACATACTCGCCGAGCGTGACCTCGCCGAGCGCCTGGAGCCGCTTTTCCTCACCCGCATCAATCGATGCGCCGCCACGTTGCAATTGCCGGACGGCACCGAACTCGAGCTTGCGATGGACGATGGCGCAGTCGAAGCTACGGCCCGGGCGTCTGCTCCGATCCACGGCGTCGAGCTGGAGTTGAAAAACGGCGATCCCGAGCAGCTTTACACCCTTGCGCTCGCCCCTGTTACACGACGTACCGCTTCGGATCGACCATCTCAGCAAAGCGGACCGTGGCTATGGCCTGCTCGTGCAAGAGCAAAGCGGCGCCGTGAAAGCCGAGCCGCTCGAACTGAAGAAGCGCGATACCGTCGAAGCAGCCTTTCAGGCAATCGCGAGGAACTGTCTCGCTCAGGTCCACGGCAACGAGCGCGGCGTGGTCTTCGGACAAGACCCTTCGAGCGTGCATCAGATGCGCGTCGGGCTTCGCCGCCTGCGCTCGGCGCTCGACCTGTTCGCACCGGTCATCGCGGCGCCGGCTGATTTCGACAATGAACTTCGATGGATTGCCGGCCAGCTAGGTCAATCGCGCGACTGGGAAGTGCTTGCGGGGAGCACACTGGAAAAAGCGTTCGGCTCCGCTGCCAGCGACGCGGATGTTACCGCGGTCCACCAGGCGGCACAGAATATCGCGACGGAGAATCGTAAAGCCGCCGTTGCCGCAGTCAACTCGGTGCGCTACACGCGTCTGATCATCCAGTTCACGCTTTGCATCGACCAGAAGGGATGGCGCGCGAGTCAGTCGAAGAAATCGCTGAAAGCGCTTGATAATCCCATCACCGGCTTTGCGAGCGAGACGCTAAGGCGCCGGCACAAGAAGCTGCTCAAACGAGGTCACGGCCTGGCCGAGTTGGACGATGAAACGCGCCATCGCGCGCGCATCGCCGCCAAGAAAGTGCGCTATGCGACCGAATTCTTCTCTTCCCTGTTCGATCGTCGCGCGGTCAAGCACTACATAAGCGCACTGAGTGATTTGCAGGACGACCTCGGCTGGCGCAACGATGTCGTCGTGGCGGACGACTGCTCCGGTCGCTAGGAGAGAGCAAGCCTGAAACCGCAGCGGGCGCTGGTTTCGCGCGTGGATACCTCGCCTCGCGCGCAGCAGAGGACCACGATGCGATGAGGGTTTTGTGGAAGAAATTCAGTCGTCTTAGCGCCCCGCAACTTTAGCCTTGCCGGGTTTCGCTTTCCGACGTCGGAGCTTCGACTTCGAAAACTGGAACCGCTGATAGCCGAGCCTCGGCCGGCTCGATCGCTCGCTCGATAAGGACGGCCTGCATTGAACAAGGCGTCGCTTACCTTCGCATCCCATCTCAGGCTTGGGCCGCGCGTCGTCCCGACTGCGAGGCGCGGACCTGCACGACAGGCCGACTAGCCGGCGGCGGTTTCTCGCGCGCGACCGACGTTCTACGTCGCGCGCGTTCGCGCCTGCCGCGAGGCCCACGCAAACATGCGCATGGTGCCGGAGTTGTAATCCGTATTGCTCCTTCCTAAGGACGCTTAAGCGCTGCTAGCGCTTCTCCAACGCCATCAGTGCGCCGGCCAAGCGCCAATCTTCTTGGGATCGCAGTCTGCATTAGCGCAAAAAGAGACCGAGGTTCTGCATGGCGGTATTGGCCGTACCGGTCAGGCTCGAGTGAACGGGTGTTTTCCGTAGCACGTTCCGACCTGCTACGCGGCACGGTGCGCTTTACGTGGCGTCGGTGAGACGGACAACGCAGAGTCCAACCGCCACCGTTATGCGGAACGCTATGGCGCGGCCACCGCGCTATCGATCGCCTCGTTGAGTTGCCCCACGTCAACGGGCTTCGTGAAGTGGAAGTCGAAACCGGCGTCAGCCGTGCGCGCACGGTCCTGTGGCTGCCCCCATCCAGTGATGGCGATAAGCGTGACGTCCCTTGTTGACGGCATGGCCCGAATGCCGCGAGCGACGTCGATTCCGCTCATGCCGGGCAGACCGAGGTCAAGCAGGATTACATCGGGGCTGTAGTGGCTGAGAATATCGAGAGCCTCCTCGCCTGAATAGACTGTGCGTATCTGATGCCCCTCGAGCTCCAGGAGGGCCGTCAGCGCGTCAGCCGCATCGACGTTATCGTCCACCACCAGGATGCGATGCCGTTCGACCGACGATGCAATGGTCGGCGCATCGCGCGTCTGCACCGGCTCCGGCACCACTCTGGACGCCGCGGGTAGATGAACGGAGAAACGGCTCCCCAGGTTTCTTCCAGCGCTCGACGCCGTGATCCGTCCCCCATGCAACTCGATCAGCGATTTCGACAGCGCAAGTCCAATACCCAGCCCGCCTTGCCGATGATGGTCGGGGTTCACCTGCGAAAACATCGAGAAGATGGCCGACAGCTTATCCGGCTCGATGCCGATTCCGTTGTCGTCGACTGACAGGACGATCTCCGCGTCGTCTGCTTCTGCCGTCAATTCGATGTGGCCGCCCGGCGGCGTGTATTTCGCGGCGTTGGTCAGGAGATTTCCCATCACCTGC
Organism: Caballeronia sp. Lep1P3; assembly: GCF_022879595.1. Taxonomy (NCBI): domain Bacteria; kingdom Pseudomonadati; phylum Pseudomonadota; class Betaproteobacteria; order Burkholderiales; family Burkholderiaceae; genus Caballeronia; species Caballeronia sp. Lep1P3. The sequence goes on along the minus strand of NZ_CP084265.1, from coordinate 723,863 downwards.
GCCAGCCGCAGTCGGTCCGCCTCGATGCTCATCGGGCGCGGATGGTGCTTGACGGCGAGTTGGTGGCCCTTACTCTCGATCATGGGCCTCGCGATCTCGACTGCGTCATCGAAAACGTCCCGAAGCGCAACGGCTTCTTTGCGAAGCGTGAGCGCCCCGCGCGTGATGCGCGAGACGTCCAGCAAGTCGTCCAGAAGCAGCGCCATGGCGGCCGACTGCCGACGCAGCACGGTGATGCACCACTTCTTGCGCTCATCCGTCAGTCCGGGCTGCTCCAGTATCTCGGCAACCTGTCTGATCGGCGCGAGTGGATTGCGCAGTTCGTGCGCGAGCGTCGCGAGGAACTCATCCTTGCGGCGGTCGGCTTCGGAGAGCGCCTGTTCGGCGCGCACGCGCGGTGTCACGTCGCCAAACCACGCCACAACCGAACCTTGCAGCGACGCCGCGATGACGTGAAACCACTGCTCGCCGTTGTCGCCTTCCACGCGCACGTCGAATGCTTCCCGCCCGGTGCGTTTCGCGAGTGGCGCCAGGCGGTCGAGCAGGAGGTTGGCATCCCACCCTGTCGGACGCACATACGAGATGGAACTGCCGATCACGACCGCGGCGGGCTGGTTGAATAACTGCGCGGCCGCCTCGTTGAGGTAATCCCAACGGAGTTCCGCGACGCGGCCATCATGCACGATCGGCGTAAGGAGAAAGAACGGCACGCCAGCCGTGTTCAACGCGATGTCGAACCGGTTGCGCGCGTCCCGCTCGACCTGCAAAAGGCGATCCGCGGCATCCTGCGTAGCCGCCTCCGCTCTTCCTGCGCGGCGGGCCACCTTGGCCAGTTGGTGTCCGGCCACGACCAGGAGCGCGCCGACGACCGTGTACGCCAGCAGCACGGCTCGGTCGTCCTGCTGCACGACAGCCAGACTTCCGAAAGGCTGCATCCAGAGCGCGCCGAACCAGATCCCGCTTAGCAAAAGCAGCAAACCCGACCACGGGCCAAATAGCACGGTGATTAGCGGCAACGTCGCACTGATCAACAGGAATGTCAGGCTGAACCGCCCCGGCTTTGTCGGAGACCGCCGAGTTTGGGGCTACGCCGCGCGAGCGGAGCGCACCAGATTCCGATTGTAGACTTCCTCTGCTTCCGCAGGCGACACGTACCCGAGCGGGCCGAGCAACCGATGGTAGTTGTACCAGTGCACCCACTCGAGCGTGGCGAGTTCGACATCCTGGAGCGTACGCCATGAACGCCGATGCACGACTTCGGCCTTATACAAGCCGTTGATCGTTTCGGCCAGAGCGTTGTCGTAAGAGTCACCGACAGTTCCGACTGATGGCTCAACGCCCACGTCCACCAAACGTTCGGTGTACCGAATGCTGAGATATTGCGACCCGTGATCGCTATGATGAATGAGCCCGGGCGGTGGCTGGCGGTCGTGTAACGCCTGGTTCAGCGCATCCAGCACGAAGTCAGTCTTCATCGATGCCGACACGCGCCAGCCGACGATACGGCGCGCAAACACATCGGTCACGAAGGCCACATAGACAAAGCCCGACCATGTCCAACAGTAGGTAAAATCTGCGACCCACAGCGCGTTAGGCCGCTCGGCCCGGAACTGACGTTTGACCCGGTCCAGCGGGCACGGCACCGCATCGTCGCGCTGCGTCGTCTTGATCCGGCGCCCACGCCGCACACCTTCGAGGCCCATCACCTTCATCAGGCGCGCAACCGTGCAGCGGGCCACCTTTACGCCATCGCGCAACAACTGGCGCCAGACCTTGCGCACTCCATACACGCCGAAGTTCTCGTCCCAGACCGCCCGGATAAGGGCCTTCAGTTCAATATCGCGACGCGCTCGTGCTGGCCATTGCTCCGGATCGCTGCGCCGCCCGGCGTGGCGGTAATACGTCGACGGCGCGATCGGCAGCAGGCGGCAGATCGGCTCGATACCGTAGACGTCGCGATGCTCGTCGATGAACGCGATCATGGCTTCGATCGGCGGTCGAGCTCCGCCTGCGCGAAATATGCAGAGGCCTTGCGCAGGATCTCGTTGGCCGTGCGCAGTTCACGATTCTCGCGCTCCAATTCCTTCAGACGCGCCAGCTCCGAAGTTGTCGCGCCCGCTCGTTGGCCACGGTCACGCTCAGCCTGAATGATCCAGTTGCGAAGCGTCTCGCGCGACATCCCCATCTTCGAGGCGATCGAGCGGATCGCCGCTCCCTGCGTTTGATACTCGTGTTGGTGCTCGAACACCATCCGCACCGCTCGCTCACGGACCTCATCCGAATATCGCGTCCCTGTGGGCTTCCTTGCCTTGCCTTCGCTTTCCATGCTTCAAATCTCCCGTTACAGCCAAGATCCGAAGTCTCCTACATTTCCGGGGCGGTTCAGGCGGCCATGAGCAACCATCGTCAGCGCCTGCTGGGCCGACAGTACGACGGCGGCAAACACGATACCGAACAACAAGCGCTTCTTCGGGGGATATTGTGCGATTCGGACGATCAAGGCTGAGTCCCAGGTTTTCAGTTTTCTCTTCTATGCATTACGCATTCCTACTACATATGTAGATGGAATCGATTCGCTCGTGTGGGGGCACACAAAGCGCGGGGGTCAGCCGGAGCTTTTCTGCGAACTGCGCGCGGCTAGCCCGCTGCGCCGAAAACCCTTACTGCGTCTTGTCGATGTGCACAGCGCGTCACGTCGTCATCGCTGATGGTGTTTGTAGGCGCGCCTGACCGTCGCTGGAACTCGCGGTTTTGGAGCGTGGGAAGGAAGCGCTCGGCAGGCGCTGGTTCGGATGCGCCGCGCTGTGAGTTCAGCGCGTGACTGGCTCCGGGAAACGTCGCGCGCACTATTTCCCTGCCTCGCGTCTCAAGGTTGTCGCGTCGCATCCGGCCCGCAAACGCAAAGTCGCTCCTGTCCGAAGGAGCAGGAGCGATTGATACAGGGCCGAGGTGAACCGCGCTTGGATGGGGTTCCTCTTGCGGGCGCTTTAAGCCGCGATCTTCGTGACGACGCCATACTTGTCGTCGATTTACCGCGCACATCACCACCGACTAAATGTTGTGCTGCGTCGCCGTGTCGACCTGGCCGTGCCAACCTATTCCGTCAACCAGATTGGCAGACCGAACGGATTTTTCAACGCCTGAAGCACGCCGTAGCGCTGGCTGTTCCGCCAGCCGCTTTCGTACCAGTGATAGCACGTGAAATCCCAGCGAACGAAAGGCACGCCGCCCGTTCCTTAGCATTGACAGTACACGCAACGACAGTGCACTGCCGATGCCCACGCCGCCCATGATCGACGAGTCGATGGCGCGCACGCCATCGATCAAGCCGCGAATCACGCCACGGTGTGCGCGTGCGACATGGTTGGCTCGAGTCGTGTCCGTCGCCGCTCATCCTGAGCGACACATCGAGTTGGTTGCCGCACTCGATGCGCTTCACGAGGCGCTTCAACTGCTGCGTGACGCCGGTCGCAAGGTTGTACCCAAGGGTGTAGACCGACGTTCGCCGAGGGAGCCCTTCCCGCCGCACGCCGACGCGTTCAGCACCGGAAGGACGTTGACGCGAGAAGCCGTTTGGCGAATGTCGCCGAGCTTAGCCAATCTTCGGATTCACGACCGAGACCTTCGGACCCTTGCTGTCCCAGTCACCGAGGTACCAGTTCTGCTTCCAGACCGGGTTCGTGCTGGTGATCGCACCGGTGACGACGCGGCCATTCAGTTCGAGACCGCCGACGCCGAACGGGCCGATCTTGCAGTTGTCGGTATGGTTCGTGATCTGGATGTCGACGTTCTTCGACACCGGGCCGGGGAACGCGCCGAGGTAGACCTGGATGCCGGGGCCCGCGCAACCCTGAGTCGTCGGGCTGACGATCTTGATGGCCTGCAGCACGGCGCTGTTGTCGTCCGGCTCGATGTCCAGACCGCACGACGGCGCGGTGCCCGAAATGTTTTCCCACAGCGGATTGGTGAACGTGATGCCGTTGCCCGACGTGATCGTCGCGCCCTGACGGCGGCAGCCGTTCGCGTGGTGGCCGCTGATCGACACGTTGGAGCTGGTCTTGCCTGAGCCGCTCCCGCTATTGCCGATGTAGATGCCGTCGCCCCAGCAGTTGATCGTCGTCGGGTTCGTGATCGTGACGCCCGTCGCGCCGGTGATCGAGATGCCCATGCCGAATTCGCCCGAACCGGCCGAGTTCAGTTCCTTGCTGCCGTCGAGGTACGGCGCTTCGATGTTCACGTTGCTCACGTCCCACACGCGCATCATCTGATAGGTAGCGGTGTTGTGCGGCAGCATCTTGATCGAGGCGCCCTGCGCGAAGCGGATATGCGTGTTCGAGCGCAGCGTGAGGCCAGTGGCGTCGATGCGGCTCTTGCCCGTGATGAGGAGAATCTGTCCAACCGAGCCGTCGATGGCGGCCTGAAGCGCCGCACGATCGTTGGTCGTGCCGTCGCCCTTCACGCCGAACGACTTGTCCTGCAGCACGCCGCTCGTGCTGGTGTTGGCGGTGCCTTGCGAGCCGGTGCTTGCCGCGGTGCGCGGGTCTGCGGTGCCCAGGTTCTGCCACGGCGATGTGCCGTTCTTGAACCAGTTGCCAGCCGAGTTCTTGGCGTAGATCACGCCGTTGAAGTACAGGATCATGGTGTACGCGGCGGGGGAACCGGTCGCCACCGTGGTGCCATTGCGCGTTGCGTGGCCGCTCACGAGCTTCCAGACGGCGCCCGTGCTATCGGTGATGGATGCTGCCGGCGGAATAGCCGTCCCACTCGACGAAGCGGTCTTCGCGACGGCCGCAGTATCGGCGACCGCGTCGGTATCGGTGGTTCCGCTGCCGCCGCCACAGGCGGCCAAGGCGGCGCTTCCCGCGCTTGCCATCAGGTACGACAGGAAGTTTCTACGCGTAAGGGGTGCGTTGATCTTGCTAGAGACGCTGAACAGGGAAGTTTCGTCCTGCGTTTGGGGTAGACGGTTCGACGACACGGGAATTTATTCATGTTTGCTGAAGGAGGCCGAAGTATATGGTCCAAAAACGACCGCAAACGTTTCGAAAAGTAACAGTTCCGAGATAGCAAAAGGCGTCGTATGTTCATAACGTAAGTAGAAAAAACATTCGCAACCGTTTGCGTATTCGGAAAGAATCGTCGCATTGTTGCGGCAGAAAGCCACGACGTCGGTAGTTATAGGATCGGTTTAAACGCACACCGGATGCAGTTACGTATTTTTTGCCGAGGACGGACGCGCAAACGGTGGGGCATTGCTGTGCGGTCGCGAACCGTCGCAACAAGCCTTACCGGTGCCGCGTTCTGCTCAGCGCTTTCTTGCGAAGACGGCTTTACCGCCCGGTAGAACGCGACAGGCAAGACTTGCCGTGACGTTCTTGACGGGCTGGTTCGCGTTGGCTGTGCACGAAGAAGTCAGGAATGTTCGCGAGCTGCGCGGGTGGATCGGTCATCGCCATCGTTAGGCGGCCTGCATATCGGGCAGCGCCCCGCGTGCATGCGCGAGTCGATTCAAGCGACGGGCGCGCCGCATGGAGCATCCATGAGCGGTCTCGATCCGAGCGGAAGTCTGCTGGCTGAAAACCGGCGCGAATGGAAACGCGCGCTGTGGGCGTGATACGCACCGGTTGAATGGACTACGCGACGCACAACGATCGAATCAGCCGCGCGCCGCAGAGATGGCGGCGACGCTGCGCGGTTTGATTGCCGTGGCGAACGGCCGAAGGTGGTCGCTCGTGTGTGAACGGAGGCTGACAGGTAATCCGTCGCAGCGAGGATGAGAGCCGCTAGGTGACGTCTTCACGAGTCCGCCGGCTGTCGGGGCTTGGGCGCCGAATCGACCTGAACCGCCGGTCGCCGGAGGCGCTGCTCATCTCGACTTCCTTTCCGCGAAAGAGCGCTCCTGCGCTGACGCGCCTCCTCGCACGGAAGCGACGCTTTCTAAATCTCGCTCGACGATGCTATTAAGCGACGCGCCCCGTCGATCCCGCTGCTGAAGCGGCGCACGCTTTCTGCCGAACCAAGCGCTTGGGACTAAGCCGGCCGGTCCGCCCGGTCACGCGAGCGCCCGACCGCTGCAGGCTTTGGCGGGTCTCCCGGCACGCTTTCGTCTTCACTCGTTGATCCCAGAGAGACGCGAGAAATGGGCAGCGCGTCTTGCTCACGTAAGGCACGAACGCCGCATTCATCAGACCGCCGACATCGGCGATATTCTGACGCTGTAGAAGCCGATTCCACCGATGTCGAGCGTGGCCACCGCTTGGTCATTCGGCAAGTTCACAGCGAGTTGCCCATGCAGACATCCCCATTGTCGATGTCCTGAATGCCATTGCGCAGAGCCGCAAGGCCATGTACTTGCTTCGGCCGGCCGCCTATTCTTCGAAGAAGACTTCGCGTCAATTCATACGCGACGCCATGCACCGCGCGATTAAAGGCTCATTCCCCGCCTCCTTCGCTTCCGCGCGCTTGGTACTGTCCTCTCGCGACTGGCGAATCCGCACTCGATCCATGTCCCATTCTTGACGAAGAGCTCAGCGCCGCGCCGCCGACTCGTTCGCGAACATTAGCCACGGCCTCACGCTGATTGAGCCAAATCGAAATGTTCACGCTCACGATCATCAGCACGCCGATCAATAACATGCTCAGGTTCCGCAACTCGTCGTGGAAACCGAACAGGAGAAACAGCGGCACATTGACGGCAAGCGCGATCCACACGTGACGCCGCACTGCGTCGGGCAGGCGGCTCCAGCCCGCTCGCAGAAGCAACACGGCGATCGCAAGAAAGATGACGTTAAAGCCTTTGGGGGTCACCACGCCGTAGTTGTATTCGAAGCGCAGGTAGCTCATCGGATGAGCAAGGAAAGCCAGGTTGTCCAGCAGGTGATATTCGACCATTCCTCCGCCGTTGTGCGCATAGCGTAGCTTGATCAGCATGTTGACCGCCCCTGCAAGCGCCAACATGCATGCCTGGAGCGTCAAGGTTTTCCGCTCTGAGAAACTGGCCCGCAAAAAGGGATACAGCGTCAACGTAAAAAACAGAAACGATTCCTTGTTGAACGTTGCGACCACCGTCACCACGAGCAGCCATAAACCGCGGCCCGTGACTGCCATCCAGACCGCGAGCGCCATAAACAGCAATTCGGGAAAGTCGTAGAAATAGCCCCCTTCCGTAAGAATTAGCGGCAAAGCCGCTGCGATAACCATTGGCGCGAGCGTGCTCGAAACTGTGTCTGCCTTCAACGCCAGGCACACGGCGCGCATAGCGAACATCGCCAGAAACAGCGCCGTGAAAGACAGGTAAAACACCATGTAATAACGAAGCGCGTACTTGGGGTTGCGCGCGTCCGAGGCGTCCGGGTAGAACCAGGCAATCGGGCCGTGCGCGCGTCCGTCCGCAAAAAGCCAATCTATCGCGCGTGCGCGAAGCGCCTCCGGTGTGACCCGCTCCGCTTCATTGGCGATGGCCGGCAAGAGCCGCCTGTAGACAAAAGGACGATCGCTCGTCCCTTCGAGCATGGTGGGCAACGCAGACTGGGGGGTGTCGTCTCGGAGTTTCCACTTCGCGAAGTAACCGTGGAACGCTGCCGCCGCGACCAGATAGTAGATCACGGCCAACAGGAACCAGGCGGCGCTGCGGCGTCGAATCGGAGCATCGGGCATGTAGTTCTCCAAAGGCTATGCGCGATTCCAGTGAGCGCGGCGTGCCGTGTCACCCAAGCCGCATGAAGTCGTGCGAGCGTTCCGAACGGAATGCGCATGTTCGCCGAATTTTCTGGCCACGAAGGTGGTCCACCGCACCAACGCTTGCACTGCCAACGTGAGCGAACCATCGGACCGGGAATTCGTCCTGTGAGCGACGAGCGACGGCCTCGCGCGTCAGCGCGTTGGGCAAGGCAGCGCCCGCACGCATGATGGCCCACAACTGGGCGCGCCAACGGAGCGTCAAGAAGCGCCGGGAGTTTTGAAAGCCTGTCATCTGCGTTATCCACTCCTAATTCAACTTCTTATGCGCGCGTCGGTCGCCGACATCCGTCTGCAATTCCTGAGATATCCGCTCGTCGGTGACCTCGATACCGTGTTCTCGGCCGCGACATCTTCGGCGCCAAGCGGCGGGCAGCCGTCCTGTGATCGCGAACATGATCGGATACGGCATCGGCATCGCGGTCCGTTTCGCGCTCGACAGCGAGTTCACCTTCAAGGCGGCCGCCATGCGCGATTCGGCAGTGCGCTTTCTCGTCGTCGCGCTCGTTTCTTACCTGTGCAATCTCGGCACCGTTCTATTCACGCTGCGCCTCACGCATGCGCCGTGCATCGCGCAAATGAGCGGCATTCCGGTGTATGTGATCGTGGGCTTTATCGGCAACAAACACTGAGCCCTCGAAGAAAACCAGCGCGCTCGGACGAGCAATGATTGTGACCAAGCACCCACGGACCGAGCGCATTCGCCCAATCGACCCACCACTTTCAATAGAGCCGATTAATGTCAATCCGACAATTCTGATTTCGTCGCATTAGGGTTTCTACTAGGTGGCGACCGGCCTACACTGCCTCTCAACGACGAAGCAACCGACAGACACCTTACCGGCTGCGACGTTTCGCTCAATTGGAATTCGGAGGTTCATCATGTTCAAGTCGATCGTTCCCGCCATCGTCATCGCTTCCGCCCTTGCTGTGCCGGCCCTTGCGCAGGCGAGCGACAACGGCGCGCTGACCCGCGCCGAAGTGAAGGCGCAACTCGTGCAGCTCGAGCGCGCAGGCTACAACCCCGCCAGCGACCACACGACCTATCCCGCCAACATCCAGGCCGCGCAAGCGCGCCTCGATGCGTCGCAAGGCGTGGCGGCGACCTCGTTCGGCGGTGTGAGCGAAGGCGCGTCGGCATCCGGCCGTGCCACTCGCCCGGCGCAGAACGTCAACCCGGTCGACTACAGCCGCCCGTAAGACGCGCCAGTCGGCGGTAGTGCGTAGCGCAGCCCGGCCTTGTGCCGGGCTTTTTCGCGTTCCAAAAAGCGGCGGCGTTCGCGCCTTTCAACCGTTCATCTCGCTGTAAGCCACGGATTCTTCGGCGTTTTCGGATTCCGCTTTCTCCTCGGCCGGTCCGACGGCACTACAATTTGTGTCTGCCGTGTCACACATTTCGTTCTAGCCGCGCCCTATGTCCATCTCGTCGTTGCGCCTCGCCATCGTCTCCCTCGGTCTTCTCTCGCTCGCTGCATGCGGGGGCCGGGCCGCGACCACTCCAAGCTACCAGCAGGAGCTTTTCAACTCCGGCGCGAGTCCCTACGCGCACAATTTCGACGCCACCGTGAAGGAAACCTGCGAAGCCGCGCGTCGCGCACTGTTGTCGCAAGGCTTCCTGACGACGATGACCCAGCCGGACAACGTCGACGCGACCAAGAACTTCCAGCCGTCGGCGGAAACGCACGTCGTCGTCTCGTTCCATGTGGTCTGCACGCCGGGCGAGAACGCGGCGAATCAGAGCATCGCTTACGTGAACGCGGTGCAGGACGGCTATGCGCTCAAGAAAAGCGATACGTCCGCGAGCGTGGGCTTGAGTGTGCTCGGCTCCCTTTCGCTGCCGATCCGCTCGAATAGCGACGCGATGGTCAAGATTTCGAGCGAAACCGTGCCGGCCGGGAGGTTCTACGACCGCTTCTTCAATCTGGTGGGCCACTACCTGAACACGGTGCCGCGCAGTTCGCCGATCGCATCCGATGAAGTCGAGAGCAAGCCGCTCGCGCCCTCGCTCATCGTGAGTTCGCCGGAACTGACGCCGACGCCGATCGTCGTTCAGGCGCCCGCCGCCGCAGCGACGGCGATCCAGACGCCCGAAGCCGCAGCCGCCGCCAAACAGCAGGCGCAGGCCGCCGCCGATGCAGCCACGGCGACGGCTTCGGCGACCGCGACGGCGTCCGCGCCCGCCGCGGCGTCGGCCGTCAATTCGGCACGTTGACCACGCCGCCGTTGACGGAAATAGCGTTCGCGCCGGGACTCGCCGCGATCGCCGGCAGATTCGCCGTCGTCAGCGCGGGCGCAGCGCCCGGCGTGCCGCCCCGCGCGACCGTGCGAACGACCTGCGACGGCGGCAGCGGCGTGCCGCTCTTCAGATGGCTCCACATCAGATTGAGCGACTGAAGCACGTAGTAATGCACCGGCACGAACCGCGTATCGAAACCGGCCACGCTCAGAAACGCATCGAAATGCTGGCCGTTCGCGATTTCGTAAAACGACAACTGGCTCTTGCCGCCTTCCGCCACCTTGTTCGCCCCCAGATAAGGCCGCGACGCATGGTTGATCGGCACGAGCGCATCGGCGCGGCCCTGCACGATGATCGCCGGCTTGCCGCGCAGGTTCGCATTCACGCGGATCGCGTTGACGCTCGCGACCATCGTCGGGTTCGCGTTCGTCCATAGCGAGCGCAGGCAGGCCGCGCCCGCATAAGCCGCATCGGGCGTGGCGAGCCGATGATCCGCCGCACCGCTCGTCCCCGCGTTGTACACGAGGTTGATGCCGTTGGTCGGCGGCACGCCGTTGCCGTTTCCGAACACGGTCAGCATCGGCGATACGGCCGGCGTCACGCCCGCCGCGCCGGTCGCCGCGTTCGTCGTGCCGAAGCTGAAGTCGCAGAGGTTATCGACGACGCTCGCCTTCATGTACGCGTTCGCGTAGGTCACGGCCACCGCCGGCACCGCCTGCGAATCCCACATCGGCGCGTGCAGCGTGTCGGAGTCGGCCTCGTAGCCCGCCTGATGCAGCCGCGCGAGCGCATCGTTGGCCTGCGAGACCGGATCGCCGCCCGAGATCAGCCCGTTCGCCGCGAGCGCCGCGCAACGCTGCGTGCGAATCGCCGTGGTGGTGGCGACGGGCAACGCCGTCAGATACGGCGCGCCCGCTGCGGCAGGAGCCAGCGCCGCGCACGGCTGCAGCAGATTGGCAAGCGTCATGTAGTCGGCGAGCGGACGCCCGAACGAGCCGACCGGCGCGCCGCCCTGATTCACCGCGACCTGCGCGGGCAGGTTCAGGTTGATCTGCGGCTCGCCCGCGACGACGGCCGAAATCCAGCCGTCGGTGTCCTCTTCCGCCGCGGCCAACGCCGCGCCGCCGCCGTTGCTCACCGACGCCGCGATCGTCGTCACGCTGCCCTTCGTGTAGCGCACGGTGCGCGTCGTGCCGTTGAGCGTGCCGAACGAATCGTTGAGCGCCCAGTACGCGAACTGAATGGCCTGCAGCGTGTTCTTGCCCCAGTCCTTTTCCGGATTCTGCTGCGAATGCGCGTGCTTGAACGCATAGCGGTTCGGGAACGCCGCGTTGTACTGCGCGAGCGCCGTCGCGCTCACGTTGGCGCGAAAGATGGCCGCTTTCCCGGCGATATCGGCGTTTGCGAGCGTGCCGTCGATGAGCGTCACGCGATTCGTCGACAGTTCGTGCGCGCCGTTGCCGCTGCCCTTGTCCGTGTACGCGACCGCGCAGCCGCGCTTGAGGCCCCACTCGCCGGCGGCCGAAATCGCGCCGTAGACGCCGCGCGATCCCGACGATGTCGCCGTCACGATGCAAGGCTGATCCGGATTGAAGCTCGCCGGAATCTGCACGAGCAGGCTCACGTTCTGCGCGCCGCTGCCGTCGTCGGCATAGGCGAGGTATTCCTTGCCCGCGATCTTCCCTTCGCCCAGCGTGTCGTTGCCGTTCAGATCGACGTTAGGTCCCCAGAAGCGCCCATAACCGCCGTTCGCCGACATATCGACGAGCGCGCGGTAGTTCGAATAGATCGCGAGCCGCCGCAGTTCCGCCGCCGTGGGCGCGGCCGCGTTCGCGATGCCGGGCGGCGTCGCCGATGCGAGGCCGGTCTTGCCGAGGCCAGCGGTCAGGAGATCGTCGGTGTTACCGTCGTAGGTTTGCGTCTTCACCGAGCCGGAGATGAAGCCCGGCAGGCTGTTGTTCGCTGCGCCGGTGCTGCCGCCGTGGTCATCGCCGCCGTGACAGCCGGCCAGCGCGGCGGCCAGCATCGCCGATGCGACGAGCGTCATCGCCCGGGCGGTTCTCTTCGAATGTTCCTGCGGGGTTTCGTGGAAAAGCGCGAATCTTTTCATTGTCTGTCTCCGCCATCCGTTCCAATCGTTCTGGGTTGAGTGATGTCACCGTCCTGATACGACTTCGAGCCTCCTGCCCGCCGGATTCGCTGCCCGCGCTGCGCGATCGGCGATTCCGCAGTATTGCGCGTCGCGCGCGGCGTGTCCCTCCATGACTCACCTTATTCGCTCGCGGAAACGAAAACGGGCTCCGGTGCAAACCGGAGCCCGTTCGGGTGTATCGCGAACTCGCCGCGACGCGCCGCTTACTTCCCGCCGTTCTGCGGGCTGAGCGTGATCTTGTTCGACACCGACTTCACGCCCGTCACGCCCTTCGCCACTTCCTCGGCCTGGGCGATCTGCGCGCCTTCCGGCACCGTGCCCGTCAGCGTCACCGCGCCGCCGCGAGAGCGGACGAACACGTTCGAGACGTCGAAGCCCTGCGCTTTCGACAGCGCGCGGCGCACGTCGTAACTGAGCTTGCGATCGGTCTTCTTGGTGGCTGACCGCTGCGCCTTGGTGGTCGGGGCGGATTCGGCGTTGTTGGTGGCCGCCGCATCGCTCGACTGGGCGTAGGCGCTCGACGCGACCGCCACGCACACCACGACGCCCAGCGCCTTCAACAGATCGACTGCTTTCATGGTTTCTCCTTTTGTTTCGCTTGTTGACTTCGCACAGTTGCTACTTCGCTCGTTTGCACTTCGATCCGGACGGCATCATCCCCGCAACGGCGGACGGCGCCGCTTGCGATGCCCGCGGACCGGCGACCCGAACGGGCCGGCGAGGCGGACAGCGGACAAGCCGCGGATACTCTGATGCGGTGCTGCGAGAGGCTGGCGGAAGAAACAAAGTCGGCCGGTTGATCGGGCGAAAGCCCGTCGGCTCGTATCGGCGTCCTGCCGCACGGCGCTTGAACGCGCGTTGGTTGCGCCAGGATATTCGGCGCAAGTCCGATGCAACCCAAATAGCGGGCGACGGACGGGAAATCCTTGTCGTGCGGCGGCGAACGTCAATTTAGCCCAGCGCGGCCATTAGCGCAAAACATTTAGCAACACCGCGCGTGACGCCTGCACGCCGCCACACGGGCGTCACACTCGGCCGCGCGCGAAAACGGATATGGGCCGCCACCGCCTTCATGCCGGCCGGCGAAACGAGCCGCCCGAACCATCGGGTAAGCTCTCGGCACGACGTTGACGCAAAGCATTTATCGATATGACTCGACCCCAAGGCAACTCCCCGAAGACGAGGCCCGGACGCCGCGCGCAGCCGAGAATCGTGGCGCGCTTCGTGGCCGTGTCGTGGCGCGACCTGGCGCTCACGTTCGGGCCGATTCTCGTCGTGAGCATCGCGGCGCTCTACCTCGCGATCCGGCTGATCCAGCCCGCGCCGCCGAGCACGCTCACCATCGCCGCCGGGCCGAAGGGCAGCTCGTTCTGGAACAGCGCGCAGCGGTACAAGACGATCCTCGCGCGCAATCGCGTGAAGCTCAACGTGCTCGAAACGCAAGGCTCGCTCGACAACCTCGCGCGTCTCGACGACCCGAATTCCGGCGTCGACGTCGCTTTCGTGCAAGGCGGCATGTCGAAGCCGGGCGCGACGCACGACGCGCTCGAATCGCTCGGCAGCGTGGCTTATGTGCCGCTCGCGGTGTTCTATCGCGGGCCGGTCGTGTCGCGGCTGTCGGAATTCAAGGGCAAGCGGCTCGCCATCGGCGCGGAAGGCAGCGGTACGCGCGCGCTCGCGCTCACGCTTTTGAAGGCGAACGGCATCGAGCCGGGCGGCGATATTCACGATACGCACGATACGCAACTGCTTCCGCTCGCGGGCGACGCCGCCGCCAAAGCGCTCGAAGCCGGCGACATCGACGTCGCGCTCCTCACCGGCGATTCCGCCCAGCCGCCGACGATGGCCAAGCTCATCCGCACGCCGGGCATCCGTTTCATGGATTTCGCGCAGGCCGACGCCTACGCGCGCCGCTTTCCTTACCTCACGGAGATCGAGCTGCCGATGGGCGCGTTCGACCTCGCCAACAACGTGCCGCCGCGCCCCGTCCACACCATCGCGCCGACGGCCGAACTCGTCGCGCGCGACAGCCTGCATCCGGCGCTTTCGGATCTGCTCATCGAAGCCGCGCGCGAAGTGCACAGCCGCGCGAACCTGCTGCAGCGGGCGAACGAGTTTCCCGCGCCGCTCGCGCACGAATTCCGCATCAGCGACGATGCCGAGCGTTATTACAAGTCCGGCAAGAGTTTTCTCTACCGCATCCTGCCGTTCTGGATCGCGAGCCTCGCCGATCGCGTGCTGGTCGTGCTGGTGCCGCTCGTCGTCGTGCTGATTCCGGCCTTGCGGCTCGTGCCGGGGCTTTACCGATGGCGCGTGAAATCGCGCATCTATCGCTGGTATGGCGCGCTGATTGCGATCGAGCGGGAAGCGATCAGCGGGCCGGACATCGCACAGCGCGACGCCCTGCTCGACCGCATCGACGCAATAGAATCGGCGGTGAATCGCATGAAGATGCCGCTCGCGTTCGCCGACCAGTTCTACGTGCTGCGCGAGCACATCGGCTTCGTGCGCGAGCGGCTCGCGGCGGAAGCGGGCGCGAGCGCGGACGCGGCGGCGCGCCGGGCGGCCGCGCCGCGTGCAGACACGGAGCAGCGCAGCACGTAATATCGAACGATCCGATCGCGATAAAGCGGCCGGTTGAGGCGCGCGGCGCTCGTTCGCCGCGCCGGATGCAGGACACGCGCGTGCCGCCTGATGCACGCCGGCGAAAGCCGGATAGCGCAACGAAGCCGCGACCAACGACGAGGCGAGCGCCAGGCGCGCAAAAGCAAGGAGAAACGACATGAGTGCCCCGCATTCGACCGGCGACGGTCGACCGTACTTTTTTTTCGATTTCATCTCGCCGTTCTCGTACCTGCTGCTCGAACAGCACGAGAAGTGGCCCGACATGCCGTTCGAATTCGTGCCCGTGCAGTTGCTCAAGCTCTTCGAGCGCTGGAAGCAGCCGCACGCGGCGACCATTCCGTCGAAGCGCGTCTTCGTGTACCGCCACGCGCTATTTCGCGCGGAGCAGCTCGGCATTCCGTTCAGGATGCCGCCCGCGCATCCGTTCGATCCGACCAAGGCGCTGCGCCTCGCCGTGCTCGCGAACGGCGACAGCGCGTGCGTGCGTGACATCTTCCGCTTCATCTGGCGCGAAGGGCGCGATCCGTCGTCGCCCGAAGGCTTTCGCGCGCTGTGCGAATACGTCGGCATGCCGGAAGCGGAAGCGCGCATCGAGGACCAAGCAGTGAAGGCGAAGCTGCGCGAGAACAACGACCGCGCCGTTGCAATGGGCGTCTTCGGCGTGCCGACTTTCCTCGTCAACGATCAGATTTTCTGGGGCGAAGACACGCTGCCGATGGTGCTCTACGTCGCGCGTTCCCCGAACTGGCTCGACGCCGCGGAAGTGAAGCGCATCAGCAACCTGCCGATGGGCCGCACCGGAGCCGAATTCGGCGATGCGGCCGAACTCGGGGCGTAGGCGCGGTATCGGCGAAACGTGTTCGCGTATGCCGCACATAGGGCATGCGCTATGGCGTCAAAAATCGGAACGCGCTTAACTTGCGTTTAACTTGCGTTTAATTTGCGCTCAACTTGCGCTGGCGGCGGTGCGCGCGCATGCGCCGCCCTTTTCAACGCCTCCGAACCGTTTCGCCGCGCCGGGCCGGGCATCGCGCCCGGTCATCCGGTTTCATGCCAAGCCCATGAACGAACCCGCCGATTCACTCGACATCTGGCTCATCCGCGTGCTGCGCACGCTGCTTCTGGAGCGCAGCGTCACGCAGACCGCACAGCGCCTGAACCAGACGCAGCCGGCGATCAGCACCGCATTGCGCCGCCTGCGCGAAATCCTGAACGATCCCATTCTCGTGCGCGGCAAGCAGGGCATGGTGCCGACCGAGTACGGCGAAACGCTGCTCGCGCCGGCGCAGCGCGCGCTGCGCGAAGTCGAGTTCGTCGCGACGCCGCACGGCGATTTCGACGCCGCGAGTTCGCGCCGCACGTTCCGCGTCGCCGCGCCCGATTATCTGAACGATTTCTTCATGCCGACGCTCGTCGCCGCTTTCCGCGATGCCGCGCCGAACGCGCGTCTCGAGATCGAGTCGCTCAATCCGATGCGCGATCACGAACGCGCGCTCGACGAAGGCGAGATCGATCTGATGGTCGCCAACTGGACGAAGCCCGAGCCGCGTTTCGAGCGGCAGGACCTGTTCACCGATGTCTTCGTGTGCCTCATGCGCGCGAATCATCCGCTCGCGCGCGAGCCGCTGACGGTCGAACGGTATGCGCTCGCCGCCCATCTCGCCCCGACGCCGTATAGCGGCGCGAAGCGGCATCCGATCGACATCGGTCTTGCGCGCGCGGGCGTGCGCCGCCGCATCGTGACGACCATTCCGTACTTCGGGCTCGTGCCGCAGGTGCTGTTGCAGTCGGACCTGATCTTCACCGCGCCGCGCCGCTTCGCGCAGCATTATGCGGCGATGCTGCCGCTCGCGGTGCTCGATTCGCCGGTGCCGTTTCCGCGCATCAAGTGTTATCAGCTTTCGCAGCCGCAGCCGGACGAGACGACGGATATCGCGTGGCTGCGCGGGCTCATATCGAGCGTGTCGACTTCGCTCACGCGCAAGAAAGCGGCGATGGCCGACGACTTCGCCGCGATGTCGAAATAACCTGCCCGCGACATGGACGCTCTCGACCGACTCATTCAGCTCGCACAGCTCTCGGGCGCGCTCGATTTGCGTTGCCTGCTCGCGGGCCCGCTCGAGCTCGATCACGCGGCCGCACCTGTCGGCGAAGCGGTATATCACGTCGTGCTCGATGGCAGCTGCACGGTGACGCGCAAGGGCTGCGCGCCGCTCGCGCTGAACGCGGGCGACATCCTGATGCTGCCGCGCGGCGATGCCCATGTGCTCGATATCGCCAGCGCGGGCGCGAAAGCAATCGCGAGCGAGATGCAGGCGCACGACAACGGCGCCGTCACGGTGCGCAGCAATTGCGGCGGCGCGCTGCCCGCGCTCGACCTGCTCTGCGGCCGCTTCGCCTACGCGCCGCGCGCGTTGCTCATCGATGTGCTGCCCGACGCGGTGCACGTGTCGTTCACGCGCGCGTCGGCGCCTTATCTGGGACCGCTCGTCGCCGCGATGCGACGCGAAGCGGAAGAGGCGCAACCCGGCGCGCCGTCGATCGTCGCGGCGCTGTCGACGGCGCTCTTCACGATGATCCTGCGCGCGTGGCTGAGCGAGCGGCCATCGCTTTCGGGCGTGCTCGGGCTGATCGCGAACCGGCGGCTCTCGGCATCGGTGATCGCGATGCTCGAACGTCCCGCCGAACCGTGGACGCTCGACATGCTCGCAAAGGAAGCGGCCATGTCGCGCGCGACCTTCATGCGCGCGTTCTCGGCGCACTCGGACAGTTCGCCGTTCGCGCTCCTGAGCCACATGCGGATGCAGCTCGCGAGCACCATGCTCACGCACACGAAAAAGAGCATCGCGGACGTGGCGGCGGACGTGGGGTATCAGTCGGAAGCGGCGTTCAGCAAGCGGTTCAAGGAGGTTTATGGAGTGACGCCGGGGCGGTTTCGGCAAAACAGCTCGCTTGCGTGACGCGCCGCCGTCGAAACTTCAGGCCGTCAGCCGAGCCGCGCGCCAGTCCGACGCATCCAGCCTCGCGCGCCCTTCCCTCACCCTCAAAACCTCCGCCGCCACCGCCAGCCCGATGGCATGAGGCGCCTTGTCCGCAATCCCTTCCACCCCGATCGGACACGTCATCTCGACGAGCCGCTCGGCCGCCAGCCCGCGCTCGATCAGCCGCCGCTCGAACTTCACGCGCTTCGTCTTCGAGCCGATCAGCCCGAAATACGCGAAGTCGTCGCGCCGCATGATGCGCTGCGTGAGCGCGAAGTCGAGCGCATGATCGTGCGTCATCACGATGAAGTACGCGCCAGCCGGCGCTTCGTCGACGATGGCGTCCGGCGCATCCGTCGCTTCGATCTGCACGTTCGCCGGCACTTCGTCGGGAAAGAGTTCGTCGCGCGCATCGACCCACTGGACGACGCACGGCAGCATGCCCAGCACCTTCACGAGCGCATGGCCGACGTGGCCCGCGCCGAACACCACGACGTGCATCATGACCGCGCGCTCCTCACCGCATTGACCGCGCGCAGAATCTCCTCGGCCGTCGCGGGCGCGTTGAGCGGCGGATTGATCGCGTGATCGCCAACCGCCGAGACCGCATCGCGGATCGCGAAGAACACCGAGAACGGCAGCAGGAGCGGCGGCTCGCCGACCGCTTTCGAGCGATGAATGCTGTCCTCTGCGTTGCGGTTCTTGAAGAGCGAGACGCGGAAATCGGCGGGCATGTCGTTGACGGTCGGAATCTTGTACGTGGACGGCGCGTGCGTCATCAGCTTGCCGTTGTCGTTCCACCAGAGTTCTTCCGTCGTGAGCCAGCCCATGCCCTGCACGAACGCGCCTTCCACTTGCCCGATGTCGAGCGCCGGATTCAGCGACGCGCCCACGTCGTGCAGCGCGTCGGCGCGCAGCACGCGCATCTCGCCGGTCAGCGTGTCGATCACTACTTCCGACACCGCCGCGCCATACGAGTAGTAGAAGAACGGGCGGCCCTGCATCGTCGCCTGATCCCAGTGCAGCTTGGGCGTCGCGTAGAAGCCGTCGGACCACAACTGCACGCGCGCGAGATACGCCTTCGCGACGACTTCGCCGAACGGAATCGCATCGTCGCCGACGATCACGCGGTCGTTCGCAAAGCGCACGTCTTGCGCCGGCACCGCGCCCGCGCCGAACTTCTCGGCGGCGAACGCGGCGAGCCGCTCGCGCAACTGGCGTGCGGCATCCTGCGCGGCCTTGCCGTTCAAATCCGTTCCCGTCGATGCCGCCGTCGCCGAGGTATTGGCGACCTTGCTCGTATCCGTCGCCGTCACGCGCACGCGGCCGAAGTCGATGCCCAGCTCATGCGCGACGACCTGCGCGACCTTCGTGTTCAGGCCCTGGCCCATTTCGGTGCCGCCGTGGTTCACGAGGATGGAGCCATCGGTATAGATGTGCACGAGCGCTCCGGCCTGATTGAAGTGCGTCACGTTGAACGCGATGCCGAACTTCACCGGCGTGAGCGCAAGCCCCTTCTTCAGAACCTCGTTGTTCGCGTTGAACGCGCGCACGGCTTCGCGTCGGCGGCGGTAATCGCTCGTCGCGGCCAGTTCGCCGATGAGTTCCTGCAGCACGTTGTCCTCGACCGTCTGACCGTAAGGCGTGCGGTTGTTCTCCGTTTTGCCATAGAGATTCGCGAAGCGCACGTCGAGCGAATCGCGGCCGAGCGAGCGCGCGATGTCGTCCATGATGTACTCGATCGCGAACGCGCCCTGCGGTCCGCCGAAGCCGCGAAACGCGGTGTTCGACTGCGTGTTGGTCTTGCCGCAATAGCCTTCGATCGCGACGTGCGGCAGCCAGTACGCGTTGTCGAAGTGGCAGACGGCGCGCGTCATCACGGGGCCGGACAAGTCGGCGGAGAAACCGCAACGCGAAGTCATGTCGACGGCGACGCCTTCGATCACGCCGTCATCGTCGTAGCCGGCTTCGAAGTCGTACACGAAGTCGTGGCGCTTGCCGGTGATCATCATGTCGTCGTCGCGATCGGGGCGCAGTTTCACCGGGCAGAGGAGCTTCCACGCCGCGAGCGACGCGCAGCACGCAAAGAGCCCCGACTGCGATTCCTTGCCGCCGAAGCCGCCGCCCATGCGCCGGCATTCTACGAGCACGTTGTGCGAATACACGCCCAGCACATGCGCGACGAGATGCTGCATTTCCGTCGGATGCTGCGTCGAGCAGTAGACGTGCATGCCGTCGTCGTCCTTCGGCACCGCGTAGGCAATCTGCCCTTCGAGATAGAACTGCTCCTGACCGCCGAGCTTCATCGCGCCGCGCGCGTGATGCGCGGCCTTCGACATCGCGCCGCGCGCATCGCCGCGCGCGAGCTTCAGCGGATCGAGCACATACGACTGCGCGCGCCGCGCGTCTTCGGCGGTCAGCACGGCGGGCAAGTCCTCGAATTCGATGCTCGCGCGGCGTGCCGCGAGACGCGCCGTATCGTGGGAAGTCGCGACGACGATAAACATCGGCTGGCCGACGTACTGCACGACGCCGGGCGCGAGCACCGGATCGTCGTGGATGATCGGGCCGCAGTCGTTGACGCCGGGAATGTCCTCGGCGGTGAACACGGCGACCACGCCCGGCGTCGCGCGCACCGCGTCGAAGTTCATTGCGACGATCTTCGCGTGCGCCTTCGGGCTCAAGCCGAGCGCGGCGTGCAGCGTGCCCGCGACGAGCGGAATGTCGTCGGTATAGCTCGCGCGCCCGCTCACATGCAGGTGCGCGGATTCGTGCGGGCGCGAGACGTGGACTTGCGTGAACGCGTCGGCGGCGTCGGCGGCGGATTGCGCTTCGGCGAGAAAGGCTTCGGCTTGCTGGTTCATTCTTGTCTCCTTACTTCGCTTCGACGAGTTCGATCGCGCGCACATCCAGCTTCGACTTCGAAACAGGATCGTGCGGCCGCGTCTCCAGCCAGAAGCGATACAGCACGCTCTTCGCCGTCTCCAGTCGATAACTGCTGGACGCGCGCATGTCGGTGAGCGGCGCGTAGTCGTCGCTCAAAGCGCGCATCGCGGCCTGCGCCGTGGCTTCGTGCCACTGCGCGTCGGCGAGCGCGGCTTCGGCGCGCGCGGCGCGTTTGGGCGTCGCTGCCATGCCGCCGAACGCGATGCGCGGCTCGCGAATCACGTCGCCGTCCGCGATGAACGCGAACGCGGCGCACACCGCGGAAATGTCGGAGTCGAAGCGCTTCGAGAGCTTGTACGTGCGAAAGCGCAGATTCGCGCGTTTGCCGGCGCGCGTCGGCACGCGCACGGCGGCGACGAACTCGTGCGCGGCCATGTCCTTCTTCTGATACGCGAGGTACAGGTCTTCGAGCGGCATCTCGCGCGTGCCGTCGATGCTCGCAAGCACGACGCGCGCATTCAGTGCGATGAGGCCGGGCATCGAATCGCCGATGGGCGAGCCGTTCGCGACGTTGCCGCCGAGCGTGCCGGCATTGCGAATCGGCAGCGACGCGAAGCGCTGCCACATCTCTTCGAGTTCGGGATACGTCTTCGCGAGTTCCTCGTACGCGCGCTCGACGGTCACGCCCGCGCCGATCTCGATCCACTCGCTGCCCGTCTCGACGCGCTTGAACGCCTCGATCTGCCCGACATAGATGATGTCGCCGAGATCGCGCAACTGCTTCGTCACCCACAAGCCGACATCCGTGCTGCCCGCGAGAATGCGCGCATCGGGCTTCTGCGCCTTGAGCTTCGCCAATGCCTCGATGGTTCGCGGCGCGTGAAACTGGCGGCCGGCGTGTTCGTAGTGGAAAGTGTCGTCGCGCGAAAGCGTGTCGAGCGCGCGCGCGAGCGCCTGCGCGTTCAGGGGCGCGAGCGGCGCGTGATCGAACATGCGCTCGGCTGCATCGATGATCGGGCGATACCCCGTGCAGCGGCACAGGTTGCCGGTCAGCGCGTTGCTGATTTCCTCGCGCGAGGGAACCGTTTTATGCGTGGTCTCGTGCGCGCAGCCGGTGCTCGCGTGGCCGTGCTTTTCGTAGAGCGCGAACATCGACATGGCGAAGCCCGGCGTGCAAAAGCCGCATTGCGAGCCGTGGCAATCGACGAGCGCCTGCTGCACCGGATGCAGCGAGCCGTCGGGCTGGCGCAGGTCTTCGACGGTGAAGAGCGCGCGGCCATCGAGCGTCGGCAGGAACTGGACGCACGCGTTGACCGCCTTGAACGCGACGCCGCCCGCGCCGTCCGGCTCGCCGACGACGACCGTACACGCGCCGCAATCGCCTTCGGCGCAGCCTTCCTTCGTGCCCGTGCAGCGCGCGTCTTCGCGCAGATATTGGAGGACGGTGCGCGTGGTGGACGCGCCGCTCACTTCGCGGATCGCGTTGCGGTGATAGAAGCGGATCGGCTGTGTCATGACTCGTGTCTCGGGGGCGTGCGTGGCTTCTTGCTGGTTGCGCGGGGTGCGCAGCCGGTGGCGGGCGACAATCGGCCGAATTTTGGGAATCGTCCGATTGTCTCAATGGCCCCAAAACTATCATCACCAAAATGCGCAACCCATAGCCGCCATTGCATGAACGACATATTCCTTCCGCGATGACTCGTCGGAGCCTTGTGCGACAAGGCTTGCAGCGCGTTTGCACGATCGTGCGCAGGACGGATTTGGTCTATCCGGTTACAAAAGAGGGGCGACGCTGCGCCGCAACATATGGGAGAATCACGCCTCCCGGCCGAATTCAACCCCGCACTTTCCCTATGTCCTCCGAGTCCCGCACCGCTGCCGCGCCGAAAGGCGATTTCGCCGTCACTCTCCGGATCGTGTCGGTGGTGCTGTACACGTTCCTCTGCTACCTGACCATCGGCATTCCGCTCGCGGTGCTGCCGGGCTTCGTGCACACGGACCTCGGCTACGGCTCGGTCATGGCGGGCGCGGCGATCAGCGTCCAGTACTTCGCGACGCTCATGTCACGGCCGCTCGCCGGCCGCACCGCCGACACGCTCGGTCCGAAGAAAACGGTGCTCTACGGCCTCGCCGCCTGCGCGGGCAGCGGCGTGCTGCTGCTCGGCTCGGCGCTCGCGGCACAGTGGCACGCGGTGAGCCTCGTGCTCCTCATCATCGCGCGGCTCGTCCTGGGCTTCGGGGAGAGCTGGGTCGGCACCGGGTCGATCACATGGGGCATCGGGCGCGTGGGCGTGGCGCATAACGCGAAGGTCATTTCGTGGAACGGCATCGCCACTTACGGCGCGCTCGCGATCGGCGCGCCGCTCGGCGTCGCCGTCGACCATTCGCTCGGCTTCGGCGCGCTCGCGTTCATCGTCATTGCGCTGGCGGGCATCGGCTACTGGCTCGCGTCGCGCATGGCGAGCGTGCCGGTCGTGCACGGCGAGCGCATGTCGTATCGCAGCGTGTTCTTCCGCGTGCTGCCGTATGGCTTCGGCCTCGCGCTCGGCTCGGCGGGCTTCGGCTCCATCGCGACGTTCATCACGCTCTTCTACGCGGCGCATAACTGGCCGAACGCGGCGCTTTCGCTGACGGTGTTCGGCACGACGTTCGTCGGCGCGCGGCTCCTGTTCGCGAACACGATCAAGGCCTACGGCGGTTTTCGCGTGGCCATTGTCTCGTTCGCGCTCGAATGCGCGGGTCTCGTGATGCTGTGGCTCTCCGCCGAACCGACCTTCGCGCTGGCCGGCGCCGCGTTGACGGGCTGCGGCTTCGCGCTCGTGTTTCCGGCGCTCGGCGTGGAAGCCGTCGGTCTCGTGCCGCCCGCGAGCCGTGGCGCGGCGCTGTCGGCTTATTCCGTGTTCCTCGATTTGTCGCTCGGTCTGACCGGGCCGCTCGCGGGTTATGTCGCGGGCGAGTTCGGCTATGGCTCCGTGTTCCTCTTCGCCGCGCTCGCGGCGGCGGCGGCGGTGGCGTTGTCGGTTGCGCTGTATGTGCGTGGCGGACGCGGCGTGGGCGGCCCGGCGACGGCCTGAATCGCGCATCGTTCGCCGCTAGAAACTCGCCAGGAACGCTCCGGCGACGCTCGCGCCGATGCCGCTTTCGCGCGATGAACGCGGCATCGCCGCCGCCATCGCGCACGCATGTTCCACCCATCCGGCGATGCCCGAGCGTTCGCAAGCTCACGCGCCCGCGTTCCATCGTTTGTCTTAAAATCGCCGCTTGGCCCCATTGCGTCCGATTTATGAACTCGACCTCGGAAGACCGCTGGCGCGATCTGCGCCCGGACCCGGACAGCGACACTCCGCTCTATCTTCAACTCGCCCGCAAGCTCGCCAACGCCATTCACGACAACCGCTGGAACGCGGGCGAAGCCCTGCCGTCCGAGCGCGTGCTTTCCGAAGCGCTCGGCGTGTCGCGGATCACATCGAGAAAAGCGATCGCGCTTCTCGTCGAGCAAGGGCTGATCCGCCGCGAGCAAGGCGCGGGCAGCTTCATCAAGCCGCGTTACGAAGATCCGCTCTCGCGGCTGTCGAGCTTCTCGGAAATGCTGCGGCGGCGCGGCTTCAAGCCGAGTTCGAAGTGGCTCTCGCGCACCATCGAGCCGGCCAATCGCGAAGAAGTCATCCAGCTCGGTCTCTCGCCTGCGGCGACGGTCGCGCGCCTCAAGCGCCTGCGTCTTGCCGACGACACCGTGATGGCCGTCGAAAACTCCACCTTCCCGTCGGCGCTGATTCCCGATCCGCTCGCCATCGGCGATTCCCTCTACAGCTATCTCGACACGCGCGGGCTTTCCATCGTCCGCGCGCTCCAGCATTTCCGCGCCGTCAACGCGAGTCCGGAGATTGCTGAGCAAATGAGCATCGCGCCGCACGACGCGCTTTTGCTTATCACGCGCGTCGGCTATACGGCCGATCAGCGCGCGATCGAACTCACCGATACCTACTGCCGCAACGATTACTACGATTTCGTCGCCGAACTGCGCAAATAACGACGTCGCCCACTCATGACCGATACCGCCGCAGCAGAGCCGTCCGACCGATCGCTTTCCTTCATGCTGTGGCTCGTCGCGACGGGCTTCTTCATGCAAACGCTCGATTCGACGATCGTCAACACCGCGCTCCCCGCGATGGCGCGAAGCCTCGGCGAAGCGCCGCTCAAGATGCAGGGCGTCGTGATCGCCTACTCGCTCACGATGGCGATGATGATCCCCTTCTCCGGCTGGCTCGCGGACAAGCTCGGCACGAAGCGCGTGTTCTTCAGCGCGATTCTCATGTTCACCATCGGCTCGCTGTTGTGCGCGAAGGCGCAGTCGTTGCAGGCGCTCGTCGCGTTTCGCGTGGTTCAGGGCGTCGGCGGCGCGATGCTCCTGCCGGTCGGCCGGCTCGCCGTGCTGCGCGTCTTTCCGGCGGAGCGTTATCTCTCGGCGCTCGCATTCGTCGCGATTCCGGGGCTGATCGGCCCGCTCATCGGCCCGA
The DNA here is from genome assembly GCF_022879595.1 of Caballeronia sp. Lep1P3. Taxonomy (NCBI): domain Bacteria; kingdom Pseudomonadati; phylum Pseudomonadota; class Betaproteobacteria; order Burkholderiales; family Burkholderiaceae; genus Caballeronia; species Caballeronia sp. Lep1P3. The sequence goes on along the minus strand of NZ_CP084265.1, from coordinate 698,729 downwards.
CGCTCGGCGGCTGGCTCGTGCAGATCGCGTCGTGGCACTGGATCTTTCTCATCAACGTGCCGGTCGGCGTCATCGGCTGCATCGCGACGAATCTTTACATGCCCGATAGCCGCAATCCCGCGACCGCGCCCTTCGATCTCGCGGGCTATCTGCTGCTCGCGGTCGGCATGGTCGCGCTGACGATCTCGCTTGACGGCCTCGCCGATCTCGGTCTCCAGCACGCAATCGTGCTCGTGCTGCTGATTCTGAGCTTCGGCTGCTTCGTCGCCTACGGCCTGCACGCGACGCGCGCCGCGCAGCCCATCTTCTCGCTCGATCTCTTCAAGATTCACACGTTCAGCGTCGGCTTGCTCGGCAATCTGTTCGCGCGCATCGGCAGCGGCGCGATGCCTTATCTGATCCCGCTGCTTCTGCAAGTGAGCCTCGGCTACAGCGCGTTCGAAGCCGGCATGATGATGCTGCCCGTCGCGGCGGCGGGCATGCTCAGCAAGCGGCTCGTGACGCGGCTCATCGAACGCTTCGGCTATCGGCGCGTGCTGGTGGTGAACACCGTGCTCGTCGGCCTGATGATGGCGAGCTTCTCGCTCGTGAGCGCGCATCAGCCGTTGTGGCTGCGTCTCGCGCAACTGGCGCTCTTCGGCTCCGTCAATTCGATGCAGTTCACCGCGATGAACACGCTCACGCTGAAAGACCTCGGCACCGGCGGCGCGAGCAGCGGCAACAGCCTGTTTTCGCTGGTGCAGATGCTGTCGATGAGCCTCGGCGTGACCGTCGCCGGCGCGATCCTCTCGACGTTCACCGGACTTCTGCCGCGCGTGACGGAGACGAACTCGCTGCCCGCGTTCCACGCGACCTTTCTGTGCGTGGGCGTCATCACGGCGGCGAGCGCGTGGATCTTCGGGCAGCTTGCGCCGGAAGTGCGCGCGGCGCGGCGCAAGCCGGACCCGTCCGAGGCGAACTGACCGCGATAGCCGCGCCGTCGCGCGCCACCGCATCGTGCGCCGCGCACCGCCAGAGTGCGACCGGCACCGCCATGCGACGCACGCCCGGCGCGGGGCGCGCGCCGCATCGCCGGCACGCTCTGGAATAAGCACACGAATGCGCCCGAAACCGCGCCGCCACTGGATTCGCACGGATTTTGCTCGAACGGTCGGACGGCCGATCTTGTAAACTGCCCATATCTCATTAAGCCGAATCGCGACGCCCCGACCCATGAGCATGGTTGATCTCGACCCTCCCCGCTTCCAGCCGCCGCGCCCCGTCGCGGGCGACGACGGCTCGCGTCGCACGGTGCTGTATGGCGAATACACGGTCTTCAGCGTGTTCCAGCCGGTGTTTTCGGTGTCGCACCGGCGCGCGATCGGGTATCACGCGTCGCTGCGAGCGCGCGACGACGCGCATCGGCATGTGCCGTCGCACGAAGTCTTCACGCAGGCGGCGCGGCGCGGTGATCTGCTGGAACTGGGCCGGCTCGCGGAATCGCTTCATCTCGGCAACTTCAACGCGTTCGACAGCCACGACGAATGGCTCTTTCTGAGCCTGCACCCGGCTGCGCTCATGGACACGAGCTACGGCGACGCGCTCCTCGCCGCGCTGAAAGACATCGGCTTGCCGCCGCAGCGCGTGGTGCTCGAAGTGCCCGAACAGGCGGGCGGCGAGACGACGCGCTTCACCGGAATCGTCGATTCGCTGCGCAAGTCGGGCTTTCTGATCGCGCTCGACGGCTTCGGCGTGAAGCATTCGAACATCGACCGCGTGTGGCAACTGCGGCCGGATATCGTGTCGCTCGACCGCTGCATTCTTCAGCAGGCCACCGAGCATTCGCATATCGAGCGCGTGCTGCCGCGCCTCGTCTCGCTGCTGCATGAATCCGGCCAGCTCGTGCTGATGGGCGGTCTCGCCACCGAACGCGACGCGCTCATCGCGCTGGAATGCAACGTCGACTTCGTGCAGGGCGCGTATTTCGCGCAACCGAGCGTCGATGCCGTGCACAGCGATGCCGCCGCGAGCACGATGGACGCGCTCTCGGCGGCATCGCGCGAACGCGTGGCCGCGCGCGAGCGTGCGCAGGCCGCGCGGCTCGAGCCTTACGTGAGCGGGCTGGAACGCGCATCGGTCAAGCTGATGGAAGGCGAAACGCTCGCCGCCGCAACGAGCGAACTGCGCCAGCTCGCCGATACCGCCCGCTGCTTCCTGCTCGATCACGCGGGCCGGCAGATCGGCGACAACGTCGTGCCCGTCGTGCGCGCGTCGCAGCGCGCGAAGCGCTTCAGTCCGCTGCTTCATTCCGAAGGCGCGAGCTGGGAACGCCGCCCGTATTTCATCGAGGCGCTGCGCGCGCCGGCTCGCGTGCATCTGACCGCGCCGTATCTGTCGATCAACGAGGCGCATCTGTGCGTGACCGCTTCGATTGCGGCGCAAACGCCTTACGGCCTGCAGGTGCTCTGCGTCGATATCAACTGGGAAGGCGCGCCGAAACGCCTCTGAAGGATCGTGCGATGTTCCGCTCGAGAGCCTTCCGCGTGGAAGGCTTTTTTGTTGCGGGCGGCCGATTCATGCGCCGCCGCTGTCGCCGCCGCGTCGCCGCGCCGCCGCAAAAGCAAGCGATCCCGAACAATTCACAAAAGCGCCGAGAAGGAATACGGTACGTTCTTAGGCGCGCAACAGAAGTGTCCTAACGCACAGAGCCGGGAAAAGGGCGCTCGTTATTCTGTGAGCCAAACGGTTCGGCGACGCCCGTCCGAATCCCAAGACGAATCCGCGCAACGAGGAAATCATGGCCGAAGCTCGCGTTCCCCTGTGCGTCGATCTGGACGGCACGCTGACCGCCACCGATTTGCTCGTCGAATCGTTTCTCGTGCTCGTGAAGAAGAATCCGGTCTATGCGCTGTGGTGCATCGTCTGGCTGCTGCGCGGAAAGGCGTATCTGAAGGCGCAGATCGCGCAGCGCGTGGCCATCGACGTGTCCGTGCTGCCGTACAACGCGCGCTTTCTCGCCTATTTGCAGGAGCAGCGTTCAGCCGGACGCGATCTATATTTGTGCACGGCGTCGAATCAGCAGGTGGCCGAACAGATCGCCACGCACTTCGGCATCTTCAAGGGCGTGCTCGCGAGCGACGACGCGCGCAATCTCAAAGGCAGCCAGAAGGCGGGCGCGCTCACGAAGGAGTTCGGCGCACACGGCTTCGATTATTGCGGCAACGCGCTCGCCGACGTGCCCGTGTGGAAGGAGTCGCGGCAGGCTATCGTCGTGGGCAACCGGCACATCGCGGCGGCGGCCGAGAAAGTGAACAAGACGATCGTGTTTTTCGAGGAAAAACGTTCGCTCGTGCGTCTCACGCTCAAGGAAATGCGCGTGTATCAGTGGGTCAAGAACCTGCTGATCTTCGTGCCGCTGCTTGCATCGCACCGCTTCACCGATCCCGCGATGCTGCTCGACGAAACCATCGCGTTCTTCTCGTTCAGCTTCTGCGCGTCGGCGGTCTATCTCCTCAACGACATGCTCGATCTCGACGCGGATCGCCGTCACGCGAAAAAGCGCAACCGGCCGTTCGCGTCGGGGCAATTGCCGCTCACCTTCGGCATGGCGCTGACGGTGACGCTGCTCGTCGCATCGGCGGCGCTCGCGGCGCAGATCGAGCCGCGCTTTCAGCTCGTGCTCGGCGGCTATTTCATCGCGACGCTCGCGTATTCGCTCAAGCTCAAGCGCCTGATGCTCGTCGATGTCTTCACGCTCGCCGCGCTCTATACGTCGCGCATCGTCGCGGGCGGCGCGGCGGCGGACATCGTGCTGTCGGACTGGCTCATCATGTTTTCGGTGCTCATCTTCCTGAGCCTCGCGATGGTGAAGCGCTACACCGAACTCGACGCCCTTCTTCGCGACGGCAAGGCCTCCGCCGCCGGGCGCGGCTACGACACGCAGGACCTCGGCATCCTGCGCTCGTTCGGCACGGCATCGGGCTATGTCGCCGTGCTGGTGCTGGCGTTGTATCTGAACTCGGCGGACGTGCGGCTGCTGTACCGGCATCCGCACGCGCTCTGGGTGCTCTTCGGGCTCTTGCTCTACTGGGTCAGCCGCGTGTGGATGCTCGCGTTTCGCGGCGAGATGCATGATGACCCGATCGTCTATGCCATCAAAAACCGGCTGAGTCTCTTCGTCATTTGCCTGTGCATCGCGACGGTGGTCATCGCGATTTAGGCGCCAACTCGTTCCTCTTCATGCAATACCTCACGCTTCTTTTCAGCGGCACGTGCGGTGCGCTCGCGAGCATTCTGTTGCGCCTCGCGGGAAGGCTGCCGGAAGGCGGCGCGCTTCTCTTCGGCATGGACGCGCGTGCGCTGGTGTACCGGCTCGGCGCAATCGGCGCGTATGGCGCGGGCTTCGTGCTCTATGCGCTCGCGTTGAAGCGCGTGGAACTGAGCGTCGCGTATCCGCTGATGGTCACCGTAACGCTGCTCGAAATCATGGCGTTCGGCGTCGTGCTGGGCGAAGCGATGTCGCTGCGCACGCTCGCCGGTGCCGCGCTGCTGATTGCAAGCGTCGTTCTGCTTTACGCGCCGGCGGCAACCACGGCCTGACGCCCGGCGCGTTTATCCATAACAAAAGGCCGCACAACGGGGAATTGCCATGCTCACCACACGGGCCGGCGCGGGGAAATCCGCGCCCAGTCTCGCCACGATTTCGACCGTGCTGATTGCGGTCGCCATAGGCATCATCGCGGCGCACATGCCGCGCGTGCTCGCGCAGTTCCACGCCGATCCCGCCGATGCTTTCAGCGACTTCAACTACTACCTGTACGCGTTCACGACCGTGCTGCGCCATCCCGCCGATGCGACCGTGCTCTACGATCACCACGGGCTCGTCACGTTCCTGCGCTCGATCGGCGCGCGCACGACGGGCATGGACGTCTTCTACGCGTATCCGCCGCAATTCGCGCTGCTGTTCTCGCCGCTCGGCGCGCTGTCGCCGGCTGCGGCGAAGAGCGTGTGGGTGCTCGGATCGATGCTGCTCTTCGCGCTCGGCGTCGCGATGGTCGCGAAGCTCGCGTATCGGGGCGAGGATCGCGGCGTCGCGCTGTTGTTCATCGCGCTCGCGCTGCTGAGCCGCCCCTTCTTCGACGATGTCTACTGGGGCCAGTCCAACGAACTGCTGTTCTTCCTGCTCGCCGCGACGTTCTTCTTCATCGACCGCGGCAACCGCTCGCTCGCGGGCGTGTTCCTCGGCGCGGCCATCGTGCTGAAAGTGACGCCGCTCGCCATCGCCGGGCTGCTGCTTCTGAGGCGCGAATGGCGCACGGCGATCGCCACGTTCGCGACATCGGTCGCGCTCACGTGCGTCACGGGCTGCGTGCTCGGCTTCCATACGATCTGGCATTACGCCGTCTCCGACATGCCGCGCCTCAACGCGCAGAACGTGATGCTCGGCGGCGCGCCGATCAACGTCGCGCTGCGCGGCGCGCTTCAGACGCTCATCGAAAACGCCGGGATGAGCGCATCGCAGAAGATGCTCGGCGCGGTATGGCTGGCGACGGCCGCCGTCGTATGCGTGACCGCCGTCGTTCTGATCGCGCGACGCCACGCTGACCGCCGCACAGACTTCGCGCTCGCGACGATGACGATGCTCGTCGCATCGCCGATGCTGGAGCCGGTGCATCTGGTCGTCGTGCTGATTCCGCTCGGCATTCTGTTCGGCACGGCGCTCGAGCGCAGGGACACGCGGCTTTCGCTGCTGCCCAGACGCGCCGAATTGCTGCTTGCCGCTTGCGCGGTTCTGCTCTTCGTCGTCGCGGCGCGCAGCACGAACTACACGATCGCGGTTTTTCTGCTGTATGCGCTGTGTCTCGCGCGCTACTTCGCGCCCGCGAGCGTCACGGGCCTTCGCCCGGCTGCGGCTGCACGAGATCGAAGCCCGCGAGCGCGAGTACGCCCGACAGCACGATGAACGCGACGGAATGCCGGCCGAAATAGAGCAGCGCGGCGGCCGACCACGTTGCGAGGCAGAGTGTGGCGAGGCGTTTCATGATGGACGGTTCACGAAAGGCAGCACGAGAAGCAAAAAGCCCTCCGTGTGGAGGGCTTCTTCTCGAACCGGCGCCGCGTTGCAGGCCGGTTTTGAATCGGCATGACGCCGAGATCAGGCACCGAAATTCTTCGAAGCGAAATCCCAGTTGGCGATGTTCCAGAAAGCCTCGATGAACTTCGGACGCGCATTGCGATAGTCGATGTAGTAAGCGTGCTCCCACACGTCGAGCGTGATGAGCGGCTTGCTGTCGGTCGTGAGCGGCGTCGCGGCGTTGCTCGTCGACACGATGTCGAGCGAGCCGTCGGTCTTCTTCACGAGCCACGTCCAGCCCGAACCGAACGTGCCCACGGCGACCTTCGCGAATTCTTCCTTGAACTTGTCGAAGGAACCGTACTTGGCGTTGATGGCGTCAGCGAGTGCGCCGGCCGGAGCGCCGCCGCCGTTCGGCGACAGGCTGTTCCAGAAGAACGTGTGATTCCACGTCTGAGCCGCGTTGTTGAACACGCCGCCCGACGACTTCTTCACGATCTCTTCGAGAGGCATGTTCTCGAATTCGGTGCCCGGGATCAGCTCGTTGAGCTTCGTCACATAGGTTTGGTGGTGCTTGCCATAGTGAAACTCGAGCGTTTCTTCCGACATGTGCGGAGCGAGCGCGTTCTTGGCGAACGGCAGCGGCGGGAGCGTATGTTCCATGATTGCGAGCTTCCTTTCTATGTGATTGTGGGACTGTGAGGAGTGAAGCAGTGGAGCAATGGATTGTAGGCGAGTTGGGATAACGCCGCAAACCGCCCGCCTTTATGAGGAAGATCGCTTTCGCATCGCTGAAAGCGGCGTAAAAAGTGCTCTCGGCCGCGCTTGGCGGCGCGTCGAAATTACGTTGCGGGAGGCTTCGGCAGCGGCTCAGAGTTCATCCGGCAGACGCGGCTGGACATCGGCGAGAAAGACGTCCGCGGAGCCTTGCGCGAGATGAACCGTGAGTGGGCGCTTCGGCTTGAGCGCGCTCGGCGCACGCAGCGCGCGGCCCGTTTGCGTGTCGATGAGCGCGGCGTAGCCACGCTCGAGCGTGCGTTGCGGACTGAGCACCTGCAGACGCGCCGCCAGTTCGGAAACGCGCGCCTTCTCGCGCTCGCCGCGACGCGCGTTCGCGCTCTGTACACGCTGCGCGAGCCGCAGCAGATGTTCGCTCTGCGCGACGACATCGGGACGCCTGCGCTCCCAGCGGTATCGCACGAGCGCGAAGTGGGCGCGCGCATCGCGCACCGGACGCGCGCCCGCCGCCGCGAGACGGCCCGCCAGTTGCCGCAGATGCACGCGCTGACGCGCGAGCCGCTCGGCGGGACTCACGAGCCTGCGCGCGAGCCAGTCGAGTTGCTGCGCGCGGCGCTCCATCGTCCGGCCGAACGCGCGCGCGAGCGCCGCGTGCCGATGATCCAGTTCGCGCAAGAGCAGCACGCGCTGCGGGCTGACGAGTTCCGCCGCGCCGGTCGGCGTGGGCGCGCGGACATCGGCGGCGAAATCGGCGATGGTGAAGTCCGTCTCGTGACCGACGCCGCTCACCACCGGCAATTCGCTCGCCGCAATCGCGCGCGCGAGCACCTCCTCGTTGAACGCCCACAAATCTTCGATCGAACCGCCGCCGCGGCACACGATCAGCACGTCGACTTCTCGTCGCGCGTTCGCGGCTTGCACCATAGCCGCGAGCTTCGCGCCGACGCCCGCGCCCTGCACCGGCGCCGGATAGACGATCACCGGCACATGCGGCGCGCGGCGCGCAAGCGTCGTCAGCACGTCGCGCAGCGCGGCGGCCTGCAGCGACGTGACGATGCCGATGCCGCGCGGATGCGTGGGCAATGCGCGCTTGCGCGCGGCAGCGAAAAGGCCTTCGGCTTCGAGTTGCGCCTTGAGGCGCAGGAACGCTTCGTACAGGCGCCCTTGTCCCGTGCGCCGCACCGCCTCGACGCTCAGTTGCAGTTCGCCGCGCGGCTCGTACATCGTGACGAGCGCGCGCACTTCGATCTTGTCGCCCTCGCGCGGCACGAATTCCGCGTACTGCGCGCGGCTGCGGAACATCACGCAGCGCATCTGCGCGTTGGCGTCCTTGATCGAGAAGTACCAGTGGCCGCTCGCCGCGCGCGTGAAATTCGATACTTCGCCCGACACCCAGACGAGTGGAAACGACCGTTCGAGCATCGTGCCGATCGCACGGTTGAGCACGGAAACGGGGATGACGGCGTCGCCTTCCGGCGTCGGCAGGGAATCGGGTGTCATGGATGGTTATCGTCGAGAGGGAAGCGTCGCCCGGCACGCGCCGGCCTAGCAAAGCGCTGCCAGTTTAGCAAGTGTCCACACAGAAAGAGTTACCGACATGCGCTCATAGCGCGCGCCAGAAGCCCATGACTTCGTAGCAAGTCGTTGATTCATAAGGAAAGCGGGCCTCAGAACGCACCTTTTGCCGAAGCAACTCTTTCCTGAAGCGGCATCGGCAGTTTTCGGCGGCAAGTTTTTCACAGAGTTATCCACAAGTGCGACGCGGCGCGCATCGACTGGCGCGCGGGACGCTCGCGCGCTAGAGTGCCGGGTTCTTGCACCGGTTCGCGTCGTTCGCGGTCCCCTCTCCGGACCTTCGACGCGCACCGCCGGTCGAACCGTTCAACGCCAGATCGAAATCCGAGGAGTTGCCGTTGCGCGCCCTGCCGTACCCGAGATCATTCCCGCATCCGTCCGAACGCAGCGCCGCCGACGCGAAGGCGGTCCATGTCTGACTTCAAGCCGCCGATCGAGAACTTTCTCGCCCGCGAATGGCGTCGGCGCGGGCCGGTCGCGTGGGCGCTTTCGCCTTTCGCGTGCATTTTCGGCGCCATCGCCGCGACGCGCCGCGCGCTCTACGACGTGGGCTGGATGAAGCGCGTCGATGTCGGCGTGCCGGTGGTCGTCGTCGGGAACGTGACCGTCGGCGGGACCGGCAAGACGCCGACCGTGATCGCGCTCGTCGAAGCGCTGCGCGCCGCCGGCTTTCAGCCGGGCGTCGTGTCGCGCGGATACGGCGCGAAGGTCGCAGAGCCGACGAGCGTCACGCCCGCGAGCGCCGCCGCGCAGGTCGGCGACGAGCCGCTTTTGATCGCGCGCCGCACGCATGCGCCGGTGTTCGTGTGCCCGGATCGCGTCGCCGCCGCGCGCGCGCTGCTGAAGGCGCATCCGAACGTGGACGTCATCGTGAGCGACGACGGCCTGCAGCACTATCGCCTCGCGCGCGCGTTCGAACTCGTCGTATTCGACGACCGGCTCGGCGGCAACGGTTTCCTGCTGCCCGCCGGACCGTTGCGCGAGCCGATGTCGCGTCATCGCGATGCCACGCTCATCAACAGTCCCTACGAACGCACGCTGCCGCCGTGGCCGGACACTTTCGCGCTGGAACTCGAATCCGGCGACGCGTGGCTGCTCGACGATCCGCACCAGCGCCGTCCACTTGCGGCGTTCGCGGGCGACAAAGTGGTGGCGGCGGCGGGCATCGGCTCGCCGGAGCGCTTTTTCGCGACGCTGCGCGCGGCGGGCATCGCGCCTGCCACGCGCGCCTTCCCCGATCACTACGCCTACCGCGAGAATCCGTTCGCCTCGGTGGAGGCCGACGCGATCCTGATCACCGAAAAGGATGCAGTAAAATTCGGGGCCTGGCGCGATGCGCGCATCTGGGTCGTTCCCGTGCAGGCCGTGCTCAGGCCTCGCCTCATCGCTCTCGTTGTGGAGAAACTCCGTGGACGCACGTCTGCTTGAAATCCTCGTCTGCCCGATCTGCAAGGGCCCGCTCAACTACGATCGCGCGACGCAGGAACTCGTCTGCAACGCGGACAAGCTCGCTTATCCGATCCGCGACGGCATTCCGGTGATGCTCGTCGACGAGGCGCGCCAGACGGTCGAAGGCACGCCCGTCGAGCCGCTCAAGCCCGTCGGCGACGCCTGACGCTCCCGAGCGCCGCCATGCAGGTTCCGTTCATCGCTGTCATTCCCGCGCGGCTCGCGTCCACGCGCCTGCCGAACAAGCCGCTCGCCGATCTCGGCGGCAAGCCGATGGTCGTGCGCGTCGCCGAGCGCGCGCGCGAATCGGGCGCGACTCACGTACTCGTCGCGACGGATTCTCACGCGGTCGTCGAGGCCGTGCGCGATCACGGCATCGAAGTGATGCTCACGCGCGGCGATCATCCGACCGGCACCGACCGCCTGGCCGAAGTCGCGACGCGCCTGAACTGGAGCGACGAGACGATCGTCGTCAACGTGCAGGGCGACGAGCCGCTGATCGATCCGCAACTCGTGCGCGACGTCGCCACGCATCTGGCCGCGCACGCCGAATGCGCGATCGCGACGGCCGCGCATCCGATTCACGATCCCGCCGACGTGTTCAATCCGAACGTGGTGAAGGTCGTGCTCGATGCGAGAAGCCGCGCGCTCTACTTCTCGCGCGCACCGATTCCGTGGTCGCGCGACGCGTGGCAACCGCACTGGCCCGACGTCGCCGCGCTCGGCGCGCTGCCTGCCGTGCCGGAGAACGTGCTGCGGCATATCGGGCTGTACGCGTATCGCGCGAAGTTTCTGCGCGACTTCCCGACTCTCGCGCAGGCGCCCATCGAGGCCGCCGAAGCGCTCGAACAGCTTCGCGCGCTGTGGCACGGCGAACGTATCGCCGTGCGCGTGACGCAGGACGCGCCCCCGCCCGGCGTCGACACGCCCGCCGATCTCGCGCGCGTTCAGGCGCTCTTCTGACGCTCCAAGCCAGAAGCGCCACGCAACCGGTGTATACCCGCCGAAGCCCCGCGCGGCGGGCATCTTAGCGGTTTCCATAATCGCTATTACGGCCGCGATCGTAATGAGCCGTGGCATAATCAGGCGATTGCGCGAGCCTTCCGGTCAGCGCCACGCTCAACGTTGCGCCGCTGTCCGCAGGTGCCGCGCCGTCTTTCGAATCGGCCGCGTCGTCCTGTCGTCGACGCCGCCCGAGCCTCGCCACCGGATGTCATCCACTCGCGCCGAGCGGTTTCTAGACGATTCGGAGATATCACCATGCGTTTGATCCTGTTGGGCGCACCCGGCGCGGGCAAGGGCACCCAGGCAAACTTCATCAAGGAGAAATTCGGCATTCCGCAAATCTCCACCGGCGACATGCTGCGTGCTGCCGTCAAGGCAGGCTCGCCGCTCGGCGTCGAGGCGAAGCGCTACATGGACGCGGGCGAACTCGTGCCGGACTTGCTCATCATCAATCTGGTGAAGGAGCGTCTGCTCGAGAGCGACTGCACAAACGGCTATCTGTTCGACGGCTTCCCGCGCACCATTCCGCAGGCGGAGGCCATGAAGAACGCGGGCGTCGCCATCGACTACGTGCTGGAAATCGACGTGCCGTTCGACGAGATCATCGCGCGCATGAGCGGGCGTCGCGTGCACGCGGCGTCGGGGCGCACGTATCACGTCACGTTCAATCCGCCGAAGAACGACATGCTGGACGACGTCACCGGCGAACCGCTGATCCAGCGCGAAGACGACAAGGAAGAGACGGTCAGGAAGCGTCTCGACGTGTACGAGGCGCAGACGAAGCCGCTCATCGCGTATTACAACGACTGGGCGCACAGCGGCGCGACCGGCGGGCTGAAGGCGCCGCAGTACCGGCGCATTTCGGGCCTCGGCAGTGTCGACGAAATCCGCGCCCGCGTATTCGATGCGCTGAAGTAACCGCAAGGCAGGCAAAGCCGGCGAAGGAACCCGCTCCAAACGAGCGGGTTTTTTTTCGCCCGCTGGCCGTATGCTGGTCGACTGAGCTGGTCGAGCAAGCCGTTTGACTACAATCGACGCGTCGCCCGCGAGGGCCGCACATCGCACATAAAAGGAGAAGACAGAATGGAGATGAAGGACAACGTCGTGCTGATTACCGGAGGCGCGTCGGGACTGGGCGCGGCGAGCGCGCGCCTCGTCGCGGCGCATGGCGGCAAGCCGGTGCTCGCGGACATGAACGAAGCCGCGGGTGAAGCGCTCGCGCGCGAACTGTCCGGCGTGTTCGTGAAATGCGACGTGAGCCAGGAAAGAGACGCCGAGGTCGCCGTCGATGCCGCGACGAAGCTCGGCACGCTGCGCGGTCTCGTGAACTGCGCGGGCATCGCGCCGGCGTCGAAAACGGTCGGACGCGACGGCCCGCATCCGCTCGATCTCTTCAGCAAGGTCGTCGCGGTGAATCTGATCGGCACGTTCAACATGATCCGGCTCGCGGCCCACGCAATGTCGAAGAACGAGCCGAACGCCGCCGGCGAGCGCGGCGTGATCGTGAACACGGCGTCGGTCGCGGCCTACGACGGGCAGATCGGCCAGGCGGCGTATGCGGCATCGAAAAGCGGCGTCGCGGGCATGACCCTGCCGATTGCGCGCGACCTCGCTCGAAGCGGCATCCGCGTGATGACGATCGCGCCCGGCATCTTCGAAACGCCGATGCTGCTCGGCATGCCGCCCGACGTACAGACGGCGCTCGGCGCGATGGTGCCGTTCCCGTCGCGCTTCGGCAAGCCGGATGAATTCGCGATGCTCGTTAAGCAGATTTTCGACAATCCGATGCTGAACGGCGAAGTGATCCGGCTGGACGGCGCCATTCGCATGCAGCCCAAATAAGCAAAAACGGCGGGCCAGTTCATCGGCCCGCCGTTTTCGCGTTGTTCCAGCGAGCGTCAGTCGCCGTTTTCCTGCGTGCGCAGCCTGAGTTCGCGCAGTTCGGTTTCGACGACCGTCGCGTCTTCCGCGTCCGGGCGATCTTCGAGATAACGCTCCAGGTCTTCGAGCGCCGGGCGCAGATAGTCGAGCCGCGCATATGCGAAACCGCGGTCGCGCACTTCCTCGATACTCTCCGGCAGCACGATCACGAGCCGCTGCTGCACGGCCAACAAACGCTGCCAGCGCTCCGTCTGAAGGTAGATGCTCTTGAGATTGCGCAGCATTCGCGCGACGATCTCGCGGCGCGTCGCGGGCTGCAGCAACACGCGCAGCGCACTGCCGATCGATTCGCCCACGCGCTGAACATACGGCTCCAGCATCTCGACCATCTGCGCTTCGGAAAGCGTCTGGCCGGTGGTGGGATCGAGCATCAGGTCGCCGCCGGGCGTCGTGACGCGCAACAGGAAATGCCCTGGAAACGACACACCGCGCACCGGCACGCCGAGTTGCTCGGCCATCTCCAGATAGACGACGGCAAGCGAAATCGGGATGCCCCGGCGACGGCGCAGCACCACGTTCAGGTGGCTGTTGTCGGGGTCGTAGTAATCGTTGAGATTGCTGGAGAAGCCGAGTTCGCGGAAGAAATAGCGATTGAGCGCATCGGCTTTTTGCCTAACGTCCGCATCCTCGGGCATCCGCCGGCGCGCGCGCAGCACGAGTTCGTCTATTTCCGCGAGCACCGACTGCATGTCGAGGTCGGGATACGCGTCCTGCGCCAGCGACAAGGCGGCCTCCGTCAGCGGCAGACTTTCGTCGTCCGCCATCAGCGAGGAAAAGTAGTCGAGGATACGCGTTGTCGTCATCAAAGCGTTCGTCTCTTGAAATAGGCGTACTTGAAGCCCATCGCGGAAAGCATACCGAAATACAGCGCCGCGAACAGAACCAGGCTTGCTCCGAGCAGCAGGATTCGTGCGAAGGGTGTCGCGCGCATCGCGATCCAGTCGAAGTTGGTCGAGACCCAGTGCATCGTGCCGGCGAGCACGAGACACGCGCCGATCAACTGCACGAAAAAGCGCACCCAGCCCGGCGACGGCCGATAGATATTGCGGCGGCGCAGACCGATGAAGAGCAGGAACGCGTTGGCGAGCGCGCCGAGACCGATGGAAAGCGTGAGACCCGCGTGGGAGAAGATCGGCACGAAGATGTAGTTGCTCACCTGCGTCATGATGAGCACGCCGATGGCGATTTTTACCGGCGTCTTGATGTCCTGCTTCGCGTAGAAGCCGGGTGCGAGAATCTTGATGAGAATCAGGCCGACCAGCCCGATGCCGTAGGCCGAGAGCGCGCGGCCGACCATCACGACGGAATGGCTGTCGAACTTGCCGTAGTGAAAGAGCGTCGCGGTCAGCGGCTCGGCGAAGAAAAAGAGCGCGACCGCGCTCGGCGCCGCGAGGAGGAACGTGATGCGCAGGCCCCAGTCCAGCAGCGCGGAATATTCGACGGCGTCCGCATCGACGTGCGCCTTCGAGAGACTCGGCAGCAGGATGGTGCCGAGCGCCGCGCCGAGCAGCGCGGTCGGGAACTCCATCAGCCGGTCGGCGTAGTTGATCCACGACACGGCGCCCTGCCCGATGTTCGACGCGATGTTCGTGTTGATGATGAGGCTCAGTTGCCCGACCGACACGGCGAACGTCGCGGGCACCATCTTCGCGAGCACGCGCTTCACGCCGGGATGCGCGAGCGCGCGCCGGAAGTTGAGACCGACGGCCGGCATCATGTCGATCTTCTTGAGGCCCGGCAGTTGCACGAGCAACTGCAGCACGCCGCCCGCGATGACCGCATACGCGAGCGCGTACACGGGAATTTTCATATGCGGCGCGACGAACACCGCCGCGAAGATGAACGCCACGTTCAGCAGCACGGGCGCGAACGCGGGCAGGGAGAACTGCTTGTACGTGTTGAGCACGCCCGAGGCGAGCGTGGTCATCGAGATGAAGACGATGTACGGGAACATGATCCGCGTCATCTCGACGGCGAGCGGGTACGCGCCGCCGTCGTGCTTCAGGCCCGACGCCACGGCGAACACGACCCAGCTCGCCCCCGCCATTCCGACGAGCGACAGCACGACGAGGCCCCACGTCAGCACAGTGGACATGGCATCGACGAGCGCCTTGGTCGGATCGTGACCCTTGCTGTTCTTGAATTCTGCGAGAATCGGCACGAACGCCTGCGCGAACGCGCCTTCCGCGGACAGGCGCCGCAGCAGGTTGGGGATGCGGAATGCGACGTAGAACGCGTCGGTGTAGAGACTGGCGCCGAAGGCTCGGGCGATCAGCGTTTCGCGGATCAGGCCGGTCACGCGCGACAGCAGCGTGAAGCCGCTGACCGTCAGGAGGGCTCGGAATAGATTCATGGGGCGCTTATTATACGGGCCGCGCATGGTCGGGCTTCGCAATGCTGGCGTCCCGATCCGCGAGAATGACGGATTGCATCAGATTTGCGGCGAACCCGCCTCGCGGCGCGGGCGACATCGCGCGCTTGTCATATCTCGTATCGGCTTGCTATAATCGCGGGTTTCGAAGCTCCGTTCTGGCGACTTCGCGTCTTTCCGACTCCGTCGGCGATGTATTACAGGTTCTCGGGCAATCGCTCCCGGGATTTCAGATCAGAGGCAGCGCGCACCGATCACCGCTTCCGGCCCCACGCCGGGCCAGAGGGTGAAGCCCGCTCCGACAAGTAACAGCAGGAACAGGATAAGGAACCGTCATGGCAAATACCGCACAAGCTCGCAAGCGCGCCCGTCAGGCCGCCAAAGCCAACTCGCACAACTCGGCGCTGCGCTCGAAGTTCCGCACGGCCATCAAGGCAGTTCGCAAGGCAATCGAAGCCGGCGATCAGGCCAAGGCCGCCGAAGTGTTGAAGTCGTCGTCGAAGACGATCGACATCATCGCGGACAAGAAGATCGTCCACAAGAACAAGGCCGCTCGCCATAAGAGCCGCCTGGCTGCAGCCATCAAGGGTCTGCAGGCTCCCGCAGCCCAGTAATTCCGGCTCGCTTCGGGCGCGCGCACTGAGTTTCCGGTCGCGTTCGTCGAAGCAGCCTCCTGTTTCCGCTGCGCAGTAACGAAAAAGCCCGCTTCGCGCGGGCTTTTTTGCATTCGGTTGCATTCCGTTGGCGCTTCGCGCGCTAGCGATGCTGCTGCGTCTGCGTGCCGTGATGCGGCGGCAATTCGCACGCCTCGGTCACGACGAGATCGTTGTCCTTCGCGAAGTTCAGCACGAAATCGAACGCCATCGGCTCGATGTCGCGCAGGCGCGAATCGACGATCACGACCTTGATGTCGCCGATCATCGTCGGACGCACGTAGATGGAATATTGCAGCCGTGCGTTCGGCCCCTTCAATTTCGGCCCGAACCCCGACATCACACCGCACAGGCGCTCGGACCAGTCGCTGGGCCGAAACTTCCTCCCGCTCTTGGTGATGCCTTGTATGAAGTACTCGGTAGGGGATGATTCAGCCATGTAGCAATACCTTTTGTCGGCCGGTGGCGGCACCGGCGAATGCACACGCTCGACGCGGGAACCGCGCTGGCCGGCATGCAAGGAGCGCCGGGCGGTGCTTGCGAAACAGTCCGGAGAGGACTGGGCGCGCCCGCGACACGATGGCGGACCCGGCAGCACGAAGAATTCGCAAGCGCAAAAGAACACCGAGCGGACTCTTGCGAGCCAACGCCTAACATGCGCGTAAAACGGTGCTGAGCGTTACTGAGTGTTGCAGACTCGTTGAAACAAGCGCGAGCAATTATACAGCAGCGCCCCCTTTTCCGCAGCGCACACAAGGCTTCGGCGCGCGTGGGCGGGCGCTCGCGACGCCCTCTGGCGCGCTTCTGGCCGGCCTCGTCAAAGCTCACAAAATCCTTTATGCTCGAACGCTAACCCACTCCCGACGGCGGCGCCGTCCGGTCCGGCGACAATCGTCTGAAGTCGCGCGCCCGGTTCGAAGCCGCCGCTTGCGTTTCATGACCGCCAAGAAAATTCGCCACTATCTTCAGTTCAAGGATTTTTCACTCGACGACTACGAGTACGTGCTGGAACGCGCGCGCATCCTGAAGCGCAAGTTCAAGAATTACGAGACGTACCACCCGCTGCACGATCGCACGCTCGCGATGATTTTCGAAAAGAGCTCGACGCGCACGCGCCTTTCGTTCGAAGCGGGCATCTTTCAGCTAGGCGGCCACGCGGTATTCATGAACACGCGCGACACGCAGCTCGGCCGTGGGGAGCCGATCGAGGATTCCGCGCAGGTGATTTCGCGCATGGTCGACATCATCATGATCCGCACGTTCGGGCAGGACATCATCCGGCGCTTCGCCGAAAGTTCGCGCGTGCCGGTCATCAACGGGCTGACGAACGAATATCACCCGTGTCAGGTGCTGGCGGACATTTTCACGTACTACGAGCATCGCGGGCCGATTCACGGCAAGACCGTCGCGTGGGTCGGCGACGCGAACAACATGCTCTACACCTGGATCGAAGCGGCGCAAATTCTCGGCTTCAAGCTGCGTCTTTCGACGCCCGAAGGCTACAAGCTGGACCGCGCGCTCGTGTCGGAGCAAAGCGCGCCTTTTTACGAGGAATTCGACGACCCGAACGACGCCTGCGCCGGCGCCGACCTCGTCACGACGGACGTCTGGACGAGCATGGGCTTCGAGGCGGAAAACGAGGCGCGCAAGAAGGCGTTCGCCGAGTATTGCGTCGATGCCGAGATGATGGCGCGCGCCAACGCGGACGCGCTTTTCATGCATTGCCTGCCGGCGCATCGCGGCGAGGAAGTGAGCGCGGAAGTGATCGACGGGCCGCAGAGCGTCGTGTGGGACGAGGCGGAGAACCGTCTGCATGTGCAAAAGGCGCTGATGGAGTATCTGCTCCTCGGCAAGCTCAACCACTGAGTCATTTCGTCAGACGACGACCGGCTCCATCTCCAGCTCGACGCCAAAGCGCGCGAGCACGTCGCGCTTGATGGCCTGCGCGAGTTCGAGCACGTGCGCGCCGGTCGCGCCGCCGCGGTTCACGAGCACGAGCGCCTGGCGGTCGTGCACCGCCGCGCCGCCGACGCCGCGCCCCTTCCACCCGCACTGGTCGATCAGCCAGCCCGCCGCGAGCTTCACGCTGCCATCGGGCTGCATATACGAGACGACGCCCGGCTCTTTCGCGCGCAACGCATCGAACGTGGCGGCGCTCACGACCGGATTCTTGAAGAAGCTGCCGGCGTTGCCGAGCACGGTCCAGTCCGGCAGCTTCGCGCGGCGCACGGCCACGACCGCATCGAAGATGGCTTGCGCGTCTCGCGACGACGCGCCTTCGAGTGCGCGCGCGACGTCGGCGTAATCGGCGCGCGGCGTCCACGCTTTCGGCAACCGGAAAACCACCGACGTGATTAGAAAGCGCCCGCGCCCCGCGCGCTTGAAAAAACTGTCGCGGTAGCCGAACGCGCATGCGTCGCGGTCGAATTCGGCGAGCGCGCCCGTTTCGAGTTCCACCGCGCGAAGCCGCTCGAAGCGCTCGACCATTTCCAGCCCGTAAGCGCCGATGTTCTGAATCGGCGCCGCGCCGACCGTGCCGGGAATCAGCGCGAGGTTTTCGAGGCCCGGCATGCCGTGTGCAAGCGTCCAGGCGACGAACGCGTGCCAGTTCTCGCCCGCGCCGGCTTCGACGAGATACGCTTCGTCGTCCTCGCCGATCACGCGCTTGCCTTCGATGCCGACGATCAGCGCGACGCCGTCGAAATCGCGTGTCAGCACGACGTTGCTTCCGCCGCCCAGCACGAGTTTCGGCATGTTCGCGATGCGCGCGTCGCGGGCGAGCGCGGCGGCCGCGTCCGCGCTCCCGACGCGCATCGCGTGGCGCGCGCGCACGTCGAAGCCGAAAGTGTTGTGCTCACGCAGCGAATAGTCCGCGAGCAGCGCGGGCGCGAGAGAGGAAGCGTCGGACATGGGAAACCGCGTGGCGAATGCTGGAATGGAAGCGGCCTTGGGGAAAACCAAAGCGCGTCGGTAGAATGACGTCAGGTCCGTGATTATAGCGATTGCGCGAGCCGCGCCCGCGCGCTCGCCTCAACGAAGGGGAAGACAGATGCCATCGTTTGACGTCGTCAGCGAAGCAAACATGATCGAAGTGAAGAACGCCATCGAGCAGTCCAACAAGGAAATCTCGACGCGTTTCGACTTCAAGGGTTCGGATTCACGCGTCGAGCAGAAGGAGCGCGAACTGACGCTCTATGCCGACGACGATTTCAAGCTCGGCCAGGTGAAGGACGTGCTGCTCGGCAAGCTCGCGAAACGCGGTGTCGACGTGCGCTTTCTGGACTACGGCAAGCAGGAGAAGATTGGCGGCGACAGGCTCAAGCAGGTCGTCACGATCAAGAAAGGCGTGTCCGGCGATCTGGCGAAGAAGGTCGTCAAGATCGTGAAGGACAGCAAGATCAAGGTGCAGGCGAGCATTCAGGGCGACGCGGTACGCGTGCAGGGCACCAAGCGTGACGATCTGCAGAGCACCATCGCGCTTCTGAAGAAAGAAGTGACGGATACGCCGCTCGACTTCAACAATTTCCGCGACTGAACGCGCTCGCTGCGCGCTGTACCGAAGCCGTTTCGCGCCCTGCGGAACGGCTTTTTTCGTGCCTCACTGCGCCGCTTTTTTCTTCTCCCCGATGCGGCTCTCCTGCCCCGCGAGCAGCTTCGAAATATTGGCGCGATGCCGCCAGACGAGCAGCGCGCTCATCGCGAGCACGGCAAGCGAGACGCGGCTCGGCCCGAACAAAAACACCTGGAAGAACGGCGCGAACACCGCCGCGACGAGCGCCGCGAGCGACGAATAACGAAAGAAGAACGCGATGATGACCCACGTCAGCAGCGTCGCGAGCCCGAGCACCGGATGAATGGCGAGCAGCACGCCCGCCGCCGTCGCGACGCCCTTTCCGCCCTGAAACTTGAAGAAGATCGGGTACAGATGCCCGAGAAAAACAGCGATGGCCGATAGCGCGACGGCTGTTGCAAGGCCGGTCGCGTCGAGTCCGAAGCGCGCGCCGAAATGCGCGACGATCCACACCGGCAGCCAGCCCTTGAAGGCATCGCCGATAAGCGTGAGGATGGCCGCGCGCTTGTTGCCGGTGCGCAGCACGTTGGTCGCGCCGGGGTTGCCCGAGCCGTAGGAACGCGGATCGGCGAGTCCCATCGCCGAACTGACGACGACGGCGAATGAAATCGAGCCGATCAGATAGGACACGACGGCGACGATCAGATAGATCATGAGTTCTCTTTCGGCTTAGGAAGTCTTGGAAAAATTCGCGGTCAGCATTCTAATCGACGCTCGCGCACTGAACCGGCTTCGCGTCGAGCAGTTCCGTCAACACGGCAGGGTTCAGGCTCACGAGGTAGCCGCGCCGCCCGCCGTTCAGGTAGATGGTGTCGAGATCGAGAATGGTCGATTCGACATACACGGGCATGGCCTTCTTCGTGCCGAAGGGCGACGTGCCGCCGACGAGATAGCCCGAATGCCGGTTCGCCACGTCGGGCTTGCACGGCTCGATGCGCTTTGCGCCCGTCTGCCGCGCAAGGTTTTTCGTCGACACCGTGCGATCGCCGTGCATGAGCACGATGAGCGGCTTCGCGTGCTCGTCTTCCATCACGAGCGTCTTGACGACGCGATGCTCGTCCACGCCCAGTTGCCGCGCCGATTCCTCGGTGCCGCCATGCTCGACGTACTCATAGGGATGCTCGCCGAACGCGACGTTGTGACGGCGCAGGAATTGCGTCGCGGGCGTTTCGGAGACGTGTTTGGATTTCGACATGCACGCATTGTAGCGGCGCCCAACCCGGCTCACCATCGGCCATTCGGCCGAGTGTACGGCGACGCCCGGCTATGAGACGATCGTTCGCCTGACAAGGAAATAGCCATGATCCGCGACGCCGAAACTCAAACGCTGCTTGAGGACACCATCCGCCGATTCGTGCGCGAGAAGCTCGTGCCGCGCGAAGCCGAAGTCGACGAAACCGACGCCATTCCCGCCGATCTCATCGCGGCGATGCGCGAAATCGGCATGTTCGGACTCACGATTCCGGAGGCGTATGGCGGACTCGGTCTGACGATGGAAGAGGAAGTTCGCATTGCGTTCGAGCTCGGGCAGACGTCGCCCGCGTTTCGCTCGGTCATCGGCACGAACAACGGCATCGGGTCGATCGGCATTCTGCTCGACGGCACCGAGGAGCAAAAGGCGCACTATCTGCCGAAGCTCGCGTCGGGCGAACTGATCGGCTCGTTCTGTCTCACGGAGCCGGATTCCGGATCGGATGCCGCCTCGCTCAAGACAACGGCGCGAAAAGACGGCGACGCCTACGTGCTCAACGGGACTAAGCGCTTCATCACGAACGCGCCCGAAGCGGGCATCTATACGGTCATGGCCCGCACCGGCGACGCGAAAGGCGCGAGCGCCATTTCCGCGTTCATCGTCGAGCGCGATACGCCGGGGCTGTCGCTCGGCAAGCCGGATCGCAAGATGGGCCAGCGCGGCGCGCATACGAGCGACGTCATCTTCGAGAACTGCCGCGTGCCGGCGCGGCAACTGATCGGCGGCGTGGAAGGCGTCGGCTTCAAGACGGCGATGAAAACGCTCGACAAAGGGCGCATTCATATCGCGGCAATCGCGGTCGGCGCGGCGAAGCGCATGTTGCGCGACGCCCTCGCCTACGCGATGGAACGCCGCCAGTTCGGCCAGCCAATCGCGGAATTCCAGCTCGTTCAGGGCATGCTCGCGGACAGCAAGACCGAACTGTATGCCGCCGAATGCATGGTGCTCGACGCCGCGCGCCGCCGCGACGAAGGCCGCGACGTGTCCATCGAAGCGTCCGCTGCGAAGTACTTCGCAACGGAAATGTGCGGGCGCGTCGCGGATCGCGCGGTGCAGGTGCATGGCGGCGCGGGCTATGTCGCGGAGTACGGCATCGAGCGTTTCTATCGCGACGTGCGGCTCTTCAGGCTCTACGAAGGCACGTCGCAGATTCAGCAGGTGATCATCGCGCGAGGACTCATGCGCGGCGCGGACATCTAGCCGCGCGGATGATGTTCGCGATGCAGCTTCTGCAGACGTTCGCGCGCGACGTGCGTGTAGATTTGCGTCGTCGAGATGTCGGAGTGGCCGAGCAGCAATTGCACGACGCGCAAGTCGGCGCCGTGGTTCAGCAGATGCGTCGCGAACGCGTGACGCAGCGTGTGCGGCGAAAGCGGCGCGTGCACGCCGCCGTTCAGCGCGTGGCGCTTGATGATGTTCCAGAACTGCTGGCGCGTCATGCCTTCGCCGCGCGCGGTGACGAAAAGCGCATCGGCGGCGCGCGCGCCGAGCAGCGCCGGGCGCGATTCGCGCAGATAGCGCGTGATCCACTCGTGCGCCGCCTCGCCGAACGGCACGAGCCGCTCCTTCGAGCCCTTGCCCATCACGCGCACGACGCCCTCGTTCAGCCCGACTTCCACGGTCTTCAGCGTGACGAGTTCGGTCACGCGAAGCCCGCTCGCGTACATCAGTTCGAGCATCGTGCGGTCGCGCAAGCCGAGCGGCGTCTCGATATCGGGCGCGTGCAACAGCGCCTCGACTTGCGCTTCGTTCAACGTCGACGGGAAACGCGGCGCCTGCTTCGCCGAGCGCAGCTTGAGCGTCGGATCGGCGGTGGCGCGATGCTCCCGCAGCGCCCACGCGTAATAGCGGCGAAAGACGGAAAGACGCCGGTTTGCGGAGGTCGCCTTGTCGCCGCGGCGCGCGGCCATGTAGCCGTTCATGTCGGCTTCGGTGGCGAAGTCGATGGACGCGCCCCGCTGCTTCGCGAGCCATTCGGCGAAGAGCTTCAGATCGCGGCGATACGCATCGAGCGAATTCTTGGCGAGTCCGTGTTCGAGCCACAGCGCGTCGCAAAAGAGGTCGATGGCGTCGCTGCTCGCCGTGAGTTCGGGCGTTTCCAGTTCTTCAGTCGTTGCGCTCGTCATGCTCGTCATGCGATCGATACACCTTCATGCGCCAGCAGCCAGCGCTTCACGTCGCGAAAAAAGCCATCGCCGGGATGATGTGCGAAGCCGCCGATTCCGCCCGACGCGACAACGCGGTGGCACGGTATCACGATAGGCAGCGGATTGGAGCCGCACGCCTGCCCGACCGCGCGCGGCACACTGCCGATTTCGCGCGCGAGTTGCCCATACGTCCAGACCTGCCCCGCCGCGATGCCGCCGATGCCGCGCCACACGCGCTGCTGAAACGCGGTGCCGCGAACGGCGAGCGGCAAGTCGAAGCGCATCGACGGCGTATCGAAGTAGCGGCGAATCTGCGCTGCGGCTTCTTGCGCGAGCGGTGAAGCCGGGTCGACAGCTTCCACGTCTGCCGGAAGATAGACGATCTCGCGCACCGTGTGCTCGCCGGCGCGGATGCCGACCTTGCCGAACGGCGCGTCGATGATCGCATCGAACGGCGCAGAACTCGGTGTGTGGCGCGGTGCGTGGCGCGCGGCATCGAAAACGCCTTCAGACAGCATGCTTTTCATGCGTTTCCCCTTGCTTCAGCGCCCATTCGACGTGTTCGCGCACCAGCGCCGACGAATCGCCGGCGCGCGCGCGCAACGCGTCGACGATGGCCGCGCGTTCATCGCGCGGCAGCGGCGAGCGCAGCGCGTTGCCCATCGCGACGGCGATATTGCGCAGCCATCGCTCGTGTCCGATGCGCCGGATCGCGCTGCCCTGCATGCGCGTGTCGAAATCCTCGGCGCTCCACGCGAAGAGTTCGACGAGCGTCGCACGGTCCAGCCCGTGCCGCACGTCGAAATCCGCGACCGGCGCGGCCTGCGCGAACTTGTTCCACGGACACGCGAGCTGGCAATCGTCGCAGCCGTACACGCGATTGCCGATGAGCGGGCGCATCGCTTCCGGAATGCTACCGTGCAGTTCGATCGTCAGATAGGAGATGCAGCGCCGCGCGTCCACGCGATACGGCCCGACGATCGCGCCCGTCGGACACGCGCCGACGCAGCGCGTGCATTGTCCGCAATGCGCGCCGTCCTCTTCGGGTTGCGGATCGACCGGCAACGGCAGATCGACGTAAATCTCGCCGAGAAAGAACAGCGACCCGGCATCCCGATCGAGCAGCAGCGTGTGCTTGCCGCGCCAGCCGTTGCCCGCTTTCTGCGCGAGCGCGACTTCCAGCACCGGCGCCGAGTCCGTGAACGCGCGATGCCCGAACTGCCCGACCTCGCCTTCTATCCGCTCGGCAAGCTGCTGCAAGCGGTTGCGCATGACCTTGTGATAGTCGCGGCCACGCGCGTAGATCGACACGACGGCTTGCGCTGGATCGGCGAGCCGCGTCCATTCGACCGCGCGCCAGTCGTTCTTCTGACCGTCCGCTGTCGCGACACTTTCATCGCCCTTTTGCGCGAGCGTCGCAGCCGGAAGATAAGCCATGCGCGCCGTGATGACCCGTCGCGTTCCGGCCACAAGCTCGGCCGGCCTTGCGCGTTTCATCCCATGTTTGGCCATATAATCCATTTCGCCGTGATAGCCTGCTTCGAGCCAACTAGCAAGGCCCTCCTCGGCATCCGTCAGGTCGATATCGCTGATGCCGACCGCACCGAATCCCAGCTCGCGCCCCCACGTCCTGATGCGCTGCGCGAGTTCCGCCAGCGCGGCCTCGTCGCTCTCGATGCGATGCAAGGCGCGCGAGTCGACGGCGGCGTCGCTCGCCGCGGTCGTGACTTCAACGGAGTGTTCCGGCAATCGGTTCATCACGACATTTTACGAGCAATGCCCGAAAGCCTCGCACCATCGACGCCCGATCTCCCCGCCGCGCTCATCGAACGCCGCTTCGATCTGCGCGACGAAGCCGCGACGCTCGCCTTCGGCGAGCGCTTTGCACGCGCTATCGGCGAGACGCGCGCGCAGGCATCGTCTGAACCATTCCACGGACTGCAAGTCCAGTTGTTCGGAGACCTCGGCGCGGGCAAGACCACGCTGGTGCGCGCGACATTGCGCGCGCTCGGGCACGTTGGCCGCGTGAAAAGCCCGACTTACACGCTCGTCGAGCCGTATTCGATCGACGCGCCGGGCGGCCCGCTCGATGTCTATCACTTCGATCTCTACCGCTTCGCCGATCCGGCCGAATGGGCCGATGCCGGCTTTCGCGAATATTTCGACCGGGGCGCGATCTGTCTCGTCGAATGGCCGCAGCAAGCGGGCGGCTTGCTCGGCGTGCCGGACCTCGTGTTCGTGCTGACGCTGCCGCAAGCCGGCGCGCCCGCAAGAGAATCAACGCAAACGAACGAAGAAGAAGGCCGCGTGCTGACCGCGCGGGCGTTCAGCGAAACAGGAAAGTCATGTCTCGAAAGATGCTGATCAAGCCGTTCCATTCGATCGAATCGAGCGCGGGCGCGCCGCACAACTGGCGCCGGCGCCAGGTGCTGCGCGCGGGCGCATCGACGCTCGTGCTCGCGCTCGTCGGGCCGAAGCTCGCGCATGCCAGCTCCGTGCTCGGCGTGCGCGTGTGGCCGGCGCGCGATTACACGCGCGTGACGATCGAATCCGACCAGCCGCTCACGAACAACAATCAGCTTTTGCAGGGACCGGACCGGCTCGTCGTCGATCTGAACGGCATCGATCTCGATCAGGCGTTGCGGGATCTCGTCTCGAAGATCACGCCGAACGATCCGCAGATTCAGGCGGTGCGCGTCGGGCAATATCAGCCGCATGTCGTGCGGATGGTGTTCGACCTCAAGGGCTCGGTGAAGCCGCAGGTGTTCACGCTCGGGCCGATCGGCAGCTACAAGTACCGGCTCGTGTTCGACCTCTATCCCGCCGTCGCGCCCGATCCGCTGATGGAACTGCTCGCGCAGACCGAGCACAAGCAGGAAGCGTTCGACCGCGCGAATCCGAATCCGGCCGCGCCGCCGCCCGCGACGCTTTCCGGCCCGGCCACCGCGCAAAAGCCGCTCGCGCAGGATTCGACCGACGAGTTTTTCCAGAAGTACGCGCAAAACGATCTTTCCGACGACACCGCCGCGCCCGCCCCGAAAGCCGCGCCCGCGCCCGCCGTCAAGCCGCGCGTGCCGCCCGTCGCGGTGCCGCCGGTCATCGCGAAGAAGAAAGACGACGATGACGACGACCACTACGCGTTCTCGTCGCCGAAGCAGGATCGCGCCGGAACCACACGCCTTCTGACCGTCGCGATCGATCCCGGTCACGGGGGCGAAGATCCCGGCGCGATCGGCGGCGCGGGCACGTACGAGAAGCACATCGCGCTCGACATCGCGAAGAAACTGCGCGCGAAGATCGACGCGCAGCCGAACATGCGCGCGATGATGACCCGCGACGCCGACTTCTTCGTGCCGCTCAACGTGCGCGTGCAAAAGGCGCAGCGCGTTTCCGCCGACCTCTTCGTCTCGATTCACGCCGACGCCTTCACCTCGCCCGATGCGCGCGGCTCGTCGGTCTTCGCGTTGTCGGAGCACGGCGCGTCGAGCGCGGCCGCGCGCTGGATGGCGAACAAGGAAAACTCGTCGGATCAGGTCGGCGGCATCAACGTCAAGACGCAGGACGCAGCCGTGAGCCGCGCGCTCTTCGACATGTCGACGACCGCGCAAATCCGCGATTCGATGCGCTACGGCAACTTCGTGCTGAACGAAATCGGCGGCATCAACAAGCTGCACAAGGGATCGGTCGAGCAGGCGGGATTCGCCGTGCTGAAGGCGCCGGACATTCCATCGATCCTCGTCGAAACGGCGTTCATCAGCAATCCGGACGAGGAAACGCGCCTGAACGACGACGCCTATCGCGACAAGATGGCGAACGCCATTCTGAAGGGCATCAAGCGCTACTTCGCCGCGAATCCGCCGCTGGCCAAGAGCCGCATGACGTAAGCGGCACGGCTCGCTTCAGCGCGTCGCAGGCAAAAAGCGCTGCACGAGCCGCCCGCCGAACACGTTCACCGCGAGTCCCGCCATGACGAGCGCGGCGCCCGCCACCTCGATAGCGCTCAGGCCTTCCCCGAGAAAGACCGCCGCCGACGCGAGGCCGATCACCGGCACCAGCAGCGAGAACGGCGCGACCTGCGCCGCCGGATAGCGCGCGAGCAGCTTGCCCCACAAGCTGTATCCGACGATGGTCGCGACGAACGACAGATACACGACCGCGAGCACCGAAACGAGCGGAATCGCGGCGAGACTGGATTGAATGCGCGCCGGGCCTTCGAAGATCAGCGAGAGCGCGAGAAACGGAAGTGGCGGAATCAGGCTCGCCCACACGACGAGCGACAGCAGATCGACCTTGCCCATGCGCTTGGTCACGACATTGCCGAGCGCCCACATCGCGGATGCGCCGAGCGTGAACAGAAAGCCCGTGAGCGTCATCGCCTGGCCGCCGTGCATGCCGATCAGCGCGAGTCCCGCCGCCGCGATCACGAGGCCGATCACATTGGCCGCGCGGATGCGTTCGCCGAGGAACATCGCGGCGAATATCAGCGTGAAGAACGCCTGCGCCTGAAGCACGAGCGACGCGAGGCCCGCCGGCATGCCGACATACATGCCATAGAAGAGCAGCGCGAATTGCCCGAGCGAAATGGTGAGGCCGTAGGCGAAGAGCCATCGCAGCGGAATCTGCGGGCGCTTGACGAAGAACACCGGGACGGCGGCGAGCGCGAAACGCAGCGCGCCGAGCAGCATCGGCGGCACGCCATGCAGCCCCAGCTTGATGACGACGAAGTTCACGCCCCACGCAAAAATGACGACCGTTGCAATCAGCAAATCCTTAGGCGACATCGCCGCTCCCCTCGTTCGGTGCGAATGGCTTGCAATCCGGCGAGTGTAGCGAAGCGCGCGAGGGAAGGATTGTTAAAAGCTGCGCTCGACGTGGACGGGTCGAAACGACGCAAAGCGCCCGCGCGTTTCAAGGCGCGGGCGCTTCGTGTGATGCGGGAAACCGCGAGTTACTTGCTCTGGCCGGATTCCGCAGCCGGATTGTTGCCGGTTTCGACATCGGGCGTCTTCTTGCCCGCCGACGGATGCGCGGTGTGCCTGCGCGCGCGGTGCTTCTTGGTCATCGTCGACCCCGTGCCCGCGGACGCATCGCCTTGCGTGGCCGTCGCGCCGCCCGTGTCGCCGCCCATCGCGGCCGACGAATTGCCGGACGAGGTCTGCGCGAGCGCGCCCGTCGCTGCAAAAAGGCCTGCGGTGAGGGCGATCAAAAGCTTGTTCTTGCTCATTTTTCCCACTCCTATCAAGGTTGCGCGAAGCTGCACGCATGCTTCAAAAAGCGCGGCCGGTCGCGACCGCACGGAACTGTGAAGGGCGCGGCGCACGCCCGGACTGCCTGCCATGCGCCTGTCTGCGGCCACCGGTAGAATCGGCGGTTCTGGTGCGCCATTCCGGCGCCCGCCATGCTTCGGTGACCGCCATGTCCTCGACGATCCACGCGCAGTTGAAGCCTCATCAGCACGACGTCGGCGGCCTCACGGTGAGGCGCGTCCTGCCCGCTCTCGCTGCGCGCACTGTCGGACCCTTCATCTTTTTCGACCATATCGGTCCCGCAACCCTCATGCCTGGCAACGGCCTCGACGTGCGGCCGCATCCGCATATCGGGCTCGCGACGGTCACGTATCTCTTCGACGGCGCGATCATGCACCGCGACAGCGTCGGCTCGGTGCAGAAGATCGTGCCCGGCGATGTCAACTGGATGACGGCGGGCCGGGGCATCGTGCATTCCGAGCGCACGCCGGACGAGGAGCGCGCCGCCGGTCAGTCGATGCACGGCGTCCAGACGTGGGTCGCGCTGCCGGTGGCGAGCGAGGACGTCGAGCCATCGTTCGAGCATCACGCCGCCGCGACGCTGCCGCAGATCGAGCGCGACGGCGTGACCTTGCGCGTGATCGCGGGCACGGCGTTCGGCGCGACGGCTCCCACGCGCACGTTTTCGCCGACGCTCTACGTGGCCGCGCACTTCGCGGCGGCCAGCGCACTGGCGCTGGATGCCGAACACGAGGAACGCGGCGTATATCTCGTCGATGGCGACCTCAGCATCGATGGCGAAGCGCTCCCGCCGCAGCAGATGGCCGTGCTTTCGCCCGGCGCGACGGTGCGTCTCGCGAGCAGGCAAGGCGCAACCGCGATGCTGCTCGGCGGCGCGCCGCTCGACGGCGCGCGTTTCATCGAATGGAACTTCGTGTCCAGTTCGCGCGACAAGATAGAAGCCGCGAAACACGCGTGGAGCGAGCAGCGCATGGGCCATGTGCCGGGCGAAACCGAATTCATTCCACTGCCGCCGCCGCGCCGCGAAACACGCGCGCCCGAGGCATGAGGCGTGCGCGACGCAGCGGACGCAGACATTGAGACCCACGCGGTTCGTCCCCATCTGACATTTCGAGATAGCTCGCAAGCATTAGGAGAAACGCATGGATACGACCCTCGCCACATTCGAGAACGACGTCATCACGGCGTCGATGCTCGCGCCCGTCCTCGTCGATTTCTGGGCGCCCTGGTGCGGCCCCTGCAAGACGCTCGGCCCGATGCTCGAACGGCTCGAAGCCGAAGCCGGCGGCAAATGGAAGCTCGTCAAGGTGAACGTCGACGAGAATCAGGAACTCGCGCAGCACTTTCAGGTGCGCAGCATTCCGCACGTGATCGCGTTCGCGGACGGACAGCCGATCGACCAGTTCATCGGCGTGCTGCCGGAGAGCCAGTTGCGCGCGTTCCTCGACAAGCTCGTGCCCGATGGCGCCGATGCGGAGCGCCGCGCGGCGCACAACGCGTGGGCGCTCGGCAATCGCGATGAAGCGATCAACCGCATCGAGGCCGCGCTCGCGCTCGATCCGGGCTATGACGACGCGCGCCTCGATCTGATCGAGTGGCTGCTCGCGCAACGGCGCGTGGACGAGGCGAAGGAAGAAGAAAAACTGCTCTCGCCGAAGACGACGCAAGGCATCGACGCGCGCTACAACGCGCTGAAGACCGAAATCGACGCCGCCGATGCCGCCGCCGCGCTGCCGCCCGCCGACGCGCTCATCGACGCCGTGAACGCCAACCCCGACGATCTCGACGCGCGCTTTGCGCTCGCGAACCGCCTGATCGCGGGCCGCGACTATGCGGGCGCGCTCGAGCATCTGCTTGCCATCGTCGAGCGCGATCGCGGTTTCATGGACGATGTCGGCCGCAAGACGATGCTGTCGGTGTTCGAACTGGCGTCGAATCAGCCGGATCTCGTGTCGTTCTGGCGACGCAGATTGAGCGCGGCGATGAACTGATCGCGCGCTTGCAGGAGCGCACGAACGACAACGGCCAGCGACGAACGCTGGCCGTTTTTCGTTGCGCGAACGCCGGAAGCTACGCCGCGCGCTTCGCGAGTTCCCGCAGCACGAACGCCGCCGCAGCAAACCCGAAGCTGGCCGTCACGCACACGCTCGATCCGAATCCCGCGCAATTCAGCCCGACCGGACCCGCGTAGTTCGCGCCCGTTTCCAGATGCTCCGCGCCCTCGCTGATGTCGCACGACGGCGCTTCCGGATAGATGAGCGGCTCGTCGGAATACACGGCGCTCACCTTGAAGCGCGCCTTCGGGCCGCGCGGAAATCCATGCTGCTTGCGCAACTGGCCGCGCACCTTCGAGAGCAGCGGGTCTTGAATCGTGAGCGCGAGATCGTCGATGCGGATGCGCGTCGGGTCCAGTTGCCCGCCCGCGCCGCCCACGGTAATCATCGGCTGCTTGCGCGCGACGCACCATGCGATTAGCGCGGTCTTCGTGCGGACGCTGTCGATCGCATCGACGACGAAGTCGAAGCCTGCGCCGAGCGTCGCGTCGAAATTGCCCGGCTCGACGAAGTCTTCGACCTGCCGCACGTCGCACGCGGGATCGATGAGCGCGATGCGCTCGGCCATCGCCGCGACCTTGGCCTTGCCGTAGTTGCCATCGAGCGCGTGAACCTGCCGGTTCGTGTTGCTCTCGGCGACGTTGTCGAGGTCGATGAGCGTGAGCGTGCCGACCGCGCTGCGCGCCAGCGCCTCCGCGACCCACGATCCCACGCCGCCGATGCCGATCACCGCGACATGCGCGCGCTCGAACGCCGCCAGCGCGCCCGGACCGTACAGACGCGCGACGCCCCCGAAGCGCCGCGCGCGATCGACGGTGTCTTCAACGGGAGGCGTGACGGTGGCATCGGATGAGGTCATGGCTTGCGGGCGGCAATGTGAAAAACGGACCGGCGTGCCCATGGAGAAGGCTTACGGGCGGCTGTCGGGCGCGAAAAACTTGGCAGTCCCTTCATGCAAAATCCGGCTGAATTGCGTATTCTGCCTTATCGAATGTCACGGCGTGATAGGCAGCGCATCGGCGCGTGTGCCGTGCTTGACGTTCGTCATTGCAAGATTTTCGTAATCAGGGCAAGAACGTATCACCTTGGCTATACTGACGCGACTGTAGCGTTCGCATATAAATGACGACCCTCGCAGACCTTCGTAAAAACTATTCGCGCGGCGCGCTCGACGCCGCTGATGTCGATCCGAACCCGGTGCGGCAATTCCAGACCTGGTTCGCCCAGGCGCTCGATGCCAAGTTGCCCGAACCAAATGCCATGACGCTCGCAACCGTCGACGCGCAAGGACGCCCGTCCGCGCGGATCGTCCTCATCAAGGGCGTCGATGACCGCGGGTTCGTGTTCTTCACCAACTACGGAAGCCGCAAGGGTCGCGAACTCGCCGCCAATCCGCATGCGAGCCTGCTCTTTCACTGGATCGAACTCGAGCGCCAGGTGCGCGTGGAGGGCACGATCGTCAAGACGAGCGACGAAGAAAGCGACGCGTATTACGCATCGCGGCCGGTCGGATCGCGCATCGGCGCGTGGGCGTCGGATCAGAGCCAGCCGCTCGAAAGCCGCGAGGCGCTCGAAGCACGCGAGCGCGACATGATCGAGAAGTACGGCGACGCGCCGCCGCGACCGCCGCACTGGGGCGGCTACCGGCTCGTGCCGGGGACCATCGAGTTTTGGCAAGGACGTCCGTCGCGGCTGCACGATCGCATCGTCTATACGCGCGAGGGCGCGCAGGCGCCGTGGCGCATCGCGAGGCTCGCCCCCTGACGCAACGCAGAATGCAAAGACCGCCGCGGCACGCGGCGCGCAAATGACAAGCCGGCGCAGCAAACGGCAACGAACATGAAGGCCCCGGCCTTCGATCTTGATTTTCTTAGCGCGGAGAAACAAGCATGTTCTGGGAGAAGAAGCTGACGCAGTGGGTCGAGGAAGTGCGCGAGGAGGCCAACCTGCCCGCGCGCCTCGTACTGTGGGACGGGCAGCAGCACGATTTCGGCCGTTTTGCAGCGCCCCGCGTGACGCTGCACGTAAAAAGCGCGACGGCGTTGCCGTATCTGCTGGAGCCGAGCCTCGACAATCTGGGCGAGGCGTATGTCAAAGGCAAGATCGATATCGAGGGCAAGCTCTCGGACATCATCAATGTCAGCTATTCGCTTGCGAAGAGCACGGTCACGCATGCGGGCAAGCTCGCCCGCGTGCGACGCTACTTCAATCACTCGAAGGCGTCGGACAAGAAAGCCATTCAGTACCACTACGACGTGTCGAACGAGTTCTACCAGCTCTGGCTCGACAAGAACATGGTCTATTCGTGCGCGTACTTCGAGAACGGCGACGAAGACATCGACACGGCGCAGATCAAGAAAATCGACCACATCCTGACCAAGATTCAGGTGCAGCCGGGGCAGCGTCTGCTGGACATCGGCTGCGGCTGGGGCGCGCTCGTCATTCGCGCCGCGCAGAAGTTCGGCGCGCAGTGCGTGGGCATCACGCTGTCCGAGAACCAGTTCAAGCTCGCCACGCAGCGCGTGAAAGATGCCGGTCTCGAGGACAAGATCGAGATTCGCCTGCAGGATTACCGCGATGTGCCGGGCCAGTTCGACCGCATCACGAGCGTCGGGATGTTCGAGCACGTCGGCCGCAAGAACCTGCCCGATTACTTCGCGAAAGTCCGCGAACTGCTTGTCGATGACGGCATCGCGATGAATCACGGCATCACGTCGTCGGATGCGGAGAGCGGCGAGACGTCGCTCGGCGGCGGCGAGTTCATCGACAAATACGTGTTTCCGGACGGCGAGTTGCCGCACATCAGTCTCGCGCTCGAAAGCATGCAGCGCGGCGGGCTGGAAGCGGTCGACGTGGAAAGCCTGCGCCGTCACTACGCGCATACGCTCGGCATCTGGGCGGAGCGGTTCGAAGCGAATGCCGAAGAAGCGAGGAAGCTCGTCGACGACGAGAAGTTCCGCATCTGGCGTGTGTATCTCGCGGGCTGCGCGTATGCGTTCGAGAACGACGACGTCTCGATCTATCAGGTGATCTGCCGCAAGGCGGGACGCAGCGCAAAGACGCTGCCGTGGTCGCGGCGATATATCTACGAGAAGCCGCTCTGAGCCGGGAGCCGTCGCTGATCGACACAGGCGCGGACCACGACGAACAGTTCGATCTGTTTGGCGAGACCGCGCATGCTGCCGCTTCGAAGCCGCGCGGCGTGCTGCCCGCGCCGTTGCAACGCGACATCGCGGAACTTGCGCAGCGGCTGCCGGCGAACGTGCGCCTCGGCACGTCGACATGGTCGTTCCCCGGCTGGCGCGGCATCGTCTACGGCGACGACTACCCGAACACAAAGCTCGCGCGCGACGGTCTCGTCGCCTATGCCGCGCATCCGCTGCTCGGGAGCGTGTCCATCGACCGTTCGTTCTACGGGCCGGTATCGCTCGCGGACTATGCGCGATACGCGTCGCAGGTGCCGGAGCGTTTTCGCTTCATCGTGAAGGCGCCCGCGTCCGTCACCGACGCGTTCATTCGCGGACAACGCGGCGCACCCGATGCCGACAACCCCGCGTTCCTGAACGCGCAAGTGGCCATCGACGAATTCGTGGCGCCGTGCATCGGCGGACTCGGGGCGAAGGCCGGCGCGTTCGTGTTCCAGTTCCCGCCGCTCTCCGACGCGATGATCGTGGAGCCGTCGCGCTTCGTCGATCGCCTTTCGGTGTTCCTCGCCGCGCTGCCGCCGCTCGAAGGCGAAGCCTGCTATGCGGTCGAGTTGCGCGATGCCGTGATGCTCACGCCGCGCTTTGTCCGCGCGCTGCGGGACGCGAAGGTGCGCTACTGCATCGGCGTGCATGCGCGCATGCCGGACGTGCGCCGTCAGGCGAAGGCGCTCGCGCTGCTGGATCAGGATGAACGGGGGCCGCTCGTCGTGCGCTGGAGTCTGCGAAGCGGCGCGCGCTACGAACAGGCGAAGGCGAAATACGAGCCGTTCGACAGAATCGTCGATGAAGACCGCGAGACGCGCCAGGCGCTCGCGGAACTCGCCGCAGAGTATGCGATTGCGGGCCAGCCCGTGGTGATCGCCGTGAACAACAAGGCGGAAGGCTCGGCCCCGCTGACGTGCTTCGAACTCGCGCGCCGCATCGCGGACATCTGCGAGCGCGCGCGACCGGACTCAAGTTAGCGCCGCATCACGCCTTCAGCCGGTGTGCGAACTTCTTGCGGAACTTCGCCACTTTCGGGCCGACGACCACCGCGCAGTAACCCTGATTCGGATGCTGCGCGAAGAAGTTCTGGTGATACGCCTCGGCCGGATAGTAGTCGTCGCGTAGCGCGGTGACTTCGGTCACGATCTTGCCGCCGTGGACATCCTCGCGCTGCAGTTCGTCGATGACTTCCTGCGCGATTTCGCGCTGCTCGTCCGAATGCGTGAACACCGCCGACCGATACTGCGTGCCGACATCGTTGCCCTGACGATTCAACTGCGTCGGATCGTGCGTCGCGAAGAAGATCTCGAGAATCTCGCGATACACGATGACATCCGGATCGAACACGACCTTCACGACTTCCGCGTGGCCGGTGTTGCCGTCGCAGACTTGCTCATACGAAGGGTTCGCCACCTGCCCGCCCGCGTAGCCGGATTCGACCGACTGCACGCCTTCGACGGCCAGAAACACGGCTTCGGTGCACCAGAAACAACCGCCGCCGAGCGTCGCGGTTTCGAGTCTCGCCTGCTGATTCATGCCTGCTCCTCCAAAGTGCAGCGGCCACGCCGCGGACCATCCATATGGATGCGCCAGGTTGCTTTCTCAACTTCTCCAGAGCTTACGGCCTTTTGCTAAGCGGCGTTGCGCACGTTCTTCGTACTGGCTTATGGCGGCTCCCGCCAGCCGATTCCGCTAGAATCGAAACAAACCTTCAGCTTTTATATGACTTCACAAAAGGTCAATCCGACGCAAGCGCGACCCGGGGCCCGTTCGGTTCCGCAAGACATATTTCGACCGCCCACTAGCCCGATGACACGCGCAAAAACCCCGAATTTCGATCCCGCCGCGTTTCGCGCCGCGCTCGGCCAGTTTGCGACCGGCGTCACCGTCATCACCACGCGCACGGAGTCCGGCCAGTTGATCGGCATTACGGCGAGTTCGTTCAATTCGGTTTCCCTCGATCCGCCGCTCGTGCTGTGGAGTCTCGCGACGCGCTCGGCGTCGATGCCGGTGTTCCGCTCGAACAGTCATTACGTGATCAACGTGCTGGCGGCTTCGCAGATCGACCTGTGCCGGCGCTTCGCAACCGTCAAGGGCGACCGCTTCGCCGGCGTCTCGCACGCGGCGGGCGACAGCGGCATGCCCGTGCTGGACGGCGCGCTCGCGTGGTTCGAGTGCCACAACCGCAGCCGTTACGACGAAGGCGATCACGTCATCTTCGTCGGCGAAGTGGAACGCTGCGGCGTGCGCGAGGACGCCAACGGAGTCGCGCCGCTCGTATTTCAGGCCGGCGCCTTCCACACGCTCGGGACGCTGGAATAACGCGCCCGCGCGCTCACGCATTCACGCGCCGCGCGCTGGCTGCTCGATCAGCGCGACGGGCACGCCCGCGTCGTCCTTCATGGTTTGCAGCACGATGTTCGAACGGATGTCGATGACGCCCGGCGCCTTGTACAGCTTCGTCAGAATGAAGTCGGAATAGTGCTTGAGGTTGTGCGCCAGCACGCGCAGCACGTAATGCGTGTCGCCGGTCACGACGAACGCGCCGACTACTTCCGGCCACTCGCGCACCGCCGCCGCGAACTTCTCGTGCCAGTTTTCCTGGTCATTGCGCATCGAGACGTGAACGAACGCCTCCAGTTCGATACCCAGCCGCTCCCGATCCAGACACGCGCGATAACTCGCGATGACCCCTTCTTCTTCGAGCAGACGCATTCGGCGCAAACAGGCCGACGGCGAAAGCGAAATACGCTCCGCCAGGTCCAGGTTGCTGATCCGTCCGTCTTCCTGCAGCACCGCCAGAATTCGGCAATCGGTTGCATCGAGCGTGAATCCGGTCACTTTTGAGTCTCCTAGCCCGTTTCCTCGAATTATGTTCTAGCCACAAACCTTTTGGGTGGTTATTTTGCAATCACTTTTCGAGATAACGCGGCTATGATTTGACGCATATCCACGCTCTCTGCTAGGCCGCTCGATGACGCTCCTCGACATTTCCCCGCCGATCGCCGCCGGCACGCCGGTTTGGCCGGGCGACACGCCCGTCGGCATCGAGCGCGTCTGGCGAATGGAAGCCGGCTCGCCGGTGAACGTCGCGCGTCTCACGCTTTCGCCGCATACCGGCGCGCATGCCGATGCCCCGCTGCACTACGACGAAGCCGGCGCGCCCATCGGCGAAGTCGCGCTGGAGACGTACATCGGCGCGTGCCGGGTCGTGCACTGCATCGGCGCCAAGCCGGCCGTGACGCCGGAGA
The DNA here is from genome assembly GCF_022879595.1 of Caballeronia sp. Lep1P3. NCBI lineage: Bacteria > Pseudomonadati > Pseudomonadota > Betaproteobacteria > Burkholderiales > Burkholderiaceae > Caballeronia > Caballeronia sp. Lep1P3. Next base: position 662,212 of record NZ_CP084265.1, on the reverse strand, counting down.
TGATCGCCGCGCAACTCCACGACGCGCCGCCGCGCATTCTCCTGCGCACGTATGACCGCGCGCCGCTCGACGCGTGGGACAGCGCGTTCTGCGCGGTCGCGCCCGAAACCATCGACTTGCTGGCGAAGAGCGGCGTGAAGCTCATCGGCATCGACACGCCTTCGCTCGATCCGCAGGACTCGAAGACGATGAATGCCCACCGCCGCATTCGCGCGCACGGCATGGCGATCCTCGAAGGCCTCGTGCTGGACGCCGCCGCGCCCGGCGATTACGAACTGATCGCGCTTCCGCTCAAATTCGCGACGCTCGACGCGAGCCCCGTGCGCGCCGTCCTGCGTCCTCTCTCCTGAATCTTCCCCGAACAAATGGACTTTTCGATGAAACATCGTGACGATGCCGCCCTGCTCGACCGCGACGACCCGCTTGCCCGCCTGCGCGACCAGTTCGCGCTCGCGGATGGCGTCATCTATCTGGACGGCAATTCGCTCGGCGTGCCGCCGAAAGCCGCCGCCGCGCGCGCCGCAAGCGTGATCGGCGAGGAATGGGGCGAAGGGTTGATCCGAAGCTGGAACACGGCCGGCTGGTTCGCGCTGCCCAAGCGCCTCGGCAACAAGCTGGCTCCGCTGATCGGCGCGGGCGAGGACGAAGTCGTCGTCACGGACACGATTTCCGCGAACCTCTTCAAAGTGCTCTCGGCCGCGCTCAAGCTCGCGAACGCGCGCGATCCGAAGCGCCGCGTGATCGTCTCCGAACGGTCGAACTTTCCGAGCGATCTCTACATCGCGCAGGGTTTGATCGAGCAACTGGATCGCGGTTACGAACTGCGCCTCGTCGACGATGCCGCCGAGCTTCCCGCCGCCATCGACGAGAACACCGCCGTCGCGATGATCACGCACGTCAACTACCGCACCGGCGAAATGCACGACATGGCCGCGCTCACCGAGACGATTCATCGCGCGGGCGCGCTCGCCGTGTGGGATCTCGCGCATTCGGCGGGCGCGGTGCCGGTCGATCTGAACGGCGTCGGCGCGGATTACGCGGTCGGCTGCACGTACAAATATCTGAACGGCGGACCGGGCTCGCCGGCGTTCGTGTGGGTGCCCAAGCGCCACCAGAACGACTTTTCGCAGCCGCTTTCCGGGTGGTGGAGCCACAGGAAGCCGTTCGAGATGAACCCGGTGTACCGGCCGGACGACGGCATTGGCCGCTTTCTATGCGGCACGCAGCCGATCGTGTCGATGGCGCTCGTCGAATGCGGCCTCGACGTCTTTCTGCAAACCGACATGCAGGCGCTGCGGCGCAAGTCGCTCGCGCTCGGCGACTTGTTCATCGCGCTGGTTCAGGCGCGTTGCGGCGAATTCCCGCTCACGCTCGCGACGCCGCGCGATCACGCGAAACGCGGCTCGCAGGTGAGCTTCGATCATCCGAACGGCTATGAAGTGATGCAGGCGCTCATCGCGCGCGGCGTGATCGGCGATTATCGCGAGCCGGGCATTCTTCGCTTCGGCTTCACGCCGCTCTACACGCGTTTCGTCGATGTCTGGGATGCCGTCGAGCTGCTGCGCGACGTGCTCGCGACAGAAAGCTGGCGCGCGCCGGAATTCGCCGCGCGCGGGTCGGTGACGTGAGGACTGGAATCATGAGCGAAACCAAAGGTTGTCCGTTCGGCCACGGCGCGCAAGGCGAAGAGAAAGGCTGGCACGATGCCCAGCTCGATTTCTCCGATTCGATGAGCTACGGCGATTATCTCGGCCTCGATGCGATTCTCACGGCGCAGCATCCGCTTTCGCCGGATCACAACGAGATGCTTTTCATCGTGCAGCATCAGACCAGCGAACTGTGGATGAAGCTCGCGCTCTACGAACTGCGCGCGGCGCTCGCCGCCGTTCATCGCGATGAATTGCCGCCCGCGTTCAAGATGCTCGCGCGCGTCTCGCGCATTTTCGAGCAACTGGTGCAAGCGTGGAACGTGCTCGCGACGATGACGCCGTCCGAATACACCGCGATGCGGCCGTATCTCGGTGCGTCGTCGGGGTTTCAGTCGCATCAGTATCGGCAGATCGAGTTCCTGCTCGGCAACAAGAATACGCAGATGCTCAAGCCGCACGCGCATCGGCCGGACGTCGTCGCACAGGTGCGCGAGACGCTCGAGGCGCCCTCTTTCTACGACGAAGTGATCCGCCTGCTCGCGCGACGCGGCTTCGACATCGATCCGGCGCGGCTCGAGCGCGACTGGACGCAGCCGACCACGCACGATGCGTCCGTCGAAGCGGCGTGGCTCGCGGTGTATCGCGAGCCGTCGAAGCACTGGGAACTCTATGAAATGGCCGAGGAACTCGTTGATCTCGAAGACGCGTTTCGCCAATGGCGATTCCGGCATGTGACCACGGTCGAGCGCATCATCGGCTTCAAGCAGGGCACGGGCGGCACGGCGGGCGCGTCGTATCTGCGCAAGATGCTCGATGTCGTGCTCTTTCCGGAGCTTTGGCAGGTGCGCACGCTGCTCTGAGCCTGCCCGGTTCTACGCGAGGCGCGCCGCCAGTGCTCTCAGCTTCGGCCCGATGACCTCGCGGAAATACGCCTCGTCCATCGACGATGCCGGGCCGCTGCTGCTCAGCACGAGCCAGCGGCCATTGCGCACGTCCCGAAAAGGCGCGGCGATCGCGTTGACGTCGTCGTGCCATTCGCGAAACGAGTAGCAACAGCCATCGCGAGCGTAATCCTCGATGGCGCGCGTCGCGGCTTCCACCTGCGCCCCGCCCTCCGCTTTCCCCAATTCCTCCAGCAACACGTCGCGCGCCGCCGGTTCCTGGACCGCGAGATACGCGCGGCCCATCGAACTCGTGAGCATGGACAGGCGCGATCCCGGTGCGAGGCCGAGCGTGAGCGCCGTCTCGCTGCGAATCGTTTCCAGATAGATCATGTCGAGCCCGTCGCGGCAACCGAGCGACACCGCCGCGCCGATTTCGCGCGCGAGCGCGCGCATGTGCGGCCGCGCGAGTTCGAGCGTGTCCGCGCCGGCCAGAAGCGCGAAGCCGAGCGACAGCACGCCGGTATCGAGCGCGTATTTGCCGGCCGCTTCGTCGAAACGCAGATAGCCGAGCGTCGCGAGCGTATAGGCGAGACGGTTGACGGTGGCTTTCGGCAGGCCGGTGCGTTCGACGAAATCGCGATTGCCGAGCAGCGTCTCGCCGGGGCGAAACGCGCGCAGAAGGTCGAACCCGCGTGCGAGCGCGACGACGAATCTCCGCTCGTCGATGCCCTCGGGCGGTGTTCTCGCGGCGGCGTTCGTGCTGGAATCGGGTGTCATCGAATGCTAAACTGATCGCTCATTTGCAGAACATTGTTCCGCATAGCGGAACCCACGTCAAGCGCCCGGCGAAGGCGCTTTCGCTCACATTGGAGAACGCACATGGCCGACGCCGCACGCTTCAACTGGGAAGATCCGCTGCTGCTGGATCAGCAATTGACGGAAGAAGAACGCATGGTGCGCGACGCGGCGCACGCTTACGCGCAGGACAAGCTGCAGCCGCGTGTGATGCAGGCGTTCCGCGAGGAAAAAACCGATCCGGCTATCTTCCGGGAGATGGGCGAACTCGGACTGCTCGGCCCGACGATTCCGGAGCAATACGGCGGACCCGGATTGAATTACGTGAGCTACGGCCTCATCGCGCGCGAGGTCGAGCGTGTGGATTCGGGCTATCGCTCGATGATGTCGGTGCAATCTTCGCTCGTCATGGTGCCGATCCACACGTTCGGCAGCGACGAACAGAAGGAAAAATATCTGCCGAAGCTTGCGCGCGGCGAGTGGATCGGCTGCTTCGGGCTGACGGAGCCGAACGCCGGCTCCGATCCGGCCAGCATGACGACGCGCGCGAAGAAAGTTGAAGGCGGTTATTCGCTGTCCGGCTCGAAGATGTGGATTTCGAACTCGCCGATCGCGGATGTGTTCGTCGTCTGGGCGAAGCTGGAAGAGGACGGCCGCGACGAGATTCGTGGCTTTATCCTCGAAAAGGGCTGGAAGGGGCTGTCCGCGCCGGCCATCCACGGCAAAGTGGGCTTGCGCGCGTCGATCACCGGCGAGATCGTGATGGACGAAGTTTTCGTACCGCAAGAGAACCTGCTGCCCAATGTGCGCGGGCTCAAAGGGCCGTTCACCTGCCTCAACTCGGCGCGCTACGGCATTTCCTGGGGCGCGCTCGGTGCGGCGGAAGCGTGCTGGCACACGGCGCGGCAATACACGCTCGATCGCAAACAGTTCGGCCGGCCGCTCGCCGCCAACCAGCTGATCCAGAAGAAGCTCGCCGACATGCAGACCGAAATCACGCTCGGCTTGCAAGGCGTGCTGCGCCTCGGCCGCATGAAGGACGAAGGCACGGCGGCAGTCGAGATCACGTCGATCATGAAGCGCAATTCGTGCGGCAAGGCGCTGGACATCGCCCGGCTCGCGCGCGACATGCTCGGCGGCAACGGCATTTCCGATGAATTCGGCGTCGCGCGCCATCTCGTCAATCTCGAAGTGGTCAACACCTACGAAGGCACGCACGACGTCCACGCGCTCATTCTGGGCCGCGCGCAGACGGGCATTCAGGCGTTCTTCTGAAGGCACGAATCGCCTTTCGCATCTGAAGGCCGCTTCTCGCGAAGCGGCCTTCTTTTTTTCGCGACGACGGCAGCGTGTTTGTAACTTTCGATAAGCGGCTGAAACTTTTACGGGTCAGATCGCCTCCATCGTCAACGGTGTCCCTCTTTCGATGACGAGCGTTGCGAGTCCCGCTGCGGCGCAAGGACCGGCACTGGAACGGAACCTGCGGTGCATCGCCGCGGCATCCCGGCCTCCTCGTCAGCGACGGCATCTTTGGTTACGATCTGCGTAGCCTCACCGATGGAGCCTTTAATGTCAGAAACCCATAAGGAGCGATTCATGTCCGATATCAAAACCGTTCTGGCTGACGCTGAAGACCTGCTCAGGCAAGCCGCCACCGCTACCGGCGAGCGCGCTTCGGAGCTGCGCGAAACCGCCATGTCGCGCCTCAAGCAAGCCAAGGAAAAGGCCGCCGACGCGCAAGTCGTCGTAATCGAGCGCGGCCGAAAAGCGGCGCGCGCCACCGACGACTACGTCCACGAACATCCGTGGGCGTCGATCGGGATCGCGGCGGGCATCGGCATGGTCATCGGTCTGCTAATCAATCGGAAGTAAGCGCTTCGTGCTGCCCGGCTTTTGGTTCGGGCAGCAGAATTTCGAAGAATGGCCCGGCGTTTGCTAAACGGTTCGCTAGACCGGTGACCGACCGGTTCGTTCGGATCGAAACAATATCGCGTCGCGCGCGCCCTGCCCGGGCGCACGGCTCGACTTTCGCGCCGGCCGTTTGCCTCGTGCATCGGCCGGAAACATCCAAAGCGGCACCCAACGCGCTCTCGCACCCAAACCATGACGACAGAACGGCTACCGCGCGATTCGTCCCCCGGACCCTTGCGCCGAATCCTGAGCTCGGTTTTCGCCATCGCCGAGACGCGGCTCGAACTCATCGGCATCGAGTTGCAGGAAGAGAAGGAACGGCTCATCGGCGTGTTGTTTCTCGGGCTCGCCGCGATGTTGCTCGCGATGATGGCCCTCATCTCCCTGACCGTGCTGATCGCGATCTTCTTCTGGGACACGTATCGTTGGGAAGCGCTCGGCGGCATCACGCTGCTGTACGCGGTCATCGCGATCGTGTGCGGACTGCGTGCACGCAGCAAGCTGCGCGATGCACCGCATCTTTTCGACGACACGCTCGACCAGTTCCGCAAGGATCGCGACATTTTCAACTGAGCATCGCGACGCACCGCCGTTGCACGCGATCCTTCCTTCAAACGCGCACCACACTCGCCCGTTCGACCATGAGCCATAACGACGCAACATCGCCGGCAGCCAAGCATGAAGTGCAGCAACAGCTTCGCAAGCCGCACATGCGCTCGCTGCGCAAGGAACTGCTGCTCGCGCGCGCGGATGTCGAGCGCATGGAACTGCGGCAAGCCACGCACGACCTCCGCGATTCGGTCGCTCATCTGCCGCTCATCGGCATGCTCGTGCCGGGCGTCAGCCGTCCGGGGCGGCGCTTCGGACGGCGCAGCGCGACAGGCGGCGGCATTAGCGACATGCTGAGCTCGCTTTTCAGCGGCGGCGCGCGCGGCGGCAAGTTCGGCTTCCTCTTCAAGCAGTATCCGGTGGTCGGCTCGCTCGCTTCGCTGCTGCTCACGAAGCCCGTGCGAAGAGGACTTCTGCGCAGCGCCAAACCCCTCGTCAAATGGGGCGGACTCGGTCTCGCCGCGTGGGAAGGCTGGCGCATCTGGCAACAGATGAAGACCACCAGCGTCGAAACCTCGACCGACGCCGTCGATCCCACCGTCTTCTAAGCGCATCATCCCTTCCCCGCCCAGCATGCGGACGACTTCGCCGCATCGAGCGGGGCGGCGCTGCCTGAAAGCCGATTCGAGCGCAAGCCGGTCGCGTCGATGACGAACACGCCGCATGCGTCGTCCTTCATTGCGCCCGGCGACACGGGAACGGCTTCGATCGCATACCCGCCGTTGGTCGCGGATTCCGCCAGGAGCGCGAGCCGATAAACCGGCACGCCGCCCGCAGGCGCCTGATCCATGCCGGCGCTCAATGCGACGGCATCCGACGCCGCCTGAGAAAGACGCGCGCTCTCGACAAACTGCGCGGCCCGGATCAGCGCGGCGGCGGCATCCAGCCGATGCGCCTTCGCCACATGCGCCCGATACGCCGGGAGCGCGAACATCGCGATGATCGCCGCAACGCCCAGCGCGATCATCAATTCGAGCAGGCTGAAGCCCGCGCGCCTTCCACATCCGTTCATTCGTCGTGCTCCTCAAAATGGCTTGCCCGCGACGCGTCGCCACTGCTGCGTGACGGTGCGCCCGGTCATATCGATGCGCAGTTGCAGCCATGCCTCGGTCTGCGGCGTCGCGCCAAAGCCTCGCGCCGTGACGAGATACGAAATGGCCGATGACTGCCCGGCTCGCGGCCATGTCTCGATCAGACATTGCGGCGCTCGCATCGCGTAAGGCCAGGATGCGAACGGCGCCAACGCAAGCGCCGACGCTCCCTCGAACGACGACCTGAGCCGCCAGCGCGCCGGCTCCTGATCGACCGGCCCGCTTGCGGGCAGCGCGGACGAAAGCATGCGGCTGCAACGAATGAGCGCGCTGTCCGCCGCGTGAAAAGCCTGCACGCGCTCGCGAGCCGCCACGGTCGCGCGCGCGGCGACGAGCGACGTTTGCAGCCACGCGCCAGCGGTGACGAGCATCAGCGAGGCAAGCAGCAGGACGATCGGCAACGCGATGCCCCGTGAGTACATTCGACGTTTCATGCTCCACCTTTGTCGAGTGGCGCGCTGACATTGCGAATTTCGACGCGGCGCGAGAACGCCTGATGCGTGCGTCCATCGTCGGTCGTGACAGGCGCTCCGGCGCAATCGGCATAGTTCGTCCGGCGTTTGCCCGCAACCGCGAAGCCGCGCACCTGGACGCATATGTCGACGGCGTGGACGTCGGGCCACCTGTCGCGCGCAATGGCGGACGCATCCACCGCGCTGGATGCGCCGGTCAGCCAGTAAGCGAGCCCTATTCGCTCGATGCCTTCCACGAGCGGCTGCGCCTGCTTGCCGCCGCCTTCGCAATAGAGTTCGGGCTCGCCGGTGGACGTGCTCGGCTTCGCATAGAAGCGGTTGCCGACGAATGCATCGGCGACGCCCTGGCCGATGCAATCCGTCGGCACGCCGCCCGATGTCGGCCACGTCGCGACGATGTCGGCCGCGTAGCGAACCTGCACGCCGTCCGACCGGCTCGCGAGCGACTCGCACGAAGCCGCCGTATCGGCGCCGATCACGCGGCCCTGAGTGCAGCCGAACAACGGGGCGTCCGAGCGCGCCGTTCCGAAGCCGGCCAATTGGATTTGCTGCGCGAGGAGTTCGAGCGCGGAGACGCCGGCATCGTGGATGCGCGCGACATCGGCGGCGCGCTCGAACGCCGCACGCTGCGCGCGATACAGCGAAAGCGCGGCCACGACGATCAACATGCCGAGCGCGAGGGAAATCGTGAGTTCGAGCAGCGTGTGACCGCGCGAAACACGCGAGCGAGGCGAGCGCGGGTTCATCGTGCGAACGCCACGGAAATGCATGAAGCGCTGGGCCTCACTTGCGGCTCGGGACACGGATCGGAACGGTCGGCGGCATGCCAGCTCACGGTCGCGACGTACAGGCCGTCGGCGCGGTCGATCACGGCCACGTCGCCATCCGGCAACATCGACGCCGCGCTCGCCTGCCAGCGCGACAGCACGGCGGCTCGATCCGCGTCCGTGCGGATGCTTTCGGCCACCGAATCCGCGACCAACGCCGCGCGCTCACGGACGAGCGCAAGACGCTCGCCCCGCGCGAGCGCGCTTTGAACCGCTATCAGCCCGAGCGCCGTGATCGCCGTGAGCGAAAGCGCAATCATCACTTCGAGCAGTGAATCGCCGGATTGCCGCGTCGTCATGCCGAGGCTCCGCAACTGCCTTGCGTGATGCGCGGACGGCCGCCTGCCGCCAGCCGGATGCAGCGCCGCGACGCGCCATTCGCAGTGGTTGCCGCACCGCGCGGGCCGAAGTCGAAGCTGCGAAACCCGCCGATGACCTGTCCGGCGGGCGGCGTGAACAACAGGTCGGTCGCCGCGCCTGCTATCGCAATCGACGATATCGCCGGCTCCACGCGCAGCAGCGCGGGCACGCCGTCGCGATCGACGAAAAGCGCCCAGCCGCACGACCAGTCGGTCACGCCGTTGTCGCACGCTTTCCCCGACGCGAGGCAATGGCGCGCGGCGTCGATCCTGCACAGGGTCACGCGCGCGCCGCGACGCACGGCTTCGGCGCGTGCAAGCGAGAGCGTCGCGAAGAGCGAGCGTGCGCGTGCATCGATTTGGTCGCGCGTCTGCCAGGCGAAGAAAGACGGCGTCGCGAACGTCGCGACGATCGCCATGATGGCGAGCACGACGCAAAGTTCCACGAGCGTGAAGCCGGATCTGGACGGGCGATTCATCTGCATCCCTGATCGATTCGAGTTGAATGAACGTCGAATCTAGCGGGAAGAAGCGCGCCTCGCCATTAGCCGAATGGCCGAGTGTTCAGCGCGCTTTTCGGCCGGCAGACTATGCGCGGGAATGCAGAAAAGGACTGCGGAGGAAGGATGCGAAAGGAATCAGCGTTTGCGCGACGCCGACTTTTTGGGCGCGGCGCGGCGGAATTCGTCGAGCACGTCTTCGAACTCGGAGACGTCTTCGAAGCGTTTGTAGACCGAAGCGAAACGCACGTAGGCGATGGTGTCGAGCTGGCGCAACTCGTTCATCACGAGTTCGCCGAGACGCTCGCTGCGCACTTCGCGCTCGCCGCTGCCGAGCAATTGATATTCGATGCGCGCGACGGCTGCGTCGATGGCGTCGGCCGCGACCGGACGCTTGCGCAGCGCGAGCTTCATGCTCGCGACGATCTTGCGGCGATCGAACTCGGTGCGGCTGCCGTCTTTCTTCACGACCGACGGCAGCGCGAGTTCGACGCGTTCATACGTGGTGAAACGCTTGTCGCACGCGGGACAGCGCCTGCGCCGCCGAATGGCCGCGCCGTCCTCCGACACGCGGGAATCGACAACCTGGGTGTCTTCGTGTCGGCAGAACGGGCAGTGCATTGGCGTGTGACTCGAAGGTTAACGGTAGACCGGGAAACGCTTGGTGAGATCGGCCACTTGCGCGCGCACGCGCTCGAGGTTCGCCTGGTCTTCCGGATTGTCGAGCACGTCCGCGATCAGGTTGCCGACGATCTCCGCTTCCTTCACGCCGAAGCCGCGCGTGGTCATGGCGGGCGAGCCGAGACGCACGCCGCTCGTGACGAACGGCTTTTCCGGATCGTTCGGAATCGCGTTCTTGTTCACCGTGATGTGCGCGGCGCCGAGCGCGGCTTCCGCAGCCTTGCCGGTGATCTTCTTCGCGCGCAGGTCGACGAGCATCACATGGCTTTCCGTGCGGCCCGACACGATGCGCAAACCGCGCTTGACGAGCGTTTCCGCCAGCACGCGCGCGTTCTCGACGACAGCCTGCTGATACGTCTTGAATTCCGGCGACAGCGCTTCCTTGAACGCGACGGCCTTCGCCGCAATCACGTGCATCAGCGGGCCGCCCTGAATGCCGGGGAAAATGGCCGAGTTGATCTGCTTCTCGAACTCCGCCTTCATCAGGATGACGCCGCCGCGCGGCCCGCGCAGGCTCTTGTGCGTGGTCGTGGTGACGAAATCCGCATGCGGCACGGGGTTCGGATACACGCCCGCCGCGACGAGACCGGCGTAGTGCGCCATGTCGACCATGAAGTACGCGCCGACGCTCTTCGCGATCTGCGACAGACGCTCGAAGTCGATGCGCAGCGCAAACGCCGACGCACCCGCGACGATCAGCTTCGGCTTGTGTTCCTTCGCAAGCGCTTCGGTCTTTTCGTAGTCGATGTCTTCCGCTTCGTTCAGGCCGTAGCTCACCACGTTGAACCACTTGCCCGACATGTTCACGGGCGAGCCGTGCGTCAGGTGGCCGCCTTCGGCGAGGCTCATGCCCATGATGGTGTCGCCCGGCTTCAGCACGGCGAAGAACACGCCCTGATTCGCCTGCGAGCCGGAGTTCGGCTGCACGTTGGCGGCTTCGGCGCCGAAGAGCTGCTTCACGCGGTCGATGGCGAGCTGCTCGACGATATCCACGTACTCGCAGCCGCCGTAGTAGCGCTTGCCGGGATAGCCTTCCGCGTACTTGTTCGTGAGTTGGGAACCTTGCGCCGCCATCACCGCGGGCGACGTGTAGTTTTCCGAGGCGATCAGCTCGATGTGCTCTTCCTGCCGGCCGTTTTCCTGCTCGATGGCCTTGAGCAATTCGGGATCGACGTTGGCAAGGGTACTTTGGGCTCTGTCGAACATACGTTTTCCGTGAGATCAAAACAGGTTGACTGGATCGCGCGTGCAGATGCGTGCTTCACGCAGGCGCGCAAGACGCTTGACAGCGACTGGGCCATGACGCGACGGATGGGGGAAGACTCCGGTTTCGCGGAACGGACAGCCACCGGCAACGCAGCGACGGCGCGCGGATCTCAGCTGCCCAGGCGAACGGCAAAGCGACGCTCCGCGCTTCCTAGTGGGTCGTTCCACCTTGAATCCGAAGATTCTATCGCCAGTCACGCGGGGTTTGAGCGTTGTAGTTTAATGGGCGGCCGGGCTTTAGGCAACCGAGCTGCGGGCGGTTTCGGGGGCGGTTTCTTGGGCCATTTCGCGGGCCGATTCCCCCGCGATTTCGCCACCCTGCGGCAAGCGCCGCAAGCACGACCGTTCGCGCCCGCGCTTACTTGCCGCGCCGCATCAATGGAAGTACCCTTTGCGCCGTTGCCGGACGCGCATGCCAGCGCCGCCCGGTTCCGCATATCGGCCCAATCGACCCGGAGTTGGAACATGATCGTCTTCGTCACCGGCGCGTCCGCCGGCTTCGGCGCTGCCATCGCGCGCTCTTTCGTCAAGGGCGGGCATCGCGTCATCGCGACGGCGCGCCGCAAGGATCGGCTCGTTGCGCTCTCGAACGAACTCGGCGACGCGCTGTTGCCCATCGAGCTCGACGTGCGCGACGACAACGCCGTGAGGAACGCCATCGCTTCGCTGCCCGCCGCGTTCTCGCAGATCGACGTGCTCGTCAACAACGCGGGCCTCGCGCTCGGTCTCGAGCCTGCGCAGCGCGCGAACCTCGACGACTGGAAGAACATGATCGACACGAATTGCGCGGGCCTCGTCGCGGTCACGCATGCGATCCTGCCGGGCATGGTCGAGCGCAATCGCGGACATGTGTTCAATCTCGGGTCGGTGGCGGGCAGCTATCCGTATCCCGGCGGCAACGTCTACGGCGCGACCAAGGCATTCGTGCGGCAGTTCAGCCTGAACCTGCGCGCGGACCTCGCCGGCACCGCGCTGCGCGTGACCGACATCGAACCGGGGCTGTGCGGCGGAACCGAATTCTCCAACGTGCGCTTCAAGGGCGACGACGACAAGGCGGCTGGCGTCTACAAGGACGTGCAGCCGCTCACACCCGAGGACATCGCGGACGCGATCTACTGGATCGCCACGCGGCCCGCGCACGTCAACATCAACGCCATCGAACTGATGCCGGTTGCGCAGACGTTCGGACCGTTGCAAATTCACCGCGGCTCTTAATCAACTGCCTGAGGATTTGGCGAGCGTGCAACGGGTTCCGGTAAAATGCCGCGGATGAATATTTGTCAAAAAGCGAGCCGAAGCGGGCTGATCGTGTCCGGCGCAGGCGGGACGGCGCGAAGGTGAGCAATCCCCTGCTTTTCGAATGGCCGGTTCGCGTGTATTACGAGGACACCGACGCAGGCGGCATCGTGTTCTACGCGAACTACCTGAAGTTCTTCGAGCGGGCGCGCACGGAATGGCTGCGCGCGTGCGGCATCGACCAGCAGCGGCTCGCGCAGTCGGACGGCATCGTGTTCGTGGTGAAAAAGACATCGGTCGACTATTCGGCGCCCGCGCGCCTCGACGACGTCATTCAGGTCAAGAGCCGTATCGAGCGGCTTGGCCGCGCGTCGGTGGACTTTCACCAGGAAGCATGGCGCGACGGCGTGCTGCTCGCGAGCGGCGATATCCGCGTGGCATCCGTCGAGCGCGCCTCGATCCGTCCCGTGGGCATTCCGCAGCCGGTTCTCGACGGACTCAGACGCGGCCCAGAACGCAGCCCCCGTGCAACGCATGCGAATCAGTCCGCCGATGAACCCTTTGCGCCTCATGGCGGACCAAGCCGTGAATAGCGAAACGACAACCGATAAAAGCCGGCCGTGGCGCGGCTTTCGTTTTATTCACACTCCAATCACGAAAGCCTGACGCGCTCCTGACCGGAGGCCCATTTTTCCGGGACTTTCCGGGCGTAACAGCAGACCTTTATGAACAACACACAAGACCTGTCGATCGTATCTCTCGTCATTCACGCGAGCCTGCTCGCGCAGGCCGTGATGGCGCTGCTCCTGATTCTGTCGCTTCTGTCCTGGACTTTCATTTTCCGCAAGTGGTTCGCCATTCGCCGCGCGCGCGCGCAGACCGAGCGCTTCGAACGGGACTTCTGGTCGGGCGGCGACCTTCAGGCGCTCTATCAGAGCGCGGCGAACAACCGCCACACCATCGGCGCGCTGGAGCGTATCTTCGAATCCGGCATGCGCGAATTCCTGAAAGGCAAGGAGCGCCGTATCACCGATCCGGGCGCGATTCTGGATGGCTCGCGCCGCGCAATGCGCGCCGCGTTTCAGCGTGAAATGGACGTCCTCGAAGCGAATCTCGCGTTTCTCGCGTCGGTCGGCTCGGTGAGTCCGTATATCGGTCTTTTCGGCACCGTGTGGGGCATCATGAATTCGTTCCGCGGTCTCGCCAACGTGCAGCAGGCAACGCTCGCGAACGTCGCGCCGGGCATCGCGGAAGCCCTCGTCGCGACGGCGATCGGCCTCTTCGCCGCCATTCCCGCCGTGGTCGCGTACAACCGCTACGCGCATGACATCGACCGTCTGGCGATCCGCTTCGAGACCTTTATCGAAGAGTTCTCGAACATCTTGCAGCGTCAGGCGCACTAACAGGAGTTCGCGATGGCAGGCCCGATTCGTTCCAGCATGCGCGGCAGCTCGCGCCGCGCGATGGCCGACATCAACGTCGTGCCGTATATCGACGTGATGCTCGTGCTGCTCGTCATCTTCATGGTGACGGCGCCGCTCGTGTCCCCGTCCATCATCAATCTGCCGACCGTCGGCAACGCGCAGCCGCAGGAGCAGCAGCCGCCGCTCGTCATCAACATCAAGGCGGACGGCAGCATGAACGTGCGCTACAAGGAAGAAGGCGGCGCGACGCAAGAGCAGCGCATGACCAAGGACGACCTCAACGCGTTCGTGCTCAACCGGCAGGAATCGCATCCGGATCAGCCCGTCGTCATTGCGGCTGACAAGACGGTGAAGTACGAAGTCGTCATGAACGTGATGTCCGATATGAAGGCGCGCGGCGTGAAGCGCGTGGGATTGCTCGTCAAATCGCAATGATCGATCGTCACACCGCCCAGCCCCGAGAGGCGCGCGTGCACATCGCGCGGCCCGTGCGCCCGCCGCGCGAGCGCGGCACGGGCAAGGCGTTCGCGCTCGCGGCGGTCATGCATCTGCTGCTCGGCTGGCTGCTCTATCACGGCATCAACTGGCAGAACAACACGCCGGCCGGCGCGGAAGCCGAAATCTGGACCGACATTCCCGACATGTCCGCGCCGACGCCGCGCCCCGCCCCGCCGCCGCCCGCGCCGGTGAAAGCGCAACCCGCGCCGCCGCCCGCGAAGGACGAAGAAGCCGACATCGCGTTGCAGGAGAAAAAACGCAAGCAGCAGGAAGCCGCCGCGCGCGAAGCGCAGCTTGCCGAACAGCGCCGTCAGCAGGAGGCACGCGAGGAAGCCGAAGCGAAGCGTCAGCAGCAACTGGCCGCGCAGGCCGCCGCCGCTGCCGTCACGCAAAAGGCGATGCAGGAGAAGCAGAAGCAAATCGAGAAGCAGCGCCAGGCCGAGTTGCAGAAGCAACAACAGCAGCAGCAGCAAGCCAAGGCGCAGCAGGAAAAGGAACGCCAGCAGCAGGCCGATGCGCAGAAGGCCGAACAGCTTCAGGAACAGAAGGAAGCCAAGGCGAAGGCCGATGCGCAGGCGAAGGCGAAAGCCGAGGCCGAGGCAAAAGCGAAGGCTGCGGCGCAGGCGAAGGCGAAGGCCGACGCCGAAGCGAAAGCCAAGGTCGACGCCGAGCGCAAGGCGCGTCTCGCGGCCCTGCAAGGTCAGTTGGGCGGCGGTACGAGTTCGAGCGGCGAAGGGCTCGCCAAGAGCGGCACGGGCCGCGGTGCGGGCGGCAACGCGACGTCGCCGGGTTATGCCGAGAAGGTGCAGCGGCGCGTGCGGCCGAACATCGTGTGGGCAGGCGAAACCGCTGGCCTCGAAACGGTCGTGTCGGTGCGCTGCTCGTCGTCGGGCACGCTGCTTTCGGCCAGCATCAGCCGTTCGAGCGGCAATGAGCAGTGGGATCAGGCCGCGCTACGGGCGGTGCAGCGTTCGGACCCGATGCCCGTCGACACCGACGGCAAGGCGCCCGATCACTTCACCATCACGCTGCGCCCGGCGGGCGGCTGACGCTGCCGTCACGCGGGAACGAATTGTGCAAACGGGGGTCTGCTCTGCATTCCCCAGACACTTGAAACGCTTTTTTCGGAACCTATACAGCATGAGTTTGATGACGAAGCTTGGCCTGAGAACGCTGGTCGCATCCTGCCTGATCGCAGCCGGCACCGCCGCACACGCCCAGTTGAACGTGCTCGTCACCGGCGTCGGTTCTACGCAGTTCCCCATCGCGACGGCCAATTTCGCGAACGAGGCGAACTCGCCGCAGCAAGTGAGCGCGATCATTCGTCAGGATCTGCAGAGAAGCGGCAAGTTCACGAACATCGACGCGGGCGGCACGCCGGTTTCGGAAACCGACTCCGTGGATCTCGGCGCGTGGAAGGCGAAAGGCGCCGACGCGTTCGTGTCGGGCAGCGTCACGCGCCTGTCGAACGGTCAGTACGAAGTGCGCTTCCGTCTCTATGACACGGTGAAGCAGCAGAATCTCGGCGGTCTTTCGCTCGTGAGCGCGGAAAGCGGCTTGCGCATGAGCGCGCACAAGATCGCGGATTACATCTACGCGAAGCTGCTCGGCGGCCGCGGCGTGTTCGCGACGCGCCTGTCCTACGTCATCCAGACGGGCGGGCGCTACCAGTTGCAGATTTCCGACTCCGACGGTCAGGACGCGAAGATCGCCCTCTCCAGCCCGGAACCGATCATTTCCCCGGCGTGGTCGCCGGACGGCACGAAGGTCGCCTACGTGTCCTTCGAGAAGAAGAAGCCGGTGGTCTACATTCACGACCTGCCGACGGGCCGGCGCGTGGTCGTCTCCAACCAGAAAGGCAACAACAGTGCGCCGGCGTGGTCGCCTGACGGCCGCAAGCTCGCGGTCGCGCTCTCGCGCACCGGCAATACGCAGATTTTCGAAGTCAACGCGGACGGTACCGGCCTGCGCCGTCTGACGCAAGGCAGTTCCATCGATACCGAGCCGTCGTTCTCGCCCGATGGCAACTCCATCTATTTCACGAGCGATCGCGGCGGCCAACCGCAGATCTACAAGATGCCGGCGTCGGGGGAAAGCGCCGGCGCGGCCCAGCGGGTCACGTTCACGGGCAGCTACAACACGAGCCCGCGCGTGAGTCCGGACGGCAAGCAACTCGCGTACATTTCGCGCACTGGCGGCGGCTTCAAGCTGTATTTGCAGGACCTTTCGTCCGGCACGGCTACGGGGCTGACCGACACGACGCATGACGAATCGCCGAGCTTCGCGGCGAATGGTCAGTACATCCTCTACGCCACCCAAGTGAACGGACGTGGCGTGTTGGCAGCCGTGTCGACCGATGGTCGCACGCGGCAAGTCTTGTCAGTTCAGGGCGGTGCGGTGCGCGAGCCGTCCTGGGGTCCGTTCATGCAATAAGTCCAGCAATAACGTTTCACAGACAACGTTCAGCTACAACACAAGGAGAGGTACCATGATGTCGAAACTTCGTATCGGCCTGGCAGTTGCGATGGTCGGCGCATTGGCGGCGTGTCACTCGGGCGTGAAGCTCGACGAAGGCGCGAACAAGGGTGCGGTGGGCACGCAGCCCAACCCGACGGACGTGAAGCAGGTCAATATCGACCCGCTGAACGACCCGAACAGCCCGCTCGCGAAGCGCAGCATCTATTTCGACTTCGACAGCTATGCCGTGAAGGACGACTATCAGCCGCTGCTGCAGCAGCACTCGTCGTATCTGAAGGGCCATCCGGAGCGTCACGTCCTGATTCAGGGCAACACGGACGAGCGCGGCACGAGCGAGTACAACCTCGCGCTCGGCCAGAAGCGTGCGGAAGCGGTGCGCCGCGCGATGTCGCTGATGGGCGTTGCGGATTCGCAGATGGAAGCCGTGAGCCTCGGCAAGGAAAAGCCGATGGCGACGGGTCACGACGAATCGTCGTATGCGCAGAACCGCCGCGCCGATCTCGTCTACCAACAGTAATAGTCACGTAACCAGTCACGGGTGAGTCGCCCTATGTCGTATCGCTTCTCCTTGCTGCGGCTCGCCGCAGCCGCATGCTTCGCCGGCTCGACGATGCTTTGCGTGCCCGCGCACGCCGGCGTCTTCGACGACAACGAAGCGCGCAAGGCCGTGCTCGATCTGCGCACGAAAACGGATGGCCTCGCCAGCCAGTTGTCGGCTGCGCAGCGCACGATCCTCGATCAGTCGAATCGTATCGACCAGCTGAATCAGCAGGTCGCCACGCTTCGCGGCCAGAACGAGGATCTGGCGAACCAGGTCGCGACGCTGCAAAAGCAGCAGAAGGACTATTACGCCGATCTCGACACGCGCCTGAAGAAATTCGAGCCGCAGCAAGAGACGATCGACGGCGTAACCGGTTCGGTGCAGCCCGGCGAGACCGAAGCGTTCAACGCAGCGTCGACTCAGTTCCGTAACGGCGACTACAAGAACGCCGCAGCGTCGTTCAAGGCGTTCGTGGCGAAGTATCCGCAAAGCCCGTATCAGCCGACCGCGCAGTATTGGCTCGGCAATGCGCTGTACGCGCAGCGCGACTACAAGGGCTCGACCGCCATCTGGCAAAACCTGGTGAAGACCTACCCGACGCATCCGCGAGCGCCCGAAGCGTTGCTCGCAATCGCGAACAACCAGATCGAGCAAGGCCAGAAGGCGGCTGCAAAGCAGACGCTGCAGCAGATCATCTCGCAGTATTCGGGCACCGAAGTCGCGCAGAGCGCGCAAAGCAAGATGTCGCAGGTGAAGTAAGCGGCGCCTGTCGTGGAAATGCCGGCGGGCCTGCCTGCCGCAGGCATCTTCTCTGCGATGTGACGGTTACATTGGTTGACAGCATCAGAAGTCGCCGCTTATAATTTCGCCTCTTTCGGGTCGTTAGCTCAGCTGGTAGAGCAGCGGACTTTTAATCCGTTGGTCGCAGGTTCGAATCCCGCACGGCCTACCAAGAATCAAACAAAAAGCCCAGTCTTCGTGACTGGGCTTTTTGCTTTGCGGCTCGGCTTTCGCGTGAGCGTCCGCGCACCGCAATCCTTCGCACCGCTATGCGAAATTCGCGAACGATACGCGGCGCGGCGCCAGTTGCGCTCTTTTGGCTTCTGAAGCGTTGATGCTATCGAGCGCCCCGCTCCTTCAAAACCACGCGTCCTGCACATCCAGCGTCGTGCGATCGAACGACGCCAGCAAATCGAGTTGCGGACCGACTCGCGGCAACTCCCATCGAAAGAAATACGCCGCCGCCGCCAACTTGCCGCGATAGAAAGCCGCGTCCTCGTCGCTGCGTGCGCGCGCGAGCCCCGAGTCTGCCGCGAGCGCCTGCTCGAGCCACATCCACGCCATCACCACATGGCCGAACGCTTCGAGATAGACGGATGAATTCGCGAGCGTCACTGTCGCATCGTCCGCCGTCCACAGCATGCGCGTGACGTGCAGCAGGCGCGTGACCGCGTCGTCGAGCAACGAGGCATGCGCTGCGAGCGCCGTCACCCGCGTGGCCGACGCGCGCGCCGCGCTTGCGTGCATCCGGTCGACGAGCAGCCGAAGCGCCGCGCCGCCCTGCATCGTCACCTTGCGCCCGAGCAGGTCCAGCCCCTGAATGCCGTGCGTGCCTTCGTGGATCGGGTTCAACCGGTTGTCGCGATAAAACTGTTCGACGTTGTACTCGCGCGTGTAGCCGTAACCGCCGTGCACCTGAATCGCGAGATCGTTCGCTTTGAGACACCATTGCGACGGCCAACTCTTCGCGATCGGCGTCAGGATGTCCAGCAGCAGCGTGAGACGTTCGTGTTGCGCAATGTCGTCGGCGACGCGGGCGGCGCGCGCTTCATCGACGAGTTTCGCGCAGTACAGCGTCAGCGCGAGACCGCCCTCCACATAGCTCTTCTGCGCGAGCAGCATGCGGCGCACGTCGGCATGCTCGACCAGCTTCACCTGCGGGCTTGCCGGATTCTTGCCGCCCGCGCCCGCCGTGCGTCCCTGCGGGCGGTTGCGCGCGTAGTCGAGCGCATGCAGATAGCCGGTGTAGCCGAGCGCCGCCGCGCCCAGCCCCACGCCGATGCGCGCCTCGTTCATCATGTGGAACATGCACGCGAGGCCCGCGCCCGCCTCGCCGACGAGATAGCCTATCGCGCCCGCCTCGCCGCGCGGACGGTGCTGCATGCCTTCGCCGAAGTTGAGCAGACAGTTGGTCGTGCCGCGATAGCCCATCTTGTGATTGAGGCCCGCGAGCACGACGTCGTTGTGTTCGCCGGGCGCGCCATTTTCATCGACGAGAAACTTGGGTACGATGAAAAGCGAAATGCCTTTGACGCCCGGCACGAGCTTGCCGTCCGGACCGGGAATCTTGGCGAGCACCAGATGCACGATGTTGTCGGATAGCTCATGCTCGCCGCCGGAAATCCACATCTTGTTGCCGCGCAGCCGATATTGCGCGCCGAACGCCGACTCGCCCTCGTACTCGGCGCGCGTCGTGATGTCCGACAGCGATGATCCCGCCTGCGGCTCCGACAGGCACATCGTCCCGAAGAAGCGCCCTTGCATTTGCGGCCGGACGAACGCGTCGATCTGCCTGCGCGAACCATAGGCGAGCAGGAGATTCGCATTGCCGATGGTGAGAAACGGATACGCCGCCGTGCCGATGTTCGCCGCGAGAAAGTACGCGAAGCCGGCTTTCTCGACGACCACCGGCAACTGCATGCCGCCGAGTTCGTCATCCTGCCCCGCCGCCATCAGCCCCGCCTCGCAGAACGCCGCGAGCGCCGCCTTCACTTCGGGAATGACGTGCACCGTCTTGCCGTCGAAATGCGGTTCGTGCTGATCGTTCTTCTTGTTGTGCGTCGCGAAGAGGTCGGTGGCGATCTTCTCGCAAGTATCGAGCGCGGCGTCGAAGGTCTCGCGCGAATGATCCGCGTAACGCGGAATCGCGGTCAGCGCCTCGACCTTCAGCCACTCGTACAGCATGAAGTTCAGGTCGCGGCGGGAAAGGATCAACGACATGTCAGCGTCCTCGTCAAAAGAGCTCGAACAGGCCGGCGGCGCCTTGTCCGCCGCCGATGCACATCGTCACCACTGCGTACTTCACGCCGCGGCGTTTGCCTTCGATGAGCGCGTGCCCGACGAGCCGCGCGCCCGACACGCCGAAGGGATGCCCCACCGCAATCGCGCCGCCGTCCACGTTGAGGCGCTCCATCGGGATGCCGAGCGTGTCGGCGCAATAGAGAACCTGCACGGCGAAGGCCTCATTCAGCTCCCACAGGCCGATGTCGTCAACGGTGAGGCCCGCTTTTTTCAGCAGCTTGGGCACGGCGAACACCGGACCGATGCCCATTTCATCGGGCTCGCAGCCCGTCACCGCAAAGCCCCGGAACGCGCCGAGCGGACGCAGCCCGCGCGCCTCGGCCACGCGCGCATCCATGACGACGCACGCCGATGCGCCATCGGAAAATTGCGACGCGTTGCCCGCCGAAATGACGCCGCCGGGAAACGCCGTGCGAATCTTCGCGACGCCTTCCAGCGTCGTGTCGGCGCGGATGCCTTCGTCCGACGCAATCGTCACTTCGCGCGTCACGATCTCGCCGCTCGCCTGATCGACGACGCCCGCCCTCACGGTCATCGGCACGATTTCATCGTCGAAACGGCCGGCCTCGCGCGCGGCGGCGGCGCGCTGCTGGCTGGCGACGCCGTATTCGTCCTGGCGCTCGCGCGAGATGCCGTAGCGCTTCGCGACCTGTTCGGCGGTCTGCAGCATGCTCCAGTAGATTTCGGGCTTGTGCTCGGCGAGCCACGGATCGTTCGCGAACTGCAGGTTCATCTGACGCTGCGTCCACGAGATGCTCTCGACGCCGCCCGCGAGGAAGATTTCGCCCTCGCCCGCGATCACGCGTTGCGCGGCCATCGCAATGCTCTGCAATCCGGACGAACAGAAGCGGTTGATGGTCGCGCCCGGCACCGTCACCGGACAGCCCGCGCGCAACGCGATCTGCCGGCCGATGTTGCCGCCCGTAGCGCCCTCCGGATTCGCGCAGCCGATCAGCACGTCCTCGACTTCGCCCGCCTCGATGCCGGCGCGCGCGATCGCGTGGCCGACCGCGTGGCCGCCGAGCGTCGCGCCGTGGGTCATGTTGAACGCGCCCTTCCAGCTCTTCGCCAGTGCGGTGCGCGCGGTAGATACGATCACTGCTTCGTTCATGTTGTCCCCGTTGGCTGAATGGATGCGCGTCAGTGGTTGAAGGTCTTGCCCGCGTCGGCGAGCTTTTGCAGCATCGGCGCAACGTGCCACGCGTGTCCCTGATAGCCCTTCGCGTAGCGGGAGATCGCCTGCACGACGTTGTAGAGGCCGACTTCGTCCGCGTAGTGCATCGGGCCGCCACGGAACTTCGGAAAGCCATAGCCGTTGAGATAGACCATGTCGATGTCCGACGCCTTCGACGCGATGCCTTCCGCGAGAATCATCGCGCCTTCGTTCACGAGCGCGAAGACGAGCCGCTCGACGATCTCTTCGTCGCTGATCGCGCGGCGCGTCACGCCGAGCGCCTTCGAGTGCCGCACGATCATCTCGTCGACGAGCGGGCTCGGATGCGCCTTGCGCTCGCCCGGCTTGTAGTCGTACCAGCCGGCTCCGACCTTCTGGCCGAAGCGCCCCATCTCGCACAAGAGGTCGCCCGTCTTCGAGTAGTTGAACTCGGGCTGCTCGACCGCGCGGCGCTTTCGGATGGCCCAGCTGATGTCGTTGCCCGCCATGTCGATCATGCGGAACGGACCCATCGCGAAGCCGAAGCGCTCGATCGCGCGATCGACTTGCTGCGGCAGCGCGCCCTCGTCGAGCAGAAAGCCCGCCTGACGGCTGTACTGCTCCACCATCCGGTTGCCGATGAACCCGTCGCACACGCCCGAGACTACCGCGACCTTGCCGATCTTCTTCGCGAGCCGCATCACGGTTGCGAGCACGTCGTTCGCGGTGCGCGCGCCACGCACGACTTCGAGCAGCCGCATGACGTTCGCGGGGCTGAAGAAGTGCGTGCCGACCACGTCTTGCGGACGCCGCGTGAACGATGCGATCGCGTTCACGTCGAGCGTCGAGGTATTCGAGGCGAGGATCGCGCCGGGCTTCATCACTTCGTCGAGACGCTGAAAGACGGCCTTTTTCACGGCCATGTCCTCGAACACGGCTTCGACGACGAGGTCGGCGTCGCGAATGTCGTCGTAGGAAAGCGTGGTTCGCAAGAGCGCCATGCGGGCGTCGAGTTGTGCTTGCGTGAGCTTGCCTTTCTTCGCCGAGTTCTCGTAGTTGCGGCGAATGGCGCTCACGCCGCGTTCGAGCGCGTCCGCTTTCGTCTCCAGCATCGTGACCGGCAATCCCGCATTCAGAAAGCACATGGCGATGCCGCCGCCCATCGTGCCCGCGCCGACCACCGCGACGCGCGCGATGTTGCGCACCGGCGTATCGGCGGGAACGTCGGGAATGCGGCTCGCCGCGCGCTCGCCGAGAAACGCGTGCCGCAGCGCGCGCGATTCGGGCGTGTTCATCAGGAAGAAAAAGCCGTCGCGCTCCGCGTCGATACCGGCGTCGAACGGCTTGAGCGATGCCGCGACCGCATCCACGCACGCGAGCGGCGCCGGATACGGTCCCGCGCTCGCCGCGACAGTGCTGCGCGCGAAACCTAGATACGCCTCGGCGTTCTCATGGCGCACGTCGATGTCGCGCAAACGCGGATGCGTCCCGCCGCTTTCGGCTGCGGCGCGCGCGAAGCTCACGGCGGCGGCGAGCGCGGCGCCCGCGACGATCTCGTCGAAAAGCCCCGCGCCCGCGAACTGCCCCGCGAGCCGGGTCTTGCCCGAGACGATCATGTTCAGAGCCGCTTCGAGGCCGATCGCGCGCGGCAGGCGCTGCGTGCCGCCCGCGCCGGGCAATAGACCGAGGTTCACTTCGGGCAGCGCGATCTTCGCGTCTCGCGTGGCGAGCCGATAGTGACAGCCGAGCGCGAGTTCCAGGCCGCCGCCCATCGCGACCGAGTGAATGGCGGCGACAACCGGTTTCGCCGATGCCTCGATCGCGCCGATCACCGTCGCGAGACTCGGCTCCGCGAACGCGGCGGGCGTGCCGAACTCGCGGATGTCCGCGCCGCCCGAAAACGCGTTGCCGGCGCCGGTGACGACGATCGCCTTCACGGAGGCGTCGTCGAGCGCGCGGTTCAGCGCATTCATGATGCCGATGCGGGTGGCGTGGCAGAGACCGTTGACGGGAGGATGGTCGAGCGTGATGACGGCCACGTCGTGCTCAAGGTGATACATCGCTGTCATGCTGAAGTCCTCTGAATTGGCTTTTCGTGAAGCAATGCCTAGCGCGTGCCGCAGTCGATGTCGACGGTGGTCGCGTTCATGTATGCGTTGCCGATGAGATCGAGCACGAGCTGCGCGAACTCGCTCGCGCGGCCCATGCGGCGCGGAAACAGCATCTTCTCGATGAGGCCGTCCGACACCTTCTGCGGCATTCCGGCCGACATGCCGGACTCGAAAAGCCCCGGCGCGATGGCGAGCACGCGAATGCCGTGTTCCGCGAGATCGCGCGCGACGGGAACCGTCATGCCGATCACGCCGGCCTTGCTCGCGCTGTACGCGGCCTGGCCCATCTGCCCGCCCTTCGCCGCGCCCGATGCCGTATTGATGATGACGCCGCGCTCGCCGGTGTCTTCGGGTTCGTTCCGCGTCATGGCGAGCGCGGCGTGACGGACCACGTTGAACGTGCCGGTGAGATTGACGGCCAGCACGCGGTTCCACAATTCGCCGGGAAAGAGCTGACCCTTGAATATCGTCTTGCACGGCCCGAGAATGCCGGCGCAATTCACCGCGATGTGCACGCCGCCGTGCCGCGCGACAACCTCGCGGACCGCATCGGCGACGCTCGCTTCGTCGGCGACATCCACGGCGATCGACGCGATGTCTCGACCGAGCGCTTCCTTGAGCTTGTCGCCGTCGAGATCGAACCCGACGACTTTCGCGCCGGCCGCCGCGAGCGCGTGGCACGTCGCGAGCCCGAGGCCGGAGGCGGCCCCCGTCACGATCGCAACCTTGTTCTCCAGTTTCATGCTTGTCTCCTCGTTGAGCGCGCCGATCTCGCCGATGTCCTCGTCCGCCTGCGGCCGGCTTTGCGGGCACGTCACCCAGAATATTCGCGATCCGGACGAACGCCGCCCCCTCGTAAACGGGGGGACGCCCGTTGGGCGGCCAGCGCGCCGGCGCGGGCACACGCGCCCCCTCTCGACGAGGGGGCGTGCGTGCGCGGGCCGCTCACTATCATGGCCCGCAGACAATCACAGGGAGACAGCCATGACAGCGACGACCGCTATCACGGCGAAAAGGCGCGGGCCGCTCGCGGGACTGCGCGTGCTGGAGATCGCCGGCATCGGGCCGGGGCCGTTCTGCGGCATGCTGCTCGCGGACCTCGGCGCGGATGTCGTCGTGGTCGATCGCGTCGAGGCCGCCGCCGACGCGCTCGATCTCGGCGATGCGCAGATTGCCAATCGCGGCAAGCGATCGATCGCCGTCGATCTCAAATCGCCCGAGGGCGTCGCGACCGTGCTCGGGCTCGTCGAGCGTTGCGACGCGCTCATCGAAGGCATGCGCCCCGGCGTGATGGAGCGGCTCGGCCTCGGCCCCGACGTATGCCTCGCGCGCAACCGGCGCCTCGTCTACGGACGCATGACCGGCTGGGGCCAGCACGGACCGCTCGCTCACGCAGCCGGGCACGATCTGAACTACGTCGCGCTCTCGGGCGCGCTCTGGTACGCGGGCGAGCCCGGCAGCGCGCCGGTCAGCCCGCCGAGTCTCGTCGGCGACGTGGGCGGCGGCGCGATGTATCTCGCCGTCGGCATTCTCGCGGGTGTCGTGCACGCGTGCGCCACCGGCGAGGGACAGGTGATCGACGCCGCCATCGTCGATGGAAGCGCGCACATGACGAGCCTGCTGCTCGCGTTGCAGGCGTCGCAGCAGATGGTGGCCGCGCGCGGCAAGAGCCTGCTCGACGGCCCGCACTGGTACCACACGTATCGCTGCGCGGACGGCGCGTATGTCTCGGTCGGCGCGCTCGAACCCAAGTTCTACCGGCTATTGCGCGAAAAGCTCGGCCTCGCCGACGATCCCGCCTTCGACCGCCCCTACGACCCGGAAAACTGGCCCGCGCTGCGCGAGCGTCTTGCGGGCATCTTCGCGACCCGCAGCCGCGACGAGTGGTGCCGCCTGCTCGAAGGCACCGATGTCTGTTTCGCCCCGGTGCTGACCCCGGACGAAGCGGCGTCACACCCGCACATGCGCGCGCGCGGCGTCTATTCGCGCGAACACGGCATCTTGCAGCCGACTGCCGCGCCGCGCTTTTCCGCAACGCCCGCACAGGCGCCCGGCGCGATTCCTCGCCGCGGCGAACACACGGAAGCGGTGCTGCGCGACTGGGCGCCCTGCCCCAACTCCATCACCGCAAACAAGGGACACGCACGATGACCGCTTCATCCGACTTTTTCCTGACCGAAGAGCAGCGTCTGATTCGCGACTCCGCGCGCCGCGTCACGAGCGAGATCGTCGCGCCGACGGCAGCCGCGCGCGACCGCGAATCGGCGTGGCCGCGCGACGAATTGAGGGCGCTCGCGGACCTCGGCTATCTCGGCATGCTCATTCCGGAGGAATACGGCGGCACCGGAGCCGGCGTGCTCGACTTCTGCCTCGCTCAACACGAGATCGCCGCCGCCGATGCCGGCCTCGCGACCATCAACCACGTCCACAATTTCACGGCGCTCACGATTGCGGAGAACGGCACCGAGGAGCAGAAACGCCGCTTTCTTCCCGCGATGGCGCGCGGCGAATCGATTGGCGCATTCCTGCTCACGGAACCGCAAGCCGGCTCGGACACCGCCGCCTTGCGCGCCACTGCGCACCGCGACGGCGACCACTACGTGCTCAACGGCGCGAAGCAGTTCATCTCGAACGGCAGCGAAGCGGGCGTGGGCGTCGTCTATGCGATGACCGACAAGCGCGCGGGCAAGCGCGGCGCGAGCACGTTCATCGTCGATCCGCGACAGCCCGGCTACGAGATCACGCGCATCGAGAGCAAGCTCGGCCAGCACACGGCGCACACCGCGCAGATCACGCTGGACAATTACCGCGTGCCGGCGGGGAACCTGCTCGGCGGCGAAGGCGACGGGTATCGCACCGTCATGGGCGGTTTGTCGGATGGGCGCATCGGCATTGCGTTCATCGCGGCGGGCGTGGCGCGCGCGGCGCTCGACGCCGCGATTCGCTACGCGAACGAGCGCGAAGCCTACGGCGCGCCCATCGCCAGGTTGCAAGGCGTGGCGTTCGATCTCGCGGACATGGCCGCCCAGGTCGATATCACGTACCAGTACTGCCTGCACGCCGCCCGTCTGCGCGATGCGGCCATTGACTGCGTGAAGGAAGCGTCCATCGCGAAGCTCCATGCAAGCGAGATGGCCGAAAAGGTCTGCTCGGACGCGCTGCAGATTCACGGCGGCTACGGCTATCTCACCGACTTCCCGGTCGAGCGCTATCTGCGCGACGTGCGAATCTGCAAGATCTACGAAGGGACGAGCCATATTCAGAAGCTCATCATCGCGCGCAGTCTCGGCTAGACCGCAGCTTTCAATCGCGGAAACGAAAAAGCGCGCCCGGTTCTGCCGGGCGCGCTCTTTTGGTCTCTGTCTCGCGCTATTGGGATCAGCGGGATCAGCAGGATCAGCAGGATCAGCCGGATCAGCCGCAGACCAGCTTCAGGAATGCGCCGACCTGATGGCCCGACTCCTCGTAAGCCTGCGCCGTGCTCCAGTTCGCGATCTCGCCGAAGTGCGCCGCCACGCCTTCGGGCGTCACGTCGGCTTCGGGCAGCAACACCGGCGCGGTTTCCACCACGGTCGCCGCAGCGAACGCGCCGCCGCCTGCCGCGATGATCGTCTTCGACGGCGCGTCGTCGCTCGCGAGGAACAGCACGGCCGGCGTGACGCGCTCCGGCTGAATGCGCGCGAGCATGGCCTCGGGAAGGATGTCGGCGGTCATGCGCGTCGCGGCGACGGGCGCGATCGTGTTGACCTTGATGTTGTTCTTCTTGCCTTCGGTCGTCAGCGCGTTCATCAGGCCGATCACCGCCATCTTCGCCGCGCCGTAGTTGGCCTGGCCGAAGTTGCCGTACATGCCCGACGACGAAGTCGTCATCACGATGCGCCCGTAACCCTGTTCGCGCATGATGTCCCACACGGCCTTCGAGCAGTTGATCGCGCCCATCAGGTGAACGTCGAGAACGGCTTCGATATCGGCCATTTCCAGCTTCGCGAAGCTCTTGTCGCGCAGTATGCCCGCGTTGTTCACGAGGATGTCCACGCGCCCGAACTCGGCCACGGCGCGGCGCACCATCGCCTGTACCTGGGCGAAGTCCGCGACGTTCGCACCATCGGCAATGGCCGCGCCGCCCGCCTTGCGAATTTCGTCGACCACGGCGAGGGCCGCGTCCGACGAACCGCCGCTGCCGTCGCGCGCGCCGCCGAAGTCATTGACGACCACTTTCGCGCCGCGTGCCGCGAACGCAAGCGCATGCGCGCGGCCAAGGCCCGCGCCCGCGCCGGTGACGATCGCGACTTTGCCATCGAAACGAATACTCATGCTTCACACTCCAGTTCAATTGTCGAGAAAGCAAACTCAGGGAAAGAGCCGGATGATCGATTCCGCGAGGCACGCGGGCTTGTCCGATCCTTCGCATTCCACGGTCATTTCCACTTTCAGCTGCGCGCCGCCCTTGCCGATGGCGTCCCACGCAAGCAGCCTGAAATGCGCCCGCACGCGCGTGCCGACCTTCACGGGCGCGATGAACCGCACCTTGTCGAGGCCGTAGTTGAGGCCGCTTTTCGTCTCGCGAATCTGAAAGGCCGTCGCGAGAAACGCGGGCATGAGGCTCAGCGTCAGGAAGCCATGCGCGATGGTGCCGCCGAACGGGCCGGCCTTCGCGCGCTCGACGTCGACGTGGATCCATTGATGGTCGCCCGTCGCGTCCGCGAACAGATTCACGCGCGACTGGTCGATCGTGAGCCAGTCGCTCGTGCCGATGCCTTCGCCCACGAGCGCTTCCAGTTCCGCGATTCTGTCGAAAGTTCTCATGCTGTCGTGTCTCCTTGCAGCAGGTCCTGTTGCAGTTGCGCGGCGCAGGCCGCATCGTGACGGTCGCTGCTGCCGAACAGGACGTCCGCGACGACCGCGCGCTTGTAGTAATGGCCGACCGCGTACTCCTCGGTCATGCCGATGCCGCCGTGAAGCTGAATCGCCTGCGCGCAGACGAACTTCGCCGCGCGGCCAATCAGCGATTTCGCCTGCGATACCGCGCGCTCGCGTGTGCGGGCGTCGTCGTTTTCGAGCGACGCGAAGAGCGCGTAAAGCATCGACCGGGCGATTTCCATTTCAGCCGCCATGTCCGCCATGCGATGCTGCAACGCCTGAAAGCTGCCGATCGGCACGCCGAACTGCTTGCGCATCTTCAGATAGTCGGCGGACAACTCGATGGCCTTCTCCATCCCGCCGACCAGTTCGGCGCACAGCGCGGCGGTGCCGTGCGCGAGTCCATGCCGCAGCGCGGGCAGTCCGTGGCCTTCCGCGCCGAGCACGGCGTCTTCGCGCACGAGAACGTTGTCGAGCACGATTTCCGCCGCCCGGCTTCCGTCGTGCAACGGCAGGTCGCGGCACGTCACGCCCGCGCTCGACGCGCCGACGAGAAAGAGCGTGAGCGGCTCGTCATCGCCCGTAAGCGCCGACACGATGAACGCGTTCGCGCCCGCCGCGCCGATGGCGAGCGTTTTCGTGCCGCGCAGCCGATAGCCGTCGGCGGTGCGCGTCGCGCGCGTTCCGACCGGCTCGGGAAAGCCGCGCGATTGCGCTTCGCTGTACGCGAGCGCGAGGCGCAGCGAGCCGTCGGCGAGTTGCGGCACGTAATGATCGAGCTGCGCGGGCGTCGCGGCCGCCACGAGCGTCTGCGCGCCCAGCACCGCGCAGCCGAGGAAAGGATCGAGCACGAGCGCACGGCCGAATGCCTGCGCGATCAGCGCCGTGTCGATCACCGAGCCGCCGAGTCCGCCAACCGCTTCGGGCAACGCGGCGGCGAGCCAGCCGTTGTCCGCGAAGGTCCGCCAGTGCTTCGGCTCGCAGGACGGACCGCTTTCGAGCTGCGCCGCGCGCGTTTCGAAGGCGCATTCCTTGTCGACGAAGCGGCGCACGCTGTCCTGCAGCAGTTGCTGCTCCGAATCCAGTTTGAAGTTCATGTCAGGCCACTCAGAGTTGGAACAGCATCTTCGCGATGATGCCGCGCTGCACTTCGCTCGTTCCGCCGTAGATCGTGGACGCGCGCCGGAAGAACATCTCGTTGGCCATGCCGCGCGCGATGTCCTGATGCGGCATCGGCTGGCCGAACCCGGCGTCGTGCGGCTCCGGATACGCGACCGCGCCGTAATCGCCGAGCGCATCGACGATGAATTCCGACAGGCGCTGCTGCAACTCGGTCCCGCGCACCTTGAGGATCGATCCGAGCGCGTGCGCGGCGGGGCTATGGTCGTGTTCCAGGGCGGCGACGCGCTGGACCATCGCGGCGATCGCGCTCACTTCGGCCTCGAAGCGCGCGAGCTTCATCGCGAACTCGGGCAGCTCGATCAGCGCCTTGCCGCCCGCGCGTTCGCTCGAAGCCAGCGTCCTGATCTGCGCGATGAAGCGCCTGAGCAGCGGCAATTCCGCCGCCGACGCGTGCTCGTTGTTGAGCAGAAACTTGGTGATCTTCCAGCCCTCGCCTTCCTCGCCGACGCGGTTCGCGACCGGCACGCGCACGTTGTCGAAGAACGTCTCGTTGAGGTGATGGCAATCGTCGATGCTGCGGATCGGGCGCACGGTGATGCCGGGCGTCGCCATGTCGACGAGCAGAAAGCTGATGCCCGCCTGCTTCTTCGCGCCCGCGTCGGTGCGCACGAGCAGGAAGATCCAGTCGGATTCATGCGCGTAGCTCGTCCAGATCTTCTGGCCGTTCACGACGTAGTGATCGCCGTCGCGCTCCGCGCGCGTGGAGAGCGACGCCAGATCCGAACCTGAGCCCGGTTCGGAAAACCCCTGGCACCACAGACGCTCGCCGTTGAGGATGAGCGGCCGGTGTTCGGCCTGCTGCCGCACCGAACCGAATGCATTGAGTACCGGCCCGAGCAGCTTCTGCGCGAAGCCGTCCTGCGTCGGCGCGCCGGCGGCCACGCATTCCTCGTCGAAAACGAGGCGCTGCATCACCGACCAGCCGGTGCCGCCGTGCTCCTTCGCCCAGTACGGCGCGCCCCAGCCTCGCTGGTTCAGGATGCGCTGCCAGCGCACGAGATCGGCGCGCATCGAACGCACGCTGCCGACGGGCTTGTTCGCGAGATCGGCCGGCAGGCTTTCGCGCAGGAATGCACGGACTTGCGCGCGGAACGCGGCCAGGTCCGCATCGGGTCGAAAATCCATCGAACGCTCCGCTTAGTTGCGATACATCGTGACGACACACGCGCCGCCGATCCCGACGTTGTGCTGAAGCGCGACACGCGCATCGGGCACCTGACGTTCGCCGGCCGCGCCGCGCAATTGCTGAACGAGCTCGGTGCATTGTGCGAGTCCCGTTGCGCCGAGCGGATGCCCCTTCGACAGCAGCCCGCCCGACGGATTCACCACGTAGCGCCCGCCGTAGGTGTTGTCGCCGTCGTCGATGAACTTCGCCGCGCCGCCTTCCGGACACAGGCCGAGCGCCTCGTAGGTGATGAGTTCGTTGTGCGCGAAGCAGTCGTGCAGTTCGATCACGTCGACGTCTTCCGCGCCGATCCCCGATGCTTCGTACACCTGACGCGCCGCATCCCGCGACATGCCGTAACCCGCGACGTAGCGCATGTCGTCGCCGGAAAGCGATTCCGGGCGGTCGGTCGTGAGCGCCTGCGCGGCAATCCACACGCGCGTGTCGAGGCCGTGGCGCCGGGCGTAGTCGTCGCTGCAGAGGACGGCCGCCGCCGCGCCGCAGGTCGGCGGGCATGCCATCAGGCGCGTCATCACGCCAGGCCACAGAAGCTGGTCCGCCATCACCTCTTCGGCGCTCACCACTTTGCGGAACACCGCGAGCGGGTTGTTCGCCGCGTGCCGGCTCGCTTTCGCGCGGATCTTCGCGAACGATTCGACCGGCGTGTCGAAGCGTTTCATGTGCTCCAACCCGGCCCCGCCGAAGATGCGCAGCGCGGGCGGAATGTCCACCGGCACGCCGAGCCTGTCGCACTGCGCGAGAAAAAGCTCCGATGGCAGCGGCCGGTCGTTGAAGTAGCTGCCGAGCGCGCCGGGGTTCATCTGCTCGAAGCCGACGACGAGCGCGACGTCGATCGCGCCGGATTCGATGGCTTGCCGCGCGAGGAACAGCCCCGTCGAGCCGGTGGAACAGTTGTTGTTCACGTTGAAGATCGGCAGGCCGGTCATGCCGACGTGATAGAGCGCGCGCTGGCCCGCCGTGGAATCGCCGTAGACGAAACAGGCGTATGCCTGCTGGACCGCCTCGTAAGCGACGCGCGCGTCGTCGAGCGCGAGGCGCGCGGCCTGCGCGCCCATCACGTCGTAAGTCTCGCTGGCGCCGGGCTTTCTGAACGGCACCATGCCCACGCCCGCCACCACCACTTTGCGCGTCATATGTTCTCCTTGGGTTGTCGTCACCACGCCGTGCGAATCGGCACCGGACCATCATAGGCACGCCCCCCCCCCGGTCACACCCCTCGTTTCTAGGGGGCGGGCGCCGCGCGTCCATATGACGATACATCGTGCGATCGGTCCCGCGCGCGATGCCTTGCCCGCACCCGCAATGCGCCACCAGGACAGATTATGTCCGGGTCGTCCGTATAATCGGCGCGTATTCCCGCCCGCTCCGATGCCATGACCTCCAGCCTCGACGAAGCCATTCTCCGCGTGCTGCCCACCGAACGCGACGCCGTCGCGTGGCTCTCCACGCCCGAAGTGCGCCGGCGGCTGGAAGAGCGCGGGCATCGCGTCGGCTATACGAAAAAGGTGCAGCGCCACTTGAGCGCGCTCGAAGCCGATTCGCGCGTCATCTCGACGATCAACGGACGTGAACTGCTCTGGCAGCGCAAGCCGTGGCTGCACGGCCTGCAGGAAGGCGTCGGGCTGATGAGCGCGTCGGAGGCGGTCGCGTTTCACATTCTCCAGCGGTTCGCGGGCAATAAACTGCCCAACGCGGTGACGAAGGACATCGATCCGCTTTTCAAGGCCGCCGAAGCGCGGCTGTCGCAGGAGAAGGCGGACAGCCGCATCTATCGCGCGTGGGCCGACAAGATCGATTCCGTCGATGGCGCGTTCACGCTCATCCGCCCGAAGCTGCGCCCGGACATATTCCAGACCGTCGCCACCGCGACGTTTTTCGAGCGCGAGCTGCTCGTGCAATACCGCGCGGCCTACAAGACGGAAAGCGGCGAGCGCAAGGAGCCGAAGCGCCTCTGGCCGCTCGCGCTCGTGGAATCGGCGGGCGTCATGTATATGGTCGCGCAGGACCCGCGCCGCGCACCGCGTGCGGGCGCCGGCGAAGGCGAAAGCGAGTCGGCGCAGTCGGCGCGCGCGCTGTAT
Source organism: Caballeronia sp. Lep1P3 (assembly GCF_022879595.1). Taxonomy (NCBI): domain Bacteria; kingdom Pseudomonadati; phylum Pseudomonadota; class Betaproteobacteria; order Burkholderiales; family Burkholderiaceae; genus Caballeronia; species Caballeronia sp. Lep1P3. The sequence goes on along the minus strand of NZ_CP084265.1, from coordinate 629,339 downwards.
CGGCTGGACCGGATTCGTTCGGTGACGGAATCCGGCGAGTCCTTCACGTATCCGGACGATTTCAAGCTGCGCAAGTACATCGAAACGCAGCAGGCGTTCGACTTCCTGCCGGAACCCGCCGTGCGCCTGGAACTCGCGTTCGAAGGCAGCGCGGGCAATCAGTTGCGCGAATCGCCGATGTCGAAGGATCAGCAAATCGGCACGCTGCCCGACGGCCGCATGAAAGTCTCGGGCACCGTCACGCCGAGTCTCAAGCTGCGCTGGTGGCTGCGCGCGCTGGGCGCGGGCGTCGAAATTCTCGCGCCGCAAGCGTTGCGCGACGAATTCGCGCAGGATTATCTGAAGCTCGCGAACCGCTATCGCAAGACGGGAGACGCCGCATGAACGACGAAGCCTTCGTCGAACAGGCCGCCGCGTGGCTGCGCGACGCCGACGGCCTGCTCGTCACGGCGGGCGCGGGCATGGGCGTCGATTCCGGCCTGCCGGATTTTCGCCGACCGGAAGGCTTCTGGCGCGCGTACCCGGCGCTGCGGCATCTCGGCTTTTCGTTCGAGGACATGGCCAATCCGCAAGGCTTCGTGGCGCATCCGCGGCTCGCGTGGGGCTTTTACGGGCATCGGCTGGCGCTGTACCGGGCGACACAGCCGCACGAAGGTTTTCGTGTGCTGCAGCGCTGGGCCGCGCGCATGCCGCACGGCGCGTTCGTGTTCACGAGCAACGTCGACGGCCAGTTCCAGCGCGCGGGGTTCGCGCCCGGCGGCGTCGCGGAATGCCACGGCGCAATTGGCGCGATCCAATGCACCGACGCCTGCACGAACGACATCTGGCCGGCGGACGGCTTCGAGCCCATCGTCGATGAAAGCCGCTGCGAACTCGTGAGCGACCTGCCGCTCTGCCCGAATTGCGGGCGAATCGCGCGGCCCAACATCCTCATGTTCGGCGACTGGAACTGGATCGATACACGCTCGGCGCGTCAGGAGCGCGCGCTTGCCGCATGGCTCGGCGGCGTGCAGCGGCTCGTGGTCGTGGAGCTTGGCGCGGGCCGCGCCTTGCCGACGGTGCGCCGCTTCAGCGAGCGCCACGGGCCGCGCGTCATTCGCATCAATCCGCGCGAGCATGCGATCGCGCCCAACGCCGGCGTCGGCATCGCGAGCGGCGCGAAGGAGACGCTCCTGCGCCTCGATCGCGCGCTTCAGGCCATGTAACGCACGTTGACCTGCGGCCCGAACACGTCGCGCACCATGCCGACGAGATGGTCGTGGTGGCTCAGGAAGATGACTTGCGTGCGCTTCGCGACGTGCGCAAGCACGCGCAGGCCGGCGCGGGCGCGGCCATCGTCGAAATTGATGAAGAGATCGTCCGCGACGAACGGCAGCGTCGAGGCCTTCTCGCCGTGCTCCTCGAGCGCCGCGAGCCGCAGCGCGAGATAGAGCTGATCGCGCGTGCCCTCGCTCATGCCGCCGATTTCCACATGCTCGCCGCTCGCCGCGCGAACGGCCGCGAGCGCCATCGGCTGACGGTCGTAATCCACGACGAGCCGCGAGAACGCGCCGAGCGTCAGTTCCGAGAAGATCGTGCTCGCGCGTGAGAGCATCGGTCCCTGGCGGCGTTCGCGATAACGGTCGATCGCCCATTTCAGCAGCGTCGATGCCGTCTCCACTTTGACGAAGCGCTCGGCGGCATCGGCCATGACGGACAGCGCTTCCTGACGCCTCGCTTCGGCGCGCGCGGCGTTGGCCTCGCCGGAAATGGCGTCGAGTTCGCGGCGCGCCGCATCGAGTTCGGCGGCGAGCGCGGTCGACGCATGCACGGAATCGTTGAGCGCGCCGCTCAGCAGCGAAAGCTCTGCCTGCACGCCCGCGATGTCCGCGCCGTCCACTTCCGCGATGAGCGCGTCGAGTGCGAGTCCGTCGCCGCCCTTGATGAACGCGTCGCGCGCCTCGTTCACGGCCGCGTTCAGCTCGCGCTTCTTCTGCGACTGCGCGATGCGTGCCGCGAGCGCATCCGGCGTATCGACGCGCGCGAGTTCATAAAGCGGCTGCAAGCTCGCGCGCGCTTCCTCGACTGCGGCTTTCGCGGCGCTCGCCTGTTCGTTCGCGCTCGCCAGTTCCTTGCGGATGCGCTCGGCCTCGCCGCGCGCCGCGCACGCGCTTTCGAGCCGCGACGACAATTCGACCGAAATGCCGCTCGCATCGAGCGCGGAGATCGCGCTGTCGATGTGCGCGGCGAGCCGCGCCGCGTTCGATTCCAGCGATGCCAGCGACGCGCGCATGACATCGATCTGGCCGCCGCGAATGGCGTCGATCTGCGCGAGCCGCTCGCCGACTTTCTTCGCGATGCCGATGGCCGTTTCCGCCGCCGATTGCGAGTCCGCCGCGACCGCGAGCCTCGCCTTCGCAACCGCCGCCGACCACGCTTGCTGCCAGCGCTCGAACGCCTCGCGCGCGGCCTTCGCCGCGCCCTGACGCGCGATGCGCTCGGTACGCGCCGCGTCGAGTTGCTCGCTCACATGGCGACGCGTGACCACCGCTTCGTCGATGCCGCCGATATAGCCTTCCGCGATGTCGCATAGCGTGTCGACGGCGGCGAGCGCATCGGCGGGAACGCCCGCGAGCGCGAGTTGCCGGGCGAGTTCGTCGCGGCGTGCGTCGGCGTCGGCGGATTCGCGCGCGAGTTCCTCGCTGTGCTTGTCGAGCGTATGCGACGCAGCCAGCGCGTGTTCACGGCGCGCGAGCCACGACGAAACGTCGTCTAGCGCCATGTCCGCGATCTGCGATTGCGCGGCCAGCGCGCGCCACGCCGCGTCGAACCGTTCGAGCGCCGCCGCCGCATCGCGCTCGGCTTCCTCGCGACGCGCGAGCGCTTCCTCTTCCGCCGCAACGCGCCGCTTCAACGTGACGAGCTGCGTCGCCTGACCGACCGAGCCGAGCTGACGGTTCGCGAGGTCGTCCGCCGCGTGCATCGCGTTTTCGAATTGCGGCGCGCTCTGCGCGAACGGCGCTTCGCCCGACCGGATGACGCGCCATGCGGCGTCGCGCGCGTCGCGTGCGTCGCGCACATCGGCCGCCGTGACGACATCGTGCGTCTGCACGAAGTCGCCGAGTTGCGTTTGCGCGGCGTGCAGCGCTTCGTTCGCCTCCGCGAGACGATCGCCCGCGAGCACGAGCCGCGACGCGAGCGTTTGCCTTTCGTCGCGCAACGCAGCGATGCGCTCGGCGGCGGGCAGCGTCATCGCCCTGAGTTCCGCGAGCGGCCGCGCCCACTTGCCAAGCGATGCCATTCCCGCTTCGAGCGCATGCTCGGCTTCGCGGCGCGCATCGTCGAGGCGGCGCTGCGTTGCGCTCGTATCGCGAGACTTCTGCGCCGCACGCAACGCCGCGCGCAGGCCGGGCGCGACCTGCGCGTTCGCGATTCCGTCGAGACGCGCCTTCAGCGTTTCGATGTGCTCCGCGCCTTCTTGCGCCGCCCGCTCGGCGTTGCGCACCGCGAGTTCCAGTTCGCCGCGTTCGAGCATGAGGCTCGACACCGTCTGCAACGCGAGCGGTCCCGGCAGCGTCCGGCGCGCGCCGGCTTCGTCCTGCGGCCAGCCGAGTTGCGCGCAGTCCAGCGCGATGTGCTGCACGCGCGCGGCGACTTCCTGCTCGAGGCGCGCGATTTCGTCCGCGTGATTCGCGCATCGGTGGCGCGTGGCTTCGAGCGCGCGAATGTCGGCTTCGACCGCGAATACGGCCTCGTCGATGCGGATCGCGCTCAAGTCCTTCTGCAACTGCGCGACCGTGCCCGCGTGCAGTTGAAACGCGGTCTGCGCCGATGCGAGGCGCGTCAGCGCGCTTTGCAACGTCGCTTCGGCGTTCGCGGGCAGTTCGACGCCATCGCCCGATTCCCACGACGCGCGCAGTTCGTCGAGTTGCGCGGCCTTCTCGCGCCACACGTTGAGATAAGGCGCCACGCGCCGGATGCGCTCCAGCTTCGCGCGCTTCGTTTCGAGTTCCGCGCGGCGCGCTTCCTGTTCGCGGCTGCGCTCCTGCGCCTCCTCCACCGCGCCGTGCGCGCGGCGCCACTGCGCGGTGCGCACGCTCGCGGCCTTGAGTTCGGCGCTCGCGTCCTCGTATTGCTTCAGGCCGATGTAGTACGCGCGCTCGCCGGACTTGCGCCTCGCCCAGAGCGCGTCGGCTTCGTCGGCGAGACGCTGGCGCACTTCGCCCAGACTCGCGATGCCCGCCGCCGACTGAAACAGCACCTGTCCGACATCGCTCGATGCGTCGAGAATGCTTTGGCCGCCGCGAATCAGCGCGGTGTGGTCGAGGCAGTACATCTGCTCGAAGAAGCTCTTGTCCGCCGTGCCGAGAAAAGGCGCGAGCGCGTCGGCGGCGAGCGCGTCGCCGGCGGGCGTGACGAGCGGCGACTTGCGGCTCTTCGTGCGATGAAACGCGAGGCGCGCGCCGTCCTTCATAAGCGTCCCGCCGACGCGCAGCTCGCTTTGCGGATGCGCGAACGCGAGCGGCGAACTATGCGGCATGCCGAAGAGAAGTTCGGCGATCGCGGTCTTGATCGTCGATTTCCCCGCCTCGTTCGGTCCGACGACGAAGTGAAAATCGTGCTCCGCTTGCGGAAATTCGACGGCGTGATCCGTGAATTTTCCGTATCGGATGAGGTCGAGCTGGCTGATGCGCATGCGTTACTCCGCGTCCGCGAGTTGCGCGATCAGGCCCGAGCGCACGTCAGCGACGAGCTTCGCGAGATCACCCTCGCGCACGTATTCGAGTTCGGGCACGGACTTCTGCAATTCGCTCGGCGCTTGCGTCGCGAGCGTGATGAGGCGTTCCTTGAGCATCGCGAGAAATTCGGGATCGGATTCGGCTTCGATCAGAAGACCGTGAAGATCGGCGAGCGCGTCGGCGCCGTCGGCGAGGCGCGGTTCGGCCAGTTGGCGCGCGATGGGCTGCGTCGAGACTTTCACCTTTTCGAGCCACAGGCGGTCGTGGCTGATCGCGGCGATCTGCGCGAGCACTTCCGCGCGCAGTTGCGTTGCATGCGCGAAGAGTTCGCCGTGCGCCTTCGTCGCGCCGGTGATCGTCACGCGCACCGCATGCGGCACCGGCCGCTCGGCGCTATCGACGAGTTGTTCGAGCGCACGCCCGGTCGCGCGCGCGACTTCGTCGAGCGTGGCGAGATCGGAGGCATCGACGATGACGGATTCCCAGCGCAGCACATCGATGAACAGCCGCTCGACGCTCACTTCGTCGGACTCGGACACGTTCACGAGCACCGCGCCGCGCCTGCCCGTCTCGCGGATATTGCGCCCCTGCAGATTGCCGGGAAACACGATGGTCGATGCGTCGCCCCACATCGCGAATTCGTGAACGTGACCGAGAGCCCAATAGCGATACTCGCGCGCGTGCAGTTCGGCGACGGTGCACGGCGCGTAGCTCGCGTGCATGGACGCGCCTTCGAGCGCCGTGTGCAGCACGCCGATATTGAAATAGCCGTCCACGGGCGGCGGATACGCGGTGACGAGATTCGTCGTCACGGCCTTGTCCTTGAAGCTGTGGCCGTGCAGCGCGACCTTGAGCGCGTCGATGCGAAAGGTCTGCGGCTTCTTCGTCGAGAACGTGTGGACGTTGTCCGGCAATTGAAGCTGGCTCGTCATTTCGCTCTCGGCGTCGTGATTGCCGTACAGCACGTAGACCGGAATGCCCGCGCGACGCAGGCGTCCCATCTCGCGGCAGAAGAAGATGCCGGTGTTGTGGTCGCGCCAGGTGCCGTCGTAGAGATCGCCCGCGATGACCATGAAGTCGACGTGCTCGTCGATGGCAATCGACACGAGCTTCGAAAACGCCTCGCGCGTGGCGTTGCGCAGCATATCGGCGGGCGCGTCGGCGTAGGCGGATAGGCCGTGCAGCGGGCTGTCGAGATGGATGTCAGCCGCGTGAATGAAGCGCATGGTGCTGTCTCCTATGGATGAGTGGCCGCGCTTCGTCGTGAATCCGAACGTCGATGCTGCCACGCGATCGGGACACTTCGCGTCCTTTTGAACGGAAGCGGCGCGTGCGGCGCAAGAGACGCGGAATGTCCCGAAGCGCACGCAGAATCGGCGGACGTCGAAACGAACGGAGGCATACCGATGACGAGTCCCTATACCGCGCATAACGTCGACGCCGCGATCGTGCATCTGGAGCGCGTGTTGTCGGCTGAAGGCGCGAATTCGCTCTTCGGGCAAACGTACTGGCGCAAGCGCGTGCAGCAGGTCAGCGCGACACGCGGTTTGCAGCGCGATCAGCGCATGCGGCTCGAACGGCTGATGAACCGGCTCGCCGCCGATACGTGCGAGGCGCTATGCCAATGAACGCATCCGAAGACGCACCTAAGCACGCGCGACAGCCTGCGCGAGTCCAACGAACTCCGCGACTGGCACTTCTTCGGCGCGGCGCGAGAGATCGAAACCGAGCGCATCGAAGTCGATCTTGTCGCGATACGCGGCCAGATTGTTGCGCAAGACTTTGCGACGCTGCGCGAACGCGGCCTTGACGACATCGCTCAGCACGGTTTCGCTCACGTCCGGCAATTCATGCGGCGCGAACGGAATCATGCGGACGATGGCGGAATTCACCTTCGGCGGCGGATTGAACGAATCGGGCGGCACGTCGATGAGCTTGTCCATCACATAGCGGTATTGCAGCATCACGGACAAGCGCCCGTAATCCTTGCTCGCCGGCTCCGCGATCATCCGTTCGACCACTTCGTCCTGAAGCATGAAATGCTGGTCGATCACTTTCGGCGCGAACGCCGTGAGATGAAACAGCAGCGGGCTCGAAATGTTGTACGGAAGATTGCCGACGATGCGCAGCGTCGGCTTGTCGGCGTCGGTTGCGAGCGCGCCGAAGTCGAATTCAAGCGCATCGGACGAATGCACGACGAGCCGGTCGCCGAAGCGCTTCTCCAGCCGGCCGATCAGATCGCGGTCCAGTTCGACCGCATGCAGCGGCGAATCCGGCGTGGCGACGCGCGCGATCAGCGGCTCGGTGAGCGCGGCGAGTCCCGGCCCGATCTCGACCATGCGCTCGCCGCGCTTCGGCCCGATGGCATCGACGATGGAATCGATCACGCCCTGATCGACGAGGAAGTTCTGCCCGAAGCGCTTGCGCGCCAGATGGCCCTGGTGTCTGGTAGACATACGTATTCGATGGATGCAGTCAGGCGCTGCGTTTGTGGCGCGCCATGGTCACGGCGGCGTCGATGGCGGCGATCATGCTGCCCGCGTCCGCGCGGCCGGTGCCGGCGAGATCGAGCGCGGTGCCGTGATCGACCGAAGTGCGGATGATCGGCAAGCCGAGCGTCACGTTGATGCCTTCGCCGAACGTCGCGTATTTCAGCACGGGCAAGCCCTGATCGTGGAACATGGCGAGCACGCAATCGGCGTCTTTCAGATAGCGCGGCTGAAAAAGCGTGTCGGCGGGATACGGACCCGGCGCGTCGATGTCGAGCGCGCGGGCGCGTTCGAGCGCGGGCGCGATCACGTCGATTTCCTCGCGGCCCAGATAGCCGTTTTCGCCCGCGTGCGGATTGAGGCCGGTCACGAGAACGCGCGGCGCGGCAAGGCCGAAGTGCGCGCGCAAGTCGTGATCGATGATGCGCAGCGTTTCCACGAGCCCGTCGATGCTCAGTGCCGCCGATACGTCTTTCAGCGGCAGATGCGTCGTCGCGAGCGCGACGCGCAGCGGACGCTCGCCGGTGCCCGCGAGCATCATCACGACGCGCGGCGTATGCGTGCGTTCGGCCAAATATTCGGTGTGGCCGGTGAACGGGACGCCGGCATCGTTGATCGTGCTCTTTTGCAGCGGCGCGGTGACGATGGCGTCGAAACGCCCCGCGACGGCGCCGTCGATGGCGGCATCGAGCAGGCCGAGCACATAGCGCCCGTTCGCCGCGTTCAGCTTGCCGGCCTCGGCGGGCGCGGCGAGCGCGTGATGTTCGATGTGAATCGAATCGCCGCTGGAAGGCCAGCCGGAAAGCGCCCGCGCTTGCAGCAACGCGCGGTCGCCGAGCACGGTGAAGCGCACGCCGGGCCAGCGCGTGTGCGCCTCGCGAAGCGCCGCCGCCGTCAGTTCCGGACCGACGCCCGCCGGTTCGCCCGTCGTGATGGCGACGGCGAGCGGCAGGTCAGGACGCGCGGCGGTGGTCATCGGCGCTTACTGCTGCGCCTCTTGCGCAGCGATGCCCTTGTACTGCACGTAAGCGGTGTCGCGCAGTTCGCGCAGCCAGTCCGAGTACGCCTGCTCCGCCTTGCGCTGGCCGATGGCCTGACGCGCGATGTCGAGCTGCTGCGTCGCCGAACCTTCCGCCTCGCGCCGGCCGAGCACCTGAATCAGGTGATAGCCGTATTCGCTGCGCACGGGTTCGCTGACCGCGCCGTCCTGCAGATTGTTCATCGCGCGCTCGAACTCGGGCACGGTCTCGCCGGGGCTGATCCAGCCGAGATCGCCGCCCTGCGACGCCGAGCCGTCCTGCGAATACGTGCGCGCGAAGTTCGCGAAATCGCCGCCCGCCGCGACTTGCTGCTTGATGTCGAGCAGTTTCTGGCGCGCGCTCGCCTCGGACATGCCGTCCGACACGCGCAGCAAGATATGGCGCACATGCGTCTGCACGAGCTTGGGCGCGTCCGCTGCGGTGCCTTCGCTCGCGCGGCGCTCGACGAGCTTCACGATCTCGAAGCCGCCATCGGTGCGCAGGAGCGTCGGCACGACCTGACCCGGACGCAGCGCCGACACCGCCGAAACGATGCCCGCCGGCAGCGTGCCCGGCGCGCGAAAGCCGAGATCGCCGCCCTTGCCCGCGTCGGTGTCCTGCGAGTTCTGCTTCGCGAGCTTGGCGAAGTCGTCGCCGGCCTGAGCCTGCTTCAGCACGGCGTCGGCTTTGGCCTGCACCGCGGCGACCTGCGCCTCGGGCGCATCGGACGCGACCTTGAACATGATGTGCTGCAAGTGCAGATCGCTCGCGTTGCGCGCGCCGGGACCGCGCTGGCTCGCGATGTAGTTCGCCACTTCGCCGTCGGACACGGTGACTTTGCTGTCCACTTCCTTCTCGCGCAGCTTCGAGAGCGTGAGTTCGGTGCGCGCGTCGTGCACGAAGGTGGACCACGGCACGCCTTGCGCCTCGATGCGCGCGCGGTAGACGTCGAGCGTCATCTGGTTCTGCTGCGCGAGGCGTTGCAGGGTGCGGTTGACCGCGGCGTCGTCGATCACGATGCCGTCGTCTTTCGCCTTCTGCAACTGGATGCGCTCGAGCACCATCTGGTCGAGCACCTGCTGGCGCATCTGTTCGACGGGCGGCACGGGCGCGTTCTGCTGCTTGAGCCGCTGCGCGACGAGGCTCGTGCGCTCTTCCAGTTCGCGCTGCGTGATGACGCCGTCGTTGACCACCGCGACGACGGAATCCGCAACCTGCGCATTGCGACTCGACAACGCCTGCGCACCGGCCGGCGAACTCACGATCAGCGCCGCTGCGAGCGCACCCGCGGCAATCGCCGTCGATCGAAACAGTTTCATGTTTGCCACAGATACTCCATCAATTCCACACTGGATCAATCGTGTGCTGCACGTGCTCAGGCGCGCGGCGACGCGCTTCGCCTGTCTACGTCTGGTTAGCGGATGCCTGCGCGCGAAGGCTCATCGCCGTCACTCGTAGTCGCTGAAGCGAGCAAGCGGCGGCGCTGCCGGCGGCGGAGGCTGGTAGCCCTGCACGCTTGCCCGGAACGCGCTGACGAGACCGTTGTCGACCCTCGACAACCCCTTGAACGTGATCTGCGCGAGCACGCGCGTACCGGACGAAGGCTGACCGCTCGTGTTCACGCCGTTGGCGTAGCGCTGCGCGCCGAAGCCGAGCGCCCAGCAGTCGGCATCGTACTGGAACCCCACGAGGCCGTCGACGAGCCGGTGGCTCGCGAGATCATAATTGACACGCGCCACGGCATAGAGGCGATTCGTCAGCGGCCATTCGCCCGACACCAGAATCTGGTTGATCGGCTCGTTCACGAGCGTGGTCTGGTTCGAGCGCGTGTACCGGTAGCCGACGTTGATGACCTTGCGGTCGGACGGACTGAACGAGAAGCCGACGCTCGAGCGCACGAGCTGGTTGTTGTCGACATTATATTGGAACGCCGTTTCCGAGGCGAAGCCAGCGCCCAGCTTGATCGCCGCGCCCGCGATCAGGTCCGAGTGCTTCGCCTCGTTCATCGGCTGATCTTGCGAAATGGTGACGCGCTGGCTCGTGAAATAGTACTGCTGCGCGATGACGAAACGCGCGCGCTCGTCGCCCGTCGCGGGATTGATGAAGCGCGTCGTCAGGCCGGCGGTCAGGCGGTTCGCGTCCGCGATGCGGTCGTTGCCGACGAACGTGTTCGGCGTATAGATTTCCGCGAGGCCGAAGTCGGCTTCGGCGGTATCGAAAATCGGCGCGAAATTCTGGTTGCGATACGGCGTATAGACGTAATAGAGCCGCGGCTCGAGCGTCTGGATATAGTCCTGCCCGAAAAGGCGCACCGACCGGTCGAACACGAGCCCCGTATCGAGGGTGAGCGTCGGAATCGACTCGGTGAAATTCTTGGGCTGTCCGGCCGGCGTCAGCGGTTGTCCCGCGATCGGGCCGGTCGCGATGTGGCTCAGGTCGTAAGACGCGAAGTGCCACTGCACCTTCGGCGTGAAGAAGTAACCCGGCGCATTGATCCCGTAGCTCAGGTACGGGTTGAAGTACATGCGCTGGCCGTCGGTCGCGCCTTCCTGCGTGATCGTGAAGCGCGTGAAGTCCGCTTCCGCGCCGTAGTCGAAGCCGTTGACGTTGTACTTGTTGTACTGAACGTTCAGTTGCGGCTCGCGCGCATACGGCGGAATGGACGGCTGCAGCGTCTGCCAGCGCTGCTCGCGGGCGAGCACCGACCACGGCCCGTTGTTGTAGGTCAGCCCGGCTTCCTGCTGATAGACCAGTTGCGTGCCGTTCAGGAACTGGTTCGACGCGTTGCCCAGGTCTTCCGGATACTGGTCGTCGGAAACCTTGTTGTAATTCACGTAAGCGCCGAAGCCGCCGCCGAGATTCTGCGTGTGCTGCCAGAAGATCGCGTAGCGGTTCGTGTGCGTTTCGCGGTCGTTCGGCAAATAGTCGGCCGTGAACGAGCCGGAATACGTCGGCGAAAGATAGCGGTAATTCACCTCGCCCAGCACGCCGCGGCGCGACATGATGCGCGGCGTGACGGTCAGGTCGCGGTTCGGCGCGATGTTGAAATAGTACGGCGCGGTGATTTCGAAGCCGGTCGTCGAACTGAGCGAGAAGGTCGGCGGCAGAAGACCGCTGCGACGTTCGCCCGTGAGCGGAAACGAAAGCCACGGGCTCGCGAACACCGGCACGCCCTGAAAGAACAGCACGCCGTTGTGCGCGATGCCCTCTTCCGAGCCGGTATCGAAGTCGAACGACGATCCCTTGATGTACCACGCCGGATCGCTCTCGCACTGGCACGCGGTGTACGTGCCGTGATCGACGCGCCCGCGCTCGTTGTCGATGAGATCGATGCGTTCCGCGCTGCCCGAGCCGCCCGTCAGATTGAAGTGGTACTTCGGGTTCGTCATGAACCCTTCGTTCGAATCCACCTTCAGATGCGCTTCCGGCCCGACGAACGTCATGCCGTTGTTGATGAGCCTGACATTGCCGAAAGCATCGGCCATGTCCGTATCCTGATCGTAATGGAGCGCGTCGGCCTTGATGACCGTGACCGTGCGGCGCACTTCCGCCGCGCCCTTCGCCGCCTTGTCCTCGTCGGACGTGCCGGTGGCCTTGTCGCCCAGAAGGAAGGTCGTGGGCTGCTGCCCGCTTTTCAGCGGACGCTCGAGCAGTTGCGGCGCGAGACGCAGGCTGCCGGCGCCGTCGAGCGGCTGCGCATCGGCGGCGGGACCGGCGAGCTGCGCATGCGCGAAAGCGGGCATCAGGCCCGGTACGGAAAGCAGCGCGGCGACGAGCCGCCGTCGGCGTGGCTGAGCGTCGCCTTGGATCTTCGATACGGGAAACTGTCGTGGCGGCATGTATGGGTGGCGGTTCGATCCCGTTCGCGTGGCGCGCGCTCGATGCCGCCGAATGAGCGGCCGCTTTGCCGGCGTCACTGTGCGCGTCGTTGCCCGCGTCGATGCCCTGGTGAACCTGACGGTCCGTCGCTATGCAGGACGACACTCGATCGAACGATGACGCGGCACGGTCGTCGGCGCCTGGCGCCAAGCGCGAACAGATAGCTCAAGGATCGCTTGAAAAAGTCGTGGGGTATTATATGGCAAGATGTTTTGCCTCTCGAATTTATGACGCACATTCCCGCCGACGCCCGCTTCGACCAACTCCGTTCCTGGCTTGAGACTTTCGCCGCGCGTTATCGGCTGAATGTCGCGAGCCTCGCCCCCGCCTCCGCCGATGCCAGTTTTCGCCGCTATTTCCGTCTCGATTGCGAGTCGGACTACGGCAACACGCTGATCGCGGTCGATGCGCCGCCGCCCGAAAAATGCCGCGAGTTCGTGCAGGTCGCGGAATTGCTCGAAGCGGCGAGCGTGCATGTGCCGAAGATTCTGGAAACGGATTTCGACGCCGGCTTCATGCTCGTCACCGATCTCGGCACGACCACGTACATGTCCGTGCTCGACGAGAAGAACGCGCGGCCGCTGATGCGCGCGGCCATCGACACGTTGATCCGCTTTCAGCAGACCGCGCGCGAAGGCGTGCTGCCGCCGTTCGACGAAGCGTTCCTGCGCCGCGAGATGGAGCTGATGCCCGAATGGTTCATCGGCCGGCATCTGGGCCGCGAAGTGACGGAGGAAGAGCGCAAGACGCTCGACGACACCTTCGCGCTGCTCGCCGAAAGCGCGCTCGCGCAGCCGCAAACCTTCATGCTGCGCGATTACATGCCGCGCAATTTGATGGTGTCGGAGCCGAATCCCGGCGTGCTCGATTTTCAGGACGCGGTGTACGGCCCGATCACTTACGACATGGCCTCGCTCGTGCGCGATGCGTTCATCAGCTGGGACGAAGAGTTCCAGCTCGACTGCATCGCGTATTACTGGGAGCGCGCGAAAAAAGCCGGGCTTCCCGTCGATCCCGATTTCGGCGAGTTCTACCGCCAGCTCGAATGGATGGGCCTGCAGCGGCACATCAAGGTGCTGGGGCTTTTTGCGCGCATCCATTATCGCGACGGCAAGCCGCGTTACCTCGCGGATCTGCCGCGTTTCATCGGCTACGCGCGCAAGGTCGCGGAGCGTTACGCCCCGCTGTGGCCGTTCGCGCGCCTGCTCGATTCGCTCGAAGGCCGCGCGATCGAAGTCGGCTATACGTTCTAGGCTCACGTCGATGCGCGCTCTCAAAACGGCGATGATCTTCGCCGCCGGCCGCGGCGAACGCATGCGCCCGCTCACCGATACATGCCCCAAACCGCTACTCGAAGCGGGCGGCAAGCCGCTGATCGTCTGGCAGATCGAGCGTCTCGCGGCGGCGGGCATCGAACGTATCGTCATCAATCACGCCTGGCTCGGCGCGCAGATCGAAGCGGCGCTCGGCGACGGCTCGCGCTGGGGCGTCGAGTTGCGCTTCTCGCCGGAAACCGAAGCGCTGGAGACGGCGGGCGGCATCGCGCAGGCGCTTCCGATGATCGGCAGCGGCGTGTTCGTCGCGGTGAGCGGCGACGTGTTCTGCGACTTCGACTACGCCACGCTGCGCACGCACGCAGAAGCGCTCGCGCTGCGCGACGTTCCCGGCATGCATCTTGTGATGACGCCGAATCCGCCCTTTCATCCGGCGGGCGATTTCGCGCTCATCGACGGCAAGCTCTCGCTCGACGGCGCGCCGCGCTGCACGTTCGGCAACATCGGGGTCTACGACACGCGCATGTTCCGCGATCTCACGCCCGGCACGCGCCGCGCGCTGACGCCGTACTATCGCGAAACTATCGCCGATGGGCGCGCGAGCGGCGAACTGTTCGAAGGCCGATGGGAAAACGTCGGCACGCCCGCCCAGCTTCACGCGCTCGACGAAGAACTGCGAAGGCGCTGAGCGCCCCGGAATGAGAGACATCCGATGGTAAAATGCGCGGTTCTTCCGTCTTTTCCTCCCAGCCGCAAGCCGCTGCCGACACGCCATCATGTCCGATACCCGTCCCGATTCCCTCTTTGCGCTGACCGCGCTTTCGCCGCTCGACGGCCGCTACGCCGCCAAGACCGAAGCCCTGCGTGACTGGCTTTCCGAAGCGGCTTTCATGCGCCATCGCGTGACGGTCGAAATTCACTGGCTGATCGCGTTGTCGCGCGCGGGTTTCGCCGAAGTGCCGCGCTTTTCCGACGCGTCCGAGAAGTTTCTGCTCGACCTCGCCGAACGCTTCACCGCGCACGACGCGGCGCGCATCAAGGACATCGAGCGCGTCACGAATCATGACGTGAAGGCGGTCGAATACTGGCTGAAGGAATCGGTGAAAGGCCAGCCGGAACTGGAGCGCGCGAGCGAGTTCATCCATTTCGCGTGCACGTCCGAGGACATCAACAACACGTCGCACGGCCTGATGCTTGCCGGCGCGCGTGATCGCGTGATCGTCCCCGCGCTGCGCTCGGTGCATGAACGTCTGGTCAAGCTCGCGCATATCCACGCCGAGCAGCCGATGCTCTCGCGCACGCACGGCCAGCCCGCCAGCCCAACCACGCTCGGCAAGGAAATCGCCAACGTCGCCGCGCGTCTGTCGCGAGCGATCGAGCGCATCGCGCATGTGCCGCTGCTCGGCAAGATGAACGGCGCGGTCGGCAACTACAACGCGCATCTGTCCGCTTATCCGGACTTCGACTGGGAAGCGTTTTCGAAGGATGTCGTCGAGAACCGGCTCAAGCTCACGTTCAACCCGTACACGATCCAGATCGAGCCGCACGATTACATGGCCGAACTGTTCGACGCCGTCGCGCGCGCGAATACGATCCTGCTCGACCTCGACCGCGACGTGTGGGGCTACATTTCGCTCGGCTACTTCAAGCAGCGCACGAAGGCCGGCGAGATCGGCTCGTCGACGATGCCGCACAAGGTCAATCCGATCGACTTCGAGAACTCGGAAGGCAATCTCGGTCTCGCGAACGCGACGCTGCGCCATCTTTCGGACAAGCTGCCGATTTCGCGCTGGCAGCGCGACCTGACCGACTCGACGGTGCTGCGCAACATCGGCGTCGCGTTCGGCTATTCGCTGCTTGCTTACGACGCGCTCATCCGCGGCCTCGACAAGCTCGAAGTCAACGCCGCGCGCCTGAACGAAGACCTCGACAACTGCTGGGAAGTGCTGGCCGAGCCGGTGCAGACGGTGATGCGCCGGTACGGCATCGAGAATCCTTACGAACAGCTGAAGGAACTGACGCGCGGCAAGGGCATCACGCGCGAAGCATTGCAGGCGTTCATCGGCGGCCTGGCGATTCCCGCCGACGCGAAGCAGTTGCTGCTCGATATGACGCCCGGGTCGTATATCGGCAAGGCGGTGGAATTGGCGAAGCGGATCGCCTGACGATCATATAAGGTCCGCTGCCGCTGCCGCGCCGCAAATAGAGAAGCCCCACGTTCTGCCGAACGTGGGGCTTTTGCTTTGGTTCGCGCGGATTCAGCGCGTCTTCAGCTTCTCGATCACGTTATCGACGATCTGCTCGGGCGACAGTTCGATGCTCTCGCTGATCGCCTCGTCCTCGCCCGGTTCCTCGAGCGTGTCGAGCTGGCTTTGCAGCAGCGACGGATCGAAGAAATGGCCGGTGCGCGTCTGCAGCCGCTCGCTCAGCGTCTCCAACGTGCCGTGCAGATAAACGAAGCACACGTCGCTGTCGCCGTCGCGCAGCACGTCGCGGTAAGAACGCTTGAGCGACGAACACGTGAAAACCGCCGTCTCGCCGGCGCGCTGCTTCTCTTCGATAGCCGCGCGAATCGTCTGGAGCCACGGCCTGCGGTCCTCGTCGGTCAGCGGAATGCCGTGGTGCATCTTCTCCTTGTTGGCGGCGCTGTGGAAGGCGTCGCCGTCCGTGAACGAGCAATGCAGGCGTTCCGCCAGCAATTCACCGATTCGGGACTTTCCGGCGCCCGACACGCCCATCGCGATCAGAATCATCGAAAGCTCCTTACACGACCGCCGCGAGTGCGAAGGTCAATCCGAGGCCCATCAGGGAAATGATGGTCTCGCACAATGACCAGGTCTTGAACGTCTGGCCGACCGTCATGCCGAAATACTCTTTGATCAGCCAGAAACCGCCATCGTTCACGTGCGAGAAAATCAGAGAACCCGATCCGGTCGCGAGCACCAGCAATTCCGGGCTGACATGCCCGCCGGCGGCGCTCGCGATCGGCGCGACGATGCCGCAGGCGGTCGTCATCGCGACGGTCGCCGAACCCGTGGCAAGGCGGATCAGCGCGGCCACGAACCAGCCGAGCAGAAGCGGCGACAGGCTCGCCTGCGAAGCGGTGGCGACGATCTGCTGAGAAATGCCGCTATCGCGCAACACCTGGCCGAAACCGCCGCCCGCACCGACGATCAGCGTGATACCGGCGATCGGCGCGAGACACTCGCCGCAGAACTTCTGAATCTGCTCGCGATTGAAACCGCGCGCCGCGCCGAACGTCCAGAAACTGACGAGCACGGCAATCAGGAGCGCGATATCGGACTGACCGACGAAGCGCAGCAGGTCGTTCGGCAGCGTCTTGGGCGTGAACACGAGATCCGCCCAGCTTCCGACGAGCATGAGAATGACCGGCAGCAGAATCGTGAAGAGGGTGATGCCGAAGCCCGGCAGCTCGCGCTTCTTGCTCTCGCCGTGCTTTTCGACGAATTGATCGGCGAGCGCGTTGGTATCCGGCAGCTTGATGTGCTTGTGAATCAGCAGCGCGAACAGCGGGCCGGCGACGATGGCAGTCGGAATCCCGACGATCAGACCATACGCGATCGTCTTGCCGATATCCGCGTGGTACGCCTGAACCGCGAGCAGCGCGGCGGGGTGCGGCGGAACGAGGCCGTGGACCACGGACAAGCCGGCGACCATCGGCAGACCGATGAGCAGCAGCGACTTGCCGGTTCGCCTTGCGACGTTGAAAGCAATCGGAATCAGCAGCACGAAGCCGACTTCGAAGAACACCGGCAAACCGACGATGATCGCGACGACCATCATCGCCCAGTGGATGTTTTTCTCGCCGAACAGATTGATCAGCGTATTGGCGATGCGCTCGGCCCCGCCCGATTCCGCCATCATCTTGCCGAGCATGGTGCCGAGGCCGACGACCACCGCGATATGCCCGAGCGTGTTGCCATTGCCGGTTTCGAACGCCTTGACGATCTTGTCCATCGGCATGCCGACGGCGAGCGCCAGCAGCACGGATACGATCATCAGAACGAGAAACGGGTAAACCTTGAAGCGGGCGATCATCAGGATCAGAACCGCGATCGCGATCACCGCGTAGAGCAGCAACATGCTCCCGTGGACGGCTGGCATAACGCCTCCTTTGATTTTGTTGAGATTATTTGCGCTATGCGTGCGTTTGCCGCCGCTGCCCCTCTTCCTGGCAATGTCCGGCAAGCGCGCACACGGCGCGGAGAAATCCGAATTCTACTGGCAAGCCGCGAAGGTGTCGTTGAACGCGCAATGGACTGTGCGATGCGTGCGCCGTCCGAATTGCGCGCGCGCAAATAAAAAAACCGACGCTCGGATGAGCGTCGGTTTCGGGGTGAATCGGTCGCGCGATCAAGCGGCCGGCTTGGGCGGCGCTGCCGCAGCGCAACTGAAAGTGATTTCGCGTGGGTTGCTTCGGCCTTGATCGACCGGAGCGCCGTCGATCGCTTGCGTCATGACGACTTGCTCCTCCTTGCAAATCCGCGCGGCAGCTGCCATGCAGGACTTTTGCGATTCGAAGACACCGGAACAGGTGACGCGGTAGGCATCGGCCTGCCCTGCGATGTTCACCTTGCGGGCGGTGTAAGTCATGTCCGTGTCCGTCGCGCACGCTGAGAGCACGCCGGCCAGCAGAAGCGCTGAGATAAGAAGTTTGGACATCTGTGTTTTGCCAGGTTAATACGAAGTGGCTCCGTGTCGCCCGGGTGATCGCACGACATCGCGATCTCCCGGGCATTCACAATGCTTCTTCAGACGTGATGCTTACCAGCGATACGATGCGTTCGCGCTATACACCGTTCCGTTGCGGCTCGTACCCGCGCCAGCCTTCAGCACGAGGTTCTGAGTGACGCGCAGGTTCAGCGCAACGGCCGCGGCAGCATAGCCTTGGTACGACGCCCCGCCGACACCGACGGACATCTTCTTGTCCTGATCGATGTTGGGAACCATCGCCAACGCCGTGGCTGCGGCGATGCCCGAGTAGGCGTTGCGGCCAACGTTGTTCACCTGGTTCTGCATGCCGCCGACCACGCTGTCGGTATAGCTGTTGGCTTGCGCCACGCTATCGTCCAACTGCTTGACGTTGACCATGTCCGTGTCTTGCGTACCCGCAGCCACGTTCGTGATCTGACGCTCGCTTCCAGCCGAACCGACCGACACCGTCTGCGCACGATCCGCGACCGAACTCGCGCCGAGCGCGACGGAATTGTCCGCCGTTGCCTGGCTGTTCGCACCGATCGCCGTGGCGTAGTTGCCGCTGGCAAGGGAGCTCGCACCATATGCGGCGGTACTCATGCCGGTTGCCTGTGCGTTCGCACCGGCTGCCGTTGCATGCGGACCGCTCGCGATGGCAGCTTCCGTCGTCCGGTCTCCGTCCGCTGCGAACAGCGGATTGGCGTTTGCCGTCACGTTCGTGATGGACGCGGCCAGAGCGTCCAACTGCTCCTTGTTGGCCAGGTCCGTCGGAGCGACGCCGTCCTGCACGTTGTGGATCTGCGTGCCGTTGGTGCCACCGAGCGTGATGTTGCCGTAGTCGTTGTTGCCATTGGCGTCGGTGTCGAACGTGACTGCAGCCTTCGTCGCCGTGTTGCCGCCGTCGTACAGGCCAGACTCCTTCAACTGACCGACCGTTGCAACGTCGTCGCTGGCGATACCGTCCGCGATATGCGTGATGCGCAGCTTGTCCGTGCTGTTGCCGAAGGACACCGTGTTCGCCTGATCCGCCACGGCATTCGTCGCGAGCGCCACCGAATTGTCGGCCGTCGCCGAAGCGTTGCCGCCGATCGCGATCGAGTTCTTACCCGTTGCCGACGAATCGATGAGGACCGAGTTGGCATGGAAGTACTTCATGCCGCCGCCGTTCACCGCGGTACTGACCGCCGTGGAGATGCTCGTGACATCGCTCATCGCGGTGCTGACCGTGGTCGACATCGAGTCGATGCTGGTCGATATGGAGCTCACGCTCGTCGACATGGAATCCATGCCGGTCGAGATGGACGTGGACAGGGAATCGAATCCGGTCGACAGCGACGAGATACCCGTCGACAGCGAGCTGATGCCGGTGGACAGCGAGCTGACCCCCGTCGACAACGACGAGATCGCGGTCGAAGACGACGTGGACAGCGAGCTGATGCCCGTCGAGAGCGAATCCACACCCGTGGACAGCGACGTGATCGCCGTCGAGGTCGAGGTGGACAGCGAGCTCATGCCCGTGGACAGCGAGCTAACGGCCGTCGACGACGAGGTCGACAGCGAGCTGATGCCCGTCGAGAGCGAATCCACACCGGTCGACAGCGAGCTGATCGCGCTCGAAGTCGAAGTCGACAGCGAGCTCATGCCGGTGGACAGCGAATCCACACCGGTCGACAGCGAGCTGATCGCCGTCGAAGTCGAGGTCGACAGCGAGCTCATGCCCGTGGAGAGCGAACTGATGCCCGTGGAGAGCGAACTCACACCCGTGGACAGCGAGCTGATGCCCGTCGAAGTGGAGCTCGACAGCGAGCTCATGCCCGTCGAGAGCGAACTCACACCCGTGGACAGCGAGCTGATCGCCGTCGAGGACGACGTCGACAGCGAGCTGATGCCCGTCGAGAGCGAATCCACACCCGTGGACAGCGAGTTGATCGCCGTCGAAGTCGAGGTCGACAGCGAGCTCATGCCCGTCGACAGCGAGCTAATCGCCGTGGACGACGACGTGGACAGCGAGCTCACGCCCGTCGAGAGCGAATCCACACCCGTCGACAGCGAGCTGATCGCCGTGGAGGTCGAGGTCGACAGCGAGCTCATGCCGGTGGAGAGCGAGCTCACGCCCGTCGAGAGCGAGTCGACACCGGTCGACAGCGAGCTGATCGCGCTCGAAGTCGAGGTCGACAGCGAGCTCATGCCCGTCGAGAGCGAGCTGATGCCCGTGGAGAGCGAACTCACGCCCGTCGAGAGCGAGTCGACACCCGTGGACAGCGAGCTGATTGCGCTCGAGGTCGAGGTCGACAGCGAGCTCACGCCCGTCGAGAGCGAGCTGATGCCCGTGGACAGCGAACTCACGCCCGTCGAGAGCGAGTCGACACCCGTGGACAGCGAGCTGATCGCGCTCGAAGTCGAGGTCGACAGCGAGCTCACGCCCGTCGAGAGCGAATCCACGCCCGTTGACAGCGAACTGATCGCGCTCGAGGTCGACGTCGACAGCGAACTCACGCCCGTGGAGAGCGAGTCGACCGCGGTCGAAGTCGAAACCGACAGCGAGCTCAGACCCGTGGAGAGCGAGTTGATCCCCGTCGAGCTCGACGCCGAGAGCGAGCTCAGCTGGCCGAAGTTCACCGCGTCGTACTGGCTCGTGCCGTCCGCCACGTTCGTGAGCGTCACCGGCGTCGTCGAGCCGGCGCCGCCCAGCGTCACCTTCGTGTGCGACGCGTCATCGTATTGCACCGAGTTGGCCACGCCCGTCGAGAGCGAGTTGATCGCCGAGGACGTGGACATCGACAGCGAGTTCACACCCGTGGACAACGACGCGATGCCCGTCGAAGTTGAGCTCGACAGCGAGTTCATGCCCGTCGAGAGCGAACTCACGCCGGTGGAGAGCGAACTGATGCCCGTCGAGGTCGAGGCCGACAGCGAGTTGATCGCCGTCGAGGTCGAGCTCGACAACGAGTTCATGCCCGTCGACAGCGAGCTGATGCCCGTCGAAGTCGAGGCCGACAGCGAGTTCATGCCCGTCGACAGCGAGCTCAGGCCCGTCGAGGTCGAGGCCGACAGCGAGTTCATGCCCGTCGACAGCGAACTGATGCCCGTCGAGGTCGAGGCCGACAGCGAGTTCATGCCCGTCGACAGCGAGCTCATGCCCGTCGAGGTCGACGCCGACAGCGAGTTCATGCCCGTCGACAGCGAGCTGAGGCCCGTCGAAGTCGACGCCGACAGCGAGTTCATGCCCGTGGAGAGCGAGCTGATGCCCGTCGAAGTCGAGGCCGACAGCGAGTTCATGCCCGTGGAGAGCGAGCTCACGCCGGTGGACAGGGAGCTAATGCCGGTGGACAGCGAGCTGACACCCGTGGACAGCGAGCTGATGGCCGTCGAAGTCGACGCCGACAGCGAGTTCATCCCCGTGGAGAGCGAGCTGACACCCGTGGACAGCGAACTGATGCCCGTCGACAGCGAGCTGACACCGGTGGACAGCGAGCTGATCGCGGTCGAGGTCGAGGCCGACAGCGAGCTCATGCCCGTGGACAGCGTACTGACACCCGTGGACAGCGAGCTGATACCGGTCGACAGCGAACTCACGCCCGTGGACAGCGAGCTGATCGCGGTCGAGGTCGAGGCCGACAGCGAGCTCATGCCCGTGGAGAGCGAACTGACACCTGTTGAGAGCGAGCTCACGCCGGTCGACAGCGAGGTGATGGCGGTCGACGTCGAGCTCGACAACGAGTTCATGCCGGTGGACAGCGAACTCACGCCCGTGGACAGCGAGCTGATGCCGGTGGACAGCGAACTCACGCCGGTGGACAGCGAACTGACCGCCGTCGAGAGCGAGCTCACACCGGTCGACAGCGAACTCATACCGGTCGACAGCGAGCTGATCGCGGTCGACGTCGACGCCGACAGCGAGCTCATGCCCGTGGAGAGCGAACTCACGCCCGTGGACAGCGAGCTGATGCCCGTGGACAGCGAGCTCACGCCCGTCGAGAGCGAACTGATGGCGGTCGACGTGGACGCCGACAGCGAGTTCATGCCCGTGGAGAGCGAGCTGACACCGGTGGAGAGCGAGCTCACGCCGGTGGAGTGAGATTGACCCGCCAAAACGGACACCTATCCTTTGGAACAAGGGGGTGCCGAAATGGGCAAGCATCGAGCACCGTACCCGGCGGAATTCCGGGCTCACATAGTCGAGCTGGTGAAGGCGGGTCGAACACCCGAGGAGCTTGCGCGAGAGTTCGAGCCGAGTGCGCAGACGATAATCAACTGGGTGGCGCAGGCGGATATTGACGCCGGCGTGCGTCAGGACGGGTTGACCACGGCTGAGCGCCACGAACTAACCCGCTTGCGCCGCGAGAATCGGCAATTGAAGACGGAGCGCGACATTCTCTCTCACGCTGCAGCCTGGTTCGCCCGCGAGACAGGAGCCGTGTCCTCGAAGGATACGGATTCATGAGAGCAAATCAGGCCCGTTGGCCCATTGCCACGATGGCCCGGCTGCTGGGAGTCTCGACCAGCGGCTACTACGCGTGGCTGGTGCGGGAGCCATCAAAGCGGTCACGTAGCGATGCTCAGCTACTGACGCGTATTCGTACGTTGCATGCGAGTTCACGAGGTACATATGGGGCGCCGCGCATCCATGCGCAACTTGCGCGCGAGGGAGTGCACGTGGGACGCAAACGAGTCGCGCGCCTGATGCGCATCGCGGACCTACGGGGAGCAACCCGACGGCTCTGGCCACGGACAACGCGCCAGCGTACCGGGGCACGGCGCGCACCGGACCTCGTGCGCCGGCACTTCAATGCTGAAGGGCCCAACATACTGTGGGTCGCAGATGCCACCTACATTCCGACGACAGAAGGCTTTCTCTTTCTGGCTGTGGTGCTTGATGTGTTCAGCCGGCGCATCGTCGGCTGGGCGATGTCGAACCACTTGTACACCGAACTGATGTTGCGCGCGCTCGACATGGCCATCCAGCAGCGACGTCATGAGGGCGTGATTTTGCATTCCGACCAAGGGTCGCAATACACGTCAATTGCCTTCGGAAAACGCTGCCGCGAAGCCGGCGTGCAGCCGTCGATGGGTACGGCCGGCGACGCGTACGACAATGCGATGTGCGAATCCTTCTTTGGGACGCTTGAAGCAGAGCTCCTGTCGCGCGAACACTTCGCGACCCATGAACAAGCACGGAGGCGCATCTTCTCCTTCTTGGAAGGCTGGTACAACGTACGCCGCCTGCATAGCAGCATCGGCTATTGTTCGCCGCTCGAATTCGAAAACCTGAGCGCGAAGACAAAAACTGCATCACCCTGCGAGTTGCCCACCGACGGGCAGCGTCGTGGTCGTGAGAAGCGACCCGCTGCCCGTCCGTGGACAACCCGCAACTCAACGCTTAACGGAGGCCGGACCACGACAAATTCTTAACTGCAAATCCGTCCGTCAGAGCGGGTCAATCTCAGAGAGCGAACTCACGCCGGTGGACAGCGAGCTCACGCCGGTGGACAGCGAACTCACACCCGTGGACAGCGAGCTGATGCCGGTGGACAGCGAACTGACACCCGTCGACAGCGAGCTAATGCCGGTGGACAGCGAGCTGACACCCGTCGACAGCGAGCTGATGCCGGTGGACAGCGAGCTCACGCCGGTGGAGAGCGAACTCACGCCGGTGGACAGCGAGCTGAGCGCCGTGGAGGTCGAAGCCGACAGCGAGCTCATGCCCGTGGACAGCGAGCTCACGCCCGTCGAGAGCGAGCTGATGCCGGTGGACAGCGAGCTGATGCCGGTCGACAGCGAGCTCATGCCCGTGGACAGCGAGCTGATGGCAGTCGAGGTCGACGCCGACAGCGAGCTCATGCCCGTCGAGAGCGAGCTCACGCCGGTGGACAGCGAGTCGATCGCCGTCGAGGTCGATGCCGACAGCGAGCTCATGCCCGTCGAGAGCGAGCTCACGCCCGTGGACAGCGAGTTGATCGCCGTCGAGGTCGATGCCGACAGCGAGTTCATGCCCGTCGAGAGCGAGCTTACGCCCGTGGACAGCGAGTTGATCGCCGTGGAGGTCGAGGCCGACAGCGAGTTCATGCCCGTGGAGAGCGAGCTCACGCCGGTGGACAGCGAGTTCACGCCGGTGGACAGCGAGTCCATGCCCGTCGAGGTGGAGCTCGAGAGGCTGTTGACCGAACTCGTGACCGTGCTGACGCTGGCCGACATCGAGGCCATTCCCGTCGAGAGCGAGTCGAAGTTGCCCGTGGAGGACGACACCGCCGTCGACAGCGAATTCAGGCTCGTGGAGGTCGAGGCCGACAGCGAGCTCAGCTGGCCGAAGTTCACCGCGTCGTACTGGCTCGCGCCGTCCGCCACGTTCGTGAGCTTCACCGGCGTGCTCGCGCCGGCGCCGCCCAGGGTCACCTTCGTGTGCGACGCGTCGTCGTACTGCACCGCGTTGGCCACGCCCGTCGAGAGCGAGTTGATCGCCGTGGAGGTCGAGGCCGACAGCGCGCTCATGCCCGTGGAGAGCGAGCTCACGCCGGTGGAGAGCGAATTGACGCCGGTGGACAGCGAGTTGATGCCCGTGGAGGTCGACATCGACAGCGAGTTGATGCCCGTGGAGGCCGACGCCGACAGCGAGTTCATGCCCGTCGAGAGCGAGCTGATGCCCGTCGAGGTCGACGCCGACAGCGAGTTCATCCCGGTCGAGAGCGAGCTGATGCCCGTCGAAGTCGAGGCCGACAGCGAGTTCATGCCCGTCGAGAGCGAGCTCACGCCGGTGGACAGCGAGCTCACGCCGGTGGACAGCGAGCTGATGGCCGTCGAGGTCGAGGCCGACAGCGAACTCATGCCGGTGGACAGCGAGCTGAGGCCGGTCGAAGTCGACGCCGACAGCGAGTTCATGCCGGTCGACAGCGAGCTGAGGCCCGTCGAAGTCGAGGCCGACAGCGAGCTCATGCCGGTGGACAGCGAGCTGAGGCCCGTCGAGGTCGACGCCGACAGCGAGTTCATGCCCGTCGACAGCGAACTGAGGCCCGTGGAGGTCGAAGCCGACAGCGAGTTGATGGCCGTCGAGGTCGAGCCCGACAGCGAGTTCATGCCGGTGGACAGCGAGCTGAGGCCCGTCGAGGTGGACGCCGACAGCGAGTTCATGCCGGTCGACAGCGAACTCAGGCCGGTGGACAGCGAGCTCACGCCGGTGGACAGCGAGCTGAGGGCCGTCGAAGTGGACGCCGAGAGCGAACTCATGCCGCTCGACAGCGAGCTCATGCCCGTCGAGGTCGACGCCGACAGCGAGTTCGTGCCGGTTGAGAGCGAGCTAATGCCCGTCGAGGTCGACGCCGACAGCGAGTTCACCGCCGTCGACAGGGAGTTGATGCCCGTAGAAGTCGAAGTCGACAGGCTGTTCAACGTGCTGGTCGTCGTGCTCAGTCCGGTGGAGAGCGAACTGACGTCAGTCGCAACCAAGGTCGACAGCGACGTCACCATTTCCACGCCGGACGTCGACAGTGCGGTCGACAACGAATTGATGCCCGTCGATGCCGACGAGGACAACGAAGTCAACTGCCCGAAATTGACCGCATCCAGCGCGCTCGTGCCGCTCGCCACGTTCGTGAGCTTCACTGCGGAGCCGCCCTTGTTCAACGTCACTTGCGAGTGCGTCGAATCGTCGTACATCACCGCATTGCTGACTGCCGACGACAGGCTCGCCACGTTGCTGTTAGTCGTGCTCAGGCCGCTCGACAGTACGCCCACCGTGCTGTTGGTCGGTAAGCGCGAATTTATGCGCACATAGCGTCTCGGTTCAGAGCAAGGCAAGCTGCGTCCACTGATATTCTGTGGACACAGCCATGACTCAAACAGGTTCAGATACGGCGCTTCTCGCCGTTACCCTCGTCGGGCGCGACGGCAAGCGTCGCTACGACTCGCAATCCAAACTTAAGCTCATCGAGGCCTGCCTGCAACCTGGTGTTTCAGTGGCCGGATTGGCGCTCAAAGCCGGCGTGAACGCGAATCTGCTGCGCCGATGGATCAAGCTGCATGAGCAACGCCGCCGCGCCGCGGGGGCGCTGGATATTGTCGATGATGCGACGACACTCGCCGTGCCGTCGGCATTTGTGATGGTCCGCGAGGCTGGCCGCAGTGAGGTCGTTGAGCGGACCAGCATCTCGAAGCCCGACTCCGAGCCTGTGGGCACAAATCCGGCCTTGCGCTCGCAACTG
Organism: Caballeronia sp. Lep1P3; assembly: GCF_022879595.1. Lineage (NCBI taxonomy): Bacteria > Pseudomonadati > Pseudomonadota > Betaproteobacteria > Burkholderiales > Burkholderiaceae > Caballeronia > Caballeronia sp. Lep1P3. Next base: position 603,049 of record NZ_CP084265.1, on the reverse strand, counting down.
ACGGTGGAGATGCCCAACGGAGTGACGCTGCGGCTGGACTGCACAGCCGGTGATGCGTCGCTGGTATCGGCCATGATCGAGAGTCTGGGGCGCTGCGATGTTCAGACTCGACGCTAGACTCAAGGTGTATGTTCATCGCGAAGCCGTCGATTTCAGGAAGTCGATCAACGGGCTCGCCGCCCTAGTAGAACAGGCAGGACTGGACCCGTTTGCGCCAGCGCTATACGCGTTCAGTAACCAGCGTCACAATCGCATCAAGCTGCTCGGCTGGGACGGCAACGGCTTCTGGCTGATGATGAAGCGTCTTGAAGAAGACCGCTTCGTCTGGCCGCGCCGGCAGCAGGCCGTGATGGAATTGACCGCCGAACAACTGCACTGGTTGCTTGAGGGGATTGATATCGACGCAGTACGTCGTCATCCTGCGCGACAGTATCGACACATTGGTTGACGCAGCCGTGACGTTTAAATCGGCCTCGTCGTTACAACTTCCGTAAACCCACGCGCCCGGCGATTTCGCTAAGGTGAGGGTCATGTCAGCCCCCGATTCCACCGCCGGTCTGCCGCCCGAAGTGCTCGCCTACATCCGCGAGCTCGAGGCAAGCAACCGGGACTTGAAGGCACGCGTCGAGCAACTCGAGGAGCTGTTTCGCCTCGCGCAACTCAAGCGCTTCGCGCCGAGCAGCGAGAAGCTCAAGGATCGCGTGTTCGACGAAGCCGAGCAGGTCGCCGCGGTGGAACCTGTCGAAGACGATCCGGACGGTGTCTTCGCGTTGCCCGCCACCAGCCTGCCTGCCGTGGATGCTCCACCCCATCAGAAGCGCGGTCGCAAACCACTGCCCGCCGATCTGCCCCGCACCCGTATCGAATACGACCTGCCCGAAGACCAAAAGGTCTGCCCGTGCTGCAAGGGCGCGATGCACCGGATGGGCGAGCAGACCTGTGAGCAGTTGCATATCGAGCTCAAGGCATCGGTATTGCAACACGTGCGCTTCAAATATGCGTGTCGCCATTGCGAGCGCCACGCCGAACATACGCCGGTTGTGATCGCTTCCATGCCGACGCAGCCGCTGCCAGGAAGCAACGCGAGCCCGGCAATGATCGCTACGGTGATGACGGCCAAATACGCGGACGGCACACCGCTGTATCGCATGGAAGAGGCGCTGACTCGCTCGAACATTGCGGTCAGTCGCGGTACGCTGGCACACTGGATTATCCGTCCCGCCGAGCTGCACCTGTCCCGTCTGTATGAAGCGATGCGCAGAACACTGCTTGCGCAGTCCCTGCTTCATGGCGACGAGACGACAGTGCAGGTGCTCAAGGAAGACGGCAAGACAGCGCAGAGCAAGTCGTACATGTGGGTGTATCGCAGCGCCAAAGACAGTACCGAACCGGTCGTGCTGTTCGAATATCAGCCAGGACGCGGGCAGCAATATCCGCAGGCCTTTCTGGGCGGCTACGCCGGAACGCTGATGACCGACGGGTACAGTGCGTGGCGCACGCTGGAAGGTGTGACCCATCTCGGATGCATGGCTCACGCGCGCCGCGGGTTTGATGAGGCGTACAAGGCTCACAGGAAACCCGACGGCCGCGCACGCAAGGCGCTCGAATACTTCAAGGCGCTTTACCAGGTTGAGACCCTCGCACGCGGCGTACTGCCCGAAGGTCGAAGCCGTGCCGAGCACACGTATGAGTTGCGCCAGGCGCACAGCGTGCCTCTGCTGGAGGCGTTCAAAATCTGGCTCGATGAACAGGCGTCGCAAGTGCTGCCTGAAAGTCTGACCGGCAAGGCTATCAGCTACACACGCAATCAGTGGGCATACCTGCGACGTTATGTCGATGATGGGGTCTCACCCATCGACAACAATCTGCTCGAGCGCGACATCCGCCCATTTACGACCGGAAGAAAGGCATGGCTGTTCAGCGACACAGTCGCTGGCGCGAAGGCCAGTGCGATCATTTACAGCTTGATGCTGACGTGCCGTGCATGCGGAGTCGAGCCGTATGCCTATCTGCTGCGCGTGCTGACCGAGCTGCCGCAGCGCTCAGCGGATGCCGATATCCGGGACCTGCTCCCATTCAACTTCACGAAGCGGAACGACGAATTCGCGTCAACGTGATCGAGCGCAGATTATTCAGTGGTCCGCCGTGGTGCGTGTTAATTCGCGCTTACGTTGGTCGTGCTCAAGCTGGTCGACAGCGTGCCGACCGTGCTCGACAAGGAGCCGACCGTGCTGTTCGTCGCCGCGAGACCGCTCGACAGGCTCGTCACCGAGCTATTGGTCGTGCTCAGGCCGCTCGACAGCGAGCCGACGCTGGTCGACGTGGAATTCGACAGCGAAGCAAAGCCCGTCGACAGCAAGTTCACCGTGCTGTTGGTCGTGCTCAGGCCAGTCGACAGGCTGCTTACCGCGCTGTTCGTCGTGCTCAGACCCGTCGACAGCGTGCTTACCGTGGTCGACAGACTGTCGACCTTGCTGCTCGTCGTGCTCAGGCCGGTCGACAACGAGCTTACCGTGCTGTTCGTCGTGCTCAGACCGGTCGACAGGCTGCTCACCGAACTCGTGGCCGTGCTCAAGCCGGTCGACAACGAACTGATACCGGTCGAAGCCGACGCCGAGACCGAACTCAGGCCGCTGGACAGGCTCGTGACCGAGCTATTGGTCGTGCTGAGGCCGGTGGACAGGCTTGTCACCGCGGTGTTCGTGGTGCTGAGGGTGCTCGACAGGCTGCTTACCGTGCTGTTCGTCGTGCTCAAACCGGTCGACAACGAACTCACACTGCTCGATAGCGAGCTCACCGAGCTCGTCGCGGTGCTGAGACCGGTCGAGAGGCTATCCACCTTGCTGCCCGTCGTGCTCAATCCCGTCGACAGACTGCTCACCGTATTGTTCGTGGTGCTCAGACCGGTCGAAAGGCTGCTGACCGTGCTGTTCGTGCTGCTCAAGCCGGTCGACAGTGAACTGATGCCCGTCGAGGCGGAGACGGAGAGCGAACTCAGATTCGTCGAGAGCGAGCTGACCGTGCTGTTCGTGGTGCTGAGGCCCGTCGAGAGGCTGTTCACCGAGCTGTTGGTGGTGCTCAGACCGGTCGACAAGCTGCTCACCGCGCTATTCGTGGTGCTCAGACCGGTCGAGAACGAACTGACGACGGTCGACAGGCTGCTGACCGCGCTGCTGGCCGTGCTGACGCCCGTGGACAGGCTGTCGACCTTGCTGCCGGCCGTGCTCAGGCCCGTGGACAGGCTATCGACCTTGCTGTTCGTCGTGCTCAAGCCCGTGGACAGGCTCGTCACGGTGGTCGACAGCGAGCTTACCGAGCTGTTCGTCGTGCTGATGCCGGTCGACAGGCTGTTGACTGTGCTCGTGACCGTGCTCATGCCCGTGGACAGGCTGCTCACCGCGCTGCTCGTGGTGGACAGCCCCGTCGAAAGGCTGTTCACCGACGTGTTCGTCGTGCTGAGTCCGCTCGACAACGAAGCGAGACCGGTCGACGTGGAAACCGAAAGAGAACTGAGGCCGGTGGACAGGCTGCTCACCGTGCTGCCGATCGTGCTGACGCCGGTCGACAGGGAACTCACCGTGCTGTTGGTCGTGCTAAGGCCGGTGGAAAGGCTGTCTACCCTGCTGTTGGCCGTGCTCACACCCGTCGACAGACTATCCACTTTGCTCGAGGCGGTGCTCACTGCCGTCGAAACCGAGTTGACCGTACTGTTCGTGGTGCTCAGGCCGGTCGACAGCGAATTGATGCCCGTCGACGTCGATACCGACAACGAACTGAGGCTGGTCGAGAGCGAGCTGACGGTGCTGGCCGTGGTGCTCATGCCCGTCGACAGGCTGCTCACCGAGCTGCTGACGCTGCTTATGCCGGTCGAGAGCGAACTCACGGAGCTGTTCGTCGTGCTGAGGCCGGTCGACAGGCTGTCCACCGTGCTGTTCGTGGTGCTGAGGCCCGTGGACAGGCTGCTCACCGCGGCGTTGGTCGTGCTGAGGCCGGTCGAGAGGCTGCTTACTGCAGTGTTGGTCGTGCTTAGACCGGTCGACAGCGAGCTCACCGAGCTGTTGGTGGTGCTAAGGCCCGTGGACAGGCTGCTTACTGCGCTGTTGGTCGTGCTGAGGCCCGTGGACAGGCTGTTCACAGCGCTGTTCGTCGTGCTGAGACCGGTCGAGAGGCTGCTTACCGCGATGTTCGTGGTGCTGAGCCCCGTGGACAGGCTGTTCACGTTGCTCGTAACGGTACTTACGCCTGTCGACAGGCTGCTGACGGAACTGTTGACCGTACTCAAACCGGTCGAAATGCTCGAGACCGCGCTCGTCGTCGTACTGAGGCCGGTCGAAAGGCTGCTGATGGAACTCGTGGCCGTGCTAAGACCCGTCGACAGTGAATCGACTTGCGTCGCCGTCGATAGAGACAGACTGCTTATGCCGGTCGACGCAGACGTCGACAAGGAACTGAGGCTCGTCGAGAGGCTCGTCACGCGACTGTTGGCAGTGCTGACGCCCGTGGACAGGGAACTGACCGTGACGGACAGCGAAGAAGTGGCGGTGGACATCGAGCTGACGCTAGTCGACGGTACGCGATCCACGAACGACGCCCCTCGGAGTAAGGTGGAGAGCGCGTGATGTGCATCAGCAATGCGGGTCAGCGGAGATCTGCGGGCATCTTCCAAGGAAGCAGCGCGTCGTAGTCGTCAACGGTCCTCGCCAGAGGAAGACGTTGGAACAACCAGTGAAGGTAGCGATAGGGATCGATGCCCCCGGCTTTGCAGGTTTCGATCAGGCTGTAGAGGTTTGCACTTGCGTTCGCCCCCGCTACGGTGTCGCTAAAAAGCCATGAGCGGCGCCCGACGACGAATGGGCGAATCGCATTCTCGCAAGGGTTGTTCGAGATGGCCCAAGTGCCGTTCTCGACGTAGCGGATCAGCTTCGGCCACTGCTCGCGCAGATAGGTCAGTGCCTTCCCGAGCAAACTTTTTGGTACGACGCCGGGCGACTCCGCGAGGGCTAAAGCGTAGATGGCGTCGAGTATGCGCGTGCTGTATCGACGTCGCAGTCGCTGTCGTCGCTCAGCTGCCCATTTCTTAGAGCGGGCCTCCGCAGTGAACAGCTTGCCGATCAGCGTGATGAAGCGTGTCGCGAGCAGATCGGGCGAACGCGCGGCTTTCGGCACGTTCTCCTCCGCTTTGATGAAGTACCGTCTTAGGTGTGCCCAACACCCGAGGTGCACGAGGTCGTAGCGTTGAGCGATGTCGTTGTAAGGCTCGTAGCCATCAGTCATCAGAACGGCGCCCTTGCGGATCCCCGTGAACAGCTTGTCGGCCAGTTTGGCACCGCGTCCGGGCGTATAGCTGAAGCAGCGGATGGGGATGCCTGAATTGGTCATCTGCGCCCAGAGGTAGCTCTTCGTTTGCGGCTTGCGCCCTTTCTCTTTCAGTACCTGGAAGGTCGTCTCGTCACAGTAGATCAGTTCGGCATCGAGCAACGCATCGCGCATGAGGTTGATCACGGGCTGGGTCGCGAGGCCAACGCGAACCATGCTGGCGGCGATCGTGTTCGACGAGATGTCTCCGCCGAAGCGACACAGCAAACCGGCCTGGCGATAGAGCGGCATACCGAACTGATATTTGCCGGTGGCGATCCATGCGAGCGCCGCTTCGCTCAACAGTCCGCGCGCAATGATGCGCGGCGGCGCTGGAGTGACCTTGATGCCGAGATCGCAGCACGGACACGCATATTTAACGCGCTGGTGTTGGATCACTCGAAGCTGCTCGGGGATCACATCGAGCTGCTCGCTGATCTCCGCGCCGATCTCGACGAGCGCGTGCCCATCGTTCGTGCAAAAGCGTTCGGCTTCGGGCAATTCGTGCCGCACGACGTCGCGCGGTAGATTGGGATCAAGCGGCTTGCGGTGACCGCGCTTCTTGCGCTTGTGCGCGCCAACCGTCGTCTCCGGCGTGTCTTCTTGGGCAGGCGCGCTGTTCGCGCCGAGCACCTCGGCTTCGTTGAACAAGCCAAGTTGATCAGAATCTCGTGCCTCGCTCTTGGCGCCGAACAGTTCGCGACGGTAGGCTCGGAGTCGCTCCTCAGCAAGATCGCGCTCTGCCGTCATAAGCCGCAAGGCGCCGCGTAAGGCCTCCTGTTCTTCTCGCAATGCACGAGCAGCATCGCGCTCGGCGAGCAACGCCTTCAATTCCTCGGCGGTGATCGTGACATTGATCGGCATGGCCGGTTAGACCGGCGCACGGCCTCACTGTTCAGCTCACGCGGCGATATTCCTGCTTCGGATGCCGTCGTATCGCGGTGATGTCATCGCCATCGAGCAACGCGTGCAACACGTTGGTCGTCATCGTCACGATCTCAGCCTTGTTGTCTGGCCAGATGAAGTGGCTGCTCTCCAATCGTTTTATCAAAAGCCAGAAACCACTGCCGTCCCAGCCAAGAATCTTTATTCGGTCACGACGTCGGTTTCCGAAGATGTAAAGCGACGTGTCCATCGGATTTAGGTGCATCGACTGCTCGACGAGAATCGACAGACTGTTCATGCCGTAGCGGAAGTCGACAGGATCGCGGTGCAGGTAGACCTTCAGATTATCGTCGAACCGGAACACGGCATCCTCCCGAGCATCTGGACCACGGTGCTCAGCTCGTCGATGGTCGCCTCTGCGATGTCGAACTCAACACCGTTGGGCAAACGTATGTGCAAGGCAACCGTGATCGATGGTGTGCGCGCGGACACCGCTCGTTCAACCGTCACAGCCCCCTGAACGACCGGTACAAATGGTGATGACACGTCGGGCGCGTGAGTCCGAAAGGCCGGCGGCGTAACATCAAGCGATGCCCTGTCTACTGGCCTCAGTTCCTTCTCCGCCGAATTCTGCGCCGCATGTGTCTTCTGATAGCGCGTGATCCACTCGCGCAACAGATTCGGGTTCAAGCCGTATTCCATCGCCGTACGCGCTATCGAAACGCCGGACGTCATGCACAACTGGACCAGTTCCTCGCGGGCTTGCGGATCGTATTCCCGGCGACCATCCCGCTTCGCGCCGACTACCAGACGGCTACGCAAATCTCGATCTTCTGTCATGTACTCTCATCCCAGCTGTCCACGTGGACAGGTAGCATCAGAGAATCACTCGTCCATTGCTAGGGCGTCCCTGAAGGACCGCATACAGTCGACGTGCTCGCAGAAACCGACGACCATGCCGTCGAGATGGAACTCATCGAAGTCGACACGCTCGAGGACGCAGTGGACCACGCCGTGGAGACCGAGCTCATGTTCGTGGACAAACTGGTCGACGCGCTGGACCAAGCCGTGGAGAGCGAACTCATACCGGTCGACATGGAACTGACGTTCGTGGACAGCGAGAGCGACGTGGAACTCACGACAGTCGAGAGCGAATTCGACATCGAGAACAACTGGCTTCCGTTCACGGCATCCGTGCTGCTCGCATTGATGGCACCTGCCGTCAGGTTGGTGATGGAGTGCGAGGTCATATCCAGATACTGCAGCATCTGGATGCTCGTACTCGCTCCCATCTTCACGTAGCCGCTGCCGACCGACATCCATGCCGTGGGGCCGCTCGTGTTATCGGTGAGGTACACGCCTGTGAAACTAGTCCCCAGCCCTGCCGCCGCGTTGGAACCGCCGCACTGGTTGTTGTTGGCGCTGCCGCTGCTGGTGTTTGAAAAGCCCCAGCCGGTACCGCTGGTACATGATGCAATACTGGGTGCCGCGACGGCTTGCGCCCCGCCGAACCCGCCTGCTCCGCCAAAAAGAAGGGCCATGGAAGCACCGAGACCCATGGCGCCCTTAAGAAGCCCAGAATGACCCTCCCTCTCCAGCAGGTGCGAGCCGGCCTCACCCGAGTCCGCTCGTGCGACGCTGGAAGTACTCTTTCCTCGAGCCATCGCGGTCTCCGCGACAGCCACGAACGTACCCACTTTCTCATTCCAAATACTGCGGTATGACTTATTCATAAACCGAATTGACCCACAAAAAAACGAGCGTCTTTTACAAAAAATAAAGGAACACCTTTGACCACCACAGAGAATATTCATGGTCGCACCGCGCTTGAAGCGGACACGTCCTAATTTCGAAGAAATTCGATGGATCAACGGCAAACTGCTTCGTGCGGGCCGCGGAGATGCGCAGCGCGCGCGCTAATAGGTAGGACTAGTCTGAATTTGAGTGGACAATTTGCGCAAAAAACGACAGTGAGCTTTCCGTGTAAAAGCACGGCGACGTTTTATCGGCGCGAAATTCGGATTGGTCTTAAGACGCGTGCGGGACGCGCGTTTACGTGCGTCCCGCAGCCTTTGAAGCTAATAAGATACGAGCCGCCGCTCGCCTTTAGAAAACGCAGATCAGCGCGCAGCCTTCTGCATCAGCGAATCGAGAAGCGCCGAATATGACTCGACGAGTCGCGGATCATCCGGCAGAAACCGGGATATTGCGGAGCGTTGCGCTTCGCGATACTGCACGAACCGTTGATCGTGCTCGTCGATGGCTTGAATCACCGCGCTCATCTCGATCATCACATCGAGCTTCGTCATGGCGGTTTCCATGTCGATGAGCGGCACCGGAGCATCGACCAGAAAACGCTTCGCGTCCTCCGGCCCGCCATCACCGCCGCCCGTGACGAGATAGGTCGATTTCACCCGCGGCGAGCGTTTGAGCAACATCACGAGGTACAGGCAATTTTGAAAAATGCCGTTTTCCCAAAGCGACTGTTCGCCTTTACGAATGAAGATGGAGACGCCCACATTGAGCCGATCCGGCATGCGGGACTTCGTTTGCTTATTCATACGCCGAGTTTTGCCTCGCTGCCGACGAACAGATGCAGCAACCTTCACCGAGTCGATGACTCGTTGTGCGCGGCCGCGATATTCCGTAAGCGACGTATCGTGCTCGCGTGACGCGCGTAACACTTGACGCCCGGCTTCCTGCGCGTCGAAACCCGGGTAGTAATACCCGGCATCCAGCCACGGTGAGTTGTGCACCAGCGGATAGCCGCCATAAAGCACGTCGAGGTAGAGATAATTCTGGTCGTTGCCCCACTGATGCGATACGACTGCATCGGAGAACTGCGCCATGAACCCGGCGATATCGTTACGACCGTGGAAAGTGGCCTTGCTGTCTTTCACGAGGTTCAGCGAATTGGCCATTTGCACGAGCGTCGGATGATCTTTCATGTGCAACGTATTGAGCACATGCATGTGGGACACGCTCGAAGGGTCCGCGCGATACGCCTCTTCGCAGGCGAGCATCGCAATGCTGGATGTCTTAACGACCGAGATATTCGGTTCGAAAATCGAAACGCGGAACCCCTGCTTCCGAGCGGTGGCATCCAATGAACCTTCCGTGCGCGGCTGATAGCCATAGTGCAAGCCGTGTTCGGCCACTTCGGCAATGCGCTTCTGGAGAAACTGCGGATGCCAGATGAAAGGCACGAGATGGACATCGCAACGGTGAAGCGTTCGCATCATCGGAACGGAAAGCCGATCTTTCGACATCAGCCAGATCTCGTCGTAGCGGTCGGGCCTCATGACATGCACCGGCTTGTCGAAGACCGGCGCTTCCACGAGCCCGACGTAAGGCTGGCCGCAGCAGTAATACACGACCTTCTTACCGCGCGCGCGCATCAGGTCGAGCCATTGCGTATCGAGCGCGCCGCCCATTTCAAAAACGACATCCACCTGGTCGGTGGCGTCCGACATACGGACGATGCGCAGTTCTTTCGCCGACGCGTCTACCTGCGGGGGCAGTGCGTTTTGGTCGCCGACATCGATGAGTAGTACGTTCTCTACGAAAGGCAGCTTTTGCAGCGCATCCGCGAGGAAAATGACGTTCTGGCCAAGACCGTTTTGCCAGATGTTTTGTCCTTGATGCGTGACGACGGAAATTCCGATTCGGATAGCCATCAGTGATATCTCAGAGAATGCCGTATTGCAGTAATCGAAAGGGCGGGCGCTATTTGTTCGGCTTTGATTCACTGACTGGCGCAAAACCCGCAACACTCGGGACGGCGAAGCCAGCGGAACCGACAAACAGGAAGCGGTCTTAGCGAGCGCGAAGATCGCGACTTCTATCGTCGAATATATAGAAGAAAATTGAAATTTCCCAGCAGACTGGGATATTTATAAGAGTTGTCCTATCGAACTGCAGCGTTTCGGTAGCTGTAGCAGTCGAAGGCGTTTCGGAGGCGCACGCTACGGCATGCTCTTGGTGCAAGAGTCACTGGCGTGTCGCTCATGGTCTGGAACGCCGAATGAGATCCAATCAGATGACAGTGGTTTCTGCCAATTGGCGGCTTCGAATCAACAGAATTTTCCGGCTAATTCTCATCGAGAATTACGAGATTCTTAATAACTGAGCTTTAAGACATTTCAACATTGACCGGGCATTTTCACACTGCTAGCATTCGGCCGGGCGTTTAATTTCGGTCGCATAGATGAATATCTAGTTAACCGATTTCGGTCAAGGCGCAATACAATTTGACTGAATACGTATGGGAAACTTGGTAAGGAAAAACTCGATTCGAGTATCTCCTGTTACACGCTCAAGGCTGAGGTTTATTATATTCGTTGATTAGAAGGAACAATAAAATGATCAAGATCGAACGCAATTCATTGGCTCAGGCGCAACTCGCAGGCGGCGCTGCCAAGAGCAGCTCGAGTTCGTCGTCCTCGACCGCAGTGAACGTTGATATCACTGCCACGACGATTCCGAACCAGTAAAGCGCCAAACCATGGTTGCTCGAACCCCGCGGATTGACGCGTTGCAAGCAGAACGCGACTGCCGGTTCTAATCCGCCAATCGACGATGCGCTCTCCAGCGCATCGTCGACAGGTACGCCGAACCGGCGTACTCACTTATGCATGCGGTGCCAGCTCACTCGCAGCCCGCGCCAACCGCGTCACCTCCTCCCAGTTCTGCGCCGCGAGCGCAGCCTTCGGCGTGAGCCACGAGCCGCCGACGCACACCACATTCGGCTGGGCGAGAAACGTCGATGCCGTCTCCGCAGTGATTCCCCCGGTCGGGCAGAACTTCAGGTTCGGAAACGGACCGTAAAACGCCTGCAGCATCGGAACGCCGCCCGCCTGTTGCGCGGGGAAGAACTTGACGATTTCATAGCCCAGTTCCATTGCAGCGATGATGTCGGTCGGTGTCATCACGCCCGGCAGCAGCGGCAGGCCGGCGTCCTGCGCGGCCTGATGCATCTCCTTGGTCAGCCCCGGCGACACCCCGAACTGCGCGCCCGCCTTCTTCGCCTGCTCGCAATGTTCCGGCTTCGTGATGGTGCCGACGCCCACCACGATGTCATCCGCGAGCTGGCTTGCGCGCTCGATGGCCGCGATGCCCGCCGCCGTGCGCAGCGTGATCTCCAGCACCTTCACGCCGCCCGCATGCAGCGCGCGCGACACATGTTCGCCCTGCTCGACGGAATCGAATGCAAGCACCGGAATCACCGGGCCAAGACGCACGATTTCGCTTACCGTTTTCATTTGATGCGACTCCTGTTTTAAGCGGCGCCTTATCGGACAGTCCGCGGGTTTCTGATTCGAGCGGTTTTCCGTCGGCTCGGAGATTCAGTGCTGCGTCGCGTGCGCCTTGTTGAGCGCCGATGCCGCCGCGCGCGCATTGTCGTGAAGCGCGTGCCGTTCCCGTCCCGCAGCCGCGCCGTCCGCGTGCCCGTCTTGCGCGGGCGCTGCGCCGATCAGCGCGCCGAATACCGACGCGCCCTCTTCCGCCGGCAACGCTGCATTGCGAAACACGCCGAACAACTCGCGCCCGAAGCCGACTTCGTTTTCCGCCTGGTTCAAAGGCGCTTCGACAGGGCGCGACGCCCACTCGTTCTCGTCGATGTCGATATCCAGCACGCCGGCCGGCGCATCGATCACCAGCATGTCGCCCGTGCGAACCTTGCCGAGCGGCCCTTGCAACAGCGTCTCCGGCGAAACGTGGATGACCGCCGGCACCTTCCCGGATGCGCCCGACATGCGCCCGTCCGTCACGAGCGCGACGTGAAAGCCCTGATCCTGCAACACGCCGAGAAGCGGCGTCAACCGATGCAGTTCCGGCATGCCGTTCGCACGCGCGCCTTGAAAGCGCACGACCGCGACGAAATCGCGCTTCAGCTCGCCGTTATCGAACGCTGCCTGCACTTCTTCCTGCGAATTGAAGACGATCGCCGGCGCTTTCACCACGCGATGCTCCGGCGCGACCGCCGAAATCTTGATGACGCCGCGCCCGAGCTTGCCCTGCATCAGGCGCAGCCCGCCATCCGGCTGGAACGGCTCGCCGATGCCGCGCAGCACCTTCGTGTCGTGGCTTTCCGCGGCGCCGTCGACCCATTGCAGCTTGCCGTCGATGAGCTTGGGTTCCTTCGTGTAATGCGACAAGCCGCGGCCCGCGACCGTCTGCACGTCCTCATGCAGCAGCCCGCCTTCGAGCAGATTGCGCACGAGAAACGCCACGCCGCCGGCCGCGTGGAAGTGGTTCACGTCGGCCTTGCCGTTCGGATAGATCTTCGCGAGGAGCGGCACGACTTGCGAAAGTTCGTCGAAATCGTTCCAGTCGATGACGATGCCCGCCGCGCGCGCAATCGCCACGAGATGCAGCGTGTGATTGGTGGAACCGCCCGTCGCGAGCAGCGCGACGATGCCGTTCACGATCGCTTTTTCATCGACGACATGACCGATCGGCGTGTAGTTGCCGCGCTCGAGCGTGAGATCCAGCACGCGGCGCGCGGCTTCGGCGGTGAGCGCATCGCGCAGCGGCGTATGCGGATGCACGAACGCGGCGCTCGGCAGATGCAGGCCCATGACTTCCATCAGCATCTGATTGCTGTTCGCCGTGCCGTAGAACGTGCAGGTGCCGTGTCCGTGATACGCCGCGGCTTCCGCTTCGAGAAGCGCGTCCCGGTTGCACTTGCCCGTGGCGAACTCCTGCCGGACCTTCGCCTTGTCGTCGTTGGTGAGGCCGCTCGTCATCGGGCCGGCGGGTACGAAAATGGTCGGCAGATGCCCGAACTGCAACGCGCCGATAGCCAGTCCCGGCACGATCTTGTCGCACACGCCGAGGCACAGCGCGGCGTCGAACATGTTGTGCGTGAGCGCGACGGCCGTGCTCATCGCGATGACTTCGCGCGAGAAGAGCGACAGTTCCATGCCCGCGTTGCCTTGCGTGATGCCGTCGCACATGGCCGGCACGCCGCCCGCGAACTGCGCGATGCCGCCGTGTTCGCGCGCCGCCTGCTTGATGATGTCCGGGAAGCTCTTGTACGGCGCATGCGCCGAAAGCATCTCGTTATACGACGACACGATGCCGATATTCGGCTCGCGCACGGCCTTGATCGCGAACTTTTCCTGGCCTTCCAGCCCGGCAAAACCATGCGCGAGGTTCGCGCAGGATAGCGCGCCGCGCGCCGGGAATTTGCCATGCGCGGCGTCGATGCGCGCGAGATACGCCGCGCGCGTCGCTTTGCTGCGCTCGATCACGCGGTCGGTGACTTTCTTGAGTTGCGGATGCGGGGAAACCATCGAAGCTCCTTATCTCACTCCGGCGCGTCACTCCGGCGCGCTGCCGTCGAGTTTTGAGGGTTGGGTCAATCGCGAGGAACGGCGGCTGCGTCGTTATCGTGTCGTTCTGCCGTCTCGCAGATGTTAGTAGAAAAACTACACGATGACAACGCATCACACGCCTAAGTTTCTTCAGCGAGCGCGTAACTGCGGCGCTTTGTCCGCCTGCCTCTCAGGGAAATCACCTAGTTTTGGCACGTCTGGTTATGTAGTATTTGTACAGATCGATTCATCGGCTATAGTCGCAGGCAAATTTCCAGCTTAGGCGAGTTTTCCGATGTTGCTGTCCCAAGTCGAAGCGATGCGCGAGCAGTTGCGCCCCTCGGAACGCAAACTTGCCGACTACGTGCTGGCGGCGCCGCGCGAAGTGCTCGACCTCTCGATGACCGATTTCGCCGCGCACGCCGGCGTCAGCCAGCCGACCATCGCGCGTTTTTGTCAGGCGCTCGGCTTTTCGGGCTTTCGTGAATTCAAGATTCGCCTTGCGCAAAGCGTGGCGGCGGACGTCCCCACCGTGTACCGCGACGTGCGCGCCGACGAGCCGCCCGCCGGCGTGGCGGCCAAAGTGCTCGACCGGACCATCGGCGCGCTCATTGCCGTGCGCAACAGTTTGTCGTCGGACAGCGTCGCGGCGGCGATCGGGATTCTTTCGAATGCGCGGCGAATCGAGTTTTACGGTGCGGGCGGCTCGGGCATCGCCGCGCTGGACATGCAGCACAAGTTCTTCCGCCTCGGCGTGCCGTCGGTCGCGTATTCGGACCCCCACACTTACACGACGTCGGCGGCGCTGCTCGGCGCGGGCGATGTCGTCGTCGCCATTTCCAACACCGGCCGCACCCGCGACATCCTCGAAGCGTGCAAGTCGGCGCTCAACGGCGGCGCGAAAGTCATCGCGATCACGCACGGCAATTCGCCGCTCGCGCGCCTCGCGACCGTCGGGCTATTTGCAAATGTCGATGAAGACACGGATATTTTTTCGCCGATGACGTCGCGCGTTTCGCATCTCGCAATCGGCGACATTCTGGCGGTCGGGCTTGCGCTGGCGCGCGGGCCGGCGCTCGCGGAGAAGCTCGCGGAAACGAAGGACGTTCTGGAAGGCCGGCGGGTAGGAACCTAGGCGTTAGCGCGCTGAAAACGCGCAATCGCTCGTGTGCTCGCGGTAAAGCCTCGATAAATGCCGCTTCAAAACGGCTTGATGACGACGAGCAGCGTCGCGCCGAGAAGCCCCAGCACCGGCAACTCGTTGAACATGCGATACCACTTGTCCGAGCGCGTGTTCTCGCCGCGCTGGAACGTGCGCAGCAAGCGTCCGCAATACGCGTGATAGACGATCAGAAGCACGACGATCGTGAGCTTCGCGTGCAGCCAGCCCTGCCCGCGCCCGATGCCGACTACGAGCCATAGCCACAGCCCGCAAGCAAGCGCCGGCACCGCGATGAACGTCATGAAGCGAAAGAGCTTCCGTGCCATCAGAAGAAGGCGGGCCGTGGCCGCCGGGTCCTTCTCCATCGCCAGATTCACGTAAATGCGCGGCAGATAAAAGAGGCCGGCAAACCACGAGGCGACCAGCACGATATGCAGCGACTTGATCCAGAGCATCGTTGTTAGGGTTCGATGGTTCTTATTGGCGCACTTCGCCGTGGCCGAGGACCACGTATTTGAGCGACGTCAGCCCTTCCAGCCCGACGGGTCCGCGCGCGTGCAGTTTGTCGTTCGAGATGCCGATCTCGGCGCCCAGCCCGAATTCGAAGCCGTCCGCGAAGCGCGTCGACGCGTTCACCATCACGCTCGCAGAATCGACTTCGCGCAGGAAGCGCATCGCGCGATCGTGATCTTCGGTGACGATCGCGTCCGTGTGATGCGAGCCGTAGGCGTTGATATGTCCGATGGCGTCATCGAGACCGTCGACGATCTTCACCGCCAGCACCGGCGCGAGATATTCGGTGCTCCAGTCGGCTTCGGCCGCGTCCACGAGCGAGCCGATATTCGCGGCTTCCAGCACCGCGCGCGCGTGCCCGTCCACGCGCAGCTCCACATCCTTCGCCTGAAACGCGCGCGCCAGTTCCGGCAACGCTTGCGCGGCAATGCCGCGCGCGACGAGCAGCGTTTCCATCGTGTTGCACGTTCCGTAGCGATGCGTCTTCGCGTTGTCGCAAATCGCGGCAGCCTTCGCGAGATCCGCGCGGTCGTCCACGTAAACGTGGCAGATGCCGTCGAGATGCTTGATCATCGGCACGCGCGACTCTTCCATTAGCCGCGCGATCAGGCTCTTGCCGCCGCGCGGCACGATCACGTCGACGAATTCGGTCATCGTGATGAGCTTGCCGACAGCCGCGCGATCCGCCGTCTCGACAACCTGCACGGCGTCCTGCGGCAGCCCGGCCGCCTGCAATCCCTCGCCGATGAGCTTCGCGAGCGCGGTGTTGCATTCGAGCGCTTCGGAGCCGCCGCGCAGAATCGTCGCGTTCCCGGATTTCAGGCAGAGCGCGGCGGCGTCGATAGTCACGTTCGGACGCGATTCGTAGATGATGCCGATGACGCCGAGCGGCACGCGCATCTGCCCGACCTGAATGCCCGTCGGACGATATTTGAGACCGCTGATTTCGCCGATCGGATCGGCCAGCGACGCCACCTGGCGCAAGCCTTCGACCATCGTGCCGAGCGCCTTGTCGGAGAGCGTCAGGCGGTCGATGAACGCGGCGTCGTGTCCTTTCTCGCGCGCCCGCGCGAGATCGCGAGCGTTCGCGGCCTTGAGCGCGTCGCGCTCGCGCTCGATGCCGCTCGCCACCGCGACGAGCGCCGCGTTCTTCGCCGCCGTCGACGCCCGCGCCATCGCGCGTGACGCCGCGCGCGCGCGGCGGCCGAGGTCGGTCATGTACTGGTCGATGTTCATGTGCGTGTGTTCCGTGTGCCGGTGGCGCATCTCGGGCGCGGCGGCGCTTCTGAGAATCGCGTCCGCGTGAATCGGACGCGCAAGGAATCATTCTAAGCCGCGATGCGTTTTCAGCGACGCGGTCGTGGGTTCCCGCCGCCATGAGCGACGGCCATCGCCAGTTCGAACATGCCCGCCCACGGATCGGGCGGCGGCTCGCTGCCGCGCCGGCCGGAACTGCCCGACAGCCCTTTCACTTGCCGATCCAGCCGCGCCGCGAGCGAGAGCGCGCGTTCGAGCGCGTCTTCCGTCACGCGCGAAAGCGCCGGACCGATCAGCCGCTCGCGCGGTCCCCACACGCGGTTCTCGCGCAGAAGCGTCGCGAGCGGCTTGCCCGACGCCACGCCGCGCTTGATGCGCAGCAGCGTGCGGACTTCGTCGACGAGCGCCCACAGCACCAGCACGGCGGCTTCGCCTTCGCCCTTGAGTCCGTCGAGCATGCGCGAAAGCCGGGCGACGTCGCCGGTCAGCATCGCCTCGTTGAGCTTGAAGACGTCATAGCGCGCGACGTTCAGCACCGCGTCGTGAATCTCCTCGAAACTGAGCACGCCCTGCGGATACAGCAGCCCAAGCTTCTGGATTTCCTGATGCGCGGCGAGCAGATTGCCCTCGACGCGCTCCGCGATGAAAAGGAGCGCGCGCCGCCCTTCCTCGCCCGGTGCGACGCGCTGGCCTTGCATCCCGAGCCGCTGGCCGACCCACATGGGCAACTGCGCGCGCTCGACCGGATCGATCTTGAGCGCGACGCCCGCGCCGATGAGCGCCGTGAACCACGCGGATTTCTGCGTAGCGGAATCGAGGCGCGGCAGCGTGATGAGCGTGACGACGTCGGGGTTGTCGGCGGCGGCGAGCGTCTTCAGCGCTTCGGCGCCTTCCTTGCCCGGCTTGCCGCCTGGAATGCGCAGTTCGATAAGTTGACGGTCGCCGAAGAGCGACATCGACTGCGTCGCGCCGATGAGCGCGCTCCAGTCGAAGCCGCGCTCGACCGTGAACACCGTGCGATCGGTGAAGCCGCCCGCGCGCGCGGCGGCCCGGATGCGGTCGCACGCTTCCTGCGCGAGCAGGTGCTCGTCGCCATAGACGACGTAGAGCGCCTTCAGGCCTTTCGCGAGGTGCGCTTCGAGCGCGTCGAGCTTCAGTTGCATGATGAAGCGTCTGCCGCCGTCAAAGCGGCGGCGTCGGCAGCGGCGCGCGCGGCGCGATGCCCGGCGTCTGCTCGCCCGGCGTCGGATGCAGCGAGCGCACGGCCGCGAGCCGGCGCGTCAACTGGTCGACGGCGTCGTTGCGCATGTCGTTGTAAAGCAGCGTCGCTTCCTGCTGTTTCGCGAGCGTGTACTGGTTGCTATAGGTCATCGCCCGGTTGAGCGCGATCGCGCTCGGCGGGATCAGCACGGTGCCGTCCGCGCCCACGAGGCTATAGCTCAGATTGTAGACGAGTTCGTACTCCTCGATGACGCCCTGCGAGTTCAGACTCAAAGTCCTGAGGCCTTGTCCCTCGGAAAGAACCAGCGTCGCGTCCGGCTTCTCCGACGGCCTCACGACGACCGTATCGCTTCCGCCCTGCACCATGCGCTCGAGCCGCGCGACCATCTGCGGCGCGCCGCCGGTGACGGCGAGGCGCTTGAACGCGTAATCCTGCTGGCCGCGCAACTGGAAACCGCACGCGGACAGCGCGAGCGCACCGCATGCGAGCGCCAGAAACGAACGCCTGCTCACGCCTTTCGTGTCCGCAAGACCTGTCACATCCACTCCTCTGGTTTTGAGCATCGGACGCATGGGCCGCATCAGACCACCACGTTGACGAGACGCCCCGGCACCACGACGATCTTCTTCGGCGTGCGGCCTTCGGAGAACTTCTCGAACATCTCGTGCGCGATGGCGGCCTTCTCGATCGCTTCGCGCGATGCTTCCTTCGCCACTGTCAGCGCGCCGCGCACCTTGCCGTTGACCTGCAGCACGAGTTCGATCTCCGATTGCTCCAGCGCGGCTTCATCGACCTTCGGCCACGGCGCGTCGAGCAGCGGGCCGAAGCGGTCCGCGTAGCCGAGTTCCGACCACAACTGGAACGTGAGATGCGGCACGACCGGATAGAGCACGCGCAGAAGCACGCTGAAGGTTTCGTTCAGCACGCCTTCGGTCGACGCCTTTGCGCCTTCCAGCGCGTTGAGCATCTTCATCGCGGCGGAGACGACCGTGTTGTATTGCAGGCGGCCGTAGTCGAAGTCGGCTTGCTTGAGCACCGTGTAGATTTCACGGCGCAGCATGCGGCCGGCGTCGTTGAGCTTCGACGCGTCGAGCTTGGCGTGCTGGCGCAGCGCATCGGCGTTGTCGTGCGCGAAGTGCCACACGCGACGCAGGAAGCGGCTCGCGCCTTCGACGCCCGCGCCCGACCATTCGAGCGATTGCTCGGGCGGCGCCGCGAACATCACGAACAGACGCGCGGTATCCGCGCCGTACTGGTCGATGAGCGTCTGCGGATCGACGCCGTTGTTCTTCGACTTCGACATCTTCTCGACGCCGCCGAGCACGACCGGCTGACCGTCCGCGTTGAGCGTCGCGCCCGTCGGACGGCCCTTCTCGTCGTGCGAAACGGTCACGTCGAGCGGGTTGTACCAGGTCTTCTTGCCGCTCGCGTCCTCGCGATAGAACGTCTCGTTGAGCACCATGCCCTGCGTGAGCAGGTTCTTCGCCGGCTCGCCGAACTTCACGAGGCCCATGTCGCGCATGACCTTCGTCCAGAAACGCGAGTACAGCAAATGGAGAATGGCGTGCTCGATACCGCCGATGTACTGGTCCATCGGCATCCAGTAATCGGTGCGCGCGTCGACCATCGTCTGCGCGTCCGGCGCGCTGTAGCGCGAGAAGTACCACGAGGAATCGACGAACGTGTCCATCGTGTCGGTTTCGCGCTTGGCCGCCGCGCCGCATTTCGGGCAAGCGCAGTTTAGGAACGCTTCGGACTTCGCGAGTGGATTGCCCGTGCCGTCCGGCACGAGGTCTTCCGGCAGCACGACCGGCAGGTCCTTTTCCGGCACGGGCACGTCGCCGCATGTCGGGCAGTGGATGATCGGAATCGGCGTGCCCCAGTAACGCTGACGCGAGATGCCCCAGTCGCGCAGACGCCACGTAATCTGCTTGTCGCCGAGTTCCTTCGCCTTCAGATCGGCGGCGATCGCGTCGATGGCTTCGCTGGTCGTCATGCCGTCGTACTTGCCGCTGTTGACGAGCTTGCCCGCGGTCTTGTCGCCATACCACTCCTGCCACGCGTCGGTCGAATACGTCTTGCCTTCGACCGCAACGACCTGCTTGATCGGCAGACCGTATTTCTTCGCGAACGCGAAGTCGCGTTCGTCGTGCGACGGCACGCCCATCACCGCGCCTTCGCCGTAGGACATCAGCACGTAATTGCCGATCCACACTTCCACGTTCTCGCCCGTCAGCGGATGCGTGATAAAGAAGCCGGTCGGCATGCCCTTCTTTTCCATCGTGGCGACGTCCGCTTCCGCCACGCCGCCGCGCTTGCATTCCTCGATGAACGCCTGCAGGTCCGCGTTGTCGCGCGCGAGGCGCGTCGCGAGCGGATGTTCCGCCGCGACCGCCGCGAACGTCACGCCCATGATGGTGTCGGCGCGCGTCGTGAAAACGCGCAGCAGCTTCTGCTCGCCGTCGATTTCATACGGAAAGCCGAAGTTCACGCCGAAGCTCTTGCCGATCCAGTTCTGCTGCATGATCTTGACGCGCTCGGGCCAGCCGAGACCTTCGAGATCGTCGAGCAGTTGATCCGCGTAGTCGGTGATGCGCAGGTAGTACATCGGGATTTCGCGCTTTTCGACCAGCGCGCCCGAGCGCCAGCCGCGCCCGTCGATGACCTGTTCGTTCGCGAGCACGGTCTGATCGACCGGGTCCCAGTTCACGGTGCCCGTTTTCTTGTACGCGATGCCCTTTTCCAGCATCTTGAGGAACAGCCACTGGTTCCACTTGTAGTACTCGGGCGAACAGGTGGCGACTTCGCGCGACCAGTCGATGGCGAGACCCATCGACTGCATCTGCTTCTTCATGTACGCGATGTTGTCGTAAGTCCACTTCGCGGGCGGCACGCCATTGGCCATCGCGGCGTTTTCCGCGGGCATGCCGAACGCGTCCCAGCCCATCGGCATGAGCGTGTTGTGGCCGTTCATGCGCAGATAGCGGTACATCACGTCGTTGATGGTGTAGTTGCGCACGTGGCCCATGTGCAGCTTGCCCGACGGATACGGCAGCATCGAGACGCAGTAGAACTTGGGTTTGTCGGAGGTCTCGGTCGTCCGGTAGACGTCGTTCGCGCGCCAGGTGCTCTGCGCGGCGGATTCGACGTCGGCGGGTACGTATTTATCGTGCATGGTGTGATGGCTTTACGCTGATGCTGGGAACGGACCTCGGGACTCGCCACGTCGATGCGGAACGCGCCGCGCGTGGCCTCTGCCGCTGAATCGGTCTTGATTGGGATGCGTCTGCCGAACTCGCAGCCGCACCGGACGGGCAAAGGGGATTATACCGTCGCGCCCGCGTGCGCTGGCGCGCCGGGCGAGCTTCGCGCAGTGGGCGGAAAACGCGGACGCGGCTTTATTGCACCGGCTCGGTGACGAACCCGATTCGCGTGATGCCGGCCTGCTGCGCCGCGCCCATCACCTGCGCGACGACTTCGTAGCGCGCCGCGCCCGACGCCCGCAGATGCAACTCCGGCTTGTCGGCGGCCTTGCCCGCGGCAGCGAAGCGCGCGCGCATCGCGTCGGCGGTGATGGGCGCGTCGTTCCAGTAGAGCCTGCCGGCGCCGTCGATTGAAAGCGTGATGGTCTGCGGCGTCTCGCGCGCCGCCTGCGATGCGACTTTCGGCAAGTCGAGCGGGATCGCGTGCGTGAAAAGCGGCGCGGTGATGATGAAGATCACGAGCAGCACGAGCATGACGTCGATGAGCGGCGTCATGTTGATCTCGGCCATCGGCGAGCCGTTGGGCTTGTTGTCGAGTCCGCCGAAGGCCATCGCGCGCTCCTACTTCGACTCGCCGCAGACGAACGCGTGCAGGTCGTGCGCGAAGCCGTCCAGCTCTTCCGAAACCTGCCGCACGTAGCGGCCGAGCACGTTGTACGCGAGCACGGCGGGAATCGCGACGACAAGCCCGAATGCCGTCATGATGAGCGCCTCGCCAACCGGAGCCGCGACGTTTTCGATCAGCGCCTGTCCGCTCGCCGCGATGCTGCCGAGCGCGTGATAGATGCCCCAGACCGTGCCCAGCAAGCCGACGAACGGCGCGGTGCTGCCCACCGACGCGAGCAGCACTTGCCCGAATTCCAGCCGGCGTTGCGAGTTCAGCAACGCCTGACGCAATGCGCGTAAAACGCGCTCATTCCGTTCGACGCGCGCGAGCAGCGCGCCGGGCACCTCGGCTTCGGATGCGCGCCACGCCGCCTCGGCGAGCGGCAGAAATACGCGCTCGCGATCCGCGCTTCGCAACGCGCCGATGCCTTCTTTCAGCGTCGCCGCCTGCCAGAAGCGCTGCAACGCGCGCGGACCTTGCCACTTGGCGCGCGCGAGCATCCACGCCTTCACGAGCAGAAAGCACCAACTCGCGAGCGACATCGCGAGCAGCACGGCCGCGACCGCATGCGTCACGGCATCGCCGCTTTGCAGATAGTGGATGACGCCCGTTGCGGCCATCGTCGGCGAATGCGGTCTCAGCGCAGGCCGAGCACGTCCTGCATGTCGAAGAATCCCGTCTCGTGCGCGCCGAGAAAGCGCACCGCGCGCAACGCGCCCTGCGCATACGAGAGACGGCTCGCGGACTTGTGCGTGATCTCGACGCGCTCGCCGATGCCCGCGAACAGCACCGTGTGATCGCCGACGATATCGCCGCCGCGAATCGCGGAGAAACCGATGGTCGACGGATCGCGTTCGCCGGTCACGCCTTCGCGCGCGTACACGGCGCAGTCCTTCAAGTCGCGGCCGAGCGCGTTGGCGACCACTTCGCCCATCGCGAGCGCGGTGCCGGACGGCGCATCGACCTTGTGCCGGTGATGCGCCTCGATGATCTCGATGTCGTAGCCCTGCGCGAAATGCTTCGCGGCGAATTCGAGCAGCTTGAGCGTCACGTTCACGCCGACGCTCATGTTCGGCGCGAACACGACGCCGATCTTTTCGCCCGCCTGCTTCAGCCGCGCCTTCTGCTCGTCGGAGAAGCCGGTCGTGCCGATGACCATCTTCACGTTGTGACGCAGCGCCGCTTCCAGATGCGCGAGCGTGCCTTCGGGACGCGTGAAGTCGATCAGATAGTCGGCTTGCGCGAACACGCGTTCGATGTCGTCGGTGAGCGTGACGCCCGTCGTCTTGCCGAGGAGCGCACCGGCGTCCTGCCCGAGTTGCGGCACGCCCGGACGGTCGAGTGCGCCGACGAGTTGCGCGTCGGGGTCGTTGAGAACGGTTTCGATCAGCATCCGGCCCATGCGGCCCGACGCCCCGGCGATGGCGATCTTCATGGCTGTCTCGTATTGAATGATGCTGGCGGGAAGCGCGGCGTCCGCGCGTTCCCGCTGAAGCTGCCCGTGTTACTGCGGCATGGAGAACTGCGCTTGTCCGCCCGCATTGGCAGGCGCCGGCGACGTGCTTGCCGGCCCGACCGCGCTGCTGTCGGGAATGTTGATGGTCTGCGGCTTGCGCTGCAACTGGATCTGGGAATTCATGCCCTGACTTCCCGCGCCCGGCGCCGCGCCGGGGCTTTGCGGAACGTTCGCTCGCACCGACGATTGCGAGCGGCCGGTCGGCATTTCGACCTGCGCCGTCGCGCGGTTCGCGGCTTGCGCCGCTTGCTGATTCGCGTCGCCGGCGAAAGCGGCCGCCGTGTTCGGCTGCGTGGACGGCTGGCCAGCCGGCGCCGTCACCGCCGATGCGGACGCCGCACTTGACGCCGCCGCCGCTGTGGGAGCCGCCGCCGGCTTCGCGACCTTCACGCCCTTGTCGCCGTCGATCTCGGCGAGCAGTTCGAGGTTCGACGGCAGATTCTCGCCACCCGACCAGCTCACGACGCGATCGCTCGCGAAGTTCACGACAAAGTCGCGCTGCTGCACGACGGAAGTCGAGCCGCGCTTGAAGTAGAACACGTAGTCCCAGCGGTCCGCGTGGAACATGTCCGTGAGCAGCGGCGTGCCGAGCAGCGTGCGAACCTGGTCGCGCGACATGCCCACCTGCATCTGGTTCGCCGCTTCCTGCGAAACGAAATTGCCCTGCACTACCGTGATGCGATACGGCGTGATGCTCTGCGCGATCTTCTGCGTGACGCTGTCGTAAGTCGAGCAACCCGCGAGCAACGCGGCGAGGGTTGCTGCGATCATGGTTCCACGCATGCGGCGGCTCTCCCTGCAATTCGATAAAAATTTTGAGATCATTTCACCTTTCGCGCACCGCGCTAGCAGGCTGCGCTCTTTCTATTCCGTTCTCGTTCCAGTCCGGCATGAGATGTCAGGATTCGGAAAAACGCATTACTATGAGAACCTTGAATTGTACTCTAGGGATGCCTAGCCATGACCAATCCCTCCGATCTGAAAAATATCGGGCTCAAGGCGACCCTGCCCCGCCTCAAGATTCTGGAAATCTTCCAGCATAGTCCGGTGCGTCATCTGACCGCCGAAGACGTCTATCGCAACCTGCTCAGCGAAGAACTGGACATCGGACTGGCGACGGTTTATCGCGTGCTCACGCAGTTCGAGCAGGCGGGCCTTCTGTCGCGAAGCAACTTCGAATCCGGCAAGGCCGTGTTCGAACTGAACGAAGGCTCGCATCACGATCACCTCGTCTGCATCGACTGCGGCCGCGTCGAGGAATTCTTCGATGCCGAGATCGAACGCCGTCAGCAATCCATCGCGAAGGAACGCGGTTTCAAGCTGCACGAACATGCGCTTGCGCTCTACGGCGCGTGCACGAAAGAGAACTGCCCGCACCGCAAGCACTGAACGCGTGGCGCGGAACTGGAACCGCCGTCCATCTTCTTTGATGGACGGCGGTTTTGTTTCGCCTGCAGCTTTCGTGCGTTGCGGACGCTAACGCCAAAACAAAAGCCGCTCCGAAGAGCGGCTTTCGCACGTCTGCCGATGGCTGAAACGCTTATTTCGCGTTCGCCAGCGCGACGGCCGTATCCAGCATGCGGTTCGAGAAGCCCCACTCGTTGTCGTACCAGCTCGACACCTTCACGAGACGGCCCGAGACCTTCGTGAGCGTGGAATCGAACGTCGACGAAGCCGGGTTGTGGTTGAAGTCGATCGACACCAGCGGCGCGTCGTTGTAGCCGAGAATGCCCTTGAGCGCGCCTTCCGACGCTTCCTTCATGATCCGGTTCACTTCCTCGACCGTCGTGTCGCGCGCGGCGATGAACGACAGATCGACCACCGACACGTTGATGGTCGGCACGCGGATCGCGTAGCCGTCCAGCTTGCCGTTCAGCTCCGGCAGCACGAGACCGACGGCGGACGCCGCGCCCGTCTTCGTCGGAATCTGGCTGTGCGTGGCCGAGCGCGCGCGGCGCAGGTCTTCGTGATACACGTCGGTCAGAACCTGGTCGTTCGTGTAGGCGTGGATCGTCGTCATCAGACCGTTGACGAGGCCGATCTTGTCGTTCAGCGGCTTGACGAGCGGCGCCAGGCAGTTCGTCGTGCAGGACGCGTTCGAGATGACCGTGTCCGACGCCTTCAGCACGTTGTGGTTCACGCCGTACACGACGGTCGCGTCCACGTCCTTGCCGCCCGGCGCGGAGATGATGACCTTCTTCGCGCCGCCCTTGATGTGCGCGCTCGCCTTTTCCTTCGTCGTGAAGAAGCCGGTGCACTCCATCACCACGTCGACGTTCAGCTCGCCCCACGGCAGTTCGGCCGGATTGCGATTCGCCAGCACGCGGATCTTGTCGCCGTTGACGACGAGGAAATCGCCGTCCACCGACACCTGGCCCGGAAACTTGCCGTGCGCGGTGTCGTACTGCGTCAGGTGCGCGTTGGTCTTGGCGTCGCCGAGATCGTTGATGGCGACGATCTCGATGTCGTGCTTCTTGCCGTTCTCGTAGAAGGCGCGCAACGTGTTGCGGCCGATCCGGCCGTAGCCGTTGATTGCAACGCGAATCGTCATGGTCTATCTCCTTGGCTTAAAAAACTCGGGCTTTGCTGCACGCGGAAGCGCTTACGCCGCGAGAACGGCCTTCGCCGTTTCGACGACGTGCTCCACCGTGAAGCCGAAGTACTTGAAGAGCACGCCGGCCGGCGCCGATTCACCGAACGAGTCGATGCCGACCACGCCGCCTTCCAGGCCCACGTACTTGCGCCAGAAATCCGTCACGCCCGCTTCGATCGCCACGCGCGCGACGCCCTTCGGCAGCACGCGCTCGCGATACTCGGCGTCCTGCTTGTCGAAGACATTCGTGCAGGGCATCGACACGACGCGCGCGCCGATGCCGTCCTTCGCGAGCGCCTCGACCGCCTGCATCGCGAGCTGCACTTCGGAGCCGGTCGCGATCAGGATGATCTTGCGCGCGGGGATGTCGTCGTTCCAGTCGCGCAGCACGTAGCCGCCCTTCGCGATGTTGGCGATCTGGATGTCGTTGCGCGGCGAGTATTGCAGGTTCTGGCGGCTGAAGATCAGCGTCGACGGGCCTTGATGCTCGATGGCATGCGTCCACGCGACAGCCGTTTCGACCGTATCCGCCGGACGCCACGTCTGCAGATGCGGAATCAGGCGCAGGCTGGACACGTGTTCGACCGACTGGTGCGTCGGGCCGTCTTCGCCGAGGCCGATGGAATCGTGCGTGAACACGAAGATCGAACGCGACTTCATCAGCGCCGCGACGCGCAGCGCGTTGCGGCTGTAGTCGGAGAACGTGAGGAACGTGCCGCCGAACGGACGGAAGCCGCCATGCAGCGCGAGACCGTTGATGGCCGCGCTCATGCCGAACTCGCGCACGCCGTAGTTGATGTGATTGCCCCACTGGATGCCCGCGTGGTTCACGTTGCCGTTTTCGGCATCGCCCGCGGCGCGCACGGCTTTGGACGCCTTCCAGTTGGTGAGATTGGAACCGGTCAGGTCGGCGGAACCGCCGAGCAGTTCAGGCAACGCGGCGGCGAGACCTTCGATGGCCTGCTGCGATGCCTTGCGCGTCGCCACGGTTTCGGCGCGCTGATTCGCGTCCTCGATGATCTTCGCCGCGCTCTCTTTCCAGTTCGCGGGCAGTTCGCCCTTCATGCGGCGCGTGAACTCGTCCGCTTCCTTCGCATATTTCGCGCGATAAGCCGCGAACGCCGTGTTCCACTCGCCTTCGGCGCGCTTGCCCTCTTCCTTGCCATCCCACGCCGCATAGACTTCCTGCGGAATCACGAACGGCTCATACGCCCAGCCGATTGCCGCGCGCGTCGCCGCGATCTCGTCGCCGCCGAGCGGGGCGCCGTGTGCATCGTGACCGCCCGCCTTCGTCGGCGCGCCCTTGCCGATGACCGTGCGGCAGCAGATGAGCGTGGGCTTGTCCGATTGCTTGGCCTGAGCGATGGCCGCATCGACCGCGTCGACATCATGACCGTTCACGCCGCGAATCACGTTCCAGCCGTAGGCTTCGAAGCGCTTCGGCGTGTCGTCGTGAAACCAGTGCTCGACGTGGCCGTCGATGGAAATGCCGTTGTCGTCGTAGAGCGCGATCAGCTTGTTGAGCTTGAGCGTGCCCGCGAGCGAACAGGCTTCGTGCGAGATGCCTTCCATCAGGCAGCCGTCGCCGAGGAACACATACGTATGGTGATCGACGATTCTCGCGTCGGCCTTGTTGAACTCCGCGGCGAGCAGCGCTTCGGCGAGCGCCATGCCGACCGCGTTGCCGACGCCCTGACCGAGCGGGCCGGTGGTCGTTTCGACGCCCGGCGTGATGCCCACTTCCGGATGCCCCGGCGTCTTCGAATGAAGCTGGCGGAAGTTCTTCAGCTCGCTCATCGGCAGGTCGTAGCCGGTGAGGTGCAGCAGCGCGTAAAGCAGCATGGAGCCGTGACCGTTCGACAACACGAAACGATCGCGGTCGAACCAGTGCGGATTCGACGGATTGTGCTTCAGATGCCGCGACCACAGCGCGACGCCAATTTCGGCCATGCCCATCGGCATGCCGGGATGACCGGAGTTGGCTTGTTGAACGGCGTCCATGGCGAGCGCGCGGATTGCGTTGGCCATGAGGGCGGTCGGGCTGGAAGTCGGGATCGTCATGTCGGATTTCGGCGGCTACGGGAGCGTTGAGGCTGGTGCTGAAATGATCCACGGTGCTTCTTGCCGCAACGTGCAAACCAGTGCTTCGCACTGCACGCCGGACCCGCGGCACACCACGTTTTCAGGACCGGAACGACGAGAAACGACGAGGATCGGGAGGCGGTCATTCTAACAGACCGGTCCGATTGACACGCGTGCGATACCGCCCCGAACGTGCGGCTCCCGGCGTTTCGCGGGCATGTTCCGTGCGCCGGCGAGCGCGCGCGGCACTTCATCCCGTGGCCGCCTGTGACCGCGTGCCGCGACCGGTCGCGGCCTCATGGCAAAATGCCCATCACCCGAATGAGCAAGAGGCTTCAAGGAGTGCTTTCGATGACCGACCCACGCCCCGCCGACGTTCCCTGGCTGACGCCCTACCTGACCGTGCGCGATGCGCGCGTGAGCATTGCGTTCTACGAGAAGGCGCTCGGCTTCGCGGTGCGCGACAGCGTGAATGACGACGGCACGGTCATCCATGTCGAGATGACGTATCGCGGGCAGTTGATTCTGATGTTCGCGCCAGAGGGCGCTTACGGATCACAGGCGCGCACGCCGAAGAGCGCCGGGCAGATGGCGCCGCAGTCGTTCTATCTGTATGTCGACGATGTCGACGCCACGTTCGCGCACGCGCTCGCGGTCGGCGCCAAGGCGCTCATCGAACCGCAGGATCAGTTCTGGGGCGACCGCTTCGCCCAAATTGAAGATCCGGACGGCTATCGCTGGGCCATCGCCCGGCATCTGCGCTAGGTCTCACGGTCACGCATCCATGCCACGCTTTTTTGTCGACGGCCCGCTCGCGGCGGGCGAAACGCTTTCCCTTCCCGACGACGTCGTCCGCCACGTTCAGGTGCTGCGCCTCGCTCCCGGCGACGCGATCACGCTCTTCGACGGCGCGGGCGGCGAATATCACGGCGCGCTCGTCGATATCGGCAAGCGCGCGGTGCTCGCGCGCATCGACGCGCACAGCGAGCGCGAAGCCGAGCCGCCCTATCGCGTGACGCTGGCGCAGGGCGTCGCCGGCGGCGACAAGATGGACTGGCTCATCGAGAAAACGGTGGAACTGGGCGTCGGCGAGATCGTGCCGCTGATCGCCGAGCGCGGCGTCGTGCGGCTTGCGGGCGAGCGCGCGCTGCGGCGTCAGGCGCACTGGCAGGCGCTCGTGCGCGCGGCATGCGAGCAATGCGGACGTAATCGCGTGCCGGAAGTCGCCGCGCCGCGCGACCTGAGCGCGTGGCTCGCGCAACTGCCGGACGCATCGGATGACGAGTTGCGGCTGTTGCTGTCGCCGCGCGCCGACGTCGCGTTCGACGCGCTGCCCGCCACGCCTCCGCGCGGTCGCGTCACATTGGTCATCGGTCCGGAAGCGGGCTTTTCGCCGAAGGAGGAAGGCGAGATCGTCGCGGCGGGATTCTCGGCGCTCGGCCTCGGACCGCGCGTGTTGCGCACGGAGACGGCGGGAATCGCGGTGCTGGCGGCGCTGGCCGCGCGCTGGGGCGGATGGTGAAGGCGGGAATCGCGCGCTAAACGAAAACAGCCCGATGACGTGTCATCGGGCTGTCTGCTTTACGATCTGCTGGCTGTTGCTGATCAAACGAACGAATAAAAAACGCGGAACGCGACGCGCCGCTCGGCCCAGAACTCGGCGGCATCACGGAAAACGTCGAGCAGCGTCTCGCGCCCTTCTTTGTCGAACTTCTGCGCGATCGGCAATTGTTCGAGCACGATCACGAAACCCGGCTGAGAACCGGCCTTCTGGACGAGATCGGTGAGGCAATCGTAGAGCGCGTCGTAGTTCTTGCCGAAGTGCTTCGGAAACAGGAACGACAACGCGATCGTCTCCAGCACTTCCTGTTTGCTCTGCGCCTGGCCCAGATACGCATACAGAAAATGCTGGCCGAGGCGGTTGGCTTCGTCGGCAAGTTCCTGCACGCGAAACGCGCGGATGGACTGCACGATGTTGGGCCGCACCGTCGCGAAAAGAGACTCCGACTCGTCCTGCGCATGGGACGCCGCGTCGGGACTCCCGTTCGGCTCGTCGTCGGGTCTGTTGTCGTGTTCTGTCATGCGTAGCCGCAATACTCGCTGGAACAGGTTGCCATCGCCGGTGGCGAAAAGATCACTCGCGACGCCGTGGTCGTGCGCGTAGATGTTGTCGCTCATGCCGTTAATCCCTAGTTATCCCGCAATGCGTTTAAAACTGGCGTAATGGTCGTCCGAATAGAAGCAATCGCCGATCTGCCGCTTCGGTCCGCCGCACACGATCCGGCGCGCGCCCCGATCCCGCGCGCGCGGCGTGGGGACTGTGTATTCGTGGTAGTAGCCGCGTGGATGCTGCGGCAGCAAACGTTCGCGATTGCCGAACACGACGCCGTCCTTCTCGTAACGGAAAGGGCCGCCCGCTTCTATCAGTCTGAGCGTCTGCACAGCCTGCTTCGGCAACTGCGCGACGGCGACCGTGCCGAGCGTATCGTCCCGCGTCTGCCGGACAGCGGCCGGCGACTGGCCGACGCCCGGCTGCGCGAGCGGTTCATCCGGCTTGCGCGCTACGGCGTTCGCCTCGCTGACCGACGCCGCGTTCGCCACCGCAGGCGCGTCGCTGCGCGATTCGTCCTTGCCGCAGCCGCCCAGAACGACGCTCAATACGACGATGCAGGCGAGTGCCGATGCACGCTTCACGAAACGTTTGTCCCCGCGTTGACCCAGAAGATCCGTCGACCCTGAAAGATGTAAGGGTATCGCTAATGACAGGGCGAAGCAACGTTGGCCGGGAATTCGGAAATTATTTCCTCCTCCCGCGCCATTGAACTGGCGATCCTTGAGAAAAAGCAACCGGATTTAGCCGAAATCTGAGCGATTTTTATCGCGTGAAAGATAATAATTGGTCCGCAGGGTTTGGAACCGCTGGGCAAGCCGCCTCACTTGTCGCCAGTTTCACGGAATGCGCTCCATTGCCGGACACCCTGCACCTTCCGGGAAGCAGCAAATTCCCCTTGCTCTTGCCCCAAGGCGTGCCGTGCTTCACGGCACGCTTTTTTTTGCCCGAAAAAAAGGCGGCAGGATGTTCTTGCCGCCTTCTTATTCGCTACTCCGAAGCCCGCGTCAACGCGCAGCCGTGGCGTCCGCCACCAGCAGCGCCGTCATGTTGACAATGCGCCGCACCGTCGCCGACGCCGTGAGCACATGGACGGGCTTCGCCGCGCCCAGCAGAATCGGCCCGATCGCGATGTTGTTGCCCGCCGCCGTCTTCAGCAGGTTGTACGAGATGTTGGCCGCGTCGATGTTCGGCAGCACGAGCAAGTTCGCATCGCCTTCGAGCGTCGACTCGGGCAGCACTTCGCGGCGCAGACGCGCATCGAGCGCGACGTCGCCGTGCATTTCGCCGTCCACGTCGAGATCGGGCGCGCGCTCCTTGAGAATCGCGAGCGCGTCGCGCATCTTCTGCGCGGTCGGTGCGTTGCTCGTGCCGAAGTTCGAATGCGACAACAGCGCGATCTTCGGCACGATGCCGAAGCGCTTCACTTCTTCCGCCGCGAGGATCGTGATTTCGGCAAGCTGCTCGGGCGTCGGATCGACGTTCACGTGCGTATCGACGATAAAAATCTGGCGGCCCGGCAGCACGAGCGCGTTCATCGCCGCGTACACGTTGCAGCCGTCCTTCTTGCCGATCACCTGATCGATGAAATGCAGATGGCGATGCGTCGTGCTCACCGTGCCGCAGATCATGCCGTCCGCTTCGCCCTTCTTGACGAGCATCGAGCCGATCAGCGTCGTGCGGCGGCGCATTTCGAGCTTGGCCATTTGCTGGCTGATGCCCTTGCGCGCCATCATCGCGTGATACGTCTGCCAGAAGTCGCGGTAACGCTCGTCGTGGTCGGTGTCGACGACGGTGAAATCGACGCCCGGCGTGAGGCGCAGGCCGAACTTCGTGATGCGCTGGGCAATGACCGCCGGCCGGCCGATGAGAATGGGCTTGGCGATCTTTTCATCGACGGCGATCTGCACCGCGCGCAGCACGCGCTCCTCCTCGCCTTCCGCGAACACGATGCGCTTTTTCTCCGGCTCCACGCTGCGCGCGAGCTGAAAGACGGGCTTCATCGTCGTGCCGCTGTGATACACGAACTGCTGCAAGTGCTGCTCGTAGGCGTCCATGTCTTCGATCGGACGCGTCGCGACGCCGGAATCCATCGCGGCCTTCGCCACCGCCGGCGCGATCTTCACGATGAGACGCGGATCGAACGGCTTCGGAATCAGATATTCCGGCCCGAAGGACAAGTCCTGAATGCCATACGCCGTCGCGACGATGTCGCTCTGCTCCTGACGCGCCAGTTCCGCGATCGCGTTCACGGCGGCGATTTCCATTTCCTTCGTGATGGTGGTCGCGCCCGCATCGAGCGCGCCTCGGAAGATGAACGGAAAGCACAGAACGTTGTTGACCTGATTCGGATAATCCGTGCGACCGGTGGCGATCACCGCGTCCGGGCGCACTTCGAGCGCGAGCTCCGGCAGGATTTCGGGCGTCGGATTGGCGAGCGCGAGAATCAGCGGCTTCGTGCCCATCTGCTTGACCATGTCCTGCTTGAGCACGCCGCCGGCCGACAGGCCGAGGAACACGTCGGCGCCTTCGATCACTTCCGCGAGCGTGCGCGCGCTGGTTTCGCGGGCGAAGCGCTCCTTGTCCGGGTCCATCAGTTCGACGCGGCCCTTGTAGACCACACCGGCCAAATCCGTCACGTAAATGTTCTCGAGCTTCATGCCGAGATCGACGAGAAGATCCAGACACGCGAGCGCCGCCGCGCCCGCGCCGGAGGCGACGAGCTTCACTTCGCCGATGTCCTTGCCGACGACCTTCAGGCCGTTGGTGACCGCCGCCGCCACGACGATGGCCGTGCCGTGCTGATCGTCGTGAAAGACGGGAATCTTCATGCGCTTGCGCGATTCCCGCTCGACGATGAAGCAGTCCGGCGCCTTGATGTCTTCTAGGTTGATGCCGCCGAAGGTCGGTTCGAGCGCGGCGATCACGTCCACGAGCTTATGCGGATCGGTCTCGTTGAGCTCGATATCGAACACGTCGATGCCGGCGAACTTCTTGAAGAGCACCGCCTTGCCTTCCATGACCGGCTTCGACGCGAGCGGTCCGATGTTGCCGAGACCGAGCACGGCCGTGCCGTTCGTCACCACGCCCACCAGGTTGCTGCGCGCGGTGAAGCGCGCGGCGTTCAGCGGATCGGCGACGATCTCCTCGCACGCGAACGCCACGCCGGGCGAATACGCGAGCGCGAGGTCGCGCTGGTTGATCATCTGCTTGGTCGGGGCGATCGCGATTTTGCCGGGCGTCGGAAACTCGTGATAATCGAGCGCGGCTTCGCGCAACTTCGTATTGGCGGGAGTCGTCATAAGGCGGGCTAGCGGTGCGGGAATTAGAATGGAAGTTCGAACGCATTGTAGCGCCATTCAAGCCCCGCTTCGGCCTGCAGTGCATGCAATTCAGCTACAAGTGCCGTGACCGGAAAACGTCTGATGTCCCGGTCGGGCAAGGCTTGCGGCGCTTCGCCGATTTTTTTCGAGACGCGCGGCGGTTGCGCGCACCACGCGAATGAGCACGTTCGCGCCGCCTCCGGTTTTCTTCTTGCAGCGCACCATGATTCCGCTTTTCCGACGATGCTTTCCGAGTTTTCACTGATCGATCGATACTTCGCGCGCCGTGCGAAAGCGCCGTCGCCGAGACAGGGCGACGCGCCGCTCGGCATCGGCGACGACTGCGCGCTGATCGCCCCGCCCGCCGGCCATCAACTGGCGATTTCAACCGACATGCTGGTCGCGGGCCGCCACTTCTTCGCCGACGTCGACGCACGCGCGCTCGGCCACAAGGCGCTCGCCGTCAATCTGTCCGATCTCGCCGCGATGGGCGCGAAGCCGCACGCATTCACGCTCGCGCTCGCCTTGCCGCACGCCGACGAAGCGTGGCTCGAAGCGTTCAGCGACGGCATGTTCGCGCTTGCCGAACGCTTCGACTGCGCGCTCGTCGGCGGCGATACGACGAGCGGCCCGCTCAACATCTGCATCACCGTTTTCGGCGATGTCGCGCATGCATCGGCGCTGCGCCGCGATGCAGCGAAACCCGGCGACGACATCTACGTTTCCGGCACGCTCGGCGATGCGCGCGCGGGCCTCGGCGTCATGCGCGGCGAATGGCGCGCGCCCGACGAAGCGGCATCCGCATGGAAACGCGCGCTGGAGAAGCCAGAACCGCGCGTGGCGCTCGGCCTCGCGCTCGGCGGCGTCGCGCACGCGGCGCTCGATATCTCCGACGGTCTCGCCGGCGATCTCATGCACATTCTCAGGCGCTCGGCGGTATCCGCAACCGTCGATGCCGACGCCGTGCCCTGCTCCGACGCCGTGCGCGCGCTTCCCGAAGCCGCGCGCCGCCAGTGCGCGCTCGCGGGCGGCGACGACTACGAACTCTGCTTCACCGCGCCGCGGAACGCGCGAGACTCGATTGCGCGCATCGGCGAACGCGTCGGCGTGGCGCTGACGCGCATCGGTACAATCGAATCCGGTGCGCCCGGCATCGCATGGCGCGACGGCTCGGGCGCAGCGCTTTCCCTGACGTTGCAAGGCTTCGACCACTTCCATGCAGACTGATCCCGCCGTCGCGAACGAGGTTTCGCCACGTCCAAAGCCGCGCAAGGCAAGCGCGCGCTTCATGCTCACGCATCCGTTGCACATTCTTTCGCTCGGCTTCGGCAGCGGGCTTTCTCCCGTCGCGCCCGGCACCGTCGGCACGCTTTTCGCGTGGGCGTCGTTCGTTTCGCTGAACCGTCATCTGACGGTCGCGCAATGGGGCGCGCTGCTCGTCGTGGGCTTCATCGCGGGATGCTGGTTTTGCGGCTTCACCGCGAAGAAGATGGGCGTTGCGGACCCGTCGGCGGTAGTGTGGGACGAGATCGTCGCGTTCTGGCTCGTGCTGCTTTTCGTGACGCCCGCGACGTTCACCGGGCAACTGTGGGCGTTCATCGTGTTTCGCTTCTTCGACATGGTGAAGCCGCCGCCCATCCGCTATTTCGACCGCCATCTGAAAGGCGGCTTCGGCATCATGTTCGACGATCTCGTCGCCGCGTTCTTCACCCTGCTCGTGATCGCGCTGTGGCGCACGAGCGTCTGACGTTTGACCCTTTCGTCTGCGAGACAACGCCATGCCAACCGATACCGTCGTTCATCAACTCGCGATCCGCGCCGGCAACAAGCTGCGCGACGAACGGCTGATGCTCGCCACCGCCGAATCGTGCACCGGCGGCATGGTCGCAGCGGCGATCACGGATATTTCGGGCAGCAGCGCGTGGTTCGAGCGCGGCTTCGTCACGTATTCGAATCTGGCGAAGACGGAGATGATCGGCGTGCCGGCCGCGCTGATCGAGCAGCACGGCGCGGTGAGCGAACCGGTCGCGAAAGCGATGGCCGAAGGCGCGCTGCGCAACAGCCGCGCGCAGGTCTCGGTGTCGATCACCGGCGTCGCCGGTCCCGCGGGCGGCAGCGAGGCGAAGCCCGTCGGCACGGTCTGTTTTGCGTGGAGCAACCGCCTGCATACCGCGATCGAGACGCAGCACTTCAAGGGCGATCGCGAGCAGGTTCGCACGCAGGCCGCGGCGCACGCGCTCAGGCAATTGCTGGAGTTCCTGGAAGAGCGCGAGCGGTAAGCCCGCGCCCCTGACGCGGCCTAGCGATACGCGTTGATCGTATCGCGCGTCTTTTTCGCGGCTTGTGCTGCCGCGTCCGCGTAGTCATCGCCCTTGCCCGCGTAGATGATCGCGCGCGACGAATTGATGAGCATGCCGTTGCCGTTCGCGGTGCGCCCCGCGCGCACGGTCGCTTCGACATCGCCGCCTTGCGCGCCGATGCCCGGAATCAAGAGCGGCATGTCCCCGACGATGCCCCGCACCGCTTCGATTTCCTTCGGAAACGTCGCGCCGACGACGAGACCGAGCTGGCCCTTGTCGTTCCACTTTTCGGCGGCCAGACGCGCGACGGTCTGATACAGCGGAGCGCCATCGGACGTCGTGAGGAATTGCAAATCGGAGCCGCCTGCATTCGACGTGCGGCACAGCACGATCACGCCTTTGCCCTCATGCGCGAGATACGGCTCGATGGAATCGAAACCCATGTACGGATTCACCGTCACGGCGTCGGCCCGATAGCGCTCGAACGCTTCCTTCGCGTATTGCTCCGCCGTGCTGCCGATATCGCCGCGCTTCGCATCGAGAATCACCGGAATGCCGGCGTGCTTCTCGTGGATATGCGCGATCAGCGCTTCGAGCTGATCTTCCGCGCGATGCGCCGCGAAATAGGCGATCTGCGGCTTGAATGACGACGCATACGGCGCGGTCGCATCGGCGATGGTCTTGCAGAATTCGAAGATCGCGTCGGCGCGGCCGTTGAGCGCGCCCGGAAACTTCGACGGCTCGGGATCGAGACCGACGCAGAGGAGCGATTGCGTGCGCGACCACGCGGCGTTGAGCGATTGAATGAAGGACATGGGAGAAGTCGGTGAAAAGCGGTGCCACGCATTTTAACGTGCGTGGCACCGCTTCTTTTCGATTCAGCGGGCGAGCGCGGCGCGCCCGCGCGCTTTCGATCCCGCCCGCGTGCGCGGCCTCGCGCGCCGCGCCGCCTCGCCGGTACGCTCCACGGTGAAGCGGAATTCGCGCGCGAGCCGCTCGCCGGGCGCGAGCACCGTCATGCCGTTCGCCTCGCCGCCGCCCGGCAGATTCACCGCGTTGATCGGATGATCGACCGGCTCGAAGCAGAAGAAGTCCTCGCCGGGCGGCGCGTAGAGCACGTAGTAGTCGGTGTCGGCGGCGATGGTGAGAGAAAGGCGACGCTTCGGCCAGAGCACGCTCGTGCGTCCGCTCCAGCCGGTGAACGCGTTGTTCACCATTTCCGACGGCATCGGGTACGCGACGCCGAACTGCCATGCGGGCGGCGCGGGCACGTGCCGGACGGGGAGCCAGTCGTCGCCGCAAAGCCAGAGGCCGCCCGCCGCCGCGGAAAGCTCGGTGTCCGCCTCGCGCATGAGGAACGGATGCAGGCCGAGACCGAACGGCAGCGCGTCGTCGCCGGTGTTCTCCACGTCGAGCGCGACGGTGAGCGTGGCGTCGTCGAGCGCGTAGGTTTGCGTGGCGCGAAACGAATACGGCTTGCCGTCGCTGCGATCGAGCGCGAGCCGCACGCGCGCCGCGCTCTCTTCCTCGACGTCCCACGCGCCGAGCCAGCCGTCGCCGTGCAGCGGCAACGGCTCGTCGGGGCGATTGCGCGGCACGTCCACCGCGCGTCCGGAAAATCGAAAGTGCCCGTTGCCGATGCGGTTCGAATACGGCAGCAGCGGATAGCACGCAAGCTGATTCGGGTCCGTGCCGGGGCCGGGTTCGGCGCATGGCCGGAAGATCGGCACGAGCGCGCCTTCGTGACGCCAGTCGAAGCGCGTGATGCCGCCGCCGAGCGCGGGCGCCACTTCGAGCCGCAGATGCGCGTTCGCGAGCGTGATGCAGCCTTCGACCTGCGCGCCTCCGATCGCGACGACCGCCGTGCCAGGACCGGGCCGTATCGGCGGCTCGGCGGCGGCCGCGAGCCGCGAGCGGCGCGCATTCGCCTGCGCCGTGGACGTCGATGCAAGATTCACCGTTTGCTCACTGCGCGCAACAGTCATGGCTCGTGCTCCATCCAGAGGCGAGATCACCCGGCGCAACCGGGGCTTTGGCGGACGGCGCGTCGTCGCCGCGCGCCGCATCCTTTGTCATGCGCGGCGCTTGCCCGCGAAAACCGGTTCGGCGATGCCGCGCACGCCCGGCTGAGCCGTGTAGATGCCGCCCGCGTGCGGGTCGGTCTTGAGCGCGTCGTCGTCGAGGCCGTTGCGCGCGGTCGTCACGAAAAGCGTATCGAGTGCGCCGCCGCCGGACACATCGCCCGACAGACTACCGAACGCCACGCAACTCGGCTGCGCGCTCGGCACTTCGATGCGCGCGGTTTCGCGGCCATCGGGCGCGTATCGCACGATGCGAGCGCCGCCCCACTGCGCGTTCCACAGCGCGCCGTCGGCATCGACGGTCGAACCATCGGGCGCGCCGGTGTCATCGGTCAGTTCCACGAACAGGCGGTCGTTCGCGAAGCTCGGGTAATCGCATGCGCGGATACGGCGCGTCGGCGTGTCGCAGTAGTACATCGTCGCCCCGTCCGGGCTGAACGCGGTGCTGTTGTTGATCGCGAACTTGCCGAGCGGCAGGCGTTCGAGCGACAAATCCGCATTCAGCCGATAAAACGCGCCGAGCGGCTCCGCATCGTCGACATCGTGCTTCGTGCCGAACACGAAGCGCCCTTCGCGGTCGCAGCGGCCATCGTTCAGGCGTGTCGGCAGATCGGCTTCGACTTCCGCGATGGTTTCGATCGCGCCCGTCGAGAACTCGAAGAACGCCAGCCGCGACGCGAGCCCGAGCAGCGCGAAACCGGGATCGGCGCAAAGCGCGAAGCATGCGAGACGCTCGGGCATGTCGAACGATTCCGTCGATCCGTCGCGCGGGTCGTAGCGCAAGAAGCGCTTGCCTTCGATGTCCGTCCAGTAGAAGCGGCCGCTCGTCGCGCACCACGTCGCGCCTTCGCCGAGCGCGCATCGGCTGTCGATCAAAAGCTGCGCCGGGATTCGGTTCGTCGTGTTCATCACGCCCATCCTCCGTCCACGATCATGTCCTGCGCCGTCATCATGCGGCTGTCGTCCGACGCCAGAAAAAGCGCCGCGCGCGCGAGATGCTCGGGCAGCAATTCGCCGTCGATGCACTGCCCTTCCTTGATCGCGCGCTTGCCCGCTTCGTCGAGCCAGAGGCGCTTTTGCTTTTCCGTCATCACCCAGCCGGGCACGAGCGAATTCACGCGGATGCCGAACTTGCCGAGATCGCGCGCGAGGCCGCGCGTCATGCCCTGCACCGCCGATTTCGCCGTCACGTACACGGGAAAGCCGCCGTTCTTCAGCATCCAGCTGACCGAGCCGAGATTGATGATCGAGCCGCCGCCCAGTTGCTTCATGTCTTCGATGACCGCCTGCGCCGCGAAGAACTGATGGCGGATATTGACCGCGATGCCCGCGTCGTAGGATTCGGGCGTCACGGATTCGATCGAATGGCGCTGGTCGTTGGCTGCGTTGTTGACGAGCACGCCGATGGGACCGAGCGCCGCGCGCACATCCGCGATGCCCTGGCGCAGCGCCGCGATGTCGGTGAGATCGACGCGCAGAAACGTGGGCGGCTGCCCGCCCTTGCGAAGATCCACGCCGAGCCGCTTCGCGAGCGCTTCGCCCGCGTTGGCGTCGATGTCGAAGAACGCGACCTTCGCGCCCTGATCGTAGAAATGCTCGACGAAGGCCGCGCCGATGCCGGTCGCGCCGCCGGTGATGAGCACGGTCTTGCCGGCGAGACTCGGATAACGCGCGAGAGTGCTGTCGATTGCCATATCGTTCAAAGGTTAGTCGCGCGAACCGCGGTTCTTCAACTGGTCGAGAAGCACCGCCGCGAGCAGGATCGCGCCGCGCACGAGGTATTGATAGAACGCGTCGATGTTCATGAGGTTCATCACGTTCTCGACGGTTCCCATGATGAGCACGCCGATCACGACGCCCGAAATCGTCGCGCGGCCGCCCAGCAGCGACACGCCGCCGAGCACGCACGCCGAGATCACGTTCAGCTCGAAGCCTTCGGCGGCATTCGGCTGACCCGACGTGATGCGCGAGGCGAGAATCACGCCCGCGAGCGCCGTCACCGCGCCCTGAATCAGGAAGATCCACACGCGCGTGCGCTCGACGTTGATGCCCGCGAGCCGCGATGCTTCCGGATTGCCGCCGATGGCGAGCGTATTGCGTCCGTAGACCGTCTGGTTCAGCAGCACGCCGAAGATGATGAAGCACACGAGCGTGACCCAGATCGGCAGCGAAATGCCGAGCATCGTAAGGCCGCCGAGCGCGATGAACGTATCCGACGACACGCCGACCGCCTGCCCGTGCGACACGATGAAGCCGAGCCCGCGCACGACTTCCATCGTCGCGAGCGTGGTGATGAGCGCGTTGATGCGCAGATACGCGATCACCGCGCCGTTCACGAAGCCGATGACCGAGCCGGCCGCCACCGCCGCGATGATCGCGATGAACGTGTTGTTCGTCGCGTTCAGCACCATCGCGCAGAGCACGCCCGCGAACGCGATGGTCGAGCCGACCGACAAGTCGAAATCGCGCGAGGCGAGGCAGAACATCATCGTGCAGGCGACCATGCCGATCTGCGAGATCGACAGCGCGAGGCCGAGCATGTTCTCGATGGAGAAGAAGTGATCGACCGTGAGCGACATCGTCACGAACATCACGATGAAGATCACGATCAGGCTGTATTCGGTGATCTGCTGCCACCACTTCTGCTTGTCGTTCTTTTGCGGGATCAGCGCGTTCGCGACCGTTTCGCTTGCCTGTCCCACGATGTTTTCTCTGGCTTCCATTGTCTCGCTCCTTCTCATGCAGCTTTCGCTGTCGTGTCCGCCTGCGGCAGCGCCAGACTCAACACTGATTGTTCGTTCGCCTGTCCGCGCGGCAGTTCGCCCGCAATGCGCCCCTGCCGCATCACGACGATGCGGTCGGACACGCCCAGCACTTCCGGCAGTTCCGACGAGATCATCACGATCGCGCAGCCGCGCTCGGCGAGTTGGTAGATCACGTTATAGATTTCGTGCTTGGCGCCCACGTCGATGCCGCGCGTCGGCTCGTCGAGAATCACGACTTTCAAATCCGGCTCCGCGAGCCAGCGCGACAGAATCGCCTTCTGCTGATTGCCGCCCGACAGAAAGCGGATGCGCTGCCTGCGGCTCGGCGTCTTGATCTTCAGAAGCTGGATGAAGCGGTCCGCCGTCTGCGCTTCCTTCTTGCGGTCGAGGAACAACCCCGCGCGCAAAAAGTGACGCCGGCACGAGATGTTGATGTTCTCCGCGACCGTCGCCATCGCGACGATGCCTTCTTCCTTGCGATCTTCCGGACATAGCACGATGCCGTGGCGAATCGCCTCGCCGGTGCTGCGCACCTTGATCGGCTGGCCGTCGAGCACGATCTCGCCGTCCTTCTTCTTGTCCGCGCCGTAGACGAGATGCATCAGTTCGCTGCGCCCCGCGCCGACGAGCCCGAAGAACCCGACGATCTCGCCGCGCCGCACTTCGAAATTCGCGGGCGCGGAAAGCGCATCGCCCTGAACGTTTTTGACGGCGAAGCGCACGTCGCCGAGCGCGCGCGGCCGATAGCCGTAGATATCGCTGATTTCGCGGCCCACCATCTCCTGCACGAGCCTGTCGCGCGGCACTTGCGCGAGGTGCGTGTGCGACGCGATCTTGCGGCCGTCGCGAAAGATCGTGCACGCGTCGCACAGCTCGTAAATCTCGTCCATGCGATGCGAGATGTAGATGATCGCGCGCCTGTCCGCCTTCAGGTCGCGCACGAGCTTGAACAGCACTTCGGTTTCGCGATGCGACAGCGATGAAGTCGGTTCGTCGAGCGCGATCACGCGCGCATTGCGCAACAGCGCCTTGCAGATTTCCACCATCTGCCGCTGCGCGATGGAGAGCTTGCGCAGCTTCGCGTTCGGATCGAGATCGACGCCCATCGCGGCGAGCCGCTCGCGCACGTGCTTCTTCGCCGCGCTCTTGTTCACCCAGCCGAGCCGGTTCGGGAGCGCCCCGAGCAGCAGGTTCTCGGACACGGTCAGGTCCGGCACGTACTGCAATTCCTGGTGAATCACCGCGATGCCCGACCCAATCGAAGCCGCGGCGCTTCCGAAATGCACTTCCTTTTCGTCGATGAGCACGCGCCCCGAATCGGGCTGATACTCGCCGCCGAGAATCTTGAGCAAGGTCGATTTACCCGCGCCGTTCTCGCCCATCAAACCGTGAACTTCGCCGGCATTGACGTCGAACGACACGCCGTCGAGCGCGCGCACGCCTGGGAACACCTTGCCGATATTGTCAAAACGCAGCGTCGCTGACACATCGCCTCCTTGGTTGCCAATGCGCGGGCCGCGTCGTCGAACGAGCGGCCCGCAATGCTTTAGTTCGACGCGAGGCCCATCTGCTGACGCACCGACGACACGTTCTCACGCGTAGCCAGCATGCCGGTCGTGAGCGTGAGCGGCGGCGGCGCCTTGCCGTCCTTGATCCACGCGTACATCAGTTCGGACGTTTCCTCGCCGTGGCGCTTCGGGCTGATGATGACCGTGCCGAAGAAGCCCGTCGGCTGCGGCTTCTT
Organism: Caballeronia sp. Lep1P3; assembly: GCF_022879595.1. NCBI lineage: Bacteria > Pseudomonadati > Pseudomonadota > Betaproteobacteria > Burkholderiales > Burkholderiaceae > Caballeronia > Caballeronia sp. Lep1P3. The sequence continues at coordinate 560,952 of NZ_CP084265.1, read as the reverse complement.
AAACTCGTTCAACGCCGAGTCCGATCCGCCGATGCCGATGCCGATCATGTTGTCCGCCTTGAAGCCGCGGCCTTCCGCTGCGCGCACCGCGCCGAGCACGCCTTCGTCGTTGAGCGCGTAGGCCACCCAGTGCTTGAACTGCGGATTCTTCGTGAGCGCGATGTTCGCCGCGTTGAACGCGTTCTCGGTGTCGGTCTTCGCTTGCGGCGCCGCGATGATGTTCGCCTTCGGGAAGCCGGCGGCGACGAGCGCGTCGGTCGCGCCGCTCGTGCGGTCGTGCGCGGTCGGCAATTGCTCGTAAGTGACGTCGATGGCGCCGACATCCTTCATGTCCCAGCCGCGCTTCTTGATCTCGGCGGCGATGCCGTCGCCGACCTGCTTGCCGATGTTGTACGCCGAGATGCCCATGTGCGGCACGGCTTCGATCGGCTTGCCCGAACCGTCGACGAGGCGGTCATCGACGGTCATCATCTTGAGCTTGTCGGCCTTCGCCTTCGCGACGATGCCCGGTCCGAGCTTCACGTCCGGCGTGCAGATGATGAAGCCCTGCGCCTTCTGCGCGGCGAGGTTGTCGATCGCGCTCATCACCTTTTCGCCCGACGGCGCGCCGATCTTCACGAGCGTGAAGCCCTTCTCCTTCGCGGCCATTTCCGCGAACTTCCATTCGTCCTGGAACCACGGCTCTTCCGGCTGCTTCACGAGGAAGCCGATCTTGACTTCGTCGGCGGCCTGCGCGACAGGCGCGGCGATCATCGTGGCGCTCGTTGCCGTGGCAGCGGCGATCAGCGTGAGGAACAGTCTGCGTTTCATCTTGTGTCTCCTGACTTTTTCCGTTGTCTCAAAAAATGCCCGCGCGCGGGCGCTTCAAGGATGCGTGTGGCCGTGTCTGTGTTTGTGTTGCTGCCGCACCGCGGCCAGTGCGTCATTTCTCCGATTCTTTTCCGCTCAGTCGTGATACAGCGCCGAACGCCCGCCATCCACGGTGATGCAGCTCGCGTTGATGAACGGCGCCTCGTCCGATGCGAGGAACACGGCCGTCATCGCGACTTCCTTCGGCTGGCCGATGCGCTTCATCGGCTGAAGATCGAGCGTCGCCTGGCGGGCGGCGTTCGAGTCGGGCTGCGCGTCCCACCAGTCGAGCGTCAACTGCGTTTCGATGTATCCCGGCGCGATGGCATTGACGCGCACGTTGTTCGGCGCGTACTCGATGCCGAGCGCGCGCGTGAGCCCGATCACGCCGTGCTTGGCCACCGGATACGGAAAGCAGCCCGGAATGATCTTGAACGCATGCGTCGAAGCGATATTCACGATGCTTCCGCGCCCGCGCTCCACCATGCCCGGCAGCACCGCGCGGCAGCCGTTCCACACGCCGTCGAGATCGACGGCGAAGCAGCGCCGCCAGTCGTCGTCGGTCATCGTGAGCGGATCGCAGAACACGTTGATGCCGGCGTTGTTCACGAGCACGTCGAGCGGGCCGAACTGCGCCTCGGTTTGCGCGAGCGCGTCTTTCACCGATGCGCCTTGCGTCACGTCCGTTTCGACTGCGAGCACGCGCGCGCCTTCGATCTGCGCCGCGATGCGTTCGGCCGTCGCGCGGGCCGTATCGATGTCGAGTTCCGCCAGCGCGACCGCCGCGCCTTCGCGCGCGAACGCGAGCGCGATCGCCGCGCCGATGCCGCGCCCCGCGCCCGTGACCATCGCGGTCTTGCCGGCGAGCCGGGTCATCGCTTTTCACCTTTGGCGATGGAAAGACCGTGGATGAACGCCTTCGCATGCGACGCCGTCGCGCTCACGCTTTGGCCCGGCTTGTACAGCGCCGAGCCGAGGCCGAAGCCGTTCGCGCCCGCGGTCAGAAACGGCCCCATGTTGTCCGGCGCGATTCCGCCGACCGGCACGAGCGGCACTTCCTTCGCGATGACCGCGCGCCATGCCTTCACCACCGTCGGGCCGAGTTGCTCGGCGGGAAACATTTTCAGCACGTCCGCGCCGTTCTTCAGCGCGAGAAAACCCTCGTTCGGCGTGGCGACGCCCGGCGCGCACGCGAGTCCGTGGGCCTTCGCCACGCGCACGACATCGCCGTCGCTGTGCGGCATCACGACGAGTTCGCCGCCCGCGTCCTTCACGCTGTCCACGTAGCTCGGATGCAGCACGGTGCCCGCCCCGACGATCGCGTCGTCCGGCAACGCCTGACGGATCGCGGCGATGCTGTCGAACGGCTGCGGCGAATTGAGCGGCACCTCGACGATGCGAAAGCCCGCTTCGTAGAGCGCGCGGCCGTGTTCGGCGGCATCGGCGGGCGTGACGCCGCGCAGGATCGCGATCAGCGGACACTGCGCGAACGCCTTCGCGAGACCGGCGTGCATCGCGTAGGGCGCGGGCAGATTGATGGAAGGCTGCATCGTATGCTCCTTTGAGTCCTGCATCAGGGCGCGCGCGTGGGCGTTGGCACGAGCCCGGCGAGCGCGGCGATTCGGTAAAGGCCATTTTCGGTGGCGTGCGCGACGGTCTGGGCGTCGTTGCATCCGAAGCGCGCGAGCGCGGCGCGATAGCGGTCGCACAGCGCATCGTTGCCGATGAGCCGCAGTGTCCGGCCAGCGAGCGACGACTGGTCGCGCGCAAGCACTTCGTTAAGACCGCGCAGTTCGTGGCCGATCAGAAGCCCCGACAGATAATCCGGCTGCTGCGCGGGCGCGAGCTGTCCGGTGAGTCCGAGCGTGCGCGTGCTGAAGATCGTCGCGAGCACGCCGGGATGACCCGCGTCGCGCGCGGTATCGACGCCGCGAACGAACGCGGCGGCATCGGAGGCGGCGTCCTGCTGCATCGTGCGGCCGAGAATGGTGTGATCGCGCAGCGCGCCGAACACTTCGCCCGTCATGAACGTATAGAAACGCTCGATGCGTCCCGCTTCGACGGCCGCCCATTTCGCGTGCGTCCCCGGCAGCCCGATCAGCGCGCCGCCCTTCGCGGACAGCGACGCATCGCTCGCGAGCGCGCCGACGATCTGCGTTTCCTCGCCGCGCATCACGTTCGGCAGCAGGCCGCGTTCGAGCACGCCCGGCACGACGCGCACGTCCAAACCGCGCGCCGTCCGCACGCTGACGATGCCCGCGACGAGCGCGTTCGCATCGGCGGGGGCGTCGACGTAAGGCGCTTCGATCCATCCTTGCGCGCTGCCGACCATGCCCGCCGCGATGACCGGCAAGTGCGAATGCGCGTCGAGCCACGCGCCGCAGGTTTCCTCGAACGCTTGATCGAAGCCGCCCGCCGGCAGCTTCATGATGCCCGCCGACGAAGCGCGCGTGTCGAGCGCCGCGCCGTCGCGGGCGAGCAGATAAGCGCGCAGCGAAGTCGTGCCCCAGTCGAGCGCGATGAGAGCAGGCGTGGTCATCGCTTGATCCGGCGATTGGCTTGCGGCGGGCGCCAGCCGAGGTCCTCGGAGATCGAGCGCGCTTCGCGCTGCACGACCGGAATGAGTTCTTCCATGCGCTCGTCGGGCATGTAGGGAATCGTGCTCGCCACCGAAAGCGCCGCGACGATCGCGCCGGACGCGTCGCGCACGGGCGCGGCCACGCAGCGGATCGACGCCTCGTTTTCTTCGAGATCGAATGTGTAGCCGCCCTGCGAATAGCGCGTCATGCGCTGCACGAACGTATCGATATCCGGGCGATGATCCGGCCTGAAACTCGTGCGGGCGAGCGCGCGATGCGACGCGTCGAGCAGCTTCTTCCACGCGTTCGCTTCGAGGTCGAGCATCATCGCCTTGCCGATGCCGGTCGACGCGAGCGGCATGCGGTGGCCGACGCGCGAGCGCATCTCCAGCCCGCGCGTCCCGGGAATTTTGTCGATGTAGAGCACGTCGTCGCCGTCGCGCACGCCAAGATGAATGGTGTCGTGCGTGCGATGCGCGAGCGCCTGCAGATGCGGACGCGCCACCGCCGTGAGCGGCATCTGTTCGAGCGCGATGGTGCCGAGTTCGATCAGCTTCGGCCCGAGCAGATAGCCGCCCTGCACTTGCCGCAGATAGCGCGCCTGAACGAGCGAACTGACGAGCCGGTGCGTCGTGCTGCGCGTCGTGCCGAGCGCCGCGCTGAACGAGCGCAGATCGCGCGCGCCGGCTGCGGCCGCTTCGAGAACCGCGAGTCCGCGCAGGAGCGTCTGCGTGCCGGCCTGCTGCGGCGTGACATCGACGAGCGCGCTCGGCAGCGCGATGGCATCACGCTCGCGGCGGAGGTCGGCGGCGCCGTTCGCCTTCGCGGACGCGGGCTTGCCTGCGGTGTCCGTGTCGGCGTGCTGGAGTTTGGTCATGTCGATCGTTCCTCGATGAACACGACGCGCTTCAAACAGACGGCGAAAGGTGGCGCGCGGATGATGCGCGCGGCGCGAAGCCCGAGCGCGGGCAGGCGATCGAATGCATGACGTGTCTCCGTATTGTTCTTGTCGCGCGGGTGTCTGACGCCCTGTCGCATCGCTTTCCGACGTATCGTCGAAAGCCTGCACGGATTGTAGTTCCGGCTATCTCGAATATTCAATATGTGATCGCACCGTTCACATAATGGGAGGAAAGCTGACAGCCGAAAGCGGGGTGAAAAGAAAAAAGCCCCGAGGAATCAGGGCTTTACGATGTTTAGTCACCCAAACTAAATTTCACTCGGGCAACTCGGCCGCGCCCATTCGCCGCGCGATGACGCGCGCGCGCATCGCCAGATACGCCGAATTGCGATGGTCGTCGAAGTATTTGGGGCGCGGCAGCATCACGGCGAGGCGCGCGCTCTGGCCCGCCGTCAATTTCGCTGCCGACGTCTTGTAGTAGTAGCGCGCCGCGGCTTCCGCGCCGTACACGCCGTTACCCCATTCCACCGAATTCAGGTAGATCTCGAAGATGCGTTCCTTGGTCAGCCAGAACTCGAGCATCCATGTGATGACAAGCTCCTGCGCCTTTCTCACGTAGCTCTTTTCGCGCGACAGAAAGAGATTGCGCGCGAGTTGCTGCGAAATCGTCGAGCCGCCCGCGACGATTTTCCCGCGCGCCTTGTTCTTCTCCCACGCCTGCAGGATCGCGTCGGTTTCGTAGCCGTTGTTGTTGACGAAGTCGGCATCCTCGGACGCGATGATCGCGCGCTTCAGATTGCGCGAAATCTGCTCGTAAGGCACCCACGTCCGTTGCAGCGCGATGCCGGGGTGCGTCTTCGCAAGCGTCCACGCATCGGCGCGCATGAAGGCCGTCGAACCGGGATCGATGCGCGTCCACAAACCGATCTGAATGAAGAAATACAACTGCGTCGCGAGTACCGCGATGACGAACACCGACACACCGTAAGCGATCCAGCGCGCCGGGCCGAGCCGCGCGCCCGACGGCGATGTGCGCGACGTGCGGCCATGAGCGGGCGCGGCGGTCATCAGGCTTTGGCCGCGAGCGTCTGACGCAGTTCGCGCAGCACCGCGCCGCCGTCCGGACGCACGCCGCGCCAGATGAAGAAAGATTCCGCCGCCTGTTCGACGAGCATGCCGAGGCCGTCCGCCGCGCGCGCGCCCAGCGCCTCGGCGTGCTGCATGAAGACCGTGGGCTTCGCGCCGTACATCATGTCGTAGGCGAGCGTGGCCGTGCCGAACGCGGCGTCGTCGCATTCGGGCAGCGCGGCGTCGAGACTGCCGGCCGTCGCATTGATGACGAGGTCGTAGCGTGTCTTTTCGATGCTGCCCGCGCTTCCGCCCGAGAAGCGCACGCCGGTTTCCCGCGCGGCTTGCGCGAACTGATCGACGAGCTGATGCGCCTTCGCCGCCGTGCGATTCACGATGACGAGCGACGCCGGCTTTCGATCGAAAATCGGCAGCACGACGCCGCGCGCCGCGCCGCCCGCGCCGAGCAGCAGCACGCGGGCGCCTTCGAGACGCACGCCGAGATTCGCTTCGATGTCGCGCACGAGGCCGATGCCATCGGTGTTGTCGCCGCGCACGCCGTTTTCGTCGAACGACAGCGTGTTGACCGCGCCCGCAGCCGCCGCGCGCGGCGACAGCGTATCGGCGAACGCGTGCGCGTCGAGCTTGAACGGGACCGTGACGTTCATGCCGCGTCCGCCTGCCGCGATGAACGCGCGCACTTCGTTCTCGAAGCCGCCGAGCGGCCCCAGAATGCGCCCGTACTCGACCGCCTCGCCCGTCTGCTCAGCGAAGCGCGCGTGAATCCACGGCGACTTGCTGTGCTCGACGGGATTGCCGATCACCGCGTAACGATCGTTCATGATTGGCTCGGTTCTTCGGACGGCTGTGCATCGCCCGTGGATTCGGGCTGCGCTTCGGCCTGCGCTTCGGCTTCGCTTTCGGCGGAAAGATCGTCGGTCTCGATGACTTCCTCCTCCGCTTCGTCCTCTTCGACCGGCGCGGCGGACGAAGGCGCGTCGATCACATGCAGCAGACGGCACGACGCTTCGACGGTCAACTCGTCAATCGACACGACTTCGAGCATCACCCGCGTGCCGCGTGCATGCACGCCGAGGCCGGGCACATGCAGAATCAGAGGAATTTCTTCGAGGCGAACGAGGTCGTCCTTCACGACCGACGCGGGCACCTGCTTCCTGTTCTCCTGCTTGAGCCAGCGCAGACACCAGAAATATTCCATGCGGCGCTGATGGTCGGCGTAGGCCGTGTACGTATCGTCGAATCCCTGCACGACGGCGAACAAATCCGCATCCTTCGGCTTGAACGGCGCGGCGAGCTTCGCCGTCACGCCGTGCTGCACGCACGCGAGCAGTTGCCACTGATTCACGAGGTCGACGTAACGGCGCAGCGGCGACGTGCTCCACGCATACTGCGCGACGCCCAAACCTTCGTGCGGCGCGGGCGTCGTCTGCATGCGCGTGCGCTTCGGGCCGGGACCGCCGAAACCGCGCTGCGAGCGATAGATGCCCGGCACGCCGTGATCGTTCAGGAACGCGCCCCACGACGAATTCGCGAGAATCGCCAGTTCGGCGACGATCAGATCCAGCGGCGAACCGCGGCGGCGCGGCGTGATGGTGACGTGCTCGCCTTCGACATAGAAATTGAAGTCGTTGTTGCGCTGCACTTCGCGCTTGAGGCCGTAAGTCGCGCGCGCCTCCTGGCGCTTTTCGAAGAGCGCCTGCGCGAGCGGCCACAAGACGGCGATGTCTTGCTTGTGCGGATAGTCGCCCGTTCCGGCCGCGAGACTTTCCTCGGTGACGTGCTCGTCCAGATGGTTATGCCGCAGGTTCGACTTGACGAACACGCGCTCGGCGCGCGTCTCGCTCGCGACGATGTCCTGCGTCTCGCGATTCACGATGATGTAGAGCGACAGCGCCGGCCGCAGTCCGCCTTCCGCGAGCGTGAAGACATCGACGACGTTGTCCGGCAGCATCGTGATCTTGTCGCCGGGCATGTAGACCGTCGAAAGACGGCTGCGCGCGATGGAATCGACGGTATCGCCGCGCGCGATGCCGAGCGCCGGCGCCGCAATGTGAATGCCGACGCGCACGCGGCCGTCCGCGAGATGCTGCACGGAGAAGGCGTCGTCGATCTCGGTGGTCGTCACGTCGTCGATGGAGAACGCTTCGATATCCGCTTCCGGCAAGTCTTCGGGCAACGGCGCGGGCTGCACCGCCGGAAAACCGACGCCGTGCGGGAAGAACTCCGACAGGAAGCGCGCCTCGTGCAGCGCGCGCGCCGACGCAATGCCGCCGCATTCGAGCATGAGCCGCGCCTGCGAGATGCCGCGCGCCGCCGCTGCCGCTTCGAGCGCCTTGTATTCGATCGCGTTCTTGTCCGGCTTCGTGAGCAGGCCGATGGCCTTGCCTTTCAGCGCCTCGGGCAGCTTGCCCGCCTTCAGTTCTTCTTCGTAGCCGGCCTGCACGAGCGCCTGCTGACGCTTGCGCTCCAGCCCCGCGAGCGCCATCTGCAACTGCTCCTGCGGCGCGCGCTGATACTGCCCGCGCCCCTTGCGGCGGAAGTACACGGGCGCGCCGTGCATGCGCAGCACGAGCGCGGCGCGCTCCGTGGGACCGAACTTGTCGCCGAAATAGTCCGCGCCGAGCGCGGCGAACGGGAATTCCTCGTCGGGCGCGCATTCCCACAGGAAATCGAGATCGATCTCCTGCGCGATGGCGTCGGCTTCCTGCATCAGCTCGGCGGCGGCGGGCTTTTCGAATTCGATCAGCACGTCCTTCGCGCGCACTTTCGCGCGGCGTCCGCCCGGCAATTCGACCTGGAACGCGTCGCCCTGTTTCGACAAGACCGAGCCGGCCTTGAAACTACCCGATTCCTCGAAGAAAACGTTCACTCAGTACTCTCGTAAGACGGTGGACGGGACGCGCGCGCTGGCTGCCCGCGCGCCCGTGGATGAATGGGTTCTCATGCGGCCGCGGGCGCGAGCGCCGCGCGCGGCGACTGATCGCAAAACGCGAGCACGTCGCCGAGATGATTCGCGAAATCGCTGATCGCGTGATCGCTGCCCTCGATCAGCGTCGTGCGAACGCCGGGATAGTGGGCGAGCATCGTGCGGTAGTCGATCACTTCGTCGCCGGTCGCGGCAATCAGAAAGTAGCGTTCCGGTCGCGTGATGGAAGGCACCGCGAGCGCGCGCAGTTCGTCCAGATGGCGCGGCAGCACGGTGATGCTGCCGCCGCCGTGCCACAACGGCTGCTCGCCGAGATAGGCGCTCAGATCGACATCCGGCATGACGGCGGGATTGAGAAGCACCGCGCGCCAGCCGTGCTTTTCCGCGAGATACGTGGCGTAGTAGCCGCCGAGCGAACTGCCGACGAGCGTGACATCGCCGTCTTGCGCACCGCTCGCGACGGATTCCGCGAGCGCGATGGCGTCGCACGGCGAAACCGGCAATACCGGGCACTGCCATTCGCTCGACCGGCCGAGTTCCGCGAGGCGCGCGCGCATCATGCGCGCCTTGAACGATTGGGGGGACGAGCGAAAGCCGTGCAGGTAAAGGATCACGCGGGGCCTCGTGTAGTGGTGCCGGACGGACGCGCGCTCAACGCGTCCAGCAATTTCTGATGCACGCCGCCGAAGCCGCCGTTGCTCATCACGAGCACGTGGTCGCCGGGGCGCGCGGCCGCCGTGACCGCCTTCACCAGCGGCTCGATTTCGTTGAACGCGCGCGCCTTGTCGCCGAGTGGCGAAAGTGCTTCGGCGAGATTCCAGCCGAGTTTGTCGCGGCCTTCGCGCGCGCCGTATCCGAAGACGAGATCCGCGCCGGTGAGACTCGCGGGCAGCTGCGCTTTCATCGTGCCGAGCTTCATCGTGTTCGAGCGCGGCTCCAGCACGGCCAGAATACGCGCGCGGCCCGAATCGCCGATGCGCGTGCGCAGTCCCGCCACCGTGGTTTCGATGGCGGTCGGATGGTGCGCGAAGTCGTCGTAGACGGTGACGCCATCGACGCTGCCCTTCACTTCCATGCGCCGCTTCACGTTGCGAAAGCTCGCGAGCGACTTCGCGGCCTGCGCCGCCGGCACGCCGACCGAGCGCGCCGCCGCGATCGCCGCGAGCGCGTTCATGCGATTGTGTTCGCCCTGCACTTGCCAGTCCACGACGCCTTGCCGCTCGCCTTCCCAATAGACGGCGAACTGCTCGTCGACGGTCGCGCCGTCGCGTGCGGGCAGTGCCTGCCAGCCGCCTTCGACGCCGAAGCGCTCGACGCCCGACCAGCATCCGCGCGTGAGCACGCGTTCGAGCGCGGCCTCGCGCCCGTTCGTGACGATGCGTCCGACGCCCGGCACCGTGCGCACGAGATGATGAAACTGCGTTTCGATGGCGGCGAGATCCGGGAAGATGTCGGCGTGATCGAATTCGAGATTGTTGAGGACCGCCGTGCGCGGCCGGTAATGGACGAACTTCGAGCGCTTGTCGAAGAACGCGGTGTCGTACTCGTCCGCTTCGATCACGAAAAAGCTGGAATCGGTCAGGCGCGCGGAAATGCCGAAGTTCAGCGGCACGCCGCCGATCAGAAAGCCCGGATTCATGCCGGCGTCTTCGAGCAGCCACGCGAGCATGGAACTCGTCGTGGTCTTGCCGTGCGTGCCCGCCACCGCCAGCACCCACTTGCCCGCCAGCACATGCTCGCCGAGCCATTGCGGACCGGACGTATAAGGCAGGCCACGGTCGAGAATGGCTTCCATCAACGGGTTGCCGCGCGACACCACGTTGCCGACGACGAACAGATCCGGCGCCAGTTCCAGTTGCTCGGCGCCGAAGCCCTCGATCAGCTCGATGCCCTGCGCTTCGAGCTGCGTGCTCATCGGCGGATAGACGCCCGCGTCGCAGCCGGTGACCTTGTGGCCCGCTTCGCGCGCGAGGACGGCGAGACCGCCCATGAAGGTGCCGCAGATGCCGAGGATGTGGATGTGCATAAAGCGTGTCGTGTCGCGCCGCGCGGGCGATGAAGTGCGGAAAACAGGGAACGGCGCTCGAACGGACAAACCCGTGCAGGAACGCGCCTGGAGGCGCATATTGTAACCGAGCGCGCTCGCCGCGTTACACCGCGCCCGCCGCCTGCCGGCCGGGCCGCGAGGCGTTATCTAGTATGATTGCCCCATGGTTCGCAAATCACATTTCGATCCGCAGCGCGTGCGCGAGGAAATCGCGATCGCGGCAGCGAGGATGATCGCCGAAGACGGTCTCGATTACTCCACGGCGAAGCGCAAGGCAGCGCGGCTCGTGGTCGGCGAGGCGAAGATCGGCGGCGAGTTCTTGCCCGACAACGATCAGATCGAAGAGGAAATCCGCGAATATCAGGCCATTTTCCAGAGCGACAGCCAGCCCGCCGTCCTGCGCCGCATGCGCGAACTGGCGCTCGAATGGATGGAACGCCTGAAACCCTACGATCCTTATCTGACCGGCGCGGTCCTCAATGGCACGGCGGGCGAGCATTCCGACATTCATCTGCAATGCTTCTGCGACAATCCGAAGGAAGTCGCGATTTACTTGCTCAATGCCAACGTTCAGTACGATGTCTCCGAGACGCGGCACTTCGCCGGACGCGGTTATGTCGAGACGCTGAGCTTTCTGCACCGTGAGCGCGGCGAAGAGCCGATCGGCATTCACATCGCGCTTTACGGCAGCGACGATCTGCGCGGCGCGGTGCGGGCCGACGGACGCGGCCGGCTCGCGCGCGCGAACGCCGGCGCCGTGCGCGCACTGCTGGACCAAACCGGCGATCCTGACCGCCCGCCGCTTCAGGTCGGCGGATGAGTCGTCGAACGCTTCCTCACGCTTTCAGCTTTCCACGCCCATGAACAGCAAACGCATTCTCGCGGCCCTCGCCGTGGCGATCGCCGCGACGGTCGGCGGCTTCTACGCGGGCCATCTCTTCACCGGCAGCGACACCGAAGCCGCGACGCAGCCAGCCGGCAACGCCGTCGACCAACTGTGGAAGACGACGCCGCCCGCCGCGCCCGGCACGTCCCAGCCGCTCGCCGCGTACAAGGGCAAGCCGGTTGTCGTCAATTTCTGGGCGTCGTGGTGCGGACCGTGCGTGAAGGAAATGCCCACGCTTTCCGCGATGCAGCGCGAGTATCAGAAAAAGGGCGTGACGTTCATCGGGCTCGGCGTGGATAGCGAGAAGAACATCGGCGACTTCCTGAAGAAGGTGCCGGTCGATTATCCCGTCTATGTGACGGGCTTCGGCGGTGCCGATCTCGCGCGCAGCTTCGGCAACAATGCGGGCGGGCTGCCGTTCACCGTCGTGATCGACGCGAAAGGTGCCGTTCGATTGACCAAATTGGGCGAAGTCAACGAGTCGGAGTTGCGGCGCACGCTCGACGCGCTGTAAAAAATCGCTGCGAGATGCCTCGGCGTTGAAATAAGTAAGCGGCAACTTACGGTGCTTTTGCGGGAACTTCGCCCTTCGCGCGCCACTATCGCGGTAATTTGTCCCGCTGGGATTGGGGCCGCTTCACTGTAAAACTAGACAAAATTCTCTAAACGGCGCTAAAGTGCGCCGAATTCCGCACAACCCGAAGCGACCATGATCATCCTGCCGGTGCCGAAAGGCCGACTTGCCGCCGACTCCGATGCCCGCCAAAGCGGCATCGGCGGGCGCGCCGCGCCGGATATCGACGGTCGCGTGCTGTTCGGGCGCGCGCTTCAAAGCGATCACGCGAGCACGTTCGTTGCGAACGCCTGCCGTGTGCCGATCGACTCCGCCGTTTTCGCCACCGGCGCATGCGCGCGCGCCGGACGGGTGGCCGCGCCGGTTCGCGGCTGACAGTCACAAGACACCCACAAATCAAGTCAAGCACCGGGAAGCCCCGGTCTCCAAGTATTGAAAGGGGATTTTTCGATGGACCTTCGTAAACTGAAAACGCTGATCGACCTCGTCTCGGAATCCGGCATCTCGGAGCTGGAAGTGACGGAGGGCGAAGGCAAGGTTCGCATCGTCAAGAACGCCGCACCCGTCTACATGCAGGCGCCGCAGCAGTACGCGCCGCAGGCTGCGGCGCAGGCCGCGCCGGGCATCTCCGCTGCCGCCGACATCGGCGCGGGTGCCGCGACGCCCGCCGCTGCCGCGCCGCAAGGCCATGTCGTGACTTCGCCGATGGTCGGCTCGTTCTACCGCGCGCCGTCGCCGGGCGCGGACCCGTTCGTGCAGGTCGGCGATACGGTCAAGGAAGGCCAGACCATCTGCATCATCGAAGCCATGAAGCTCCTGAACGAGATCGAAGCGGACAAGTCCGGCGTCGTGAAGGAAATCCTCGTCGAGAACGGTCAGGCGGTCGAATACGGCCAGCCGCTCTTCGTGATCGGCGACTGAACGCGCGTCGAGCCGTGCGCCGGATGCATCGCGCGTCTGTCCCGCCCGGTTTCACCGCGCCGGCGCGCGCCGTCGCAAGGCGTCCGCGCATCGCGCGCACGAGAGGCGCGCGCCGCCGATCCGATTCCCGAGGGCCGCTCGCGCGAGCCCGTTGATGAGCCGACCCACTGCCATGTTTGAAAAAATCCTCATTGCGAACCGCGGCGAAATCGCGCTTCGCATCCAGCGCGCGTGCCGCGAACTGGGCGTCAAGACAGTCGTCGTCTATTCGGAAGCCGACAAGGAAGCGAAGTACGTGAAGCTCGCCGACGAAGCCGTGTGTATCGGACCGGCGCCGTCGAACCTGTCGTATCTGAACATGCCCGCGCTCATCAGCGCGGCCGAAGTCACCGACGCCGAAGCCATCCATCCCGGCTACGGCTTTCTTTCCGAGAACGCGGATTTCGCCGAGCGCGTCGAGCAATCGGGCTTCACGTTCATCGGGCCGCGTCCCGAAACCATCCGTCTGATGGGCGACAAGGTCACCGCCAAGCAGACGATGATCAAGACCGGCGTGCCGTGCGTGCCGGGTTCGGAAGGCGCGTTGCCGGACGACCCGAAGGAAATCGTGAAGATCGCGCGCGCGGTCGGCTATCCCGTCATTATCAAAGCGGCGGGCGGCGGCGGCGGGCGCGGCATGCGCGTGGTCCATACGGAAGCCGCGCTCGTGAATGCCGTCAACATGACCCGCGAGGAAGCGGGCCGCGCGTTCGGCAATCCGCAGGTCTACATGGAGAAGTTCCTGGAGAACCCGCGGCACATCGAAATTCAGGTGCTCGCCGACTCGTTCCGCAACGCGCTCTGGCTCGGCGAGCGCGACTGCTCGATGCAGCGCCGCCATCAGAAAGTGATCGAAGAAGCGCCGGCGCCGGGCATCGCGCGGCGGCTGATCGACCGCATCGGCGATCGCTGCGCCGAAGCGTGCAAGAAGATGGGCTATCTCGGCGCGGGCACGTTCGAATTCCTGTACGAGAACAACGAGTTTTACTTCATCGAAATGAACACGCGCGTGCAGGTCGAGCATCCGGTGACGGAACTCATCACGGGCGTGGACATCGTGCAGGAACAGATTCGCATTGCCGCCGGCGAGAAGCTCGCGTTCCGTCAGAAGGACATTCAGTTTCGCGGCCACGCGATCGAATGCCGCATCAACGCGGAAGATCCGTTCAAGTTCACGCCGTCGCCGGGACGCATCACGTCGTGGCACGCGGCGGGCGGTCCGGGCATTCGCGTCGACTCTCACGCGTACAACGGCTACTTCGTTCCGCCGAACTACGACTCGATGATCGGCAAGCTCATTTCCTACGGCGCGACGCGCGAACAGGCGATCAACCGCATGCGTATCGCGTTGTCGGAAATGGTCGTCGAAGGCATTTCGACGAACATTCCGCTGCATCGCGAATTGATGATCGACGCGAAGTTCGTCGAGGGCGGCACGAGCATCCATTACCTCGAAAACAAGCTCGCCGCGCGTCAGGCGGTGGCGGCCGAAGAGTCGTAATCCGCATCAGGCAAGAGACACGAGCATGAGTTACCGGGAACTGATCGCCGAGCTGGATCGCGAACACGCGGAGGCGCTGTCCGACGCGCTGCTGGACATGGGCGCGCTGTCGGTGTCCGTCGAGGATGCCGACGCCGACACGCCCGACGAGCAGCCGCTCTTCGGCGAGCCCGGTCTCACGCCGGAAAAGCGCGCGTGGAAGCGCTCGCGCGTGGTCGCGCTTCTCTCCGAAGACGCGGACCCGGCCGTGCTGCTTGCCGCCGCAGCCAATGAAATCGGGCTGAACGCGACGCCCGCGTTCTCGGTGCGCGACGTCGAAGAGCAGGACTGGGTGCGTCTCACGCAGGCGCAGTTCGATCCGATTTCCATCGGCGAGCGCATCTGGGTCGTGCCTTCGTGGCACGACGCGCCGGATCCGGACGCCCTCGTGCTCGAACTCGATCCCGGCCTCGCGTTCGGCACCGGCAGCCACCCGACCACGCGCCTGTGCATGGAATGGCTGGAGCAATCGGTGAAGCCGGGGCAGTCGCTGCTCGACTACGGCTGCGGTTCCGGCATCCTCGCGATTCTCGCGAAGAAGTGCGGCGCCGACCCGGTGTATGGCATCGACATCGATCCGCAGGCCGTCGAGTCCGCGGGCCAGAACAGCGAGCGCAATCGGGCCGACGTGACTTACGGCCTGCCGGACGAATGTCCCGCCGGCGAGTTCGATATCGTCGTCGCGAATATTCTCTCGAATCCACTCAAGCTCATGGCCTCGATGCTCGCCGCGAAGGTGAAGCCGGGCGGACGCATCGCGCTGTCGGGCATCCTCGCGCGTCAGGCCGACGAAGTCGCGGCGGTCTACGCGAAGTGGATCGATATCGGTGTCTGGCGCGAGCACGAAGGCTGGGTTTGCCTCGCCGGAACGCGGCGGGAAAGCCCTTTAGAATAGCGCCATCGTTCACGACTCGGCCGCGAGGCCGCGGCACTTTCCTATGGCGCTGGCTACCCGCTGCCCACACTGCGAAACCGTATTCAAGCTGGACCCGCATCTGCTCGCGCCGCATGACGGCCGCGTGCGTTGCGGGCATTGTCAGGAAGTGTTCGACGCCGCGCATCATCAGTTCGAACTTCCCGACGATGCGACCGCGCCCTTCGAAGCACAGCACGCCGCGATCATCGACGACGAAGTCGCGGTCGGGCCATCGACGTTTTCCTCATCGAACAAAGAAGCCACGAGCCTGCCGCCGACGCTCGCCGTGCCGCGCCCGCTGAATCTCGGCAAGAAGGCAGCGCCCCCGCCGCCGCCCCCGCCGCCGCCCCCGCCTCTCCCGCCCTCGCCTCTTCCGCCCCCCGACGACGACCGCACGGTGTCCGCGACCGCGCCGGCCGCCTCCGCCAAGGACGCCGC
This sequence comes from Caballeronia sp. Lep1P3, assembly GCF_022879595.1. NCBI lineage: Bacteria > Pseudomonadati > Pseudomonadota > Betaproteobacteria > Burkholderiales > Burkholderiaceae > Caballeronia > Caballeronia sp. Lep1P3. The sequence continues at coordinate 545,247 of NZ_CP084265.1, read as the reverse complement.
CAACGAACCCGAAGCCGAGCCCGCCGACTTCCGCCACGCGCCGCCGTTGCTGCGTCCGGAAGCATCGCCCGGTGAGCGCGCAGGACCGGCGCCGGTCACGCCCGAGGCACCGCCGCGCGCGGAACGCATTGCGCCGACGACGCGCTTCGTCGATCCCGTCGACGACCGCGCGGAGCCGTTCATCGGTCCGACGCGCGGGCACGCGGACTTTGCATCGGCCGATCCGACGCGAACCCCGGCGCCCGCGTCGACGTCAGGCCCGGCCGCCGCGCGGCGCGACGCAGACGAACCGGGCTTCGGCGCGAGGCCGTCCGCGCCTGGCGCCGCGCACGCGCCGAGCGCCAACGAAGCGTTTCCGGTCAGGCGCGAACCGCGCTCCGCGATGCCACCGCTCGAAAGTTCGTTCGATGGCCTGCTCGAGCGTCCGCGCAAGGGCTTGCGCGCGGCCGGCATCGTCGTGGCCGTCCTGCTCGCGTTGCTGTTGCTGGTTCAACTCGCGTGGTGGCAGCGCGAAACGGTCATGGTCAATGTTCCCGGCTCGCACGCGTCTTACGTCGATATCTGCGACGAACTGAACTGCACCATCTCGCCGCCGCGCTACATCGCCGGATTGCAGATCGAGAGTTCCGGCCTGCGCCAGGTCGACGGCCCGCACAAGCTCGAACTCAAGCTGATGCTTCGCAACCGCGCGGACGTCCCGCTCGCGTATCCCGCGCTCGAACTCACGCTGCTCGACGACAACAACGACGTCGCCATTCGCCGCGTTCTGTGGCCGCAGGAATACGCGCGACCGGGTACGATATTCGCCATCGGGCTGCCTCCGCAGAATGCGCAGCCTGTCGTGGTGCGCCTCGACACCGGCGACGCCGTCGCCGCGAACTACCGGGTGCAGGTTTTCTACCCGTAACCCGATGATCGCCCGCAAGCGCATGACATCCTGAACGCGCGTTTGGCGAAATGCCGGCGCGCGCCAACTCCGTCAGCATCTGACACATTCTCTGGAGCGCAACATGAGTCAAGTTACCCTCGGCGGCAACCCCATCGAAGTCAGCGGCACGTTCCCGAGCGCAGGACAGCAAGCCCCCGCGTTCACGCTCGTCGGCGCGGATCTCGGCGACGTCACCCTCGCGAGCTTCGCGGGCAAGCGCAAGGTGCTGAACATCGTGCCGAGCCTGGATACGCCCACGTGCGCCACCTCGACGCGCAAGTTCAACGAATCGGCCGGCAAGCTGGACAACACCGTTGTGCTCGTCGTCTCCGGCGACCTGCCGTTCGCGGCCAAACGCTTCTGCACGACCGAAGGCCTCACCAACGTGGTCACGGCGTCCACGTTCCGCGGCCACGAGTTCGCGCAGTCCTATGGCGTCGATGTCACGAACGGTCCGCTCAAGGGGCTGACGGCGCGCGCGGTCGTCGTGGTGGACGAGAACGACAAGGTGCTGCATGCCGAACTCGTGTCCGAAATCAAAAACGAGCCGAACTACGACGCGGCACTTTCCGCCCTCAAGTAACCGCATCGCCGGACCGCTTCGGCGGTTCGCGCATACGTTCACACGCGCGGCGCGGCGGCCGGCTTCACGGTCAGACGAAACCGATGCCGCGCGCCACATGCGCATTTACTCGCCCGGCATCTCAATCAAAAGGACGTTCGCCTTGGCTACGCTCATCTGCGGCTCGCTCGCCTACGACAACATCATGACCTTCCAGGGCCGCTTCGGCGACCACATCCTGCCGGATCAGGTCCACATGCTGAACATCAGCTTCCTCGTGCCGACGATGCGCCGCAACTTCGGCGGCTGCGCCGGCAACATCGCCTATGCGCTGAAGCTGCTCGGCGGCGACCCGAAGATCATGGCGACGCTCGGCGAAGCGGATGCGCAGCTCTACATCGACCGGCTCGACGCGCTCGGTCTGTCGAAGGACTATGTGCGCGTGCTGCCCGGGCAGCATTCGGCGCAATGCTTCATCACCACCGATCTCGCGAACAACCAGATCACCGCGTTCCACCCCGGCGCGATGATGGAGTCGCACCTGAATCGCGCGGACGAGGCGCAGGGCATTTCGCTTGGCATCGTCGCTCCGGACGGCGCGGACGGCATGCGCGAACACGCGAGCCAGTTCGCGGCGGCGGGCGTGCCGTTCGTCTTCGATCCGGGTCAGGGTTTGCCTATCCTTGAAGGTGTAGAGCTTTGTCGCATGATTGAACTTGCCACATACGTGACGGTCAACGACTACGAAGCCAAACTGCTCAGCAACAAGACCGGCTGGTCGATGGAAGACATCAAGAGCCGCGTCGATGCGCTCGTCGTGACGCGCGGCGAACACGGCGCGCAGATCTATCATGAAGGCGGCGTGCTCGACGTCCCCGCCGTGAAGGCGCGGCAAGTGGTCGACCCCACCGGTTGCGGCGACGCGTTCCGCGGCGGTTTGCTGTACGGCATCGAAAACCAGCTAGGCTGGGAAAAGACGGGGCGTCTCGCGAGTCTGATGGGTGCATTGAAGATCGAGCATCAGGGCCCGCAAACTTATGCGCCGACGCGCGCGGAAATCGAAGAGCGTTTCAAGCAGGCATTCGGAACGAGCCTGTCGTGATCGAGTAGATGAATGGAGTGAAGGAATGAAAACGGTAAGTCGCATCGTGCTGGCAGCAGCGCTCATTGGCTCGGTCGCGCTGACGGGCTGCGCGTACAACAGCAGTTCGCCCGACGTCTACACGGCGTCGCAGGCGCAGCGCGAAGAAACGGTGCGAATGGCGACCGTCGAAAGCGTGCGCGGCGTGAAGATCAGTTCCAACAACGGCCAGCCGACGGGCCTCGGCGCCATCGGCGGCGGCGCGTTGGGCGGCGTCGCGGCGGGCAGCGCCATCGGCGGCGGCAACGGTTCGATCATCGCGGGCATCATCGGCGGGCTCGCGGGCGCGGTCGCGGGCAACGCGGTAGAGAACAGCGTCGCGACGAAGAACGGGCTCGAGATCACCGTGCGGCTCGACAACGGCGACCTGCGTGCCATCACGCAGACGTCCAACGGCGAAGTGTTCCAGGCGGGCGAGCGCGTTCGTCTGCTGTCGAGCGGCGGCGTCACGCGCGTGACGCACTGAGCCGCCTGAGGTATTCAGCCGAAGAATCGCGGTAAGTCGCGGGCGGCTGATGAGAAGCGCATGCATCGAAAGATGCATGCGCTTTTTTGTTGGGCGCGCCGGCTACGTCGGTACGATCGACAGGCTTGACCCGTTCGCTTCGTTCGCCGAAACGAAAAACCCGCCGCCGGAGATCCCGACGACGGGTCGAGGCCGGGTAGCCCTACCCGGTCCAAAGGCACATCGAAGTGTGCCGCGTTGCTGCAACTGCTTGTCGTGAGACTTACGGACGGCTGCCCGTCGGGAACGGCCATGCCGCCGCCGGGTTCAACGCCGTCTTGACCGCAGCGGCGGGAGCAGCCGGAGCGGGCGTCGATACGGTCGTTGCCGTCGTGGCAGGAGCGGCTGCCGTCGTCTTCTTGGCAGCAGCGGCCTTCTTCGCCGGAGCCTTCTTTGCTGCGGGCGCGGCCTTCTTCGCTGCGGGAGCAGGCGCAGCAGCAGCGGGCGCAGCAGGGGCAGGGGCGGTCTTTGCCGACGCGGTTTTCGCCGACGCCTTCTTCGCGGGGGCCTTCTTCGCAGCAGCCTTTTTCGCGGGCGCTTTCTTGGCAGCCGCCTTCTTCGCGGCAGCCTTCTTCGCAGGCGCCTTCTTGGCAGCGGCCTTCTTCGCAGGCGCCTTCTTGGCGGCGGCCTTCTTCGTCGCTACTTTCTTGGTCGCGACTTTTTTCGCTGCGGCTTTCTTCGCAGGCGCCTTCTTGGCTGCGACCTTCTTCGCGGCAACCTTCTTCGCCGCTACTTTCTTCGTTGCGACCTTCTTCGTTGCAACCTTCTTCGCTGCCGCCTTCTTGGCCGGCGCAGCCTTCTTCGCCGCGACCTTCTTCACTGCCACTTTCTTAGTGGCGACCTTCTTCGCGGCGACCTTCTTCGTTGCTACTTTCTTTGCCGGTGCAGACTTTTTGGCGGGAGCTTTCTTCGCTGCAGCCTTTTTCGCGGCGGGTTTCTTCTTGGCAACTGCCATGATTTTTCTCCTTCAGGTTTTCAGATGAGAGTCAGTTCAAACAACACCCTTCGTCAAAACCCGCTTCTTGGCGTGGAGGCTCTCGGGGCACACGCTACGAAGCGGATTATTCATCGGCGTACGCTGATCCCACCTGCTTACGCTAATGAATACGGCAAGGCGCGCCGTGCCCCCAGGCACCGCGCGCCAAATTGAGTCAGCACCGATACACGGCGCCGGCCATCGCTTGATCGAGCCAGCGAAGCTTTCGCTGGCGTTTTCCGGGGGGAAGTTTGCCCGTCCCCTTTCGGGGAACGCAAAACGCCTGTCTTCCAATCGGACCACTCGGCCCGTCCAGTCAGTAGGCGCACTTTGCATCAGGCGACCGTTCTCCTAAACCTTGTCGGTCAGGCGCGCGCATGACGCACGCTGCTGCCTGACCGTCCCATCGATTTCGTCTGCAACACGTCCTGGGCTTGTTGTTATTCCCAGGTCAGCGCGCCGCCGGTTTGATACTCAATCACGCGTGTCTCGAAGAAGTTGCGTTCCTTCTTCAAGTCGATCATTTCGCTCATCCACGGGAACGGGTTTTCCTCGTTCGGGAAGAGCGGGTCCAGGCCAATCTGCTGGCAACGCCGATTGCAGATGAAGCGCAAGTAGCTCTTGAACATCGACGCATTCAGGCCGAGAACCCCGCGCGGCATGGTGTCTTCAGCGTAGCGATATTCGAGATCGACAGCCTGCTTGAAAAGCTCGCGAATCTCCGCCTTGAAGTCGGCGGTCCACAGTTGCGGCTCTTCGAGCTTGATCTGGTTGATGAGGTCGATGCCGAAGTTGCAGTGCATCGATTCATCGCGGAGGATGTACTGATACTGCTCCGCTGCGCCCGTCATCTTGTTCTGGCGACCCAGCGCCAGAATCTGCGTGAAGCCCACATAGAAGAACAGCCCTTCCATGATGCAGGCGAACACGATCAACGACTTGAGCAATTTCTGGTCCGCTTCCAGCGTGCCGGTGGTGAAGGCCGGGTCGGTCAACGTATTGATGAAGGGGATCAGGAACTCGTCTTTGTCACGGATCGACTTGACCTCGTGATACGCGTTGAAGATTTCGCTTTCATCGAGGCCGAGCGATTCGACGATGTACTGATAGGCGTGCGTGTGGATCGCCTCTTCGAACGCCTGGCGCAGCAGGAACTGGCGGCACTCCGGAGCGGTGATGTGGCGATACGTGCCGAGCACGATGTTGTTCGCCGCGAGCGAGTCCGCCGTGACGAAGAAGCCGAGGTTGCGCTTGACGACGCGACGCTCGTCGTCGGAGAGGCCGTTCGGGTCTTTCCACAGGGCGATGTCGCGCGACATGTTCACTTCCTGCGGCATCCAGTGATTCGCGCACCCGGCGAGATACTTCTCCCACGCCCACTTGTACTTGAACGGCACCAACTGGTTCACGTCGGTCTTGCCGTTGATGATGCGCTTGTCGGCGACATTGACGCGCGCTTCGCTCTGCGCGGCGATGGCGCCAGCGGAAGGGATTGCGGCTGCGGGCGGAACGAAGCCATCGGAGAAGATGTTGTTCGCCTGAGCGGTGTGATGGGCGGCTTGATGAGCGGCAGCATCTGCTGCCTGCGTACCGAAAGTCGTGCCTTGAGCGTTGCGCAACGGGTTCTGTTGCGAAGCGCTCGACGGAGCTACGGTAGTGGTCTCGTCATCCCAGTTGAGCATAAATTCTCACCATCAATTTAGATCGGTTTGTACCATCTTTTCATGAGCGATAAAAGAGCTTGCTCATGAAAAATCTCGTTTTCTCGCGTTTTGGATTCAGCGTTGCTACCTGCATACAACACTTGGCTCTGCGCTGTGTGTGCGATGCGTGATGCGGACGTCGTGCGGACGTCGTGCGGACATTGGCATGACGTGTGTGAAGCGGTCCTCATCGTCTCTCTTCGATGGCGTCGCTGCATGCTTGCACAGCGTTGCATCGATGCATCGATGCCTTCGTTACGTCGATGCGCGTGATGCGATGCGACGCATCGCGGCGATGACTTCTTGCTCGCTTCTTGAGACGCATCGGAGCGCTTCTCGTGTCGCTGCGCCCTTCGCTTTCGATTGCCGCAGTGTAGCATCGGCCGTCTTATATTTCCACAATATCTTGTGTCTGTCAGGCTAAGCCGACACAACCTATAGCGCACGAGTTTGCGACGATGTCAACGCCTCAAAGGGTCGAGGAGCGCGCGCAAGTTGTTGTGATCGATCTCGTGCATGAGTGCGAGCAACGCGCCGAGCTTGCCTTGAGGAAAACCCTCACGTGCGAACCATGCGAGATAGTGACCGGGCAAGTCGGCGATGATTCGGTCCTTGTACTTGCCGTAAGGCATCGTCTGCGTGACGAGGCGCTGCAGGTCTTGCGGGTCCATCGCTTCTTCGCTCCTTCGTTGTGTTCATCGCATCACATGGCGCGACGCGGTCCATCGGCGTGTGCTTCATATCGGTGCCATAATCGCCGCTCTTGCCGCCATGACTTGATCGCGTTTTATGCCGCTCGCCGTCAAAGCTTTCATCGCCCCTCTCATCGTCGCGTGCGCGATGTTCATGGAGAGCGTCGACGCGAATGTCATCGTCACTGCGATTCCCGAAATGGCGCGCGCCTTCGGACGCGATCCTGTCACACTCAAGGTTGCGGTCACGAGTTACGTGCTCGGCCTCGGCGTGTTCATTCCCATTTGCGGCTGGGTGGCCGATCGCTTCGGCGCACGCGTGGTCTTTCGCGCGGCCATTGGCGTGTTCGTCGCCGGCTCCTTGCTGTGCGCGGCCTCGACGTCTCTTGGTCCGTTCACGGTCGCGCGATTCATTCAGGGCGTCGGCGGCGCGATGATGGTGCCGGTCGGACGCATCATCATCTTTCGCTCGGTGCGCCGCTCCGAGTTCATCCGCGCGATGAACTACCTTTCCGTTCCCGCAATGCTCGGTCCAGCGGCCGGTCCGCTGCTCGGCGGCTTCATCACGACGTACCTGCACTGGCGGCTGATCTTCTTCATCAACATTCCGATCGGCATCGCGGGCATCTACCTGACCAATCGATACATCGCCAACTCGCGCGAAGAGCATCCCGGCAAGCTCGACTGGCTCGGCTTCTTTCTTTCGGCGAGCGCGGGCGTGTTGCTGCTGCTCGGGCTTTCGCTCGTCGGCGGTGAGCTGGTGCCGCAGGGCGCCGCCTTCGCGATGTGCGCCATCGGCGCATTGATGGTCGTCCTCTACCTCGCCTATGCGCGCCGCGCGGAGCGACCGCTTCTCGATCTGCGTTTCTTTAGCGTGCCGACGTTTCAGGCGAGCGTCGTCGGCGGTTCGCTCTTTCGCATCGGGCTGGGCGCGGTGCCGTTCCTGTTGCCGCTCGCGCTGCAGGAAGGGCTCGGCATGACGGCGTTCAAGTCCGGCGCGATCACGTGCGCGTCGGCGTTCGGCGGCATGTTCATGCGCTCGCTTGCGTCGCGCGTGCTGCATCGCTTCGGCTTCCGGCAGACGCTCTTCTACAACGCGGCGCTTTCGGGCATCGCCATCGCGGCGTGCGGCGCGTTCTTTCCCGGCACGCCGACGTGGGTGATCTGGACTGTCGTGCTGCTCGGCGGATTCTTTCCTGCGCTGCAGTTCACGAGCCTCAACTCGCTGGCCTATGCGGAGATCGAGACGCGCGATGTCGGGCGCGCGACGAGTCTTGCCAGCTTCGTGCAGCAGGTATCGCTCGGACTGGGCGTGACCGTTGCGGGCATCACGCTCGAACTCACGCAGTACCTCAATGGCCACGCTAGCGTGCGTTGGTCGGACTTTTGGTCTGCGTTTCTTGTTGTCGGGCTGTTTTCCTTTTTTTCGATGCCGGTCACAGCGCGGTTGTCGCGGGATGCCGGTTCGGAGATTTCGCGTGGGACGCGGGGGTGAGGGTTTGTTTTTCTCTGCTTGAGAACGGTCGTTTGCGTTGCGGTTCTTTGGCTCGTTCTTTTCGTGTCGGTCTGTTGGCCTTGGCCCTACGCGGGGCGGCGGTCGCTTTCTTTGCTGCCGCAAGGCCTGAGAACGGTCGCTTTCGTGATGGGCTCTTCGGCTAGGTCTTCTCGTGTCGGTCGATTGGCGTTGCCCCTGTGCGAGGCGGCAGTCGCTTTCTTTGCTGCTGCAGGATCCGAGAACGGTCATCTTCGTGATGATTCTTCGGCTAGTTCTTCTCGTGTCGGTCTATTGGCGTTGCCCCTCCCCGGGGCGGGGGTGTAGTGGTCTAACAATCTTGGACACTTCTTAAAGGTAGACTTTGATCGACCAGCGAGGTGTCAAATGGGTAGACGAGAGTTATCAGAGGAATTCAAGCGCGAGGCGGTAGGGCTTGTGTTGGAGCATGGCTACACGGTAACCAAGGCGGCGAAGGCGATGGGAATCGGTGAGAGCGCGTTGCGGCGCTGGATAGGCAACCGCCGGCCGGTTGGAGGTGCGCCAGTGAGCGCAGTCGGGAGCGGCAACCCCGAGCAGCTCAGGATCCGGGAGCTTGAGAAGCGAGTGACGGAGCTGGAACGGGAGCGCGACATTCTAAAAAAGTCCACGGCCTTCTTCGTCAAGGAATTGGATCGCGATACGAAGTGATCCAGCAGGCGGGGAAGGCTTTTCCCACTGAGGTGGTGTGTCGTGTGCTGGAGGTGCCGCGCAGCAGCTACTACGCGTGGAAAGCGCGACAGAGCAAGGACAATTCGGCGCGAGCGGGACTGGTGCGCGAAGTGCAGGCCATCCATGCGCAGATGCGACAAAGCTACGGGAGTCGTCGCATGTCCAAGGAAATGCGTCGGCGAGGTCATGCAGTGGGACGCGATCGTGCACGTCGGCTCATGCGAGAAGGCGCAGTGCAGGCGCGCATACGTCACACGCATCGTTATGTGAAGCGCGAGCAGAGCTCAGCGATTGCCGAGAACCGGCTTGATCGAGCGTTCGCCGTAACGGTGCCAAATCGGTTCTGGGCAGGCGATGTGACGTATATCTGGACGCAGCAGGGCTGGATGTATCTGGCGGTGGTGATCGATCTGTATTCGCGGCGCGTCGTAGGCTGGGCGACCTCGGGCTCGTGTGACACGTTCCTGGTGATCCGTGCGCTACAACTGGCGCTGGATATGCGACGTCCCGAGCCCGGCGTGATGTTCCATTCAGACCAGGGAAGCAACTATGCGAGCCTTGCATTCCAGCAGTTCCTCAGGGAGCACGCGATTGTGCAGAGCATGAGCCGTAAAGGTAACTGCTGGGACAACGCCGTAGTGGAGCGCTTCTTCTGTAGCCTTAAAGGGGAATGCGTTGTTGAACGTGCATATCGTGATCATGCGGAGGCACGAGCCGATGTACTGGACTATATCTTGATGTTTTACAACCAGCGCAGATTGCACTCGGCTGCGGGTCACATGCCGCCAGCCGAGTTCGAGAAATTAAAGGTGGAAACTGCGTAACGAGTGTCCAGGATTAGTGAACCACTACAGGGTCACTTTCTTTGCTGCTGCAAAGAAAGTAACCAAAGAAAGCAGCTTTTTAGCCCCCAGCATGAAATGTGTGAATAGCTCGCGGATGAGCGTTGGCACTCGGCTAATAAACAGCCTTGAATCACCTTCCGCGCCCGCTGAGCGCCACGTCCTCCGAGCCCCTTGGCTCGTCAACACCACATCCCCGTTTTGCGCTTGCGCCTTCGGCCCGTCGCTAGTCAGCGGACGTGTCTGCGTTGGCCGTTGGTGAAATTTTTCAAGCCCGCGAGGTTGCTGTGATGAGAAACCCGAGACATCGGGAAGCGCTCATACGCTTGCAAACCGATGGTGTTGGCGAGCCAAGCGGCTCGCGGGACGTGGCGCTCAGTGTGTGTGGAAGGTCGTTCAAGGCTCTTTATTAATTCGAGTGCCACCGCCTTGCCGGGAGCTGCTCACCTACTCCATGCTGCGGGCTAAAAAAGCTGCTTTCTTTGGTTACTTTCTTTGTGTCGACCAGAGTTGGCGCTTTAGCGCCTTACTCTGGTCCCATGCAAAGAAAGTGACCCCCGCCCCGGGGAGGGGCAGCCTAATAGACCGACACGAAAAAAACACCAGAAAAAGAAGGCCGGCGATGAAACCGCCCGAAAAAAACCCCGAGCGATCCCACACCGGCCCCGATCATCGCAAAAGCAACTTCAAGCGCGAGCAAAAACCCTTACTGACATGCTTCGCACTCATCGAACCCAGGATCTCCGGGCCGCATCATGCAAACGGGCCCATCGGCTTCCGGAGCCGCAGCAGCGGCCTCGACGGACGCGGCAGCATTGAACCCACCCGCGCCGCCGGCAGAAGAAGCACCGACGCCAGAACCTGAACCCGATGCCCCGAACCCCGCCCCACCGTCCCCCGAAGGAACCGCATTGAGCGCACCGTGCGCAACGGTCGACTTCTCGACGTGCGTCGCCGCCATCGTGCGGAGGTAGTACGTCGTCTTGAGACCGCGCAGCCACGCGAGCTTGTACACCTCGTCGAGCTTCTTGCCCGACGCGCCCGCCATGTAGATGTTCAGCGACTGCGCCTGGTCGATCCACTTCTGACGGCGCGACGCCGCTTCCACCAGCCACTTCGGATCCACTTCGAACGCCGTCGCGTAGATCGCGCGCAGATCCGCCGGAATGCGGTCGATGCGCGACAGCGTGCCGTCGAAGTACTTCAGGTCCGAGACCATCACCTCGTCCCACAGGCCGCGCACCTTCAGATCGCGCACGAGGTAGTCGTTGACCACCGTGAATTCGCCAGACAGATTCGACTTCACGTACAGATTCTGGAACGTCGGTTCGATGCACGCCGACACGCCGATGATGTTCGAGATCGTCGCCGTCGGTGCAATCGCCACGCAGTTCGAGTTGCGCATGCCATGCGTCGCGATGCGCGAACGCAGCGTCGGCCAGTCCATCGTTGCGGACGTATCGACTTCCACGAAACCGCCGCGCGCCTCTTCCAGCAGCTTGATGGAGTCCTGCGGAAGAATGCCGCGGTCCCACAGCGAGCCGCGATAGCTCGAATAACGGCCGCGCTCTTCCGCCAGTTCCGTCGACGCGTAGTACGCGTAGTAGCAGACGGCTTCCATCGAGCGATCCGCGAACTCCACCGCCTCCTGCGACGCATACGGCGTGCGCAGCAAGTGCAGGCAGTCCTGGAAGCCCATGATGCCCATGCCGACCGGACGATGCTTGAGGTTCGAGTTACGCGCCTTCGGCACCGCGTAGTAATTGATGTCGATGACGTTGTCGAGCATGCGCATCGCGACGCTGATCGTGCGCTTCAACTTCTCGTGATCGAGCGCGAGCGTGCCGTCGGCCTGCTTCGTCAGATGCGCGACGAGGTTCACCGAGCCGAGATTGCACACGGCGATTTCCGTGTCGCTCGTATTCAGCGTGATTTCCGTGCACAGGTTCGACGAGTGCACGACGCCGACGTGCTGCTGCGGCGAGCGCACATTGCACGGATCCTTGAACGTGATCCACGGATGGCCGGTTTCGAACAGCATGCCGAGCATCTTGCGCCACAGGTGTTGCGCGGGAACCTTCTTGAACAACTTGATCTCGCCGCGCGCCGCCTTGTCTTCGTAAGCCACGTAAGCCTTCTCGAAGTCCGCGCCGAAGAGATCGTGCAGGTCCGGGCACGTCGAGGGCGAGAAGAGCGTCCAGTCGCCGCCTTCCATCACGCGCTTCATGAACAGGTCGGGAATCCAGTTCGCCGTGTTCATGTCGTGCGTGCGGCGACGGTCATCGCCCGTGTTCTTGCGCAGTTCCAGGAATTCCTCGATGTCGAGGTGCCACGTCTCCAGATACGCGCACACCGCGCCCTTGCGCTTGCCGCCCTGATTCACCGCGACCGCCGTGTCGTTCACCACCTTCAGGAACGGGACGACGCCCTGCGACTTGCCGTTCGTGCCCTTGATGTGCGAGCCGAGCGCACGCACGCGCGTCCAGTCGTTGCCGAGGCCGCCCGCGAACTTCGAAAGCAGCGCGTTTTCCTTCAACGCTTCGTAGATGCCGTCGAGATCGTCGGCGACGGTCGTCAGATAGCACGACGACAACTGCGAGCGATGCGTGCCCGAGTTGAAGAGCGTCGGCGTCGACGACATGAAGTCGAACGACGACAGCACGTTGTAGAACTCGATGGCGCGCGTTTCGCGGTCGATTTCGTTCAGCGACAGGCCCATCGCGACGCGCATGAAGAACGCCTGCGGCAACTCGATACGCGTGCCGTCGATGTGCAGGAAGTAGCGGTCGTACAGCGTCTGCAGGCCGAGGTAGCCGAATTGCAGGTCGCGGTTCGCGTCGAGCGCGGCGCCGAGACGCTTGAGATCGAACTGTTGCAGCTTGTCGTCCAGCAGGCCGGCTTCGACGCCGCGCTTGATGAACTGCGGGAAGTATTCGGCGTAGCGCTCGCCCATTTCGGCCTGCGTCACTTCGTCCACGAGAATCTCGCGGCGGATCGTGTGCAGCAGGATGCGCGCGGTGACCTGGCTGTACGCCGGGTCTTTCTCGATCATCGTGCGCGCGGCGAGAATGGCCGAGTCGTAGACCTGCGCCATCGGCACGCCGTCGTACAAATTCTTCACCGTTTCGGCCACGATCGGGTCGGCGGAGACGGCTTCGCCCAGATTCGCGCACGCCGAGACGATCAGCGCCTTCAGCGCGTCGAGATCGAGCGGACGCGTGACGCCGTTGTCCGTCACGTTGATGACGCCGCCGTCATGCGACTGCGCGTTCTGCTCGGCCGAGCGCTCTTGCGAACGCTGCTGCGTGCGCTTTTCGCGATACAGCACGTAAGCGCGCGCGACGTTGTGCTCGCCGCCGCGCATCAACGCGAGTTCGACCTGATCCTGAATGTCTTCGATATGGAACGTGCCGCCATGCGGACGGCTGCGCACGAGCGCGCGCACGACCGCCTGCGTCAGTTGCTCGACCAGCTCGCGAACGCGCGCCGAAGCCGCGCCCTGCCCGCCGTTCACGGCGATGAACGCCTTCGTGACGGCGATCGCGATCTTGTTCGGCTCGAACGACACCACGCCTCCGTTGCGACGGATGACTTTGTAGTCGGCAAACGTCGTGTTCGGCGCGAGCGCTTGCGCTGCGCCCGTGGCTTGCGCACCGCCCATCGGCTGCGCGGATGCGCCTTCGAAGGAAGTCGTGGCGTTCTCGGTGGTTTGCATGTGCAAAACTCCTGGTGTTCGAATGGTGCGGATGATCCGCGGATTTATCACTTATGCCGCGCGCGTCGCCGTGTCGGATGACGTTGCTGCGGTGTCTTGGCCGTCAAGCCGGGCTGTGAAGACAGCAGGCCTTGAACGCGATTCGCGGCGACGGCGGCCCGCACGGTTTCTGGCGTCGTGTGCGGTGCCCGCGTTGGCGCGCGGTGTCTGGTCGACGCAACTCGCGTTCACTTGCATGCGTTTTTCACGGTGCTGCTCTGCTGGCGCTCGATGCGCGCGCTTTTCCGATGAAGGAAACCGCCTCGCGCACCGCCCCGGGCCAGCCAAACTCTGATACGCCGGAAAGCCGGCGGCGCCGGCTCGTGGGAGCGGGCGCCGCCTCTACAACACAAGATATAGTGCAAATTACGTCTGTCGGCACCAAGTATAGTGGACTTTCGCACGGTCTCAAAAATGTTTATTTACTTCGCGGGCGCGCTTGCGGGGTTGACTTTTGCCGCGTCGAAGCACGGCAAGGGCTGGCGCGGCATCGCGTTGCGTCGCAGCGAGAAAGAGCTTATGCGGCGCTCAGATGTTGAACGGAGAGGGGAAACGGAAGGCGTCAGCGCGCGTGCGCGTGCTTGCGCGACGCCGTGCGTCGCTATGCCTCGCAGCGGATTTATCGCGCGTCGCGGCCGGTCGGACGATCCGCGTGGCGGCGTGCGTGATCGGTGCAGCAGAAGCGCTGCCCCGCAACCACGACCGATTCGCTGCGCGGCGTGTGCACGCCGCATTGCGCGCAGCGGATGAGCGGATCGGCCAGTTGCGGTGCATCGCTTCGAGCCGCGCCGTTGCCCGCGCGCGCGCCGCCCGCCGTCGCGGAGCCGGCGTCCGCTCTCGGGCGTGCGCCGGCTTGCGCGCGGTCATTCGCGCGACGCAGCTTTTTGAGAAGCCACTGCGTCACGAAGAAGATGACGATCAGGAGGAGAAGATTTCGCATCGACGTGAAAAAGTAGGAGCGCCGTCAGACCACCGCGCGATGCAGCAGCACTTCGAACACGAAGCGGCTGCCGACATACGCGAGCAGCAGCGCCACGAACGACGCGAGCACCCAGCGCAGCGCGGCGCGCCCGCGCCAGCCGGAGATCCGTCGCGCGGTCAGAAGCACGCCGAACATCAGCCATGAAAGGAAGGCGAACACGGTCTTGTGATCGAGCCGCAACGCGCGATCCACCAACTGCTCGTTGAACGCGATGCCCGATACGAGCGTGAGCGTCAGCAGCACGAAGCCCGCGCCGATCAGCCGGAACAGGAGCTTCTCGAGCGTGAGGAGCGGCGGCAGCGTATCGAGCCAGCTCGCGAGCCAGCCGTTGCTGCCCGTGTGACGCATCGCCGAGCCGCGCATGCGCTGCAGACGCCGTTCGAGCATCAGCATCAGCACCGCATGGAGCGCCGCGATGGCGAACAGCCCATACGCGACGTTCGCGATCAGAAAATGCAGCTTGAACATGGGCGCGGCGGAATACGACAGCACGCGCACGCCGCCGAACGCGAGCGGCAGAAGCGACGCCACGCACGCGAGCGGCAAGACGAGGAGCCGCAGCCCGTCGAGCGGGAAGAAAAAGCTCTCGATCCAGTAGATACCCGCGCCGAGCCAGAACATCGCGGAGAGCGCGAACGCGAAGCCGAAAATCATCGCGTTTTGCGGGAAGATGGTCGTGTGCAGCAGCACACCGTGCGCGAGCAGCGCTACTAATAATAGAGCGCGGCCCATTGCACTCATGCCCGACGCATTCGACTTCGATGCGGGCGCCGCCGCGATGCCCGCGGGCACGCCCGCCAGAGCCGGCTCGAGCGCCGCATGACGATGCGCGCGCCAGCCCGCCACGGCCAGTCCGCCGTACAGGAGCGCAGTGAGGGCATACAGTACAATATCCATGTTCGAAGTTTACACTAGGCCCTTGATTCCCGACGTGTTCTCCCTTGCGGCAACGCGGGGCACGCGAGCCCGTCGCGGCGAATCAGGGGCCGCATTCCATAGCGCTCCCCATGCTCGACAACCTCACTCAACGGATGGCGCGCGTCGTCAAGACGCTGCGCGGCGAGGCCCGGCTCACCGAGGCCAACACGCAGGAAATGCTCCGCGAAGTCCGGCTCGCGCTGCTCGAAGCGGACGTGGCGCTGCCTGTCGTGCGCGAATTCATCGCGAAGGTGAAGGAAAAGGCGCTCGGCGAAGAGGTCCTCTCGAGCCTGTCGCCGGGTCAGGCGCTCGTCGGCGTCGTCCAGCGCGAACTGACGGCCGTGATCGGCGGCGACTACGAAGGCAAGGCCGCCGAACTGAATCTCGCGGTCACGCCGCCCGCCGTGATCCTGATGGCCGGCTTGCAGGGCGCCGGCAAGACCACGACCACCGGCAAGCTCGCCAAGCTCCTGCGCGAGAAGCAGAAGAAAAAGGTGCTGACGGTTTCCGTCGACGTGTATCGCCCCGCCGCTATCCGCCAGTTGCAGACGGTGACCGAGCAGGTCGGCGCGGACTTTTTCCCGTCCGAGCCGGACCAGAAGCCCGCTGACATCGCGCGCGCGGCGATCGACTGGGCGAAGCGTCATTACCACGACGTCGTGATCGTCGATACGGCCGGCCGTCTCGGCATCGACGAAGCCATGATGAACGAAATCAGCGAGTTGCATGCGCTGCTCAAGCCCGCTGAAACGCTCTTCGTCGTCGATGCCATGCTCGGTCAGGATGCCGTCAACACCGCGAAGGCGTTCAACGACGCGCTGCCGCTCACCGGCGTCGTGCTCACGAAGCTCGACGGCGATTCGCGCGGCGGCGCGGCGCTTTCGGTGCGGCACGTCACCGGCAAGCCGATCAAGTTCGTCGGCGTCGCGGAAAAGCTGGACGGCCTCGAAGTCTTCCACCCGGATCGCATGGCGAACCGGATTCTCGGCATGGGCGACATTCTCGCGCTCGTCGAGGAAGCGCAGCGCGGCGTCGATACTCAAGCCGCGCAGAAACTCGCCGACAAGGTCAAGAAAGGCGGCGACTTCGATCTGAACGACTTCAAGGCGCAACTGTCGCAGATGAAGAAGATGGGCGGGCTGTCCTCGCTGATGGACAAGCTGCCCGCGCAGTTTCAGCAAGCCGCGCAGGGCGCGGACATGAACAACGCGGAGAAGCAGATGCGCCGCATGGAAGGCATCATCAATTCCATGACGCTGCAGGAGCGCGCGAAGCCCGAACTGATCAAGGCCGCGCGCAAGCGCCGCATTGCGGCGGGCGCGGGCGTGCACGTTCAGGAAGTCAACCGCATGCTGAATCAGTACGAGCAGATGCGCGGCATGATGAAGAAGCTCAAAGGCGGCAATCTGCAAAAGATGATGCGCGGCATGAAGGGCATGATGCCTGGCATGCGCTGAACGCATCCGAACGAACCCGCGTTTGCCCGCTCGACGGCGCGCGCAGACGCGGGTTTATGATATGGCGCACGCCGCCGTTTTTTTCCACACTGAGAAGTCCGCCCTCCCCGCTTGCCTTATGAATCGCGAAGAAGCCCTCCATATTTTCAGCCACTCGGAAGAAATCGTTTCGGCTGACGAAGTCAACGCATCGATCGGGCGCATGGCATCGGCCATCAGGACGGCGACGAGCGAAGATTTCCCGCTCGTGCTTTCGGTCATGGGAGGCGCGGCCGTGTTCACCGGCATGCTGCTGCCGCATCTGGATTTCCCGCTCGAATTCGACTACATCCACCTGACGCGCTACCGCAACGCCATCAAGGGCGGCAGCGAAATGCAATGGCGCGTGGCGCCGGCGGAATCGGTGAAGGATCGCGTGGTGCTCGTGCTCGACGACATCCTCGATGAAGGTGAGACGATGGCCGCGATCCGCGACCGCATCATGGCGATGGGCGCCAAGCAGTTCCTGTCGGCGGTGCTGTGCGAGAAGATCATCCCGAAGGCGAAGCCGCTGCGCCCGGATTTCTGCGGCTTCGAGGTGCCGGACCGCTATGTGTTCGGCTGCGGCATGGATGCGAAGGGATACTGGCGGAATCTGCCCACGATTCGGGCGTTGACCGAAGGGGCGTGAGCATCGCGCTCGACGTAAAAAAAGCGGCCTCGGCCGCTTTTTTTTACAACTGATGCACGAAAGCGCGTATGCCGGTAAGAATCATCTCGACGGAAATGGCGACGAGCACGAGCCCCATCAACCGCTCGAATGCCGTCACCGCACGCTCGCCGAGCCATTGCTGAATCTTCTCCGCGAGAATCAGCACGATCGCGCAGACGATCATCGTCACGGTCAGCGCGCCGATCCACTCGAACATCTTGCCCGGCGCCTGCGAAGTCAGCAGCATCACCGTCGCGAGCGCGGACGGCCCGGCGAGCGCGGGAATCGCGAGCGGCACGATCAGCGGTTCGCCGCCGCGCGTGTCGCCGCCCATCGGCCCGTCGGGATGCGGAAAGATCATCCTGAGCGCGATCAGAAATAGCACGATGCCGCCGCCGATGCGCAGCGACACATCCGTGAGGTTCATCGCGCGCAGGAAGCGGTCGCCGGCCAGCATGAAGACCAGCAGAATGCCGAACGCGATCGCCACTTCGCGCAGAATCACGACGCGACGCCGCTCGATGGCAACGCCGCGCAGCGCGTTGATGAAGATCGGGATGTTGCCGAGCGGGTCCGTGATGAGCAGAAGCAGGATCGTCGCGGACAGGAAGTTGTACTGCATTTACTTTCCGAGCGCGGCCCGAATCTTCGCCGTCACGACGCCCGCCGCTTCTGCCACCGGCAGCAGCGTCGCTTCGGTGTCGCGGCGCGCCTGATATTCGAGCTTGCCTTCCTTCAGCCCGCGATCGCCGATCACGATGCGATGCGGCACGCCGATCAGTTCCCAGTCCGCGAACATCACGCCCGGACGCTCGCCGCGATCGTCGAGAATCACGTCGACGCCCGCGTCCTGCAGCGTGGCGTAGAGCGTGTCGGCCTGCTCGCGCACGGCGTCGCTGCGGTCGTAACCCATCGGGCAGATCACGACTTCGAACGGCGCAATGGCTTCCGGCCAGATGATGCCCTTATCGTCGAAATTCTGTTCGATGGCCGCGCCCAGCACGCGCGTGACGCCGATGCCATAGCAGCCCATCTGCATCGGCGCGGGCTTGCCGCCTTCGTCGAGGAACGTGGCGCCCATCGAATCCGAATACTTGGTGCCGAGCTGGAAGACATGGCCCACTTCGATGCCGCGGCAGATTTCGATCGTGCCTTTGCCGTCCGGCGACGGATCGCCCGCCACGACATTGCGGATGTCCGCGACTTCCGGCTCCGGCAGATCGCGGCCCCAGTTCACGCCGGTCGTATGGAAATCGACTTCGTTCGAGCCGACGACGAAGTCGCTCATGTTCGCCACCGTGCGGTCCGCGATCACGCGCACCGGCTTCTTCGTGCCGATGGGACCGAGATAGCCCGGCGGCGTGCCGAACCATTCGACGATCTCGGCTTCGGTCGCGAAGCGATAGCCGTTGAGACCGGGCAGCTTGCTCGTCTTGATGTCGTTGAGCGAATGATCGCCGCGCAGCATCAGCAGCCAGATGGTCGGCTCGGCGCCTTCGTTGTCGGTGGCGAGAATGATCGACTTGATCGTGCGCTCGAGCGGAATGTCGAGGTACTCGGCCACCGCTTCGCACTTGGCCTTGCCGGGCGTCGGCGTCTTCTTCATGTCCTCGCCGGGCGCGGCGCGCTTCGCGATCAGCGGCAGCGCGTCGGCGGCTTCGACGTTGGCCGCGAAGTCGGAGGTCGGGCAATAGGCGATGTCGTCCTCGCCCGTTTCGGCGATCACATGAAACTCGTGCGAGCCGCTGCCGCCGATGGAGCCGTTGTCCGCCGCCACCGCGCGGAATTCCAGACCGATGCGCGTGAAGATGCGCACGTAGGCGTCGTACATTTTTTTGTACGACTCGGCGAGGCCGGCGACGTCCTTATCGAAGGAATAGGCGTCCTTCATGATGAACTCGCGCCCGCGCATCACGCCGAAGCGCGGACGGATTTCGTCGCGGAACTTGGTCTGAATCTGATAGAAGTTGACCGGCAACTGGCGATAGCTCTTGATCTCGCGGCGCGCGATGTCCGTGACCACTTCCTCGTGCGTCGGCCCGACGACGAAATCGCGTTCGTGACGGTCCTTGATGCGCAGCAGCTCGGGGCCGTACTGCTCCCAGCGTCCCGATTCCTGCCACAACTCGGCGGGCTGCACGGCCGGCATCAGCAATTCGAGCGCGCCGGCGCGGTTCATCTCTTCGCGCACGATGGCTTCGACCTTGCGAATGGAGCGCAGGCCGATCGGCAGGTAATCGTAGATGCCGCCCGCGACGCGGCGAATCATGCCGGCGCGCATCATCAGCTTGTGGCTGACGATTTCGGCGTCGGCGGGAGCTTCCTTCAAGGTGCCGATGAAGAAACGGGATGCTTTCATTCAGAAATTTTCCAAAAGCGGCGCGCGCCTCACAACCGTGGTTGCGGAAGCTGGCGAGACGAGTGAACGACGAAACGGTCGGCGGTTTTGCGTGGAGCCGGATTCGCTATGGCGGCAACTCCGGCCGACAGGAAGCAGATTCTGCCGGCTTCCGGATTGGCTGGCAAAGATTCCTTGCACCGAAGCCGCACGGCCACCGGACTTCGCTGCGGACAAGGTTCCAGCCGCGCGGGTTCCAACGGATGCGCCGGGCCCGTTATCTGTTTATAATCAAAGCAATTTTAAAGGATTCGAAGGTGGTTGTATGCTGGATCGTGAAGGCTTTCGCCCGAACGTCGGCATCATCCTCTTGAACGCGCGCAACGAAGTGTTTTGGGGCAAGCGGCTGCGTGAACATTCCTGGCAGTTTCCGCAAGGGGGTATCAAATACGGCGAAACCCCCGTGCAAGCAATGTATCGGGAGTTACACGAAGAAACCGGCCTGCTTCCGGAGCACGTGAAAGTTGTCGGTCGCACGCGCGACTGGCTGCGTTATGAGGTGCCGGATAAGTTCATCAAGCGCGAAGTGCGCGGTCATTATCGCGGTCAGAAACAGATCTGGTTTCTGCTGCGAATGGTAGGCCGCGACTGCGACATTTGCCTGCGCGCGACGGACCATCCGGAGTTCGATGCCTGGCGCTGGAACGAGTATTGGGTGCCGCTCGACGCGGTCATCGAGTTCAAGCGCGACGTTTATCAACTGGCTCTCACCGAGCTATCCCGCTTTTTGCGGCGAACCAACTCCCGTGGCGAACGCGGCGAGCGCGCCGCGCATCATGGGCCGCGTTATCCGCGCGTGATTCAGACGTTAACGATCGAGACGCCTGCCGTCACTGCCGGCGGCGCCGCGGTTCAGGCAGAATGCACGATCAGCGAAGAAGTGCGGATCGTCGCGCGGCGCTCATCGTGCGATTGATTCCGTGCGATCGATAGCGCAGTCCGGCGCAGCGGTTCTTCGTTCACTTTGACACTCGGCACGTTTTCGGGCCCGGCACGCGAGCACTGCTCGCCGTGCCGGGCGTTGTGCCGTTCGCGCATCCGTTATTCGGGAACATGAATTGAAAGTCATCGTCTCATCCGCGGTACTCGTGGCCATGCTCGCCGCGCTCGCCGGCTGTTCCAGTTCCAAAGGCCCGTCCAATCAGGACGACGGCGTCTTCACCTACCTGCTCGACCGCAAGACGCAGTGGGTCGAGAACAAGGTCGACACCATGCCGCCCTTGCCGCAGGCGTCGAATCTGCTGCCGTTCAACGTATCGCAGAACACGCCGCTGACGTTCGCGATCGACAAGACTTCGCTTTCAGTGGGCGATGACGGCGTCGTGCGATACGTCGTCGTCGCGACGAGCCCCGGGGGCGCGCGCAACGTCAACTACGAAGGCATTCGCTGCGATACCTACGAATGGCGGCGCTACGCGAGCATCGACGACGCCGGCACCGGCTGGGACCGCGACGTCGCGTTCGATTTCCGGCGCATCGAGAATGGCGAGCTGAACGCGTATCAGGCGGCGCTGTATCAGGATTACTTCTGCACGAGCAAGTTGCCCGTCGGCAATGCAAAGCAGATCGTCGAGAACATCAAGTACAAGCGCACGCAGAGTTCGATCAACGTGCGCTGATGCCTGGCGCGTGATGCAGAAAGCCCGCTGGCCTTTCGGTTCAGCGGGCTTCTCTTTTTCTGCGAGTGTAAAACCACTCAAATCGCTCAAACCAGAACGAGATTGTCGCGGTGAATCAACTCCGGTTCGAGCATGTAACCGAGCACGGTTTCGATTTCCCCGCTCGGCCGCCGATGAATCAGCCGTGCTTCCGAACTGCTGTAGTTCGTGATGCCACGCGCCACTTCCTGCCCGCGACCGCTCACGCACGCGATCACTTCCCCGCGATCGAACGCGCCCTTCACGTCGACGACGCCGATCGGCAGCAAGCTCTTGCCGCCGGCGGTGAGCTTCTCGACGGCGCCATCGTCGATGATGACGTGTCCGCGCACCTGCAAGTGATCCGCCATCCACTGCTTGCGCGCGGCCATGCGTGCGGTGCGCGCGACGAGTTGCGTGCCGATCATCTCGCCCGACGCGAGACGCGTGAGCACGTCCGCCTCACGGCCGCTCGCGATGACCGTGTTCGCGCCGCTGTGCGCCGCGCGTTTGGCCGCGAGAATCTTGGTCAGCATGCCGCCGCGCCCGAGGCTCGAACCCGCGCCGCCGGCCATCGCTTCGAGTTCGGGCGTGCCTGCGTCGGCCTGTTCGACGAGCGTCGCGTTCGGGTCCTTGCGCGGATCGGCGGTGAAGAGGCCGCGTTGATCGGTGAGGATGACGAGCGCATCGCCTTCGATCAGATTCGCGACGAGCGCGCCGAGCGTGTCGTTGTCGCCGAACTTGATTTCATCGGTGATGACGGTGTCGTTCTCGTTGATGATCGGCAGCGCGCCCAGACGCAGCAGCGTGAGCAGCGTCGAACGCGCGTTGAGATAGCGCTCGCGGTCGGCGAGGTCCGCGTGCGTCAGCAGAATCTGCGCCGTGCGAATGCCGTGCGCGCCGAAGCTGCTCTCATAGACTTGCGCGAGACCCATTTGCCCGACGGCGGCGGCGGCCTGCAATTCGTCGATCTCGCGCGGGCGCTTGGTCCATCCCAGCCGATGGATGCCCTCCGCGATCGCGCCGGAACTCACGAGCACCACTTCCTTGCCCTGCTCGCGCAGCGCCGCGATCTGCGACGCCCAGCGCGCAATGGCCGCGTGATCGAGCCCGCGCCCGTCGTTGGTGACGAGACTGGACCCCACTTTCACTACGATTCGCTTCGCAGCGGCAATGACCGAACGCATCTGCGCCTTCTCCTGGGATGTGGCTGACCGCGCGTGGCGGGCTACGCCGTTACTCTTCTTCCTTGCTCGACTCGCCGGCCACATCGTCGCGAAAACGCACGTCGGCGGCGAGATCCTCCGCTTCGGCCGCGCGCGATGCGTCGGAATGCTTCGAGATGTAGTCGTAGATCGCGTAGATCAGCGCTTCGCAGCCCTGACCCGTGAGCGCCGAAATCTCGTACACCGGACCGTCCCATTCGAAGCGTTCGAGGAAGTCAGCGACGCGCGCCTCGCGTTCCTCGTCCGGCACCATGTCGAGCTTGTTCAGCACGAGCCAGCGCGGTTTCTCGTAGAGCGTCTCGTCGTACTTGCGCAGTTCGTTGACGATCGCTTTCGCTTCGGCTACCGGATCGACGTTTTCATCGAACGGCGCGAGGTCGACGAGATGCAGCAGCACGCCGGTGCGCTGCAAGTGACGCAGGAAGCGATGGCCAAGCCCCGCGCCTTCCGCCGCGCCTTCGATCAGCCCCGGAATATCGGCGATGACGAAGCTCTTGCTCGGCCCGACGCGCACGACGCCCAGATTCGGCGCGAGCGTGGTGAACGGATAATCGGCGATCTTCGGCCGCGCGTTGGACACCGACGAGATGAACGTCGACTTCCCGGCGTTCGGCATGCCGAGCAGTCCGACATCCGCGAGCACCTTCAGTTCGAGCTTCAACATGCGGCGCTCGCCCGGCTTCCCGTCGGTCTTCTGACGCGGCGCGCGGTTCGTGCTCGACTTGAAATGCAGATTGCCAAGGCCGCCCGCGCCGCCCTGCGCAATCAGAACCTGCTGATTGTGCTCGGTCAGGTCAGCGATGATCTCGCCCGTTTCCTGATCCGAGATGATCGTGCCGACCGGCATGCGCAGCGTGATGTCGTCGCCGCCTTTGCCGTAGCAGTCCGCGCCGCGGCCGTTTTCGCCGTTGCGCGCCTGGTGCTTCTTCGCGAACCGGTAGTCGATCAGCGTGTTGATGTTGCGATCCGCGACCGCGTAGACGCTGCCGCCGCGCCCGCCGTCGCCGCCGTCCGGCCCGCCGAACGGGACGAATTTTTCGCGGCGCATCGACGCGCTGCCATCTCCCCCGTCGCCGGCGATGACTTCGATCCTCGCTTCGTCAATGAACTTCATGCGTTGCTCCGTCCCGTGTTTCAGCGCAATGAACTTGATGCGTCATCACGCTATTTTGCCGTGACCGGCGCATGCCGGTCACCGATAAACTTGCGTTTCCGCGAGCGCGCCGCTTTTCCGACGCGCCAATGAAAAAGGCCCCGCGAACTTCGCGGGGCCTTTTTCGGTCCTGAAGCCCGTGCGCGCTATTTACGCTGCCGGGACGACGACGACCGTGTGCTTCTTCGCTGCGCCCTTGGTCACGAACTGGACGTGGCCGTCGGTCAGCGCGAACAGCGTGTGATCCTTGCCGATGCCGACATTCTCACCCGGATGCATGCGCGTGCCGCGCTGGCGAACGATGATGCCGCCCGCGTTGATTGCCTGGCCGCCGTAGACCTTCACGCCGAGGCGCTTCGATTCGGAATCGCGGCCGTTGCGGGAAGACCCGCCTGCTTTTTTGTGTGCCATTTGATAGCTCCTTTACCGATTTCTGTGCGGAAACGATCTCGCCTTAGGCGTTGATCGCGTCGATGCGCAGTTCGGTGTAGTTCTGGCGGTGGCCGCCATGCTTTTGGTAGTGCTTCCGGCGGCGCATCTTGAAGATGGTCACTTTCTTGTGACGACCCTGGGACACGACGGTAGCCTTGACGGAAGCCCCACTGACCAACGGCGTACCGAACTGAATCGATTCGCCCTCGCCTACTGCGAGAACCTGGTCGAGCGTGATTTCAGCGTCAATGTCTGCCGGTATCTGTTCTACTTTCAATTTTTCGCCAACGGCAACTTTGTACTGCTTGCCGCCGGTTTTTATGACCGCGTACATTGAGAACCTCACTCAGAATTCGTTTTTCCCCGCACCGCGCGAGGAAAACACGAGATTATACATAGGGTTAGGCTGCGCGTCAAAAGGCATTGACATTTCGCACAGACACTGGCGCGGCGCCCGCCGGCGCCGCTTCTCCGCAAAAAGCCCGGCAAAAAGCGGCCGCAGGCGGTGTTCCCGGCGCGCGCGCACCCGTCGCCTGTGCGATTCGCCTTATAATCCGCCGCATTACCCTATTTGCCGATCATGTCGTCCACCGCCACTTCCTCTCCCAACGCTGCCGCACTGCTCGCCCCGGTCTCCGAGGACATGCAGCAGGTCAATCGCGTCATCCGGCAGCGCCTGGCATCAGAAGTGATGCTCATCAACCAGATTTCGGAGTACATCATCGGCGCGGGCGGCAAGCGGCTGCGTCCGGCGCTCTTGCTCCTCGTGGCGGGCGCGCTGGGCGATACGACCGGACATCGCCATGAGCTCGCGGCTGTCGTCGAGTTCATTCACACGGCGACGCTGCTGCACGACGACGTCGTCGACGAATCGGACCTGCGCCGCGGCCGCAAGACGGCCAATGCGCTCTTCGGCAACGCGGCGAGCGTGCTCGTCGGCGATTTCCTGTATTCGCGCTCGTTCGAGATGATGGTGAGCGTCGGCAAGATGCGCGTGATGGAGATTTTGTCGGTCGCGACCAACATCATCTCCGAGGGCGAGGTTCTGCAGCTTCTCAACATGCACGATCCGGACGTCGACGAAGCGCGATACATGCAGGTCATCCGCTACAAGACGGCAAAGCTCTTCGAGGCGGCGGCGCAACTGGGCGCCGTGCTGTCGGGCGCGGACGCGCGCACCGAAGCCGCCGCAGCGGAGTTCGGCAGGCGCATCGGCACGGCGTTCCAGATCATGGACGACTGGCTCGACTACACCGGCACGCCCGAATCGATGGGCAAGAACGCCGGCGACGACCTGCGCGAGGGCAAGCCCACGCTTCCGCTCATCTATCTGATGGAGCACGGCACGCCTGAACAGGCGACGCTCGCCCGCGAAGCGATCGAGCAAGGCGGCACCGATCGTTTCGAGACCATCTTTCACGCGATCACGACGTCCGGCGCGCTCGATCACACGCTGGAATGCGCGCGCCAGGAAGCTCAAGCGGCAGCAAGCGCGATTTCTTCATTCCCCGCTTCCATTTACAAAGAGAGCCTGCTAGAATTATGTTCTTACTCGACATCGAGGCAGTCTTAAACGAGACTTCCGTAACGAAGATGTCCAAGTAAGTTCAAATTCGGGGTGTAGCTTAGCCTGGTAGAGCGCTACGTTCGGGACGTAGAGGCCGGAGGTTCGAATCCTCTCACCCCGACCAGAATTTCAAAAACCCGCACGGTTCGCCCTGCGGGTTTTTCTTTTCCAGCGGACGCATTGGCCCGACCCGCCCTCGGCGGGGCTGGAAAGCCGTCTGCTATAGTCCATCATCATCGCCCCTACTCGATCGCCGCGTGGACAACCTTCCTTTATGGGCGCAGATCTGCGCCATTTTTCTGCTTCTCTTTCTCTCCGGTTTCTTCTCGATCTCCGAAACGTCGATGATGGCGCTCAACCGCCATCGCCTGAAATTTCTGGCAAACCAGGGATCGCTCAGCGCGCGCACGACACAAGGCCTCCTCGCCAAGACGGACCAACTGCTTTCCGTCATCCTGATCGGCAACAACCTCATCAATACCATCATTCCGGTCCTCACGACGTCGATCGCGCTGCGCACGTTCGGGCACAACAACGTCGTGCTGTCGGTGACGACGGGTCTCATCGCGTTTCTCATCATCGTGTTCGCGGAGATCGCGCCGAAGATCGTCGGCGCCACGTATCCGGAGAAAGTCGCGCTGCCGGCGAGCCTCGTGCTCGCGCCGCTCATGCGCATCGCGCGGCCGCTCGTGTGGTTCGTCAATCTGTTCGCGAACGCCATTCTCGGCGCGCTGCGCATCAACACCAAAGGCAACCGCGATCAGCGGCTCTCGCCCGAGGAACTGCGCACCATCGTGCTCGAAACCGGCAGCTTCATGCCGACGAAGCACCGCAGTATTCTCCTTAACCTCTTCGATCTGGAGAACATCTCCGTCGATGACGTGATGATCCCGCGCCGCCGCATCGAAGCGCTCGACTTCGACGCCCCGTTCGACGACATTCTTCACCAGCTCGAAACCTGCTATCACAACAAGCTCGTCGTGTATCAGGGCGATATCGACCGCGTGCTCGGCGTGCTTCACGTGCGCAAGACGCTGTCGGCGCTGCATAACCAGGAACTCGAGCGCGAAACCTTGCGCGAGTTGCTGACCGAGCCTTACTTCGTGCCGACCGGCACGCCGGTCTTCCAGCAGTTGCAGTACTTTCAGGAAAGCGGGCACCGCATCGCGATCGTCGTCGACGAATACGGCGAACTGCAAGGGCTCGTGACGCCGGAAGACATCATCGAGGAACTGATCGGCGAATTCACGTCGACGATCCCGCGCGGCGCGGGCTCGCGCGGCTGGGACGAAAACGGCGAATGCATCGTCCCGGGCAGCATGCCGCTGCGCGAACTGAACCGCTGGCTGAAACTCACGCTGCCGACGGACGGCCCCAAGACGCTCAACGGGCTGATACTCGAAACGCTCGAAGACATTCCCGATGGCGACGTTTCGCTGCGCATCGCGGGCGTGCATTGCGAAGTCATGCGCAGCGACGATCAGGCCATCCGCACCGTCAAGATCTTTCGCCCGACGCCAACGGCCAAGCGCGCGCTGCGTTAGCCATTCGGACGAGTAGGCGCGCGCGAGCGGGCGCGGGATGATCGAATCGTCTCGATCAACCGTAGCCGACGCTCATGACTTCCGCCTCCCGCGACGCTTTTCGCCCGCCCGCTCGCGCTCCCGAGCATGCTTTCGATGCCGCGTCCGAACAGGACGCGCCCGCCGTGTCGCTCCTCGCCGATACGTTGCGCGAAGCCGCCGAGCGCGGCGCATCCGATATCCACGTCGAGCCTTCGGAGCACGAATGGCGCATCCGGCTGCGCGTCGATGGCGCGCTGCACGTCTTGCGCCGTCCGCCGCCGCATTTGCGCGACGCGTTCATCACGCGCATCAAGGTGCTGGCGCGCATGGACATCGCCGAGCGGCGCGTGCCGCAGGACGGTCGTTTGCGGCTCGCTTTGCCGCGCGGCGAGACCGGCGACTATCGCGTGAATTCGCTGCCGACGCTCTTCGGCGAGAAGCTCGTCCTGCGACGGCTGGATTCGTTGCCGCCCGACTTGTCGCTCGGCGCGCTCGGCCTCGACGCCAAGCAAAGCGCCACCGTCGATTCGGCGATTCGCGCGCCGCACGGCCTCATTCTGGTGACGGGACCGACGGGCAGCGGCAAGACCTTGTCGCTCTACTGCTTTCTTCAGATGCTCAACGCGGAGGCGCGCAACGTCTGTTCGGTCGAAGATCCGGTCGAAATTCAACTGGCCGGCATCAATCAGGTGAGCGTGCGCGAGAAAGCCGGCCTGACTTTCGCGGTGGCGCTGCGCGCGTTCATGCGACAGGACCCGGACGTCATCATGGTCGGGGAAATTCGCGACGCCGAAACCGCCGATGTCGCCGTGAAAGCCGCGCAAACCGGCCATCTCGTGCTCTCGACGCTGCACACGAACGACGCGCCCGCCGCCATCGCGCGACTCATCGATATCGGCGTCGCGCCGTACAACCTCGCGTCCGCGCTGCGGCTCGTGACCGCGCAGCGCCTGGTGCGCAAGCTGTGCGAGGCGTGCCGCGCGCCGTCCGCGCTCGCGCTCGCGGACGGCTTTTGTCCGTTCGAGCCGCGCGGGTGTCCGGCGTGCCACGGCATCGGGTATCGCGGGCGTGTCGGCGTGCATCAGCTGATGCCGGTCTCCGACAGCCTGCGCGAGCTAATCGTCTCGCGCTCGGCGACGCACGCCATCGCGCGCGCCGCGCAATCCGAAGGCATGCCCGCCTTGCGCGATGCCGCGTCCGCGCGCGTGCGCGAAGGCGTGACGAGCGTGGCCGAAGCCGCTGAAGCAACGGAAGTCGCGTGATGACGGCCGCCGAAACATCGGAGATGCGCTTCGCGTGGCGCGGCATCGATCAGGACGGCGCGCGCAAGCGCGGCAAGCTGATCGCCGTCGATGCGGGCGCGGTCCGCGCGTCGTTGCGTCGCGACGGCGTGATCGTGGTCGAACTGGAAGCGCTCGGGGCCGCGCCGCCGCCCAAGGCATCGTCCGCAGAAGTGGGCGTGTTCACGCGGCAACTCGCAAGCCTCCTGCGCGCCGGTCTGCCGCTCGCGGGCGCACTGGAACTGCTCGGCAACGCGGGCGGGCGCGGCGGTCTTTCGCGCATCGTGCGAACGGTGGCGCGCGACATCACGCGCGGGGTGCCGTTTTCAGCGGCGCTCGCGCGTCATCCATCGGCGTTCGGGCCGCTTTACTGCCAGCTCGTCGCGGTAGGGGAAGTGGCGGGCGCGCTGGCGGCCGTTCTCGCCCGGCTCGCCGACGACCGCGAGCGCGCGAGCGCACAGCGCGCCAAACTTCGCGCGGCGCTCACGTATCCAGTGATGATCCTGCTGCTATCGCTCGCGATCACGGCGGGACTGCTGATCGGCGTCGTCCCGACTTTCAAGACGATATTCGACGGCTTCGGCGCCGCCCTTCCCGCGCCGACGCGCTTCGTGCTCGCGCTGTCCGACGCGGTCGCGCGACACGGCGTGCCGTTTGCGGCGATATGCGCGTGCACAGCGCTCGCCGCTTCGCGCTGGATTGCGCGCTCGGTGGACGCGCGCGCGGCGGCGGACCGCATCGCGCTGAAACTGCCGGTCGTCGGCGCGCTGTTGCGCTCGCTCGCGGTCGCGCGCTGGAGCCGCGCGCTCGGCACGCTGCTCGCCGCCGGCACGCCGCTTTCCGATGCCTTCGATTCGCTCGCGCAAGCCACCGGCAACCGCGTGTTCGACCGCGCAACCGTGGAAATCGCGCTGCGGCTGCGCAACGGCGAGCGTCTCGCGGCCGCGATGCGTGCGCTTGGCTGCTTCCCGCCGGACGTCGTGCAGCCGATCGCGGTCGCGGAAGAATCCGGCTCGCTCGACGCGATGCTGCTCGATCTCGCCGCGCTCGCCGATCGTCAGGTGGACGAACGCATCGGCGCATTCGCGAGCCTGTGCGAGCCGCTCGTCATCGCGGTGCTGGGCGCGCTCGTGGGCGGGCTCGTCGTCGCGATGTATCTTCCGATCATCCAGCTCGGCAACGTGGTGTAGCATCGCGGGCCAAAGACATCGCTCAATATCATGCAGCCTCCGTTCGATCCGTCCGCCGCGCAATCTGCGAGCGCTCATCTCGCGACGTTCGCCGCGTTGCCCGTCGCCGCGCAGTACGCATTCGCCATCGTGTTCGGGCTCGTGATCGGCAGCTTCCTGACGGTCGTCGTGCATCGTCTGCCGGTCATGCTGGAACGAGCGTGGCGTGCCGAACTCGACGCAGCCGTTCCCGACGCGCCCAAGCCGCCCGGCGACGCCTATCCGGAACGCTTCAATCTCGCGATTCCGCGCAGCGCCTGCCCGCACTGCGGCCACGTCCTGCGCGCGTGGGAGAACATTCCGGTGCTGAGCTATGTCGCGCTTCGCGGACGATGCTCGGCGTGCGGCGCACGCGTGAGTCCGCGCTACCCGCTGATCGAACTGGCGAGCGGCGCTCTCGCGGCGCTCTCGCTGTATGCGTTCGGCCCCGGTTGGCCCGCGCTCGCCGCATTCGGCCTTTGCGCGACGATGCTCGCCGCCGGCCTCATCGACTACGACACGCGCTACTTGCCGGACGTGCTGACGCTGCCGCTGCTGTGGGCCGGACTCATCGTCAATTACAGCGAAGGCGGGTTCGCGACGCTGCATGACGCCGTGGCCGGCGCGATCGCCGGTTATCTGTTCCTGTGGTGCGTGTACTGGATCTTCAAGCTCGCGCGCGGCGTCGAAGGCATGGGATACGGCGACTTCAAGCTGCTCGCCGCCATCGGCGCGTGGCTCGGCTGGGTGCCGCTTGCCCAGGTCGTGCTGCTGTCCGCTGTCGCGGGCGCGTTGTTCGGTATCCTCGCGACGTGGCGCGGGCGCATGCGCTTTCAGGAACCGCTGCCGTTCGGACCGTTTCTCGCGGCGGGCGGCGCGATCACGCTTTTCGTCGGCACGCCGCTTTACGCATTGTTCGGATGATCGAGGGAAACGGATGTTCAGCATCGGCCTCACAGGTGGAATCGGAAGCGGCAAGAGCACGATTGCCGATTTATTCGCCGCGCGCGGCGTGCCGGTCATCGATACGGATGTGATCGCGCATCGCGTCACCGCGCCGGGCGGCGTTGCCATGCCGCTCATCGCGAGCGAATTCGGCAGCGCGTATCTTTCGCCCGACGGCGCACTGGACCGCGCGAGCATGCGCGCACTCGTCTTCGCCGACGACACCGCGAAAGCGCGTCTCGAAGCCATCCTGCATCCGCTGATTCGCGCGGAGACCGAGCGCGAACGGCACGCGGCGGGCGGCGCTTACCATATCGTCGTCGTGCCGCTTTTGATCGAGTCGGGAAACTGGGCGACGCGCGTATCGCGCGTGCTCGTCGTCGATTGTCCGGTCGAGACGCAGGTCGCGCGCGTGATCGAGCGCAACGGTTTTTCGCGCGATCAGGTGCTTGCGATCATCGCGAAGCAGGCGTCGCGGCAAGCGCGGCTCGCCGCAGCGGACGACGTCATCGTCAACGACGAAACTGCCACGCTCGATACGCTCGGACGCGAGGTCGATGCGCTGCACGCGCGCTATCTCCAACTCGCGTCGAAATAAAGCGCGCGTTGGCGCGTTGCGCGGCCCAAACATCGAAAAAGTTCCATTTATTGCTTCGAACTGCGGTAAAAGCGCCGTAAATGTGGCCCGATTTGCTAGGGTAGGGATGCGGCATTAGAATGTCCTGACTTCCGCTCATGGAAGCAACCGACCGACGCCGAGGCGAGCGCTTGATCCTTTACGAGTATCCCTTCAACGAGCGAATTCGGACGCTATTGCGTCTCGAAGACTTGTTCGAGCGCTTCACGTTCTTCCTCACGCAGGAAGATCCCCGGGAACATCACGTCGCGCTGACCACGCTTTTCGAAATAGCGGAAGTCGCCGGTCGCACGGACCTGAAAGCCGACCTCATGAAGGAACTCGAGCGGCAACGGCAGACGCTCGCGCCGTTTCGCGGCAATCCGGGCATCGAGCAGGAGGCGCTCGAAGCCGTGCTCGGCGAAATCGAACAGACGCTCGCGGGCCTCGCCGACATGCACGGCAAGACCGGTCAGCATCTCGCCGACAACGAATGGCTCGCGAGTATCCGCAGCCGCACCATCATTCCCGGCGGAACCTGCAAGTTCGATCTGCCGTCGTATTATGCGTGGCAGCAACTGCCCGTCGAGGAGCGGCGTCAGGACATCGCCAAATGGATCATGCCGATGCTCGCCCTGCGCGACGCCGCCGCCATCGTCCTGCGGCTCGCGCGTGAATCGGGGCAGGCGTCGAAAGTGATGGCCATGCAGGGCAGTTATCAGCAAATGCTGTCGGGGCGCACGTATCAGCTGATGCAAGTGCGCGTGTCGCCCGAAGTGCGCGTCATTCCCGAGGCGAGCGCCAACAAGTACATGCTCTGGGTGCGCTTCACCGTGCAGGACGGCGACCTGAAACCGCGCGCCGTCGATGTCGACGTGCCGTTTCATCTGACGCTTTGTAGCCTTTGAACCGAGCGGTTCGCCCTTATCTGATCCGTTTAAGATCGATTGTTGATCAACGCCGGCTCAATTCGTAACGTCTCACCGTCATGACTACTGTCGTCAAATG
This sequence comes from Caballeronia sp. Lep1P3, assembly GCF_022879595.1. Taxonomy (NCBI): domain Bacteria; kingdom Pseudomonadati; phylum Pseudomonadota; class Betaproteobacteria; order Burkholderiales; family Burkholderiaceae; genus Caballeronia; species Caballeronia sp. Lep1P3. The sequence continues at coordinate 512,858 of NZ_CP084265.1, read as the reverse complement.
CCCGACCTGCGGCAAGGAAGTCCGCTGGGTCCCGGAAAACCGCTTTCGCCCGTTCTGCTCGGAGCGCTGCAAGCAGATCGACCTCGGCGCGTGGGCAGCCGAAAAATACAAGATCGGGGGAAATTCCCAAGAAACGCCGCCGGAGGACGACACGCACGGCGGCCTCAACTAACGCGTAGCGCGTCCTAGCCGCGCGCTTCCGCCGCGAGCCATTCCAGCACCGGAATCGCCGCCGGCAACAGCGGCGCGACATCCACCGGCAACGTCTGCCACGCGATAGCCTGCCCTTCGCGGCCAAGCGGCATGCCGTTCCATTGCGTCACCTTGCAAAAGAAGAGCCGCACGTAGGCATGCGGGTAGTCGTGCTCGAGCGTGCGCCACAGTTCGCACGCTTGGACGTCGATGCCGAGTTCCTCGTGCAGTTCGCGCGAAAGCGCCGCTTCCACGCTCTCGCCCGCCTCCAGCTTGCCGCCCGGAAACTCCCAGTAGCCCTCGTAGGGCTTGCCCTGTGGACGTTGCGCGAGCAGATAGTGCCCATCTGACTGAACCATCACGCCGACGGCGACTTCCGTCACCTTGCGGCCATCGGGCGCCAGATCGCTTTCGACGTCCTTCGCGACGCTCATTGCTTGCGGCCCGACCAGTCGCGCGCGAACTGCCACGCAACGCGCCCCGAGCGCGACCCGCGCTCCAGCGCCCAGACGAGCGCATCGCCGCGCGCGCTTTCGATCTCGGCGGCATCGCAGCCGAAATGCTTCAGCCAATGCCCGACGATCGCCAGATAGTCGTCCTGCTTGAACGGATAGAAGCTCACCCACAAGCCGAAGCGCTCGGACAGCGAAATCTTCTCTTCGACCACTTCGCCGGGATGAATCTCGCCATCGGACGTGTGCTTGTACGTCTCGTTGTCGCTCATGTATTCGGGCAGCAGATGGCGGCGGTTCGACGTCGCGTAAATGAGCACGTTGTCCGATTGCGCGGCCACCGAACCATCCAGCGCAACCTTCAGCGCCTTGTAACCGGATTCGCCTTCCTCGAACGACAAATCGTCGCAGAACACGATGAAGCGCTCCGGGCGCGCGGAAATGAGATCGACGATATCGCCGAGATCGTGCAGATCGTCCTTGTCGACCTCGATGAGACGCAGGCCGTCTTTTGCATACGCATTCAGACACGCCTTGATGAGCGACGACTTGCCCGTGCCGCGCGCGCCTGTCAGCAGCACGTTGTTGGCGGGCTGCTTGTTCACGAACTGCCGCGTGTTCTGCTCGATCAGCCCCTTCTGGCGCTCGATGTTCTGCAGGTCATCGAGCGTAATCTGCGAGATGGCGGGCACCGGCTGGAGATAACCGCGCCCTTGCCGCTTGCGCCAGCGAAACGCCACGGCCGATTCCCAGTCGATGTCGGGCGCCGCCGGCGGCAACATGCCTTCGATGCGCGCCAGCACCGCTTCGGCGCGCGTGAGGAATTGTTCGAGTTTGTCCATGTCGATTTCTTTGCGCGCCGTCGATGCGCGTTAGGAGCGGTAATCCGCGTTGATGCTGACGTAGTCGTGCGAAAGGTCGCAGGTCCACACGGTCGCTTGCTGCTGGCCACGGCCAAGCAGCACGCGAATGGCGATTTCGCTTTTCTTCATCACGCGCTGGCCGTCTTCCTCACGGTAGTCGGGATTGCGCCCGCCCGCTTTGGCGACGAGTACGTCGTCGAGATAGAGGTCGATCTTGGCTACGTCGAGATCGGTCACGCCCGCATAGCCGATGGCGGCGAGGATGCGACCGAGATTCGGGTCCGACGCGTAGAACGCGGTTTTCACAAGCGGCGAATGACCGATCGCGTAGGCAATCTGGCGGCACTCAGCCACGTCCTTGCCGCCTTCGACCGTGATCGTCATGAACTTGGTCGCGCCTTCGCCGTCGCGCACGATGAGTTGCGCCAGTTCCTGAGCCACCGCCGTGACCGCATCGCGCAGCGCGGCATACGCGGGCGCATCCGTCGACGCGATCGCGGGCAGGCTCGACTTGCCCGACGCGATCAGGATGAACGAATCGTTTGTCGACGTATCGCCGTCGATGGTGATGCAGTTGAACGAGCGGTCCGCCACGTACTTCGCGAGTTCGTCCAGCACGGGCTGCGCGACGGCGGCATCGAAAGCGAGAAAGCCGAGCATGGTCGCCATGTTCGGCCGGATCATGCCCGCGCCCTTGCTGATGCCCGACAGCGTGACCGTGTGCCCGTCGATCTGCACCTTGCGCGACGACGCTTTCGGCAGCGTGTCCGTGGTCATGATCGCCTGCGCGGCGTCGAACCAGTGCGCGGCCTGGCTGTTCGCGAGCGCGGCGGGCAGGCCGGCTTTCAGTCGATCGATCGGCAGCGGTTCGAGAATCACGCCCGTCGAGAACGGGAGAATCTGCTGCGCGTCGAAGCCCGCGAGACGCGCAAGTTCAGCGCAGGTCTCGCGCGCGTGCGCCGTGCCCGGCTCGCCCGTACCCGCATTCGCATTGCCCGTATTGACGACGAGCGCGCGGATGCCTTTGCCGCCCGCGCGGACCGCGTCGAGATGCTCGCGGCAGACCGTCACCGGCGCGGCGCAGAAACGGTTTTGCGTGAACACGCCCGAGACCGTCGCGCCTTCGTCGACGCGAATCACGAGCACGTCCTTGCGATTGGGCTTGCGGATATTCGCTTCGGCCCAGCCTAGCGTGACGCCGGCGACGGGATGAAGCGCGGCGGGATCGATCGAGGGGAAGTTGACAGCCATGTTCGCGACTCTGCTGTTGGTGGCGGAGCCGGCTCGGGAACGCCGGCTCGCCTTGGAAGACTGACGCCGCCTTGCATCGAGCGACGCCCGCAAAGACAAACGACGCATCGCTGCGTCGCTTGCCGGGTTGTCGAACGGAGAGCTACTTATGCCAGCTTGCCGTGACAGTTTTTGTACTTCTTGCCGCTGCCGCACGGGCATGGGTCGTTGCGGCCGACCTTCGGCACGTCGTCGGCGGGGCGCGTGGCGACGGAGACGTCGTCGCCGGCGGCCATCGCCTGATTGATCATCTGCGCCGTGGCCGTCGCGGCGGCGGCAGCGGCCGGCGCGGGTGCTGCGGGCGCGTTGAAGTCCGCGTGCGTGAACGACACGTTCTCCAGATGACTGCCCTTTTCTTCGTACTGCTCGGCGGCCTCTTCCAGTTGCTCCGGCGACTGGATCTGCACGTTCATCACGACGCGCGTGACTTCCTGCTTGACGGCATCCAGCATGGCGGCGAAGAGTTCGAACGCCTCACGCTTGTACTCCTGCTTCGGGTTTTTCTGCGCGTAGCCGCGCAGATGAATGCCCTGACGCAGATGGTCGAGCGCGGCAAGATGCTCGCGCCAGCGGCTATCGAGCGTTTGCAGCATGATCGAGCGCTCAAATGCGCTGAACGATTCGCGGCCCACGAGCGCGACCTTCGCTTCGTAGGCTTCGTCGGCGGCGGCGAGCACGGCTTCGCTGATCTCTTCCGCGTCGATCGACGTCGATTCGTTGATCATCTCCTGGATCGCGAGATCGAGCGACCAGTCGTTGCGCAGCACTTCTTCCAGTTCTGGCGCGTCCCACTGCTCTTCGATGCTGCCCGCCGGAATGAACGTGTGGACCAGATCGGTGATCACGCTGTGACGCATGGCCGCGATGGTTTCCTGCACGTCGTTGGCTTCGAGCAGTTCGTTGCGCTGCTGATAGATGACCTTGCGCTGGTCGTTCGAGACGTCGTCGTATTCGAGCAGTTGCTTGCGGATGTCGAAGTTGCGCGCTTCCACCTTGCGCTGCGCACCTTCGATCGAACGCGTGACCATGCCCGCTTCGATCGGCTCGCCTTCCGGCATCTTCAGGCGATCCATGATCGCGCGCACGCGGTCGCCCGCGAAGATGCGCAGGAGCGGATCGTCCAGCGACAGATAGAAGCGCGACGAGCCCGGATCGCCCTGACGGCCCGCACGGCCGCGCAACTGGTTGTCGATACGGCGCGACTCGTGCCGTTCCGTGCCGATGATATGCAGGCCGCCCGCCGCCTTCACGTGGTCGTGCAGCGCCTGCCATTCGTCGTGCAGCTTCTGGATGCGCGCGGCTTTTTCGTTCTCGGGGATCGAGAGATCCGCCTCGATGAACGACGCCTGCTTTTCGACATTTCCGCCAAGCACGATGTCCGTGCCGCGGCCGGCCATGTTCGTCGCGATGGTGACGGCTCCCGGACGCCCCGCTTCCGCGACGATCGCCGCTTCGCGCGCGTGCTGCTTCGCGTTCAGCACTTCGTGGCGGATGCCTTGCTGCGCGAGCAGTCCGGACAACAACTCGGACGCTTCGATCGACGTCGTGCCGACGAGCGTCGGCTGGCCGCGCTCGACGCAATCGCGAATATCGCGGATGACGGCGTCGTAGCGTTCCTTCGAAGTCTTGTAGATCTGGTCCTGCTTGTCCACGCGCTTCGGCGGACGGTTGGTCGGAATCACGACCGTTTCGAGGCCGTAGATTTCCTGGAACTCGTACGCTTCCGTGTCGGCCGTGCCGGTCATGCCGGACAGCTTCGCGTACATGCGGAAGTAGTTCTGCAGGGTGATCGAGGCGAGCGTCTGGTTCTCGGCCTGAATCTGAACGTGTTCCTTCGCTTCGACGGCCTGATGCAAACCATCCGACCAGCGGCGGCCGGTCATCATGCGGCCGGTGAATTCGTCGACGATGACGACTTCGCCGTTCTGCACCACGTAATGCTGATCGCGATGGAAGAGCGTATGCGCGCGCAAGGCGGCATAGATGTGGTGCATCAGCGTGATGTTCTGCGGCGCGTAGAGGCTCTCGCCCTCGCCGATCAAGCCCCATTCGGCGAGCAGGCGCTCCGCCTTTTCGTGGCCCGATTCGGTGAGAAACACCTGACGCGCTTTCTCGTCGAGCGTGTAGTCGCCCGGCTTTTCGACGCCCGTGCCATCCGCCTTTTCTTCGCCGATCTGCAATTCGAGCAGCGGCGGCAGCGCGTTCATGCGCACGTAAAGCTCGGTGTGGTCTTCGGCCTGACCGGAGATGATGAGCGGCGTGCGCGCCTCGTCGATGAGGATCGAGTCCACTTCGTCGACGATGGCGAAGTTGAGCGGCCGCTGCACGCGCGCATTGGTCTCGTAGACCATGTTGTCGCGCAGGTAGTCGAAGCCGAATTCGTTATTCGTGCCGTAAGTGATGTCGGCGGCGTACGCTTCCTGCTTCTGCCCGTGCTCCATCTGCGACAGATTCACGCCGCACGAAAGCCCGAGGAAGTTGTACAGGCGCGCCATCCACTCGGCGTCGCGCTGCGCGAGGTAGTCGTTCACCGTCACGACGTGCACGCCGCGGCCCGACAGCGCGTTCAGATACGCGGCGAGCGTGGCGACGAGCGTCTTGCCCTCGCCCGTTCGCATTTCCGCGATCTTGCCGTAGTGCAGGACCATGCCGCCGATCAGCTGGACGTCGAAGTGACGCATCTTCAGGACGCGCCGGCTTGCTTCGCGGCACACGGCGAACGCTTCCGGCAGGATGACGTCCAGTGACTCGCCGCCCGCGACACGCTTACGGAACTCGTCCGTCTTCGCGCGCAACTGATCGTCCGAATACTTCTCGACGGTCGGCTCGAGCGCGTTGATCGCCGCAACGGTCTTTTGGTACTGCTTGACCAGCCGCTGATTGCGGCTGCCAAAAATCTTCTGAAGGAAACCGGTCGTCATCGGATCAGTGTCTGCGTCGCGGCTCCGGACGGGCGGCAGCGCCAAGCTGCGTCCGGGCTCGGGAAACCTCGGCGACTTAAGTCCATTGGGTGAAATCGAATCGGGAATTTTAGCACGCGAGCTAGTCACACCTTGCGTCGGCGTTGGAGTTCGGGCGCCGGCGCAACGCGACAGTCAACCGGTTGAAAGCTCCGCGCCACGGCCTTTTGCGGCGGGCGCCCGCGCGTGGCGAAGGAGAGCCTCGCGGTACAATCGGACATGTCGCGTCCCGCGTCCGCTGATTAAAAAATGAGCCGTTTTTCTACAAATTCAAGGTCCGGGCCACAGCGGTTCGATCCGCGCCGCCCGCAAGCCCTCGCCGACGTGCTCGATCGCACCGATGCGTTTCGCGCGTTGCGCGCGGGCGTCGAGCAGGTGGCGGCGTTGCAGCGCGACCTCAACGCGCTTCTGCCGGACTATCTGGCGGCGAACGTGGAGCCCGGCTTCATCAAGGACGGCGTGCTAGCGCTGTTTGCCGCGCACAACGCGCTCGCGGCGCGTCTGCGTCACATCGAGCCGCGTCTTCTCGCCGATCTCCAGCAGCGCGGCTGGGCGGTCGATTCGCTCAGAATTCGTGTGCGCCCGCAGCCAGTCAAAGACGCGCCGCCGCCGAAGCAGGCGCGCATGTCGGCGGCGGGCGCCTCGGCGCTTCAGGATCTCGCGGAATCGCTCGCGCCGTCGCCATTGCAGGAAGCGCTCGCGCGGATGGCGGCGCGTCATCAGGCGCGCGGGCAAAAAAAATGAGCGGCGTTTTCACGGCCGCTCATTCGGTGCTTCCTGGCGTCTGACCGTAGTCAGGCGAACGCCGTCTGCGTATCGAACGCGAAGCCGCGCGGCGCTTTCTGCGTGTCCTCGAACGTGACGATCTCGTAAGCGCCCTCGTTCGCGAGCAGTTCGCGCAACAGCATGTTGTTCATCGCATGGCCGCCCTTGTACGCCGTGTAAGACGCGAGCAGCGGATGGCCCACTACGTACAGGTCGCCAATCGCGTCGAGCATCTTGTGCTTCACGAACTCGTCGTCGTAGCGCAGGCCGTCGTTGTTGAGAATGCGGTATTCGTCCAGCACGATCGCGTTGTCCATGCTGCCGCCGCGCGCGAGTCCCAGCTCACGCATCATTTCCACTTCATGCGCGAAGCCGAACGTGCGCGCACGCGCGATTTCGCGCACATACGACGTCGTCGCGAAATCGACTTCCAGCGCCTGCCCGGTCTTGTCGACGGCGGGGTGACGGAAATCGATGGTGAAGCTCAGCTTGAAACCGAAATACGGATCGAGGCGCGCGAACTTGTCGCCGTCGCGGACTTCGACGGGCTTCGTCACCTTGATGAATTTCTTCGGCGCGTTCTGCTCTTCGATACCCGCCGACTGGATCAGAAACACGAAGGAAGCAGCGCTGCCGTCCATGATCGGGATTTCCTCGGCAGTGACATCGACATACAGGTTGTCGATGCCGAGACCCGCGCACGCCGACATCAAGTGCTCGATGGTCGATACACGCGCGCCGTCCTTCTGGAGCACGGATGCCAGGCGCGTGTCGCCGATCGCCATCGCGGACGCGGGGATATCGACCGGCTGCGGCAGGTCGATGCGCGAAAACACGATGCCCGTTCCAACCGGCGCCGGGCGCAGTGTCAGGTTCACCTTGCGCCCCGAATGAAGCCCGATTCCCACGGTTTTGACGACAGTCTTGATTGTTCGCTGCTTCAACATGATTTTATTTTTCCGATAGCAATTCCCAATAAAGAGAATTAATCGTTCATTGAATTCCGATAGGCCGAAGTATACTCCATTCGGCGTTTGCCGTCCCAAACCAAGAGGTATCAACTGTTTCCCTGTGTTACGCCGGAGCGTTGGGACAGTCAAGTAGAACGGGCCGATGACCGGAATGGAGGCATTTCCGGTCATCGGCCCCAAGTTGCCGCCGAATGCGAGGGCGTCTTTAGGCGTTGCGCAAAGGCAACGCGACACCACTGCGCTCAGCGCAACGTCGCCAGGATGCTTCGGGCATCGCTGACTTCGAACTTGCCGGGCGCTTCGACAGCGAGCGTCTTGACCACGCCGTTGTCGACCACCATCGCGTAGCGCCGGGAACGGATTCCCATGCCACGCTCGGACAAATCCTGATCCAGTCCGAGTGCCTGAGTGAAGCGCGCACTGCCGTCCGCGATCATCTTCACCTTGCCCGCGGCTTGAAGATCGCGTCCCCACGCGTTCATGACGAACGCATCGTTGACGGAAACGCACCAGATTTCGTCGATGCCGGCGGCGAAAAACGCCTCCGCCGCTTCGACGTAGCCCGGAACGTGTCTGGCGGAACACGTCGGCGTGAACGCGCCCGGCAATCCGAAGATCGCCACGCGCTTCGCCAATGCCCGCTCGCGCGCCGAGAACCCGTTCGGTCCTGCGGCACAGCCCTCGCTCGCCACTTCGATGAACTCGAAGAGACGCGCATCGGGCAACGTTTCACCCACTTCGATCATGCTCGGTCCTTCCCTCGTCAGAGCCCGGACATCCTTGCAACTCCATCGTCCCGCAGGCTTGGCCGCGCGCATCGACGATTCAGGTTTCATTTGCTCATCGACAAATTTCGTGGAGGTCGGCTGGCCACGGCCTGGCGTCTTTTCCGACGCGGCCTTGGACAGTCGCCCCACGCGAAACCTGCATCGCCGGGTAACGTCGGCGCAGGTCCGCGGTGGCTGCGGTTGCTCGTTCCAGCGAGCAAGCAGCGCCGCGTGACCTTAGTCCGCTTGCTTGCGCAGGAACGCCGGGATGTCGTAAGTATCGACGCCCTTTTCCTGCAACGCCTGCACGTGCGATGCCGCCGTTTCGCGCGACGAACGCCACACTGCCGGCGTGTCGAGCGAGCCGTAATCCGTCGTCTGACCGTGCTGCGGCGCATACGTGCTGTGCGACGCGTGCGCGACCGGCTGATTGTCGGTGCCCGTGCGCAGGAGCGTCATCGGCGCTTGCTGTTGCTTCTTCGCCGCGCGGCCGAGGCCCGTGGCGACCACCGTCACGCGCAGGGCGTCGCCCATTGCGTCGTCGTACACGGCGCCGAAGATCACCGTTGCATCGTCGGCGGCGTAGCTCTTGATGGTGTTCATCACTTCGCGCGTTTCCGACAGACGCAGCGAACGGCTCGAGGTGATGTTCACCAGCACGCCGCGCGCGCCCGACAGATCCACGCCTTCCAGCAGCGGGCTCGCCACGGCCTGTTCAGCCGCGAGACGCGCGCGATCGACGCCGGCGACCGTCGCCGTGCCCATCATCGCCTTGCCCTGCTCGCCCATCACGGTCTTCACGTCTTCGAAGTCGACGTTCACGAGACCGTCCACGTTGATGATTTCCGCGATGCCGGCGACAGCGTTGTTCAGCACGTCATCCGCGCACTGGAAGCACTTGTCCATCTCGGCGTCGTCGCCCATCACCTCGAACAGCTTGTCGTTCAGCACGACGATCAGCGAATCGACGTGATCTTCCAGTTGCTGCGAGCCGGCTTCCGCCACGCGCATGCGGCGGCCGCCTTCGAACTCGAACGGCTTGCTCACGACGCCGACGGTCAGAATGCCCATTTCCTTCGCGATTTGCGCGACGACCGGCGCCGCGCCCGTGCCCGTGCCGCCGCCCATGCCCGCGGTGATGAACACCATGTGCGCGCCGCGCAGTGCATCCGCGATGCGCTCGCGCGCATCTTCTGCTGCTTCCTTACCCTTCTCCGGCTTGGCGCCAGCGCCGAGGCCGGTCATGCCAAGCTGCAACACGGCGGGCGCGCGCGAACGTGCGAGCGCCTGCGCGTCGGTGTTCATCACGATGAAATCGACGCCCTGCACACCCCGGTTGATCATGTGCTGAACGGCATTGCCGCCCGCACCACCAACTCCGACCACCTTGATGATCGTTCCGTTGGTTTCCGTTTCCAGCATTTCGAAATCCATGTTGCCTCCGTCAAGAATGAAGATCGGCGTTATACGGCGAGAGATCGGGCAACCTCTCGCCGCGCGCTAGCCGCCGGTACCGGCGCGAATTATATTCATTGCTTACATTAAATCGATTGGCACTGCTTCTGTTTCACGCGAGCTTCAGAAGTTTCCGAGGAACCAGTCTTTCATTCGCGTGAGCACCTGACCCATCGAGCCGTTCTGAACCGCGACCTTGCGACCGCGCATGCGCTGCGAGCGCCCTTCCGCGAGCAGACCCATCGCGGTCGAATAGCGCGGGTTGCGCACGACGTCCGCAAGGCCGCCCGCGTACTCGGGCACGCCGATGCGCACGGGCTTCAGGAAAATGTCTTCGCCGAGTTCCACCATGCCGGGCATCATCGCCGCGCCGCCGGTCAGCACGACGCCGCTCGACAGCAGTTCTTCGTAGCCGGATTCGCGCACGACCTGCTGCACGAGCGAGAACAGCTCTTCGACGCGTGGCTCGACCACCGCGGCGAGCGCCTGACGCGACAGCGTGCGCGGACCGCGCTCGCCGAGTCCCGGCACTTCGATCATTTCGTCCGGATCGGCAAGCGCCTGCTTCGCGATGCCGTAAGTCACCTTGATGTCTTCCGCATCGGGCGTCGGCGTGCGCAGCGCCATCGCGACGTCGCTCGTGATCTGATCGCCGGCGATCGGAATCACGGCCGTATGACGAATGGCGCCTTCGCTGAAAATGGCGATGTCGGTCGTGCCGCCGCCGATATCGACGAGCACCACGCCCAGTTCCTTCTCGTCTTCCGTCAGCACCGCGAGCGACGACGCGAGCGGCTGCAGGATCAGATCGTTCACTTCGAGCCCGCAGCGGCGCACGCACTTCACGATGTTCTGCGCCGCGCTCACCGCGCCCGTCACGATATGCACCTTCACTTCGAGGCGGATGCCGCTCATGCCGATCGGCTCGCGCACGTCTTCCTGACCGTCGATGATGAATTCCTGCGTGAGGATATGCAGCACCTGCTGGTCGGTCGGAATGTTGATCGCCTTGGCCGTCTCGATCACGCGCGCGACGTCCGCCTGCGTGACTTCCTTGTCCTTGATCGCGACCATCCCGCTCGAATTGAAGCTGCGGATATGGCTCCCCGCGATGCCGGTGAACACGTTAGTGATCTTGCAATCCGCCATCAGTTCCGCTTCTTCGAGCGCGCGCTGAATGGACTGCACCGTGGCCTCGATGTTGACCACGACGCCCTTCTTCAACCCCTTCGAGTCGCTCTGACCGAGTCCGATCACCTCGTAGTGGCCTTCGCCCTTGAGTTCGGCGACGATCGCGACCACCTTCGACGTTCCGATGTCGAGGGAAACCAGCAGGTCTTTGTAGTCTTTGCTCATAGCGTGCTTATGCCTGTGATGTCTGCTTACTTCTTGGCCTTGTCCGTGTCGCTGATGAAGCGCATGCCGGCGGCGCGAACCGCGAAGCCGTTCGGGTAACGCAAATCCGCATATTCGATGTCCTTGCCCCAGCGCCCCGTCACCGACGGCCACGACGCGACGAAGCGCCGGCAACGCTCGCCGAGCGTGTCCTGATTGCGCTCGCGGCCCAGTTCGATCTGCGTGCCGTTCGAGAGCTTCACCGTCCACGCGAAACGCGGTGAAAGCGTGACTTCCTCCGGCTGCGCGTCGAGCGCCGCGAACCACTTCTGGAAGTCGTGATAACGCGCGACGACTTCCTTCGCAGTGCCTTCCGGTCCGTCGAACGCGGGCAGGTCGTCGTCGAGTTCGCCCTGATTCGCCGTGAACAGATCGCCGTCGACGCTCACCAGTTGATCGTTGCCCCACGTGCCGAGCGGCTTGTACTCTTCGAGCGTCACCGCGATCGCGTTCGGCCACACGCGGCGCACGCTCGCATGGCGCACCCACGGCATCTGCTCGAAGGCGGTGCGCGCGGTGTCGAGATCGACGGTGAAGAAATTGCCCTTCAGGTGCCCCACCACGCTCGCGCGCACCGTCGGCGAATTGATGTGCGCGGTGTCGCCGTCGATCTGAATCTCGCGCAGGCGGAACTCCGGACGCTGGATCGCGTAGACGCCCGCGGCGCAGAGCAGCGTCAGCACGAGCAAGGCGTGCAGCGCGCTCGATGCGAGGTTCATCTGGCGAACGTTGTTCCACATGGCTGCTTCGTCAGTTCTTCAGAGTGAGAGACAACACCTTCACGACCAGGTCCTTGTAACTGATGCCGACCGCGCGCGCCGCTTTCGGCGGCAGCGAGTGATCCGTCATGCCCGGCGCCGTATTTACTTCGAGGAAATACGGGTTGCCGTCCGCGTCCAGCATGAAATCCGCACGGCCCCAGTCCGTGCAGCCGAGCATGTCGAACGCGCGCTGCGTCAGTTGCTTCATGCGCGATTCCTCGCCGGCGGTCAGGCCGCAGGGAATCAGATATTGCGTGTCGTCGGCGACGTACTTCGCGTGGTAGTCGTAGAACTCGCCGGCCGGCACGATCTTGATGACCGGCAAGTCCAGGTCGCCCGCGATACAGCACGTGTACTCGCCGCCGCCTTCGATGCTCTGCTCGACGATCACGATCTTGTCGAACTTCGCCGCTTCTTCGAGCGCCGGCACGAGCGTTTCCGCGCTCTTCACCTTGATGACCGCGACGCTCGATCCTTCGCTCGCCGGCTTTACGAAGAGCGGCAGGCCGAGCTTCGCGACGATCTCTCGCGCGCGCGCCGCGTAGTCGTCGCCGCGATAGACGGTTTCGAAGGGCGGCGTCGGAATGCCGGTCTGCTGCCAGACGAGCTTCGTGCGCAGCTTGTCCATGCCGAGCGCGGAGCCGAGTACGCCGCTGCCCGTATAGCGAATGCCGTAGAAGTCCAGCGCGCCCTGCAACTGCCCGTTCTCGCCGTAACCGCCATGCAGCGCGATGAACGCGCGCGCGAAGCCTTCTGCCTTCAGATCCGAAAGCGGACGCTCGGCGGGATCGAACGGATGCGCGTCGATGCCTGCGTCGCGCAGCCCGGCAAGCACGAGGCGGCCCGAATTGAGCGAGACCTCGCGCTCGGCGGAATTCCCGCCGAGAAGCACCGCGACCTTGCCGAAGACCTTCGGATCGATGTTGTTCACTGTGTTGCTCATTACGTCGTTCATTGCTGTCATCACTGCGGCTGGCTCTGCGCGAGCCGTCCGCATACACCGCCGATGGAACCCGCGCCCATCGTGATCACCACGTCGCCGTTGCGCGCGAGCGTCGTCACGGCGTCGGGCACTTCATCCACCGTCTCGACGAACACCGGCTCCACCTTGCCCGCGACGCGGATCGCACGTGCGAGCGCGCGGCCATCGGCGGCGACGATCGGCGCTTCGCCCGCGGCGTAGACATCGGTGAGGACGAGTGCATCGACGGTGGAAAGAACCTTCACGAAGTCTTCGAAGCAGTCGCGCGTGCGCGTGTAGCGATGCGGCTGGAACGCGAGCACGAGCCGCCGGTCCGGAAACGCGCCGCGCGCCGCCGCGATGGTCGCGGCCATTTCTACCGGGTGATGCCCGTAGTCGTCGATCAGCGTGTACGCGCCTTCGGTGTCGTTCGTCTTGACTTCGCCGTAACGCTGGAAGCGCCGGCCCACACCGTTGAATTCGGCGAGCGCTCTCTGGATATCGGCATCCGCGACTTCGAGTTCAGTCGCAATTGCGATGGCGGCCAGCGCGTTCTGCACGTTATGCAGGCCCGGCAGGTTCAGCACGATGTCGAGCGGCGGCGCGTCTTCGCGCAGCGTCGTGAAATGCATGCGGCCGTCGCGGGCCTCGACGTTCACCGCGCGCACTTGCGCTTCGGCGCCGATGCCGTAGCGAATGATCGGCTTCGAGACGAACGGCAAAATCTCGCGCACATTCGGGTCGTCCACGCACAGCACGGCAATGCCGTAGAACGGCAGCCGGTGCGTGAACTCGATGAACGCCTGCTTGAGCCGAGCGAAGTCGTGGCCGTAGGTGTCCATGTGATCGGCGTCGATGTTCGTGATGACCTCGATCACCGGGAAGAGGTTGAGGAACGATGCGTCCGATTCGTCCGCTTCCGCGACGATGAAGTCGCCCGTGCCGAGCCGCGCGTTCGCGCCCGCGCTGATGAGCCGCCCGCCGATGACGAAGGTCGGATCGAGGCCGCCCGCCGCGAGCACGCTTGCGACCAGCGACGTCGTCGTGGTCTTGCCGTGCGTGCCGGCGATCGCGATGCCCTGCTTCAGGCGCATGAGTTCCGCGAGCATCACCGCGCGCGGGACGATCGGCACGCGAAGCTGCCGCGCGGCGAGCACTTCGGGATTGTCGGAACGCACGGCCGTCGATACGACGACCGCGTTCGCGCCTTCGATGTTCTGCTCGTGATGGCCGACGTCGACGCGCGCGCCGAGCGCCTTCAGCCGTTCGGTGACCGCGTTCTTAGACAGGTCCGAGCCGCTGACCTGATAGCCGAGATTGAGCAGCACTTCCGCGATGCCGCTCATGCCCGCTCCGCCGATGCCGACGAAGTGAATGTGCTTGACGATGTGTTTCATGACCTAATGTGCCTCCCGAGCTTGCGCGTTCAAACGCGCGCCGGCGACGTCGGCGCACACGCTCGCGACCCGTTCGGTCGCGTCCGGTTTCGCGAGCGCGCGCGAGCGCCCGGCCATGTCCGCAAGCGTGTCGCGCGACTGCGCACGCAACCAGCCGGCGAGCTTTTCCGCCGACAAATCGCGTTGTTGTATCAATTCCGCCGCGCCGTTCTTCGCGAGGAACGCGCCGTTGGTCGTCTGGTGATCGTCGACGGCGAACGGGAACGGCACGAAAAGCGCAGCTACGCCGACCGCCGCGATTTCGGAGACCGTCATCGCGCCCGAGCGGCAGATCACGAGATCGGCCGATGCGTAGGCGCTCGCCATGTCCTCGATGAACGGCACGAGCTGCAAGTCCTCGCCGCGCGAAAGACCGGCTGCCGCGTAGTTCGCCTGCAGCGCTTCGATATGCTTCGCGCCCGCCTGATGCACGATGCGCGGACGCTCATCCGGCGAAAGCAGCGCAAGCGCTTTGGGCACGGTTTCATTCAGCGCCGCAGCGCCGAGACTTCCACCGACGACGAGCACGCGCAGCTTGCCGGAGCGCGCGGCGTAGCGTTCTTTGGGCGGCAATGCCGAGGTAAGTTCCGCACGAATCGGATTGCCGGTCCATTCGGCATTCGGCAGAGCATTGGGAAACGCGACGAGCACGCGCTTCGCGAGACGCGCGAGCACCTTGTTCGCGAGCCCCGCGATGGAGTTCTGTTCGTGCAGCACGAGCGGGCAGCCCGCGAGCTTCGTCATGATGCCCGCCGGGAACGTGATGTAGCCGCCCATGCCCAGCACGACATCGGGCTTGACCTGACGCAGCACGCGCAGGCTTTGCGAACATGCGCGCAGCAGGTTCACCGGCAGCATCAGCTTGGTCTTGATGCCCTTGCCGCGCACGCCGCCGAAGCGCACGCATTCCATCGGGATGCCGTGCTTCGGCACGAGCGTCGCTTCCATGCCGCTCGCGTTGCCGAGCCACACGACGCGCCAGCCGCGCGCCTGCATCCAGTGCGCAACGGCAAGCCCCGGAAAGACGTGGCCTCCGGTGCCGCCCGCCATGACCATCAGCGTGGGATGCTGCGCGGTCATACTTTGCCTCCGCGCATCAGCACGCGATTTTCGTAATCGACGCGCAGCAGCACCGCGAGCGCGATGCAATTGAGCAGAATGCCCGAGCCGCCATAGCTCACGAGCGGCAGCGTGAGGCCTTTCGTCGGCAGGAGCCCGAGATTCACGCCCATATTGATGAAGGTCTGTGCGCCGAACCAGATGCCGACGCCCTTCGCCATCAGGCCCGCGAACGTGCGATCCAGCGCGAGCGCCTGACGGCCGATCTCGAACGCGCGGCGCACGATCCAGTAGAACAGCAGAATCACGCAGATGACGCCGACGAAACCGAGTTCCTCGCCGATCACCGCGAGAATGAAGTCGGTATGCGCTTCCGGGAGATAGTTGAGTTTCTCGACGCTGCCGCCGAGACCCACGCCGAACCATTCGCCGCGCCCGAATGCGATCAGCGAGTGCGTCAATTGATACGCCTTGCCTTGCGCGTAGCGGTCGTCCCACGGATCGAGGTAAGCGAAGATCCGTTCGCGGCGCCACGGCGACAGCCACACGAGCAGCGTGAACGTGCCGACCGCCGTCGCGACGAGTCCGCCGAAGAGCTTGCCGTTCACGCCGCCGAGAAAGAGCACGCCCATCGCGATAGCCGCGATCACCATGAACGCGCCCATGTCCGGTTCGAGCAGCAAGAGCGCGCCGACCGCTCCGACCGCGACGGCCATCGGCAGAAAGCCCTTGCCGAAGCTGTGCATGAACTCCTGCTTGCGCACCGTGTAGTTCGCGGCGTAGATCGTGACCGCGAGCTTCATGATTTCGGACGGCTGCATGTTCGTGATGCCGAGCGGAATCCAGCGGCGCGCGCCGTTCACGCCTTTGCCGATGTGCGGGATCAGCACGATCACGAGCATCACCAGCGCGACGAGAAAGAGTTTGGGCGCGAGCTTGTCCCACGTCTTGATCGGAATCTTGAACGCGACGACCGCGCCGACCATCGCCGTCGCGATCGAAACGAGGTGGCGCACGAGAAAGTGATAGTCGCGATACGAAGCGTACTTCGGCGAATCCGGCATGGCGATCGACGCCGAATACACCATCACGATGCCCAAGCCGAGCAGCGCGATCGTCACCCACAGCAGCGAGTGATCGTAGTCGAGCATGCGCGAGCGCGCGGGCCGCACGCCGTTGACCGCGCTGGAGATGCCGCCCGAGCGAGCGCCGAGCGAGTCGTTCGGGACCGCGTTGCGCTGGCCGGTGATTTTCGATCCGAAGCGTTCCGACCAGCTCATAGCATCACTCCCCGCGCGGCGGCGATTTCTTCGACCGCGCCGCGAAACACGTCCGCGCGGTGTGCATAGTTCTTGAACATGTCGAGGCTCGCGCACGCCGGCGACAGCAACACGGCATCGCCGGCTTGCGCGATGCGCGCGGCGGCCTGCGTCGCGGCTTCGAGCGTGGCGTGATCTTCGAGCGCGACGCCCGTCGAGGCGAGCGTCTCGCGAATGCGCGGCGCGTCGCGGCCGATCAGCATGACCGCACGCGCCCAGCGCGCGACCGGCGCTTCGAGCGGCGAAAAGTCCTGGCCCTTGCCGTCGCCGCCGGCGATCAGCACGATGCGCTGCGCGAGGCCATCGAGCGCGGCGACCGTTGCGCCGACGTTCGTGCCCTTGCTGTCGTCGACGAAATCGACACCATCGATTTGCGCAATCACCTCGACGCGATGCGGCTCGCCGCGATACTCGCGCAAGCCGTGCAGAAGCGCCGCGAGCGGCAAGTCGATCGCGCGCGCGAGCGCGAGCGCGGCGAGCGCGTTCGCCGCGTTGTGCAGACCGCGAATGCGCAGCGCGTCGGCGGGCATCAGGCGCTTCGGCACGACGTTCGGCGCGGTGTCGTCCTTCTTGCGGCGGCGCGTGGACGCGGGCTGTTCGGCGGCGTCCCGATCGACGCCTTGCGCGAGCCACGCGATGCCGTTGTCGCGCAGCAAGCCGTAGTCGCCCACGTTCGACGGCTCATTCAGCCCGAACGTCACCACGCGAACCTGCGCGACGTTCGCGGCGAGCGCCATCGTGCGGGCGTCGTCGCGGTTGAGCACGCGCGTCGTGCGCGGCCCGAAGATGCGGCCTTTCGCGGCGGCGTAAGCGTCGAGCCCGCCATGCCAGTCGAGATGATCCTGCGTGATGTTCAGCACCGCGGCGGCATGCGGCTCGAAGCTGTGCGCCGTTTCGAGCTGGAAGCTGGAGAGTTCCAGCACCCAGACGTCGGGCAGCGCGGTCTGGTCGATGGCTTCGGCGAGCTTGTCGAGCATCGCCGGGCTGATGTTGCCCGCGACCGCGACGGTCTTGCCCGCGCGCTCGCACAGAAGTCCGGTGAGCGCGGTCGTCGTGGTCTTGCCGTTCGTGCCGGTGATTGCGAGCACTTTCGGTTCGTACCCGTTTGCCGCGAGTCCCGCGAGCGCCTGCGCGAAGAGTTCGAGTTCGCCCCACACCGGGATGCCGCGCGCGTTCGCCGCCGCGATGAGCGGCGCGAGATCCGGCGCAAGCGGTGAAAGGCCGGGACTGACGGCGACGAGTTCGATGCCGCCGTCGAGCAGATCCGTGGTGAACGCGCCGCCGACGAAATCGGCATCGATGTCATGGATGACGAGTTCGGAGAGATTCGGCGGCGTTTCGCGCGTGTCGGCGATCCGCAGCCGGCAGCCGTGCCTGGCGCACCAGCGCGCCATCGCGAGGCCGGATTCACCGAGCCCCAGCACGAGCACCATCGGACTTTGCCGACCGGAAAACTTCTCGCCAAACATCGCTTTACCTTTCTCTTGAACCTGAATGACCGCGCACGCGCAACATCAACGCAGCTTGAGCGTCGACAACCCGAACAGACACAGCATCAACGTGATGATCCAGAAGCGCACCACCACTTGCGTTTCCGTCCAGCCGGACAATTCGTAGTGGTGATGCAGCGGCGCCATCTTGAAGAAACGGCGGCCTTCGCCGTAACGGCGCTTCGTGAACTTGAACCAGAAGACCTGCAGCATCACGGAGAGCGTTTCGGCCACGAAGACGCCGCCCATGATGAACAGCACCACTTCCTGACGCACGATCACGGCGATGGTGCCGAGCGCCCCGCCGAGCGCGAGCGCGCCGACATCGCCCATGAAGACTTGTGCGGGGTGCGTGTTGTACCAGAGGAACGCGAGGCCCGCGCCGCCCATGGCCGAACAGAAGATCAGCAGTTCGCCCGCGCCCGGAATGTGCGGAAACAACAGGTATTTGGAGTAGACGGAGCTGCCCATCACGTAGGCGAATGCGCCGAGCGATGCGCCCACGAGCACGACCGGCATGATGACGAGCCCGTCGAGGCCGTCGGTGAGATTCACCGCGTTACTCGACCCGACGATCACGAAGTACGTCATCGCGATGAAACCCCACACGCCAAGCGGATACGTGATGGATTTGAGGAACGGCAGCATGAGGTCGGCGCGCGCGGGCAGGCCCATCGAGAGGCCGCTGCGCACCCACGCCATGAAGAGATCGAACACGCGCGTGTTGCTGGCTTCGGAGACGCTGAAAGCCAGATAAACGGCCGCGAACAGGCCGATGACCGATTGCCAGAAATACTTCTCGCGCGACGACATGCCGCGCGGGTCCTTGTGCACGACCTTGCGATAGTCGTCCACCCAGCCGATCACGCCATAGCCGAACGTGACGAGCATCACGATCCACACGAAGCGGTTCGTGAGATCGGCCCACAGAAGCGTGGACACCGCGATGCCGATGAGAATGAGCACGCCGCCCATCGTCGGCGTGCCCGACTTCACGAGATGCGTCTGCGGGCCGTCCTTGCGCACGGCCTGACCGACTTTCATCGCGGTCAGCTTGCGGATCACCCAGGGGCCGCAGACGAGACCGATCAGCAGCGCCGTCGCCGTGGCGCCCACCGCGCGGAACGTGATGTAGGTGAACACGCGCATGAAGCTGGCGTCATTCTGAAGCCATTGCGCGAGTGCGAGTAGCATGCTTGTCCTTCTCTTTCTGTGAGTCAGTGTGCGGCGGGCGCGTTGCCCGCAGCGGGTTGTTGTGAAGTCGTCAGCGCGTCCACCACGCGCTCCATCTTCATGAAGCGCGAGCCTTTCGCGAGATACGTTGCATGCGCGCCGAAGCCCGCGTTCAGCAGGGCCGCAACCAGTTCGCCGACATCGCCGAAATGTTGCGCGGCCTGCTTCGACGCCGCTGCGTTGAATGCGTTCACTGAATCGCGGCTTGCGTCGCCGAGCGCGAAGAGCGCGTCGATACCGCGTTCGGCCGCATAAGCGCCGACTTCGCGATGAAACGCCGGCCCTTCCTCGCCGACTTCGCCCATGTCGCCCATCACGAGCACGCGCGGCGATGCCTCGCGCGCGAGCACGTCGATGGCGGCGCGCATGGAATCGGGATTGGAGTTGTACGAATCGTCGATGACGGTTGCGCCCGCGAGCGCGCCGAGCACCGCGCGCTTGACCTGCAGGCGGCCCTTGACCGGCTCGAACGCTTCGAGGCCGCGCTTGATCGCATCGAGCGACACGCCCGCCGCGAGCGCGGCCGCCGTCGCCGCCAGCGCGTTGCGCGCGTTGTGTTCGCCGAGCACCGCAAGCGCGATGTCGACATTGCCTTGCGGCGTGCGGACGTGAACCGTCGTGCCATCGAGCGTGCCGGTGACGGCCGCCTTCGATTCGTCGCCGGTCAATGCGAAGTCGATGATCGCGTTGCCCGTCGCCGCGACGCGCCAGATGCTCGCGTAGCGGTCGTCGGCGGGAAAGACGGCCGTGCCGGTGTCGCCAAGCGCGTGAATCACCGACGCATGTTCGAGCGCGACAGCCTCGACCGTCGCCATGAACTCCTGATGCTCGCGCTGCGCGTTGTTGACCACGGCGACATCGGGCGCCGCGATCTTGCCGAGCGCGTCCGTCTCGCCGGGATGGTTCATGCCGAGTTCGACGACCGCGAGCTTGTGCGCCGCGTTCAGGCGAAAGAGCGTGAGCGGCAAGCCAATGTCGTTGTTGAAGTTGCCCGCCGTCGCGAGACGCGCTTCGACGCCCACGTCAGCCGCAAAGATGGACGCGATCATTTCCTTGACCGTCGTCTTGCCGTTGCTGCCCGTGACCGCGACGAGCGGCATCGTGAAGCGCTTGCGCCAGCCGTGCGCCAGCGCACCGAGCGCCGTGCGCGTGTCCTTTACCTTGATGACTGGCAACGGCCAGGCATCCGAATTGCGTAGCTCGCGCGAGACGAGCGCCGCAGCGGCGCCGCCCTTCGCAACCTGATCCAGGAAATCATGCGCATCGAAGCGATCGCCCTTTACCGCGACGAAAAGATCGCCCGCCTGAATGGCGCGGCTGTCGGTGACGACTCGCTCGATCGCGATATTGGCGTCGCCCTCGAGCACTGCGCCGGGAATGAGCGCGGCGGCTTCGCGCAGGGTGAACATCGTCATTCGGCACCTCCGCGCTGCTGCGTGGCGCGTGCTGCAAGCGCGAGGCGCGCGTGATCCTGGTCGGAGAACGCGCGCTTCTTGCCCATAATTTCTTGCGTGGCTTCGTGCCCCTTGCCCGCGAGCACCACGACATCCTCGCGTGCCGCCGCGCGCACGGCCTGCAAGATGGCGCTCGCGCGATCCTCGATGCGCCGCGCCTTGCCTGCGTTCTTCATGCCGCCCGCGATCTGATCGATGATCGCGACGGGATCTTCGCTGCGCGGATTGTCGCTCGTGATGACGACCTGATCGGCGAGACGCTCGGCGATTTCGCCCATCAGCGGACGCTTGGTCGCGTCGCGGTCGCCGCCGCAGCCGAACATGCAGACGAGCTGGCCGCCGCGCGCGCTCGCGATCGGGCGCAATGCGGCAAGCGTTTTGTCGAGCGCGTCGGGCGTGTGCGCGTAGTCGATCACGACGAGCGGCTCGTCGCTTTGAAGCCGTCCGCCGAGACGCTCCATGCGGCCATTGACCGACTCGAGCTTCGTGATGCGCGCGAGCGCGGCGTTGAACGGCACGCCCACTTCGAGCAGCACGCCGAGGACCGCGAGCAGATTGCTCACGTTGAACGCGCCGAGCGTGCCGACTTCGACTTCGGCCTCGCCCCAGTCCGACGAGAGATGAAACGCCGTACCGACGGACGTCGCGCGAACTTGCGTTGCAAGCAGCATGGCGTCGGCGGCTGGCGCGGCATCGGCGGGCATGTCGACGCCGTAGGCAATCGTGCGGACCTTGCCGCGCAGCGACTCGATCAGACGCTGGCCGGCCGCATCGTCGCGATTGACGATTGCGGTCTTCAGCGAAGGCCACGCGAAAAGACGCGCCTTCGCCGCTTCATACGCGGCGAACGTGCCGTGATAGTCGAGATGATCCTGCGTGAGATTCGTGAAAATGGCGATGTCGAAGTCCGTGCCGTTCACGCGCCCCTGATGCAGCGCGTGCGAGGACACTTCCATCGCGACCGCTTCCGCGCCCTGCGCCTTCAGTTGCGCGAGGCTGCGCTGGAGTTGCGGCGCATCGGGCGTGGTGAAGCCGGTATGCAAGAGCTTGCCCGGCATGCCGATGCCGAGCGTGCCGACGATCGCGCACGGACGGCCGAGCGCGGTGAGCGCGGTCGCGATCCACTGGCTGCACGATGTCTTTCCGTTCGTGCCCGTCACGCCGACGGTGAGCATCGACGCGGTGGGCTCGCCGTACCACGCGGACGCGATGGGGCCGGCAAGCGCGTTGAGCGCGCTCACGGCGAGCGTCTTCGATGCGTCCTCCTGACCCGCGAAGCCTTCCGGCTGATACAGCGCAGCCGCCGCGCCCGCGCCGAGCGCCGCGTCGAGATACGGGCGGTTGTCCGCGCCGTCGACGGCATACGCGAGGAACACGTCGCCGTTTTTGAGCGAGCGCGTGTCGGCGTGCAACTGAGCCTCGGGGCGCGCGTGTGCGCGCAGCCATTGAACCGCGTTCGAAACGTCCTTCTGCATCTTGCTCTGACGGGACTGCGCGCTCATCGCACGACTCCCGGATGGGTTCTCGTATTGCTCGACACCGCGACTTTCTTTGCGGTGTTCGCGTTGTTCACATTCGACGGCGCCGTGGCGGGGTTCGGCTCGTCCGTCACGACCATCTGCTTGACCGGCATGTCCGGCGGCACGTTGAGCGCGCGCAGCGTATCGCCGACAATGCCCGAGAACACCGGACCCGAGACTTGTCCGCCGAAGTGACTGCCGGCCGTCGGTTCGTCGACGGAAACGGCCACGACGATGCGCGGGTTCGGCATCGGTGCCATGCCGACGAACGACGCGCGGTACTTCGAATGATCGTAGCCGCGGCCCGCATGCTTATACGCCGTGCCGCTCTTGCCGCCGACGCGATAACCGGGCACCGCCGCATCCGGCGACGTGCCGTTTTTCGACACGACGGCTTCGAGCATTGCGCGCACTTCGCGCGCAGTGGTCGGGGAGAAGACCTGCTGGCCGACCGGCGGCTGATCGCCCGGCGTGCGGAAAATGGACACGGGCAGGATCATGCCGTCGTGCGCAATGGCCGTGTACGCGCGCGCAAGCTGAAACAGCGATGCCGACAGGCCGTATCCATAGGACATGGTCGCCTGCTCGATGCGGCGCCAGCTCTTCCACGGCCGCAGACGTCCGGTGACGGCGCCGGGAAACCCGACCTTCGGCGCCTGACCGAGCCCGATGCTCGTGTACATGTTCCACATTTCCTCGGGCCGCAATTGCATCGCAATTTTGGTCGCGCCGATATTGCTCGACTTCTGAATCACGCCGCCGACGGTGAGCGTGCCGAAACCGGAATCGTCCGTGATGCGCGCGCCGTCCAGCACGAACACACCGCCGCCCGTTTCGACGAGCGTATTCGGCGTCACGCGATGCAGATCGAGCGCGAGCGAAACGGTGAACGGCTTCATGATCGAGCCCGGCTCGAAGGTGTCCGTCAGAATGCGGTTGCGCAACTGCTCGCCGGTCATGCGCGAGCGGTCGTTCGGGTTGTAGGTGGGATAGTTGACGAGCGCGAGCACTTCGCCCGTCTTCGTATCGATGACGATCGCCGCGCCGGCTTTCGCCTTCGACTTCTCGACGGCCGCCTTCAGGTTCGTGTACGCGATGTACTGAATCTTGCTGTCGATCGAAAGCTCGACGTCCTGGCCGTTATGCGGCACGACCTGCTCGTCGACGTCCTCGACGATATGGCCCATCCGGTCCTTGATGACGCGACGCATGCCCGGCGTGCCGGCGAGGACGTTCTGGTCGCCGAGTTCGACGCCTTCCTGACCCTTGTCTTCAATATTAGTAAAGCCGATCAGGTGCGCGGTGATTTCGCCTTCCGGGTAGAAGCGCTTGTATTCGCCGCGCGAATAAATGCCGGGAATGTCGAGCGCGGCGACCTTCTGCGCGACTTCCAGCGGCACCTGACGCTTCACGTAGACGAACGTCTTGTCCATCGACAGCTTCGCGCGCAGGTCTTTCTGCGACATGTCGAGCAGCTTCGCGAGTTCCGCGAGCTTGTCTGCGCCGAGATCGTTCGGAACGGCTTCGGGGATGGCCCAGATCGCCTTCACCGGCAAGCTGGTGGCGAGCACGAGACCGTTGCGGTCGCGAATCTGCCCGCGCGTGGCGGGCATCTCCAGCGTGCGCTGATAGCGGCTTTCGCCCTGCTTCTTGAAGAACGCGTTACCGGGGCCCTGAATCCAGAACGCGCGCCCGGCCAGCGCGACGAACGCCATGAAAAGCAGAAACACGACGAACTTCGAGCGCCACATTGGCAGGCGCACGGCGAGGATCGGGTTCGGCGTGTAGGCGACGTCTTTCTGCTTCGCGGACTTCTTCATCGTTTGGCTCCGCGAGCGGGCGGCGCCGAGGCCGGCAGCGGCGGCGGCATGGGCGCATCGGCGGCCTTCGCGGTCGCCGGGTCGTAGGTGAGATATTGCGTGCGGCCGGTCGTCACGGGCTGCATCTTCAGTGAGTTAGTGGCCAACTGCTCGATGCGCGATGTCTTCGACAACGCGCTCTGCTGATACTGGAACTGCGCGTAGTCCTGCTGAAGCTGGCGTTCCTGCGACTGCGCCCGCTGCAGTTCGATGAACACTTGCCGCTGTTTGTTGGTCGAGCTGACGACCGACAGCGCGCAGGCGAGCACCACCATCAGGAGAAAAATGTTGAGACGGTTCATGGCGCGATGCGCTCCGCGATACGCATGACCGCGGAGCGGGCGCGCGGGTTGCCGGCGACTTCGGCCTCGCTCGGAAACACGCGGCCGACGATCCGCAGAGGCGGACTCGGCAGATCGACCGCGCGGATCGGCAAGCGACGATCCACCGCCGGCGCGCTCGACTGCGCCTGCATGAACCGCTTGACGATCCGGTCTTCGAGCGAATGAAAGCTGATCACGACCAGCCGCCCCCCTTGCTCCAACAACGAAAGTGCCGATTCAAGAACTACTTGCAGTTCCGCAAGCTCTTGATTGATGTGAATCCGTATAGCCTGAAAGGTGCGGGTTGCCGGATCCTTACCCTTTTCACGGGTCTTGACGACGTGACCCACGATTTCGGCAAGCTCGCGCGTGCTGACGAGAGGCCCAAGACGGTCGGACTCTGCCCTGCGAGCAACAAGCGCCTTTGCAATCTGAAAAGCAAACCGTTCTTCCCCATAATCTCTGATCACCTCCGTCATTTCCTGCACCGTGGCCCGTGCGAGCCACTCGGCCGCCGACTCGCCGCGAGTCGGGTCCATCCTCATGTCGAGCGGGCCTTGCGCGCGAAAGCTGAAGCCGCGCTCGGGGTCGTCCACTTGCGGCGACGACACGCCCAGGTCCAGCAACACGCCCGACACCTTTTGCACTCCGCGTTCGCTCGCTGCATCGCGCATCGACGCAAAGCTGTCGTGCACGATCGACAAGCGCGCGTCCTGAATCTGTTGCGCCGTGGCGATCGCGAGCGGGTCTTTGTCGAAGGCGAGAAGCCGCCCCGACTGATCCAGCTGCTCGAGAATTGCCCGGCTATGACCGCCGCGCCCGAAAGTGCCATCTATATAGATGCCGTCGGCGCGCGTGATCAGTCCGTCTACCGCTTCCTTCAACAGCACCGTGCGATGCTGCAGTTCATTTCCCATCGCTGGTGCCATGTTGTTCAGCGCCGCGTCAGAAAGTGAAGTTCTTCAGCGCGTCGGGCATGCCCTGCGCCATTGCCGCGGCTTCCTTCGCCGCATACGTCTGCGAATCCCATAATTCGAAGTGCGCGCCCATGCCGAGCAGCGTCACCTCTTTTTCGAGCGAAGCGGCAGCACGAAGCTCGGGCGATACGAGCACGCGCCCGGCGCTGTCCAGTTCGACGTCCATTGCATTACCGAGAAAGATGCGCCGCCACCACATCGCTTCCATGGGGAGCGCGGCGACCTTGGCACGAAAGACTTCCCACTCCGGGCGAGGAAAGAGCAACAGGCATCCATCCGGGCTCTTCGTGAGCGTCACCCGGCCTTCTGCCTGCCCTTGCAGCGCTTCCCGATAGCGGGACGGAACCGACATCCGTCCTTTCGCATCGAGCGTCAGCGCCGACGCCCCCTGGAACACTCGCCCTTCTCCCCGTTGTCGGCCACAGTGATCGCGTCAGCGATGAACGCGATTGAGGCCAAAGCTGTCGACGTCCCACGATGGTGTCGTCCCGCCGCGAAAATGCCTGAAAGTGGCCTGTGAATCACACAAAGAACCACTTTCTCACACTGTCTCCCACTTTAGAGGAAGGTATTTCCTCGGTCAAGACGCGGAGGTTTTTTTCGGGAGTCTTTTACTCGTTAGAACAAGGACTTAGCGAAGGGACTTGAGAGAGCGCGGAAGAGGAAAACCGTTTGAAATTAGGAGACTAGTACGCGTTGTGAAGGTGAAGTGTGAAATTTGACAGACAAGACGCGTGAAATGTAACGGTTTCCCATGATGAAAACCGCAGGCGCGGGCGGCTGGTCGTTGCCGAATGCTGCCGCCTCTCGCTGTTTCGACCTTAAACGTAGTAAGCGGTTCGGGTCATCACCTTGGCCGCCGCCCGCATCAGCGCGCGCACCGGAAACGGCATTTCGCCGCCGCCCGCGCCGATGGCCGCCGCCGCATGCGCGCTTTCATCGAGACGCATCTGCTCGACGATGGCACGCGACGCGTAATCGGTCGCCGGCAGCGTCTTCATGTGGCCGTCCAGATGTTGCTCCACTTGACGCTCCGTCTCGGCCATGAAGCCCAGGCTCGCGCGATCGCCGAATCGTCCCGCGACGAAGCCGATCGCCACTGCGCCCGCGTACCACAGCGGGTTCAGGAGACTCGGACGCGAATCCAGGTCTTTCAGACGCTGCGCCGTCCACGCGAGATGGTCTTCCTCCTCGCGAGCCGCCTGTTCGAAGCTCTGCTTGAGTCCCGGCGACGAGGTCGCGAGCTTCTGCGCCTGATACAGCGCCTGCGCGCAGACTTCGCCGACGTGGTTCACGCGCATGAGGCCGGCCGCGTGCGCCTTTTCCTTCTCCGTGAGTTGCGGCTCTTCCGCGACCAGGCCGCCGTCGACCGAAAGCGGCGCGTTCGACTCCGGGATCGGCCGCGACATGCGGCTCACGCCGGCGATGGACCGCAAGCCCCGGTCGAATTCGCTAATGAGTTCGTCGAGCGTCATGTTCTCACCTCTTGATTCATGTTCATCATTTTTGGGAGCGCCGTGCGCAGTCCTTCAGCAATCCCTATTCTTCCGCCGATCATGCGAAAACATCCCGCCGCGAGCTCCACTTTTTGTAATTAGGGGAAACACGACTCGCAAAATCGCTGCAAAACCAAGATTTTAGCGCATGTTGCGTAAACGTCACATGCGGGCCGGACGCTGCCCCCTTTTCCTTTGTCCGGAAAGTTGTTCTTGTTACATTACGTGTCACCTTCGTAAAGAAGTGCCTCGGCAGGGACCGTCAACACACTGGCGCTAGAACAGTGAACCTTGCCAAACAAGTCGCAAAAACACTCTCTGGAGATCTTTTCAATGAAAAAGTCGCTTCTCGCTTTGGCAGCATTGGGCGTCTTCGCTGGCGCCGCACATGCGCAGAGCAGCGTGACGCTGTACGGCATCATCGACGCGGGCTTCCTGTATTCGAACAACAGCGGCGGCCAGAAGCTGTATGCGCTCAACAGCGGCAACGTGCAGGGTAGCCGTTGGGGCCTGCGTGGCACGGAAGACCTGGGCGGCGGTCTGAAGGCGCTGTTCGTCCTCGAAAACGGCTTCAACGTGTTCAACGGCCGTCTGGGCCAAGGCGGCGACGAGTTCGGCCGTCAAGCGTATGTCGGTTTGTCGACGGCGCAATTCGGCACGGTCACGCTGGGTCGCCAGTACGACTCCGTGGTCGACTTCACCGGCGCATTCGAAGTCGGCAGCCAGTGGGCGACGTACTTCGGCGCGCACCCGGGCGACCTCGACAACATGAACAACTCGAATCGCGTGAACAACGCGATCAAGTTCACGAGCGCGAACTACGCCGGCTTCACGTTCGGCGGCCTGTACAGCCTCGGCGGCAATGCTGGCCAGTTCAACCGCAACCAGATTTGGTCGGTTGGCCTCGGCTACTCGCAAGGTCCGCTGCAATTGGGCGCTGGCTACCTGAACGTCAAGGATCCGAACTACTCGTTCTTCGGCAACAACGCGACGTCGGCTACGGCTGCATCGGCTGCGGCCTCGAACATGGGCGGGAGCCGCGTGTACTCGGGCTTCGCATCGGCGCATACCCAGCAAGTGATTTCGGCTGGCGCGGCTTACACGTTCGGCGCAGCGACCCTCGGCGCGACGTATAGCAACACGCAGTTCAAGGATGTCGGCACGGACGCGGGCGCGGGCCTGAACCCGGCTGGTTACGCGGGCGGTTCGGGCAAGTTCCACAACGCCGAAGTCAACTTCAAGTACCAGCTGACCCCGGCTCTGTTGCTGGGCGTCGCTTACGACTACACGAAGGGCTACGGCCTGGCGAACGCCAAGTACCATCAAGGCATGCTCGGCGCGGACTACTTCCTGTCGAAGCGCACCGACCTGTACATCGACGGTGTGTACCAGCACGCTTCGGGCACGGACTCGACGCGCACGGCAGCCGTGGCGAACATCAATGGCCTGTCGCCGTCGTCGACGTCGAACCAGGTTGCGGCGCTGGTCGGTATCCGTCACAAGTTCTAAGAAGCTCGTAATAAAGCGGTACTTGCTGAAAGGCGCCTTCGGGCGCCTTTTTTTCATTTCGGCGATGCGCGTCGCGGACGAAAAAAAGCCTTCGCGTCTGACGGCGAAGGCCTTCCCTATGCGCTGTCGGACCGATCAGACAGTCCCGTCGCGCAGTTCCCGACGCAGAATCTTTCCGACATTGCTCTTCGGCAAGTCGCTGCGAAACTCGATGATGCGCGGCCGCTTGTAGCCCGTAAGCCGCTCCTTGCAATACGCGATGACGTCGGCTTCGGTCAGGTTTTCGTCCTTGCGCACGATGAAGAGCTTCACCGCTTCGCCCGAGTTCTGGTCCTTGACGCCCACCGCCGCGACCTCGAACACGCCCGGCAGCATCGCCACGACGTCCTCGATTTCGTTCGGATACACGTTGAAGCCCGAGACGAGAATCATGTCCTTCTTGCGATCGACGATCTTCACGTAGCCGCGCTCGTCGAACACGCCGACATCGCCCGAGCGAAAGAAGCCGTCCGGCGTCATGACCTTGGCCGTTTCGTCCGGCCGATTCCAGTAACCCGCCATCACTTGCGGACCCTTGATGCAGATTTCGCCCGCCTTCCCGAGCGGCAGTTCGTTGTTGTCGTCGTCGCGGATCGAGACTTCCGTCGATGGCAACGGCAAGCCGATCGTGCCGGTATATTCGGTCGCCGTGACGGGATTGCACGTCACGCACGGCGACGTCTCGGACAACCCGTAGCCCTCGACGATGGGCACGCCGGTGGCGGCGAACCAGCGCTTCGCAACGGCTTCCTGGACCGCCATGCCGCCGCCATTCGCCGCGATGAGTTTCGAGAAATCGAGCCCCTTGAATTCGGGATGATTCAAGAGCGCGTTGTACAGCGTGTTGACGGCGGGGAAAGTATTGATCTGGAAGCCCTTCAATTCCTGGATCATGCCGGCTACGTCGCGCGGATTCGGGATCAGCACGCCCAGACCGCCCGTGCGGATGGTCAGCATTCCGCACACCGTCAACGCGAAGATGTGATAAAGCGGCAGCGCCACGACACACACGAATTGGTCGATGTCCGGCCGCCGCTTGCGCGCCGGTTCGAGCCAGACTTCGGACTGAAGTACGTTCGCGATGACGTTGCCGTGCGTGAGCGTCGCGCCCTTGGCCACGCCCGTCGTCCCGCCCGTGTACTGCAGAAACGCGATGTCGTCCGGGCCTTGCTGAACCGCTTCGAGCGTGTGACGCGCGCCCTCGGCGATGGCGTCGTTGAAACGGACGCTGCCCGGCAGCGTCCATTCGGGCACCATCTTCTTGACTCGACGAACCACGAAGTTGACCACCAGGCCCTTCGCGCCCATCAGGTCGCCCATCGCCGCGACGACGACGTGCTTGATCGCGGTGTTGCCGATCACGGCCTGAAGCGTGACCGCGAAGTTCTCGAGAATGACGATGGCTTCCGCGCCGCTATCGCGCAGTTGATGTTCGAGTTCGCGGGACGTGTAAAGCGGATTCACATTGACGACGATATACCCCGCGCGCAGCACCGCCGCGATCGCGACGGGATATTGCAGCACGTTCGGCATCATCAGCGCGACGCGCGCGCCGCGTTTCAGGCCTCTTTTCTGGAACCACGCGGCGAGCCTCTTCGACAAGTCGTCGAGTTCGCGATACGTGATGGCTCGCCCCATGCAAACGAACGCGCGGCGATCGCGGTTCTTGCGGAAGCTGTCTTCGAGCAATTGCGACACCGAGCGATACGCCGATGCATCGACCTCCGCAGGCACGCCAGCCGGATACGATTTCAGCCAAAGTTTGTCCATTCGGCGTCTCCTTTATCTAATTTTCGAATGGTCGTGCGAAAACGAAATGCTAGCCGCTCGTTTCCCTTCCGACAATCCGGTTAGACGCCGCTCTCCAGACTCTTTCGAGCCTGTCCAATTCAAACTTCTCAATGCAATGACTCCACTTCGACCAGGCAGTCGTAGAACGTCGCCGATCCCCCAAGATCGGTCAATGCCTGGCTCGTGACTTGATTGGCGTTGCAGCCATCGGGGGACAACTTCTTCCACCAGATCGACAGGCCGACCACGACGCCTTCTCGCGCGCGGTCCGTCACGCGCGCGCGGGCCTGCATCGAACCGCGATCGTTGAAGATTCGCACCAGCGCGCCATTCTCGATGCCCCGCGCTTGCGCATCCGCTGGATGGATGTCGAGATGCGGTTCGCGTTCCGTCGCGCGAAGGCTCTGGATATTCACGAACGTGCTGTTCAGGAAATTGCGCGCGGGTGGCGAGATCATCGCGAGCGGATAACGCGCGGCCAGTTCAGGCGCGCCCTCGACCGACTCGTAAGGCGGGAGGAAATCGGGCAATGGATCGAGGCCTTCGCGTTTCAGACGCTCGCTGTAGAACTCGCATTTTCCGGACGGCGTGCGAAAGCCGCCTTCGGCGAGCGGTGCATCCGGAACCTTCAGCTCGAGCCAGCGCGACGTCCTGAGCGTGTCCCAGCTCTGGCCTTCGAGCGTCGCGTCGTTCCAGCGGAATGCCTTCGACGCGATGTGCTCGTCGCTCTCGAAAAGCGCCGGCTCGGACAGATCCATTGCGCGCGCGAGACCGCGGAAGAATTCGGTGTTCGGACGCGCATCGCCGACAGGCTCGATAGCGGGCAGGTTCGCCATCACATGCGTGTGGCCGTACGACTTGTGGACGTCCAGATGTTCGAGTTGCGTGGTCGCGGGGAAGACGAGGTCGGCGTAATCGGCGGTGTCCGTCTGGAAATGTTCGAGCACGATCGTGAAGAGATCCTCGCGCGCGAAGCCGGCCGCGACCTTCGCCGAGTCCGGCGCGACCGCGACCGGATTCGAGTTGTAGACGATGAGCGCCTCGACCTTCGGGCCGAAGGATGCGTCGCCGGGATGCAGCAACGCGTCGCCGACGGCGTTCATGTTGATGGTGCGCGGCGCCTTCTTCGGCCAATCCGGCAGCAAGTCGGGACGCTCGAGCGCGGTATTGTCGACGGGCGCCCAACCCGATGACGACAGCAACAGCCCGCCGGAACGCTCGCGCCATGCGCCTGTCAGCGACGGCAGGCAAGCGACGGCGCGTACCGCGTTCCCGCCGCCACGCACGCGCTGCATCCCGTAGTTCAGGCGAATGGCAGCCTTTTTCGTCGATCCGAATGCGCGCGCAAGTTCGACGACGGTTTGCTCCTCGATCCCGCAGATCGCTGCGACGCGCGATGGCGGGTACTGTTCGGCGCGCGCGGCGAGTTCGTCGAAACCGAGCGTGTGGGCCGCGATGTATTCGTGATCCAGCAGGTCCTCATGAATGAGCACGCGGATCATGCCGAGTGCGAGCGCGGCGTCGGTGCCGGGCCGCAATGCAATGTGCTGATGACACTTCTCGGCAGTCAGCGACCGGTACGGGTCGATGGCGATGAGCTTTGCGCCGCGCCGTTTCGCTTCCTGCGCGCGCGTCCAGAAGTGGAGGCTCGACGCGATCGGGTTGGCTCCCCAGATCAGGATGACTTCGCTCTCGTCGAAGAACTCGACGTGCATCCCAAGACTCGCGCCGTAGGTATAGCGCAGTCCGGCCGCGCCGGCTGCGGCACAGATCGTCCGGTCCAGCCGCGACGCGCCGAGCACATTGAAGAACCGCGCAGCGATGCTTTCGCCCTGCACGAGCCCCATCGTGCCGGCGTAGCTGTACGGCAGGATCGCTTCAGGCGCGCGCCGCGCGATGGGCGTAAGCCGTTCGGCGGCGATGCGCAGCGCTTCATCCCAGCCGATCGGCTCGAACTGGCCCGCGCCTTTCGGCCCGACCCGGCGCAGTGGCGTGAGAAGGCGCTCCTTGTGATGCGTGCGTTCGGCGTAGCGCGTGACCTTCGTGCACAGGACGCCCTGCGTCGGCGGATGATCGGGATCGCCGCTGACCTTCACCGCTTTGCCGTTTTCCACGGTGACACGCATCGCGCACGTATCGGGGCAATCGTGCGGGCATACGGCTCGGGCGAATTCGGCTGGGGCGTTCATCGGGAAGTCCAATCGATCGGAATATTGGCGGCAGATGACAGGATTCTATTACGCGCGCCGTCCGGTCGACCGAAGCTGTCACAAATAGTGGCGGCGTAGAATGAAACATCGCGTGCCGGCACGCAAGTTCGTATTCAACGAGAGAGCGGTTCAAATGAATCTGATTGCGGAAATCGAAGCATCGCACGAGGAGATCAAGGCTCTTCGACGAACGATCCATGCTCATCCCGAGCTGCGCTACGAGGAAGTGGGCACCGCGAAGCTGGTCGCGGACAACATGGAACGCTGGGGTATCGAGGTGCACCGCGGATTGGGCAAGACGGGCGTCGTAGGCGTGCTCAGACGCGGTTCGGGCGGCGCCTCGATCGGACTACGCGCGGACATGGACGCGCTGCCCATTCAGGAAACCAACGCATTCGATCACAAGTCCAGAAACGACGGGCGCATGCACGCCTGCGGTCACGATGGTCATACCGCGATGCTGCTGGGCGCGGCCAAGTATCTCGCCGAACACGGGAAGTTCAACGGGACGGTGGTGTTCATGTTTCAGCCCGCCGAAGAAGGCGGCGCGGGCGCCAAGGCTATGATCGACGACGGGCTCTTCACGCGCTTTCCCGTCGATGCCGTCTTCGGCATTCACAACTGGCCGGGCATGCCGGCGGGACACTTCGGCGTTACCCAAGGTCCGATCATGGCGTCGAGCAATGAATTTCGGATAACCATTCGCGGCACCGGCTCGCACGCGGCAATGCCGCATAACGGACGCGATCCTGTTTTCGCCGCTGTGCAGATCGCGAACGCGTTGCAGAGCATCATCACGCGCAACAAGAAACCGCTCGATACGGCCGTGCTTTCGATCACGCAGATCCATGCGGGGGATGCGGTGAACGTGGTCCCCGATCGGGCGTGGCTCGGCGGGACGGTGCGCACGTTCACAGTGGAAACGCTCGACTTGATCGAAACGCGGATGCGAAAGATCGCGGAAGCAACGGCATCGGCCTATGACTGCGACGCGGATGTGCACTTCCATCGAAATTACCCGCCGACGATCAACGATCCCGCGCAGACGAAGTTTGCAGCGCAAGTGATGGCGGAGGTGGTGGGCAGCGAGAATGTGGACGCGGCCGTCGAACCGACGATGGGCGCCGAAGACTTCTCGTTCATGCTGCTCGAGAAGCCGGGGTGTTACGCCTTCCTCGGCAACGGGGATGGTGGACATCGAGAGCATGGACACGGCGCAGGTCCTTGCA
This sequence comes from Caballeronia sp. Lep1P3, assembly GCF_022879595.1. Taxonomy (NCBI): domain Bacteria; kingdom Pseudomonadati; phylum Pseudomonadota; class Betaproteobacteria; order Burkholderiales; family Burkholderiaceae; genus Caballeronia; species Caballeronia sp. Lep1P3. The sequence goes on along the minus strand of NZ_CP084265.1, from coordinate 479,082 downwards.
TGCTTCACAACGCCAGTTACGATTTCAACGACGCGTTGCTTTCGGTCGGGTCTTCGTACTGGGTGCGATTGGCAGAGCGATTCTTGGCTTCGTAGATATTCGGGTGTCGTGTGGGCCGATGCTTGCGCCTGCGCTGTTCCGGCAGGCCTTGCGTTGCGTTGCCGCCGCCCCAATGCAAAAACCCCACCTTTGTGGGGTGGGGTTTTTGCGTTGCAGCATGAGGAGCCTGACGATTACCTACTTTCACACGGGAATCCGCACTATCATCGGCGTGGAGTCGTTTCACGGTCCTGTTCGGGATGGGAAGGGGTGGGACCGACTCGCTATGGTCATCAGGCATGACGGGTTGTCGCGTCGCACGGGGGTGCGCCACGACCAATCTGGGAAGAAGTAGTGGGTAGTGACTGGTCTGGGCACAGTCGCTTACTCAACCGGCGCAGGTTAAGACACACCGGTTATAGGATCAAGCCTTACGGGCAATTAGTATCAGTTAGCTCAATGCATTACTGCACTTACACACCTGACCTATCAACGTCCTGGTCTGGAACGACCCTTCAAGGGGCTCGAAGCCCCGGGGATATCTCATCTTAAGGCGAGTTTCCCGCTTAGATGCTTTCAGCGGTTATCTCTTCCGAACATAGCTACCCGGCGATGCCACTGGCGTGACAACCGGTACACCAGAGGTTCGTCCACTCCGGTCCTCTCGTACTAGGAGCAGCCCCCTTCAAATATCCAACGCCCACGGCAGATAGGGACCAAACTGTCTCACGACGTTTTAAACCCAGCTCACGTACCTCTTTAAATGGCGAACAGCCATACCCTTGGGACCGGCTACAGCCCCAGGATGAGATGAGCCGACATCGAGGTGCCAAACACCGCCGTCGATATGAACTCTTGGGCGGTATCAGCCTGTTATCCCCAGAGTACCTTTTATCCGTTGAGCGATGGCCCTTCCATACAGAACCACCGGATCACTATGACCTGCTTTCGCACCTGCTCGACTTGTCGGTCTCGCAGTTAAGCACGCTTATGCCATTGCACTATCAGCACGATTTCCGACCGTACCTAGCGTACCTTCGTACTCCTCCGTTACACTTTGGGAGGAGACCGCCCCAGTCAAACTGCCTACCATGCACTGTCCCCGATCCGGATCACGGACCAAGGTTAGAACCTCAAACAAACCAGGGTGGTATTTCAAGGACGGCTCCACCGAAACTGGCGTTCCGGTTTCATAGCCTCCCACCTATCCTACACAGATCGGTTCAAAGTCCAATGCAAAGCTACAGTAAAGGTTCATGGGGTCTTTCCGTCTAGCCGCGGGGAGATTGCATCATCACAAACACTTCAACTTCGCTGAGTCTCGGGAGGAGACAGTGTGGCCATCGTTACGCCATTCGTGCAGGTCGGAACTTACCCGACAAGGAATTTCGCTACCTTAGGACCGTTATAGTTACGGCCGCCGTTTACCGGGACTTCAATCAAGAGCTTGCACCCCATCATTTAATCTTCCGGCACCGGGCAGGCGTCACACCCTATACGTCCACTTTCGTGTTTGCAGAGTGCTGTGTTTTTATTAAACAGTCGCAGCCACCAGTTTATTGCAACCTCTTCACCCTCCTGGCGCAGGCCAGTCAAGCTACAGAGGCGTACCTTATCCCGAAGTTACGGTACCAATTTGCCGAGTTCCTTCTCCCGAGTTCTCTCAAGCGCCTTAGAATACTCATCTCGCCCACCTGTGTCGGTTTGCGGTACGGTCATCGTTAGACTGAAGCTTAGAGGCTTTTCTTGGAACCACTTCCAATTGCTTCGCTTCCGAAGAAGCTCGCGCCACACCCTTGAATTGCGCACCCGGATTTGCCTAAGTGCCTTCTCCAATGCAGCGACCGGGACGTCCAACACCCGGACAACCTTCCGCGATCCGTCCCCCCATCGCATCTAACAATGGTGCAGGAATATTGACCTGCTTCCCATCAGCTACGCATTTCTGCCTCGCCTTAGGGGCCGACTCACCCTACGCCGATGAACGTTGCGTAGGAAACCTTGGGCTTACGGCGAGGGGGCTTTTCACCCCCTTTATCGCTACTCATGTCAGCATTCGCACTTCCGATACCTCCAGCACGCTTTTCAACGCACCTTCGCAGGCTTACGGAACGCTCTCCTACCATGCGAGTTAAACTCGCATCCGCAGCTTCGGTGACTGGCTTGAGCCCCGTTACATCTTCCGCGCAGGACGACTCGATCAGTGAGCTATTACGCTTTCTTTAAAGGGTGGCTGCTTCTAAGCCAACCTCCTGACTGTTTTAGCCTTCCCACTTCGTTTCCCACTTAGCCAATCTTTGGGACCTTAGCTGGCGGTCTGGGTTGTTTCCCTCTTGACACCGGACGTTAGCACCCGATGTCTGTCTCCCGTGATTGCACTCTTCGGTATTCGGAGTTTGCTATGGCGTAGTAATCCGCAATGGACCCCACAACCATGACAGTGCTCTACCCCCGAAGGTGATACACGAGGCACTACCTAAATAGTTTTCGGAGAGAACCAGCTATTTCCAAGTTTGTTTAGCCTTTCACCCCTATCCACAGCTCATCCCCTAACTTTTCAACGTTAGTGGGTTCGGTCCTCCAGTACGTGTTACCGCACCTTCAACCTGGCCATGGATAGATCACTTGGTTTCGGGTCTACGCCCAGCAACTGATCGCCCTATTCGGACTCGCTTTCGCTACGCCTGCCTTAATCAGTTAAGCTCGCTACTGAACGTAAGTCGCTGACCCATTATACAAAAGGTACGCCGTCACCCGTTTCCAGGCTCCGACTGTTTGTATGCATGCGGTTTCAGGATCTATTTCACTCCCCTCCCGGGGTTCTTTTCGCCTTTCCCTCACGGTACTGGTTCACTATCGGTCGATCACGAGTATTTAGCCTTGGAGGATGGTCCCCCCATCTTCAGACAGGATTTCACGTGTCCCGCCCTACTTGTCGTACCCCTAGTTCTTCCACGCTGTTTTCGCTTACAGGGCTATCACCTGCTATGGCCGCACTTTCCAGAGCGTTCAGCTAACAACACAGATAAAGAGTACAGGCTGATCCCATTTCGCTCGCCACTACTCTGGGAATCTCGGTTGATTTCTTTTCCTGCGGTTACTTAGATGTTTCAGTTCACCGCGTTCGCTTCACATGACCTATGGATTCAGTCATGGATACTCCATACGGAGTGGGTTTCCCCATTCGGACATCTTCGGATCAAAGCTCGTTTGCCAGCTCCCCGAAGCTTTTCGCAGGCTACCGCGTCCTTCATCGCCTGTGATCGCCAAGGCATCCACCACATGCACTTGTTCGCTTGACCCTATAACGAGTGCGTCTCCCATCGAGCCGCCCCGCCATAGGTTGAGTATTCGCGTGTCGGTCCGCGTTAGTGCTTTAGCACTTACGTGAACCCCACACTACGTGTGTGCCGTATTCCAAAGCAATCTTTCGATTACCTTTTCATACTTGATACAATCACTACCCTGAATCTCCTACTCGCACCCATCTCTAAGTGCTTTCGCAGATTCTCTTTACTACTTCTTCCAGATTGTTAAAGAACGTTTAGCCGATAGGTCTACTTCACTACCCAACAGCATCAACTGGCTCGCAATCGCCAATGCTTAAGGTTCGCTCTCTCTTGAGCTCAACCCTAAGCATTGAGGACTTGGTGGAGGATGACGGGATCGAACCGACGACCCCCTGCTTGCAAAGCAGGTGCTCTCCCAGCTGAGCTAATCCCCCCGTGTCTTGCTTGACTCGTGGTGGGTCTGGTTGGATTCGAACCAACGACCCCCGCCTTATCAAGACGGTGCTCTAACCGACTGAGCTACAGACCCAAAGCCTGTTTCTTCAAACCACAGCCGATAAGCGTGAGCGCTTAATTTAGTGTGCGAAGCTCGAGAAAGGAGGTGATCCAGCCGCACCTTCCGATACGGCTACCTTGTTACGACTTCACCCCAGTCATGAATCCTACCGTGGTGACCGTCCTCCTTGCGGTTAGACTAGCCACTTCTGGTAAAACCCACTCCCATGGTGTGACGGGCGGTGTGTACAAGACCCGGGAACGTATTCACCGCGGCATGCTGATCCGCGATTACTAGCGATTCCAGCTTCACGCAGTCGAGTTGCAGACTGCGATCCGGACTACGATCGGTTTTCTGGGATTGGCTCCACCTCGCGGCTTGGCAACCCTCTGTTCCGACCATTGTATGACGTGTGAAGCCCTACCCATAAGGGCCATGAGGACTTGACGTCATCCCCACCTTCCTCCGGTTTGTCACCGGCAGTCTCCTTAGAGTGCTCTTGCGTAGCAACTAAGGACAAGGGTTGCGCTCGTTGCGGGACTTAACCCAACATCTCACGACACGAGCTGACGACAGCCATGCAGCACCTGTGCGCCGGTTCTCTTTCGAGCACCCCCACCTTTCAGCAGGGTTCCGACCATGTCAAGGGTAGGTAAGGTTTTTCGCGTTGCATCGAATTAATCCACATCATCCACCGCTTGTGCGGGTCCCCGTCAATTCCTTTGAGTTTTAATCTTGCGACCGTACTCCCCAGGCGGTCAACTTCACGCGTTAGCTACGTTACTAAGGAAATGAATCCCCAACAACTAGTTGACATCGTTTAGGGCGTGGACTACCAGGGTATCTAATCCTGTTTGCTCCCCACGCTTTCGTGCATGAGCGTCAGTGTTGGCCCAGGAGGCTGCCTTCGCCATCGGTATTCCTCCACATCTCTACGCATTTCACTGCTACACGTGGAATTCTACCTCCCTCTGCCACACTCAAAGCCTGCCAGTCACCAATGCAGTTCCCAGGTTAAGCCCGGGGATTTCACATCGGTCTTAACAGACCGCCTGCGCACGCTTTACGCCCAGTAATTCCGATTAACGCTCGCACCCTACGTATTACCGCGGCTGCTGGCACGTAGTTAGCCGGTGCTTATTCTTCCGGTACCGTCATCCCGCCACCATATTAGGGCGGCGGTTTTCTTTCCGGACAAAAGTGCTTTACAACCCGAAGGCCTTCTTCACACACGCGGCATTGCTGGATCAGGGTTGCCCCCATTGTCCAAAATTCCCCACTGCTGCCTCCCGTAGGAGTCTGGGCCGTGTCTCAGTCCCAGTGTGGCTGGTCGTCCTCTCAGACCAGCTACAGATCGTCGCCTTGGTAGGCCTTTACCCCACCAACTAGCTAATCTGCCATCGGCCGCCCCTTGAGCGCGAGGTCCCGAAAGATCCCCCGCTTTCCTCCTTAGAGCGTATGCGGTATTAATCCGGCTTTCGCCGGGCTATCCCCCACTCCAGGACACGTTCCGATGTATTACTCACCCGTTCGCCACTCGCCACCAGGGTTGCCCCCGTGCTGCCGTTCGACTTGCATGTGTAAGGCATGCCGCCAGCGTTCAATCTGAGCCAGGATCAAACTCTTCAGTTCAATGCCTGTTACTGTTTTCGGTTCCGTAGAACCGGTCGCTCACTCAACGTACTGACGATGATTAATCCATCCTAAGACAGATCAACCTTCCTCTGATACTTCGTGTGAGACTCTTGATTACTTTTGCTTGTCGCCTCAGCCCCGAAAGACTGAAACCGCACTCGCCATCAAGCGCCCACACTTATCGGCTGTTAGTTTTTAAAGAGCAATCCGCCAAGACTGTCCTGCTTTCCGTCTTGCGTCGCTGCATCAGCAGCAGAGAAACGAGATTATGAACGTCGCCTCAGAAGGTGTCAACAAGTTTTTGAAACTCTTCACTCGCTGACTGCGCCTGAAACTTTCAACTTCGCTTTTCAAGCACCTTCCTGAAACCGCTACTCCCGCTTCCCTTCGCGTTCGTTCGAATGCGAAGGAACGGAATTCTAGTGACCGAAACGACGTAACGCAAGTAGTCTCGTCGACTAAATCAACGGTGTTTAAATGCGGGCTTGCGCTTCTCCACGAACGCGGCCATCCCCTCCTTCTGATCTTCCGTTGCAAAGAGCGAATGGAACAGGCGTCTTTCGAAATGCACGCCTTCCGCGAGCGTCGACTCGTAAGCGCGATTGACCGCCTCCTTCGCCATCATCACCGCTGGTAACGAAAAGCTCGCGATGATCGTCCCGGCCTCGACCGCCTCGTCGAGCAGCCGATCCGCCGTCACCACACGCGACACCAGCCCCGCGCGCTCAGCCTCAGCGGCGTCCATCATGCGCGCGGTGAGGCACATGTCCATCGCCTTGGCCTTCGACACGGCGCGCGGCAATCGCTGCGTGCCGCCGGCGCCGGGAATCACTCCGAGCTTGATTTCTGGCTGGCCGAACTTCGCCGTCTCGGCCGCGATGACGATATCGCACATCATCGCCAACTCGCAGCCGCCGCCCAGCGCGAAGCCCGCGACGGCTGCAATGACCGGCTTGCGGATGGAGCGGATCGCCTCCCAATTGCGCGTGATGTAGTCGCCTTTGTAGACATCCATATAGGAATACTTGGCCATCATGCCGATGTCCGCACCCGCTGCAAACGCCTTCTCACTGCCAGTCAGGACAATCGCGCCTATGTCGTCGTCGGCGTCGAAAGCCTTGAGGGCCGCGCCGAGTTCGTCCATGAGAGCATCGTTCAGTGCGTTCAGCGCCTTAGGGCGATGCAACGTGATCAGTCCCACCCGCCCGCGCGTCTCGACCAACAGGTTCTCGTAAGTCATTCACTCCTCCTAGACATCCTCAGGTAAGCCCTAATGAAAAGACTTCGTCTGCGCTATCTCGATGATGCTAACATCACCAACCAACCGGTCGGTTAATTAATCGCCACCCTGACGTCTCAATCCCCGTTCTCGCGACCATGACACCTACGCTATTCACGAAGCACGAAGCGATGCTCGACCAAGCGCTCACAGCCATCGAAACGCGCGGCTACTGGAGTCCGTTCGCCGAAATGCCGAGTCCCAAAGTGTACGGGGAAACGGCCAACGCAGACGGCGAGGCGGCGTTTAAGCGGCACCTCGGCAAGACGTTCGAACTGGATCAGCCATCGACAGGCGAAACGGTCGGCAAAGAGCGCTCGCCATTCGGCGTGACGCTCGGCATCAAGTATCCGAAGGCGGATCCCGACGCGCTCATCCGCGCCGCCGCGCAAGCGCAGCCAAGCTGGCGCGCCGCTGGCCCGCAAGCGTGGATCGGCGTGAGCCTCGAGATTCTGTCGCGACTGAACCGGGCGAGCTTCGAGATCGGCTACAGCGTGATGCACACAACCGGCCAGGCATTCATGATGGCCTTCCAGGCGGGCGGCCCTCACGCGCAGGACCGCGCGCTTGAGGCGGCCGTGTACGCATGGGACCAACTGCGCCGCATTCCATCGGAAGCGCACTGGGAAAAGCCGCAAGGCAAAAACCCGCCGCTTGCCATGCATAAGCGCTTTACCGTCGTTCCACGCGGAACCGGGCTCGTGCTCGGCTGCTGCACGTTCCCGACGTGGAACGGCTATCCGGGCCTCTTCGCGGACCTTGCCACGGGCAACGCGGTCATCGTCAAGCCGCATCCCGGCGCGATCCTGCCGTTGGCGATCACCGTGCGAATCGCGCGCGAGGTATTGCGCGAAGCGGGCTTCGATCCGAACGTCGTCACGCTGCTCGCGACTGATCCGGACGACGGCGCGCTCGTTCAGCAACTCGCGGTGCGTCCCGAGATCAAGCTGATCGACTTCACCGGCAGCACGCAAAACGGCACGTGGCTCGAACGCCACGCGCATCAGGCACAGGTCTTCACCGAGAAGGCGGGCGTGAACCAGATCGTCATCGATTCGGTCGATGACATGAAAGCCGCCGCGCGCAACATCGCGTTCTCCCTCGCGCTCTATTCCGGCCAGATGTGCACCGCGCCGCAAAACATCTACGTGCCGCGCGACGGCATCCGCACCGCTGACGGCCAACTGAGCTTCGAGGACGTCGCCCGAACGCTCGCCGGCTCCGTCGAGAAGCTCACTTCGGATGCAGCGCGCGCCGTCGAGTTGACCGGCGCGATTCAGAACGAAGGCGTCGTCGAGCGCATCGCCCAGGCGCGCGGTCTCGGCGAAGTCCTTCTCGATAGCCAGAAGCTCACGCACCCTGCTTTCCCCGAAGCGCGCGTTCACACGCCGCTTCTGCTCAAACTCGACGCCCACGCCGACCGCGAGAAATTCACGAAGGAATGGTTCGGCCCGATCGCGTTCGTCATCGCCACCGACTCGACGGCGCAATCGCTCGAACTCGCCGAATCGATCGCGCAGGAGCACGGCGCGCTCACCTTGTCCGTCTACAGCACCGACGACGCCGTGATCGAATCCGCGCACGAAGCCGCGATTCGCGGGGGCGTTGCGCTTTCGATCAACCTGACGGGCGGCGTCTTCGTCAACCAGTCCGCCGCGTTCTCCGACTTTCACGGCACCGGCGCGAATCCGGCCGCGAACGCCGCGCTTGCCGATGCCGCCTTCGTAGCCAATCGCTTTCGCGTGGTTCAGAGCCGGGTGCATGTTGCGCCGAAAACGGCATCGGCGGAAGCTGGCCAAACGGCATAGGCAAATTGCGCAAGAGGCCGGTTCGTGCAATCGGCCTATGCCATTCGGCCTAATGGAAAGCTGAGGTCAGCGCGCCTAATATCGGCGTGTCCGCAAGCGAACCGCGTTGCGACCCAAGGAGATGCCATGTCCGAAAAGTCCGTCCTGTTTCACATCGATGCCGATACGCGCGTCGCGACGATCACGCTCAACCGCCCGGACAAGCTCAACAGCTTTACGCGCGAGATGCATGGCCAGCTAAGCCATGCGCTCACGCAGATCGAGGCGAGCAACGCGCGCGCCGTCGTCATCACCGGTGCGGGCCGTGGCTTCTGCGCGGGCCAGGACCTGGCCGACCTCGACTTCACGCCCGGCGCCATGTCCGACCTCGGCGAACTGATCGACGCGCACTTCAATCCGCTCGTGCGCCGCCTCCAGGCGATGTCGCTTCCTGTCGTCGCCGCTGTCAACGGCACGGCGGCCGGCGCGGGCGCCAATCTGGCGATGGCCTGCGACATCGTCATCGCGGCGCGCTCCACGATCTTCATTCAGGCGTTCGTGAAGATCGGCCTCATGCCGGATTCGGGCGGAACCTGGCTGCTGCCGCGCCGTGTCGGGGAATCGCGTGCGCTCGGACTCGCGCTGACCGGCGAGAAATTGAGCGCGGAGAAGGCCGAAGCGTGGGGAATCGTCTGGCGCGTGGTGGAGGACGCCGAGTTGCAACAGGCCGCCGCGCAACTCGCGGTGCAGCTCGCGCAGCAGCCGGCGCGCGCGGTCGCTGCTATCAAACAGGCGATGCGCGCGAGCGCGAACAACACGTTCGACGCGCAGCTCGACCTCGAGCGTGACTTGCAGCGCGAACTCGGCGCATCGCACGACTATGCAGAAGGCGTCGCCGCGTTCAAAGAGAAACGCGCGCCTCGCTTCGAAGGGCTGTAAGAACAATTCCCCGGAGACATCTGTGACGCCTCAAGAACTGGCGCAAGCCACCGCGAAGGCCATGTACGAAGCGGACGCATGTTCGCGCGCGCTCGGCATCGAACTCGTCGAAGTACGCCCGGGTTATGCGCGTCTGCAGATGAACGTGCGCCCGGACTTCCTGAACGGCCACGCCATCTGCCACGGCGGCCTCATGTTCACGCTCGCCGATTCAGCGTTCGCATTCGCGTGCAACTCGTACAACGTCAGTACGGTCGCCGCAGGCTGCTCCATCGAGTTCCTCCGGCCGGTGCAGGGCGGCGACCGGCTGACAGCCGAGGCCGTCGAGCAGACGCTGAGTGGACGCAGCGGCATCTACGATATCCGCGTCACCAATCGCGATGGCGAGACGGTCGCGATGTTCCGCGGCAAGTCGGCGCAGATCAAGGGCACCGTGATCCCCGTTTAATGGACGATCGACCGCGCGGACGCGCCACTGAGAGACGCGCCGCATGGCGAGCATGAAGGAGACATCGATGACTACACCGCTGCCGCTCGAACCGATCGAAAAGGCGAGCCGCGACGAACTCATGGCGCTGCAGCTTCAACGCCTGAAATGGACGCTCTCGCACGCCTACGAGAACTCGCCGGTGTACCGGCGCAAGTTCGACGAAGCGGGCGTTCGTCCGGACGAAGTCCAGTCCCTCGCCGATCTCGCGCGCTTTCCCTTCACCACCAAGAAGGACCTGCGCGACAACTATCCGTTCGGCATGTTCGCCGTGCCGCAGGAACGCGTCGCGCGCATTCACGCGTCCTCGGGAACCACGGGCAAGCCGACGGTCGTCGGCTATACGGCGAAGGACATCGACACTTGGGCGAATCTGGTTGCGCGTTCCATTCGCGCGGCCGGCGCCCGTCGCGGCGACAAGGTGCACGTGAGCTATGGCTACGGCCTTTTCACCGGCGGCCTCGGCGCGCATTACGGTGCGGAGCGCGCGGGTCTCACCGTCATTCCGTTCGGCGGCGGGCAGACCGAGAAACAGGTCCAGCTGATTCAGGACTTCCGTCCCGACATCATCATGGTCACGCCGAGCTACATGCTGTCCATCGCCGATGAACTGGAGCGCCAAGGCGTCGATCCGGCGAGCAGTTCGCTGCGCATCGGCATTTTCGGCGCGGAGCCGTGGACCAACGACATGCGTCGCGCGATCGAAGAGCGCATGGGCATCGACGCCGTCGATATTTACGGACTGTCGGAAGTGATGGGGCCGGGCGTCGCGTCGGAGTGCGCGGAAACGAAGGACGGGCCGACGATCTGGGAAGACCACTTTTATCCCGAGATCATCGATCCCGACACGGGGGAAGTGCTACCCGACGGCGAATTCGGCGAACTGGTATTCACCTCGCTCACGAAGGAAGCATTGCCGATCATCCGCTATCGCACGCGCGATCTCACGCGGCTATTGCCGGGCACCGCGCGCACCATGCGGCGCATGGAGAAGATCACCGGCCGTTCGGACGACATGATGATCGTGCGGGGCGTCAACGTATTCCCGACGCAGATCGAAGAACTGCTGCTGAAGCGTCCGGTGCTCGCGCCGCATTATCAGATCGTGTTGACGAAAGACGGCCCGCTCGACGTTCTCACGCTCAACTGCGAGCCGTGCCCGGAATCCGCGCCGGATTCGGCGGCGCTCGAAAGCGCAAGAGCCGCGCTCGCCTACGACATCAAGGCGCTCATCGGCGTGAGCGCGGAAATCAACGTTCTCGCGGTGAACGGCATAGAGCGGTCGGTGGGCAAGGCGCGGCGGGTGGTCGACAAGCGAAACTCGAAGGCGTGAGGATCAGGAGTTCGGCATCAGAAGCCACATTCTTCCGCCCTGCTTCATGCGTCCGGCGAGATCGCCCGCGTCGTCGCCCAGGCCCCAGAAGTAGTCCGCGCGCACGCCGCCCTTGATGGCCGTGCCGGTGTCCTGCGCGAAAACCAGGCGGTTCATCGGCTGATTGCTGAGCGGCCGCGTGGTTTGCAGGAAGACGGGCGTGCCGAGCGGAATCGCGGACGGGTCGACCGCGATCGAACGTTCGGGCGTGAGCGGAACACCGAGCGCGCCGACGGGGCCATCGCCGAGGCTCGCCGTCATGACGTCGTTCGCGGGCGTTTCGCGGAAGAACACGAAGCGCGGATTGACGTCGAGGAGCGCATCGACGCGCGACGGATTGGCCTTTGCCCACGCCTTGATGCCTTGCATCGTCGCTTGCGCGGGCGTGAGTTCGCCGCGATCGAGCAGTTCCTTGCCGATGGACCGATACGGCTGGTTGTTCGTGCCGCCGAAGCCCACGCGCATGACGCTGCCGTCTTCCATAACGATGCGTCCCGAGCCCTGAACTTGCAGGAAGAACGCTTCGATGGGGTCGTCCACCCACACGAGTTCGTTGCCGTTGAGCACGCCCGAGCGTTCGAGCTGCGCACGCGCCGGCAGCGCGGAACCGGGTTTATAACGATACGGCCAGCGATACAACGCGTACTGATACGCTCCGTGGCGCGTGCGAGAGCCGCGCAACAGCGGTTCGTAATAGCCGGTGACGAGGCCGTCGAGCGTGCCGTCGGTGTTGGCGAGCTGGAACGGCGTGAAATACGTTTCGAAGAAATCGCGAGCCGATGACATATCGAGATCGTCGAGACGTTGCGCTGCCGCGCACGCCTTCTGCCAGTTCGGCTGGCGCGCGAGGCGGCTGCAATTCTGACGGAGCGCGGCGGTCGCGCCGATCAGCGAGTCGTCCTGCCAACCCGGTACTTGCTGCCAGCTTACGGCGGTCAGGCGCGATGCGGCGTGTTGCCCCGTCGTGATGGGCGTTCCGCCCGCCGTGCCGGGGCCGGGCTTCACGTAACTGCCGCCGCCGCACGAGGCGAGCAACACAGCCGTTGCAACCGACGCGGCCCACGCCGCTCCTTGTGCGGCGCGCCGCACGATATGCATACAATGCTTGTTCTTGATGGGAACCGCCATGGCTGATCTGTTCGACGAATATCCAATGCTCATCTTCGCGCTCGAGGCGCTGGTGGCGCTTGCCTTGCTGATTTTCATCGTCGTGTGGACGGCTTCGGGCAAGAAAAAGCACCAGAACCGCGCGAGCGGCCCGGCCAAGCGCCGCTGACTGACTGAGGACCGCTTTTGCACGTCAGTGCAATGTGCGCGGCATGTGCAGTGCGAATTCGGCGATCGGCGCTTCGAAGCGCTCGCCGTCTTCCGCCACGCAGAAATACTCGCCGCGCATCGTGCCAACGGGCGTCGCGATGACAGCCCAGCTCGTATATTCGAACTGCTGGCCGGGCGCGAGCAACGGCTGCTGCCCCACCACGCCGAGCCCTTTCACTTCCTGCACGTGATTGTCGCCGTCGGTGATGATCCAGTGACGCGAGATCAACTGAGCCGCGACCTCGCCGGTGTTGCGGATCGTCAGCGTGTAGGCGAAAGCATACTGGCGGCTATCCGGGTCGGACTGTTCGGGCAAATATCGCGTCTCGACGGACACGGTGAATTCGTACTGGCTCATCGTCGTTCCAATTCAAATCGTCGCTGCGCTGCCGGCAAACAGCGCGCGGGTGCGCCGCTACTGGTCACGCATTCTGCTTGATGCCGTCCGTGCCCGCAACACAGTTCGGGCCTCTCACGGCCATCCGGCGGCGTCAAGCTGGCCGTCCGGCCGAATTACGTCAAGGAAAACGCGGGTTAGAATCACGCTTCAGACCGTCGGTTTCGCGTTGACCGCACATGCACTCCGCGGTCCCTCCGGCCCCACATCAGATACGTCCATGGCGCAATTTCATATCGCTCCCAGCATTCTTTCCGCCGATTTTTCCCGGCTCGGCGAGGAAGTCCGCAACGTCGTCGCCGCCGGAGCCGACTGGATTCACTTTGACGTAATGGACAACCATTACGTGCCGAATCTCACGATCGGCCCGATGGTCTGCGAAGCCATTCGCCCGCATGTGGACGTGCCCATCGACGTGCATCTGATGGTGCGGCCCGTTGACCGCATCGTGCCCGATTTCGCGAAGGCCGGTGCCAATGTCATCAGCTTTCATCCCGAAGGATCGGACCACATCGACCGCACGCTGTCGCTGATCCGCGATCACGGCTGCAAGGCCGGGCTCGTCTTCAATCCCGCGACGCCGCTCAATTATCTGGATCATGTAATGGACCGGCTCGATCTCATTCTGATCATGTCGGTGAATCCGGGCTTCGGCGGGCAGTCCTTCATTCCGGAAGCGCTCAACAAGCTGCGCGAGGCGCGCACGCGCATCGACGCCTATCGCGAGCGCACCGGCCGCGAGATCCATCTCGAGATCGACGGCGGCGTGAAAGTGGATAACATCGCGGAGATCGCGGCGGCCGGCGCCGATACGTTCGTCGCGGGCTCGGCCATCTTCGGCAAGCACGACTACAAGCAGGTGATCGACGCAATGCGCGGCGAACTCGCTAAATCGGGAGCGCAGCAATGAGCGACGTCACGGCGACCGCCTTCTCCAGCCGGCCGATTCGCGCCGCAATCATCGATCTCGACGGCACGATGGTCGATACCGCCGACGACTTCGTGGCCGCGCTCAACGGCATGCTCGCGCGCATCGGCCTCGAAGCCGTCACGCGTGAGGAAGTCGTGGGCTACATCGGCAAGGGATCGGAGAATCTGATTCGCAGCGTGCTCGCCGCGCGTCTGCCGCATCCCCAGGCCACCGCGCAGTTCGACGACGCGCTCGCCACGTATCAAAGCGAATACGCGAAGATCAACGGCAAGCATTCCACGCTCTTTCCCGAAGTCAAGGAAGGCCTCGAAGCGATGCGCGAACTCGGCATCGCGCTCGCGTGCGTGACGAACAAGCCGCATCGCTTTGCCGTCGAACTGCTGTCGCACTTCGGCGTCGCGCATTATTTCAAGGTGATTCTGGGCGGCGATTCGGTGCCATTGAAGAAGCCCGATCCCTTGCCGATGCTCACCGCTTGCGAGCGGCTCGACGTCTTGCCGCGCGAAACCGTGGCCGTTGGCGATTCGGAGAACGATGCGCTCGCGGGCCGCGCAGCCGGCATGGCGACGCTCACCGTGCCCTACGGCTACAACCATGGGAAAGCTGTGCAATCGGTGAAATCCGATGGTATAGTTTCCACGCTGCGCGCCGCAGCTTCGGCTATCGCCGCAACGCTCGCGCCGCCGAACACCACACTGACTGAATAGTCCATCTTTCATGTTTCTCAACAGAAAACGGAGTCTGAGCAGCATCGACCGGGGAGCCTGGCCCTGGCGTCGCTGGTCGCGCTAACCTCGCCCGAGGTACGCTGAAGCCATGTCGCGTTTTGCCGACTTTCGCCGCGAATCGCTTCAGCATCCGTTTTTTGTTTCGCTGCGCACTCCTGCGCCGTCTCCGTTGATTTGTCGCATATCGAGGCTTGTTTCGGCTCGTGCCGTCCGGCGTTTTGCCGGGCGCGAAGCACACGCCGCCACGCAAGACTCGATCGCGCTCCGAGCTGCATCGTGATTCATTCGATGCCGCGTCGCTCGAGCGCATCCCGCGACGAAGCGAGAGACGAGCCGCCCGCAGCGCCCTGCCTCTCCCGACGCCGCGTTTCAACCGGAAGAACGCGCGTCGATCAAGGATCGCAACATGACCGAACTCGAATTCCAATCGCTGGCGAACGAAGGCTACAACCGCATTCCGCTCATCGCCGAAGCACTCGCCGACCTCGAGACGCCGCTTTCGCTTTACCTGAAACTCGCGCAGAGCGAGCGCAATGGCGCGAACTCGTTTCTGCTCGAATCGGTGGTCGGCGGCGAACGTTTCGGACGTTACTCGTTCATCGGCTTGCCGGCGCGCACGACGGTCCGCGTGCAAAACGGCGTGTCGCAAGTCGTCACCGATGGCAACGTGACGGAGACCGACGAAGGCGATCCGCTCGCCTTCATCGAGCGCTTCCAGAAGCGCTTCAAAGTTGCGCTGCGCCCCGGTTTGCCGCGCTTTTGCGGCGGTCTTGCCGGCTACTTCGGTTATGACGCGGTGCGCTATATCGAGAAGAAGCTCGCGCACACGGCGCCGCACGACGATCTGAACCTGCCGGACATCCAGTTGCTCGTGACCGAGGAAGTCGCGGTCATCGACAATCTCGCGGGCAAGCTGTATCTGATCGTCTACGCCGACCCGACGAAGCCCGAAGCGTATGCGAAGGCGAAGCACCGGCTGCGCGAGTTGCGCGCCCGTCTGCGCGCGACGGTTCAGCCGCCCGTCACATCGGCGAGCGTTCGCACGGAGACGTACCGCGAGTTCGCGAAGGACGATTACCTGAACGCCGTGCGTCGCGCGAAGGAGTACATCGCGGCGGGCGAACTGATGCAGGTGCAAGTCGGCCAGCGTCTCATCAAGCCGTTCCGCGACAACCCGCTTTCGCTGTATCGCGCGTTGCGCTCGCTCAATCCGTCGCCGTACATGTATTACTACAACTTCGGCGGCGAAGTTCACGTCGTCGGCGCATCGCCCGAAATCCTCGTGCGACAGGAAAAACGCGCGGACGATCGCATCGTGACGATTCGCCCGCTCGCCGGCACGCGGCCGCGCGGCAACACGCCCGAGCGCGACGCCGAGCTCGCCACCGAACTGCTCAACGATCCGAAGGAAGTCGCTGAACACGTCATGCTGATCGACCTCGCGCGTAACGACGTGGGGCGCATCGCGCAGACGGGTTCCGTCGCGGTCACGGACAAGATGATCATCGAGAAGTACTCGCATGTTCAGCACATCGTGAGTTCGGTCGAAGGCACGCTCAAGCCGGGCATGAGCAACTTCGACGTGCTGCGCGCAACCTTCCCGGCCGGCACGCTTTCGGGCGCGCCCAAAGTCCGCGCGATGGAACTGATCGACGAACTCGAGCCGGTCAAGCGCGGGCTGTATGGCGGCGCGGTCGGCTATCTCTCGTTCAGCGGCGAAATGGATCTCGCGATCGCCATTCGCACCGGTCTCATCCACAAGGGCAATCTGTACGTGCAGGCGGCGGCGGGCGTCGTCGCGGACAGCGTGCCGGAATCCGAATGGCAAGAGACGGAAAACAAGGCGCGCGCCGTGCTGCGCGCCGCCGAGCAAGTGCAAGACGGCCTCGACAGCGACTTCTGAGGAGACAAGACCATGCTGCTGATGATCGACAACTACGATTCGTTCACCTATAACCTGGTCCAGTACTTCGGCGAACTCGGCTGCGACGTGCGCACGTATCGCAACGACGAAATCACGCTCGACGACATCGCGAAGCTCGCGCCCGAGCGCATTTGTCTCTCGCCTGGACCGAGCAACCCGCAGCACGCGGGCATCACGCTCGACGTTCTGCGCGAATTCTCCGGAAAGCTGCCGATTCTCGGCGTTTGCCTCGGTCATCAGGCAATTGGCGAAGCGTTCGGCGGGCGCGTCGTGCGCGCGCAGACGATCATGCACGGCAAGGTGAGCCAGATCGAGACCGACTGCAAGGGCGTGTTTTCAGACCTGCCTAAACACTTCAACGTCACGCGCTACCACTCGCTCGCCATCGAGCGCGAGTCGTTGCCCGACTGCCTGGAAGTGTCCGCATGGACGCCGGACGGCGAAATCATGGGCGTGCGCCACAAGGAACTGGAAGTGGAAGGCGTGCAGTTCCATCCGGAATCGATTCTTTCCGAGCACGGCCACGCGCTGCTCGAAAAGTTCGTGAAGAGCACAACGTCGGGCACGCGGGCGTAAGACATGACGATCACTGCACAGGAAGCGCTTCAGCGCACCATCGAGCACCGCGAAATCTTCCACGATGAAATGCTGCATCTCATGCGCACCATCATGCGCGGCGAGATGTCGCCCGTCATGGCCGCCGCGATCATCACCGGCTTGCGCGTGAAGAAAGAGACCATCGGCGAGATCGCGGCGGCCGCGACCGTCATGCGCGAGTTCGCGAATCACGTCGAAGTGGCGGACAACTCGAATTTCGTCGATATCGTCGGCACCGGCGGAGACGGCTCCCATACCTTCAACATCTCCACCGCGACGATGTTCGTAACTGCCGCAGCCGGCGCGAAGGTCGCGAAGCACGGCAATCGCGGCGTGTCGAGCAAGTCGGGCAGCGCGGATGTGCTTGAAGCGCTCGGCGTGAACATCGACCTGACGCCGGAACAAGTGGCCGCGTCCATCCACGAAACGGGCATGGGTTTCATGTTCGCGCCGAATCATCACCCCGCGATGAAGAACATCGCGCCCGTGCGACGCGAACTCGGCGTGCGCACCATCTTCAATATTCTCGGGCCGCTGACGAATCCGGCCGGCGCGCCGAACCAGCTTCAGGGCGTGTTTCACGAGGACCTCGTCGGCATTCAGGTGCGCGTGATGCAGCGCCTCGGCGCGAAGCACGTACTCGTCGTGTACGGCAAGGACGGCATGGACGAAGTCTCGCTCGGCGCGGCGACGAAAGTCGGCGAACTGAAGCACGGCGAAGTGACGGAATACGAGATTCATCCGGAAGACTTCGGCTTGCAGATGGTTTCGAACCGTTCGCTCAAGGTGCAAGACGCGCAGGAATCGAAGACGATGCTGCTCGGCGCGCTCAACAACAAGGCGGGCGTCGCGCGCGAGATCGTGACGCTGAACGCCGGCGCGGCGCTTTACGCAGCGGATATCGTCGAGTCGATCGCGGACGGCATGGCCGCCGCGCGCGAGGCGATCGAGAGCGGCGCGGCGCGCGAGAAGGTCGACGCATTGGTACGCTTCACGCAGCAATTCACGAAATAACGGGACCGGACATGAGCGACATTCTCGACCGCATCATCGCGGTCAAGCGCGAGGAAGTTCGCGCGGCCGAACAGAGCGCGCCGCTCGAAGAACTTAAGCTCGAAGCGAGCGCGCGCGACTTGCGCGATTTCGTCGGCGCATTACGCGCGAAGCACGCGGCAGGACACGCCGCGGTGATCGCGGAAGTGAAGAAGGCGAGCCCGTCCAAGGGCGTGCTGCGCGAGCACTTCGTTCCCGCCGACATCGCACGTTCGTACGAAAAAGGCGGCGCCGCATGTCTTTCCGTGCTCACCGACGTTCAGTTCTTCAAGGGCAGCGTCGCGTATCTGGAGGAAGCGCGCGCCGCGTGCAGCCTGCCGGTGCTGCGCAAGGACTTCATCATCGACCCGTATCAGGTCATCGAAGCCCGCGCGATGGGCGCGGACTGCATCTTGCTGATCGCGGCTGCACTGGAACTGTCGCAGATGCAGGACCTGGAAGCGTATGCGCATTCGCTCGGTCTCGCGGTGCTCGTCGAAGTGCACGACGCCGACGAACTGCGCGACGCGCTCACGCTCAAGACGCCGCTCATCGGCATCAACAACCGCAATTTGCGCACGTTTCAGACGACGATCGACACGACCATCGGCATGCTGGAAATGGTGCCGGACGAGCGCATCGTGGTGACGGAGTCCGGCATTCTGTCGCGCGTCGATGTCGAACGGCTGCGCGCGATGCGCGTGCACACTTTCCTCGTCGGCGAGGCCTTCATGCGAGCCGACGATCCGGGCGCGGAACTCGCCCGCATGTTCTTCTAACCGGACTGCATCGTGGGTATCGAACGGGAAATCAAGCTGGCGCTGCCGCCGACGCAACACGACGACGTCGCGCGTTTCTTCGACGAACGCACCGGCGCGGGCAAGCCGCTGCAGCTCGGCAACGTCTACTTCGACACGCCGACGCTCGCGCTCGCGCAGGCTAAAGCCGCGCTGCGCCTGCGCCGCATGCCGGACGAATGGCTGCAAACGTACAAGACGCTCGGCGAAGCCAAAGCCGGCATGCACAGCCGCCACGAGTGGGAAATGCCGGTGAAGGGCGAGGCGCTCGAAATCGACGCGCTTCTCGCCGCCTGCGACGACGAAGCCGCGCGCGAAGCGCTGGAAGCCGCCGCGCCGGAACTCGTTGCGCTCTTTCGCACGGATTACGCGCGCATCGTCTGGGACGTGGAGCACGAAGGCTCGCAGATCGAGGTGGCGCTCGATCTCGGCGAGATCACGGCGCAGATCGACGGCGAAACGCGCCGCGCGGAAATCAGCGAGCTGGAACTGGAATTGAAATCGGGCGACGAAAGCGCGCTCGAATCGCTTTCGGCGGAATTGCGCGGCGCGTTTCCCGAACTCGATCCCGAAGACCTGAGCAAGGCACAGCGCGGGTATCGCCTGCGCGAAAAGCCGCGCAGCGACCTCAACGACGCAGAAGCATGAACCGCCAGTCATCCCTCTTCGCGGAGCCTGAGGCCTCGGAACCGACGCAGGCGACGCAATCGGCCATCACGCTCGAAAGCCAGTTCGAGGCGCTGCCGGCAGACTGGCGGCGTCATCTCCAGGCGTTCATCGATAGTCCGCGGTACGCGGCGCTGTGCGCGTTCGTCGATTCGGAACGCGCCGCCGGCAAGACCGTTTATCCCGCCGATGTCTTCCGCGCGTTGCGTCTCACGCGCCCGGCGCACGTGAAAGTCATCGTCCTCGGCCAGGACCCGTATCACGGCGAGGACAAGGGCGCGCCGCAAGCGCACGGCCTCGCGTTTTCGGTGCCCGCGCCGGTGCGCCCGCCGCCGTCGCTGCGCAACATCTTCAAGGAGATTCACGCGAGCCTCGGTTTGGCCGCGCCCTCGCACGGTTGCCTCGACGCCTGGGCGAAGCAAGGCGTGCTGCTTCTGAACACGTCATTGACGGTCGAGCGCGACAAGGCCGGCAGCCATGCCAAGCGCGGCTGGGAACAGTGCACGGACACGCTCATCCACGAAATGGCGCTTCGACACGATGGCCTCGTGTTCATGCTGTGGGGCGCGCATGCGCAGGCGAAGCGCGGCCTGATCGAAGGCACGGGCAAGGCGCATTGCGTGCTGGAAGCGCCGCATCCGTCGCCACTTTCGGCGCATCGCGGATTTCTCGGCTGCGGACATTTCGCGCGCGCCAACGCATATCTGAGTGAACACGGACGCGAGCCGATCGACTGGCGCTTGCCCGGCTAAACGCGATCGACGTAAAAAAACCCGCTGCGTCCGAAGACGCAGCGGGTTTTTTACATTGGAGCGCTAAGGAAGACTTACAGCGCCGCAATCGCCTCACGCGCCTGCGCGAGCGCCGCGCCGGCCACGTCCGCGCCCATGTTCAGGCCTTCGGCGTAGATGAAGCTGACGTCCGTCATGCCGAGAAAGCCGAGGAACGACTGCAGATACGGCGTCTGCGAATCGTGCGGCGTGCCCACATACTTGCCACCGCGCGCCGACACCACGAACACCTTCTTGCCCGTAACGAGACCTTCCGGACCGTTCGCGGTGTAGCGGAACGTGATGCCCGCACGCGCGATCTGGTCGAAATACGCCTTCAATTGCGACGAAATGCCGAAGTTGTACAGCGGCGCCGCGATCACGACGACATCCGCCGCCTGCAGTTCTTCGATCAGCGCAAGGCTCGTCGCGTTGATCTCGGCTTGCTCGGGCGTGCGTTGGTCGGCCGGCGTGAAGAACGCGCCGAGCGTTGCGTCGTCGAGGTGCGGCAGCTTGTCAGCGAGCAGATTCCGCACGACGACCTTCGCGCCCGGATTGCTTTGTTGCAGTTTTGCGGTGAGTTCGTCGGCGAGCAGCGTCGATTGCGCACCTTGCGAACGGGCAGCGGAGTTGATTTGCAGGATCGTCGTCATGATGGCTTCCTTCTTCGATGAGGTTGCAGGCACTGGGCGTGTCCGCGTCAGGAAGCATTCTTCGTTTTTCGACGTCCGGGAAAAAGCCGCCGGGCCGCGACGGATTGTTGCATCGGCGGAACAATCCGTCTGCGTTCAGTCTCGCCTTACGCCTCGCGTTCAGCCTTTCAGCCAGCGTTCGCGCCACTGCTTCGACGGCCCGCGGCCATCCATCGCGGTCAGCACATAGCGCGACACTTCCGGCGCGTCGAGCCTGAGTTCGGTGCGGCGCAGTTCGTCGCGGCGGAACGCGTGGACTTCGATCTTCGCGCCCGGCACATAGCGCGACAGCAGCGCATCCAGATTCGATCCGGTGACGCGCAGGCCATCGATCGCCACGAGCACGTCGCCCGCCGACAGCCCCGCTTTCTGCGCCGCGCCGCCGTCATGGACGACCGCCACCGCGCATTCCGCGCCGCCGCGCACGCGCGCGCCGAGCGACGGCTTGCCGGCCGTGCCGTTGGTCGGCATGTCGGGGGCGAGCGCGATGCCGAACGGCTCGAAGAGCGCATCGAGCGGAAGATCGCGCGTACCGCGCACGCCGTCGCGAAAGAGCGCGCGCAGGTCCGCGCCGGTCGCCTCGGCGAAGAGCGGCTCCACGTCTTCCTCGCGGATGCCGCGCGGCTTGCCGTTGTAGAAGTCGCGTCCGTAGCGCTGCCACAGCAGGCGCATGACGTCGTCGAGCGACTTGCGGTTGCCCGTTTGCGCGCGGATCGACAAATCGAACGCGAGCGCGACGAGCGATCCCTTCTGGTAGTAACTGACGATCGCGTTCGCGGCGTTCTCGTCGGCACGGTAGTACTTGACCCACGCGTCGAACGAACTCTGCGCGACCGACTGTTTCAACCGGCCGCTTGCACGCAGCACGCCGCCGATGGTCTTGCCGAGCAGCGAGAAATACTCGCCCGCGCCGATCAAACCGCTGCGCACGAGCATCAGGTCGTCGTAATAGGACGTGAAGCCCTCGAAGAGCCACAGCAGCGACGTGTAATTCTCCTGCGACAGATCGTAGGGCGCGAACGCCGCCGGCTTGATGCGCTTGACGTTCCACGTATGGAAATACTCGTGGCTGCACAGGCCGAGATACGTGCGATAACCGTCCGTCATCTCCGGCCGGCCCTGCACCGGAAGGTCGGCGCGATTGCAGATCAGCGCGGTCGATGCGCGATGTTCCAGACCGCCGTAACCATCGCTCACGGCGACGGTCATGAACACATAGCGGTCCATCGGCGCTTTCTTCGTGCGCGGTTCGAAGAGCGCGATCTGCGCTTCGCAAACGCGCTTGAGATCGGCGGCGAGCCGCTGCATGTCGAGCGCGACGACGCGTCCCGCGATCACGATGTCGTGCTTCACGCCGTGCGCGGTGAAACCACTGAGCGCGAATTCGCCGAGCGTGACCGGGTGATCGACGAGTTCATCGTAGTTCGCCGCTTCATAGTTGCCGAAGCCGTAGCGCTTCGTCCCGCGCGATTCAGCAAGTGCCGTCGCCACGCGCCAGTTGCGATACGCGCCGCCCGCCGGCGGCTGAATGTCGACGATGCACGGCGCGCCCGCCTGCCCCTCGACCGCGAGGAACACGCTCGTGCCGTTAAAAAAGCCGACGGTGTCGTCCAGATGCGCGGCGCGCACCGACATATCCCACGCATAGACTTCATAGCGCAGCGTGAGCGGGCCGTCGTGCGGCGCGGCTTGCCACGCGTGCTTGTCGATCTTCTCGATCGCGATGCGCCGGCCCGCCGCGTTGAACGCCTGCAGCGTCACGATGTTGCGCGCGAATTCGCGGATCATGTAGCTGCCCGGAATCCACACCGGAAGCATGAAACGCTGGCCGGCCGGGTCGGGCTCGGCGACGGTGCACGTCACTTCGAAAAGATGCGCGGTCGGATTTTTCGGAACGATGCTGTAGCGCACCGGTTGCGAAAGCGAAGTCGTTGCCATGTTCGTCCTTTCTTCTTGTTCTTGGGCGCCGCCGCAATCGCGCGGTGCGCGAAAACGGCAAGCCGTAAAACGAAGGAGGCGCCCTCGCGCCTCCTGTCCTCTGATCCGCCGGAACTCAGTGCGTCGCCGACAGTTCCTTCTCCAGCCGGTCGGCCGGCAACGCGCCCGGCAAACGGCGGCCGTCCGCGAGGAAGATGGTCGGCGTGCCGGAGACGTTCATCGCGTGACCGAGCTTGAGATTTTTGTCGATGGCGACGGTATCGCACGTGCCGGCCGTGGTCGGCGCCTTGCGGTCGAGCATCCAGCTTTCCCACGTCATCGCGCGGTCTTTCGAGCACCAGATCGACTTCGACTTTGCCGTCGAATCCGGCGACAGCACCGGATACAGGAACGTGTACACGGTCACGTTGTCGATCGACTTGAGCGTCGATTCGAGCTGCTTGCAATACGGGCAATTCGGATCGGAGAACACGGCGATCTTGCGGCTGCCGTCGCCCTTCACGACCTTCACGGCGTTTTCGAACGGCAGCTTCGCGAAGTCGATCTTGTTGGTTTCCGCAAGGCGCGCTTCGGTCAGATTCCTGTTGCTGCGCGTGTCGACGAGATCGCCGATCATCACGTAGTTGCCGGTCGCGTCGCTGTAGACGATCTGCGAGCCGAGATTCACTTCGTAGACGCCTGGAATCGGCGTCTTGTCGATGCTCTTGATGCTCGCGTCGCCCATGCGCGCTTCGAGCGTCGATTTGAGCTTGTCGGTGGTTTGATCGGCCTGCGCCGAACAGCCGAGTCCCGCCGTGACGGCGAGCGCCGCAGCCGTGGCGAGACTCAAGCGAAGTATCGTTTTCATGCCGTTTTCCCGTGAATGCGAGGCGACGCGTGATGCGCGCGCCCGCTGAATGAAAGTCGAGCCTCGAAGCCGGCGCGTCATCCGAGCGCCGCCGACACGAGCCAGCGCCTGGCGAGCGGCTGCGCGCCGACGAGCGCCATCCCCGTATTGCGAACCGCGCGCGCGAGCGTGCCCGGCGCCGAGAAAAGCCGTTGCATGCCGTCGGTGACGATCATCAGCTTTTGAATGTCTTCGCGGCGCGCGCGTTCGTAGCGCCGCAGCAGATTGGGATCGCCGAGATCGCGGAAGGCTTCCTTGTTCGCGATGACGTCGGCGAGCGCGGCGACATCGCGCAGTCCGAGATTCATGCCCTGCCCGCACAGCGGATGAATGAGATGCGCGGCATCGCCGACGAGCGCCACGCGCGGCGCGATCAGCCGGTCCACCGTCTGCAGCCCGAGCGGGAAGCCTTGCGCGGGCGTCACGCATTCGAGCGCCCCGAGCATGTTCTGCGTGGCGTGCTCGACTTGCGCGGCGAGCTGCGCCGGATCGAGCGCGACGAGTTCCTCCGCGTGCTCCGTGCGCGCCGACCAGACGAGCGACACATGATCGCCCGGAAGCGGCAACAGCGCGATGATTTCCGTGTCCCTGAACCACTGATACGCCGTTTCGCCGTGCGGCTTTTCGGTCTTGAAGTTCGCGACGACGCCCGTTTGCCGGTAATCGCGCCGATCCATCTTCGCGCCCATCTGCGCGCGCACCCAGGAATGCGCGCCGTCCGCCCCGACGATGAGATCGGTCTCCAGCGTTTCGCCGCTCGAAAGCACGAGATGCGCGGCGTCGTTTTCAATGGTCATGCCCTGCGCGCGCGCCTCGAACCACGAAAGATTCGGCGCGAAGCGCAACGCGGCGTCGAGAGATTGCTCGATCAACGTCGATTCGGCGATCCACGCGAGTTGCGGCACCGATGCCTGAAACGCCGAGAAATGCAATTCCGCGTGGGCGTCGCCGAATACGCGCATGTCGAACACCGGCGCGAGCCGCGAGCGATCCAGCGCCTGCCAGACGCGCAGTCGTTCCAGAAGCGTCTGCGAACTCGACGACAGCGCGTAGACGCGCGAGTCGAACATGGCGCCGGGCGGCAAGCCTGCCGCTTGCGGCGCGAGCAGCGCGACGCGCAAGCCGGACTGCGCGAGCGCGAGCGCGGCGGTCTTGCCGACGAGCCCGCCGCCGACGACGACCGCGTGAAAGGTCAGGGGATGCGAAGTCATCCGGGCATTATAGCCGCGAGGTTTGCGGCGGATTTGACGCCTGCGCAAGGAAACGGCGGCGCGAGCGGGCGGTACAATACCGGTTTGCCCGGCCGCCCGTGCGGCCGCAGCGCTGGCGGGCGCTCCATGTCGCCGCCCGGCGCGCATCGTTTGACGAAACCCGCGCGGCGAAGCGCCGTCTCACCAGTTCGAAGGATTCCATGAGCCTCCAATGCGGCATCGTCGGCTTGCCTAACGTCGGCAAGTCCACGCTTTTCAATGCACTGACCAAGGCGGGCATCGCCGCCGAAAACTATCCGTTCTGCACGATCGAGCCGAATGTCGGCGTCGTCGAAGTGCCCGATGCGCGCCTTGACGCGCTTGCGGAAATCGTAAAGCCGGAGCGCATCCTGCCGGCGGTCGTCGAGTTCGTGGACATCGCGGGTCTCGTCGCGGGCGCGAGCAAGGGCGAAGGGCTCGGCAATCAGTTTCTCGCGAACATCCGCGAAACGGACGCGATCACGCACGTCGTGCGCTGTTTCGAGGACGAGAACGTGATTCACGTCGCGAACAAGATCGATCCGCTGGCGGATATCGAAGTCATCAACACGGAACTCGCTCTGGCGGACCTGACTACCGTCGAAAAGTCGCTCACGCGCTACTCGAAGGCGGCGAAATCGGGCAACGACAAGGAAGCGGCGAAGCTCGTCGCGGTGCTCGAGAAGGTCCGCGCGCAACTGGATCAGGCGAAGCCCGTGCGCGCGCTGCCGCTGACGGACGACGAGCAGGCGCTCATCAAGCCGTTCTGCCTGATTACATCGAAGCCGACGATGTACGTCGCCAACGTGAAGGAAGACGGCTTCGAGAACAATCCGTATCTGGACGCGGTGCGCAAGCACGCGGACGCGGAAAACGCGCCGGTGGTGGCCGTGTGCGCGGCGATCGAAGCGGAAATCGCCGATCTCGACGACGCCGACAAGCTCGATTTCCTCGCCGACATGGGCATGGAAGAGCCGGGGCTGAATCGCGTGATTCGCGCGGGTTTCAAGCTGCTCGGCTTGCAGACGTACTTCACCGCAGGCGTGAAGGAAGTGCGCGCGTGGACCATCCATATCGGCGATACGGCGCCCCAGGCCGCCGGCGCGATTCACACGGACTTCGAGCGCGGGTTCATTCGTGCGCAAACCATCGCGTTCGACGACTACGTCGCGTTCAAGGGCGAACAGGGCGCGAAGGAAGCCGGGAAGATGCGGGCGGAAGGCAAGGAATACGTCGTGCAGGACGGGGATGTGATGAACTTCCTGTTCAACGTCTAAAGCGTCAAGAAGCGTCAACATCGCTTGCGCCGAAAAGCGGAGTCCCCGATAAGGGGCTCCGCTTTTTTCATGAGCGGTGCGCTCGAAAACAAAAAGACGGGAGACCAATCAGAATGAACACGAGATTCGCGATCCGCGCCGCGTTGCGCAGGTTCGCCATCAGCGGGGTTCTCGCGGCGGGCATCGTCGCGGGTTACGCTGCGCCCGCGCATGCGTATTCCCATGACGCGTATCGCTACCAGCAGCCCGGCGAATCCGATCTCGACAACCACGGCCACTACGTCAACCGCGATGGCAACGTCGTACATTCGCCCGCGCACGCGCGCTCGGGCGCCGTGCCCGAAGGCGCAAGCGCGCAGTGCCGCGACGGAACGTTCAGCTTCAGCCGGCATCACAGCGGGACATGCTCGCGGCATGGGGGCGTTGCGCGCTGGGAATAAACGCGCAAATCCGCCGCGCAAATCCGCGACGCAGGCCCGAAGTACAATGGCAGGCAATCCCGTGCGCCATTTCACGCCATCTCACGCCGACGAACACCGTCGAGTGCCGGACCGCGCGCCTTTCGCGCACGGCGCTCAGTCATTTTCCGACCGTCACACACATTCATCCCATGGCCCAATACGTCTTCACCATGAACCGCGTCGGCAAGATCGTGCCGCCGAAGCGTCAGATCCTGAAAGACATTTCCCTCTCCTTCTTTCCCGGCGCGAAAATCGGCCTGCTCGGACTGAACGGCTCCGGCAAGTCGACGCTCATCCGCATCATGGCGGGTGTCGACAAGGACATCGAAGGCGAAGCGCAGCCGATGCCCAACCTCAACATCGGCTATCTGCCGCAGGAGCCGCAACTCGATCCGCAACAGACCGTGCGCGAAGCCGTCGAGCAAGGTCTCGGCGATGTCTTCCAGGCGCAGAAGAAGCTCGATGAAATCTACGCCGCCTACGCCGAGCCGGATGCCGACTTCGACAAGCTCGCCGCCGAGCAAGCGAAGTACGAAGCCATCCTTGCGACGAGCGATGGCGGCAGTCCCGAGCAACAGCTCGAAGTCGCCGCCGACGCGCTGCGCCTGCCCGCGTGGGACGCGAAGATCGAACATCTGTCGGGCGGCGAAAAGCGTCGCGTCGCGCTCTGCAAGCTGCTGCTGCAAAAGCCCGACATGCTCCTGCTCGACGAACCGACCAACCACCTCGACGCCGAATCCGTCGAGTGGCTCGAACAGTTCCTCACGCGCTATCCGGGCACCGTCGTCGCGGTGACGCACGATCGCTACTTCCTCGACAACGCCGCCGAATGGATCCTCGAACTCGACCGCGGCCACGGCATTCCGTGGAAGGGCAACTACTCGAGCTGGCTCGATCAAAAGGAAGACCGCCTGAAGCAGGAAGAATCGAGCGAATCCGCGCGTCAGAAGGCCATCAAGAAGGAACTGGAATGGGTGCGCCAGAATCCGAAGGGGCGTCAGGCGAAATCGAAGGCGCGCATCGCGCGGTTCGAGGAACTCAACAGCCAGGAATATCAGAAGCGCAACGAGACGCAGGAAATCTTCATTCCGGTCGGCGACAGGCTTGGTAACGAAGTCATCGAGTTCAAGAACGTGAGCAAGTCGTTCG
Organism: Caballeronia sp. Lep1P3; assembly: GCF_022879595.1. NCBI lineage: Bacteria > Pseudomonadati > Pseudomonadota > Betaproteobacteria > Burkholderiales > Burkholderiaceae > Caballeronia > Caballeronia sp. Lep1P3. The sequence goes on along the minus strand of NZ_CP084265.1, from coordinate 450,967 downwards.
GCGACCGCCTGCTGATCGACAACCTCAGCATGAAGATTCCGGCCGGCGCGATCGTCGGCATCATCGGTCCGAACGGCGCCGGTAAATCGACGCTCTTTCGCATGCTGACCGGCAAGGAGCAGCCGGATTCGGGCGAAATCGTCATGGGGCCGACGGTCAAGCTCGCCTACGTCGATCAGAGCCGCGACGCGCTCGCCGCCGACAAGACCGTCTTCGAGGAAATTTCCGGCGGCGCGGACGTGCTGACGGTCGGCAAATACGAAACGCCGTCGCGCGCGTATATCGGCCGCTTCAACTTCAAGGGCAGCGACCAGCAGAAGCTCGTCGGCAATCTGTCGGGCGGCGAGCGCGGCCGGCTGCATCTCGCGAAGACGCTCATCGCGGGCGGCAACGTGCTGCTGCTCGACGAACCGTCGAACGACCTCGACGTCGAAACGCTGCGCGCGCTCGAAGACGCGCTGCTCGAATTCGCCGGCTCCGTGATGGTCATTTCGCACGATCGCTGGTTCCTCGACCGCATTGCGACGCACATCCTCGCGTTCGAAGGCGATTCGCACGTCGAATTCTTCGACGGCAACTATCAGGAATATGAAGCCGACAAGCGCAAGCGCCTCGGCGAAGAAGCCGCGAAACCGAAGCGTCTGCGTTACAAGCCGATCACGCGCTGAGCGAAAGCGCGCTCAATGCGGGCGCGCGCACCGACATCAGGCGTAAAAGTGGCGACCGTGTAGGACCGGTCGCCTTTTCTTTTTGGCGCCCTCTACGCCGACGATACGGCCTAACGCTCGTCCAGAAGGAGACGCAAACAGATGGCGGCATCGCGCGCGCGGCCAATGGCGCTGTGGGCAGTCGGAATCGTCGTGGCGATGGCCGTCCTCGTCGTCGGCGGCTGGTTCTTCGTGGCGCATCAGATGAAAGAGCGCATCCGCGAGACGCTCGGGCCGAACGGCTCCATCGATGAAATCGATGTCGGTTTCGGCCAGGTCACGCTTTCGCGCGTTCGTCTGCGCGGCCCGCAGGACTGGCCCGCGAGCGACGCGCTGCGCGCCGAACGCATCGTGCTCGATGTCGATATGCGCGCGGCGTTGTCCAATCGCGTGCATCTGCGCAATGTGAGCGTCGACAACTATTATCTGTCGATCGTGCGCTCCGCCGATGGCCGCGTCAGCATGCTGCCGGGCCTCAAGGAAACCGCGCGCACCGCCGACGCGACGCCGGACGACCGGGCCGCCGCACGCGCGCAGGAAGAGAAGCTGATCGATCGCGTCTCGTTCGAGCGCGGCGCGATGGAATTCTTCGACGCGTCGGTGCAGAAGCCACCGTATCGCGTGCTTATCAGCGATGCGCGCGCGAGCGTCGATCATCTGCATCTGCCCGCGCTCACCGACCGCACAACGCTCGCGATGAACGGCTCGATCAAAGGTCCGTCGCATACGGGCGCCGTTTCGTGGGGCGGCTGGATGGTCATCGCGAATAAGGATTCGCAGACGCGCGCGACGCTCAAGAGCGTCGATATTTCGACGCTCGATCCGTATCTGCTGAAGAAAGCGGGCGCGAAAGCCGCCGTCACGGGCGGCACCATCGACATGACTGTCGACGCGACCGTGCACAACTACCGCATTCACGCGCCCGGCTCGCTCACGATCAACCATTTGCAGATCAGCGACGGCGACAGTCCGCTCGACACGTTTCTTTCCATTCCGACGAAGGCCGCCATTGCCGCGCTCAAGGATCGGAAAAACGAGATCAAGCTCGATTTCGTCCTCGACGGCGACATGCGCGATCCGAAGTTCTCGCTGTCGGAAAGTCTGTCGAAGAAGCTCGCCGCCGGCTTCGCGAAAGCGCTCGGCGTGAGCGCGGAAGGCGTGGCGAAAGGCGCGGGGGAAACGGTGCGGGGAATCGGCAACGCGCTGAAGAACTTGCTCGGACAGTAGCGTTGCCGGTTGCAAAGCCTCAGATCGGCACGTTCAGCGCGCGCAGTTTTGCTTCCGTTTGCAGCGCGCCCGTGTGATGAACGCCGTGCCATCCGAGCGCGGTGGCGGCTTCGGCGTTCGCCGGGTTGTCGTCGATGAACACGAGTTCGTGCGGCCGAACGCCCGGATGATGCTTTTCGATTTCCGCATGCATCAGCGCGAAGATCCGCGGATCGGGCTTGATGAGCCCCACGCGCCCCGACACGACGATCTCCCGGAAACGGCGCAGCACGTCGAAGCGCTCCCACGCATAGGGAAACGTCTCAGCCGACCAGTTCGTGAGGCCGAAAAGCGGCACGCGCGCGGCGTCGAGCCGTTCGACGAGCGCGACGCCGTCTTCGAGCACGCCCGCGACCATCTCGTGCCACCGCGCATAGAACGCGCGAATCAGCGCTTCGTGCTGCGGATAGAGCGCGACGAGTTCGGCCGTGCCTTCGTCGGTGCTCTGGCCGCCGTCCTGCTGCACCACCCATTCCATCTTGCAGACGTTGTCGAGGAACCAGCGGCGCTCGGTTTCGTCGGCGATAAGCTGCTTGTAGAGATACTCGCGGTTCCAGTCGATCAGCACGCCGCCGAAGTCGAATACGACTGCCTGGATGGTCATGGTCAATTGCTCCGTGGCTGCGTTAAATCGCTTCGGTCCGCTTCTCCAGCCACGCCTTCGCCGCGCCCTCGACATGCGGCGACACGCGCCGGCGCACCGTCTCGTGATACGCGTTGAGCCATGCGCGCTCATCTTCCCGCAAGAGCGAAAGGTCGATGCAGCGCGTATCGATCGGGCACAGCGTGAGTGTTTCGAACGAGAGGAAGTCGCCGAATTCGGTTTTGCCCGCGCTCTGGTTCAGCACCAGATTCTCGATGCGGATTCCCCACTTCCCCGGCCGATAAATCCCCGGCTCGATCGACGTGATCATGCCCTCTTCCATCGCCGTCCAGGGCTCGGCGGGCGCGTAGTGCGAAATCACTTGCGGGCCTTCGTGCACGTTCAGGAAGTAGCCGACGCCGTGGCCGGTGCCGTGTCCGTAGTCCGCGCCCGCTTCCCAGATCGGCGCGCGTGCGATGGAATCGAGCATCGGCGAGCGAATGCCGCGTGGAAAGCGCGCACGCGAGAGCGCCATCGTCCCTTTGAGCACGACGGTGAAATCGCGCTTGTGTTCCGCCGTGATCTCGCCAACGGGCACGACGCGCGTGATGTCCGTCGTGCCGCTCAGATACTGGCCGCCGGAATCGATCAGCAGCAGCCCGTTGCCTTCGATCACGGAATGCGACGCCTGCGTCGCGCGGTAATGCGGCATCGCGCCGTTCGCGTTGAAGCCCGCAATCGTGCCGAAGCTCAGCGTGACGAAGCCCGGCCGCCGCGCGCGCGCCGCCGTCAACTTCTCGTCGATCGTCAGTTCCGTGATGCGCTCGCACCCGAGCGCGCCTTCGAACCAGGCGAAGAATTCGGCGAGCGCCGCGCCGTCCTGCTCCATCGTCGCGCGGATATGCTCCGCCTCCGCCGCGGTCTTGCGCGACTTCGCGAACGTCGACGGATTCACCGCCTCGACGATCTTCACCGTCGCGGGAACCTTCTCCAGCAGGCCGTGCGTGATGCGTCGCGGGTCGATGAGAAGCGTCGCGTCGCCGGGTAGCGCCGCGAGCGTCCGCGCCGCATCCGCGTAAGGCGCGACGCGCACGTTGTCCCGCGCGAGCGATGCCTTAAGCGCCTCGGAAACTTTCCCGTCCGCAACGAAAATCGTGGCGTCGTCCGCGCTGACGAGTGCGTGCGCGACGAACACCGGGTTGTAGCTGACGTCGCCGCCGCGCAGATTGAAGAGCCAGGCGAGATCGTCGAGCGTGGAGATGAAATGCCACTGCGCGCCTTTCGCGCGCATCGCGTCGCGGAGTTGCGCGAGCTTCTCGGCGCGGGTCACGGTGGCGTGCGGCGCCGCGTGTTCGTAGACGGGCGCGTCCGGCAGGCCGGGACGCACGGGCCAAACGTGTTCGAGCACGTCGCCGTTCGTGCGAAGCGCAATGCCGCGAGCGGCGAGCGCATCGGCGAGCGTGCGCGCTGCCGCCACGCCGAGCACGTCGCCATCCACGGCGACGACGCCGCCCGAGCGCACATTGTCCGCGAGCCAGTCGACGTGCGGCGCGGTCTGCTGGCCGCCCATCATCTTCATGAGCGCGATGCCGGTGCCCGCGAGTTGCGCTTCGGCCTGCGTCCAGTAGCGGCTATCGACCCAGACGCCCGCGAAGTCCTTCGTCACGACCAGCGTGCCGACCGAGCCTGTGAAGCCCGACAGCCACTGCCGGCCTTGCCAGCGCTCCGGCAGATATTCGGACAGATGCGGGTCCGCCGACGGAACCAGCACGGCGTCGATGGCGTCCGCCGTCATGCGTTCGCGCAGCGTGGCGATGCGCCGGGAGAAGGTCGCGGGATCGGGAATGGCGGAATCTGCGATGCGATCGTTCATGAATCACCTGCCTTGAGTGCCGAATAAGAATGCGGGAAAGCGCGTGAGGCTCAGCGGCGCGCGGCCAGCCCGACTGTCGCCGTGACGACGACGAGCGCGAAGAGCGTACAGGCGAACCATTCGAGCGTCTCGCCGTCGTGATACGCATCCACGATATTGCCGAGCATGCGCGCGACCACAGTGGCGAGCATGCCCGCGACAATCGCGGCCCACACGCGCCCGGCTGCGCCATGCCCGGTGCGCCGGGCGCGCCGCAGCGGATGCAACCACCAGCCTGCCGCGCCGATCACCGCGCCGAGAAAGATCAAGCCTAACCAGTTCACCGCGCCGTGCTCCAGGTATTGAAAACAAATGGCGCCGGGCGCCAGCGGATGAGTTTAGGGGGCCAGGTTAGCGATGGCAAGCGCCCGGCCATTGCGTATAGGCGTCGATTCTCAGAATGACATCTACGAATATCCTTAAAAAAGATACGCACGCCGAATGTTAAACTCTGAAAATCCCTAGCAACTCCAAAGTTTTAAGCCGACTCCGATTGTCAGAAGACAAAGCGTATTCGCGTTCACTTAAACTCACTTTCTGGCGGCGCGCGTTTGGAATCGGCTCTCAACCGGACGCAATTCATCATGAGCCAAAGCAGACGTATTTCCCTCGGCGGTCTCGAGATCATCATGACCTACCGCGGCGCCACGCAGGAACGGCGAGACAATCTTCGCGGCGTGCTGCGCCATCTGCACCGGACTTATTCGGACTACATCGTCTATCTCATCGAGGCCGACGCCACGCCCACCTTCCACTGGTCCGGCATCGGCGACGAAAATATCCGGCATCTGTTCGTTCCCGACAGCGGGCCTTTTCCGAAAGCGAAACTCTGCAATCTCGGCGCGCGCATGTGCACCGGCGAAGTCATTTGTTTTTACGACGCGGACATGGTTGCGAATCCCGAAATTCTTCCGCTGGCTGTGAACGCGCTCAAGGAAGGGAAAAACAGTGACGCGTTATGTCCGTTTCTGCGCGTGATTAATATCACCGGCGATTATCGGAAAGATTTTATCGATTCGGGCAATTACGATTTACTGAACCCGTATGTCGATGCCGATTTACCGGATGACATGCAGGTGCTTTACGAAAACACGCCGGGCGCCATCGTTCTGATCAAGCGATCCGAATATCGGCGCGTGGGCGGTTACGATCCGCGCTTCATCGGCTGGGGCGGCGAAGACGATGACCTGCTCACGCGCGCATCGCGGCTCGGCGTGCGGTGGCACTCGCTGCGGGAGACGCAGGCTTCGCTCTTTCATCTGCACCATGACTCGACTTCGCGGCACGCCGCCATCGAAGCGGCGCAACGCAACGTCGAAGCCGCCGCGGAAACACACGCGCTGTCGTTGCCCGAACTCGAAGCGCGCGCGGCGGAACTCGCAAGATATTTCGACTGAAGCCGCTGCGGTCGATCGTTGCGGCCGTCGATCGCGCTTTTTCGATGCGATGGCCGCCGCGCAGCGCGCGGTCCGTCCCCGAATGCCGCCTATAAATGAACGAATTCGTAAAACGCTATAATATCGGGCTATCTGAAAGGCCAATGGCTCAAGGCCAACGCATAATTTCATGCAGCTCCTCACGATCGGAATCAACCACCACACTGCGCCTGTCGCTTTGCGCGAACGCGTGGCGTTTCCGCTCGAACAGATCAAGCCCGCGCTCTCCGCGCTGAAAGACGTCTGGCTCGGCCCGCTTGCGAAAGCCTCGCCGGAAGCGGCCATTCTTTCCACCTGCAATCGCACCGAACTGTATTGCGCGACGGACGACGCCGCCGCGCGGGACGCCGCCATTCAGTGGCTGTCGAAGTACCACAATCTGCCGATTTCCGAACTCGCGCCGCACGTCTATGCGCTGCCGCAGTCCGAAGCGGTTCGCCACGCGTTTCGTGTCGCGTCGGGCCTCGATTCGATGGTCCTCGGCGAAACGCAGATCGTCGGGCAGATGAAGGACGCGGTCCGCACGGCATCCGAGGCCGGCGCGCTCGGCACGTACCTGAATCAGCTCTTCCAGCGCACGTTCGCGGTCGCGAAGGAAGTCCGCTCGACTACCGAAATCGGCGCGCAATCCGTCTCGATGGCCGCCGCCGCCGTGCGTCTCGCGCAGCGCATCTTCGAGAACGTGTCGGGCCAGCGCGTGCTGTTCATCGGCGCGGGCGAAATGATCGAACTGTGCGCGACGCACTTCGCCGCGCAGAATCCGCGTGAGCTGGTCGTCGCGAACCGCACGGCCGAGCGCGGCGAAAAGCTCGCCGAGCGCTTCAACGGCCGCGCCATTCCGCTTTCCGAGTTGCCCGCGCGCATGCACGAGTTCGACATCATCGTGTCGTGCACGGCGTCCACGCTGCCCATCATCGGGCTCGGCGCGGTCGAGCGCGCGGTGAAGGCGCGCCGGCATCGCCCGATCTTCATGGTCGACCTCGCCGTGCCGCGCGACATCGAGCCGGAAGTCGGCAACTTGCAGGACGTGTTCCTCTACACCGTCGACGACCTCGGCGCGATCGTGCGGGAAGGCAACGCGTCGCGGCAAGCGGCCGTCGCGCAAGCCGAAGCGATCATCGAAACGCGCGTCGCCAACTTCATGCAATGGCTCGATGCGCGCAGCATCGTGCCGGTGATCCGTCACATGCACACGCAGGCCGACGCGCTGCGCCGCGCGGAAGTCGAGCGCGCGCGCAAGATGCTCGCGCGCGGCGACGATCCCGCCGCCGTGCTCGAAGCGCTGTCGCAATCGCTCACGAACAAGCTGATTCACGGCCCCACGCACGCACTCAACCGCGCGAGCCGCGAAGAACGCGATCAGCTCATCGACCTGATGAGCGGCTTCTACCGGCACGGTTCGTCGGACCGTTAGGTTACTTCCCTCTGCTATTCTCAAAGGCTTGCGCGCCACGCGCGGCAGCCTTCCGATTCGTAGTCTTTCCCGGAGCCGACCGCTCCATTTCCGCCCGATGAAAACCAGCATGCAAAGCAAGCTCGACCAGCTTGCAAAACGGCAGGTCGATCTCAACGACCTGCTGAGTCGCGAAGACGTGACGTCCGACATGGACCAGTACCGGAAGCTCACGCGCGAACACGCGGAAATCAGCCCGATCGTCGAGCAGTACGCGCTCTGGCGTCAGGCGCTCACCGACGAAGCCACCGCGCAGGAACTGCTCGCCGATCCGTCGATGCGCGATTTCGCCGAAGAGGAAATCGGCGAGGCGCGCGAGCGCATGACGAAGATCGCAAGCGATCTTCAGATGATGCTGCTGCCGAAAGATCCGAACGACGACCGCAACATCTTCATCGAAATTCGCGCGGGCGCGGGCGGCGACGAATCGGCGCTCTTCGCGGGCGACCTGCTGCGCATGTATTTGCGCTACGCGGAACGCAACCGCTGGACCGCCGAAACGATGTCCGAAAGCGTCTCCGATCTCGGCGGCTACAAGGAAGTGATCGTGCGGCTCGCGGGACAGGGCGCGTATTCGCGGCTCAAGTTCGAATCGGGCGGACATCGCGTGCAGCGCGTGCCGGCGACGGAAACGCAGGGGCGCATCCATACGTCCGCGTGCACGGTCGCCGTGATGCCCGAAGCCGACGAAATCAGCGAAGTCGTGATCAATCCGGCGGATTTGCGCATCGACACGTTCCGCGCGTCGGGCGCGGGCGGGCAGCACATCAACAAGACGGATTCGGCCGTGCGCGTCACGCACTTGCCGACGGGCATCGTCGTGGAATGTCAGGACGACCGCTCGCAGCACAAGAACAAGGATCGCGCGCTGAAGGTGCTCGCCGCGCGCATCAAGGACAAGCAGTACCACGAGCAGCATGCGAAGGAAGCCGCGACGCGCAAGAGTCTGATCGGTTCCGGCGACCGCTCTGAGCGCATTCGCACGTACAACTTCCCGCAAGGGCGCATGACGGATCACCGCATCAATCTGACGCTCTACAAGCTCGAATACATCATGGACGGCGATCTCGACGAGCTGATCGGCGCGCTCGTCTCCGAGCATCAGGCGGAGCTGCTCGCGGCGCTCGGAGAAACGGAGTGACCACGGCGGCGGACGTGCTGCGGGCGTCGCCGCTGCCGGCGCTTGAGACGCGCATTCTCCTCACGCACGTTCTCGGCTGGCGGCGCACGGAACTCATCACGCGTGACCACGAAACGCTCGATGCCGCCGCCGTCGCGCAGTTCGACGTGCTCGCCGCGCGGCGCGTGGCGGGCGAACCGATCGCGCAACTCATCGGCAAGCGCGAATTCTTCGGACTTGAATTCGCCGTGACGCCCGATGTGCTCATTCCGCGCCCGGAAACGGAGTTGCTCGTCGAAACCGCGCTCGACGCCATCGCCGATACACCGAACGCGCGCGTGCTCGATCTCGGCACCGGCACCGGCGCGATCGCCGTTGCGATGGCGCACGCGCGGCCCGATGCGCGCGTCTGGGCCGTGGACCGCTCGCCCGACGCGCTCGCTGTCGCGCGGCGCAATGCGCGCACCCTGCTCGATGCAGCGCGCACGGGCGGCGCGCCGACGTTCGTCGAAAGCGACTGGGCGGCGCAACTCGATGCGTCGCTGCGCTTCGATGTGATCGTCAGCAATCCGCCGTACATCGCGCACGACGACCCGCATCTCGCGCAAGGCGATTTGCGTTTCGAGCCGCGCGGCGCGCTCACCGATGGCGCGGACGGTTTATCGGCGATTCGCGTCATCGTGGACGCCGCGCCGTCGCTGCTGACGCAAAACGGCGCGCTCTGGATCGAGCATGGCTACGATCAGGCCGCCGCCGTCCGGCAATGGCTCGACGCGCGCGGCTTCACGGCCGTGCGCTCGATACGCGATCTCGCGGGCATCGAGCGCATCAGCGGCGGGCGGCTCGGGGCTTGAGCGAAACGCCCGGCCAGGCGAAATCCGCTATCATTTCGAACACTTAGTCCCTTTCGACATTCACGCAGGAACGCTATGGATACGCAAGAACGCATCAAGCAGATCGTCGATCAAAATCCCGTCGTGCTCTTCATGAAAGGCACCGCGCAATTCCCGATGTGCGGCTTCTCGGGCCGCGCGATTCAGGTGCTGAAGGCGTGTGGCGCCGATCAGATCATGACGGTCAACGTCCTCGAAGACGACGCCATTCGCCAGGGCATCAAGGAATTCTCGAACTGGCCGACCATTCCCCAGCTTTATGTGAAGGGCGAATTCATCGGCGGATCGGACATCATGATGGAGATGTATCAGTCCGGCGAACTGCAGCAGCTCTTCGCCGCTGCCTGAGTCCTGTCGCAAGTCATCTTGCAAGCGAACGCTGCCGCAAAGCGCCGGCTGATCGTCGCGATCACCGGCGCAACGGGCGCGATCTACGGCGTGCGTCTGCTCGAGACGTTGCGTCGTATGGGCGGCGTCGAAACGCATCTGCTCGTGTCCAGCGCCGGATGGCTCAACATTCAGCACGAACTCGACCTCGACAAAGCCGCGGTCCACGCGCTCGCGGATGTCGTCCATAACGTGCGCGATGTCGGCGCGAGCATCGCGTCGGGTTCCTTCGCCACGGACGGGATGGTCGTCGCGCCCTGCTCCATGCGAACGCTCGCGAGCATCGCGCACGGCTTTTCCGACAATCTCGTCACCCGCGCCGCCGATGTCGTATTGAAGGAGCGTCGCCGGCTCGTGCTGCTCGTGCGGGAAACGCCGTTCAATCTCGCGCATCTGCGCAATATGACAGCCGTCACCGAGATGGGCGGCATCATCTTTCCGCCGCTTCCCGCGTTTTATCAAAAGCCGGCGACGATCGACGAAATGGTCGATCACACCGTCGCGCGCGTCATCGATCTATTCGGCATCGCGCAGCCGGTCGCCACTGCGTGGCAAGGCATGCGCGGCGAAACCGACTGATTCGCAACAACGCGGACACAATCCATTGCCGCTGCCGCCGTTTATCTACGCGGCGAGGCGCTTTACATTGGTGGCATTCCTTTCGCAGGCGCTGCCATGAACCGACTTCCCAGCGTTTTCCTTTCCCACGGCGCGCCGACGCTGCCGATCGATCCGTCGATGCCGTCCGCCGAGTTCGCCTCGCTTGCCGCAACGCTGCCGCGCCCGCGCGCGATTCTGATGCTCTCCGCGCACTGGGGCACGGCGCACCCGGTGGCGAGCGTCGCGACGCAGCCCGAGACGATCCACGATTTTTACGGCTTCCCGCGCGCGCTCTATGAACTGCGCTATCCCGCGCCCGGCGCGCCGGATGTCGCGAGGCGCGCGGCCGCGTTGCTGGATGAACAAGGCATCGCCAGTGCGACGGCCGATCACGGGCTGGATCACGGCGCCTGGGTGCCGCTGCTTCTGATGTTTCCCGCCGCCGATATTCCTGTCGCGCAGCTCTCGATTCAGCCGCGCCTCGACGCCGCGCATCACTTTCGCGTCGGCCGCGCGCTGCGCGCGTTGCGCGATGACGGCGTGATGATCGTCGGTTCGGGGCAAATCACGCACAACCTGCGCATGGCGGATTTCGCCGCGCGACCCGAGGACGGCGATGCGCGCGTCGTCGAATTCACCGACTGGTTCGAAGCGCGTCTGACCGCTCGCGACATCGACGCTCTCCTCGACTATCGCGCCCGCGCGCCGCACGCCGCGCTGATGCATCCGACCGACGAACATCTGCTGCCGGTGTTCGGCGCGCTCGGCGCGGCCGCCGACGATTACCGGCTCGGCGTTCAATCGCTCGGTACGTTCCAGCGCGCGCTCGCGATGACCCACTACGTCTTCTCGGACGCGTAGCGCCAGAACGACGAAGCCCGCCGGATCGCTCGGGCGGGCTTCGTTTCAGACGGTGTCGCTAAGGGTTACGCGCCGACTTCGTGAAGAATGTCGTCGTGGCTCTCGCGCTCGTCGAGATACTCGGAGCGATAGCCGGTGTGCACGCCCCAGTAGTAGTACAGCAGCGCCATCACGGCGACTGCCGCCATGTCCCAGCCATACGGCAACAGTCCGCTGCCGCCGAACTGCTTGCTGCCGATGAGCGACATCACCGCCATCGACGGCAGATAGCCGATCATCCACCACGCGGCCTTCAGGTCGCGGCCCCAGCCGGCGAAGCCCGTCTTGCCCTGAAAGTAGAAGTACACCGGCAGCGCGACGACCATCAGCAGAATGATCTGTCCGGTCAGCGGCCACTTCGCCCAGTACAGCACGAGCGATGCGCAGACGAACGCGAACGGCGCGATCACGCCCATCAGCGGCAGGCGGAGCGGACGGTCGAGATCGGGCGCGGAACGGCGCAGCGCCATCAGGCTCACCGGACCGGTCAGATAGGAAATGACCGTCGCCACCGAGATCACCGCTGCGAGCGTGTCCCAGCCGCGGAAAAAGAACATGAAGATGAACGCGACGATCAGGTTGAACCACATCGCCTGGCGCGGCACGCCGTAGAGCGGATGCACGTTGCCGAAGATTTTCGGCATCGTGTTGTTGCGCTCCATCGCGTAAATCATGCGCGTGGTCGTCGCCATGTAGGTCGTGCCGGTGCCGCTCGGGCTGACGAATGCATCGACGTAAAGCAGCACGGCGAGCCAGTTCAGGTTGAGCGCGAGCGCGAGTTCCGCGAACGGCGACGCGAAGTGGAAGTGGTGCCAGCCCTGCATCACGTCGCTCGGATTCACCGCGCCGATATACGCGATCTGGAGCAGCACATAAATGACCAGCGCGAGCAGGATGGAACCGACGACGGCGAACGGCACGCTGCGGCCCGGATGACGCGCTTCGCCCGCCAGGTTCACCGGGCTTTGAAAGCCGTTGAAGCTGAACACGATTCCGCTCGTCGCCACCGCCGTCAGCACGGCGGGCCAGCCGTAGGGCGCGAAGTTCGATACCGTGCCGAAGTTCTCGGCATGGAATCCGGTGAAAATGAGGCCCGCGATGGTCGCACCGGGAATCACGAACTTGAAGACGGTGATGGCCGTGTTCGCGCGCGCGAAGAGCTTCACGCCCCAATAATTCAGCATGAAGTAGACGATGACCAGCAGCGCGGACAGCGCAAGCCCGCTCGTCGTGAGCGTCTTGTTGACGAAAAGCGCATGTGTCCATTCATACGGCCACGTGCTCATGTACTGGATGGACGCCTCGGCTTCGATCGGAATGACCGAAACGATGGCGATCCAGTTCGCCCACGCCGCAACGAAGCCAACGAGCGCGCCGTGCGAATACCGCGCGTAGCGCACCATTCCGCCGGATTCGGGGAACATGGCGCCCAGTTCGGCATAAGTCAGCGCGATGGCGAGGATCACGATCGCGCCGATGACCCACGCGCAAATGGCGGCCGGCCCGGCGATCTGCGACGCCTTCCACGCGCCGAACAGCCACCCCGAACCGATGATCGACCCAAGGCCGGTCAGCATGAGCGGCCACGGCCCAATATTTCTCTGTATCGAACTCTTCACTCTCTTCTCCAATGTCTCGCGTCGCCCGCGAGTCGAACTCGGCTAAGCGGCCGCCTGCGCGGGGGTGCCGGTCATGTTCCGGCGAGCCAGCGGCTCCGGTGCAACCCTTCGCAACGAGGCGCGTAGTTTAACGGTTGCACCTTTGAAATGCAGCGCTTCGCTGTCGCAAACACGCATTTCTGACGGCTTCGCGGGCATGAAGCAGTGAAGGTTTCGGCATCGGTAAGAAAGGGCGGCGTCGTCTCAAAAAACCCCCTCAAAGTGGTCGGATATTATTTGACCGCGAAATGGTTTCGCCGTATAAACCTTCTTGCAGGATTTCAAGTGGCGAGTAGAGTGGTTCTTTCGTAGTTCGCCATTACGGTACTCCGGTTGGTCCCATTGCCCCTTCCTTGATCTTCATGCACCCCTGGCTTCGGCCTTAATCATCAATTTTTTGGAATAAGTAATATGGAAACCGGTACCGTCAAGTGGTTCAATGACGCAAAGGGCTTTGGCTTCATCACGCCGGACGGCGGCGGCGAAGACCTGTTCGCGCACTTCTCGGAAATCCGCATCGAAGGCTTCAAGACGCTTCAGGAAAACCAAAAGGTTACCTACGAAGTGAAGACTGGCCCGAAGGGCAAGCAAGCTGCGAACATCAAGCCGGTCTAAGTTTCGAGACCCGCTGAGTTCAGACAAAAAACCCCGCAAGCGCGGGGTTTTTTGCTTTGAGGCGCACATAATCGCGAAAGCTCAGGCAAATACACGCTGCGCGTAGATGCCGAGTCCGGTCGCCACGCTCGACAAGCGGTCGCCGAAAACGGGCTGCGCGCCGGGAAACGCCGCCGCGATCGAATCGGAGAGAAAGCGCAGGCCCGTCGTTCCGCCGGTGAAGTACACTGCGCCGACATCCGCCGCGCTGATTCCCGCGCGCTTCACGGTCTCGAGCGCCGCTTCCGCGATGCGCCGCGTTTCCTCCCTGCCCGCCTCGATCAGTTGCGCTTCGTCGAACGGCACGCGCAGCGCTTCCTCGATCTCCTCCATGTCGATTTCCGACACCCCGCCCGCCGACACGTCGATCTTCGCTTCTTCGGCGTGCGCGGTGAGCGCGTGCCCGAGCCGCCGGTCGACGACGCGCATCAGGCGGTCGTGGTGGCGCGGCTCGACATACAGATGCCGCATGAGCCGCATTTCGCCGACGCGCTTGGGCGCATAGACGGTATTGATCAGATGCCACGTCGCGAGGTCGAAGTACACGCGATTCGGCACTTCGCGGCCCTGCGGATCGAGCGCCTGATAGCCGAGTTGACGCAAGATGGTGGCGAGTTCGACGCGCCGATCGTAGTCCGTGCCCGCGACATGCACGCCGTGATGCGCGAGCACGTCGCTCTTGCGGTCCAGATGACGCGCGCGCTCCGGGCCCACGCGCACGAGCGAAAAGTCCGACGTGCCGCCGCCGATGTCCGCCACCAGCACGAGGCTTTCCTGCGTGAGCCGCGCCTCGTAGTCGAACGCGGCGGCGATCGGCTCGTACTGGAAGCGGATCTCGCCGAAGCCGACAGCGTGCGCGCACGCTTCGAGCTGCTGCTGCGCCAGGCGATCGGCGCGCGGGTCGTCGTCGACGAAGAACACCGGGCGGCCCAGCACCGCGCGCGTGAGCGGCCCGGCGGCGACCGCTTGCGCCTTCTGCTTGAGGTGCTGCAAGAAGAGCGTGATGACGTCGGTGTACTTGATGGCTGAGCCGTCGCCGAGATCGGTGACGCTCTCCGCGAGCGGCGAGCCGAGAATGCTCTTCATCGAGCGCATCAGGCGGCCGTCGAAGCCGTCGATATACGCTTCGAGCGCCGCACGGCCGTAGGACTGATTGTGTTCGTCGGTGTTGAAGAAGACGGCGGTGGGCAGCGTGGTCGCGTCGCCCTCGACGGGCGCAAGCCGCATGCGCGTGCCGTCGGGCAAGGCAACGGCGGAATTCGACGTGCCGAAATCGATCGCGCAGTAAGTCATGGGTATCGCGGCGGCGTTGGCGAGCAACGCCGCGTTTGAGAGTTGGACGGGGTTTTTATCACGTTCAGCGCGCGGAATCCATCTTGGAAGGGAAATTTTCAACTGCGAAGTTGAACCCCCGAAAGCGGAATGGCTCTTGCTTCGTGCGCTTGCGTTGTCAACCACGGACGGCCGGCCTTCATGAACGAAACCACTGCACCGCAAGCGCATCGTTCGTCCAAGGGGCCGGGCGACGCAGCCGGCGTCATCGAGACGGATTTGCCTGGACGCCTCGATCGCCTGCCGTGGGGCCGGTTTCACACGCTGATCGTGTTTGCGCTCGGCATCACCTGGCTGCTCGACGGACTCGAAGTGACGCTGGCCGGCGCCGTCGCGAGCGCGCTCAAGGCAAGTCCCGCGCTGCGCTTTTCGAATGCGGACGTGGGCTTCGGCGGGAGCGCGTATATCGCGGGCGCGGTGATCGGCGCGCTCGGATTCGGCTGGCTCACGGACCGGCTCGGCCGCCGCAAGCTCTTCTTCATTACGCTCTTTCTCTACGTCGCCGCGACCGCCGCGACCGCTTTTTCGTGGGATCTCGCGTCGTTCGTGCTCTTCCGGTTCCTGACGGGCGCGGGCATCGGCGGCGAGTACACGGCAATCAACTCGACGATCCAGGAATTCACGCCCGCCCGCTTGCGCGGCTGGACGGACCTCGCGATCAACGGCACGTTCTGGATCGGCGCGGGCATCGGCGCGGCCGGCTCGCTCGTCCTGCTCGATCCCGGCCTGCTGCCGCCGGACTGGGGATGGCGCGCGTGCTTTCTCATCGGCGCGGCGCTCGGCTTAACCATTCTCTTCATGCGGATGTGGGTGCCGGAAAGCCCGCGCTGGCTCATTACGCACAACCGCGCGGACGAAGCGCGTCAAATCGTCGAGGAAATCGAGGCGCATTTCCGTGAGCATGGCGTGACCGTGCCCGACACGCCCGTCAAGCCGTTGCGCCTGCACGCGCGCGAACACACGCCGTTGTCCGAGGTCGCGCATACGCTTTTCAACGTACATCGGCGGCGCTCGCTCGTCGGACTCGTGCTGATGACCGCGCAAGCCTTCTTCTACAACGCGATCTTTTTCACCTACGCGCTAGTGCTGACGGACTTCTATAACGTACCGGGCGATCGCATAGGCTGGTACGTGCTGCCGTTCGCCGCGGGCAATTTCCTCGGTCCGGTGCTGCTCGGCAAGCTCTTCGACGTGCTGGGCCGCCGCCGGATGATCGCGTTCACTTACGCCGTGTCGGGCGTGCTGCTGACCGTGAGCGGCTGGATGTTCGTGCACGGCATGCTTTCCGTGACGACGCAGACCGTCGCGTGGATGGTGATTTTCTTCTTCGCGTCGGCGGCGGCGAGTTCGGCGTATCTGACGGTGAGCGAGACGTTCCCGCTGGAGATCCGCGCGCTCGCGATCGCCGTCTTCTATGCGTTCGGCACGGCGCTCGGCGGCATCATCGGGCCGACGCTTTTCGGGCAACTCATCGACACGCACGAGCGCGGCGCGGTCTTCGTCGGCTATTTGATCGGCTCGGTGCTGATGATCGCGGCGGCGGTCGTCGCGGGCATCTGGGGCGTCGCGGCCGAGCGCAAGTCGCTGGAGGATGTGGCGCGGCCACTCTCCGCCGCCGACGAAGGGTAACCGCCCAAGGCCGCGCGAGGCCGCGCTCAGTCGAACGCGGTTCCCCACGCGCCTTCGAACGCGGTTTCGCCGAGCGCGCGACGGGCTCGCGGCGCGGCTTCGCGCTCGCGCAGCGCTTCGTCGAGCAGACTCGCGTCGCCGTGATGCCCGATCGCGATCATCGCGATGAGCTGCGCGTCCTCGGGAACCGAGAATGCCGCGCGGAACGCGTCGCGGTCGAAGCCGCCCATCTGATGCGTCGCGAGGCCCGTCGCGTGCGCCTGGAGCACGAGCGCCATCGCGGCAGCGCCGGTGTCGTAAGTGGCGGTGCGGTTGGGCTCGCCCTTGGGCGTGAGCGTCGACGCCGTCACGCAGATCAGCACCGGCACCGTCGCGTTCCAGTTTTGATTCGACGGCGCGAGCGTTTCGAATGCGCGCAGAAACACCGCTTCGTCGCGATGCCGGTCGAACACGATGAACCGCCAAGGCTGCAGGTTGTTCGACGACGGCGCCCAGCGCGCCGCTTCCAGCAGTCGACGCAAGTGCGCGCGGTCCACGGGCTTGTCGGCGAACGCGCGCGGGCTCCAGCGGCCGGCGATCAGTTCGTGGATGTCGACATCGGTCGGAGCGGGTTTGGCACTCATGGCATCTGTCCTTGTCTCGTTGAGGGCAACGGCGCGCGCCGTTTCATCGGCAAGGATAAACAAGGATGCGCGCGAACGCTGCCGCCCTCGGCTCGTCACGTCACCGGCACGCCGAGCGCACGCCGCGCGCGATTGATGCGCAGCACCGCGACCGCCGCGACGAGGCACAGTCCGCCCGAGATCATCGTCGCGACGGTGTAGCTGCCGAGGCTCGAGCGCAGCATGCCGCCGCCGAGCGCCGCGAACGCCGCGCCGAGCTGATGCCCCGCCACGACCCAGCCGAAGACGATCGGCGCGGATTCCTTGCCGTAGACGTCGGTGGCGAGGCGCACGGTCGGCGGAACGGTGGCGATCCAGTCGAGGCCATAGAACACGGCGAAGAGCGGCAGACCGAAGAAGTCGATGCCGAACGCATACGGCAGATAGATCAGCGACAGGCCGCGCAAGCCGTAGTACCAGAACAGCAGGATGCGCGCGTTGAAGCGGTCTGAGAGCCAGCCGGAGAGCGTCGTGCCGAAGAGGTCGAAGATGCCCATCGCGGCGAGCAGCGTGGCGCCTTGCACCTGCGTCATGCCGTAGTCGGAGCACATGGCGATCAGGTGCGTGCCGACATAGCCGTTCGTGCTCGCGCCGCAGACGAAGAAGCTGAAGAAAAGCAGCCAGAAGTCGCGCGTCTTGCTCGCGGATGCGAGCGCGCCGAACGCGACCTTGATCGGATTCTTCGGCGCGCCGGTTGCGCTTGCCGACGCCTGCGCCGTTTCGCCGACGGGACGCAGCGCGAGATCGGCGGGACGCTCCGGCAACAGCCACGCGACGAGCGGCAAAACAAGCGCGGTCGCCGCCGCGACGACGAACACCACCGGGCGCCAACCGTGATGCTCTGAAAGCGACGCGAGAAACGGCAGGAACACAAGCTGGCCGGTCGCCGAACTCGCGGTGAGAATGCCCATCGCCAACCCGCGATGCGTCGTGAACCAGCGATTCACGACCGTCGCCGAAAGCGTCAGCGCCGCGACGCCCGTCGCGCTGCCGACCATCACGCCCCAGACGAGCACCATTTGCCAGGGCGCCGTCATCATCGACGAAATGCAGACGCCCGCCGCCAGCGTCGCGAGCGCGCCGAGCAAGGTCGGGCGCACGCCAAAGCGCTGCATCGCGGCGGCGGCGAAGGGCCCGGTCAGGCCGTAGAGCGCGAGGTTGACGGAAATGGCGAGCGAAATCGTGCCGCGCGACCAGCCGAAGTCCTTCTCGAGCGGAAGCATCATCACGCTCGGCGTCGCGCGCGTGCCGGCCGCCGCGAGCAACACGAGAAACACGACGCCCACCGCGATCCATCCGTAATGCACCCGGCCATTCAGCCGCCTCGCCACCCAGTTCATCGCCGCTCCGATTCGTTCGTTGGAATTTCTGTTACCGACTTGTCACATCCGAGTTGCGAGCTTAGTTACCGATCGGTAACATGTCAAGGTCGATGCGTCTTTTCCGCGACGCACTTTTTAGGATTCGAACTTTGACACGATCATCCGGCGACTTGTCGAAAGCCCCTTCCCGCCGGCAGGCGCGCACCGATGCCGCGACTGCCGAGCAACAACTGCTCGACGCGGCGCAGGCGCTCTTCTATCGGGATGGCATCCGCGCGGTCGGCGTCGATGCCGTCGTCGAACGCGCGGGCGTCAACAAGATGAGTCTTTATCGGCGCTTTGCGTCGAAGGACGAGCTTGTCGTCGCGTATCTGGAACGCATGGACGACGGCTTCCGGCGGCGTTTCGAGGCGAGCGTCGCGAAGCATCCCGGCGAGCCGGCGAAGCAGCTCGTCCAGGCGCTCGAAGACCTCGTGAAACGCGCGTCGGCGCCCGATTACCGTGGCTGTCCTTTCGTCAACGTCGCGTGCGAATTCGGCGACCCGGCGCATCCGGCGCGGCAGCTCGTCGAGCGCAACAAGCACTTTCTGATGACGCGTCTCACCGATATTTCGCGCGAAGCCGGCGCAAGGAATCCGGCGGAACTGGCAGAATCGCTGGCGCTGCTCGTCGACGGCATCTACGCGACGAGCCAGACTTACGGGCCGGGTTCCGGGCCGCTGCGGGCGGCGCCGCGCATCGCGCGCACGCTCATCGATGCAGCGTGCGCGCCGGACCCCGCCCAGCACGCCATTCAGGAAAACTCATGAAGCACGGAAGCAACCGCGACGACGTAATCGCGGCCATACAGCACTGGCTGACACGAGCGGTCATCGGACTCAATCTGTGTCCGTTCGCCAAAAGCGTTCACGTAAAGGGACAGATTCGCTATGTCGTGAGCGAAGCGCGCGCCGTGGAAGACGTGGTCGTGGAACTCTCGCAGGAACTGCGTCTCTTGCAGGAAAGCGATCCCGAGACCGTGGAAACGACGCTTTTCATCACGCCGGACGCGTTCGCCGACTTCGACGACTATAACGATGCCCTCTTTCTCGCCGAGCGCCTGCTCGACGAGATGGGGCTTGCCGGTGACTTGCAGATCGCGAGTTTTCATCCGCACTACCGCTTCGAAGGCACGGAGCCGGATGATATCGACAACTACACGAATCGCGCGCCGTATCCGGTCTTTCACTTGCTGCGCGAAGCAAGCATCGACCGCGCGGTGGATGCCTTTCCCGACGCCGCCGACATTTACGAGCGCAATATCGAAACGCTGCGCCGCCTCGGGCACGACGGCTTCAGCGCGTGGATGAAAAACAAGTCATAACTACTGCGCAAAGAAACGCTCGCGCAATTCTTCCAGCCCGAGCGTTTCGAGCACATCCGAGAGCCGCTGCGCCGGCCGGCCACGCGGCAGGTCCTTGAACTGCGCGATGATGAGTTCGTTCTTCATCGAGTGTTCCCAGCCCACGAGTTCCGTCACGCTGACCTGATAGCCGTGCGATTCCAGTTGGAGGCATCGCAGGACGTTCGTGATCTGGCTGCCGAATTCGCGTGTATGCAGCGGGTGCCGCCACATTTCGGTGAGCACGTTCTTCGACAACGCGTGTCCCTTGTTCTTGCGCAGGACGCCCGCGACTTCCGCCTGACAGCAGGGCACCACGACGATGTACTTCGCGTTCTTCTGCAGAGCGAACTGGATGGCGTCGTCGGTCGCGGTATTGCATGCGTGCAGCGCGGTCACGACATCGACGGTCGCGGGCAGCCGGTCGGAATGAATCGATTCGGCCACCGAGAGATTCAGGAACGACATCCGCTCGAAGCCCAGGCGCCGCGCCAATTCCTCCGACTTTTCGACCAGCTCTTCGCGCGTCTCTATGCCATAGATGTGTGACCGATCGCGCAGATGCTTGAAGAACAGATCGTAGAGAATGAACCCGAGGTATGACTTTCCCGCCCCGTGATCGACGAGCGACACGGAACTTTGACGTTGATGCACGTCCGCGAGAAGCGGTTCGATGAATTGGAACAGGTGATAGACCTGCTTGAGTTTGCGGCGGCTGTCCTGGTTCATCTTTCCGTCGCGCGTGAGGATGTGCAATTCCTTCAGCAGTTCGATGGACTGGTCCGGACGAATTTCGTGCTTGCTCGGGGTATCGGGCGTGCCGGAGGTGGACGCGGAAGACTTCTTGGCCATCGTGATCAGTGACTGTTGGATGAAAAGCGGAGCATGTTTGCGCGCAATGTGCGCTAACCGCTGGTTCTGCCGTCTCAAAAGAGGAAGTTTACCCAAAAGCGCAAAGACGCTCTCTGTTCCCGCCAACGATTCATCGGCAAATGCGTCTCGACAAGCGCATGGGAACGGATCGTGCATCGTCTGACAATGAGGCCATTGAAACGACGGCACACGAGCGTGGCCACCAGCGCCACGCGACGATGCGACAGGAGAAAACAAGCTGGTAGCACAGCCGCGTCTCGACCGCGCGTTCGCGCCGTCACCGCGTTTGGCTCTGTTACGTAACACCTAACGCACAGCGCGGCGATGCGACTCGCCGGCGCCATGATCAAGAGAGGACGGCGATGGATGCGATCCCGGACAAGAAAGCAGAGAAGCAGTTTCAGGAGATGCTTGCGGCATTGACCGCAATGCCCGCGTGGAGCGAGAAGCAGCAACTAGAACTGGAGATGGCCCGAGAGATTTCCGTGGAGATGTTGCGGCTCGCCGAGTCGATGCGCGACGGCTCCACCGACATCGAGACGTGCCTGACCATGCTCAAGTACGCGAAGGTGATGGACTTCGTCCTCACGACGCTCGCGTCGCGGCGGGAAATCGCTCCGCAGACGCTGCGCGTGATCTTCAAGCTCGCGGGTTTGAAGGTCGATGAGGCGTATCCGGGCTGACGCGCGTCTCTTTCGAAGGCTGCGCGTCTTCCGAGGACGCGCAGCGCTCAAGCTTTGCGTCTCGTCATGAGGCGCGCGGCCGAATTGCGCATGTGCCGCTGCATGGCGGCCTGAGCTTGCACGGCGTCGCGCGCTTCGAGCGCTTCCAGTATGTCGCGGTGTTCGGTGAGCGCGGCGGCCCACGTTTCCTCCCCTTCGAAGTGTCCCCGAAGCGTCGATGACAGCGGGCTATGCCGCTCGTCGTAGAGCGCGCCGACGGTCCGCACGAGCACGTCGTTGCCCGACATCTGCGCGATCGCGATGTGGAACGCGCGATCCGCGCTCATCGGAACTTGGCCGCTTTCGACTTCGCGCGCCATCGTCTCGTACACCGCCCGGAGTGCCTTCAGCGCCTTGGGCTTCGCGAACGGC
The DNA here is from genome assembly GCF_022879595.1 of Caballeronia sp. Lep1P3. Classification (NCBI taxonomy): domain Bacteria; kingdom Pseudomonadati; phylum Pseudomonadota; class Betaproteobacteria; order Burkholderiales; family Burkholderiaceae; genus Caballeronia; species Caballeronia sp. Lep1P3. Next base: position 429,105 of record NZ_CP084265.1, on the reverse strand, counting down.
GCGACGCTCGCCGCAATCGCGCCTTCGATCACGCTGCGCGCATTCATGATCTCGATCGGACTTTCGCCCAGTTCCGCCTCGGTGCGCGGCGGTTTGGCCGCGGGCGTCGCGCATATATAGACGCCGGAGCCCATGCGGATCTCGACGCGCCCTTCCAATTCCAGCGCCACGAGCGCCTCGCGCACCGAGGGCCGCGACACGCCGAGCGTCTGCGCCAGTTCGCGCTCCGAAGGCAGCCTTCCGTTCGGCGCGAAGTCCTTCTGCTCGATCAGGCCGCGCAGCTTGTCCGCGATCTGCAGATAGAGACGGCGCGTTTCGGCTGGTTTCACGCTCACGGTGACGGCTCCTCAAGGCTCGGGGAAAACGTGGATTGTAATCAGCCGGAGCCCCGATGCACCGTATGACGGCGGTTTCGCCGGCATCGACGGCTTACAAGTGGCTTGACCAATTCCGTTTCGAACCACTAGTATGCAATCTGGTCAGGCCACGCGGCCGATTTTTTTAAACCGCGTTGGAACCGTTCCCAAGCCTATTTCAGACGCTCGCCGTATCGCTGCGAACGACGCAAGAACGACGCAATCATGAGCAATCCGATTCTCCAGTTCGGCACGAGCCGCTTTCTGCAAGCGCACGTGGACTTCTTCGTCACCGAGGCGGCGCGGCGCGATCCGGCGCAGGCGCTCGGAAAGATCACGGTCGTGCAGACGACATCGAGCGCGGAAAGCCGCGCGCGTACCGATGCGCTGCGCGCCACGGGACGATATCCCGTTCGCATTCGCGGGCTTCGCCGGGACGAAACCGTCGATGAGACGATCGAATGCGATGCCATCACCGAGGCGCTGCACGCGAACGAAGACTGGCCGCTGCTCCTCGAGCGCATCCGGCGCGACGTGAAAGTGATCGTGTCGAACACCGCTGACGCCGGCTACGCACTGTTCGACGAAGACACCGCCGATCTGCTCGACGGTCAGCGTACGCCGCGCGGCTTCGCGGCGAAACTCGCGGTGCTGCTGCACGCGCGCTTTCGCGCGGGCGCCGAGCCGATCACGCTGCTGCCGTGCGAACTGGTTTCGCGCAACGGCGACACGCTGCGCGACCTGGTTTGCGGCCTCGCGCGCGCTTGGAACGCGGAGGACGCGTTCATCCAGTATCTGACGCGCGATTGCGTCTGGGTCAATTCGCTCGTGGACCGCATCGTGTCCGAGGCGATCGCTCCAGTCGGCGCGATCGCCGAGCCGTATGCGCTATGGGCGATCGAGCGCCAGGCGGGCATGGTGTTGCCGTGCGAGCACGAAGACATCGTCGTGACGGACGATCTCGCGCACTACGAACGCCTGAAGCTGCTGTTGCTCAATCTCGGCCACACGATGCTCGCCGACACATGGCGCACGCGCGACGGCGCGCCTGACATGACCGTGCTCGACGCCATGCGCGATCCGGCTTTGCGCGATCCGCTCGAAGCCGTGTGGCGCGAAGAAGTGCTGCCGGTGTTCACGGCGCTCGGCAAGCATGAGGTGGCCATCGACTATCTCGCGAGCGTGCGCGATCGCTTCGAGAACCCGTTTCTCGTGCATCGGCTCGCGGATATTGCGCGCAATCACGAAGAGAAGAAGATCCGGCGTTTCCAGCCGGTCATCGATCTTGCAGCCGAACTGGGGCTCGACATCGAACAGAAGCGGCTGCGCCATGCACTAGGCGCAAACGCAAGCTGAAGCCGGCGCGCGAATCCGACGCAGAACGCGGAGCGCGCCAATCATTGATGAAATCACGGCCAAAAGCGCAGCCCTGTGCGCCAGGCCGAATGAACGAAGTACCGCTTTTCGGAGGAGACAACAATGCGCAAAATGCGTTGGGTGGTGATATTTCTGGCCTTTCTGGCCATCGCGATCAATTACATCGACCGGGCGAATCTCGCGGTGGCGGCGCCGCAGATCGAAAAGGCGCTCGGCATCGGCCCGGCCGAAATGGGCTTTATCTTGAGCGGCTTCTTCTGGACCTACGCGCTCATGCAGATGCCGTTCGGCTGGTTCGTCGACCGCGTCGGCGCGCGCATCGCACTGCCGCTCGCGGTGGGTTGGTGGTCGGTATTCACGGCGCTGACGGCGGTCGCCACCAGCGTCACCGGCATGTTCGGCTGCCGGCTAATGCTCGGCATCGGCGAAGCGGGCGCGTATCCGTCGTGCGCGAAGCTCGTGTCGCAATGGTTCACGAAGGCGCAGCGCGCCTTCGCGACCAGCATCTTCGATAGCGGCTCGCGCGTGGGTTCCGCGCTGTCGATTCCGGTCGTCGCGTTCATCATCAGTTCGTTCGGCTGGGAAGCGTCGTTCGTCATCACGGGCGTGCTGGGCTTTCTGTGGATCGTGGGCTGGTTCGTCATCTATCGCAACAAGTCGAAGGGCGATCTCACCGGCGAAGTGGACGTTGCGCCGCAACCTGTCGCGCCGCGTAACAAGGTGTCCTGGGGATCGCTCTTCAAGTACCGCACGCTGTGGGGCATGATGCTCGGCTTCTTCTGCCTCAACTTCGTGATCTATTTCTTCATCACCTGGTTCCCGAGCTATCTCGTGCAGGCACATGGTTTCTCGCTGAAATCGCTCGGCACGCTCGGCACCATTCCCGCGCTGATGTCGATTCCCGGCGGCTGGCTCGGCGGCTTCGTTTCGGATGCGCTCTTCAAGCGCGGCTGGAGCCTCACGGCCGCGCGCAAGACCTGCATGGTGGGCGGCATGCTGGTGTCGTCGGTCATCACGTTGTCGGCGTTCGTGTCCAACATTTATCTGATGCTGGCCTTCTTCGGCATTGCCTATGCGAGCCTCGCGTTCGCCGCCGCGAGCATCTGGTCGCTTCCGAGCGACGTCGCGCCGACGCCGGATCACGTCGCGTCGATCGGCGGCATCCAGAACTTTGCGTCGAACCTCGCGGGCATCGTCATCACCACGTTCACCGGCGTGATGCTCGCGCTCACCAAGGGTTCGTTCGTGATTCCGCTGTGCGTCGCGGGCGGCTTCTGCTTCCTCGGCGCGTTCAGCTATCTTGTGATTGTCGGCAAGATCGAGCCGCTCGATCAGGCGGACAAGCGTGCCCTCGCCGACGAACACGCACCCTCCACGATCTAAGAAAACATCATGTCCACCACATCCACCGACCATGCGGTCATCCGGCTGCATCCCAATGACGACGTCGTGATTGCGACGCGTCAGTTGCTTTCCGGCGCGCGCATCGCGTCGGAGGATCTCGTCGTCGCCGGGCTGATTCCGCCGGGCCACAAGATCGCGACGCGCGCGATCGCCGCGGGCGAGCCCGTGAAGCGCTACAACCAGATCATTGGCGTGGCGAAAGACGCGATTGCGCGCGGACAGCATGTGCACACCCACAATCTGTCGATGGCCGATTTCACGCGCGAGCACGAATTCGGCGTCGACAAGCACGCGACGCCTTTCGTCGACACGCCCGCGACGTTCATGGGCATTCGTCGCGACGGCTCGGGCGCAGGCGGCCGCGTCGCCACGCGCAATTTCGTCGGCGTGCTGACGAGCGTGAATTGCTCTGCGACGGTCGCGCGCGCGATCGCAGATCACTTCCGGCGCGACGTGCATCCGGAAGCGCTCGCGGATTATCCAAACGTCGATGGCGTGATCGCGCTCACGCACGGACTCGGCTGCGGCATCGACATGCAAGGTGAAGGACTCGGCATTCTACGGCGCACGCTGGCGGGCTACGCGGTGCATCCGAACTTCCATTCGGTGCTGTTCGTCGGTCTCGGTTGCGAAACGAACCAGATTGGCGGCGTGCTGGAATCGGCGGGACTGAAGGACGGCGAGCGGCTGCGCAGCTTCACAATTCAGGATAGCGGCGGCACGAGGAAAACCATCGAGCGCGGCATCGGGATGGTCAAGGAAATGCTCGCGGACGCCAACCGCGCGCAGCGCGAACCGGTGCCGGCGTCGCATTTGATCGTCGGGCTGCAGTGCGGCGGCTCCGACGGGTATTCGGGCATTTCGGCGAATCCGGCGCTCGGCGCGGCCGTCGACAAGCTCGTCGCCCATGGCGGCACGGCGATCCTCTCTGAGACGCCCGAAGTGTATGGCGCGGAGCATCTTCTGACGCGGCGCGCGGTGAGCCGCGAAGTCGGCGAAAAGCTGCTCGCGCGCATCCAGTGGTGGGAGACCTATTGCGCGCGCAACGGCGCGGCGATGGACAACAATCCGTCGGCGGGCAACAAGGTCGGCGGATTGACGACGATTCTCGAAAAGTCGCTCGGCGCGGTCGCGAAGGGCGGCACGACGAACCTCGTCGAGGTCTACGAGTACGCGCAGCGAATCGACGCCAAAGGCTTCGTCTTCATGGATTCACCCGGTTACGACCCGATGTCCGCGACCGGGCAAGTGGCGTCGGGCGCGAATCTGATCTGCTTCACGACCGGACGCGGCTCCGCTTACGGCTGCGCGCCCTCGCCTTCGCTCAAGCTCGCGACGAATACCGCGCTGTGGGAGCGGCAGGAAGACGACATGGACATCAACTGCGGCGGCGTGATCGACGGCAGCGCGACGATCGGGCAGCTCGGCGATGAGATCTTCCAGATGATGCTGGACTGCGCTTCCGGCGTGGCGTCGAAAAGCGAGCAGCACGGGTATGGGCAGAGCGAATTCGTGCCCTGGCAGGTTGGTGTCGTGACGTGATGACGGCTGGCCGGGGGCTCGCGGAGTCCCCGGCAGTTAATGCACGGTGAAATGACGGTGCCTCAAACCGTCGCGGCATGCTCGGGCAGAGCGAATTCGTGCCCTGGCAGGTTGGTGTCGTGACGTGATGACGGCTGGCCGGGAGCCTGTCAGATTTTTCGTGTGACGAGGTCATGAGACGATAGCGGAAATTACGTCCTATGACCGAAACGACAGTGACCAAGAAGAGCAAGAATCCGAAAGCGCCGAAGCTGTTCCCTGATGAACTGATCGATCGACTGCTGGCGCAGGTGCAGAACAAGGATGCCGAGTCGATCCTCGGCGAATCGGGGCTGGCCGGGCAACTAAAGAAGCAATTGGCAGAGCGCATGCTGGCGGCGGAGCTCGCGCATCACCTGGAAACGGAAGCGGAGCAAGGCCCAAGCGGCAATCACCGTAACGGCACGAGCGCCAAGACGGTGATCACGCCCAATGGCGAGTTGAAGCTTGATATTCCTCGTGACCGGCAGGCCACGTTCGAGCCGCAATTGGTGGGCAAATATCAGCGCCGGCTGCCGGGCTTCGACGACCACGTCATCAGCATGTACGCGCGCGGCATGAGTGTGCGCGAGATTCAGGGCCATTTGCTGGAACTGTACGGGCTGCAGGTATCGCCCGATCTAATTTCCACGGTCACCGACGAAGTGTTGACCGAGGTCGAGCAGTGGCAGCAGCGCCCGCTTGAACCGATGTACCCGATCGTGTACTTCGACGCGCTACGGCTGAAGATTCGCGACGAAGGCACGGTCAAGAACAAGGCGGTGTACCTCGCGCTGGGCATTCGGGCCGACGGGCGCAAGGAAGTGCTGGGCCTATGGATCGAGCAAACTGAAGGCGCCAAGTTCTGGCTGAAGGTCTTCAACGAGTTGAAGAACCGCGGCCTGCACGATATTCTGATCGCGGTGGTCGACGGCTTGCGCGGCTTTCCCGAGGCGATCGAGGCGGTGTACCCGGCGGCCCAAATCCAAACCTGCATCGTGCATCTGATCCGCAATTCGCTGAATCTGGCGAGTTGGAAGGACCGTAAGCCGTTGGCGGCGGCGCTCAAGCCCATCTATCAGGCGGCTTGCGCAGAAGCTGCGGCCGCGGCGCTCGAGGCCTTTGCGCAAAGCGACTGGGGCAAGAAATTTCCAACCGTAGCCGCGATGTGGCAACGCCAATGGGAACAGGTAATTCCGTTCTTTGCCTATCCGCCCGAGGTGCGAAAAATCATTTATACGACGAACGCCATCGAGAGCATGCACATGCAGTTGCGCAAGATCGTCAAGAATCGCGGCCACTTTCCCAGCGACGAAGCCGCCAGCAAGCTCTTGTTCTTGGCTTTGCGCAACATCGAAAAGGATTGGAAGATGCCGCCGATCACCTGGCGGCAGGCAGTCAATCAGTTCGCCATTCTGTTCGGCGAGCGCTTCACCAACGCCATCAGCTGAAATCTTTTAACCGACCTCGGCACACAAGATTTCTGACACCTCCCTGGCCGGGGGCTCGCGGAGTCCCCGGCAGTTAATGCACGATGAAATGACGATGCCTCAAACCGTCGCGGCATGCTCCGCCATCATCCGAAGCGCGACGGCCTCGGCGACTTCGATGCCATCGATCGCGGCGGAATAGATGCCGCCCGCATAGCCCGCGCCCTCGCCTGCCGGGTACAGGCCCTCTACGTTCACGCTCTGATAGTCGTCCTTGCGTCGCACGCGCAATGGCGACGACGTGCGCGTTTCGACGCCTGTGAGGACGGCATCGTGCATCGCGAAACCGGGGAGCTTTTTGTCGAGTTGCGGCAACGCTTCCCGGATTGCTTCGATCACGTAGTCGGGAAGCGCCGTGCTGAGGTCCGTCGGCTTCACGCCCGGCTTGTACGACGGGACGACGGAACCAAGCGACGTGGACGGCCGGCCTGCAATGAAGTCGCCGACGAGTTGCGCGGGCGCGCTGTAGTCGCCGCCGCCCAGTTCGAACGCGCGCTCTTCCCACTTTCGCTGAAAGGCGATTCCGGCGAGCGGGCCACCGGGAAAATCGTCCGGCGTAATTCCAACGACGATGCCCGCGTTCGCATTCCGCTCCGCGCGCGAATACTGGCTCATTCCGTTCGTGACGACGCGCCCTGGCTCGGACGTCGCCGCGACGACGGTTCCGCCAGGACACATGCAGAAGCTGTACACCGCGCGCCCGTTGCTGCAGTGATGGACAACTTTGTAGTCCGCTGCGCCGAGACGCTCATGGCCCGCGAACTTGCCGAAACGGCTTCGGTCGATCACGCCCTGCGGATGCTCGATGCGAAAGCCGAGCGAAAACGGCTTGGCTTCCATGTAGACGCCGCGGTCGTGCAGCATCTGGAAGGTGTCGCGCGCGCTGTGGCCGACTGCCAACACGATGTGATCGCAACCCAAGGTTTCGCCGGTGGACAGACGAAGACCGCGGACCTTTCCGTCCTCGATGTCGATATCTTCGACGCGTTGCTGGAATCGCACTTCGCCGCCGAGCTGGTGAATATTGGCGCGCATCTTCTCGACCATGCTTACCAGCCGAAACGTCCCGATGTGCGGACGGCTCAGATAAAGGATGTCCTCAGGCGCGCCCGCCTTCACGAATTCATCCAGCACCTTGCGGCCGTAATGCTTCGGGTCTTTGATCTGGCTGTAGAGCTTGCCATCGGAGAACGTGCCGGCACCGCCTTCGCCGAATTGAACGTTCGATTCGGGATTGAGTTCGTTGCGCCGCCACAGTCCCCATGTGTCCTTCGTGCGCTCGCGCACGGCCTTTCCGCGCTCGAGAATGATCGGGCGGAAGCCCATTTGAGCCAGAATGAGCCCGGCGAAGAGTCCGCACGGCCCCATGCCGATGACGACAGGGCGAAGCATCGTCGAGCACTCGGGCGCCTTTGCGACAAAGTGATACGCCATATCGGGCGTCAAGCCGCAGTGCGGGTGCGGGCGCTCCTTCAGTCGCGCCATCGCGGACGGTTCGTCCCGTAACGTGACGTCGACGATGTACGTGAGCTTGATGTCCGCGCGCTTGCGAGCATCGTGTGCGCGACGGAAGACATGCAAGTCCAGCAGGTCGTCGGCCGCGACGCCGATTTCTCCGAGCCGCGCGATGACGGCCGGTTTGATCGCGGATTCGGGATGATCGAGCGGAAGCTTGATTTCGCTGAGACGTAGCATGGGAACTCGGTGCGGGACAGACGGATGAGATGGCAGATTTTAGCGCGTGGGGATGCGGGGCTCGTCGGCTCGCCGAACCCGGGGCACTGCGTGCTGCCGTTTCACCGTCCCAATGCAAAAACCCCACCTTTGCGGGGTGGGGTTTTTGTGTTGCAGCATGAGGAGCCTGACGATTACCTACTTTCACACGGGAATCCGCACTATCATCGGCGTGGAGTCGTTTCACGGTCCTGTTCGGGATGGGAAGGGGTGGGACCGACTCGCTATGGTCATCAGGCATGACGGGTTGTCGCGTCGCACGGGGGTGCGCCACGACCAATCTGGGAAGAAGTAGTGGGTAGTGACTGGTTTGGGCACAGTCGCTTACTCAACCGGCGCAGGTTAAGACACACCGGTTATAGGATCAAGCCTTACGGGCAATTAGTATCAGTTAGCTCAATGCATTACTGCACTTACACACCTGACCTATCAACGTCCTGGTCTGGAACGACCCTTCAAGGGGCTCGAAGCCCCGGGGATATCTCATCTTAAGGCGAGTTTCCCGCTTAGATGCTTTCAGCGGTTATCTCTTCCGAACATAGCTACCCGGCGATGCCACTGGCGTGACAACCGGTACACCAGAGGTTCGTCCACTCCGGTCCTCTCGTACTAGGAGCAGCCCCCTTCAAATATCCAACGCCCACGGCAGATAGGGACCAAACTGTCTCACGACGTTTTAAACCCAGCTCACGTACCTCTTTAAATGGCGAACAGCCATACCCTTGGGACCGGCTACAGCCCCAGGATGAGATGAGCCGACATCGAGGTGCCAAACACCGCCGTCGATATGAACTCTTGGGCGGTATCAGCCTGTTATCCCCAGAGTACCTTTTATCCGTTGAGCGATGGCCCTTCCATACAGAACCACCGGATCACTATGACCTGCTTTCGCACCTGCTCGACTTGTCGGTCTCGCAGTTAAGCACGCTTATGCCATTGCACTATCAGCACGATTTCCGACCGTACCTAGCGTACCTTCGTACTCCTCCGTTACACTTTGGGAGGAGACCGCCCCAGTCAAACTGCCTACCATGCACTGTCCCCGATCCGGATCACGGACCAAGGTTAGAACCTCAAACAAACCAGGGTGGTATTTCAAGGACGGCTCCACCGAAACTGGCGTTCCGGTTTCATAGCCTCCCACCTATCCTACACAGATCGGTTCAAAGTCCAATGCAAAGCTACAGTAAAGGTTCATGGGGTCTTTCCGTCTAGCCGCGGGGAGATTGCATCATCACAAACACTTCAACTTCGCTGAGTCTCGGGAGGAGACAGTGTGGCCATCGTTACGCCATTCGTGCAGGTCGGAACTTACCCGACAAGGAATTTCGCTACCTTAGGACCGTTATAGTTACGGCCGCCGTTTACCGGGACTTCAATCAAGAGCTTGCACCCCATCATTTAATCTTCCGGCACCGGGCAGGCGTCACACCCTATACGTCCACTTTCGTGTTTGCAGAGTGCTGTGTTTTTATTAAACAGTCGCAGCCACCAGTTTATTGCAACCTCTTCACCCTCCTGGCGCAGGCCAGTCAAGCTACAGAGGCGTACCTTATCCCGAAGTTACGGTACCAATTTGCCGAGTTCCTTCTCCCGAGTTCTCTCAAGCGCCTTAGAATACTCATCTCGCCCACCTGTGTCGGTTTGCGGTACGGTCATCGTTAGACTGAAGCTTAGAGGCTTTTCTTGGAACCACTTCCAATTGCTTCGCTTCCGAAGAAGCTCGCGCCACACCCTTGAATTGCGCACCCGGATTTGCCTAAGTGCCTTCTCCAATGCAGCGACCGGGACGTCCAACACCCGGACAACCTTCCGCGATCCGTCCCCCCATCGCATCTAACAATGGTGCAGGAATATTGACCTGCTTCCCATCAGCTACGCATTTCTGCCTCGCCTTAGGGGCCGACTCACCCTACGCCGATGAACGTTGCGTAGGAAACCTTGGGCTTACGGCGAGGGGGCTTTTCACCCCCTTTATCGCTACTCATGTCAGCATTCGCACTTCCGATACCTCCAGCACGCTTTTCAACGCACCTTCGCAGGCTTACGGAACGCTCTCCTACCATGCGAGTTAAACTCGCATCCGCAGCTTCGGTGACTGGCTTGAGCCCCGTTACATCTTCCGCGCAGGACGACTCGATCAGTGAGCTATTACGCTTTCTTTAAAGGGTGGCTGCTTCTAAGCCAACCTCCTGACTGTTTTAGCCTTCCCACTTCGTTTCCCACTTAGCCAATCTTTGGGACCTTAGCTGGCGGTCTGGGTTGTTTCCCTCTTGACACCGGACGTTAGCACCCGATGTCTGTCTCCCGTGATTGCACTCTTCGGTATTCGGAGTTTGCTATGGCGTAGTAATCCGCAATGGACCCCACAACCATGACAGTGCTCTACCCCCGAAGGTGATACACGAGGCACTACCTAAATAGTTTTCGGAGAGAACCAGCTATTTCCAAGTTTGTTTAGCCTTTCACCCCTATCCACAGCTCATCCCCTAACTTTTCAACGTTAGTGGGTTCGGTCCTCCAGTACGTGTTACCGCACCTTCAACCTGGCCATGGATAGATCACTTGGTTTCGGGTCTACGCCCAGCAACTGATCGCCCTATTCGGACTCGCTTTCGCTACGCCTGCCTTAATCAGTTAAGCTCGCTACTGAACGTAAGTCGCTGACCCATTATACAAAAGGTACGCCGTCACCCGTTTCCAGGCTCCGACTGTTTGTATGCATGCGGTTTCAGGATCTATTTCACTCCCCTCCCGGGGTTCTTTTCGCCTTTCCCTCACGGTACTGGTTCACTATCGGTCGATCACGAGTATTTAGCCTTGGAGGATGGTCCCCCCATCTTCAGACAGGATTTCACGTGTCCCGCCCTACTTGTCGTACCCCTAGTTCTTCCACGCTGTTTTCGCTTACAGGGCTATCACCTGCTATGGCCGCACTTTCCAGAGCGTTCAGCTAACAACACAGATAAAGAGTACAGGCTGATCCCATTTCGCTCGCCACTACTCTGGGAATCTCGGTTGATTTCTTTTCCTGCGGTTACTTAGATGTTTCAGTTCACCGCGTTCGCTTCACATGACCTATGGATTCAGTCATGGATACTCCATACGGAGTGGGTTTCCCCATTCGGACATCTTCGGATCAAAGCTCGTTTGCCAGCTCCCCGAAGCTTTTCGCAGGCTACCGCGTCCTTCATCGCCTGTGATCGCCAAGGCATCCACCACATGCACTTGTTCGCTTGACCCTATAACGAGTGCGTCTCCCATCGAGCCGCCCCGCCATAGGTTGAGTATTCGCGTGTCGGTCCGCGTTAGTGCTTTAGCACTTACGTGAACCCCACACTACGTGTGTGCCGTATTCCAAAGCAATCTTTCGATTACCTTTTCATACTTGATACAATCACTACCCTGAATCTCCTACTCGCACCCATCTCTAAGTGCTTTCGCAGATTCTCTTTACTACTTCTTCCAGATTGTTAAAGAACGTTTAGCCGATCGGGTCACTTCACTACCCAACAGCATCAACTGGCTCGCAATCGCCAATGCTTAAGGTTCGCTCTCTCTTGAGCTCAACCCTAAGCATTGAGGACTTGGTGGAGGATGACGGGATCGAACCGACGACCCCCTGCTTGCAAAGCAGGTGCTCTCCCAGCTGAGCTAATCCCCCCGTGTCTTGCTTGACTCGTGGTGGGTCTGGTTGGATTCGAACCAACGACCCCCGCCTTATCAAGACGGTGCTCTAACCGACTGAGCTACAGACCCAAAGCCTGTTTCTTCAAACCACAGCCGATAAGCGTGAGCGCTTAATTTAGTGTGCGAAGCTCGAGAAAGGAGGTGATCCAGCCGCACCTTCCGATACGGCTACCTTGTTACGACTTCACCCCAGTCATGAATCCTACCGTGGTGACCGTCCTCCTTGCGGTTAGACTAGCCACTTCTGGTAAAACCCACTCCCATGGTGTGACGGGCGGTGTGTACAAGACCCGGGAACGTATTCACCGCGGCATGCTGATCCGCGATTACTAGCGATTCCAGCTTCACGCAGTCGAGTTGCAGACTGCGATCCGGACTACGATCGGTTTTCTGGGATTGGCTCCACCTCGCGGCTTGGCAACCCTCTGTTCCGACCATTGTATGACGTGTGAAGCCCTACCCATAAGGGCCATGAGGACTTGACGTCATCCCCACCTTCCTCCGGTTTGTCACCGGCAGTCTCCTTAGAGTGCTCTTGCGTAGCAACTAAGGACAAGGGTTGCGCTCGTTGCGGGACTTAACCCAACATCTCACGACACGAGCTGACGACAGCCATGCAGCACCTGTGCGCCGGTTCTCTTTCGAGCACCCCCACCTTTCAGCAGGGTTCCGACCATGTCAAGGGTAGGTAAGGTTTTTCGCGTTGCATCGAATTAATCCACATCATCCACCGCTTGTGCGGGTCCCCGTCAATTCCTTTGAGTTTTAATCTTGCGACCGTACTCCCCAGGCGGTCAACTTCACGCGTTAGCTACGTTACTAAGGAAATGAATCCCCAACAACTAGTTGACATCGTTTAGGGCGTGGACTACCAGGGTATCTAATCCTGTTTGCTCCCCACGCTTTCGTGCATGAGCGTCAGTGTTGGCCCAGGAGGCTGCCTTCGCCATCGGTATTCCTCCACATCTCTACGCATTTCACTGCTACACGTGGAATTCTACCTCCCTCTGCCACACTCAAAGCCTGCCAGTCACCAATGCAGTTCCCAGGTTAAGCCCGGGGATTTCACATCGGTCTTAACAGACCGCCTGCGCACGCTTTACGCCCAGTAATTCCGATTAACGCTCGCACCCTACGTATTACCGCGGCTGCTGGCACGTAGTTAGCCGGTGCTTATTCTTCCGGTACCGTCATCCCGCCACCATATTAGGGCGGCGGTTTTCTTTCCGGACAAAAGTGCTTTACAACCCGAAGGCCTTCTTCACACACGCGGCATTGCTGGATCAGGGTTGCCCCCATTGTCCAAAATTCCCCACTGCTGCCTCCCGTAGGAGTCTGGGCCGTGTCTCAGTCCCAGTGTGGCTGGTCGTCCTCTCAGACCAGCTACAGATCGTCGCCTTGGTAGGCCTTTACCCCACCAACTAGCTAATCTGCCATCGGCCGCCCCTTGAGCGCGAGGTCCCGAAAGATCCCCCGCTTTCCTCCTTAGAGCGTATGCGGTATTAATCCGGCTTTCGCCGGGCTATCCCCCACTCCAGGACACGTTCCGATGTATTACTCACCCGTTCGCCACTCGCCACCAGGGTTGCCCCCGTGCTGCCGTTCGACTTGCATGTGTAAGGCATGCCGCCAGCGTTCAATCTGAGCCAGGATCAAACTCTTCAGTTCAATGCCTGTTACTGTTTTCGGTTCCGTAGAACCGGTCGCTCACTCAACGTACTGACGATGATTAATCCATCCTAAGACAGATCAACCTTCCTCTGATACTTCGTGTGAGACTCTTGATTACTTTTGCTTACTGCCTCAGCCCCGAAAGACTGAAACCGCACTCGCCATCAAGCGCCCACACTTATCGGCTGTTAGTTTTTAAAGAGCAATCCGCCAAGACTTTCCTGCTTTCCGTCTTGCGTCGCTGCATCAGCAGCAGAGAAACGAGATTATGAACGTCGTTTCGGAGAGTGTCAACAAGAATCTGAAACTTTCTTTTTGACTCGCCTTTCGGCGCCCAAGCCGCGAACCTGGCCGGTTCGCATCGAACAAACGGGCCGTGCAGTGATTGCACGACCCGTTCACGCGAATCTTGGTGCCGGCTGCAGGACTCGAACCCGCCACCTGATGATTACAAATCAACTGCTCTACCAGATGAGCTAAGCCGGCGAAGGTCGAGATTCTACTTCATTTGATGACTTTCAGGTGCGATCGGCCAGCGGATTTCGACGCTTCGTCGTCGGACGCGCCTGACGTTGCGTCTTCGCGGGATGGAACCGCCGCCGCACCGGACGAATCGTCGGCAGCCGATTCGACGTGCCGCGCCTCGCGCTCGCCCCCTCGCGGCGCAGCCGATGCGCCCGGCGGCTCGATCGCCGAATGCGAAGACGGCTCGACCGGGAACGCCATTCCCTGGCCATTCTCTCGCGCGTAAATGGCGAGCACGTTGGCGACCTGCACTTCGATCTTGTGCGACTTTCCCGAGAACCGTGCACTGAACTCGATCCATTCGTTGCCCATCTGCAGTTGGCTCGTCGCCTCGAAGCTGATGTTCAGCACGATCTCGTCGTTGCGCACGAACTGGCGCGGCACGCGCGTGGCGCCGTCGACTCGCACGGCAATGTGCGGGGTGAAACCGTTATCCGTGCACCACTCGTAGAGCGCGCGCAAGAGATAAGGCTTGGTGGAGATTTCTTGCATCAACTTTCCTCTGCCGGAGCGCGGTCGCGCGAACTCGCGCGGCCGTACTCCGCTCTCGCAAACTATCGACGCATCACCTTTTCGGAAGGCGTGAGCGCTTCAATATAGGCCGGGCGGCTAAAAATGCGCTCAGCGTACTTCATCAACGGCGCGGCGTTCTTCGACAGTTCGATGCCGTAGTGATCCAGGCGCCACAACAGCGGAGCAATCGCGACGTCGAGCATCGAGAACTCTTCGCCGAGCATGTATTTGTTCTTCAGGAAGATCGGTGCGAGCTGCGTGAGGCGATCGCGGATCGCGCTGCGCGCCTTCTCGTGATTCTTCTCCGCGGCCTTGCCCTTCTCGTTCTCGAGCGTGCCGACGTGCACGAACAGCTCTTTTTCGAAGTTCAGCAGGAAGAGGCGCGCGCGTGCGCGCTGAACGGGATCGGCCGGCATCAGCTGCGGGTGCGGGAAACGCTCGTCGATGTACTCGTTGATAATGTTCGACTCGTACAGGATCAGGTCGCGCTCGACGAGAATCGGCACCTGACCATATGGGTTCATCACCGCGATGTCTTCCGGCTTATTGAACAGATCGACGTCGCGGATCTCGAAATCCATGCCCTTTTCGAACAACACCAGCCGGCAGCGCTGGGAGAACGGGCAAGTAGTGCCGGAATACAGAACCATCATGTTTTTAAAGTCCCTTCAGTAAACTCGAAGGGCCGGCCGCGGCGGATCCCTCCCGGGAGCGCCGCCGCGCCGACCCACGCCGTCGATGGCGTGCTATTTGATATCTCTCCAGTATGCCGCGTTCAGACGCCATGCGAGGAAGCTGAGGAGCGCCAGAAACAGCAGAACCCAGACGCCGAGGCGCTTGCGGGTTTGCTGGGCGGGTTCGGACATCCACGAAAGGTACGAAACGAGATCGGCCACAGCTGAATCATAATCCACGTTCGTCATGGTGCCAGGCGTCACCTGAGTGTAACCCACGAATCTTTTTACCTTTTCGCCGGTCTTCTCGTCCGTATCCGTCTCGAATCGCGCATCGCGCACGCCCTGCAGCATCCAGAGTACATGCGGCATTCCCACGTTCTCGAACACGCGGTTATTCCAGCCCGTCGGCCGGGTTGGATCGCGGTAGAAACTGCGCAGATAAGTGTAGAGCCAGTCCTTGCCGCGCGCCCGCGCTTCCACCGACAAATCCGGCGGCGATGCGCCGAACCACGCCTTGGCGTCGTCCGGGCGCATCGCGATGCTCATCGTGTTGCCGATCTTGTCTGTCGAGAACAGCAGATTGTCCTGAATCTCCTTCTGGCTGATGCCGAGATCCGTCAGGCGGTTGTAGCGCATCAGGTTGGCACTATGACAGTTCAGGCAATAGTTCACAAACATTTGAGCGCCGTGCTGCAGCGACGCGAAGTTGTCCGCGTTATCGGGTGCGCGGTCGAGCACCGCTTCCTCCTGCGCGTGCGCCGGCGTCGCGCCGAGCGCGAACATCGCCGCGCCGATCATCGCGAGAGTCGAGAGCCATTTTTTCATCGTGTTGTCTCCGGACGTGAGCTCAATGAAGTTTGTAGTTCACTCGCTCGGGCGGCGTCTTGAATCTGCCGCGCGGCGTCCAGAAAGGCATGCCGAGGAAAAACGCGAAATAGATGAGCGCGCAGATTTGCGCAATCAGAGTCGCGGCCGGCGATGGCGGCCTTGTTCCCAAAAAGCCGAGAACGAGAAACGCAAACACGAAAATCGCGTAAAAGACTTTGTGAAAGAGCGGCCGATAGCGAATCGACTTCACCGGACTGCGATCCAGCCACGGCAAGAAGAAAAGTGAAACGACGGCCGTACCCATTACGACCACGCCCCAGAACTTGGATTCGGTGAGCGCCATGAACACGATGACGACCAGCGCAAGCACCGGCAATCCGATGCGCCATTTGCCGCGCGCACGCAAGAGCGCGAAAAGCCCGAGCAGCGCGATCACGATCATCAGCACGATCTTGAACGGATCGGTGGTTGCGCGAAGCATCGCGTAGAACGCCGTGAAATACCACACCGGCGCGATTTCAGACGGCGTCTGCAGCGGATTGGCCGGCACGAAGTTATTCGCTTCCAGAAAATACCCGCCCATCTCCGGCGCGAAGAAGATAATCGCCGCGAAGATCAGCAAAAACACGCACACGCCCATGAAATCGTGCACCGAATAATACGGATGAAACGGAATGCCATCGAGCGGAATGCCGTTCGCGTCCTTCTTTGCCTTGATCTCGATGCCGTCCGGATTATTCGATCCAACTTCGTGAAGCGCGACCAGATGCGCGACCACGAGCCCAATCAGCACCAGCGGAATCGCGACGACGTGAAACGCGAAGAAGCGATTGAGCGTCACATCGGACACCACGTAATCGCCGCGAATCCAGAGCGACAAATCCGGGCCGATGAAGGGAATCGCGGAAAACAGATTCACGATCACTTGCGCGCCCCAGAACGACATTTGTCCCCAGGGCAGCAGATAGCCGAAGAACGCCTCGGCCATCAGGCAAAGGAAAATCGCGCAGCCGAAAATCCAGACCAGTTCGCGCGGCTTGCGATATGACCCGTACATGAGGCTGCGAAACATATGCAGATAAACGACGACGAAAAACATCGACGCGCCCGTCGAATGCATATAGCGGATTAGCCAGCCCCACGGCACTTCGCGCATGATGTACTCGACCGACGCGAATGCCAGCGTCGCGTCGGGTTTGTAATTCATCACGAGAAAAATGCCGGTCACGATCTGAATGACGAGCACCAGCAGCGAAAGCGATCCGAAGAAGTACCAGAAATTGAAATTCTTCGGCGCGTAGTATTCGGAAACGTGTTTCTTCCAGCTCGATGTCAGCGGAAAGCGGCGGTCGATCCAGCCGATAAGACCCGTCGTTTCCACATCCTTGTCTGCGGTCGTCATTTAAGCCTCTCCCTTTTCGTCCTTGCCGATCACGAGTTGCGTCGCGGAAGTGAACATGTACGGAGGCACGTCCAGGTTCTGCGGCGCGGGCTTGTTCTTGAAGACGCGGCCGGCCATGTCATAGGTCGAGCCGTGGCACGGGCAAAGGAAGCCGCCCGGCCAGTTATCGGGGAGATTCGGTTGAGGGCCTTCGGTGAAACGCGGCGTCGGCGTGCAGCCGAGATGCGTGCAGACGGCGACCGCCACGAAGATGTTCTTGTGATCGGCGCGCGAGCGATACTCGTTGTTGCAGTACTCCGGCAACGGCATCGTGAATTCCACTTTGGACTTCGGATCGGCGACTTCGCTATCCGCCTTCGTGACGTCGGACAGCATTTCGTCGGTGCGATTGACGATCCACACCGGCTTGCCTCGCCAGGCGACGGTCATCATCTCGCCCGGCTTCAGTCCGCTGATATCGACCTCGACGGGCGCGCCCGCCGCCTTCGCCTTCTCCGATGGAGCAAACGAACCGACAAACGGAACCAGCGTTGCCACACCGCCAACACCACCTGCCACGGTCGTCGTAATCAGCCAGGTACGGCGGCCGCCATCGACACGCTTATCGTCCTTGTCTCGCATCACACGCCCCACTTCTGAGTTGGATTTATACCGTCACATCAGTGTTCCGCCGCTAGTGTGCGCGAATGGAGTTGCCATTTACAAGGCCCGTTTAGGGAAATCCGCCCGAAACAGGCCGGCCTTTCGGGTTTTCCCCACGTTTTCGCGCATTTTCGTGAAGCGTGCTTTCAGGGTGCCGCAAGCGCCGGAGAAAGCAAAAAGCCGTGGACGCGGATCAGACGGGATTATCGATATCGATAAATAGATGTTCAATATCGAACTCCTCCGAGAGATGCGCGCCGACCGCCTGCACGCCGTAGCGCTCCGTCGCGTGATGTCCCGCCGCGATGTACGCCACGCCGGATTCCGCCGCGATGTGCATGGTCTGTTCGGAGACTTCGCCGCTGACGTAAAGGTCCGCGCCGGCCTCGATTGCCGCTTCGAAATAGCCCTGCGCGCCGCCCGTACACCACGCGACGCGCCGCAACTCGCGGTCCGAATTGCCGAAGACGAGCGGCTTGCGGCCGAGCGCATTCTCGACCGTGGCCGTGAAGTGTTCGAGCGAAAGCGGCATGGTGAGCGGCGCGATCCAGCCAAGGTCCTGATCCGCGAAACGGCCGTCCGCTATCAGGCCGAGCCGCGCGCCGAGCTGCGCGTTGTTGCCGAGATCGGGATGCGCGTCGAGCGGAAGGTGATACGCGAAGAGATTGACGTCATTCGCGATCAGCGTGCGCAGCCGCCGATACTTGCGCCCCGTGATCTGCGGCGCCTCGTTGCGCCAGAAGTAGCCGTGATGCACGAGAACCGTGTCCGCGCCCCATTCGAGCGCAGCCTCCAGGAAGGCGAGCGATGCGGTCACGCCGGTCGCGATTTTCTGAACGCGGCGCGCGCCTTCAACCTGTAGGCCGTTCGGGCAATAGTCCTTGAAGCGACCGATTTCCAGCAGGTTGTTCAGATACAATTCGAGTTCGATCCGATCCATGAAATCCTCTATCCCTTCAAATGCTTAGACGCTTCTGGCTGTTTTTCGCCCAAGCGGTCACCGTGCTTTTGGCTCTGATGTTCATCATCGCGACCCTGAAACCGCAGTGGCTTCAACGTCAGGGCCAGTTCGGCAAACAACTCGCCGAGCCAATCGTCGCGTTACAGGAAGTGGCGCCGAGCATCGGCTCGCGCCCGGCCCAGTCGTCTTACGCGGACGGCGCGCAGAAGGCGATGCCCGCGGTGGTGAACGTGTTCTCCAGCAAGGACGGCAACTTGCCGCCGGACCCGCGCGCGAAAGATCCCCTCTTCCGGTACTTTTTCGGCGACAAGAACAGGCGCAAGAGCGACGAGCCGCCCGCGTCCAATCTCGGGTCAGGGGTCATCGTCAGCTCGGAAGGTTACATTCTAACGAACCAGCACGTCGTCGATGGCGCGGATCAGATCGAAGTCGCGCTCGCGGACGGCCGCACGTCGAGCGCGAAAGTCATCGGCGTCGATCCCGAAACCGATCTCGCCGTGCTCAAGATCAACATGACGAACCTGCCGAGTATCACGCTCGGGCGCATGGACCAGACGCACGTTGGCGATGTCGTGCTCGCGATCGGCAATCCTTTCGGCGTCGGGCAGACGGTCACGATGGGTATCGTCAGCGCGCTCGGGCGCAATCACCTCGGCATCAATACGTTCGAGAACTTCATTCAGACGGACGCGGCGATCAACCCCGGCAATTCGGGCGGGGCGCTCGTCGACGTGAACGGCAATCTGCTCGGCATCAACACGGCAATCTATTCGCGCAGCGGCGGATCGCTCGGCATCGGCTTCGCGATTCCCGTGTCCACCGCGCGCAGCGTGCTCGAAAGCATCATCACGACAGGCACCGTCACGCGCGGCTGGATCGGCGTCGAACCGCAGGACGTCACGCCCGAGATCGCGGAATCGTTCGGTCTCGACCAGAAGTCCGGCGCGATCGTCGCGGGCGTGCTGCAAGGCGGCCCCGCCGACAAGGCCGGCATCAAGCCGGGCGACATTCTCGTGAGCATTAACGACGACTCGATCACCGACACGACGCGCCTGCTCAACGTGGTCGCGCAGATCAAGCCGGGCACTGCAGTGAAAGTGCACCTGATGCGCAAGAACAAGGAACTGGACGTGAACGTGACCATCGGCAAGCGGCCCGCGCAGCCCCGTACGCCACAGATGCCGGACGACGATCAGGGCGATCAGAGCGATCAGGGCGACGAGTAAGCGGTCGTTGATCCAAAGAAAAAGGCGGCTGGATGATTCCAGGCCGCCTTTTTTGCGATTCACGCGCGCCGCTCGAATACTGACCCCGCGACAATCTGCCGCACTACTTCGCGACCACTTCCTCGCTTTTTACCGCTTCCTTGCCGACCACCAGCCGCGCCGCGACAATCCCCGCTTCGTAGAGAACGATGAGCGGAATCGCGAGAATGAGCTGCGAGAAGACGTCCGGCGGCGTGACGACCGCCGAGATAATGAACGCGCCGACGATCACATACGGTCGAATCTGCTTGAGTTTCGCAATCGAGACGACGCCCATGCGCGCCAGCAGCACGACGACGATCGGCACCTCGAACGTCACCCCGAACGCGAGGAACATCGTCAGCACGAAGCTGAGGTAGTTGTCGATATCCGTGGTCATCTCCGCGCCGAGCGGCGCGTTGTAATGCGCCATCACGCGAAAGATGGTCGGAAACACGACGAAATACGCGAACGCCATGCCGCAAAGGAAGAGCGCGTAGCTGCTGAAAACGAGCGGCGCGACGAGCTTCTTTTCGTGCTGATAAAGCCCCGGCGCGACGAACGCCCAGATCTGATAAAGGACGATCGGCAGCGCAATGACGAAGGCAACGAGCATCGTGACCTTCATCGGCACGAAGAACGAGCCGGTGACGTCGGTGACGATCATCTTGCCGTCGCGCGGCAGGTTCTGCATCAGCGGACGCGCGAGCAGTTTGAAGATGTCGGGCGCCCAATACACGAGCGAGACGAACACGACGATGACCGAAGCCCCCGCGCGCATGATGCGATCGCGCAGTTCGACCAGATGCGAAATGAACGTCTCTTCGACGGGCTCGTCTTTATTTTGTTGCGGGTCGCTCACGCCGGCCCTCGGTAGGGATCATCGATGAAAGGAATGCGGCCGTTCAGAAGAATTTCGTCGGACGGCGCAAGGTTGCGGGCGTATGCCGGGCGACACGCGCTGCGCCCGATTGCACGCGCGTGCGCCGCGCGGTCGTGCGCTTGTACCAGTTCGGAACCGCGCTCTGCTTGACGCGCCAGTTCTTGCGCCTGGTTTGCGTCGACGCGGTGCGCGTCCACGGCGCGGCTAACGCGCCGCCGTCATCCACCGACGACGCCCCTTCACCCGCGATGCCCGGCGCGACCGACGTGCCCTCGTTCCACGCGTCGTTCAGGTCGGACTCGTGGCGCCGCAGCGTGTCGTGGATGTTCGACTCCACGTTCGATGCCGCCGCCTCGAACTCGGTTCGCATCTTCTTCAGTTCGTCGAGTTCCATTTCACGCGCCACTTCGGACTTCACGTCGTTGATGTAGCGCTGCGCGCGCCCGAAGAGCGCGCCGGCCGTGCGCGCGACGCCGGGCAGACGCTCCGGCCCGAGCACCACCAGCGCGACGACGCCGATGAGCGCCATTTTCGTCAGACCGAGATCGAGCATTGAAAGAACTGTGGAGGGTTACGGTCGCCGGTGCGCTTAGCGGTAATCGCCCGGGCGGGTCTTGTCCTTCGCTTCCACGTCCACCGTGCCGTTACGCGGCAGTTCGCGCTGATCGGTGGAGGCGGGCGTGTCGCCCTCGCGCATGCCTTCCTTGAAACCCTTCACCGCGCCGCCGAGATCGCCGCCGATGTTGCGCAGTTTCTTCGTCCCGAAAACGAGCGCCACGATCAACAGAACGATCAACCAATGCCAAATGCTTAACGAACCCATGAATGAAAACTCTCCCAATTTCTGCCGCAGCGCCTTTTCCGCGACGGAAGGCTGGCTTTGCAGCGAGCGCCGAAGCATGACCGCCTCAGCCAACAGATTTCAATTTTGCGCGCCCAGTATGGCGTTGAAAAGCTAAACGCCGAAGAAACCGGCGCTCAGCCCATCCGCCGCCACGGGCGCTCTCCAGCCAAAAGGTGTGCATGAATGTGGTACACCTCCTGCCCGCCGCCTGGCCCAGTGTTGATGACCGTTCGAAAGCCAGTGTTTCCTCCTGTGTAGGAAACGCCTAATTCCTTCGCCAAACGGCCAACGAGACTTACCATTCTACCAAGCAGCGGTGCATCGCTTTCGGAACAGTCCGAAAGCGTCTCAATATGCTTTCGCGGAATGACCAGCACGTGGACCGGGGCGGCGGGATTGATGTCGTTGAAAGCGACGAACTCGTCGTCCTCATAAACCTTCGTGCTCGGAAGTTGACCCGAGGCGATCTTGCAGAAGATGCAGTTGTCTTGGCTCATGTATTGGCGGTATCCGGTTGTCGGGCGTTGCGCATCAAAACCACGCGCGCGGGTCGATCGGTTTGTTTTCGTAGAGGAACAGCCAGCCTTTGATGACGCGATAGAGCGTCCAGATGCCGACCACGAACAAGATTAGAAAGCCGACGCCGACGAACACCAGCGCGCCGCCGACCAGATGCCCGAGCACCGCCCACCAGAACGTGCGGATTTGCCAGGTGAAATGCGCCTGATATGGCGTGCCGACGGTATCGGCGCGTTTCAGATAATTGATGATGATCGCGACGAGCACGGTCAGCCCGCCGGTCAGCCAGTACGACGCGTAAAGCGCGTACAGCACGTGTGTCAGCGTGCGCAGGCCGCGCTCGCGCTCCGCTTGCGCCGGCTTCCGGTACACCGGCGGCGGATACGGTTCGTAGGGTCCGGTCATGCTTGCCTCCTCCGCTCGCGCGAGAAAGTGGGCGAAACCTCGTCAGCCGCCGTTCTGCTCGCGCTCGCGCGACTTGCGCAGCGCCTTCTCCTCGATGCCCGACAAGCCTTCGCGCCGCTCCAGTTCGGCGATCACATCGGCGGGGCTCAAATCGAAATGCGACAGCATCACGAGACAATGGAACCACAAATCGGCGACTTCTCCGACGAGCGCCTTCGAAGCGCCGCCCTGACGCGCGTCCTTCGCAGCGAGGACGACTTCCGTCGCTTCCTCGCCGATTTTCTTCAGCACGGCGTCGTCACCTTTATGAAAGAGTCGCGAAACGTAGGATTGTTCCGGATCGCCGCCCTTGCGGCTGTCGATGACGGCGGCAAGGCGTAGCAGCGTGTCCAGCGTGGTGGCTTGCGTCATTTGTAAATGCTTTCTGGATCTTTCAGGACCGGCTCGACGGCGAGCCATTCGCCGTTTTCCGCGGTGCCTTCGAATTTCTGGAAAAAACACGAGTGGCGGCCGGTGTGGCACGCGATGCCCGACACTTGCTCGACCTTGAGCAGCACGACGTCTTCGTCGCAGTCGAGGCGCACTTCGTGGACATGCTGCACATGTCCCGATTCCTCGCCCTTGAACCACAGCCGCTGCCGCGAACGCGAGAAATAGACGGCGCGCTTCAGTTCGATGGTCTTCGCGAGCGCCTCGCGATTCATCCACGCGAACATCAGCACGTCATTGGTGGAGGCTTCCTGCGCGATCACCGGCACGAGTCCGTTCGCATCCCACTTCACTTTATCGAGCCAGACGGCCTGATCGCTCACGGTTCAGATCCTCACCGAAATGCCTTGATCGGCCATGAAGCGCTTCGCCTCGCCGACCGTGTGCTCGCCGTAATGGAAGATGCTCGCCGCGAGCACCGCGTCGGCGTGTCCCTCGACGATGCCGTCCGCCAGATGCCTGAGCGACCCCACGCCGCCCGACGCGATCACCGGCACCGGCACCGCATCCGACACGGCGCGCGTGAGCGCGAGATCGAAGCCGGCTTTCGTGCCGTCGCGGTCCATGCTCGTCAAAAGAATCTCGCCCGCGCCGAGCTCGGCCATCTTGCGCGCCCATTCGATTGCGTCGATCCCCGTCGCCTTGCGCCCGCCATGCGTGAACACTTCCCAGCGCGGCGGCTCGCCTTCGGACGAGACGCGCTTCGCATCGATCGCGACGACGATGCATTGCGAGCCGTGCTTGTCCGACGCGTCGCGCACGAGCTGCGGATTCGCCACCGCCGACGAGTTCATGCTGATCTTGTCCGCGCCCGCGTTGAGCAGCCGGCGCACGTCTTCGACCGCACGCACGCCGCCGCCGACGGTCAGCGGAATGAAGACCTGCGACGCGACCGCTTCGATGATCGGCAGAATGAGATCGCGCTGGTCGGAAGTCGCGGTGATGTCGAGGAACGTGAGTTCGTCGGCGCCCTGATCGTCGTAGCGCCGCGCGATCTCGACGGGATCGCCGGCGTCGCGCAGTTCGACGAAGTTGACGCCCTTCACGACGCGCCCGGCGGTTACGTCGAGACAGGGGATGATGCGTTTAGCGAGAGCCATGTCTTTGCCACTGCGGTTCGATACGTTGAGGGCGGCACGCGCCGCCCGGCGCGCCACAAAAATGCTCGCGCAAGATTCGAAGCGGGACGTCGCCTCAGGCGTCGTCGGCTTCGCGCAGCGCGTCCGCGCGTGTTTGCGCCGCCTTGAAATCAAGATCGCCGGAGTAGATCGCGCGGCCGCAGATCACGCCTTCGATGCCTTCGCCCTCGACTTCGCAGAGCGATTCGATGTCCGCGATGCTCGACAATCCGCCGCTCGCGATCACCGGAATCTTGACGGCTTGCGCGAGCCGCACGGTCGCGTCGATGTTGATGCCCTGAAGCATGCCGTCGCGTCCGATGTCGGTATAGATGATGGACTCGCAGCCGTAGTCCTCGAACTTGCGGCCGAGGTCCACGACTTCGTGGCCGGTCAGCTTGCTCCAGCCATCGGTGGCCACTTTGCCGTCCTTCGCGTCGAGGCCGACGATGATATGCCCCGCGAACGCGGTGCACGCATCCTGCAGGAAGCCGGGATTCTTCACCGCCGCCGTGCCGATGATCACGTAGGACAGACCATCGTCCAGATAGCGTTCGATGGTGTTGAGATCGCGGATGCCGCCGCCCAATTGCACCGGAATCTCGCTGCCCACTTCCTCGATGATGGCGCGGATCGCCTCGCCGTTCTTCGGCTTGCCCGCGAATGCGCCGTTCAAATCGACGAGATGCAGCCGCCGCGCGCCTTTGTCGACCCAGTGCCGGGCCATCGCCGCCGGATCTTCTGAAAAAATGGTCGCCTGGTCCATATCGCCTTGTCTGAGGCGCACGCACTGACCGTCTTTGAGATCGATGGCCGGAATGAGCAGCATAGGTATCGCTAGTTTCTGGGTGAAGTGGATGAGAACGGCCGCGCGGGCCGTCTCGCTAGTGTAGTACAAGTCTTGCAGCACTCGATCGCACGCGGGATGCGCGCGAAAAACCCGCGTGCGATGCCGCTCACGGGTTCCAGTGCACGAAATTGCGATACAGGCGCAAGCCCGCGTCCGCGCTTTTTTCGGGGTGAAACTGCGTCGCGAAGATGTTGTCACGCGCGACCGCCGACGTGAACGGATCGCCGTAGATGGTTTCGCCCGACGTATGCGCCGGGTTGTCCGGCACGACGTGATAGCTGTGCACGAAGTAAAAGAACGCGCCGTCCGCAATGCCGTCCCACATCGAATGCTTCTGCGTCTGACGCACGCGGTTCCAGCCCATTTGCGGCACCTTGAAGCGCGAGCCGTCGTCCTGCAGCCGGCCTTCGAGCTGAAAACGCACCACCTTGCCGGGGAACAGACCGAGGCCTCGCGTGTCGCCCTCTTCGCTCCAGTCGAAAAGCATCTGCTCGCCGACGCACACGCCGAGCATCGGTTTTTCGCGCGATGCCAGCATCACTGCTTCCTGCAGGCCCGATTGCCCGAGATGCGCCATGCAGTCGCGCATCGCGCCTTGTCCCGGCAGCACGATGCGATCGGCCGCGTGAATGGCCTGCGGCTCGTCGACGATCGCCACGTCCGCGTCGGGCGCGGCCTTCTTCAGCGCCTGATACACCGAGCGCAGGTTGCCCATTCCGTAATCAACAATCGCAATCGAAGTTTTCATTTCAAAGTAGGCATGAGGGCCTTCAACCCGTTGACGATGAACTCCACCGCCAGCGCCGACAGCATCAATCCCATGAGACGCGTGCCGATATTGATTCCGGTGCGCCCGACCCAGCGCGCGATCGGCTCCGCCAGATTCAGCGCGCCGAAGCAGAGCGCGGCGATGATCGCGCCCAGCAGCACGAGGCCGAAGCGGTCGTACCAATGCTGCGCATTTGCAGCATAGACGATGACCGTGCTGATCGAACCCGGCCCGGTGAGCAGCGGAATCGCGAGCGGCACGACCGCGATGCTGTTGCGCTCCTCCGCTTCCATGCGCTCTTCCGGCGTCGAGCGCGCGTTGCCGACTTGCGCGTTCAACATGCTGATCGCCATCAGCAACATGATGATGCCGCCGCCGACTTCGAACGACCCGACGGAAATGCCGAAGAACGCGATGATCTGCTGACCGAGCAACGCCGTCACCGCGATCACGCAGAACACCGAAACGCACGCGACGCGGATGGTGTTGCGCTTCTCCACGTCGGACTGCTGCGAAGTGAGGCTCAGGAAAAACGGTATCGCGCCGATCGGGTTGATCAGCGCGAGCAAGGATATGAACGACTTGAAAAGATCCATGTGCACCCGGCGCCGGCAGCGCCGAATCGTCGTCGTTCAGAGACTGCCTTTGGTCGACGGAATCTGCCCCGCCGCGCGTTCGTCGAATTCGACGGCCATGCGCAGCGCGCGGCCGAACGCCTTGAACACGGTCTCGACTTGATGGTGCGCGTTGATGCCGCGCAGGTTGTCGATATGCAGCGTGACGCCCGCGTGATTCACGAAGCCGCGAAAGAACTCGATGGTGAGATCGACATCGAAATTGCCGATGCGCGCGCGCGTGAACGGAACGTGGAACTCGAGCCCCGGCCGCCCCGAAAAGTCGATGACGACGCGCGACAGCGCTTCGTCCAGCGGCACATACGAGTGACCGTAGCGGCGGATGCCCTTGCGGTCGCCGATGGCCTTCGCCACCGCTTGCCCAAGCGTGATGCCGGTGTCTTCGACGGTATGGTGATCGTCGATATGGAGGTCGCCATGCGCTTCGATTTCGAGGTCGAACAGGCCGTGACGGGCAATCTGGTCGAGCATGTGATCGAGGAACGGCACGCCGGTGGCGAGCTTCTGCTTGCCGGTGCCGTCGAGATCGAGCTTCACACGGATCTGCGTTTCGCTGGTGTTGCGAACGACTTCCGCAATACGCATGGTGATTCCTTGAGACTTTCGAAGAAAGAGGTGATCAGTTCGGCGCGAGTTTCTTCAGCGCCGCGAGCATGTGCGCGTTTTCCTCGGCGGTTCCGACCGTCAAACGCACGCAATTTGAAAGCAACGCGTGCATTTTACTCACGTTTTTCACCAAAACCCGCGAAGTGAGCAGTGTTTCGAACGCCACTGCCGCATCGGGCACGCGCACGAGCAGAAAATTGCCCGCGCTCGGATAGACGGTCATGCCCGGCAGCGCGGCGACTTCGCGCGCGAGCTGGGCGCGCGCGTCGCGCAGGGCGGCGGCTTGCGCGTCGAGCACGTCGAGATGATCGAGCAGGAAATCGGCGGTCGCCTGCGTCAGCACGTTGATGTTGTAGGGCGGGCGCACCTTGTCGAACTGCATGATCCACGCTGGGCGGCCCGCCATATAGCCGAGGCGGATGCCGGCGAGCCCGAGCTTCGACACTGTGCGCATCACTACGACGTTGTCGAACTGCGCGGCGCGCGGCATCCACGTTTTCTCGGCGAACGGCTGATACGCCTCGTCGATCACGACGAGACTCTTCGACGCCGCCGCGATCACGCGCTCCATGTCGGCGTCGTCGTAAAGCGTGCCGGTCGGGTTGTTCGGATACGCGAGATAGACGAGTGCGGGCGCGTGCGCTTCGATGGCCGCGATCAAGGCATCGACGTCGAGCGTGAAGTCCGCGCGCAAAGGCACGCCGATGAACTCCAGATGCGCGAACGCCGCCGACATCTGATACATCACGAAGCCCGGCACGGGCGCGACGACTTTCGCGCCCGGCTTCGCGCACGCGATCGACATGATGCTGATCAGTTCGTCGGAGCCGTTGCCGAGCAGCACGTCGCAGGCGTCGGGAACGTGCATCGCGCGCTTGAGCTTCGCGAGCAGATCGGCGGGACGCGGCGCCGGATAGCGGTTCAGCGCGACGCCCGCGAGATGCGCGCCGAGGCGTTCGGCGAGATCCGCGGGCAGCGCGTAGGGGTTCTCCATCGCGTCGAGCTTGACGAGCCCAGTCGACTCGGGCACGGGATAGCTCGTCATCGCGAGGATGTCGGGGCGAATGATGTCTTGTGGTGTCGTCATGATGCCGCCAGCGGCTCTCGGGCCACTTCGTTTGATCGGACCGGCTCGCTTCAGCCGATGTTCCTCATCCGGTATTCCGCGCTCTTCGCGTGCGCCTGCAAGCCTTCGCCGTACGCGAGTTCCGCCGCGATTTCGCCGAGCGTCTGCGCGCCCTCCGAACTCACTTCGATCACGCTCGAACGCTTCATGAAGTCGTACACGCCGAGCGGCGACGAGAAGCGCGCGGTCCGCGAAGTCGGCAGCACGTGGTTCGGTCCGGCGCAATAGTCGCCGAGGCTTTCACTCGTGTAGCGGCCGAGGAACATCGCGCCCGCGTTATGAATCTGCGCGGCCCACTGATGCGGATCGAGCGCGGAAATTTCCAGATGCTCCGGCGCGATGTCGTTCGCGATCGCGCACGCTTCGGCCATGTCCTTCACCTTGATGAGCGCGCCGCGATCTTCGAGCGAACGCTGAATGACATCGCGGCGCGGCATCGCGGGCAGCAATTCGACGATCGCATCCTCGACGCGCTGGATGAACGTCGCGTCCGGGCACAGCAGAATGGATTGCGCGAGTTCGTCGTGCTCGGCTTGCGAAAAGAGGTCCATCGCGACCCAGCGCGGATCGGTGGTGGCGTCGCAGATGACGAGAATCTCGGACGGTCCCGCGATCATGTCGATGCCCACGGTGCCGAACACGCGACGCTTCGCCGACGCTACATACGCGTTGCCCGGACCGCAGATCTTGTCGACCGCCGGCACCGATTCCGTGCCGTAAGCGAGCGCGCCGACCGCCTGCGCGCCGCCGATGGTGAACACGCGGTCCACGCCGCCCAGCAGCGCGGCCGCGAGCACGAGCGGATTCTTCACGCCGTCGGGCGTCGGCACGACCATCACGATTTCCTTCACGCCCGCGACGCGCGCCGGAATCGCATTCATCAGCACCGACGACGGATATGCCGCCTTGCCGCCCGGCACGTAGATGCCCGCGCGGTCGAGCGGCGTCACCTTCTGGCCGAGCACGGTGCCGTCGGCTTCCGTGTATTGCCAGCTATGGCTTCCGCACTCGATGCGCTGCTTCTCGTGATAGCCGCGCACGCGCGCCGCCGCCGCTTCGAGCGCCGCGCGGCGCTTCGGCTCGAGGCCCTCGAGCGCGGCTTCCAGTTCCGACGGCGGCAATTCGAGCGCCGCGACGCTATCCGCTTTCAGGCGATCGAACTTGTTCGTGTATTCGAGCACGGCCGCGTCGCCGCGCGCCTTCACGTCCGCGAGAATCTGCGCGACGGCGCGCTCGATCGCTTCGTCCTCGCTCGCCTCGAACGCGAGCACCGCGCGCAGCGCCTTCTGAAAACCATCGGTGCTGGAATCGAGCTTACGAATCTTGATAGACATGCTGGTTTCCGATTTGCTGTGGACGGCAAGCGCGAGGCGGCCGCCCTAGTTGTTCGTCCCGGCCGAGGCGCGCTCGAAAGCGTCGAGATACGGCTTGAGCGCCGCGCGCTTCAGCTTGAGCGCCGCCTGATTCACGACGAGTCGCGACGAGATCTGCATGATTTCCTCGACCTCGACCAGATTGTTCGCGCGCAACGTGCCGCCCGAGCTGACGAGATCGACGATGGCGTCCGCCAGGCCGACGAGCGGCGCGAGTTCCATCGAGCCGTACAGCTTGATCAGATCGACGTGCACGCCCTTCGCCGCGAAATGCTCGCGCGCCGTCTGCGTGTACTTCGTCGCGACGCGCAGGCGCGCGCCCTGGCGCACCGCGTTCGCGTAGTCGAAGCCGGCCTTCACCGCCACCGACATCCGGCAGCACGCAATGTTCAGATCGACCGGCTGATACAGGCCGCTGCCGCCGTGCTCGATCAGCACGTCCTTGCCCGCGACGCCGAAATCCGCCGCGCCGTATTCGACGTAGGTCGGCACATCGGTTGCGCGCACGATGATGACGCGCAGGTTCGGATTGGTGGTCGGCAGGATGAGCTTGCGCGAGCTTTCCGGATCTTCCGCGACCTGCACGCCGGCGGCGGCGAGCAAGGGCACGGTTTCCTCGAAGATACGCCCTTTCGAGAGCGCGAGCGTGAGCGGCGCGCTCGGCTCAACCGACGACGACGTCTGCGGCAACGCGCTCATTGCTCGCTCCCGCTGCCCTTGATGCGGCGAACGTTCGCGCCGACCGCCGTCAGCTTCGATTCCATGCGGTCATAGCCGCGGTCCAGATGGTAGATGCGGTCGATGAGCGTTTGGCCTTCCGCGCACATCGCGGCGATCACGAGGCTCGCCGACGCGCGCAGGTCGGTCGCCATCACTTTCGCGCCCGACAATTGCCCGACGCCCGCGACGAGCGCCGTATTGCCGTCGATGGTGATGCTCGCGCCCAGACGGTTCAGTTCCTGGACGTGCATGAAGCGATTTTCGAAGATCGTTTCCACGACTTGCGACGTGCCGCTCGCGATCGTGTTGAGCGCCATGAACTGCGCCTGCATGTCGGTCGGGAACGCGGGATATTCGGACGTGCGGATGTTCACCGCTGCCGGGCGCTTGTTCATGCTCACGCGCATCCAGTCGTCGCCTTCCTCGATGGACACGCCCGCTTCGCGCAGCTTCGCCGTGACCGCGTCGAGCAGAGACGGGCTCACGTGGCGCAGCGTGACATCGCCGCCCGCCGCCGCGACCGCGCACAGGAACGTGCCTGCCTCGATACGGTCCGGCACAACGGCGTGACGCGCGCCATGCAGCTTCTCGACGCCCTGGATCACGAGCCGGTCGGTGCCGATGCCGTCGATCTTCGCGCCCATCGCGACGAGCAGATTCGCGAGATCGCTGACTTCCGGCTCGCGCGCCGCGTTCTCGATGATCGTTTCGCCATCGGCGAGCACCGCCGCCATCAGCAGATTCTCGGTGCCGGTCACGGTGATCATGTCCGTGACGATGCGCGCGCCCTTCAGACGCTTCGCGCGCGCTTCGATGAAGCCGTGCTCGATGTTGATCTCCGCGCCCATCGCCTGAAGGCCCTTGATGTGCTGATCGACCGGACGCGCGCCGATCGCGCAGCCGCCGGGCAGCGACACCTTCGCTTCGCCGAAGCGCGCGACGAGCGGGCCGAGGACGAGAATCGACGCGCGCATGGTCTTGACCATCTCGTAAGGCGCGACGAGGTTATCCACCTTCGATGCGTTGAGCGTCACGCGGCCATCGCTCATGGCTTCCGACCGCACGCCCATCTGACGCAACAGTTCCAGCGTCGTGCGAACGTCTTTCAGGTTCGGCACGTTCGACAGATGGACGTCGTCGGCGGTGAGAAGGCTCGCGCAGAGAATGGGCAACGCCGCGTTCTTCGCGCCCGAAACGGTGATTTCGCCCGAGAGCTTCGTGCCCCCGGTGATGACGAGTTTGTCCATGGTTGCTTCTCCTTCGACCGAGCGTCCTGCTGCGGAGCCGGACTCGGCGCCGCGGTTGTCTTGAATGATTCGCACTCTTTGCTGCCTGGTTCTGCCTGCTTCTGCCGGTGATGCCGGGTGTTGCTAGCTGTTGCTGAGGGTTGGGCGTGTGGCCTGTCTGGGCTTACCGGATGGACTCAGGCCGATTTCCATTCGTCGGGAGTGAGGGTCTTCATGCTGAGCGCATGAATCTCCTCGCGCATGCGCTCGCCGAGCGCCGCGTAGACCAGTTGATGACGCGCGATCAGCCGTTTGCCGACGAACGCATCGCTCACGATGGTCGCAAAGAAATGCTGGCCGTCGCCTTCGACTTCGAGGTGCTGGCAGGCAAGGCCGGCCGCGATGTAATCCTTCACTTGCTCCGGAGTCGGCAACATGGAAGTCTCCTTGATATTAGTGGCGCAGCTTGTAGCCGCTCGCGAGCAGACGCACGGCGATCAAGGCCAGCACGGCCAGAAAGCCGCTCACGATGCAGAGGCTCACGAGCGGGTTCACATCCGACAGGCCGAAAAAGCCGTAGCGGAAGCCGTCGATCATGTAGAAAAACGGGTTCAGATGCGACACCGCGCGCCAGACGGACGGCAGCGAATGCGTCGAATAGAACACGCCCGACAGAAACGTGAGCGGCATGATGAGGAAGTTCTGAAACGCGGCCAGTTGGTCGAACTTGTCGGCCCAGATGCCGGCGATCAACCCGAGCGTGCCGAGAATCGCCGAGCCGAGGATCGCGAACGCAATGATGTAGAGCGGCGCGGAGAAAGACATCGGGACGAACCATATCGTCACGATGAACACGCCAAGCCCAACGCACAAGCCGCGCACGACCGACGCCAGCACATAGGCGAAGAACATTTCCCAATGCGCGATGGGCGGCAGCAGCACGAACACCAGATTGCCGGTGATTTTCGACTGAATCAGCGACGACGAACTGTTCGCGAACGCGTTCTGCAACACGCTCATCATCACGAGGCCCGGCACGAGAAAGCTCGTGTAGCCGACGCCCGGATACACCTGAACGTGGCCCGAGAGCGCGTGACCGAAGATGGTGAGATACAGAAGCGCCGTGATGATCGGCGCGAGCACCGTCTGAAACGACACTTTCCAGAAGCGCAGCAGCTCCTTGTAGAACAACGTCTGGAAGCCGCTCATGAAAGTCCCTCGACCATTTCCGGCTCGTTCATGACTTGCAGGAAAACGTCTTCGAGGTCGGCCTTGCGCACTTCGATTTCGTCGAATGTGCAGCCGGCAGCGCGGCATTTCGCGAGAATCGGCTCGACGTCGTCGTAGCTCGACAAGCGCAGCAAATGCTGCGCGCCTGATACCGCGTGCGGATCGACTTCGAGCTGGCGCAGGTCGGCGGGCAAAACGCCACTAGAGAAGCGCAGGTAAAGCTGCATGCCGGCGAATCGCTGCAGGAGCGCGCTCGTGCGTTCGAGCGCGACGATCTCGCCGCGCCGGAGCATCGCGAGGCGGTCGCACAGCGACTCGGCTTCTTCGAGGTAATGCGTGGTCAGCACGATAGTGTGGCCTTCGCGATTGAGGCGCGAGATGAACTTCCAGAGCGTTTGGCGAAGCTCGACGTCGACGCCGGCCGTGGGCTCGTCCAGCACGATGACAGGGGGCCGGTGCACCAGCGCCTGCGCGACGAGCACGCGGCGCTTCATGCCGCCCGACAGCGCGCGCGTGTTGACGTCGGCTTTCTCGGTGAGGTCGAGATTGGCCATGACTTCATCGATCCAGTCGTCGTTGTGACGCAGCCCGAAATAACCGGACTGAATACGCAACGACTCGCGCACGGTGAAGAACGGATCGAACACGAGTTCCTGCGGCACGATGCCCAGCGCGCGGCGCGCGGCGCGGAAATCGGTGACGACATCGTGACCGCGCACGCTGATCGTGCCGCTATCGGCGCGCGCCAGTCCGGCGAGAATGCTGATGAGTGTGGTCTTGCCCGCGCCGTTCGGACCGAGCAGGCCGAAGAACTCGCCCTCTTCCACCGTGAGGCTCACGCCTTTGAGCGCCTGCAGGTCCTTGTAGCGCTTGCGGACGTTTCGGATTTCTATGGCTGACATTGACAGTGCGCGCGCGTTGCGCAGCGCGCCTCGATTGTGCGGATTGACGCTCGACGGGTCCTGGCTCGCTCAAAAGGGCCGGGGTCGCGCCAGAAAAAACGTTTGATTATAGGGCAAAGGCGGTGGACCCGACGTCGGAGCGATCCTGTTTGCGGCGGTGTCGCGCTCGATGCGCGCGCCGCCGCGCCTGAGAAGTCAGGACAGGATCAATGTCGGAAGGTGAGCAGCGTGTCGACGCCGTAGGCTCGCGCGAGACTCGCAAGCCCGGAGGGAAAATTGACGATGCCGAGCGCAAAGCCGCGCGCGGTGGCCGCGCGTTGCCATGCGAGCAGCACGGCGAGCGCAGACGAATCGAATTGCCGGAGCGGCGAGCAATCCACTTCCGTCGCGCCGGCGCCGATGCGCGAGAGACCCGCTTCGAGCGCGGCCTTCGCGCTCTCGTGCGTCAGCGTTGCGGCCGTCTGGAAACGGCCGCCGGTGGCGACTGCGCTCACGACGCTGCCTTGCCGCTCGCGATTTGCTGATTACGCTGCGTGAGGAACTGCAGCAGGCCATCGACACCGCGTTGCGAAATCTGCTCGCTGAACTGCTGCTGATACGCCTGAATCAGCCATGCGCCGAGGACGTTGATGTCGTAGACGCGCCAGCCTTGCGGCGTCTTGTACAGGCGATAATCGAGTTCGACCGGCTGGCCGTTGTTCATCACGACCGAGCGGACGACGACATCCGTATCTTGCGGCGAAGCGCGGAACGGCTTGTATTCGATGGTCTGGTTGCGAACCTGACCGAGCGCGCCCGAGTACGTGCGGATCAGCAGCATCTTGAATTGCTCGACGATCTGCTTTTGCTGCTCCGGCGTGGCCGAGTTCCAGTTGCGGCCCATCACGAGGCGCGTGGTGCGCGTGAAGTCCGTGTACGGCAGGATCTTCTGATTCACGAGTTCGGTGATGCGCTGGACGTTGCCTGACTGAAGCTGCGGGTCGGACTTGATCTGATCGAGAACCTGCTGCGTGATGGTCTTGATCATGCCGTCAGGCGAGTTCGCATCGACGGTTTGCGCCGACGCCGCGCCGCACACCGCCATCAACATGGCAAACAAGGGAAACAAAATAAGTTTTTTCATCGCAGATCCTGCAGAAAAGTGGCTTGGGTTTGAGTGCGCGGTCCAAAGCGAGTTCAGGCCGCGCACGCGCCAAGCTGTAAAAAAGGCTGTCAGTTATGTTACCGCGCGTTAGCGCGGATGCGCTCAGCGCAAGCGGAACGAAGGGAAGCCAGGCGGCGCGCGCGGCGGCACGTACTGATTGCCCGGCACCGTCGCGTTGCTCCCACTCGCCGCGCTCGGGGCTACTGCAGTTCCCGAAGCAGGAGCCGCGCCCGATGCGCTCTCGGCCGCCGATGCCGCCGCGGGTGGCACCGTCGTTGCCGATGCGCCCACCGCGCCGCCCGCGCCATCGGGCTCGGCGTAGGTCGGCAGCGGCGCTTCGTCGTAGTTCGGCATGGTGCTGCCGTTATCGGTGTCGCCGCCGATCAAATACTGGCGACGCTGCAGGTACGCATTGCGGACGAACGAGTACTTGTCGAGCGCGGCATCGGCGAGAACGTCGGTCGCGCCGAGCAGATTCGCCCGCGTGTTGATGAGGTTCACGCCGTACAGCGCCCAGCTCACGGAATCCGGACTCACGTAGGTCAGCGGGCTGCCGAAATAATCGACGACGAGACCGCTCGTATCGCGCACCGTGCTCGGGCCGAGCAGCGGCAAGACGAGGTATGGGCCCGGTGGCACGCCGTAGTGCCCGAGCGTCAGGCCGAAGTCGCCGGCGTGCTTCGGCAGCTTCGCGACCGTGGCGACGTCGAAGAGGCCGCCGACACCGAAGAGCGTATTGACCGCGACGCGCATGATGTCCGACACGCCGTCTGCAATCTTCAACTGCAACAGATTGTTGGCCGCGATGTAGACGTCGCCGATATTCGAGAAAAAGTTTGTGACGCTATTGCGCACCGGCTCCGGCAAGGCCCAGACGTAAGCCTTCGCGACCGGCTTCAGCGCAATCTGATCGACCTTGTCGTTGATCGTGAACATCGTCCGGTTGTAGCTTTCGAACGGATCGCCCTTCGTGGGCGTCGTCACCGTCGCGCAACCGGCGAGCGTCACAGTCGCCGCCGAAACCAGCGCGCGCCGCAGCGGCATCGCGTACATAGCTTCTCCTTATTGTGCGGAACCCGAAGCCGCGCTTGCCGCGGACGCGCTCGCCGGCGCTGCGCCAATCGCGCTCGCTGCCGTTGCGCCCATCGCGCTTGCCGCACCGGGGAAAGCCGGGGCCGGCGCTGCAGGCGCTGCCGGCGTCGCGGACTTCGACGCGCCGGAATCGGCCGCCTTGTTGTAGAGGAACTGGCCGATCAGGTTTTCCAGCACGACGGCCGATTGCGTCATGGTGATGGAATCGCCGTCCTTGAGCATCTGATCGTCGCCGCCCGGCTCCAGACCGATGTACTGCTCGCCGAGCAGCCCGGAGGTCAGGATCTTCGCGGACGAATCCTTGGGAAACTGGTACTGCTTGTCGATGTCGATGGTCACGACCGCCTGGTACGTGTTCGCGTCGAAGCCGATCGAGCCGACGCGCCCGACCGTCACGCCCGCGCTCTTCACGGGCGCGCGCGGCTTGAGGCCGCCGATGTTGTCGAACTTGAGGCGCACCGCGTAGGTTTGCTGGAACGACAGGGAACTCATATTGCCCGCCTTGAGCGCGAGAAACAGCAGCGCCACGAAACCCAGCACCACGAAGAGGCCGACCCAAAAGTCGAGAGCAGTCTTTTTCATCGTCTTTCCAAAGAGAATCTTGTCGCGGATCGCGCGTGACGGTCTGTGCCCTTCACAACGCCCACGCCCTTCCGGGCGCCCGCGCGCGGTTCATTAGCTGAACATCAACGCGGTCAGCAGGAAGTCGAGGCCGAGCACGGCGAGCGAGGCATACACGACCGTCTTCGTGGTCGCGCGCGACACGCCTTCCGGCGTCGGCCGGGCCTCGTAGCCCTGGAACAACGCGATGAACGTCACCGCGAAACCGAACACGACGCTTTTCACGACGCCGTTGCCGACATCGCGCCACACATCCACGCCACCCTGCATCTGCGACCAGAACGCGCCCGGATCGACGCCGATCAGCAGCACGCCGACCACATAGCCGCCGATCACGCCGACCGCGCTGAAAATGGCCGCGAGCATCGGCATGGCGATGATGCCCGCCCACATGCGCGGCGCGACGACGACCTTGATCGGATCGACGGCCATCATTTCCATTGCCGTGAGTTGCTCGCCGGCCTTCATCAGGCCGATTTCGGCGGTCAGCGACGTGCCCGCGCGCCCAGCGAAAAGCAGCGCCGTGACGACCGGCCCGAGTTCGCGCACGAGCGACAGCGCGACGAGCAGCCCGAGCGCCTGCTCCGAGCCGTAGCGATTGAGCGTGTAATAGCCTTGCAAGCCAAGCACGAAGCCGACGAACAAGCCGGACACCGCGATGATCACGAGCGAATAGTTGCCCACGAAGTGGATCTGCTTCGTGACAAGGCGCGGGCGCCGCAGCAGCGGGAAGAATTCGAGGACGAGGCGCGCGAGCATGCGCGTCGCGTAGCCGGCGGTGCCGAAGCCGTCGAGCACCCAGCGTCCGAGCGCGCTGATCATGCCTTGCCTCCGATGCCGAAATCCGCCGCGAGATTCTGGCTCGCGTAGTGGAACTTGAAGGGACCGTCGGGCGTGCCGTCGATGAACTGCCGCACGGTCGGGTCTTCCGACGCGCGCAACTGCTCCGGCGTGCCTTCCGCGTGGATGCCGCCGTTCGCGATGAAGTACACGTAGTCCGCGATGGCGAAGGATTCGGGAACGTCGTGCGTGACCAGAATGGACGTGGCGCCGAGCGCGTCGTTCAGCGTGCGAATGAGTTGCGCGGTAATGCCGAGCGAAATGGGATCGAGGCCGGCGAACGGCTCGTCGTACATCATGAGCTCGGGATCGAGCGCGATGGCGCGCGCAAGCGCCACGCGCCGCGCCATGCCGCCCGAAATCTCCGACGGCGCGAGGTCGCGCGCACCGCGCAAGCCGACCGCGTTGAGCTTCATCAGCACGAGATCGCGGATGAGTTCTTCCGGCAGATTCGTGTGCTCGCGCAGCGGGAACGCCACATTCTCGAACACGGTCTGGTCCGTGAAGAGCGCGCCGAACTGGAACAGCATGCCCATTTTGCGGCGCAGCGCGTACAGGCCGTCGCGCGACTGTGCGCCGACGTCCTGGCCGCCGAACATGACCTTGCCGCGGCTCGCCTTGACGAGACCGCCGATCAGCCGGAGCGTCGTGGTCTTGCCGCAGCCGGAACCGCCCATGACCGCGACCACCTGCCCACGCGTGAAACGCATGTTCAGGTTCGACAGGACGAGCCGGTCGCCGTAGCCGAAGTCGACGTCGCGAAGCTCTAGCAGGGTCTCGGAAGGGGCTGGCACTGGGTAAGAAGTTCCGTTGACGCAAAACGCCGCATTATAGGGCCTGCGTGCAATCGGTGCTTTGCCTAGGCTGCCGTGCCCCCTCTTTTCGGAACTGTCAGCATTGACGTGCAAAGTTCTGTTGCAGCGACGACACCGCCGCAGCCGTGCCCGGCGCCTCCGTCACCGCGCGCACGACGGCCGCGCTGCCGACGCCCGTGGCCAGCACATCGCCGATGACATTGCCATCGATTCCGCCGATCGCGACGAGCGGCACGTGGCCATCGAGCAACTGCACGTAGCGGCGCAGGCGCTCGAGTCCTTGCGGCTTCGTCGGCATGACTTTGGTCGTCGTCGGGAAAACGGCGCCGAGCGCGAGGTAGCTCGGCCGGAAATGCAGCGCGCGCAGCATCTCGTAATAGCCGTGTGTCGAGAGGCCGAGCCGCAAGCCCGCGCGCGCAATCGCGGCGAGGTCGGCGGTCTGCACGTCTTCCTGACCGAGATGCACGCCGTAAGCGCCGGCGTCGATTGCCGCGCGCCAGTGATCGTTGATGAACAACCGCGCCTGATGCCGGCGCCCCGCCGCCACCGACCGCTCGATCTCGCGCCGCAAGTCGTCCGCGTCGGTGCTTTTGCGGCGAAGCTGCGCGGTGCACACGCCAAGGTCGAGCACGCGCTCGATCCATTCGCCGCTCGGCAGCACCGGATACAGCCCGAGCCGGTCCGGACAGGGCGGAAACGCCGGCTCGGGCGCGGGCGGCAAGTCGCCGACGCGCGGGAACGTCGCGAAATCGACGGGCCAGGCGTCGTCTTTCGCCTCGTCGCCGGTGCGCCACGCGAGCGCGAGAACGAGCGCATCGTGCGGCTCGAAGTTGCAGTCGAGAAACGCGGCGAGCGCGGCGAGCCAGTCGTCGGACCGCTCGCCTTCCAGCACGAAACGCTCGCCGTTGCGCGCGAGCGTCACACGCGAGCCGCGCGCTTCGAGCACCGCCGCGCCGCCGGCTACGAGCGCCTCGACGTCCGGCCCGGGCGCGTCCGTGAAGACGATCAGATCCTGCACGCCCGGCGATTCCGGCGGGGTCAGACAGATGCGCCAGCGCGTCGACGCCGCCGGCCAGTCGCCCAGGCGCGCACGGATTTTCTCCGCCATTCCGACGAGTTCGTCGGCGGGCGGCCAGAACACTTCGCGTCCGATGAGCGTCATGCGGCGCCTCCGTCCTGATGCCAGAACGGCATGCCGACGACCGGCGTGCTCGCCTGTGCGCTATCGCGCTCGGCCATCGGTCCCGCGAGGAACGCGCTGCGGCCCGCCTCGACGCCCAGCGCGAACGCGCGCGCCATCTGCGGCGGAAACGTCGCCTGCGAGACGGCCGTGTTGAGCAGCACGCCGTCGAAGCCCCACTCCATCACCTGACACGCATGCGACGGCACGCCGAGACCCGCATCGACGATCAGCGGCACATCCGGCAGGCGCTCGCGCAACGTGCGCAAGCCGTAGGGATTCGTCACGCCTTTGCCGGTGCCGATGGGCGCGCCCCACGGCATCAGCGCCTCGCAGCCGGCATCGAGCAGGCGCCGGCCGATCACGAGGTCTTCCGTGCAGTACGGCAGCACCTTGAAGCCGTCGCGCACGAGCTTCGCCGCCGCCTCGACGAGTCCGATCGGGTCGGGCTGAAGCGTGTAGTCGTCGCCGATCAGTTCGAGCTTGATCCACGGCGTATCGAACACTTCGCGCGCCATGTACGCCGTCGTCAACACCTCGTCGACGCTCTGGCAGCCCGCCGTGTTCGGCAAGAGCGCGACACCGTGGCGCTTTAATTCGTCGAAGAAGCCGGCTTCGCCCGTTTCCGACTGACGGCGCAGCGCAACGGTCACCATGCCGGGACGCGCGGCGTCGATGGAATCCGACAGCGATTGCAGCGACGGATATCGCGACGTGCCGAGCAGCACGCGGCTCGGAAATGTCTCGCCGTAGAGCGTGAGGGAATCGGCGGTATGGGTGGTCATGGTTCGATCCTCGGGTTTCAGCCGCCCGCGACGGGCGAAACGACGTCGAGCTTGTCGCCGGGCGAAAGCGCCTTGGTGCCGTGCTCGCCGCGCGCGACGAACTGGCCGTTTAATGCCACGGCGAACGGCGGTTTCGCGCCGAATGCGGCAAGCGCGTCGGTCACGGTCGCCGTCTCGGGCAACGTGAACGCGCGCTGATTGATGTGGATGTTCATGGTTTGTCTCCGGTTCACGCGGTCGCCGGCTCGAATGCGCCGTGCAGCAGCGCGGACCATCGCGCGTCGCGGCGGAAATCGTCGAATGAGGCGGCGTCATGCACGGACCCGCCGATGAGCGCATCCGCGAGCGCGCAGGCGCTGTCCGCGACTTCGGGCGCGATCATGAAGCCGTGCCGATACAGCCCGTTCACGCGCACCGTGCGCGCGCCGTCCCAGACGATCGCCGGCCGATGGTCCGGCAGCGTCGGCCGGCATTGCGAGTTGAGTTCGAGGATGCGCGCCTCGCCGAATCCCGGATGAACCGCGAACGCCGCGCTCAGCAGTTCGAGCGCCGAGCGCACGCTGACCGGCGACATGTCCTCGCCTTCGACTTCGGTCGCGCCGATCACGTAGAGGTCGTTCTCTTTCGGCGCGATGTAGAGCGGATAGCGCGGATGCAGCAGGCGCACGGGCCGCGTGAGCCGGATGCCCGGCGCATGCACGCGCGCCACTTCGCCACGGATGCCGCGCAGCGCGGGCCACGCGGGTTTGCCGCCGAGCCCGCGGCAATCGATGATCCAGCGTGCGTCGGGCATCGCATCGACGGGCGTGTTCCAGTGCGCGCGCACCCCGCGCGCCGCCAAGCCCGCCGCGAGCGCCTTCAGCGCCTGCCGGTTGTCGAGCTGGCCTTCGTGCGGCAGCAGCCAGCCTTGCGCGAAACGTGCGCCGAGCGCCGGCTCGGCTTGCTCGACCTGCGCGCCCGCGAGCTTGACGAATCCGCCATCGAGGAGCGCGGACGGCGCGTTCGCGCGCAGCCGGCGCTCGAAAAGCGGCGCCTCCGCGCGATCCGCGCCGTGCCACACGACAAGCGTGCCGTTGCGCTGAAAGAAGACCGGCTCGGGCAAGGCCGCGATGAGCGCCGGCCAGCGCGCGAGCGACGCCGCGCCGAGTTCCACGACGAGCGGCTCGGCGCTCGTGGCTTCCGCGAGCGGCGCGAGCATCGCGGCGGCGACCCACGCGGCCGACTGCGAGCCGGCTTCGTCGCCGCGATCGTACAGCGCGACGTCGTGCCCCGCGCCCGCCAGTTGCCACGCGACGAGCCGCCCGATGAGCCCGCCGCCGATCACGGCGAAATCGGGCCGGCGCGCGTCGGCCTGATCGATGCTGTTCACTATCCGATGCCTCCGAATACGGTCCCACGGCGTTCGGCGCGCGCGAGAGGCGCACACCGATCCACGAACGAGGACGAAGCAGCGGGAAGAGAGACCGGCACGGCGTCGCCAAGGGACGCATCGAGCGGAAAAGGAAGACTGGAAGAAACTGGAGGAAGGCGTGAACCGCGCGCGTTCTCCGGAAACTTCCCTCGCCGGTATTACCCGGATCGGGTGCAAAGGGTCTCTCTCAGCCTCGTGTCCGCACGATGCGCGGCATCGCCAATCACGAAGCACCCCTGTTTCGTCGCAGGCCATTAGAGCATAAAAGCCAAAGCCGCTGCAAACCGGGATTGCCCGCGCCGGCGGGCGCTCCGGTCGCGCGCGGCGGCACTCTGGCACAATGCCCCGAATGACCGGTCATCGAACGATCGCACCGGATTAAGCGACGGTTAAGGCAGCAACTCGACAATCTGCGGCGCTGGACGGCCGCACGCCCGCGTCCGCAGCAAACGTCTCAACCCGCCGGCGCGCCGGCGCATCAGCAGGAAGGTCATGGTCAACTCGAACCCCGAAAACACGCAGCAAAAAGCGGACGAAGTCTCGGCGTGGAGCCTCATCAAACCGTTCTGGGTGTCGGAGGAGCGCGGCATCGCGTGGGGGCTGCTCGTGGCGATCATCGCGATCAACATGACGGTCGTGTGGATCAACGTGCGGCTCAACAGCTGGAACGCGGACTTCTATAACGCGCTGCAGAACAAGAACGTGCGCGATTTCCCGCACTTGCTGCTGATCTTCACGGGCCTCGCGTTCGCGTACATCCTGCTTGCCGTCTATGGCCGGTATCTGCGGCAGATGCTCGCGTTCCGCTGGCGGCAGTGGCTCACGAACAAGTATCTCGAGCAATGGTTCGGGGACCGCGCGTTCTACCGCATCGAGCGCGACCGTCTCGCCGACAACCCCGACCAGCGTATCAGCGACGACCTGCAATCCTTCGCGACCACGACGCTCACGCTCTCGCTCGACCTGCTCTCCACGCTCGTCACGCTCGTCACGTTCATCACCATTCTCTGGACGATCGCGGGCGCGCTCACGCTCACGGTCATGGGCAAGCCGCTCGTCATTCCCGGCTACATGGTGTGGGCCGCGGCGCTTTACGCGATTCTCGGCTCGCTCATCATCCAGAAGGTCGGGCATCCGCTCGTGTCGATCAACTACCAGCAGCAGAAGGTGGAAGCGGACTTCCGCTTCGGCCTGATTCGCGTGCGCGAGAACGCCGAGCAGATCGCGTTCTATGACGGCATCGCGACCGAGACCGCGAACGCGAAGAGCATCTTCCAGCGCATCCGCGACAACTGGTGGCTCATCATGAAGTACACGAAGCGCATGACCTTCGTGCTTTCCTTCTACGGCCAGATCGCGATCATCTTTCCGATCATGGTGGCCGCGCCGCGCTACTTCGCGGGCGCGTTTTCATTCGGCGTGCTGATGCAGATTTCGTCGGCGTTCGGCACCGTCAGCGATTCGTTCTCGTGGTTCATCAACAGTTATTCGACGCTGGTCGAATGGCGCGCCACGGTGAATCGTCTGCGCGAATTCAAGCGCGTGATGCGCTCGACGCATATCCGCGAGGAGACATCGCCCGCGACCGAGCGCGGCGGCATCAACCTGCACTACACGAGCACGCCGTCGCTCACGACGAGCGGCCTGCTGCTCGCGCTACCGAACGGCACGCCGCTTTCGCGCGTGGCGGACGTCTCCATCGAGCCGGGTTCGCGGTGGCTCGTCGTGGGGCCGTCGGGTTCGGGCAAGAGCACGCTGATGCGCGCGCTCGCGGGGCTCTGGCCGTTCGGCGACGGCACGATCGACGCGCCCGTCGACGCCAGGATGATGTTCATTCCGCAGCAAAGCTATCTGCCGATCGGCGCGTTGCGCGCGGCGCTGTCGTATCCGTCGCCAGCCGGTACGTTCACGGACGACCAGTCGCGCGAGGCATTGCGCGCGTGCAATCTCGAAGCGTATGCGGGCCGCCTCGACGAAAGCGCGCATTGGGCGCGCAGCCTGTCGCCGGGCGAGCAGCAACGGCTGGCGGCCGCGCGCGTGCTGCTGCACAAGCCCGACTTCGTGTTCCTCGACGAAGCCACGAGCGCGCTCGATGCCGATAACGAACTGCACATCTACAACACGCTCGTCGACCGCTTGCCGAAGGCCGCGATTCTGAGCGTCGCGCATCGGGAATCGGTGGCGTTGTTTCATGATTACCGGATCGAGATCGAGCGGGCGATGGTGGAGGCTTAGGTTTTCTTTTGCGGGATGTTTTGGAATCCGCGCTGGGTGTGTGGCAGTGCGGTTCTCTCGGGTGCTTAGTCAAGCTGCAGATTATTAGCTGCCGGTCGGTGCGCGAAAGCGCGTCAGAATCTAGACCCAATGTGCCTCGCAAGGACATCGCATTCATGCGGTGTCGACCCTTCCTTTCAAACATCTACGATTGACGCGGAGTTACATTTTGTAATCCCGTCTTTCGCATGTGCATGGCTTGCTAGACTTACAGTCATCGGTGACTAATTACCGATGAATGATAAAAACGTCTCAAAAAGGCTATGTTCAAAATGCACAAGAATTTCGCAAAGATAATCGCGGCAGCGCTTTTCGCTCTGGGGTCGACTCACGCATTCGCAACCTCCATTACATTGGATTGCTCAGGTGGGTCAGTAGGCACCTGCACAGCGACAGCAAACGGCGACGTCGACTTGACAACTGCCCATTGGGAAGGAAAGGATATTGCTGTTTTGCAGACCAACTACAATTCTGCGTCCAGCACGGCAAGCGCTACATGCCCGACTTATACGCACAAAAGTCGTCTTATCGAAGGCGCCTATAACGGCTATGTCAGCATTTCCGTAAAGACAAAAAGCGAGGTTGCCGCAGATGGATTGCTCAAGGCCACTGTGCCGGTCGCGTGCATGGTCCGCCAGTGATGCTTCGACGCCTGTGAACCGCGACGATTGACCGCTTCAGGTCGGACAGGAGAAAGGGCTTCTTGAGCCAATAATCACGACCCAATCCGCACAATTGCGC
Source organism: Caballeronia sp. Lep1P3 (assembly GCF_022879595.1). Taxonomy (NCBI): domain Bacteria; kingdom Pseudomonadati; phylum Pseudomonadota; class Betaproteobacteria; order Burkholderiales; family Burkholderiaceae; genus Caballeronia; species Caballeronia sp. Lep1P3. Next base: position 384,433 of record NZ_CP084265.1, on the reverse strand, counting down.
CCGATCGATCGTCCGCTCATTGAAGAACGGCAAATCTTCGCAAAAAGCAAAAAGGCCACGCATAGCGTGGCCTTTTTGCTCTCAAACGCGAGATATTTACCGCGGCAACTCGCTATGCCCCATCAAATACGCATCCACCGACCGCGCGCACTGCCGTCCTTCGCGAATCGCCCACACAACCAGCGATTGCCCGCGCCGCATGTCGCCCGCGGTGAACACTTTATCGACCGACGTGTAATACGCCTTTTCCCCCTCGGTAGATGCGCGCACGTTCCCGCGCGCGTCCTTGTCCACGCCGAACGCGTCCAGCACCGGCGAAAGCGGCTGCGTGAAACCCATCGCGAGCAGCACGAGATCGGCCTTCATTTCGAATTCGGAGTTCGGCACTTCGACCATCTTGCCGCCCTTCCACTCGACGCGCACCGCGATCAGCTGCTCGACCTTGCCGTTCTTGCCTTCGAAGCGCTTGGTCGCTACCGACCAGTCGCGATCGCACCCTTCTTCATGCGATGACGACGTGCGCAGCTTGATCGGCCAATACGGCCAGACGAGCGGCTTGTTCTCTTCCTCGGGCGGCTGCGCGAGCAGTTCGAACTGCGTCACGCCCTTCGCGCCATGACGGTTCGACGTGCCGACGCAATCGGAACCCGTATCGCCGCCGCCGATCACGACGACATGCTTGCCCTTCGCGACCAGTTGATCCGCGACCTTGTCGCCAGCGTTGACCTTGTTTTGCTGCGGCAGGAATTCCATCGCGAAATAAATGCCTTCCAGCTCGCGCCCCGGCACCGGCAGATCGCGCGGCATTTCGGAGCCGCCCGCGACCACCACCGCGTCGAATTGCTCCTTCAGCTCGTCGGGCGTGATCGTTTCCTTCGCCGTATTGCCGATGTGCGCGGGAATCGCGTCCTTGCCGACGAACACGTTCGTGCGGAACGACACGCCTTCCGCTTCCATCTGGCGCATGCGGCGATCGATCAGCCACTTCTCCAGCTTGAAGTCGGGAATGCCATAGCGCAGCAGTCCGCCGATGCGATCGTTCTTCTCGAACACGACGACATCGTGCCCCGCGCGCGCCAGTTGCTGCGCGACCGCAAGCCCCGCCGGGCCGGAACCGACGACAGCGACCTTCTTGCCGGTCTTATGCTTCGGCGGCTGCGGCGCGACCCAGCCTTCTTCCCACGCCTTGTCGATGATCTTGCGCTCGATCGACTTGATGCCGACCGGATCTTCGTTGATGCCGAGCGTGCACGCGGCCTCGCACGGCGCCGGGCAGATGCGGCCCGTGAATTCCGGGAAGTTGTTGGTCGAATGCAGGACGTCGATCGCGCTCTTCCAATCCTGGCGGAAAACGAGATCGTTGAAATCCGGAATGATGTTGTTGACCGGACAGCCGTTGTTGCAGAACGGAATGCCGCAGTCCATGCAGCGCGCGCCCTGAATCTTCGCGTCGTCGTCGGTCAGTGCGGCGACGAATTCCTTGTAGTGCTTGACGCGGGTGAGCGGTGCTTCGTATGCCTCGTGGCGGCGTTCGAATTCGAGAAAACCGGTTGCCTTGCCCATTTCTTTCTCTGTATTTGGTGAGGATCGCGCTCCCCGATGCACTGCATCGGGGAGCTTTTCTATCTGGCTCGTTCGGGCTTTAAGCCGCCAGCGCTTCGTTGGCTTTCTTCGCGCCCAACTCGCCGAGCGCGCGTTTGTATTCGGTCGGGAAGACCTTCACGAACTGACGGCGCGACGCGTCCCAGTTCTCGAGCAGCGCCTTCGCGCGCGGCGATCCGGTGAACTGGAAATGACGTTCGATCAGGCCCTTGAGCAACGCTTCGTCGGTCTGGGCGGCGTGCCACAGCGCGCGATCCACCGTGCGCTCCTGCTCGGCCTGTTGCAGCACCGGATCGAGCGCGACCATCGACTTGTTGCACTTGGCCCCGAACGTGCCGTCCGGGTCGTACACGAACGCGATGCCGCCCGACATGCCCGCCGCGAAGTTGCGCCCCGTCTCGCCGAGCACGACGACCGTGCCGCCCGTCATGTATTCGCAGCCGTGATCGCCCGTGCCTTCGACGACCGCCGTCGCGCCCGAGTTACGCACGCAGAAGCGCTCGCCCGCGACGCCGCGGAAATACGCTTCGCCTTCGATCGCGCCGTACATCACCGTGTTGCCGCAGATGATGTTTTCCTCGGACTTGCCGCGGAAGTCGTTCGTCGGGCGAATGATGATGCGCCCGCCCGACAAGCCCTTGCCGACATAGTCGTTGCCGTCGCCGACGAGATCGAGCGTCACGCCCGCAGCCAGGAACGCGCCGAAGCTCTGGCCCGCCGTGCCCTTCAACTGAATGTGGACGGTGTCGTCGGGCAGGCCGTCGTGACCGTACTTCTTCGCGATCAGACCCGAGAGCATCGCGCCGACCGTGCGGTTCACGTTGCGCACCGGCTGAATGAACGAGACGTGCTCGCCCTTCTCGATCGCCGCCTTCGACTTTTCGATCAGCACGTGATCGAGCGCCTTGTCGAGACCGTGGTCCTGCACATCGACGTGCTTGCGCGCGACTTCATCGGCAACCGGCACCTGATAGAAGATGCGCGAGAAGTCGAGACCCTTCGCCTTCCAGTGTTCGACGCCCTTCTTCGTGTCGAGCAGATCGACGCGGCCGATGAGATCGTCGAACTTGCGCAGGCCAAGCTGGGCCATGATCTCGCGCACTTCTTCCGCGACGAAAAAGAAGAAGTTGACGACATGTTCCGGCTGTCCCGTGAACTTCGCGCGCAACACGGGATCTTGCGTCGCGACGCCGACCGGACACGTATTCAGATGGCACTTGCGCATCATGATGCAGCCTTCGACGACGAGCGGCGCCGTCGCGAAGCCGAATTCGTCCGCGCCGAGCAGCGCGCCGATCACGACGTCGCGGCCGGTCTTCATCTGGCCGTCGGCCTGCACGCGGATGCGTCCGCGCAGGCGGTTGAGCACCAGCGTCTGCTGCGTTTCGGCGAGACCGAGTTCCCACGGCGTGCCCGCGTGCTTGAGCGACGACAGCGGCGACGCACCCGTGCCGCCGTCATGACCGGCGATCACGACGTGATCCGCCTTCGCCTTCGCGACGCCCGCCGCCACCGTGCCGACGCCCACTTCCGACACCAGCTTCACGGAAATGCTCGACGACGCATTCACGTTCTTCAAATCGTGAATGAGCTGCGCGAGGTCTTCGATCGAATAGATGTCGTGGTGCGGCGGCGGCGAGATGAGGCCCACGCCCGGCACCGAATAGCGCAGCTTGCCGATGTAGTCCGACACCTTGTGGCCCGGCAACTGGCCGCCTTCGCCGGGCTTCGCGCCCTGCGCCATCTTGATCTGGATCTGATCCGCCGACGACAGATATTCCGCCGTCACGCCGAAACGCCCTGACGCGACCTGCTTGATCTTCGAACGCAGCGAATCGCCGTCCTTCAGCGCGATGTCGGTGATGACTTCGTCGCCGATAACCGACTTCAGCGTGTCGCCGCTCTTGATCGGAATGCCGCGCAGTTCGTTGCGATAGCGCTTTTCGTCCTCGCCGCCTTCGCCCGTATTCGACTTGCCGCCGATGCGGTTCATCGCGACCGCGAGCGTGGCGTGCGCTTCCGTGCTGATCGAGCCGAGCGACATCGCGCCGGTCGCAAAGCGCTTGACGATGTCCTTCGCCGGTTCCACTTCGTCGAGCGGAATGGCCTTCGCCGGCTCGAGCCTGAATTCGAAGAGGCCACGGAACGTCATGTGGCGCTTCGTCTGATCGTTGATGAGGTGCGCGTATTCCTTGTACGTCTGATACGAGTTGCTGCGCGCCGAATGTTGCAGCTTGGCGATGGCATCCGGCGTCCACATGTGCTCTTCGCCGCGCACGCGGTACGCGTATTCGCCGCCTGCATCCAGCATGGTCGCGAGAACGGGGTTGTCGCCGAACGCATCGCGATGCAGGCGAATGGCCTCTTCCGCCACTTCGAAGATGCCGATGCCGCCCACCTTCGACGCCGTGCCCTTGAAGTACTTCTCGACGAGATCCGACGACAGGCCGACCGCCTCGAAAATCTGCGCGCCGGTGTAGGACATGTACGTGGAAATGCCCATCTTCGACATGACCTTGTGCAGGCCCTTGCCGACTGCCTTCGTGAAGTTGTAGATGGCCTTGTCCGCCGACAAGTCGCCCTTCAGCCCTTCGGCCATGTTCGCGAGCGTTTCCAGCGCGAGGTACGGATGCACGGCTTCCGCGCCATAGCCCGCGAGCAGCGCGAAGTGATGCGTCTCGCGCGCCGAACCCGTTTCCACGACGAGGCCGGTGCTGGTGCGCAGACCGTGCTGCACGAGATGCGTGTGAATCGCGGACGTGGCGAGCAGCGCGGGAATCGCGACGCTATCGCGGTCCATCTTGCGGTCCGACACGATCAGGATGTTGTAGCCGGACTTCACGGCATCGACGGCTTCGGCGCACAGCGACGCGATGCGCGCTTCGACGCCTTCCTTGCCCCACGCCGCCGGATAGCAGATGCTCAGTTCATACGAGCGGAACTTGCCGCCGGTGTACGTGTCGATGGCGCGAATCTTCGCGATGTCCTTGAAGTCGAGCACGGGCTGCGACACTTCGAGGCGCATCGTCGGGTTGATGTTGATGGTGTCGAGCAGGTTCGGCTTCGGCCCGATGAACGAGACGAGCGACATCACCATGTTTTCGCGGATCGGGTCGATCGGCGGGTTCGTCACTTGCGCGAACAGTTGCTTGAAGTAGTGATACAGCGTTTTGTTCTTGCTGGACATGACCGCGAGCGGCGAGTCGTTGCCCATCGAGCCGATCGCTTCCTCGCCCGCCTGCGCCATCGGCGCCATCAGGAACTTCACGTCTTCCTGCGTGTAGCCGAACGCCTGCTGACGGTCGAGCAGCGCGGCGGCCTCGCGGCGCTGCGTTTCGACGTCTTCGGCCTTCGGCTCGATTTCGTCGAGCTTGATGCGCACCGCGTCGATCCAGCTCTTGTACGGCTTCGCGTTCGCGAGGTTGTCCTTGAGTTCCTTGTCCTCGATGATGCGGCCCTGCTCCATGTCGATCAGGAACATCTTGCCCGGCTGCAGACGCCACTTCTTCACGATCTTCGATTCGGGAATCGGCAGCACGCCGGATTCCGACGCGAGGATCACGAGGTCGTCGTCGGTCACGATGTAGCGCGCCGGGCGCAGGCCATTGCGGTCGAGCGTCGCGCCGATCTGACGGCCGTCCGTGAAAGCAATGGCGGCGGGGCCGTCCCACGGTTCCATCATCGCGGCGTGATATTCGTAGAACGCGCGGCGGTTGTCGTCCATCAGCGTGTGCTGTTCCCACGCTTCGGGAATCATCATCATCATCGCGTGGACGAGCGGGTAGCCGGCCATTACGAGCAGTTCGAGACAGTTGTCGAACGATGCCGTGTCCGACTGGCCCGGATAGATGAGCGGCCAGAGCTTCGGCAGATCGTCGCCGAGCACGTAGGACGCGATGGCGCCGGTGCGCGCGTTCAACCAGTTGACGTTGCCCTTCACGGTGTTGATTTCACCGTTGTGCGCGATCATGCGATACGGGTGCGCCAGTTCCCACGCGGGGAACGTGTTCGTCGAGAAGCGCTGGTGCACGAGCGCGAGCGCGGAAACCACGCGTTCGTCCTGCAGATCGCGGTAATACACGCCGACCTGACCGGCCAGCAGCAAGCCCTTGTAGACGACCGTGCGCGAGGACATCGACGGCACGAAGTATTCCTTGCCGTGCTTGAGCTTCAGCGCCTGTATGCGGTGGCTCGCCGTCTTGCGGATGATGTACAGCTTGCGTTCGAGCGCGTCCGTCACGATGACGTCCTTGCCGCGCCCGATAAAGATCATGCGGATGAGCGGCTCGGTGGCTTTCACGGCCGGCGAAATCGGCATGTTGGCATCGACAGGGACGTCGCGCCAGCCGAGCACGACCTGGCCCTCGGCCTTCACCGTGCGCTCCAGTTCCTGCTCGCACGCGAGACGCGACGCGTGTTCCTTCGGCAGGAAGATCATGCCGACGCCGTATTCGCCAGCCGGCGGCAACGTCACGCCCTGCTTGGCCATCTCCTCGCGATAGAAACCGTCCGGCACCTGAATCAGGATGCCGGCGCCGTCGCCCATCAGCGGGTCCGCGCCGACCGCGCCGCGATGGTCCAGGTTCTCCAGAATCTTGAGACCCTGCTGAATGATCTCGTGGCTCTTCTTGCCCTTGATATGAGCGACGAAGCCGACGCCGCAAGCGTCGTGTTCGTTGGCGGGGTCATACATGCCCTGCGCGGCGGGAAGCGAACCGGCTGCCGGCTGCTGATGATCGTTCATGGGGACACCGTCTCTACTGTGAGGGGCCGACTCGGCCGTTGAATCATGTTCTTGTCGCCCGGGCGCTTTCCGTTGCCGTACAAGCCGCGGAGCCGGTCGCGCATGCGTGCGCTGCAATGCAAAAACCGCCGGAAATCGAAATATACGCGACGAATCAAAGCGATGGCAACGAAAACTTGATGATACGTCCCCGATTATCAATATGGTGCAGAAAGCCATCGAATAATCGGGGACGCATCGAAAACAAGCAAAATAAACGGCGTCGGCAATGAAAGCCCGGCGCCGTCTATCGTGCTTGACCGCGGCAATGCCGCGCGGCTACTGCGTTTGCGGCGTCTCGCGCACCTTACGCGGCCGTCCGCGCGGCAAGGGCGACACGCGGCGATTCGCGGCGCGCGCCGCCCATTCGCGGTACGCATCGCTGCCAAGAACCCAGCCTTTCAGTGTCGCCTGCAGGAGACGGTTGGTCTCGCGCTCGTCGAGCGGCTGCTCGCACAGTTCCTTGTACGCGTGCTGGCGTTCGAACGGAGTGTTGCCGAGCGACCAGAAAAGCGGATGGTCCGTGATGAGCGCATCCACCGTCACCCCGATGTGATGCCGGTAGCTCGACCACTTGTAGTCCTGCGGCGACGCCGCGAGCTGCGCGCGCACGGGCGCCATTTCCACGACGCGCGTCGCAAGCAGGAAGTACCGTTCGCCCTCGATGACGGTCGCGCGATAACGGCCTTCCCACAACGTCCCGCGACGCATGTACCGCCGATTGAAATGCGCGACATAGCGGCGCCCGACCGCCTGCATCGCCTTGGGCAGGCTCGCTTCGTCGCGCGGCGTCACGAGAAGATGCACCGCTTGCGGCATCAGCGCATAGGCGTGGACGGAGAGGTGATGATCGCGTGATGCCGTCCTCAGGCAGTCGATGAAAAGCTCGTAGTCCTGGTCGTCGACGAAGGCGGGTTGCTGGTCGAGACCACGCAGGATGACATGCTGCGGCTGTTCGGGGACATAGAGTCGTGCAAGCCGTGCCATTCTGGATATTCCGTTGGTCGCGTTTGTGTTACCCCGGTCGGGGGCCTACTGGAGACGCTGCTGCAGCGGGGCGCGAGGCGCATGCCAGGGCCGTGCAACGGGACTCCGAAGCGGTCGCTGGGCCTAGGGAAAATGCTCTACCCAACCGCTATGGTTAGTTTGAAACGTTATGTTCATAATGAACGTGCTTTCAGGAGGAGCACAAATTGAGAATAAAACAAGTCATGACGGGTGCCGCATTGGCGTGTTTGTCCCTGGGGGCACATGCACAATCGGCCGGTTCCATCTATGCAACCGCAGGCTGGTTTCACTTCGCGCCACAAGACAGCAGCGGTCCGCTCAAAGAAACAAGTGTAGGCGGATCTCCCGTGAATATCAGCGTGCCCGGCACGGGGGCGGGCATCGGAAGCGCGGATACGGCTGGCTTTACGCTCGGCTACTTCGCCACGGACCACATTGCCGCCGAACTCGAAATGGGCATTCCGCCTTCGTTCGATCTGAACGGAACGGGAACGCTCGAAGGTTTCGGCAAGATCGGCAGCGCGAAGCAATGGAGCCCGACGCTTCTCTTCAAGTACTTCTTCAACGCTCCCGATGCGAAGTTCCGGCCGTTCGCCGGCATTGGCGTGACGCGTACCTGGTTCTCCGACGCGAAACTGACCAACGGCGCGTTCGAAAGCACCGTGCTGCATGGTCCGACCACCGTCGATACGGATAGTTCGTGGGCGCCTGTCTTTAATCTCGGCGCTCAATACAATTTCACGCAGCACTGGTTCGCCGCGTTCTCCGTCTCGTTCATCCCGCTGAAGGCAACGGCCAAGCTGAGCACGCAGGCGCAAACGCCCGTCGGTGTGCTGAACGTTCAGTCGCAAGCGAAGATCACCATCAACCCGATCGTGACGTATCTGCGCGTGGGCTACCGCTTCTGATTCGCATTCTTTTGCAGCGCTCTTCCAACGCCGTCATGCAGCGCAGCATGACGGCGTTTTCACTTACACGCGCCTTGTAAATGTGACTTGCGCGGCCGCGCGGCGCATGCAGTAATTACGCGTCGGCGTATATTTGCGAGACGGCATGACGCGTCGGCATCCAACTTGCTGTACCGCACTTCCCGCCTCGAGCGGAGTGTTGCCCCATCCACGATTCATCCATCGACGGAGCGATCTATGAACGCATTCTCGAACACGCGTGACGCCATCGGAGATTCATGGAACACCACGAGCCGCCGCGCGCGCCGCATGGCGCGTCACGGCCGTGACGCCGCCGGAGACATCGGCTCCGAACTGCGCGCGCTGCTTTCCGAACTCGAAGAAACGCTGGCGGAAGGCGCATCCGCCGACGCCGCGCTTTTGCGCTCGCGCATCGGCGATCAACTCGATGCAGCGCGCTCGCGTCTGAACGACACGCACGCCGCCGTGCGCGACCGCGCATCCGCCGTACTCGATGACGCCGACACGTATCTTCACGACAGGCCGTGGCAAACCATCGCGCTCGTCGGCGGGCTCGCGCTGCTTGCGGGCGTGCTGCTCGCACGCGCGCGCTGACCGATCAGCCGGACGCGCGCGCCAGAAAATCCGGGCCGATCACGTCGATGCGGTCCGTGCAGATCGCATCGACGCCCCATCGCGCAAGGAGGCGCGCGCGTTCGCCTTCGTTCACCGTATAGGCGAGCACGCGCAAGCCGGCATCCTTGATCTCGCGCACGAGCGTTTCGTCGAGCGAACGATGGTCCGCATGCAGCGAGACGCACGCGAGCGCCGCGGTCTGCGCGCGCCAGTCTTGCGGCACGCGCTCGTACAACATCCCGCGCGGCAAGTCGGGCGCGGCGTTGCGGGCGGCTTCGAGCGCCGCATACGAGAACGACGACAACAGCGGCGCGGGCTCCGCATCGCGCCATAGACTCGCCGCCTCGCGCGCGACGGCATCGCCGGTTTCGGCTTCGCGCCCCGGACACGGCTTGATCTCGATGTTCGCCGCCATGTTCAGTGCGGCGCACTTCTCACGCACTTCGGCGAGCGTCGGCATGTGCGCGCCCGCGAACTCGCCGCCGAACCACGAACCGGCATCGAGCGCGCGCAACTGCGCGTAAGTCATCGACTTCGCCGCGCCGCGCCCGTTCGACGTGCGGTCCACATCGTCGTCATGCAGCAGGAACACGACGTTGTCCGCCGACAGCTTCGCGTCGAACTCGATCATCTCGAGCCCGAGACGCGCGCCCGTTTCGATGCCTTCGAGCGTGTTTTCCGGCGCGAGCTTGCCGCCGCCGCGATGCGCGACGATTACGGGATAGGGCCAGGTTCTCATCTCGAACTCCCTCAGTTGGCGCGCATTCCGGTGGCCGGATCGAAGAAATGCAGATGCCGCGCGGGCAACGACACCGCCAGCTTCTCGCCACGCTGCGGCCGATGCGCGTGCGGCAAACGCGCCGCCACATCGTGCTTGCCCCATTTGCCGTGCGCGAGGTTATCCGCGCCGAGAAGTTCGGCGGAATCGACATCGAGCGTCGCCTGCGCACCGCCGTCGCTCGCGGGCGTCATGTGTTCCGGACGAATGCCGACGATCCACCCGCGCCCATGCATGCGGCTCGTCAGTCCGCTTGCGCCCGCGACCGGCAGCTTCGGGCCGCCGCCCGCTACTTCGAACAACGAACCATCTTCCGACAAGCGCCCTTCCAGCAGATTCATGGCCGGCGAACCAATGAAGCTCGCCACGAAGACCGTTGCCGGACGCTCGTAGACTTCGGTCGGCGCGCCGATCTGTTCCGCGTGGCCCTTGTTCATGACGATCACGCGTTGCGCGAGCGTCATCGCTTCGATCTGATCGTGCGTCACATAGAGACTCGTCGTTGCGAGCCGCGCGTGCAGGCGCTGAATTTCGAGGCGCATCTGCACGCGCAGTTTCGCGTCGAGGTTTGAGAGCGGTTCGTCGAAGAGAAAGACAGCCGGTTCGCGCACGATCGCGCGGCCCATCGCGACGCGCTGCCGCTGCCCGCCCGACAACTCGCGCGGCTTGCGCGCAAGCAGATGCTCCAGTTCGAGGATGCGCGCGGCGTTGGCGACGCGGCTCTCGATGCTCGCGCGATCCGCGCCGCCGATCTTCAGCGCATATGCCATGTTCTGCGCGACGCTCATGTGCGGATAGAGCGCGTAGTTCTGAAAGACCATCGCGATATCGCGATCTTTCGGCTCGAGCTTGTTGACGACCTTGCCGCCGATCTCGATGGTGCCGTCCGACACGCTCTCCAAACCCGCGACCATGCGAAGCAGCGTGGACTTGCCGCAACCGGACGGGCCGACCATCACGACGAACTCGCCGTCGTTCACCGCGACATCGATGCCGTGCAGCACGTATTGCTTGCCGTCGTAGGTCTTTTTCACGCCTTTGAGTGTCAGCGCAGCCATGAATACCCGCTCTCCATCGTTATTTTTCCGCGTCCACGAGGCCGCGCACGAACCAGCGCTGCATGGTCAGCACGACGACGAGCGGCGGCAGCATCGCGAGCAGCGTCGCGCTCATGACGAGATGCCATTCGGTCGCGGTATCGCCCGAAGCGATCATGCTCTTGATGCCGACCACCGCCGTTTGCAGCGACTGTTCGTTGGTGATGAGAATCGGCCAGAGATACTGGTTCCAGCCGTAAATGAACGTGATGACGAAGAGCGCCGCGATGTTCGTCTTCGAAAGCGGCAGCACGACGTCCCAGAAAAAACGCAGCGGTCCCGCGCCGTCGATGCGCGCCGCTTCCATCAGTTCGTCGGGCAGCGTCATGAAGAACTGGCGGAACAGGAACGTGGCGGTCGCCGAGGCGATCAGCGGCAGCGTGAGACCCGCATAAGTGTTCGCGAGATGCATGGACGAGACCACCTGCACCGTCGGAAAGATGCGAACTTCGACAGGCAGCATCAGCGTGATGAAGATGAGCCAGAACGCGACGTTCTTCATCGGGAAGCGAAAGAAGACGATCGCGTAGGCCGAAATGATCGACACCGCGATCTTGCCGATGGAAATGACGAGCGCCATCACGAGGCTATTCATCAGCATGCGCCCGAACGGCGCGGCTGCGTTGCCGCTGCCGTGCGTCCAGATGTTCGCGATGTTCTCGAAGAGATGCGTGCTCGGGATCAGCGAAAGCGGCACGCTGAAGACTTCCTTCGCGCTCATCGTCGCCGCGCAAAACGCGACATAGACCGGAAACACGATCAGCGCGACGCCGAGAATCAGCACCGCGTGACAGAAGATATCGAAGCCGCGACGATTCTCGATCATGAGTATTGCACCCGGCGTTCGACGAAACGGAACTGCACGACGGTCAGCGCGACCACGATTACCATCAGCACGACCGACTGCGCACCCGAGCTGCCGATGTCGAGTCCCTGAAAGCCTTCCGCGAAGATCTTGTAGATGAGCGTCTTGGTGGATTGCGCGGGGCCGCCGCCGGTCGCCGCGTCGATGACGGGGAATGTATCGAAGAACGCATAGACGAGATTGACGACGAGCAGGAAGAAACTCGTCGGCGAAAGCAGCGGCAGCGCGATGCCGAAGAAGCGCCGCACGGGACCGGCGCCGTCGATGGCGGCGGCTTCGATCAGCGATTGCGGAATCGCCTGCAGGCCCGCATAGAAGAACAGGAAGTTGTAGCTGACCTGCTTCCAGACGGACGCGAGCACGACGAGAAACATCGCCTGTGTGCCATTGAGCGCGTGATTCCATACGATGCCCTGCTTGCCGAGCGCATACGTCACGAGCCCGATGCTCGGATTGAACAGGAACGACCACAGCACGGCCGCGATTGCCGGCGCCACCGCATACGGCCAGATAAGGAGCGTCTGATACGCCTTCGCGCCGCGCGTCACGCGATCCGCGCACGCCGCGAGCAGCAGCGAGATCGCGAGACCGGAGACGGTGACGAGCGCGCAGAAGACCATCGTCGTGCCGAACGACGACAGATACAGCGGGTCCGCGAAAAGCTGCCTGAAGTTCGCGAAGCCGACGAACTCGCTCGACGTGCCGAACGCGTCCTGACTTTGCGTGGCTTGCCAGAGCGCTTCGCCGGCTGGCCACAGAAAGAACAGCGCGGTGATCGCGAGCTGCGGCGCGACGAGCAGATACGGCAAGACGCTCGTGTCGAAACGAGACCGTTTTTCCATCGACGTGTCCTGAACGAAAAGCGCCCGCAGCGCGTGCGGGCGCGGGCGCGGCTACGTGCGTCAGCCGCCGCTCTTTTCAAACCGGCGCAGCAGTTCGTCGCCGCGTTGAACGGAAGAATCGAGCGCCTGTTGCGGCGTCTTCTTCTCGGCCCAGACCTGCTCCAGTTCTTCATCGACGACGGTGCGAATCTGCGGCATGTTGCCGAGGCGCAAGCCCTTCGTGAACGGAAGCGGCGGCTTGTTCAACATCTGCCTGATGGCGATGTCCGCGCCGGGATTCTTGTCGTAGAAGCCCTGCTTTTGCGTGAGTTCATATGCGGCTTGCGTCACCGGCAGATAGCCCGTGTCCTGATGCCACTTCGCGGCCACTTGCGGCGACGCGAGATAGGCGAGGAACTTCGCGACGCCCTTGTACGTGGCCGCGTCCTTGCCGGACAGCACCCAGAGACTCGCGCCGCCGATGATCGCGTTCTGCGGCGCGCCCTTCACGTTCGCGTCGTAAGGCATCATGCCGATGCCGTAATCGAACTTCGCGTACTTCGCGATGGTCGCGCGCGAGCCCGACGAATTCGTGATGATGCCGCAGTCGCCGCTATAGAACTTCGACACCGGTTCGTCCTTGCGGCCCACATAGGTGAACGTGCCTTCCTTCGCCATGTTCTGCAGGAACTGGATGTGCGCGACCTGCAGCGGCTTGTTGAATTCGAGCTTGGCGTCGAGGCCGTCGAAGCCATTGTTCTTCGATGCAAACGGCGCCGCGTGCCACGCGCTGTAGTTCTCGAGCTGAATCCAGCTTTGCCATCCCGACGAATAGCCGCACGAATAACCCGCGGCCTTCAGCTTCTTGGCGTCGGTTTCGACATCCGCCCACGTCTTCGGCGGCTGGTTGGGATCGAGGCCCGCCTTCTTGAACGCGTCCTTGTTGTAGTACAGAACCGGCGTGGAACTGTTAAAGGGCATCGAGATGAGATGGCCCGTCTTCGCGTCGCTGTAATAGCCGGAGATGGTCGGCACGAACGCCTTTTCGTCGAGCGGCACGCCCGCCTGTTTGAACACGTCGTAGACCGGAAGCACGGCCTTCTTCGCCTGCATCATCGTCGCGGTGCCGACTTCGTAGACCTGCAGAATCGCGGGCGCGTTGCCACTGCGATACGCCGCGATGCCCGCCGCGAGCGTCTGATCATAAGTGCCTTTAAATACCGGCACGATCTTGTAATCGCTCTGCGACGCGTTGAAGTCCTTCGCGATGTCGTTCACGCGCTCGCCGAGGGCGGCTTCCATCGCGTGCCAGAACTGGATTTCCGTCGCGGCGTGGGCCGCCGTGCTGGCGCCGAAGGCCAGAACGGCCGCGGCCGAGATCGAGCGGAACGAGGGCGTGCATCTCATCGATTGAGTCTCCTTGTCGAACGTCTGCGCTGAAAAGGCGCGATGTTAGTTGTTGTCGATGACAAACAGGCGTTGATACTCCTTCAATGCATAACGGTCCGTCATGCCGGCGATGTAATGCGCGATGAGCCGGGCCTGCGCGCTGTCGTGGCCCGACGCGTCGGCGTCGTTCGCCGATTCCTCCGCTACCGCGATGCGCGCCTGATACGCGGGCGGCAAGAGGCGCGGGTCTTCCGTGAACGCGTTGAAGAGACCGGTCACGACGCGCTTCGCCTTGTTCGCCATGCGCATCACGCGGAAATGGCGGTACAGGTTCCTGAAGAGAAAGCGCTTGAGCGCTGCGGCTTGCGCGGCGACTTCATCGCTATGCGCGACGAGCAGCGGCGCATTGCGCACGTCGTCGAGCGATGACGGCGCGACGCGCGCGAGGTTGCGGCTCGTCGCCTCGATGAGATCGACGATCAGCGTATTGATGATGCGCCGGATGGTCTCGTGAATGAGCCTGCGCCCTTCGATCGACGGAAACTCCGCGCGCGCCGCGTCGAAATGCATGTGCCACAGGCTGACTTCGGCGAGTTGTTCGAGCGTGATGAGGCCGGAGCGCAGGCCGTCGTCGACATCGTGATTGTTGTAGGCGATTTCGTCCGCGACATTCGCGATCTGCGCTTCCAGCGACGGCTGCTTGCCCGCGAGAAAGCGCTCGCCGAGCTCGCCGAGCTTGCGCGCGTTTTCGCGCGAACAATGCTTGAGAATGCCTTCGCGCGTTTCGAAGCACAGGTTCAGGCCGTTGAACGCGCCGTAGTGCTCTTCGAGTTGATCGACGACCACGAGGCTTTGCAGATTGTGCTCGAAGCCGCCGTGATCGCGCATGCATTCGTGCAGCGCGTCCTGACCGGCGTGTCCGAAAGGCGTATGCCCGAGATCGTGCGCGAGCGATATCGCTTCGACCAAGTCCTCATTGAGCCGCAGGTTGCGCGCGACCGACCGCGCGATCTGCGCGACTTCGAGACTATGCGTGAGACGCGTGCGAAAGAGGTCGCCTTCGTGATTGACGAAAACCTGCGTCTTGTATTCGAGCCGGCGAAAGGCCGTCGAATGCACGATGCGGTCGCGGTCGCGCTGAAACTCGGTGCGCGCGGCGGGCGGCGTCTCGGTATGCCGGCGCCCGCGCGATAACGACGAACGCGCCGCATAGGGCGCAAGATGCGCTTCGAGCGAGAGCGCCGAGGGCGCTCCGTATTCCGCTTGTGTTTCGCTCACCGGCTGCTCCGCATCGTCGTGGTCCCGGCTGCCGTCAGATCAGACGCTGGCTGCGAGCGTCTCGCGCACGGCCCGATCCGGCGCGCCGGTGATTTCTGTCGCGCCGAAGCGCGTCAGGAGAATGAACTTGATCTCGCCCGCTTCGGCTTTCTTGTCGACTTTCATCAGATCGACGTAGCGGTCTTCGCCGAGCTTCGGCGCGACGACCGGCAGCTTCGCCGCTTCGATCACGCGCACGAGGCGCTTGCGCGCGGCTTCGTCGAGCCTGCCGAGGCGCACGGACAAATCCGCCGCCATCACCATGCCGCAACCGACCGCTTCGCCGTGCAGCCATTCGCCGTAGCCGAGGCCCGCTTCGATTGCGTGACCGAACGTATGGCCGAAATTGAGGATGGCACGCTGGCCGCCCTCGCGCTCGTCGGCGGCCACGACCGACGCCTTGATCTCGCACGAACGCTTGACCGCGTGCGCGAGCGCGTCGTCGCGGCGTTCGTTGAGCGCACCGATGTTCGCTTCGATCCACTCGAAGAATTCGGCATCGGCGATCGCGCCCGTCTTGATGACTTCCGCGATTCCCGCCGCCAGTTCGCGCTCAGGCAGCGTACGCAGCGCGCCGATATCCGCGATGACCGCCTGCGGCTGGTAGAACGCGCCGATCATGTTCTTGCCGAGCGGATGGTTGATGCCCGTCTTGCCGCCCACCGACGAATCCACTTGCGAGAGCAGCGTCGTCGGAACCTGGATGAACGGCACGCCGCGCATGTAGCACGCCGCCGCGAAGCCGGTCATGTCGCCGACGACGCCGCCGCCGAGCGCGATCAGCGTCGTCTTGCGGTCCGCGCGCCCGGACAGCAGCGCGTCGAAGACGGTGTTGAGCGTTTCCCAGTTTTTATGCGCTTCGCCGTCGGGAAGAACGACTGTCGTCACCTTCTTGCCGAGCGGTTCGAGCGCGGCGCGAAGGGCGTCGCCGTAGAGCGGATCGACCGTGGAATTGGTGACGATGGCCACCGACGCGCCCTTGATGTGCGGCGCGAAAAGCTCCGTGCGACCGATCAGGCCCGCACCGATATGAATGGGATAGGCGCGCTCGCCCAGCTCGACGCTAACGGTGATCAACGGGGAATTCATGGCGGACATTATGACTCAGCCGACTTGATGACGCCGGCCACCTCCAGTTGCATCAGGACCATGTTGACGAGCGCGTTGACGGTAGGCCGCCCGGTCTCGACGACGAAATGCGCGCACTCGTGATAGAGCGGATCGCGCGTCTGAAAGAGCGCTTCGAGCTTGCCGCGCGGGTCTTCGGTCTGAAGAAGCGGCCGGTTCTTGTCGCGGCGCGTGCGTTGCCAGAGATCGTGCGGATTCGCGCGAAGATAGATGACGATGCCGCGATTCCTCAGATTCTCGCGATTCTCCGGCCGCAGCACCGCGCCGCCGCCCGTCGCAAGCACGATGCCGCTTTTCTGCGACAGCTCGTCGATGACGTTGGCTTCCCGCTGCCGAAAGCCGGCCTCGCCTTCCAGTTCCCAGATCACCGGAATGCGCGCGCCGGTGCGCGCTTCGATCTCCAGATCGGAATCGATGAAAGAGCGCTGCAAACGGCGCGCAACCGCGCGGCCCACGGTGGTCTTACCCGCGCCCATGAGTCCGACGAAAAAAATGTTCGCGTTCGCGTGCCCTTCCTGCAACGTGAATCCTTTAACTGTATCGATTTGTTCGTGCGGCAGCTTAAGGGCAAACCGCCCGCTTTGTCGAGTCGCGCCGGGCGGCCGTTTCACGCTTCGCCGCCCGGCGCAATCACATGCGGCGTGATCAGGATGATCAGCTCGTTCTGCGCCTTTCGCCGCGCGTCGTGGCGGAACAGCCAGCCGATCAGCGGCAGCTTCGCGAGCCCCGGCACGCCCGTCACGTCCTGCCGTTCTTCATCAGAATAGATGCCGCCGATCGCCACGGTGCCGCCATCTTCCACTTCGACGCGCGTCTGGATGTGCTTCGTGTTGATGGCCGGGCCGGACGCGGTCTGCTCGCCGACGCTGTCCTTCGCGACGTCGAGATCGAGGATGACGTGTCCGTGCGGCGTGATTTGCGGCTCGACCTCCAGTTTGAGCGCAGCGCGCCGAAACTGCACGCCGGAGACGCCGTTGCCGACTTTCGCCTGATACGGCAGCTCGGTGCCCTGCTCGACGATGGCCTTCGCGCGGTCCGCCGTCACCACGCGCGGTCTCGAAACCACTTGGCCGCGCCCCTCGGATTCGAGCGCGCTCAGTTCGATGTCCAGAAGCCGCGTCGCCTGCGCGGCGAAAAGCGTGAGACCCGCCGTGGCCGCGTCGAAGCCGTTCACCGGCCGCGCCGAAAGATCGTACACGAGGCCCTCCTTGCCGCCCGAGAGTCCGCGCGCCGAATCGCCCGTCGGCGCGACGCCCAGCTTGATGCCGAGGTTGCGCGAAAGCCCCGTCTCTCCTTCGACGATCTTCGCTTCGATCATCACCTGCGGCGTCGGCTTGTCGATGGTCGCGATCAGCTCCGCGATCTGCCGCACGCGCGCGTCGAGATCGGTCACGAAGAGCAGGTTCGTGCGCGAATCGGCCGTGGCGGAACCGCGCTTCGACAACACGCGCTCCGTACCGGAGCCGGAAAGCAGCTTGCGCACGTCCTCGGCGCGCGGATAGCGCAGCATGAACGTGCGGCTCGCGAGCGGCTCGAGGTCCGCCGCGCGGGCGTGCGCTTCGAAGCGCAGCTTCTCGCGCGCGGCGAGTTCGGCGAGCGGCGCGATCCAGATCACGTTGCCGTGCTGCTCCATCGCGAGACCGTTGACTTCGAGGAGCGTGTCGAACGCGCGACGCCACGGCACGGCGACGAGATTGATCGATACCTGTCCGCGCACCTTCTCGCTCGCGATGATGTTCAGCCCGGTGAATCGCGCGAAGCCTTGCAGCGCGGCGCTCAGGTCGGCGTTTTTCAGATCGAGCGTGATCGGTTTGCCGTCGTCAGCGGCTTTTTGCTGCTGCGCGTGCGCAGTCGACATGCTCAGGCGTTCGAGCGGCGGCAGCGGCACGGGCGGCCCTTCGAGCGATTCCGTGCTCGCCGCAGGCTGCGCGGCGGGCGTCGAGGGCGCCGCAGATGCAGGCGGCGTGCTGGTGTCGATCGCGAACTGGTCGGTCGGCAGCGTATCCGCCGATGCGGGCAGCGGCGGCAAGGGCGGAACGGGCGCATCGTCGCCGACCGCTGCGCTTGCCGCTCGCGCTACGACGAGCGCCGCCACGCTCATCGCGCGGATCGTCGGGAGAAGCGTCTTGGGGAGAAGCGTCTTCACTTGCCGTCCTCCGCGAAAGCGAGCGTGCGCGATGCGCCTTCGCCGCTTGCAAGCCGTATGGCGCGCGGCTCGACGCGTTCGAGCCGCTCGTCGCCGATTCGCTCGCCCGGCTCGACGTGCTCGATGCGCTTCGCGCTTTGCACGAGCGCCATCGCCCGATGACGCGCGACGAGCGTCCCCACGAGCAGCATGCCGGCCCCGCGCGAGAAGTCCGCGCCGCCGTCCCTGCCGAACGGATCGACGATGAACGCATTCGCGCGCGGCGCCTGCGCGAGCGGCACGGCAGGCAGCGTTTCGTGGATGGCGAGCGTCGCGTCCACCGTCAGCGCGCCGGCTTGCCTTCTGATCTGCACGGCGTCGGACACGGCGAGGCGCGGCAGCCCGGCGAGCGCTTCGAGAAAGCGCCGGATCTCCGCGAAACCGCCCTCGGCGCGAAACGTGAGCGTGCGCTCCGACGCGTTTTGCGCCGCCGCGCGCAGGCCGCTTTTTGCCGCCGACGGTTCGATTTCCGTCACGCGAAGTCCGCTTTGCGCGGCGAGCGCGGCGACTGCGTGAAGCGCATCGGCGGCGGTCCACTTCTCGGGCTTCAGACGCACAGCCGCGACGCGCGCGCGCAGTTCGGGCAATTCGGCGGCGATGCGGCTTGCGTCGTCGGCCTTGCGCTGCGTCGCCGCGAGCGCTGCCTCGCTCGCCTCGCGCCGACCCGCGCCGGCATCGCGCCAGCCTTGCAGACCGAGCGCGAAGACGATCGCGGCGAGCGCGAACGCGGTCGTCGCGGTGCGGCGCTTCGTCCATTGATCGGGCGGCTGGCGGATCACATCGAGCGTGGCTTGAAAGGCGCGCGCACGCCCGCGCGCCGGAAGGTGCATCGTCATCGTGTTCATTGGCTTTTCCTTTTAATTGACGCCTTCGCCGGCGCGGCGGCGCTTTTGCTGCCGGTCGCGGCGTAGCGGACGAGCGCGGTGAATTCGTAGCGGTCGGCAAGCGCCGCGGCGGCCTCGCGCTTGCCCGTGGGCGCGGTTTCGGCGCGGCGCTTCATCTCCACGACTTCCACCGATTGCACGCCGGGCAGCGCTTCCAGACGCTTGAGCCAGCGCGCTGCCGTCTGCGAGTCGGCGGCGAGCGCGGCGAGTTCGACTTCGTCGGTGCGCTGCGAAACGCGCTGCAGCGCGACATCCGTCTTCGGCGACGCCTCCGCGAGCGCTTCCAGCAGCGCGAGGAATCTGTCGCGCGGTGCCGCGAGCGGCTGGGCCGCCTCTAGCGCGCGGCGTCGCTCGGCTTCGGCGCTCAGTAGCCGCGCGTGTTCGTCGATCGCGACACGCGATGCACGCAGCGTCGTTTCGAGCGCGATGCGGCGGTCGTCGAGGCGAGCGCGTTGCAGCGTGTCCCAGCCCGCGACGCCGCCGACCGCCGCGCAGCCGGCGAGTCCCGCGGCGGCGAGACTCGCGAGCCGCTGACGACGCATCGCGCGGCGCTTTCGCGACCGGTGCGGCAGCAGGTTGAATCCTTCGAGTGCGGCGCTCGTCATTGCAGCACCTCGCGCAGCGCAAGGCCGAACGCGACCGCGAAAAGCGGCGAATGCCTGAGCGCGGCGTCGATTTCGGACGCGCCGTTGCAATACGGAGCCGGCTCGAACGGCAGGACCGGGCAGCGGAACATCGGCGTGATCGCGGAGAACGGCAGGCCGGCTTGCGCGAGGAGGCGCGTCTGCCCGCCCACGTAGATGCAGTCGAGCGGCACGCCCACGCCCGCGAGATCGCGCAGCGCATCGGCGGCGCTCGCGTATTCCGGCGCGGGATAGCGCGCCTCGCCTTGAACATCGCCTGCGTTCACGAGCCACGCGTGCATGCCCGTGCTTTCCAGCCAGCAGACGATATATCGCGCATCGGGGTCCAGCTCGGTCTTGCCGGAATGACGCATCGCGCGCAGCGCCGCAGCCGGTTCGCCGTCGATCGCACACAGAGCGATGCCCGCCGCCGCAGCCGTTTCGACGCGTGCTTCGACGTGCCGCCGCGCCGTCGAAGCAATGGCGACGTCCGGATAGCCGTCGTCGCGCGCCTCGACCGACCAGTCCACGGCGAGCGCGCCGCGCTCGATGCCCGAGACGCGCTCGGCCTCCGCGAGCACGGCCGGTTCGAGCAGCCCGCACGGATCGCCGCCGATCACCGCGACATCGGACCTGGGCGCGTCCATCAGACGGGCGAGCGGAACGCGCGTCGTGGTCGTTGCCAACGCCGGCAAGCCCATCGCGCAGCGCAATGCGCGCCACGCGCCGTCCTGCGGCAATCGCGCGGTCGCTTCGCGCAGCGCAGCGACGACCGCCGCACGGTCCACGAAATCGACGCCGACCACCGCGCCCGGCGCGAGCGGCGCCGACGCCAGATGCTCGACGCATACCGTCGAGTCGCGCTTCAGACGTCGGCTGAGAACCGCGATCCGCACGGCGTCCTCGCTCACGTCGATGCCCGCGGCGAACCGGCGCGTGACCGTCAGCAAGGTTCCGCGCAGGGGATTGTGCTTCGTCATGACTACTCCTTCTTTTCACTCGCGCGCCGAACCGTTCGGGCGCGTGCATCGAAGGAATTGTCGTGAGGGCGGCGCGCGGCGAACATTCGTCCGAATGGCTAGTGCGCGCGATGGCAGTATCTTTCGGGGCGCCGTCGCGCGTATCGTGGTGCTGCGAGTGACCGCGCGAAGCACCGGGAAGGCGTCTGGAGTCCTAGGAAAAACCCGAAATCCGGGCGGCTATAATCGCGGGACTGTTTTTGGTGGTGCTATGCAATCCTCTTCCCCAACGAATCCGCCTGCCACGCCGCCCGAAGGGCAGCAAAAGAAGCGACGCCCGCTGGCGTTGCGGCTCTTTTTCGGTTTTCTTGTCAGCGTTTTCGCGCTGATCGTCTGCGCTGGACTCGTGCTCGGCTACGCGCTCGTCGTCGCGATGCCGAATCTGCCGTCGCTCGAAGCCGTGACCGACTATCGCCCGAAGGTGCCGCTGCGCATCTACACGGCCGATCACGTCATGATTGGCGAATTCGGCGAAGAGCGCCGCAGCGTGGTGCGCATCCAGGACGTGCCCGATCATCTGAAGAAGGCGGTGCTCGCCATCGAGGACGCGCGTTTCTACGATCACGGCGGCGTCGATCTGACGGGCATCCTGCGCGCGGGGTCGGTCGCGCTGACCAACGGCCATGCGTCGCAGGGCGCGAGCACGATCACCATGCAGGTCGCGCGCAACTTCTTCTTGTCGAGCGAAAAGACGTACACGCGCAAGATCTACGAAATGCTGCTCGCCTACAAGATCGAGCGGGCGCTCACGAAAGATCAGATTCTCGAGGTGTACATGAATCAGATCTATCTGGGGCAGCGCGCCTACGGCTTCGCGAGCGCGGCGCGCGTCTACTTCGGCAAGGATCTGAAGGACATCTCGCTCGCCGAGGCCGCGATGCTCGCCGGTCTGCCGAAAGCGCCGTCCGCGTATAACCCGATCGTGAATCCGAAGCGCGCGAAGGTGAGGCAGGCGTACATTCTCCAGCGCATGCGCGAGCTCAACTTCATCACGCAGGACGAGTACGAACAGGCCGTGAACCAGCCGCTCGTGGTGAAGGGACAGGGGCGCGAGTTCAGCGTCCACGCGGAGTACGTCGCGGAAATGGTGCGCCAGATGATGTATGCGCAATACCGCGAGGAAGCCTACACGCGCGGCCTGAACGTCGTAACGACGATCGATTCCGCCGATCAGGACGCCGCTTACCGCGCCGTGCGCCACGGCCTCATGGACTACGAGCGGCGCCACGGCTATCGCGGGCCGGAGGGCTTCATCGATCTGCCGTCGAATGCGGACGACCGCGAACAGGCCATCGACGATGCCCTCGCCGAGCATCCGGACAACGGCGAAATCGTCGCGGCGGTGGTCACGTCGGCGACCGTGAAGGAAGTGAAGGCGAGCTTCATCGACGGCAACGTGGCAACGATCAGCGGCAATGCGCTGCGCTTCGTCGCCAATGCGCTGTCGGCGCGCGCGCAGCCGAACCAGCGCATTCGTCCGGGCGCGATCGTGCGGCTCGTGAAGTCCGACGACGGCGACTGGACCATCACGCAACTGCCGCAAGTGGAAGGCGCGCTCGTGTCGATGGTCCCGCAGGACGGCGCGATCCGCGCACTCGTCGGCGGCTTCGACTTCAACAAGAACAAGTTCAACCACGTCACGCAGGCCTGGCGCCAGCCGGGGTCGAGCTTCAAGCCGTTCATCTACTCGGCATCGCTCGAAAAAGGCCTGTCCCCCGCGACCATCATCAACGACGGCCCGCTCTTTTTCAGTGCGGCCGAAACGGGCGGCCAGGCGTGGGAGCCGAAGAACTACGGCGGCGGCTTCGACGGCCCGATGACCATGCGCACCGCGCTGCAGAAGTCGAAGAACATGGTTTCGATCCGCATCCTGAACCAGATCGGCACGAAGTACGCGCAGCAATACATCACGCGTTTCGGCTTCGATCCCGAGCGTCATCCCGCGTATCTGCCGATGGCGCTCGGCGCGGGGCTGGTGACGCCGCTGCAAATGGCGGCCGGCTATTCGGTGTTCGCGAACGGCGGGTATCGCGTGAATCCGTATCTGATCGCGGACATCACCGATCCGCGCGGCGCGGTGGTGTCGCATCCGCAACCGCTCGTCGCGCAGGAAAGCGCGCCGCTCGCCATCACGCCGCGCAATGCGTTCGTGATGAACAGCCTGCTGCAAAGCGTCGCGCAGCACGGCACGGCGGCCAAGACGAATCAGCTCAAACGCGGCGACATCGCCGGCAAGACCGGCACGACGAACGATTCGCACGATGCCTGGTTCGCCGGCTATCAGCGCACGCTCGTGGCAATCGCATGGGTCGGTTACGACAATCCGCGCAACCTCGGCGACAAGGAAACCGGCGGCGGCCTCGCGCTGCCCGTGTGGATGGAGTACATGACGCGCGCGCTGCAAGGCGTGCCCGAGTACAAGCCGATGATGCCGCCCGACGTGAAGTCGCTCGGCGGCGAACTGTACTTCGACGACATGACGCCCGGTCACGGCTTCATCGCGACCATCGGCGTGAGTCAGGCGCCGCCGCAGGAAGGCGGCGTATCGGGCGTGACGGCGCCGGCTCCCGATGTCGGCGAGCAGGAAAAACAGGACATCATGAATCTCTTCAAGGGGCAGTGAGCGCCCCTTTCGGGCCGGTCACGCTGAAAAGCTGATCGGCTCGCCCGCCTGTTCCGTCGAATACCGGCTGAGCGCCGCGAAGAATTCGCTGCCGTCGCGCGTGTCGCGCCACTCGCCGTTCACGTATTTGTAGTGGAATCCGCCCGCCTTCGCCGCCAGCCAGATTTCATGCTTCGGCGGCTGCAAATTGACGATCACCTTCGTGCGATTCTCGAATTCGAGCGTCAGCACGTTGCCGCTTCGCTCGAATTCGATGTCGGCTTCGGCCTGATCCACCGAGCGCTCGATCACGCCCAGCACGGCTTCGGCCAACGTCAGGTATTCCTGGTCTGTCATGCTAAACTCCATCGATTCTTAGTACAGGGACGGTCATGCGAGTTGTTTTCAGGATGAGCGCGATTGTAGCGGCTGCGAGCCTTTGCGCCGCGGCCACAGTCGGGCTCGGCGGGTGTGGGCAACGCGGTCCGCTTTATCTGCCTGTCGTGCCGCCCATGCCGCAGCGTCCTGAGAATCTGCAGGATACGCCGCCTTCGTACGTGACTCCGAGCGACGAAACCGCGTCGCGCGCACGCAAGGCCGGCGATGTTCCCGACACGTCCGGCCAACCGCTTTCGCTCGCGCCCGAGACCGACCTCAAGACGGCGCCCGCCGCACCCGCCGCACGCTAATAAGCGGCCTCGTCCGCATACTGACCCGCTCGTCTCACGCGCCTTCGGCGCATTCAAGATTCCACGCACGCATGAGTGATTCCGCATTCCATTATGTCGACGGCGTGCTGCACGCCGAAGGCGTTTCCGCAGCCTCGCTCGCGCAGCAGTTCGGCACGCCGCTCTACGTCTATTCCCGCGATGCCCTGACGCGCGCCTACCGCGCTTACGGCGACGCCTGCGCCGGACGGCGCGCGACCGTGCACGTCGCGGTGAAGGCCAACAGCAATCTCGCCGTGCTCAACGTGTTCGCGCGAATGGGCGCGGGCTTCGACATCGTGTCGTCGGGGGAACTGGCGCGCGTGCTGGCTGCGGGCGGAAAAGCGGAGAACACGGTGTTTTCGGGCGTCGGCAAGACGGCGGCCGAAATGCGCGAAGCGCTCGAAGCGGGCGTGAAGTGCTTTAACGTCGAGTCGATTCCCGAGCTTCACGCGCTCAACGAAGTCGCGAAATCGCTCGGCAAGCAGGCGCCCGTTTCGCTGCGCGTGAACCCGGACGTGGACGCGAAGACGCATCCGTATATTTCCACCGGCCTGAAGTCGAACAAGTTCGGCGTGGCTTTCAGCGACGCGCGCGCGACGTATCGCGAAGCGCACGCGATGGCAAACCTGAACGTCGTCGGCATCGATTGCCATATCGGTTCGCAGATCACGGAAATCAGCCCGTATCTGGACGCGCTCGACAAGCTGCTGGAACTCGTCGATCAGATCGAAACCGATGGAATGCAGATCCGGCACGTGGACGTCGGCGGCGGTCTCGGCATCACTTACGACGATGAAACGCCGCCCGATATCGGCGATTTCGTGCGCACGCTCCTCGCGCATATCGAGAAGCGCGGTCACAGCCAGCGCGAAGTGTATTTCGAGCCGGGGCGTTCGCTCGTCGGCAATGCGGGCGTGCTGCTCACGCGCGTCGAATATCTGAAGCCGGGCGAGGAGAAGAACTTCGCCATCGTCGACGCCGCGATGAACGATCTCGCGCGCCCCGCGATGTACGAGGCGTTTCATCGCATCGTGCCGGTCGAAAAGCGCGACACCCCCGCGCATCGATACGACATCGTCGGCCCGGTCTGCGAAAGCGGCGACTGGCTCGGGCGCGATCGCGATCTTGTGGTCGAACCGGGCGATCTTCTGGCGATCTGTTCCGCCGGCGCTTACGGCTTCGTGATGAGCTCGAACTACAACACGCGCCCGCGCGCCGCCGAAGTGATGGTGGACGGCGAACGCGCCCGCCTCGTGCGCGAACGCGAGGAAGTGAAGCAGTTGTTCGCCGGCGAATCGATTCTGCCGGACTGACGCCCGGCCAAAGTGCAGACAAAAAAGCGATGCCGCGGCATCGCTTTTTCTATGCGCGCCTTGCGTTGAACCAGGCCAGCACGCGCCAGCCGAGAAGCGCAATCACGATGGCGCCGTAGATTTTCGGCAGCTCGAAGTCGTGCTTGCCGGCCTTCATCCACCAGAAATGCAGAATGGCGAGCGCGGCGATCAGATAGATGACCCGATGCAGCGTCTGCCAGCGACGGCCGAGCCTGCGGACCATCGCTTTGGGCGACGTGACGGCAAGCGGAATCAGCAAGACGAACGCCGCGAAACCGACCGTGATGAACGGCCGCTTGCCGATGTCCTTCACGATCTCGGCGACGTCGAACCATTTGTCGAACCAGATGTACGTCGTGAAATGCAGCACGGCGTAGAAGAACGCGTACAGGCCGATCATCCGGCGAAATCGCAAGAGCGCGGCCACGCCGGTCAGCCTTCGGAGCGGCGTGATCGCGAGCGTGATGCACAGGAACACGAGCGTCCAGAGGCCGGTCGAGCGCGTGATGAACTCGATCGGATTCGCGCTCAAGCCGCCGAACGCGCCAGTCGTCCCCAGAAGCACGATGCGCGCAAGCGGATACAGCGCCGCGATGAAAACCACGACCTTCACGGGCGCGATCCAGCGCGGCCCGCTTTTGATGCGCGCGCGCGGCTGCGCCGTTTCGACTTCGGATGCGGTCGGCATCGTTCAGAAGTTCTTCTTCAGGTCCATGCCCCGATACAGCGACGCGACCTGATCGCCGTATCCGTTGAACATCAGCGTCTTGCGCTTGGGCGTGAAAAATCCGTCCTCGCCGATGCGCCGTTCCGTCGCCTGACTCCAGCGCGGATGATCGACGTTCGGATTCACGTTCGAGTAGAAGCCGTATTCGTTCGGCGCGTAGGTGTTCCAGCTCGTCGGCGGCTGCTTTTCGACAAAGCGGATCTTCACGAGCGACTTCGCGCTCTTGAAGCCGTACTTCCACGGCACGACCACGCGCACCGGCGCGCCGTTCTGGTTCGGCAGCACCTCGCCGTACAAACCCACGGTCAAGAGCGTGAGCGGGTTCATCGCTTCGTCCATGCGCAGACCCTCGGAATACGGCCATTCGAGAATCGGCGTGGAAAGCCCCGGCATCTGCGATGAATCGGCGAGCGTGATGAACTGCACGTACTTTGCGTTGCCGGACGGCTCGGCGCGCCGGATCAGCTCGGAGAGCGACACGCCGATCCACGGAATCACCATCGACCAGCCTTCGACGCAGCGCAGCCGGTAGACGCGTTCTTCGAGCGGCGCGAGCTTGAGGAGGCCGTCGATATCGTAGACCTTCGGGTTCTTGATCTCGCCTTCCACCGAGACCTTCCACGGCCGCGGACGCAAGGTGCCGGCGTGCTCTGCCGGATCGCCCTTGTCGGTGCCGAACTCGTAGAAGTTGTTGTAGGTCGTGATGTCCTTGAGCGGCGTCGGTTTGTCGAGCGCGACGTAGTTCGCGTTGGTTTTGGCGGCGAGCTTCTGGCCTTTCGCGTCCGGCGAACTCAGCGTCGCGTGCGCGAGACCGCTCGCGCCGCCCAATCCTGCCGCCGCCAGCGCGCCGATCGAGCGCAATGCGCGGCGGCGGTTCTCGAATACCTCGCGCGGCGTGATTTCGCGGCTGGCGATGTCATCGCCGTAAAGCGCCGCATTGCGTTTGATCCACATGCCCCACTCCTCTTTCGCGATACTCAGGCAAACAGCAGAACCGATGCCCGTATTCCACGTTGACACGAAAAAAAACCGCCAGCGCACACGCATGGCGGTTTTTTTCTTTCCGATGCGGCGGCCTACAGCTTGCCGTAACTGTGCAAGCCCGACAGGAACATATTGACGCCGAGGAACGCGAACGTCGTCACGACGAGACCCGTCAGCGCCCACCACGCCGCCGCCGCTCCCCGCAGCCCCTTCATGAGCCGCATATGGAGCCACGCCGCGTAGTTCAGCCAGACGATCAGCGCCCACGTTTCCTTCGGGTCCCAGCTCCAGTAGCCGCCCCACGCTTCCGCCGCCCACAGCGCGCCGAGAATCGTCGCGATGGTGAAGAACGCGAAGCCGACCGCGATCGACTTGTACATGACGTCGTCGAGCACTTCGAGCGGCGGCAGGCGGTCCGCCAAGAAGCCGCGCTGCTTCGAGAGATACGCGACGGACACCATCGCCGAGAGTGCGAAGCTGCCGTAACCGATGAAGTTCGCGGGGACGTGGATCTTCATCCACCAGCTTTGCAGCGCGGGCACGAGCGGCTGAATCTGCTGCGCGTCGCGGGAAATCGAATACCACATCAGGAAGCCGACCGCCGCGCTGATGACGAGCAGCACGAACGCGCCCATCTGACGCGTCGCGTAATGCTGCTCGTAGTACAGATAGAAGAGCGACGTGATGAGACAGAACAGCACGAACACTTCGTACAGGTTCGAGATAGGAATATGGCCGACATCGCTGCCGATCATGTACGACTCGTACCAGCGCACCATCATGCCCGTGAAGCCCATCAGCACCGCGGCCCACGTCATGCGCGAGCCGATCGCGCCGCCCGTCTGCGAGCGCGTGACGAGCCCGATCCAGTAAAAAAGCGTCGCGAGGATGAAAAGCGCGCTCATCCACAGAATCGCGGATTGGCTCGACAGGAAGTACTTCAGGAAGAAATTGGTGTCCGCGCGCGCGAGGTCGTGCTGATAAAGCTGGATGGAGACGAGCGCCATGACCGCGATCAGCGCGATCAGCAGACGCACGGGCTTCCAGCGCCAGCCGAGCACGACGAAGGTCGGCACCGCGCCGACCAGCACCGCCGTGTCGTACACGTCCATGTACGCGTGATAGCGGTTGAGCGCGAAGCCCGCGCCGGCGACCATCGCGAGCGCGAAGAGCCAGTCCAGTGCGCCGAGTTTGCGCCAGAACGGACGATCGTCGAACGCGGCAATATCGGGAAGGCCCGGGGCCGGACGTTCCGTCTTGACGGAAGCGTGGGAGGAAGTCTGTGTGAGGTCCATGATCTTACCGTGATGAAACTTCCGAGCTCGCGGCTTCGGATTGCGATTGCGGCGCGGCGTGCGCGTTCGACGCGGCGGGTTCGAGCGGCGAAGCGGCCGGATCCAGCGGCGAAACGCCCAGCGCCGCAGCGACGGACGCGCGCGTGCGCTCGAACTCCCTCTCGAAGTCCAGCGTTCTGCGCGCCGTGGACATCGCCATCAGCACGCTCGCGCCGCCTTGTCCTGAATCTTTGAGCCAGAACCAGAGCCGGCGTTCGCGGACGTAGAACATCGAGAAGATGCCGATCACGAGGAGGAGGCTGCCAAGATACACCACTTTTTTACCCGGCGCGCGCGTCAACTGGAATACCGAGGCTTGCACCTGCTTGAAGGAATCCAGTTGCAGAAAGACAGGAGAACCGTATAGAAAGCTGTCAGAAAGCGCGTTGATCGACGCCTGAACGAACGCGGTGTTTTTCTCGTCGATCTTCGCGTCGGGCTGGCCGTTCTGCTCGCGGGACATCTGCCAGACGTCCCACATCGCGCCTTCCAGCATCCGCATCAGAAGGCTCGCGGCTTTTTCCTGTTCGGCCTTCGGCACCGATTTGTCGATGAAACCGGCGATGCTCTGAAAGCCGCCAATCGACTGAGGATTCGCGCTTGCCGCGCCGTTTTCGGCCGCGCCGGCGAAGAGATTCAGCACGCGGATCGCGCTTTCTTCCAGATGCTTCTGCAAGTCCGCGTTCTCCTGCGGCACCGAACGCAGGGCGAACCGGTGCGCCGCGGCCGCGCGCGTCGCGGGCGTTTCGAGTGCGGCGCGCAACTGCATCCACTGCTTGACCGTGCCGCCGTCGTCGGCGGGAATGCGCAGATAGCGGAACGGATCGTTCGGACTCAGGCGCATGCCGGCCAGAAACATCCGCTGACCGCCGACATCCACCGGCAACATGTAGTTGCTGTACTCGCGCGCCTGACCGTCCGTGCTACGCACCTTGTACTGCACCGACGGGCCGATGTTGCGCAGGTCCGTCGGCTTCGACGTCTTCGCGCCGGAGCCGAGGCGCTCGTCGAACGCATCGCGCAGCGTTTCCTTCTTGCCGACGCCGCGCGCGTCCGACGCACCGCTGCCGTCCGTCATGTTCTCCACGTTGATTGCGCGGAAATCCGTGAACTCGACGGTTTCGCCCTTCGCGCCCGCGAACTGCGCGGCGATGGGCGCGTTGCCGCCGATCGTTCCGTTGAAGGGCGCGGTCTGCGCGCTGCCGCCGGTCATCGGCCAGGCGGTCATCTGGAGCTTCGAGCCGCCGTCCTGAAAGCTAGATTGATAGATGGAAACGCCGTCATATGTGAACGGCTTGTTCACTTCGACGCGCGCCGGGATGCGCTTGCCCGTCTTGTGATCGATCACGACGATGTCGCTCGCGAAGAGCTTCGGCATGCCGGTCGAGTAGTAATCGACGATGAACTTGTCGAGCTGAATGGAGAACGGCAGGTCCTGAATGATCGAGCCGTCCTGCTGATTCAGAATGGCCGTGCCGACGTACTGGCCTTCCGGCACCCACGCGTAGCCGCGGAAGGTCGGGTTCGACGTGGACAGGCGATGCTCGGCGGAAATGTCGTTGATGACGGCGTTCGTGTTGATTGGCGTCTTGTCGAAGAGCCACATTTGCAGCTTGATCGGCAAGTTGCTGTCGAGCAGCCCGCCGATACAGATCACGACGATCGCGAGGTGCGCCGAGATATAGCCGATTTTCGTGAGCGCCCCGCGTTTGCCGGCGATGAGCGTCGCGCCCGTGTCGGTTTCGCGCCTCACGAAGCGATAGCCCATCTTCGCGCTGAGGCGCTCGAGCGTCGCGGCCGTCTGCGCGCGATCCGCCGGCACCGCGAACTCGCCCTTGTGATGAAACGCCCGCAGGCTGCCTTCGTGCACGCGGTCTTTCCAGCTCTTCATGTCCGCGATCATCTTCGGGCCGTTGCGCACGACGCACAGCGACACGGAAATCACCAGGAAAACGAGTATCAGCATGAACCACCACGCGCTGTACACGTTATAGAGGCTCACGCCACGGAAGATGTCCGCCCAGAACGGGCCGAACTGGTTGACGTAGTTGGGATACGGGTCTTCCTGCGTGAGCACCGTCCCGATGATGCTCGCAATCGCCAGTACGACAAGCAAAGCGATGGCAAAGCGCATCGAACTCACGAGCTCGACGAAATGCCTGACGGCGCGACGGCCCGACTTCGACTGCAATCCCGATGTGGTGACGCTCATTCAAACTCCGGCTGACAGCAAAAAAGGGTGGAGACGCAAGCGGTCTGACCGACCGACGTCCCACCCTTTTCTTGTTTTGGCGCCGGCCTCTTCGACCGGCTCGGTGCGTAGTATCGGCGATTCCCGGCGTTCGCGCTGAGTGGCTCGGTCACGGGAAACGCGGGACGCCGCGTGCTGCGTTTAGTGCAATCCGGCGACGTAATCCGCGACCGCCTTCATTTCCGCGTCGTTCAGGCGCGACGCGATGGCATGCATCGGCTCGCTGTTGTTCCGCGTGCCTTGCGCGAACGCGTTGAGCTGCGCGACGGTGTAGTCGCCCCACTGCCACGACAACCGGGGATACTGCACCGGGATGCCGAGGCCGGTGGCACCGTGACACGCGGCGCACGCCGGCACGCCCTTGTCCGCGATGCCGCCGCGGTAGATCTTCTGGCCGAGCGCGACGTCGTTCTTGTCGCGCGCGTAGTTGGGCTTGGTTTTCTGCGACGCGAAGTACGCCGCCACGTTCACCATGTCCTGATCGGACAGCGCGCCCGCGATGCCCGTCATGATCGGATTGTTGCGCGCCGGCGCCTTCGCGCCCGGCTGCGTCTTGTAATCCTTCAATTGCTTGACGATGTATTCGGCGTGCTGACCCGCGAGCTTCGGAAAAGCAGCGCCGGCGCTATTGCCGTCCGCCGCGTGACACGCCGCGCACACCTGCGTCGCGATGGCCTGCCCTCTCGTCACATCCGGCTTGGCCGGCTGCGCGGGCTCGGCCGCACTCACTGATCCCGCCAATCCGACCAGACCCACACTGAAAGCCGCCGCTGCCTTAAGTACCGCCTTGTGCACCGCCAGAGACTTGTACAGTCGGTTCATTCGCGTACCCTGTTTTTCGTCTTGTGAGAATGGAGGTTCTGCAAAAAACGACGGCAGCCGAACTGCCGCAAGGTACCCGAACGAAGGGCTCAAAGACGCCCTGAAACTTTCGCTCCTTGTCGATCGCAGCCGGCGCGAAAGCGCCTGTCTCCGATCCCGTGCAAAGCTGTGGGTGACGCCTGCGGCTTGGGTCTTGCACCCTCGCGGGTCTTTAAAAATCCGTCGTATTGTACAATAACCCGCTACACGCAAAGACGCCAGTCGGGGCATGCCCAGTATTGCCGGGGTTCTCTAGGCTTCAGTCAACGCCGCTCTCTCGGTCTCCCGCCAATGTCATTTCTGCTTCATCAAGCTCGCTTCTTCACCACGGTCAATCATCTGCGCGATCTTCCGCCCACGCCTCAGCCGGAAGTCGCCTTCGCGGGACGTTCGAACGCCGGCAAGTCCACGGCGATCAACGTGCTGTGCAACCAGAAACGCCTCGCGTTTGCGAGCAAGACGCCGGGACGCACGCAGCACATCAATTACTTCTCGGTCGGACCGGAGGCGGCGCCGGTCGGACATCTCGTCGATTTGCCGGGTTACGGCTACGCCGAAGTTCCCGGCGCGGCCAAGGCGCACTGGCAGCAGTTGCTGTCCACGTATCTGCAAAGCCGCGCGCAGTTGCGCGGCATGATCCTGATGATGGATTCGCGCCGTCCGCTGACGGAACTGGACCGGATCATGGTCGACTGGTTCGCGCCCACTGGCAAGCCGATCCACGCGCTCCTCACGAAGTGCGACAAATTGACGCGACAAGAGATGACGAACGCACTGCGCGCGACGCAGAAGGCCTTCGGCGAATACAAGGCGGCGGGTTATCGCGGTGAGTTGAGCGTGCAGCTTTTTTCGGCGCTCAAACGCACGGGCCTGGAAGAAGCGCACGAACTGATCGAAAGCTGGCTGATTCCCGAGGACACGTCTTCGGAAGACGCTGCCCAGTGACGGACCGGCGGCGGCGCACAGGCGAGCGGACATAAAAAAACCCGCCGCATGGCGGCGGGTTAATAGCCTAATCGAATTTCGACAGGCACCCGCTCAGGGAGGAGAAGCGGGGAGCGCGGCGCAAGCGCCTTGCCCGCTGGCTATGATATACCATTGTCTCGAAACGTTTCCGGAACGGCGCCCGGCTTGTCCAGCCTGGCTCTCAGCGCCGCAGAGCGCGTTTTGGACCTCTCCCCTGAAGCACGTCAAACAGAGTCGAAGTCATGAGTTTCTATCCTCATCATCGTCCGCGCCGCATGCGCCGCGATGACTTCTCGCGCCGTCTGATGCGCGAAAACATCCTCACCACCAACGACCTCATTTATCCGGTGTTCATCGTCGGGGGCGCGAACGTGCGTCAGGCGGTGCCGTCGATGCCCGGCGTCGAGCGCACGTCGG
Source organism: Caballeronia sp. Lep1P3 (assembly GCF_022879595.1). Taxonomy (NCBI): domain Bacteria; kingdom Pseudomonadati; phylum Pseudomonadota; class Betaproteobacteria; order Burkholderiales; family Burkholderiaceae; genus Caballeronia; species Caballeronia sp. Lep1P3. The sequence continues at coordinate 351,204 of NZ_CP084265.1, read as the reverse complement.
TCGATCTGCTGATGAAGGTTGCGGAGCAATGCGTCGAGCTGGGCGTTCCCGTCATTTCACTTTTTCCGGCGATCGAGCCGTCGCTCAAGACGCCCGATGGCCGCGAGGCGACCAATCCCGAAGGATTGATTCCGCGCGCGGTGCGCGAACTGAAGAAGAATTTCCCGACGCTCGGCGTGCTGACCGACGTCGCGCTCGACCCGTACACGAGCCACGGTCAGGATGGCGTCCTGGATGAAGACGGCTACGTGAAGAATGACGAAACGAGCGAGATTCTCGTCGAGCAAGCGCGCACGCAGGCCGAAGCGGGCGTCGATATCGTCGCGCCTTCGGACATGATGGACGGCCGCATCGGCGCGATCCGCGAAATGCTGGAAAGCGACGGCCACATCCACACGCGCATCATGGCGTATGCCGCGAAGTACGCGTCGGCGTTCTACGGCCCGTTCCGCGATGCCGTCGGCTCGGCCGCGAATCTCGGCAAGGGCAACAAGATGACGTACCAGATGGATCCGTCGAACACCGACGAAGCGATGCGCGAAGTCCGCATGGACATCGAGGAAGGCGCTGACATGGTGATGGTCAAGCCGGGCATGCCGTATCTGGACATCGTGTGGCGCGTGAAGGACGAGTTCCGTTTTCCGACGTATGCGTATCAGGTCAGCGGCGAATACGCGATGATCAAGGCGGCCACGCAGAACGGCTGGCTGGATCACGACAAGGCGATGATGGAATCGCTGCTGGCATTCAAGCGCGCGGGCGCGGACGGCGTGCTGACGTACTTCGCGCTGGACGCTGCGCGCATTCTGCGAGCGTCGAAGTAAGAAGTCAGCTTCCTGAATGCGAAAGGGCGATGCGGTTCGCGCATCGCCCTTTTTGTTTATCCGTTCGATGAAGCGAGCTTGTCGAGGCTCTTCAGGAACGTATCCGCCGATTCGTAGCCGACGACCCGCGCCACCTCGTTTCCGCGCGCGTCGAAGAAGATGATCCCGGGCGGACCAAAAAGCCCGAAGCGCTTGAGAAGCGTCTGGTCGGCCGGGTTGTTCGCGGTGACGTCGGCGCGCAGCAAGTTGAGCTGCGCAAGACGCGCCTGAACGCGGGCATCGGAGAACGTCAGGTTCTCCATTTCCTTGCAGGACACGCACCAGTCCGCGTAGAAGTCGAGCATCGCGGGACGCGCGGCGGCTTTCACGGCCGAATCCAGTTCCGTCGACGAGCGCACCGGCGCGAACACGGGCGTTCGCGTTTGCGCGTCCGTGGTCGCGGTGAGATCGGCGCGCGAAGCGAGGATTGCGAGCGGGCGCAACGGATCGGTCGATCCCGCGGCCAAACCGAGAAGGAGCGCCGCCGCCCACACCGCGAAAGCCGCGCCGAGCCCACGCCCGAGGCGCTTCCACACGTTCGCAGACGCGCTCGCGCCAGAGCCGAACACGCCGAGCGACGCGGCGGCGGTCAGCAGCCACAGCGCGCCGAGCAGCATCCGCGCGACGCTGCCGATCACCGGCCAGACGATCCACAAGGCAGCCGCCACCAGCGCTACGCCGAAGAACACTTTCACGCCATCCATCCAGGCGCCTGCGCGAGGCAGAATCGAACCGGCGCCGAGGCCGATCACGAGCAGCGGGACGCCCAGACCGATGCCCATTGCGAATAACGCCGCCGCGCCGAGCATCGCGTTGCCCGTATGCGCGATGAAGGCGAGCACCGCGAAAAGCGGTGCGGTCATGCACGCGCCGACCACGAGCGCCGACAGCGCGCCCATTACGGCAACGGCGGCGAACTTGCCGCCGCTGCGCCTCTGCGACGCCTCGTTCACGCCACTCTGCCAGCGCTCGGGCAAGGTTATGTCGACGCCAGAAATGAGCGCGACCGCAAAGGCCGCCAGCAGCACGCCGAATGCGCCGAGCACCCACGGATTTTGCAGCCAAGCCCCCAGGCTTTGGCCGATAAGCGCGGCAGCGACGCCAAGCGCCGTATAAACCAGCGCCATGCCGACGACATATGAGACCGACAATGCGAATCCGCGTCCGCGTGTGACGCGTGCGCCTTCTCCTACGATGATCGCGGAGAGAATGGGAATCATCGGATATGAGCACGGGAGCAGGCTGAGAACCATGCCGGCCACGAAGTACAGGCCCACGACGGCGAAAAAGCCGCCGCCCAGGAGCATCGACTCGGCATAGTCCGCGCTCTTGGCACGTTCGAACCAGGACTGGGAACGGTCTGCCGCCTTATCCGTCGCCCGCGATGCCGATGCGCCCGCCGGCTCGAGCGCCTCGCCCTTCACGCGATAGGTGCGCTCCATCGGCGGATAGCAGATTCCCTGATCCGCGCAGCCCTGCGACGTCACAGCCAATTCGAACGGACCGCTCGCCTGAGCGACGGGGATGCGGATCAGCAGTTCACCGCGGTATGTCTCGACGTCCTTGTTGAACGTCTGATCGAAGTGGACCTTGCCTGCGGGCAGTTGCGCCGCGCCGATGGTCGCGCCGCCGCTTTTCACGGCGAACGCGAAACGCTCGCGATACATGTAGTAGCCGTCGGCAATCTTGTATCGCACGTCGACTTCGCCCGGCTGCTCGGACGCGCTGAACTTGAACGCGACGCCGGGATCCAGGAAGTCATCGGCCGCGCGCGCCGTGCCGCCCATGACGCACGCCATCGCGAGCAACAGGACGGCGCCCCAGCCTCGGCGCGCAACGATACGGAAAAGCTCAAACATGAAGAGGACGCTGCGTTTCGGAGTTGACCCATTGCCCGTAGGCAGGCGACGCATCCGCCTGCCAGACCAGGATTTCAGGCGTTTCGTAAGGATGCCGGGCTTCGATGAAACGCTGAAGCTCGTCGCTGCGGGCCACGCTCGTTTTGATCAACACCTGAATTTCCTGCGACGACTCCACCGCGCCCTTCCAGTGATAGTGCGACTCCACCGCCCCAAGCTTCGTCACGCATGCAGCAAGCCGCGCTTCAAGAATGGCATGAGCGAGCGCCGTCGCCGATTCGGCATCGGGCAGCGTCGTCAGCATCAGCATGACGGGAACGTTCAATCTGGACTCCGGGGAATCGGTTACGAGCGATATCGTAGCATTCGCGGCCAGCCCGCAGCTTTGCCGGGGTGCCGCGCAGCAGACGCCCAAAAACAAAAAGGCCAAGCTGAAGCTTGGCCTTTTGCTAACCACTTACCGGACTTATTCAGCTTCCTGAACTTCTTCCGTTTCTTCCACTTCCGGGCGATCCATCAGTTGGATCAGTGCCATCGGAGCGTTATCGCCGACGCGGAAGCCGAACTTGAGGATGCTCAGATAGCCACCCGGACGATTCGCGTAGCGCGGGCCGAGAACGTCGAACAGCTTCGCGACGGAATCACGATCGCGCAGACGGTTGAACGCCAGACGGCGGTTTGCCAGCGACGGCTTCTTGCCGAGCGTGATCAGAGGCTCGACAACCTTGCGCAGTTCCTTGGCTTTCGGCAGCGTCGTCTTGATGACTTCGTGCTCGATCAGCGAGTTCGACATATTGCGGAGCATTGCCAGACGGTGGCTGCTCGTGCGGTTCAGTTTCCGCAAACCATGCTTGTGACGCATTTTCAGTTCCTTTAACGAGTTTTGATCCAGCTCTTCTATTGCGCTTCGCTGTAGAACAGCGGCGCACGGGCCGGTCGAAGAAAAAGCAAGACGCGGATTTTAAAGCAAAATCCGCGTCTTTGCCAGTTACAGCGAGACGTCTGCGATTACTTGTCGAGACCGGCTGGCGGCCAGTTTTCGAGCTTCATGCCGAGCGTCAGGCCACGCGAGGCCAACACTTCCTTGATCTCGTTCAGCGACTTGCGACCGAGATTCGGCGTCTTCAGCAGCTCGTTTTCCGTGCGCTGGATCAGATCGCCGATGTAGTAGATGTTTTCGGCCTTCAGGCAGTTGGCGGAACGCACCGTCAACTCGAGGTCGTCCACCGGACGCAGCAGGATCGGATCGATCTGCGGCGCGCGCGACGGCGCTTCCGCTGCCGCTTCCGTGCCTTCCAGCGCCGCGAACACCGACAGTTGATCCACGAGAATGCGCGCCGATTGACGGATCGCTTCTTCCGGCGAGATGACACCGTTCGTCTCGATGTTCATCACGAGCTTGTCGAGGTCGGTACGCTGTTCCACACGCGCGCTTTCCACGGCGTAGCTCACGCGGCGAACCGGCGAGAACGACGCGTCCAGCACAATACGGCCGATGATTTTCGCCGACTCTTCGCCATAACGACGCACGTTGCCCGGCACGTAGCCGCGGCCCTTCTCGATCTTGATCTGAACGTCGAGCTTGCCGCCCTTCGACAGGTGAGCGATGACGTGTTCCGGGTTGATGACCTCGCAATCATGCGCGAGTTCGATATCGCCGGCAGTGACCACGCCTTCGCCTTCCTTGCGCAGCGTCACCGTGACTTCATCGCGGTTGTGCAGCTTGAAGACGACGCCCTTCAGGTTCAACAGCAGGTTGACCACATCCTCTTGCACACCATCGAGCGTCGAGTATTCGTGCACGACGCCTGCGATCGTCACTTCGGTCGGCGCGTAGCCCACCATCGACGACAGCAGCACGCGCCGAAGCGCGTTACCCAAGGTGTGGCCATAGCCGCGTTCGAACGGCTCCATAACCACTTTCGCGTGGCTTTCGCCAAGCGATTCAACAGCAATGATCTTGGGCTTCAACAAACTGGTTTGCATAGGTTTTCCTTTTCAATACCCTCGGCTCGTTACACCGATAAGGCTGACCGGTAACAACCTGAAAATACACAGCCGGGGATGCCCCTTTGCCACGAGCAATCAGGCTCCCCGGCTGCAGATCCGGTTACCGCGCGTGAGGCCGCGCGATTAACGCGAATACAATTCGACGATCAGGCTTTCGTTGATGTCGCCAGCGATATCGCTACGCTCGGGCATCGACTTGAACGTTCCTTCGAACTTCTTCGCGTCGACCGACACCCAGCCCGGCATGCCGCCTTGCTCTGCCAGCGACAGTGCCTCGACGATACGAGCCTGCTTGCGCGACTGCTCACGCACGGAAATCACGTCGCCCGACTTCACTTGCAGCGACGGAATGTTCGCGACTTGGCCGTTCACCATGATCGACTTGTGGCTCACGAGCTGACGTGCTTCAGCGCGCGTCGAACCGAAGCCCATGCGATACACGACGTTGTCCAGACGCGACTCGAGCAATTGCAGCAGGTTTTCACCCGTCGGACCCTTGCGGCGGTCTGCTTCAGCGAAGTAGCGGCGGAACTGACGCTCGAGAACGCCATAGATACGCTTCACTTTTTGCTTTTCGCGCAACTGGGTGCCGTAGTCGGAGGTACGCGCGCCCGAGGTACGGCCGTGTTGCCCGGGCTTGCTGTCGAGCTTGCACTTGTCGGCGAGCGAGCGGCGTGCGCTCTTCAGGAACAGGTCGGTGCCTTCACGGCGGGACAGCTTGGCTTTGGGACCGGTATAGCGTGCCACGTTGAATCCTTAATAAATAATCACGCGAACCTTCGTCCGCGCTAGTCCGAACCCTTTGGGCCGAACGGTGGGCTTAGTCAATTTCTTCACGCACGAATCCCGCCGATACTCGCGCATCAGCAGGAACATGCGGTCGCGACATCGCTTAGATGCGACGGCGCTTCGGCGGACGGCAACCGTTGTGCGGGACCGGCGTCACGTCGGAGATCGCGGTGATCTTGATGCCAAGACCATGCAGCGCGCGCACCGCCGATTCACGGCCAGGACCGGGGCCCTTGATCCGCACTTCGAGGTTCTTCACGCCGTATTCCATTGCCACGCGGCCAGCCGATTCGGCTGCGACCTGAGCTGCAAACGGCGTCGACTTACGCGAGCCCTTGAAGCCCTGACCACCCGAAGTCGCCCATGCCAGCGCGTTACCTTGACGGTCAGTGATCGTGATAATGGTGTTGTTGAACGACGCGTGAACGTGAACCACGCCCTCGGCGACGTTCTTCTTTACCTTCTTGCGAACGCGTTGCGCCGCGGAGTTGTTCGAAGCCTTAGCCATTACGTTTTCCTGTAACTGTCAGTTCCGCTTACTTCTTCAGCGATTGCGCTGCACGACGCGGACCCTTGCGAGTACGGGCATTCGTGCGGGTACGCTGGCCACGCAGGGGCAGGCCCTTGCGATGACGCATGCCGCGGTAGCAACCCAAGTCCATCAGGCGCTTGATGTTCATCGTCACTTCGCGGCGCAGATCGCCTTCGACGATGAACTTGCCCACTTCGTCACGCAGCTTTTCGAGGTCTGCGTCAGTGAGGTCCTTGACCTTCTTCGAAAATTCCACACCAGCAGCGGTGCAAATGCCGCGCGAGCGCGTGCGACCAATGCCGTAGATTGCCGTCAGGCCGATCTCGGTATGCTGGTGATTCGGGATGTTAACCCCTGCGATACGAGCCATTGTTTTTCCTCAAACAAAAAGCGCAAGCAAAAGCGCGGCGTTCAGCCTTGACGCTGTTTGTGGCGCGGATCAGAACTGCAAATCACGCGCACAACGCCCTTGCGCTTGATGATCTTGCAATTGCGGCAAATGCGCTTAACCGATGCCATCACTTTCATGATATTACCCTTTTTTCAAATCACTTCGCCCGGAACACGATCCGTGCACGAGACAGATCGTAAGGCGTCAATTCAACCGTAACCTTGTCGCCCGGAAGGATGCGGATGTAGTGCATCCGCATCTTCCCAGAAATGTGTCCCAGGACGACATGGCCATTTTCCAACTTCACCCGGAAAGTAGCGTTGGGGAGGTTTTCGATAACCTCGCCCTGCATCTGGATTACATCGTCTTTGGCCATAGTCCTAATTAACGCATCGGGACGTTGCTGCCCTTGAAGTTTGCCTTCTTAAGCAGCGATTCGTATTGTTGCGACATGACGTACGACTGCACCTGAGCCATGAAGTCCATCGTGACGACGACAATGATCAGCAGCGACGTTCCACCAAAATAAAACGGCACGTTCCAGCGCAACACCAAGAACTCAGGCAACAGGCACACGAACACGATGTAGATCGCACCGGCCAGCGTCAGACGCGTGAGGATGCGGTCGATATATCGCGCAGTCTGATCGCCCGGACGGATACCCGGAACGAAAGCACCGCTCTTCTTCAAGTTGTCGGCGGTTTCCCTGCTGTTGAACACCAGCGCGGTGTAGAAGAAGCAGAAGAAAACAATCGCCAACGCATACAGCAGCACGTAGACGGGTTGACCGGGCTTGAGCGCCTCGGCCACGCCGTGCAGCGTGTTTGCGAACCAGTTGGTACGCGTACCCGAACTGAACCAGTTCAGAATGGTTGCCGGGAAGAGGATGATCGACGACGCGAAGATCGGCGGAATCACACCCGACATGTTCAGCTTCAGCGGCAGATGCGACGACTGTCCGCCGTAAATCTTGTTGCCGACCTGGCGCTTCGCATAGTTCACGAGGATCTTGCGCTGACCGCGTTCGATGAACACGACCAGATACGTGACCGCCGCGATCAGCACGACGATGATGATCGCCGAGATGATGCTCATCGAACCGGTGCGAACCAGCTCGAACAGACCGCCGATCGCGTTCGGGAAGCCCGCCGCGATACCACCGAAGATGATGATCGAGATGCCGTTGCCGAGACCGCGCTCCGTGATCTGCTCACCGAGCCACATCAGGAACATCGTGCCCGTTACCAGCGTGACGACCGTCGTCAGGCGGAACACCATGCCGGGGTCCAGCACCAGAGCGGGCTGATTCTCCAGCGCCACCGCGATACCGAACGCCTGAAAGGTTGCGAGCACTACGGTGAAGATACGCGTGTACTGCGTGATCTTCCGTTGCCCCGCCTGCCCTTCCTTCTTCAACGCCTCCATCTGCGGCGACACGATCGACAGCAACTGCATAATGATCGACGCCGAAATGTAGGGCATGATGCCCAGTGCAAAGATCGTGAATCGTGACAGCGCGCCACCCGAGAACATGTTGAACATGCCTAGGATGCCGCCCGACTGGCTCTGGAACAGCTTAGCCAGTTGATCCGGATCGATGCCGGGAACCGGGATGTGCGCACCAATGCGGTAGACGATCAACGCCAGCAGCAGGAACACTGCACGCCGACGCAGATCGCCAAATTTCGCCGCGCTTCGACCGGGTTTTGCGAGACTCGGGCTGTTAGCCAAGAACCTTCTCCGATGCTAGTGCTAGTAACGGCGATTAGCGCGTTACTCGGCGAACGAGCCGCCAGCGGCTTCGATTGCCTCACGGGCGCCCTTCGTTGCCGTCAGACCCTTCACCGTGACCTTGCGGGTGATCTCGCCGGTCTTGATGATCTTCGCGCTCTTGATGAGCTCGCCGACCAGACCCGCTTGCTTCAGCGCCAGCAGATCGATTTCGTCGACCGGCAGCTTTTCCAGATCAGCCAGGCGCACTTCACCGACGAATTCCTTCGTCAGCGAGGTAAAGCCACGCTTCGGCAGACGACGCTGCAAAGGCATCTGACCGCCTTCGAAGCCGACCTTGTGAAAGCCGCCCGAACGCGATTTCTGACCCTTGTGGCCGCGGCCAGCGGTCTTGCCGAGGCCCGAACCGATGCCACGACCGACGCGACGCTTGGCGTGCTTCGCGCCTTCCGCCGGCTTCAGGTTATTCAATTCCATGTTCAACTCCTTGGATCCGTGGTCGGCCGCTTAGCCGATGACCTTAACGAGGTACGAAACCTTGTTGATCATCCCGCGCACTGCCGGCGTGTCCTGCAGCTCGCTCACCGAATTGAGGCGACGCAGGCCGAGGCCACGCACCGTCGCGCGGTGCGTTTCGCGGGTCCCGATCAGGCTCTTGACGAGCTGAACCTTGACAGTTTTCTCAGACATGATGACCTCGAGGCTTAGCCCAAAATATCTTCGACGGACTTGCCGCGCTTCGCCGCGATGTCGCCCGGGGTCGATTGCTTGCGCAGACCGTCGAGCGTTGCACGAACGAGGTTGTACGGATTCGTCGAGCCGTGGCTCTTCGCCACCACGTTCTGCACACCCATCACGTCGAACACTGCGCGCATCGGGCCGCCGGCGATCACGCCGGTACCGTCCTTCGCCGGAGCGAGGAGGACCGACGAAGCACCGTGCTTGCCGTGCACTTCGTGTTGCAGCGTGCCATTCTTCAGGGGCACCTTGAACATGTTGCGGCGGGCTTGTTCCATCGCCTTTTGAACGGCAACCGGAACTTCCTTCGCCTTGCCTTTGCCCATGCCGACACGGCCGTCACCGTCGCCAACCACGGTCAGTGCGGCGAAGCCGAGAATACGGCCACCCTTCACGACCTTGGTCACGCGGTTGACCGAAATCATCTTTTCGCGCAGGCCGTCGTCGCGTTCGTCAGCCTGAACTTTCGCTTGCATCTTTGCCATGACGAATTCTTCCCTTAGAACTTGAGCCCGGCTTCGCGCGCCGCATCAGCCAGCGCCTTCACGCGGCCGTGGTAGCGGAAACCCGAGCGGTCAAAGGCGACGGATTCGATGCCGGCAGCCTTAGCCTTCTCGGCGATACGCTTGCCGATCAGGGTTGCAGCGTTGATGTTGCCGCCCTTGCCCGACTTGTCGGCCAGTTCTGCGCGCACTTCGGCTTCCAGCGTCGAGGCGCTTGCCAGCACCTTCGTGCCGCATGCCGAGAACACTTGCGCGTAGATATGCGTATTCGTGCGATGCACGGCGAGACGCGCGACCTGCAGCTCAGCGATCTTGATACGCGTCTGACGAGCGCGGCGCAGGCGAGATTGAGTCTTATCCATGATTGCGCACCCTTACTTCTTCTTCGTTTCTTTCAGGATCACGACCTCGTCGGAATAGCGCACGCCCTTGCCCTTGTAAGGCTCCGGCGGACGATAGCCGCGCACTTCCGCCGCGACTTGTCCGACTTTCTGCTTGTCGATCCCCTTGATCACGATTTCGGTCTGCGACGGGGTTTCAGCCTTGACGCCTTCCGGCATCTGGTGCACCACCGGGTGCGAGAAACCCAGCGACAGGTTCAGCTTGTCGCCTTGCGCTTGCGCACGATAACCGACGCCAACCAGCGTCAGCTTGCGCTCGAAACCCTTGGTGACGCCCAGCACCATGTTCGCCACCAGGGCGCGCATCGTGCCGGACATCGCGTTCGCTTCACGGCTTTCGTTGGCCGGCGCGAAGTTCAGCGTGCCGTTGTCGTTCGCCACGCTCACCAGCGGGTTAGCCGCTTGCGAGATCGTGCCGAGCGGACCCTTCACGGTGATGACGTCGCCCTTGACGGCCACTTCCGCGCCTTGCGGCAGCGCGATCGGGCTTTTACCTACTCGAGACATGTTTCCTCTCCCTTCGGCGTTAAGCGACGTAGCAGATGACTTCGCCGCCGACGCCGTTCTGGCGCGCCTTGCGGTCGGTCATCACACCCTTCGGCGTCGACACGATTGCAACGCCCAGGCCATTCATCACCTGAGGAATGTCGTTGCGACCGCGGTACACGCGCAGACCAGGCTTCGACACGCGCTCGAGGCGCTCGATAACCGGACGGCCAGCGTAGTACTTCAACGCGATGTTCAATTCCGTCTTCGCACCTTCAGCCTTCACTGCGAAGTCGTCGATATAACCTTCGTCCTTCAAAACCTGCGCAATCGCAACCTTGACTTTCGACGAGGGCATAGTCACCGAAACCTTCTCGACCATCTGCGCATTGCGGATGCGAGTCAGCATATCGGCGATAGGATCACTCATGCTCATTTATGTTTCTCCTATTACCAGCTCGCCTTGGTGAGGCCGGGGATTTCGCCGCGGAAAGCGATTTCGCGGATCTTGTTACGCGCAAGTCCGAACTTGCGGAACGTGCCACGCGGACGACCCGTAATCGCGCAGCGGTTACGCTTGCGGGTGGGGTTTGAGTTACGCGGCAGTTGTTGCAGCGCGAGACGGGCGAAATAGCGCTCTTCGTCCGACTTGCTCGAGTCATCGATCACAGCCTTCAGTTCAGCACGCTTCGGAGCGTACTTTGCGGCCAGGCGTGCGCGCTTCTTTTCACGTTCGATCAGTGCCAGTTTAGCCACGGTAACCTCAGTTTCTGAACGGGAACTTGAAGCCGGCGAGCAGTGCCTTTGCTTCTTCGTCGGTCTTCGCAGTCGTCGTGATGCTGATGTTCAGCCCACGCAGCGCGTCGATCTTGTCGTAGTCGATTTCGGGGAAAATGATCTGCTCTTTCACACCGATGTTGTAGTTACCGCGGCCGTCGAACGCCTTGCCCGACACGCCACGGAAGTCGCGCACGCGAGGCAGCGCAACGGTGACGAAACGGTCCAGGAATTCGTACATGGCATTGCCACGCAGGGTAACCATCGTGCCGATCGGGTAGCCTTCGCGGATCTTGAAACCAGCGATTGCCTTACGCGACTTGGTGATAACGGGCTTCTGGCCGGCGATCTTCGTGAGGTCGCCAACGGCGTGCTCAAGGACCTTCTTGTCAGCGACGGCTTCGCCAAGACCCATGTTCAGGGTGATCTTGGTGAGGCGCGGCACTTCCATGACCGACTTGTAGCCGAACTTTTCAACCAGTTCCGGCACAACCTTTTCTTTATAAATCTCTTGGAGACGAGCCATTTTTTAACTCCGCGTCAGGCGTTCAACGTGGCGCCGGTCGACTTCAAGAAGCGAACCTTCTTGCCGTCTTCGACCTTGATGCCAACGCGCGATGCCTTGCCGTTCGCGTCGACCAATGCGACGTTCGAAATATGCAGCGGCATCGTTTTGGCTTCCACACCGCCCGTCGTACCCTTCATCGGGTTCGGCTTCACGTGCTTCTTGACGAGGTTGATGCCCTCGACGGTGACACGCTCGCCATCAACGACCAGCACGGTGCCGCGCTTGCCCTTGTCCTTGCCGGTGATGACGATGACTTCGTCACCCTTGCGAATCTTGTTCATCGCGACTCCTTACAGCACTTCCGGCGCGAGCGAAACGATCTTCATGAATCGTTCGCTACGCAGTTCACGCGTCACCGGCCCGAAAATACGCGTGCCGATCGGCTCGAGCTTCGTATTCAAGAGGACAGCAGCATTGCCGTCGAACTTGATCAGCGAGCCATCCTGGCGACGCACGCCCTTGGCCGTGCGAACGACCACGGCGTTGTAAATTTCGCCCTTCTTCACGCGTCCGCGCGGCGTCGCTTCCTTGACGGTCACCTTGATGATGTCGCCAATGCTAGCGTAACGACGCTTCGAACCGCCGAGCACCTTGATGCACATGACTTCACGCGCACCCGTGTTGTCGGCCACTTCAAGCCGAGTTTCGGTCTGGATCATGGTTTATCTTTCCCAACTTAATCCGGTCGCACCACCATGGCACATCCGGTCAGTCTTGGTCCCGTCAGCCAATCGGCTGCTTGGGTTAGAACAGGCAGCGAGGGCAGACGAAACCCGCCATCGCAATCCGGTGAATCTGTCGATACAGGCTGGCGCCTGAACCGGCTTCCCCCACCAGTTTCGCCCGCGACGGGGCTCCCACAAAGAGGGAAGACCGAGATTATAACAAATAATCTCGGTCTTGCAAGCGAAACTTACTGCGACACTTCGACATACTGCATCGCGGTACTGCTGCTTCAGATCACGCGAGCGGCTTCGAGCAGCTTCGACACAACCCAGGCCTTCGTCTTCGAAATCGGACGAGTTTCCTGGATCTCGACGAGATCGCCTTCGTTGTACGTGTTCGCGTCGTCATGCGCGTGGTACTTCTTGGAGCGCACGACGTACTTGCCGTAGATCGGATGCTTCACGCGGTGCTCGACCAGCACGGTAACCGTCTTGTCCATCTTGTTGCTGACGACCTTGCCGACCAGCGTCCGCTTGAGCGAGGTTTTTACGCTATCGTTCATTTCTGGTTCGCCTTTTCAGTCAGGACAGTCCGCACACGTGCGATGTCGCGACGAACCTTCTTCAGCTGGCTCGTGTTCGTGAGCTGCTGGGTCGCGAGTTGCATGCGCAGGCCGAATTGCGCCTTCAGCAGGTCCGACAGCTCCTTGTTGAGCGCGGCCTGGTCCTTCTGGTGAAGTTCAGATGCCTTCATCGTTTACTCCTTAGGCGCCGAGCTGACGAACGACGAAGTTCGTCTTGAGCGGCAGCTTGGCTGCAGCCAGACGGAACGCTTCGCGCGCCAGTTCTTCGGAGACACCGTCCATTTCGTACAGCATCTTGCCCGGTTGAATTTCAGCGACGTAGTACTCCGGGTTACCCTTACCGTTACCCATACGCACTTCGGCCGGCTTCTGCGAAATCGGCTTGTCCGGGAAAATGCGGATCCAGATCCGGCCGCCACGCTTGATGTGACGGGTCATTGCACGACGCGCCGCTTCGATTTGACGCGCGGTCAAACGGCCGCGACCGATAGCCTTCAGACCATATTCACCGAACGACACTGCGTTGCCGCGCGTCGCCTTGCCGGTGTTACGACCCTTCTGCTCTTTGCGATACTTTCTGCGTTTCGGTTGCAGCATCGTTATTCTCCACTCTTCGCGTCACCGCCAGCGCCGCCACGACGGGGACCACCGCGGCGTGCACCAGCCGGCGCGCCTTCACCGTCACGACGCGGACGGCGATCGCCACCCGGACGTGCGTTGCGACGCGGACGCTTTTCTTCCGCGACTTCTTCCACTACCGGCGCTTCATTGCGGCCGAGGGTGTCGCCCTTGTAGACCCACACCTTCACGCCGATGATGCCGTAGGTGGTCTTCGCTTCGGACGTCGCGTAGTCGATATCGGCACGCAGCGTATGAAGCGGCACGCGACCTTCGCGATACCACTCGGTACGAGCGATTTCGATACCGTTCAGACGGCCCGCGCTCATGATCTTGATGCCCTGGGCGCCAAGACGCATCGCGTTTTGCATCGCGCGCTTCATCGCGCGGCGGAACATGATCCGGCGCTCGAGCTGCTGCGTGATGGAATCGGCGATCAGTTGAGCATCGGTTTCCGGCTTGCGGATCTCTTCGATGTTGACGTGAACCGGAACGCCCATGCGCTTCTGCAGTTCGGCCTTGAGCGACTCGATGTCCTCGCCCTTCTTGCCGATCACCACGCCCGGACGCGAGCTGAAAATCGTGATGCGCGCGTTCTTTGCAGGACGCTCGATCACAACGCGGCCGACGGACGCGTTCTTCAGCTTCTTCTTCAGGTATTCACGAACACCGATGTCTTCCTGCAACATCGCCGCGAAATTGTTGTTGTTCGCGTACCAGCGCGAAGCCCAATTGCGGCTGACGGCCAAACGGAAGCCAGTCGGATGAATTTTCTGTCCCATCGTATGGCTCCTTAATTCCCGACCGTCACAGTGATGTGACAGGATTGCTTCTCGATGCGGTTACCGCGACCCTTGGCGCGTGCGGTAAAACGCTTCAGCGAAGCTGCCTTGTCGACGTAGATGCTCGTGATCTTGAGCTCGTCGATATCGGCGCCTTCGTTGTGTTCCGCATTCGCGATCGCAGACAGCACGACCTTCTTGACGATACCCGCCGCCTTCTTCGGCGAGAACGTCAGAACGTTCAGCGCCTTGTCGACCGGCAAACCACGAATCTGGTCAGCCACAAGGCGCGTTTTCTGCGCCGAGATGCGGGCACCGCGATGAATTGCTTTCACTTCCATCTTGATAGCCCCTTATTTCTTGGCCTTCTTGTCGGCCGCGTGACCCTTGAACGTGCGGGTCAGTGCGAACTCGCCAAGCTTGTGGCCGACCATGTTTTCCGTGACGTACACCGGAACGTGCTGACGGCCGTTATGGACGGCGATCGTCAGACCGATGAAGTCCGGCAGAATCGTCGAACGACGCGACCAGGTCTTGATCGGCTTCTTGTCACGCGTGGACGCAGCCGTCTCAACTTTCTTCAGCAAATGAGCGTCGCAGAACGGACCTTTTTTAGCAGAACGTGTCATTGCCTACTCCTTAACGCTTGTGACGGCGCTGGACGATCATCGTCGTCGTGCGCTTATTGCTGCGGGTGCGGTAGCCCTTCGTCGGCGTGCCCCACGGGCTCACCGGATCGCGACCTGCAGCCGTGCGGCCTTCACCACCACCGTGCGGGTGATCGATCGGGTTCATCGCAACGCCTCGCACCGTCGGACGGATACCGCGCCAGCGGTTCGCGCCGGCCTTACCGATCTGACGGAGGCTGTGCTCTTCGTTACCCACTTCACCGATCGTCGCGCGGCACTCGACGTGCACGCGGCGGATTTCGCCCGAACGCAGGCGAACCTGCGCGTAGACGCCTTCGCGAGCCAGCAGCATCGCCGACGTGCCAGCCGAACGCGCGATCTGCGCGCCCTTGCCCGGCAACATTTCGATGCAGTGGATCGTCGTACCGACCGGGATGTTGCGGATCGGCAGCGTGTTGCCCGCGCGGATCGGCGCTTCGGAGCCGGACATCAGCTGCGCGCCAACCGCCACGCCCTTCGGCGCGATGATGTAACGGCGCTCGCCGTCTGCGTACAGAACCAGCGCGATGTTCGCGCTACGGTTCGGGTCGTACTCGAGACGCTCGACCTTCGCCGGGATGCCGTCCTTGTTGCGACGGAAATCGACGATACGGTAGTGCTGCTTGTGACCGCCACCCTGGTGACGCGTGGTGATACGGCCGTTGTTGTTACGGCCCGCCGACTTGGATTGCGAGTCGAGCAGCGCTGCATGCGGCTTGCCCTTGTGCAGATCCTTGTTGACGATCTTGACCATCGCGCGGCGACCCGGCGAGGTCGGCTTAACTTTCACGATTGCCATGATTACTTGGCCTCCGCTTCAAAGTTGATTTCCTGGCCGGGCTTCAGGCAGACGTAAGCCTTCTTCACGTCCTTGCGCTTGCCGTTGAAGCGGCCAAAGCGCTTTGCCTTGCCCTTCGTGACGAGCACGTTGACGGAATTGACTTCGACCTTGAACAGCAGCTCGACAGCAGCCTTGACTTCCTGCTTCGTGGCGTCCGGCGCGACTTCGAACACGACTTGTTCGTTCTTGTCGGCAACCAGCGTCGCCTTTTCGGAGATCACCGGCGCGAGCAGAACTTGCATCAAACGATGATCGTTTTTGCGAACTTCGCTCATGACAGCAACTCCTCGATCTGAGCGACCGCAGCCTTCGTGATCAGGATCTTCTTGAAGTAGATCAGCGAGAGCGGGTCGGCGTAACGCGGCTCGACAACGGCCACATTGGCCAGATTGCGCGACGCGAGGTACAGGTTCTCGTCGACCGTATCGGTGATCACCAACACGGAATCGAGACCCATCGCCTTGAATTTTTCGGCCAACAGCTTGGTCTTCGGCGCTTCGAGCGTCAGCTCTTCCACCACCGAGATACGGCCTTCGCGAGCCAACTGCGAGAAGATCGAGCGGAGACCCGCGCGATGCATCTTCTTGTTGACCTTGTGCGAAAAGTTTTCTTCCGGCGAGTTCGGGAAAATGCGACCACCGCCACGCCACAACGGGCTCGACGACATACCGGCACGAGCGCGGCCCGTACCCTTCTGACGCCACGGCTTCTTGGTAGTGTGCTTGACCTGCTCGCGGTCCTTCTGCGCGCGATTGCCGCTACGTGCGTTCGCTTGATAAGCGACGACGACCTGGTGAATCAGGGCTTCGTTGTAATCGCGACCGAACACGACGTCCGATGCGGTTACGCCAGCACCTTCCTGACCATTAGCATTCAGGAGCTTGAGTTCCATTATTTCGCTCCTTTCGCAGCACGCGTCTTGACGGCCGGAGTCACGAAGACCTTGCCGCCCTTCGCACCCGGAACAGCGCCGCGGACGAGCAGCAGATTGCGCTCAGCGTCGATGCGGGCGATTTCGAGATTCTGGACCGTGACGGTCTCGTCACCCATGTGACCCGTCATGCGCTTGCCCGGGAACACGCGACCCGGATCTTGCGCCATACCGATCGAACCCGGAACGTTGTGCGAACGCGAGTTACCGTGGGATGCGCGGCCAGATGCGAAGTTGTAACGCTTGATGGTACCGGCGTAGCCCTTACCGATCGACGTACCTTGCACATCGACCTTTTGGCCTACTTCAAAGATATCCGTACCGACCACGGCGCCATTCGACAGTTCACCTGCCTTAGCCGTATCGACGTGGAATTCCTTGAGGATTTCGCCAGCTTGAACGCCGGCTTTGGCGAGATGACCCGCCAGCGGCTTCGTCACGCGCGAAGCGCGGCGAGTACCGAATGCAACCTGAACGGCGGTATAACCATCCGTTTCAACGGTCTTGATCTGCGTCACGCGGTTGTCCGACACGTCCAGCACGGTGACG
This sequence comes from Caballeronia sp. Lep1P3, assembly GCF_022879595.1. Classification (NCBI taxonomy): domain Bacteria; kingdom Pseudomonadati; phylum Pseudomonadota; class Betaproteobacteria; order Burkholderiales; family Burkholderiaceae; genus Caballeronia; species Caballeronia sp. Lep1P3. Next base: position 333,918 of record NZ_CP084265.1, on the reverse strand, counting down.
GGGATCGAGTCCCCTTCAGGCGTGAAGATACGGGTCATGCCAACCTTGCGACCTACGAGTCCAAGGCTCATCGTTTTCTCCATTCCCGACTGCGATTGGTCGGGGCTGATTTACAAATGCCGGCTTCGTTACGAGAAACTGGGTCGGCTATTCTTGCGCCTTTGCGTGTGCATAGGCGCGAAAAGCCTTGAAGTATAACAAGGCTTTTCGAATTCTGCAAGCAATCAAAGACTTAGCTCCGACTGGCGCACCAGCGGAGCTTTAAGGCTTACTGCAGCTTGATTTCGACGTCCACGCCAGCGGGCAGATCGAGCTTCATCAGCGCGTCGACCGTCTTGTCCGTCGGATCGACGATGTCCATCAGGCGTTGGTGCGTGCGAATTTCGAGCTGGTCGCGCGACGTCTTGTTGACGTGCGGCGAACGCAGGATGTCAAAACGCTGAATACGCGTCGGCAGCGGCACCGGGCCACGGACGATCGCGCCAGTCCGCTTCGCCGTATCGACGATCTCGGCTGCCGATTGATCGATCAGGCGATAGTCGAAAGCCTTCAGACGAATACGGATTTTCTGGTTCTGCATGACGATTCCTTGAAAAGAGCGAGGCGGTATTGCGCCGCCGATTGGCAAAAGAGCGAGGGACCAGGCATTCGCGGAGGGCGAACACCCGGCCCCGGTCACATTACTGCTGTGCTGCTACTGCAAAGCAAGCCCGAGATTTTACTCGATAATCTTCGCAACGACACCAGCGCCGACGGTACGGCCGCCTTCACGAATGGCGAAGCGCAGACCTTCTTCCATGGCGATCGGGGCGATCAGCTTGACCGTGATCGACACGTTGTCGCCCGGCATCACCATTTCCTTGTCCTTCGGCAGCTCGATCGAGCCGGTCACGTCCGTCGTACGGAAGTAGAACTGCGGACGGTAGTTGTTGAAGAACGGCGTGTGACGGCCGCCTTCGTCCTTGCTCAGCACGTACACTTCAGCGGTGAAGTGCGTGTGCGGCGTGATCGAACCCGGCTTGGCCAGCACCTGGCCACGCTCGACGTCTTCACGCTTCGTGCCGCGCAGCAGGATACCGACGTTGTCGCCCGCTTGACCTTGGTCCAGCAGCTTGCGGAACATTTCCACGCCCGTGCAGGTCGTCTTCACCGTCGGCTTGATACCGACGATTTCGATTTCCTCGCCGACCTTCACCACGCCGCGCTCGACGCGCCCCGTCACCACCGTGCCGCGACCCGAGATCGAGAACACGTCTTCCACCGGCATCAGGAAGGCGCCGTCTACTGCGCGCTCCGGCGTCGGGATGTACGTGTCCAGTGCGTCGGCCAGGTTCATGATCGCCACTTCGCCCAGCTCGCCCGTGTCGCCTTCCAGCGCGAGCTTGGCCGAACCCTTGATGATCGGCGTGTCGTCGCCCGGGAAGTCGTACTTCGACAGAAGTTCGCGCACTTCCATTTCGACGAGCTCGAGCAGTTCGGCGTCGTCGACCATGTCGCACTTGTTCAGGAACACGATGATGTACGGCACGCCAACCTGACGGGCCAGCAGGATGTGCTCACGCGTTTGCGGCATCGGGCCGTCAGCGGCCGAGCACACCAGGATCGCGCCGTCCATCTGCGCGGCGCCCGTGATCATGTTCTTCACGTAGTCGGCGTGGCCCGGGCAGTCGACGTGTGCGTAGTGGCGGTTAGCCGTTTCGTACTCGACGTGCGCGGTGTTGATCGTGATGCCGCGCGCCTTTTCTTCCGGCGCCGCGTCGATCTGGTCATACGCCTTGGCTTCGCCGCCGAACTTCTTCGTCAGCACCGTCGTGATCGCTGCCGTCAGCGTGGTCTTGCCGTGGTCAACGTGACCGATCGTGCCCACGTTCACGTGCGGCTTGGTCCGCTCGAATTTACCTTTTGCCATGATTACCTTCTTTCAGAGTTTGGTTATCGGTTAAAGCTTGTGGCTTGCGCCGAATTACTTGCCCTTGGCGTTGATGATCGCCTCGGCGACGTTACGCGGAGCTTCGGCGTAGTGCTTGAACTCCATCGTGTACGTTGCACGGCCTTGCGTCGCCGAACGCAGCGACGTCGAGTAGCCGAACATTTCCGACAGCGGAACTTCCGCACGGACGATCTTGCCACCGCCGATCATGTCTTCCATGCCCTGGACGATGCCGCGACGGCTGGACAGATCGCCCATCACGTTGCCCATGTAGTCTTCAGGCGTCTCGACTTCCACGGCCATCATCGGTTCGAGGATGACCGGGCTTGCCTTGCGCATTGCTTCCTTGAAGGCCATCGAGCCGGCCATACGGAACGCGTTTTCGTTCGAGTCGACGTCGTGGTACGAACCGAACGTCAGGTGAACCTTCACGTCCACGACCGGGAAGCCAGCCAGCACGCCCGACTTCAGCGTTTCCTGGATGCCCTTGTCCACTGCCGGGATGTACTCGCGCGGGATCACACCGCCCTTGATCTCGTCCAGGAACTCGTAGCCCTTGCCCTGCTCGTTCGGCTCAAGCGTGATGACCGCGTGACCGTACTGGCCGCGACCACCCGACTGCTTGACGAACTTGCCGTCGACGTCCGCCGCCGTGCCGCGGATCGTTTCGCGGTAAGCAACCTGCGGCTTGCCGACCGTTGCTTCCACGCCGAATTCGCGCTTCATACGGTCAACCAGAATTTCCAGGTGCAGCTCGCCCATACCCGAAATAATGGTTTGGCCCGATTCCTCGTCCGTCTGAACGCGGAACGACGGATCTTCCTGTGCGAGACGGTTCAGCGCCAGACCCATTTTTTCCTGGTCGGGCTTCGTCTTCGGCTCGACGGCCTGCGAAATCACCGGCTCCGGGAAAACCATGCGTTCGAGCACGATCGGGCTTTGCGGATCGCACAGCGTGTCGCCCGTGGTCGCTTCCTTCAGGCCGACGGCTGCAGCGATGTCGCCCGCGCGCACTTCCTTGATTTCTTCGCGCTGATTCGCGTGCATCTGCAGAATACGACCCAGACGTTCCTTCTTGTCCTTGGTCGCGTTCAGGATGGTGTCGCCCGAATTTACGATACCCGAGTACACGCGGAAGAAGATCAGCTGGCCGACGAACGGGTCGGTCATGATCTTGAACGCCAGCGCCGCGAACTTTTCGTCGTCGGCTGCGCGACGCTCACCCTTTTCACCGCTCTCGAGTTCGCCCGTGACCGGGGGAATGTCGACCGGCGACGGCAGGAAGTCGATGACGGCGTCGAGCATGCGCTGCACGCCCTTGTTCTTGAACGCGGTGCCGCACAGCATCGGCTGGATTTCGCACGCGATGGTCCGGTCGCGGATCGCCTTGACGATTTCCGCTTCGCTCAGCTCTTCGCCGCCGAGGTACTTTTCCATCAGCTCTTCGCTGGCTTCGGCAGCCGATTCGATCATCTTCTCGCGCCACTCGTTGCACGAGTCGACCAGTTCAGCCGGGATGTCGACGTAGTCGAACTTCGTGCCTTGCGAGGCCTCGTCCCAAATGATCGCCTTCATCTTCAGCAGATCGACGACGCCCTTGAAGTTCTCTTCCGAGCCGATCGGCACGACGACGGGTACCGGATTCGCCTTCAGGCGCGTCTTCAGCTGGTCGTAGACCTTGAAGAAGTTCGCGCCGGTACGGTCCATCTTGTTGACGAACGCGAGGCGGGGAACCTTGTACTTGTTCGCCTGACGCCACACGGTTTCCGACTGCGGCTGAACGCCGCCGACCGCGCAGTAGACCATGCACGCGCCGTCGAGGACGCGCATCGAGCGCTCCACTTCGATCGTGAAGTCGACGTGTCCCGGCGTGTCGATGATGTTGATGCGGTGCTCGGGGTAGTTGCCGCCCATGCCCTTCCAGAAAGCGGTCGTAGCAGCGGACGTGATGGTGATGCCGCGCTCCTGCTCCTGCTCCATCCAGTCCATCGTTGCTGCGCCGTCGTGAACTTCACCGATCTTGTGGTTCACGCCCGTGTAGAACAGGATGCGCTCGGTCGTCGTCGTCTTGCCGGCGTCGATGTGAGCGCTAATACCGATGTTGCGGTAGCGCTCGATAGGTGTCTTGCGAGCCACTTTGGATCCTTTATTCGGTCGACGCGCCAGTCATCGAAATGAACCGGCAGCGCCCTAACACAAACGGGCGAGGCGCCAAACACAGCGCACCCGCCCTGATTTTTCCGTTTGCCCTACGAGCGGGAGCTTAGAAACGGAAGTGCGAGAATGCCTTGTTGGCTTCTGCCATGCGGTGAACTTCGTCGCGCTTCTTCATTGCGCCACCACGGCCTTCAGCCGCTTCGGAGAGTTCACCTGCGAGGCGCAGGGCCATCGACTTTTCGCTGCGCTTCTTCGCGGCTTCGCGCAACCAACGCATCGCCAATGCCATACGACGCGACGGACGCACTTCGACCGGAACTTGATAGTTCGCACCACCAACGCGACGGCTCTTCACTTCGACCACCGGCTTCACGTTGTTGAGCGCAACCGTGAACACTTCCAGCGGGTCCTTGCCACCCTTGGTCTGGATCTGCTCAAAAGCGCCGTACACGATACGCTCGGCAACCGACTTCTTGCCCGAGAGCATCAGCACGTTCATGAACTTGGCTACATCTACGTTGCCGAATTTCGGATCCGGCAACACTTCCCGCTTGGGGACTTCGCGACGACGCGGCATGATTCTTCCTTTACTTTTTCAGTTGGAGCCATTTTCCGGCTCCGCGGCCACCAACTAACCCGATCCATCTATTCGACTAAACCAGCTTGGCCGGGTGACCACTTACTCGATAGCACCGGCACTTCCGGCACCACCGCCTTAACCGCCTTGCGGCGACCTGAAACTGCTTCGACTGCTCGACCGGCTACTTACTTGCCGGCCTTGGCACGCTTCGCACCGTACTTCGAGCGAGCCTGCTTACGATCCTTGACGCCCTGGGTATCCAGCGAGCCGCGGACCATGTGGTAACGCACACCCGGCAAGTCCTTCACACGGCCGCCGCGAATCAGCACGACCGAGTGTTCTTGCAGGTTGTGGCCTTCACCACCGATGTACGAAATGACTTCGAAGCCGTTCGTGAGGCGAACCTTCGCGACCTTACGAAGTGCCGAGTTCGGCTTTTTCGGCGTCGTCGTGTACACGCGGGTGCACACGCCGCGACGCTGCGGGCAGTCCTGCAGGGCCGGCGACTTGCTCTTCGTCGTTTCCGACGCGCGGCCTTTGCGAACCAGTTGATTGATGGTTGGCATCGTTTGATCCTAGAAATGAACAAAATCGGCGCGACTCCAACGGGCAAAGCGTAGGAATCGCACTTCTAACCTTCTCGTGGATGACTCGGGCCTGGATGAAACGCCGTAGGCGAGATCCGAAACTGGGCCAAGCACGAGAACCTAGCATGATATTCCGGAAATGCCAATCGGGTCAATACGTTGCGTGAATTAATGCCGCGGTCGCCGGCGCAACGTCATTCCGCGCCGACGACGTCGATCAGTTCGTCGCCGAAACGCTCGAGTTTGCGCACGCCGATGCCCGGAATGTGGCGCAAGTCGTCGATGGTGTCGGGATCGCTGCGCGCGATTTCCGCGAGCGTGGCGTCGTGGAAAATGACATATGCGGGCACGCCGTCGCTCTTGGCCGTTTCCGCGCGCCACGTCCGCAAGCGGTCCCAGCGCGCTTTCTCGCGCGGCGACATGCCCGCCGTCGGATCGGCGCGTTCGCCGGTTCGTCCGGACGACTGGCGCGCGCGCACGGGCTTCACGTATTTGCGCAGCGTGACGCGCTCTTCGCCTTTCAGCACCGGCTTGCTGGCATCCGTAAGGACGAGCGCGCCGAACCCGTCGTGGTCGACGGCGAGAAAGCCGAACGCGACCAGTTGACGAAACACCGCGCGCCACTCCGGCTCGGACAAGCTCGCGCCGACGCCGAACGTCGACAGCTTGTCGTGCCCGCGCTGCAAGACCTTCTCGCTCCGTGTTCCTCGAAGGATGTCGATCAGATGCCCCGCGCCGAAGTGAAAACCGCTCGCCTTCTGCGCGCGATACACACACGACAGCGCCATTTGCGCCTCGCGCGTCGCGTCCCACGACGCGGGCGGCTCCAGACACGTATCGCAGTTGCCGCACGGCTTGCTCGTCTCGCCGAAGTAGGCGAGCAGGCGCACGCGGCGACACGTCGCGGCTTCGCACAGGCCGAGCAGCGCGTCCAGCTTGCCGGTCTGGACGCGCTTGTGGGCATCGTCGGCGTCGGATTCGTCGATCATCTTGCGTTGCTGAACGACGTCCCCGAGGCCATAGGCCATCCACGCATTCGCCGGCATACCGTCGCGGCCCGCGCGGCCGGTCTCCTGGTAATAGCCTTCCACGCTCTTCGGCAAATCCAGATGCGCGACGAAGCGCACGTCGGGCTTGTCGATGCCCATGCCGAACGCAATCGTCGCGCACATCACGATGCCTTCCTCGCGCTGGAACATCTCCTGATGCTTCTGACGCGTTTCGAACTCCATGCCGGCGTGATACGGCAGCGCGCGAACGCCCTGCCCTTTGAGCCAGTCGGCGGTCTCTCCCACCTTGCGTCGCGAGAGGCAATACACGACGCCCGCGTCCGTCGTGCCGTCCTTGTTCGTATGTTCGGCGCGGATGAAATCGAGCAGTTGCGAGCGTGCGTTGTCCTTCTCGACGATCCGGTAACGGATATTGGGCCGATCGAAACTCGATACGAAGATGCGCGCATCGTCCAGCGCCAGCCGATGCACGATTTCATCGCGCGTGATCGCGTCCGCCGTGGCCGTCAGCGCGATGCGCGGCACGTTCGGAAAGCGCTCGTGCAGCACGGAAAGCTGGATGTACTCCGGCCGGAAATCGTGGCCCCACTGTGAAACGCAGTGCGCCTCGTCGATCGCGAAGAGGCCGACCGGCGAGCTTTCGAGGAGATCGAGGAACCGCGGCGTCATCAACCGCTCGGGCGCCACGTACAGCAGATCGATTGTGCCGTTGCGCAGCGCGCGCTCGGTCGCTGCGGCTTCCGCGCCCGATAGCGTCGAATTGAGATACGCGGCGCGCACGCCGACTTCGGTGAGCGCCGCGACCTGATCCTGCATCAGCGCGATCAACGGCGACACGACGATTCCCGCGCCGAAGCCCGCCTCCTTGCGCACCAGCGACGGAATCTGATAGCACAGCGATTTCCCGCCGCCCGTCGGCATGAGAACGAGCGAATCGCCGCCGTTCGCGACGTGTTCGACGATCTCCGCCTGCTGCCCGCGAAAAGCCGGATAGCCGAAAACTTCGTTGAGGATTTCTAGCGGACGGGACATAGAGACGAGCACGAACTGCGGCGTGGGAGATACCGAATTCTATCAACGCAAGCGCGCGCGCCCACGCGCGCGGCGCGGTGTCGGCCATTCGGCGGAGGCTTGAATCGGAAAGAATGGGCGAAAAAAAACCGCCCGGTCGAGGCCGGGCGGTTTGAGGTGCTGCCAGCGAAAGACGCTCGCTTACTCGTTGGTATGCGGCTGCTGCTCCGTTGCCGGGGTTTCCGGCGTACCGAAATCGAATGCCTCTTCGGCAGCGATCTGGTCGAAGCGCTCGCGATCCGCCGATTCCTTGGTCTTGCGCGCCTTGTGGAACGCGAGACCGGTACCCGCCGGAATCAGACGGCCGACGATCACGTTTTCCTTCAGACCGCGCAGATCGTCGCGCTTGCCCATGATCGCCGCTTCGGTCAGCACGCGGGTCGTTTCCTGGAACGACGCCGCCGAGATGAACGAATCGGTCGAGAGCGAAGCCTTCGTGATACCGAGCAGCACGTTCTCGTAGGTCGCCGGACGCTTGTCTTCCGCGATCATCTTGTCGTTCTCGTCGAGCATGTCCGAACGCTCGACTTGTTCGCCAGGAATGAAACGCGTATCGCCGTTATCGACGATCTGCACGCGGCGAAGCATCTGACGCACGATCACTTCGATGTGCTTGTCGTTGATCTTCACGCCTTGCAGACGGTACACGTCCTGCACTTCGTCCACGATGTAGCGCGACAACGCCTCGATACCCTGCAGACGCAGGATGTCGTGCGGATCGGCAGGACCGTCCACGATCATTTCGCCCTTGTTGACGACCTGACCATCGTGCACCAGAACCTGCTTTTCCTTCGCGATCAGGAACTCGTGCTGATTGCCCTCGAGGTCCGTGATGACGAGACGCTGCTTGCCTTTCGTGTCCTTACCGAACGACGTCGTGCCCGTGACTTCCGCGAGAATGCCGGCGTCCTTCGGCGAGCGCGCTTCGAACAGTTCGGCCACGCGCGGCAGACCACCGGTAATGTCGCGCGTCTTCTGCGCTTCAACCGGGATACGTGCCAGCACTTCACCGACCTGCACTTGCTGACCATCCTTCACGGTGATCAGTGCGCCGACCTGGAAGCCGATCTGCACCGAATGTTCGGTGTTCGGGATCTTCACTTCCTCGCCGTTCGCGTCGAGCAGCTTCACCTGCGGACGCACGCTCTTGCCAGCCTGCGAACCGCGACGCTTCGCATCGATCACGACGAGCGTCGAAAGACCCGTCACGTCGTCGATCTGCTTCGCGACCGTCACGCCTTCCTCGACGTTCTCGAACTTCACCGTACCGCCCCACTCGGTGATGATCGGACGCGTCAGCGGGTCCCATTGCGCGAGTTGCGCGCCGGCCTTGATGGTCGCGCCGTCGAGTTGCAGCAGCGTTGCGCCATACGGCACTTTGTGACGCTCACGCTCGCGACCGAAGTCGTCCGCGATGATCGCCTCGCCCGAACGCGAAATGACGACCTGCTCGCCCTTCGCGTTGGTGACGTAGCGCATCGTGGCCGTGAAACGCACCGTACCGTTGCTCTTCGCTTCCACCGTCGATGCCACCGCCGCACGCGACGCCGCACCACCGATGTGGAAAGTACGCATCGTGAGCTGCGTGCCCGGTTCGCCGATCGACTGCGCCGCGATCACGCCGACCGCTTCGCCGACGTTCACGCGCGAGCCACGGCCCAGGTCGCGGCCGTAGCAGGCAGCGCACAGGCCGTAACGCGTCTCGCAGGTCAGCGGCGTGCGCACGCGCACTTCGTCGATACCGAGGCGCTCGATGTTTTCCACCGCGTCTTCGTCGAGCAGATCGCCCGATGCGTACAGCGTTTCCTGCGACTCCGGGTTGACGACGTCGGCCACCGCGACGCGACCGAGAATACGGTCACGCAGCGCTTCGACCACTTCACCGCCTTCGACCAACGCCTTCATCGCCACGCCGTTCGACGTGCCGCAGTCGTCTTCGACGACGACCAGATCCTGCGTCACGTCGACGAGACGACGCGTCAGGTAACCCGAGTTCGCGGTCTTCAGCGCCGTGTCCGCCAGACCCTTACGAGCACCGTGCGTCGAGATGAAGTACTGCAACACGTTCAGCCCTTCGCGGAAGTTCGCGGTAATCGGCGTCTCGATGATCGAGCCGTCCGGCTTCGCCATCAGGCCGCGCATACCGGCGAGCTGACGAATCTGCACCGCGGAACCGCGCGCGCCCGAGTCGGCCATCATGTAGATGGAGTTGAACGACTCCTGCTTCGTCTCGTTGCCGTCGCGATCCACGACCGGCTCCGTCGCGAGCTGCTCCATCATCGCCTTGCCGACGCTTTCCGACGTCGCCGACCAGATGTCGACCACGTTGTTGTAGCGTTCCTGCGCGGTGACGAGACCCGACATGTACTGACGGTCGTATTCCTTCACCTTCTTCGCGGCGTCGCCGACGATCGTCTCTTTCTGCGGCGGCACGAGCATGTCGTCCACGCAGATCGAGATACCGGCGCGCGTTGCGAGACGGAAGCCCATCTGCATCAACTGGTCGGCGAAGATCACCGTTTCGCGCAGACCGCACTTGCGGAACGCCGTGTTGATGAGGCGCGAAATTTCCTTCTTCTTCAGCGGCTTGTTCAGCACCGAGAACGGCAGGCCCGGCGGCAGAATTTCCGAGAGAATCGAGCGGCCGACCGTCGTGGGGTACAGCGTGATCTTCGGCACGAACTTCGGCGCGCCTTCGCTCTGGTCTTCGTTCGCCACCATTTCGGTGATACGCACGTTGACCCGCGAAGCCAGCTCGACTTCCTTGTTCTCATACGCGCGGATCACTTCCGACACGCCCGTGAACGTGAGGCCTTCGCCCTTGCCGTTGATCGCTTCACGCGACGCGTAGTACAGGCCGAGCACGATATCCTGCGACGGCACGATCGACGGATCGCCGTTGGCCGGGAACAGGACGTTGTTCGACGCCAGCATCAGCGTGCGCGCTTCCATCTGCGCTTCGAGCGACAGCGGAACGTGGACGGCCATCTGGTCACCGTCGAAGTCGGCGTTGAACGCCGCGCAGACGAGCGGGTGCAGCTGGATCGCCTTGCCTTCGATCAGCACCGGCTCGAAAGCCTGAATGCCGAGACGGTGAAGAGTAGGCGCGCGGTTCAGCATGACCGGATGTTCGCGAATGACTTCTTCGAGAATGTCCCACACCACCGGCGTCTGATTCTCGACTTCCTTCTTCGCAGCCTTGATGGTCGTCGCGACGCCCATCACTTCCAGCTTGTTGAAGATGAACGGCTTGAACAGTTCGAGCGCCATCAGCTTCGGCAGACCGCACTGATGCAGCTTGAGCGTCGGGCCGACCACGATCACCGAACGGCCCGAATAGTCGACGCGCTTACCCAACAGGTTCTGACGGAAACGACCGCCCTTACCCTTGATCATGTCGGCGAGCGACTTCAGCGGACGCTTGTTCGCGCCGGTCATCGCCTTGCCGCGACGACCATTGTCGAGCAGCGAATCGACGGCTTCCTGCAGCATCCGCTTTTCGTTGCGAACGATGATCTCAGGCGCCTTCAGTTCGAGCAGACGCTTCAACCGGTTGTTACGGTTGATCACGCGGCGATACAGGTCGTTCAGGTCCGACGTCGCGAAGCGGCCGCCGTCCAGCGGCACCAGCGGACGCAGTTCCGGCGGCAGAACCGGCAGCACTTCGAGCACCATCCAGTCAGGCTTGATGCCCGAACGCTGGAATGCCTCGAGCACTTTCAGGCGCTTCGCGTACTTCTTGATCTTCGCTTCCGAACCCGTGTTCTTGAGTTCGGTACGCAGCATCTCGACTTGCTCGTCGATGTTGATCGAACGCAGCAGTTCGCGCACGCCTTCCGCGCCCATTTCGGCGCGGAACTCGTCACCGTACTCTTCGACCTTGTTGTAGTAATCCTCTTCCGTCATGATCTGCCGCGCTTTCAGCGGCGTCATGCCCGGATCGATCACCACATAGGCTTCGAAGTACAGCACGCGCTCGATGTCGCGCAACGTCATGTCGAGCACCATGCCCAGACGCGACGGCAGCGACTTCAGGAACCAGATGTGCGCGACCGGCGAGGCCAGCTCGATGTGGCCCATGCGCTCGCGACGCACCTTTGCCAACGTCACTTCGACGCCGCACTTTTCGCAGATCACGCCACGATGCTTCAGGCGCTTGTACTTGCCGCACAGGCACTCGTAGTCCTTGATCGGCCCGAAAATCTTCGCGCAAAACAGACCATCCCGCTCCGGCTTGAACGTGCGGTAGTTGATGGTCTCCGGCTTCTTCACTTCGCCGAACGACCACGAACGGATCTTGTCGGGCGACGCGAGGCCGATCTTGATCGCATCAAAGACTTCTTCTTGTTGGACTTGCTTGAATAGATCGAGCAGAGCTTTCATTGCTTTCTCTCCGTAGTCCGATTAGTTGCGGTCGAGATCGATGTCGATGCCGAGCGAGCGGATTTCCTTCACCAACACGTTGAAGGATTCCGGCATGCCCGCATCGATCACGTGATCGCCCTTGACGAGGTTCTCATAAACCTTCGTCCGGCCCGTCACGTCGTCCGACTTGACCGTCAGCATTTCCTGCAGCACATACGATGCGCCATACGCCTCGAGCGCCCACACTTCCATTTCACCGAAACGCTGGCCACCGAACTGCGCCTTACCACCCAGCGGCTGCTGCGTGACGAGCGAGTACGGGCCGGTCGAACGCGCGTGCATCTTGTCGTCGACCAAGTGGTGCAGCTTCAGGTAGTGCATGTAGCCGACCGTGACCTTGCGCTCGAACGGTTCACCCGTGCGGCCGTCGTGAAGCTGGACCTGATTCTTCGACGCGTTCATGCCGAGGTTCCGAGCCACGTCGTCCGGGTAGGCCAGATTCAGCGCGCGCGACATTTCGTCTTCCGTCGCGCCGTCGAACACCGGCGTCGCGAACGGCACGCCTTCGCGCAGATTCTTCGCGAGTTCGACGATTTCGTCGTCGGAGAAGCCTTCCAGCTCTTCCTTGCGGCCCGATTCGTTGTAGATCTGCGTGAGGAACTGACGCAGTTCTTCGATCCTCGCCTGACGCTGCATCATCTCGCCGATGCGCCAGCCGAGGCCCTTCGCGGCCCAGCCCAGGTGCACTTCGAGAATCTGACCCACGTTCATCCGCGACGGCACACCGAGCGGATTGAGCACGACGTCGGCCGGACGGCCATCGGCCATGTACGGCATGTCTTCGATCGGCACGATCTTCGACACGACACCCTTGTTACCGTGACGACCCGCCATCTTGTCGCCAGGCTGCAGACGACGCTTGACCGCGAGGTACACCTTGACCATCTTCAGCACGCCCGGCGGCAGTTCGTCGCCCTGCGTGAGCTTCTTGCGCTTCTCTTCGAACGCGAGGTCGAACTGGTGACGCTTCTGCTCGATCGAGTCCTTGATGGCTTCCAGCTGAGCCGCTGCTTCTTCGTCCGCGAGGCGGATGTCGAACCAGTGGTAGTGGTCGAGATCTTCGAGGTACGCGAGGTCGATCTTCGTGCCCTTCGCGAGCTTCTTCGGACCGCCGTTCGCGACCTTGCCGTTCAGCATACGTGCGAGACGCGAGAACGCGTCGCCTTCCACGATGCGCAGCTGGTCGTTCAAATCGAGGCGATAACGCTTCAGTTCGTCGTCGATGATCTGTTGCGCGCGCTTGTCACGCGTGATGCCTTCGCGCGTGAACACCTGAACGTCGATGACCGTGCCGCTCATGCCCGACGGCACGCGCAGCGACGTGTCCTTCACGTCCGACGCCTTCTCACCGAAGATCGCGCGCAGCAGCTTTTCTTCCGGCGTCAGCTGGGTTTCGCCCTTCGGCGTGACCTTGCCGACGAGCACGTCGCCCGCTTCGACTTCCGCGCCGATGTACACGATGCCGGACTCGTCGAGACGGCCAAGCTGCACTTCCGCGAGGTTCGAGATGTCGCGCGTGATTTCTTCCGGTCCGAGCTTCGTGTCGCGAGCGACGACGTTCAGTTCTTCGATGTGGATCGACGTATAACGGTCATCTGCCACGACCTTTTCCGAGATCAGGATCGAGTCTTCGAAGTTGTAGCCGTTCCACGGCATGAACGCGACCAGCATGTTCTGGCCGAGCGCAAGCTCGCCCAGGTCCGTCGAGGCGCCGTCGGCCAGTACGTCGCCGCGCGAGACCTTGTCGCCCATCTTCGCGATCGGACGCTGGTTGATGTTCGTGTTCTGGTTCGAACGCGTGTACTTGATGAGGTTGTAGATGTCCACGCCCACATCGCCGGCGACGGCTTCATCGTCGTTCACGCGAATCACGATACGGCCCGCGTCGACGTAATCCACCACACCGCCGCGCATCGCCTGAACCGTCGTGCCCGAGTCGACCGCGACCGTGCGTTCGATACCCGTACCGACCACCGGCTTCTCCGGACGCAGACACGGCACGGCCTGACGCTGCATGTTCGAGCCCATCAACGCGCGGTTCGCGTCGTCGTGCTCGAGGAACGGAATCAGCGATGCCGCCACCGACACGATCTGCGACGGCGCCACGTCCATGTACTGGATGCGGTCCGGCGTGACCATCAACGTTTCGCCCGCTTCACGCGACGACACGAGTTCGTCGGTCAGCGAACCATCTTCCGCCACGGCCGCGTTCGCCTGCGCGATCACGTAGCGGCCTTCTTCGATTGCCGACAGGTAGTCGATCTGGTCCGTGACCTTGCTGTCCACGACCTTGCGATACGGCGTTTCGAGAAAGCCGTATTCGTTCAGGTGCGCGTAGAGCGCCAGCGAGTTGATCAGGCCGATGTTCGGACCTTCCGGCGTTTCAATCGGGCACACGCGGCCATAGTGCGTCGGATGCACGTCGCGAACTTCGAAGCCCGCGCGCTCGCGCGTCAAACCGCCCGGCCCGAGTGCGGAAACACGGCGCTTGTGCGTGATTTCCGACAGCGGGTTGGTCTGGTCCATGAACTGCGAAAGCTGCGACGAACCGAAGAACTCGCGAATGGCCGACGAAATCGGCTTCGAATTGATCAGGTCGTGCGGCATCAGGTTTTCGCTTTCGGCCTGGCCGAGACGTTCCTTCACTGCACGCTCGACACGCACGAGACCCGCGCGGAACTGGTTTTCCGCCAATTCACCGACGCAACGCACGCGACGATTGCCCAAGTGGTCGATGTCGTCCACTTCGCCCTTGCCGTTACGCAATTCAACGAGAATCTTGATGGTCGCGAGGATGTCGTCGTCCTGCAGCGTCATCGGTCCGATGATTTCGTCGCGACCCACGCGGCGGTTGAACTTCATGCGGCCGACCTTCGACAGGTCGTATGCGTCTTCGCTGTAGAACAGACGGTTGAACAGCGCCTCGACCGCTTCTTCGGTCGGCGGCTCGCCCGGACGCATCATGCGATAGATTGCGATGCGCGCGGCCATCTTGTCGGCGGTTTCGTCGATACGCAGCGTCGACGAGATGTACGGACCCTGATCCAGATCGTTCGTGTAGAGCGTCTGGATGTCCTTGACCTTCGCTTCGCGCAGCTTTTCGAGGACCGTTTCGGTGATTTCCTCGTTCGCGTTGGCGATCACTTCGCCCGTGTCCGGATCGATGACGTTCTTCGCCAGCACGCGGCCGAGCAGATACTCCTCGGGCACGGAGATGTACTTCGTCTTGGCGTTTTCGAGATCGCGAATGTGCTTCGCGTTGATCCGCTTGTCCTTCGTGACGATGACGTTGCCTTCGCGATCCTGAATGTCGAAGCGCGCGACTTCACCGCGCAGGCGCTCCGGCACGAATTCCATTTGCGCGCCTTCGCTCATGAGCGCGAAGTTGTCGAACACGAAGAAGTTCGCGAGGATCTGTTCCGGCGACAGACCGATGGCCTTCAGCAGAATCGTGACCGGCATCTTGCGACGACGGTCGACGCGGAAGTACAGCACGTCCTTCGGGTCGAATTCGAAGTCGAGCCACGAGCCGCGGTAAGGAATGATCCGAGCCGAGAAGAGCAGCTTGCCCGAGCTATGCGTCTTGCCCTTGTCGTGCTCGAAGAACACGCCAGGCGAACGGTGGAGCTGCGACACAATCACGCGCTCCGTACCGTTGATGACGAAAGAACCCGTCGGCGTCATGAGCGGAATTTCGCCCATGTAGACTTCCTGTTCCTTGACTTCCTTGACGACGGGCTTGCTCGGCGATTCCTTGTCGAGAAGAACGAGACGGACCTTCGCACGCAGCGCGGAGCAGTACGTCAAGCCGCGCTGCTGGCATTCCTTGATGTTGAATGCGGGCGGCGACAGCATGTAGCTCACGAATTCGAGGCGAGCGAAGCCGTTGTGCGAAACGATCGGGAAAACAGAGGTGAACGCAGCCTGCAGGCCTTCTGCCTTGCGCTGCGAGGAAGACGTATCCGCTTGCAGAAACGTCTGGAATGATTCAAGCTGGGTCGCCAGCAAAAAGGGAACTTGGTGAACGATGGGGCGCTTCGCGAAACTCTTGCGAATACGCTTCTTCTCGGTGAAGGAATATTGCATACGATCTCCGAATCACGGCGGGCGTTACCGAGGCGGGATACCTCGACGACACGGCCCGGTGTTCACCGACTGAGACCCGCGGGAGTGTCCGGGGAGGACGCGCGAGTCTAGAAGCTTGGTGGTTGGCCGCTACCAACCGCTGGCTGACGGCAGCGGATGCCTGTGTTTCCCGCTACCCGACCAAACTTGCCTTCTGCAGTCGCTTCAGAAGACAAAGAGAACACCCGGAAGAGGTTACCGATCCGACCGTTCTCTTTGGCTTCTGCGGGAACAATTGTGCCTGCCGGCAAGCACAAGAACTGCGTCCCCACAAAGCACAAAAAGGCCGGCGGTGAAAAACCGCCAGCCTTCGCACAGCGCAATGAAACTTACTTGATTTCAGCCTTCGCGCCAGCGTCTTCCAGCTTCTTCTTCGCTTCTTCAGCAGCAGCCTTGGGCACCGCTTCCTTGATGGGCTTCGGTGCGCCGTCGACCAGGTCCTTCGCTTCCTTCAGGCCGAGACCCGTCAGTTCGCGAACTGCCTTAATCACGGAAACCTTGTTCGCGCCCGTTTCGAGCAAGTTCACGGTGAATTCCGTTTGCTCTTCAACAGCAGCAGCAGCGCCGCCGCCTGCAGGGCCAGCGACTGCAACAGCAGCTGCCGACACGCCGAACTTCTCTTCGAACGCCTTGACCAGCTCGTTCAGTTCCAGAACCGACATCGCGCCAACGGCTTCCAGGATGTCTTCTTTTGCGATTGCCATTTGAAATACTCCTAAATTGAATTCGGATCGAGCTAGCGATCTAGCTAATACCTAACTGAGCAACTGCGGCTCAAGCGTGACGTTACGCAGCTTCGCCTTGCTTCTCCGCCAGCGCGGCCAAGGCACGCGCGAAGCCAGAAACAGGTGCTTGCATGACGAACAACAGCTTGGAGAGCAGCTCTTCGCGGCTCGGGATGCTGGCCAGCGCCTGAACGCCCGCCTTATCCATCACCTTGCCTTCGTAGGAACCAGCCTTGATGATCAACTTGTCATTGCTTTTGCCGAAGTCATTGACGACCTTGGCAGCGGCAATGGCATCTTCCGAGATGCCGTAGATCAGAGGACCGGTCATCTGCTCAGCCAGCGGAGCGAACGGGGTACCTTCCACGGCGCGACGCGCCAGCGTGTTCTTCAACACGCGCAGATACACCTGTTGCTCACGCGCTTTCGCGCGCAGCTTGGTCAGATCGCCAACCGTGATCCCACGATACTCAGCGAGCACCATCGTCTGAGCCTTCGCGACTTGCGCGGCGACTTCAGCGACGACTGCCTGCTTATCTTCTTTGTTCAGTGGCACGGTTAAACCTCCAGATTCGGTGCACTCGGGTGTCCAACCCTCATGCACCACGTTCGACAACGGCGTCCGACTGTTAGGAGTATTTCAATCGATCGGTGACCATCTAAGAATGATCGACAACCGACTTCAACCACTGCAAAACTGTTTCGGGTTCGCCATCTGCGTTGGCTTGAATTAAGGCCGTGCGTAACTGCTGCACCGCCACCAACGGTCTTTGACAACCGGTTGCGCGCATGACTGCCGCGGCACAACCGCCCAAAGCCCTTTAAGACGCAGTCTTGAAGACCGCGCCGAAATTCTTACTGTTGCGCCAGCGTGGATTGGTCCACGCGAACGCCAACGCCCATCGTGCTGGACAGAGCGATCTTGCGCAGGTACACGCCCTTGCTCGTCGCCGGCTTAGCCTTGTTCAGCGCTTCGATGAGCGCCGACAGGTTCTGACGCAGCGATGCCGGCTCGAACGACGCGCGGCCGATCGTGCCGTGGATGATACCGGCCTTGTCGACGCGGAATTGCACCTGACCCGCCTTGGCGTTCTTCACGGCTTGCGCCACGTCCGGCGTAACGGTGCCGACCTTCGGGTTCGGCATCAGGCCGCGCGGGCCAAGAATCTGACCGAGCGTACCGACAACGCGCATCGTGTCCGGCGAAGCAATGACGACGTCGAAATTCAGATTGCCAGCCTTCACTTGCTCAGCCAGGTCTTCCATACCGACCACGTCTGCGCCAGCGGCACGCGCTTGTTCGGCCTTGTCGCCCTGGGCGAACACTGCCACGCGCACGGACTTGCCGGTACCAGCCGGCAGAACGACGGAGCCGCGGACCACTTGGTCCGACTTCTTGGCGTCGATGCCGAGCTGCACAGCCACGTCGATCGACTCGTCAAACTTCGCGCTTGCGCATTCCTTGACGAGCGCGAGAGCGTCTTCGACCGGATACAGCTTCTGACGGTCAACCTTGTTTGCGAATGCCTGAAGGCGCTTCGAAAGCTTAGCCATTTACACGCCCTCCACAGTGATACCCATCGAACGCGCGCTGCCGGCGATAGTACGCACGGCTGCGTCCAGATCAGCTGCCGTAAGGTCCGGCATCTTGGTCTTTGCGATTTCTTCCGCTTGAGCGCGGGTGATGTTGCCGACCTTATCGGTATGCGGCTTGCTCGAACCCTTTTGCACTGCGGCTGCCTTCTTGATCAGAACGGTAGCCGGCGGGGTCTTCATGATGAACGTGAAGCTCTTGTCCGCGAATGCCGTAATGACGACCGGCACCGGCAGACCCGGCTCCATGCCCTGAGTCTGCGCGTTGAACGCCTTGCAGAACTCCATGATGTTCAGGCCGCGCTGGCCCAGTGCCGGACCGACCGGCGGCGACGGATTGGCTTTACCTGCAGGAATCTGCAGTTTGATAAAGCCGATGATTTTCTTTGCCATGTTGAAAACCTCTGCTGAACGCCGTAGCGTTCGGTGAGTGATAGCGCGCGTTCGACGAAAACGACTACTGACGCTCCTCAACGGCCGTTACGCGGACCGTAAGCGCGAATCGCGCGAACCTGATTTAGGCTCACGCGACGTATTCCACATCAAACCTTCTCGACTTGCCCGAACTCGAGTTCGACAGGGGTCGAGCGGCCGAAAATCGTGACGGACACGCGAACTCGGGACTTTTCGTAATTCACTTCTTCGACGTTACCGTTGAAATCAGTGAACGGACCTTCCTTCACGCGGACCATCTCGCCCACCTCGAAGAGCGTCTTCGGCCGCGGCTTCTCGACGCCTTCCTGCATCTGCGACATGATCTTCTCGACTTCACGCGGCGAGATGGGGCTCGGACGGTTCCGCGCACCGCCCACGAATCCCGTCACCTTGGCCGTGTTCTTCACGAGATGCCACGTTTCATCCGTCATTTCCATTTCAACCAGGACATAGCCCGGGAAGAAACGACGTTCAGTGACCGACTTGTGGCCACCCTTGACTTCCACCACTTCTTCAGTCGGGACCAGAATTTGACCGAACTGGTTTTGCATGCCAGCCCGCTCGATGCGCTCCTGAAGCGCACGTTGCACGCTCTTCTCCATGCCGGAGTAGGCGTGCACCACATACCAACGTTTTCCGCTCGGGGATGTCGGAGTATCGCTCATATCATTTCCAACCCAGAATCGCCGAGAAAATCACCCACTCGATTGACTTATCGCTAAGCCAAAGGAAGATGGCCATGATGAGCACAAACGCAAAAACCACAAGCGTGGTCTGCGTCGCCTCTTTGCGAGTCGGCCAGACGACCTTGCGAACTTCTTTGTAGGAGTCTTTGGCGAAAGCGATGAAGCCCTTGCCAGGTGCTGAAAACAGACCGACAGCCACACCCGCGATAACACCGACAGCAAGCGCCGCGCCGCGGATGTACCACTCTTGACCAGCGAGCAGGAAGAAACCCACGAACCCGGCCAAGACCAGCAATACACCAGCCGCCAACATCAGCTTGTCGCTGGAAGTATTAACAGTTTCGACGGAAGGATTCGCCATAACACCTTAAACAGCGCCACTTGGCGCAAGAATGTGGCAGGGGCAGAGGGAATCGAACCCCCAACCTTCGGTTTTGGAGACCGACGCTCTGCCAGTTGAGCTATACCCCTAAACCATTGGGGCCGGCGGTTTTGCCGACCCCGAAACCTACAGACTATCGAGAGATCTCTGGCTCTTACTCGATAATCTTCGCAACGACACCAGCGCCGACGGTACGGCCGCCTTCACGAATGGCGAAGCGCAGACCTTCTTCCATGGCGATCGGGGCGATCAGCTTGACCGTGATCGACACGTTGTCGCCCGGCATCACCATTTCCTTGTCCTTCGGCAGCTCGATCGAGCCGGTCACGTCCGTCGTACGGAAGTAGAACTGCGGACGGTAGTTGTTGAAGAACGGCGTGTGACGGCCGCCTTCGTCCTTGCTCAGCACGTACACTTCAGCGGTGAAGTGCGTGTGCGGCGTGATCGAACCCGGCTTGGCCAGCACCTGGCCACGCTCGACGTCTTCACGCTTCGTGCCGCGCAGCAGGATACCGACGTTGTCGCCCGCTTGACCTTGGTCCAGCAGCTTGCGGAACATTTCCACGCCCGTGCAGGTCGTCTTCACCGTCGGCTTGATACCGACGATTTCGATTTCCTCGCCGACCTTCACCACGCCGCGCTCGACGCGCCCCGTCACCACCGTGCCGCGACCCGAGATCGAGAACACGTCTTCCACCGGCATCAGGAAGGCGCCGTCTACTGCGCGCTCCGGCGTCGGGATGTACGTGTCCAGTGCGTCGGCCAGGTTCATGATCGCCACTTCGCCCAGCTCGCCCGTGTCGCCTTCCAGCGCGAGCTTGGCCGAACCCTTGATGATCGGCGTGTCGTCGCCCGGGAAGTCGTACTTCGACAGAAGTTCGCGCACTTCCATTTCGACGAGCTCGAGCAGTTCGGCGTCGTCGACCATGTCGCACTTGTTCAGGAACACGATGATGTACGGCACGCCAACCTGACGGGCCAGCAGGATGTGCTCACGCGTTTGCGGCATCGGGCCGTCAGCGGCCGAGCACACCAGGATCGCGCCGTCCATCTGCGCGGCGCCCGTGATCATGTTCTTCACGTAGTCGGCGTGGCCCGGGCAGTCGACGTGTGCGTAGTGGCGGTTAGCCGTTTCGTACTCGACGTGCGCGGTGTTGATCGTGATGCCGCGCGCCTTTTCTTCCGGCGCCGCGTCGATCTGGTCATACGCCTTGGCTTCGCCGCCGAACTTCTTCGTCAGCACCGTCGTGATCGCTGCCGTCAGCGTGGTCTTGCCGTGGTCAACGTGACCGATCGTGCCCACGTTCACGTGCGGCTTGGTCCGCTCGAATTTACCTTTGGCCATTTTCGACTCCTAACAGGATTTTCGCACCTTGCGCCGCGCGCAACTTACTCATCACCAAACAGATACTACTGGTGCCCATGGGCAGGATCGAACTGCCGACCTCTCCCTTACCAAGGGAGTGCTCTACCACTGAGCCACATGGGCACTACGTAACCGACACTGGAGCGGGTGAAGGGAATCGAACCCTCGTCGTAAGCTTGGAAGGCTTCTGCTCTACCATTGAGCTACACCCGCGAGGGTTGGATTTCTTACCGCTTGAATTCTGGTGGAGGAGGTTGGATTCGAACCAACGTAGGCGTAAGCCAACAGATTTACAGTCTGCCCCCTTTAGCCACTCGGGCACCCCTCCGCAGAGAACTATCGATTATGGGGTAACAACAAGCTCTTGTCAAGCATTTCTTGCGCCCCGAGCCAATCGAGGCTCTCACCTATAGTCGATGGCCAAATGCAAAAACCCCACCTTTGCGGGGTGGGGTTTTTGTGTTGGAGCATGAGGAGCCTGACGATTACCTACTTTCACACGGGAATCCGCACTATCATCGGCGTGGAGTCGTTTCACGGTCCTGTTCGGGATGGGAAGGGGTGGGACCGACTCGCTATGGTCATCAGGCATGACGGGTTGTCGCGTCGCACGGGGGTGCGCCACGACCAATCTGGGAAGAAGTAGTGGGTAGTGACTGGTTTGGGCACAGTCGCTTACTCAACCGGCGCAGGTTAAGACACACCGGTTATAGGATCAAGCCTTACGGGCAATTAGTATCAGTTAGCTCAATGCATTACTGCACTTACACACCTGACCTATCAACGTCCTGGTCTGGAACGACCCTTCAAGGGGCTCGAAGCCCCGGGGATATCTCATCTTAAGGCGAGTTTCCCGCTTAGATGCTTTCAGCGGTTATCTCTTCCGAACATAGCTACCCGGCGATGCCACTGGCGTGACAACCGGTACACCAGAGGTTCGTCCACTCCGGTCCTCTCGTACTAGGAGCAGCCCCCTTCAAATATCCAACGCCCACGGCAGATAGGGACCAAACTGTCTCACGACGTTTTAAACCCAGCTCACGTACCTCTTTAAATGGCGAACAGCCATACCCTTGGGACCGGCTACAGCCCCAGGATGAGATGAGCCGACATCGAGGTGCCAAACACCGCCGTCGATATGAACTCTTGGGCGGTATCAGCCTGTTATCCCCAGAGTACCTTTTATCCGTTGAGCGATGGCCCTTCCATACAGAACCACCGGATCACTATGACCTGCTTTCGCACCTGCTCGACTTGTCGGTCTCGCAGTTAAGCACGCTTATGCCATTGCACTATCAGCACGATTTCCGACCGTACCTAGCGTACCTTCGTACTCCTCCGTTACACTTTGGGAGGAGACCGCCCCAGTCAAACTGCCTACCATGCACTGTCCCCGATCCGGATCACGGACCAAGGTTAGAACCTCAAACAAACCAGGGTGGTATTTCAAGGACGGCTCCACCGAAACTGGCGTTCCGGTTTCATAGCCTCCCACCTATCCTACACAGATCGGTTCAAAGTCCAATGCAAAGCTACAGTAAAGGTTCATGGGGTCTTTCCGTCTAGCCGCGGGGAGATTGCATCATCACAAACACTTCAACTTCGCTGAGTCTCGGGAGGAGACAGTGTGGCCATCGTTACGCCATTCGTGCAGGTCGGAACTTACCCGACAAGGAATTTCGCTACCTTAGGACCGTTATAGTTACGGCCGCCGTTTACCGGGACTTCAATCAAGAGCTTGCACCCCATCATTTAATCTTCCGGCACCGGGCAGGCGTCACACCCTATACGTCCACTTTCGTGTTTGCAGAGTGCTGTGTTTTTATTAAACAGTCGCAGCCACCAGTTTATTGCAACCTCTTCACCCTCCTGGCGCAGGCCAGTCAAGCTACAGAGGCGTACCTTATCCCGAAGTTACGGTACCAATTTGCCGAGTTCCTTCTCCCGAGTTCTCTCAAGCGCCTTAGAATACTCATCTCGCCCACCTGTGTCGGTTTGCGGTACGGTCATCGTTAGACTGAAGCTTAGAGGCTTTTCTTGGAACCACTTCCAATTGCTTCGCTTCCGAAGAAGCTCGCGCCACACCCTTGAATTGCGCACCCGGATTTGCCTAAGTGCCTTCTCCAATGCAGCGACCGGGACGTCCAACACCCGGACAACCTTCCGCGATCCGTCCCCCCATCGCATCTAACAATGGTGCAGGAATATTGACCTGCTTCCCATCAGCTACGCATTTCTGCCTCGCCTTAGGGGCCGACTCACCCTACGCCGATGAACGTTGCGTAGGAAACCTTGGGCTTACGGCGAGGGGGCTTTTCACCCCCTTTATCGCTACTCATGTCAGCATTCGCACTTCCGATACCTCCAGCACGCTTTTCAACGCACCTTCGCAGGCTTACGGAACGCTCTCCTACCATGCGAGTTAAACTCGCATCCGCAGCTTCGGTGACTGGCTTGAGCCCCGTTACATCTTCCGCGCAGGACGACTCGATCAGTGAGCTATTACGCTTTCTTTAAAGGGTGGCTGCTTCTAAGCCAACCTCCTGACTGTTTTAGCCTTCCCACTTCGTTTCCCACTTAGCCAATCTTTGGGACCTTAGCTGGCGGTCTGGGTTGTTTCCCTCTTGACACCGGACGTTAGCACCCGATGTCTGTCTCCCGTGATTGCACTCTTCGGTATTCGGAGTTTGCTATGGCGTAGTAATCCGCAATGGACCCCACAACCATGACAGTGCTCTACCCCCGAAGGTGATACACGAGGCACTACCTAAATAGTTTTCGGAGAGAACCAGCTATTTCCAAGTTTGTTTAGCCTTTCACCCCTATCCACAGCTCATCCCCTAACTTTTCAACGTTAGTGGGTTCGGTCCTCCAGTACGTGTTACCGCACCTTCAACCTGGCCATGGATAGATCACTTGGTTTCGGGTCTACGCCCAGCAACTGATCGCCCTATTCGGACTCGCTTTCGCTACGCCTGCCTTAATCAGTTAAGCTCGCTACTGAACGTAAGTCGCTGACCCATTATACAAAAGGTACGCCGTCACCCGTTTCCAGGCTCCGACTGTTTGTATGCATGCGGTTTCAGGATCTATTTCACTCCCCTCCCGGGGTTCTTTTCGCCTTTCCCTCACGGTACTGGTTCACTATCGGTCGATCACGAGTATTTAGCCTTGGAGGATGGTCCCCCCATCTTCAGACAGGATTTCACGTGTCCCGCCCTACTTGTCGTACCCCTAGTTCTTCCACGCTGTTTTCGCTTACAGGGCTATCACCTGCTATGGCCGCACTTTCCAGAGCGTTCAGCTAACAACACAGATAAAGAGTACAGGCTGATCCCATTTCGCTCGCCACTACTCTGGGAATCTCGGTTGATTTCTTTTCCTGCGGTTACTTAGATGTTTCAGTTCACCGCGTTCGCTTCACATGACCTATGGATTCAGTCATGGATACTCCATACGGAGTGGGTTTCCCCATTCGGACATCTTCGGATCAAAGCTCGTTTGCCAGCTCCCCGAAGCTTTTCGCAGGCTACCGCGTCCTTCATCGCCTGTGATCGCCAAGGCATCCACCACATGCACTTGTTCGCTTGACCCTATAACGAGTGCGTCTCTCATCGAGCCGCCCCGCCATAGGCTGAGTATTCGCGTGTCGGTCCGCGTTAGTGCTTTAGCACTTACGTGAACCCCACACTACGTGTGTGCCGTATTCCAAAGCAATCTTTCGATTACCTTTTCATACTTGATACAATCACTACCCTGAATCTCCTACTCGCACCCATCTCTAAGTGCTTTCGCAGATTCTCTTTACTACTTCTTCCAGATTGTTAAAGAACGTTTAGCCGATAGGTCTACTTCACTACCTACAGCATCAACTGGCTCGCAATCGCCAATGCTTAAGGTTCGCTCTCTCTTGAGCTCAACCCTAAGCATTGAGGACTTGGTGGAGGATGACGGGATCGAACCGACGACCCCCTGCTTGCAAAGCAGGTGCTCTCCCAGCTGAGCTAATCCCCCCGTGTCTTGCTTGACTCGTGGTGGGTCTGGTTGGATTCGAACCAACGACCCCCGCCTTATCAAGACGGTGCTCTAACCGACTGAGCTACAGACCCAAAGCCTGTTTCTTCAAACCACAGCCGATAAGCGTGAGCGCTTAATTTAGTGTGCGAAGCTCGAGAAAGGAGGTGATCCAGCCGCACCTTCCGATACGGCTACCTTGTTACGACTTCACCCCAGTCATGAATCCTACCGTGGTGACCGTCCTCCTTGCGGTTAGACTAGCCACTTCTGGTAAAACCCACTCCCATGGTGTGACGGGCGGTGTGTACAAGACCCGGGAACGTATTCACCGCGGCATGCTGATCCGCGATTACTAGCGATTCCAGCTTCACGCAGTCGAGTTGCAGACTGCGATCCGGACTACGATCGGTTTTCTGGGATTGGCTCCACCTCGCGGCTTGGCAACCCTCTGTTCCGACCATTGTATGACGTGTGAAGCCCTACCCATAAGGGCCATGAGGACTTGACGTCATCCCCACCTTCCTCCGGTTTGTCACCGGCAGTCTCCTTAGAGTGCTCTTGCGTAGCAACTAAGGACAAGGGTTGCGCTCGTTGCGGGACTTAACCCAACATCTCACGACACGAGCTGACGACAGCCATGCAGCACCTGTGCGCCGGTTCTCTTTCGAGCACCCCCACCTTTCAGCAGGGTTCCGACCATGTCAAGGGTAGGTAAGGTTTTTCGCGTTGCATCGAATTAATCCACATCATCCACCGCTTGTGCGGGTCCCCGTCAATTCCTTTGAGTTTTAATCTTGCGACCGTACTCCCCAGGCGGTCAACTTCACGCGTTAGCTACGTTACTAAGGAAATGAATCCCCAACAACTAGTTGACATCGTTTAGGGCGTGGACTACCAGGGTATCTAATCCTGTTTGCTCCCCACGCTTTCGTGCATGAGCGTCAGTGTTGGCCCAGGAGGCTGCCTTCGCCATCGGTATTCCTCCACATCTCTACGCATTTCACTGCTACACGTGGAATTCTACCTCCCTCTGCCACACTCAAAGCCTGCCAGTCACCAATGCAGTTCCCAGGTTAAGCCCGGGGATTTCACATCGGTCTTAACAGACCGCCTGCGCACGCTTTACGCCCAGTAATTCCGATTAACGCTCGCACCCTACGTATTACCGCGGCTGCTGGCACGTAGTTAGCCGGTGCTTATTCTTCCGGTACCGTCATCCCGCCACCATATTAGGGCGGCGGTTTTCTTTCCGGACAAAAGTGCTTTACAACCCGAAGGCCTTCTTCACACACGCGGCATTGCTGGATCAGGGTTGCCCCCATTGTCCAAAATTCCCCACTGCTGCCTCCCGTAGGAGTCTGGGCCGTGTCTCAGTCCCAGTGTGGCTGGTCGTCCTCTCAGACCAGCTACAGATCGTCGCCTTGGTAGGCCTTTACCCCACCAACTAGCTAATCTGCCATCGGCCGCCCCTTGAGCGCGAGGTCCCGAAAGATCCCCCGCTTTCCTCCTTAGAGCGTATGCGGTATTAATCCGGCTTTCGCCGGGCTATCCCCCACTCCAGGACACGTTCCGATGTATTACTCACCCGTTCGCCACTCGCCACCAGGGTTGCCCCCGTGCTGCCGTTCGACTTGCATGTGTAAGGCATGCCGCCAGCGTTCAATCTGAGCCAGGATCAAACTCTTCAGTTCAATGCCTGTTACTGTTTTCGGTTCCGTAGAACCGGTCGCTCACTCAACGTACTGACGATGATTAATCCATCCTAAGACGGATCAACCTTCCTCTGATACTTCGTGTGAGACTCTTGATTACTTTTGCTTGTCGCCTCAGCCCCGAAAGACTGAAACCGCACTCGCCATCAAGCGCCCACACTTATCGGCTGTTAGTTTTTAAAGAGCAATCCGCCAAGACTTTCCTGCTTTCCGTCTTGCGTCGCTGCATCAGCAGCAGAGAAACGAGATTATGAAGAATCTTTTTCTCTTCGTCAACAGCTTTTTTCTGCTTTCGCTTCGAAATCTGCCAACTTCGGAGACCACCTGTTTCTTCGGCGGCCCCGTCTTGCGACGAGGAGCGGAATATTAGGCGAAGCAAACGCCAATGACAAGATGGTGAAGCAATTATTTTTTCCGCCATCGTCGCGGGCTACTTCGCCGTCCCGAGGACGACGTTCACAGGCACCGCCGACCCCATCGCCGCGTAGCCGGCATCGCTCGGATGGATGTGATCGCCGCTATCGAAACGCCGCTGCAAAACGTCGGGCCGCGCCGGGTCGCGCAGCGCCGCGTCGAAATCGATCACGCCGTCGAATGCGCGGCTCGAACGTATCGACGCGTTGACCGCGGTGCGGATCGCCTCACGCTCGGGCGGCAGCGAAGCGGGCGTCAACGTCGCGCCATAGATCTTGACGCCGCGCTGGTGCGCCTGCGCGATCAGCCGCTGATAGCCGCGCACGAGCGCGTCCGCGTTGACTTCCGTGTGCGGCGCGTCGCAGTCGAGGCCGGCGCGCGCGGGCATCGCCGCGAAATTGATGTCGTTGATGCCGATCAGCACGATGATCGCCCGCACGCCCGGCTGCCGGAGCGCGTCGCGGTCGAAGCGGGCCGCGAGCGCCTCGCCGTAGCACGGGGAATTGCTGAGCAGCCGGTTTCCGCTGATGCCCACATTGACCACTGCCGCCTGCGCGCCGCCGCGCTGCGCGATCTCGCGCGCGAGCGCGTCGGGCCAGCGACGGTTCCCGTTGAGCGTCGAGCGCAGGCCGTCCGTGATCGAGTCGCCGATGGCGACCACCGCGCTCGCCGACGCATTCTCGACCGCGACGTTGGTCAGCCACGCGTACTGCGTGAAGCGCGTGCGGAACGCCGCAGCCGACGCGTCGTCGGTCCGGTCGCCGGGCGTCGAGACGTAGTTGACCTGGCTCGCCGTGCGATGCCACGCCGTCAGTTTCTGGTCCCGCCCCATGAACGTGCTTACCGCGAGCGGCTGATTCGCGGCGACGTCGAAGGCGACGATATCGCTCGTCACCTGCGCACCCGGCGCGACAGTGATGCTCCTGCGCCCGCCGAACAGCACCGGACGGCTGCTCTCCGCGCGAATCGCGGCGCTGCTGCCGCTCGCCGCGCGCGCGACGCTCATCGATTCGATCACGAGCGGTTCCGTCGCAAACAGGTTGCTGATGCGCAGGCGCATCTGCTTTCCGGCAATCTGCGGATAGATCACTTGGCGCACGGTCCGCCCGCCGACTGCCGGCGCGCGATAGAGCGGCGGAAGATCGGCCAGTTGCGGAATCGACTGCAGCGCCGTGCCCCACGCGCTGACCCAGTGTTCGCTGGGCGATTGCGCGACCGTCTCGGCGGCGAACACGAGCGATGCGGAAGTCAGCGGAAGAAGAAGCGCGGCCACGCGGATCGCGGCGATAACCTTGGGTTTCATTCGGCGTCGGCGTTCGGAAAAAGCCTAAATTGTGCCCGATCGACACGCGCCTCGCGCCAACTTCGGCGGCCGGCGCGGTCGAAATAGCGTCACAATGCAGCCAAACTTTCTTCGCGGGCCCGTCCCGCCCTGCATCCAACGCCAATATGCAATCGAAAAACCCGAAGCCCCAACTCGAATGGGAAGAAGACGGCGAAAGCCGCTCCGCCGTGTGGCGGTCCGAAAGCGGCAATCAGCCGCCGAAGCGCCTCGTGATCGGACACGATCAGATGACCGCCGACCACGCGTACCGGCTCGCCTGCGAAGGCACCGCGATTCTCTGGCGCGGCGACTTCCAGAACGCGCGCCAATTACTTCAGGCGATGGCCCGGCGGATCGACAACAAGCCGCGCAAGGCGAAGAAGCCGGCGGCCGAACAGCCCGCGTCGCCCGTCGATGCGTTCAATATGCATCGTCTCGCGCAATCGCAGCGCGCGCGCACGCTCGCGATGCTCGTCCTTCCGCTCGACGAGCAGTACGTCATTCCGCTGCGCCGCGCGCCCAACGTGCGGGAAGCCTGCGAGGAAGCCTACGGCCCGCCGCAGGAGGCATCGGTGGTTTCGCTGCGCGAAGTGCTCGGATTGATCGGCGCGCATGAATGGCGCAAGAAAGGCGTCGAGATCAAGGCGGCCGGTGGCCGGATTCACCCGTACTACGGCGTTTTCTCGCCGGTGCGCGGCGAATACGTCGATCTTGTCGCGAACCAGCCGCTGCCGTCGTCGGCGCTGGCATTCGACATCGGCGCGGGCACCGGCGTGCTCGCCGCTGTGCTCGCGCGGCGCGGCGTGCAGCGCGTCGTGGCAACGGACATGGATCCGCGCGCGCTCGCCTGCGCGCGCGAGAACATCGCGCGGCTCGGACTCGGAAAGCAGGTGGACGTGATCGAAGCCGATCTTTTTCCCGAAGGACGCGCGCCGCTCGTCGTCTGCAACCCGCCGTGGCTGCCCGCGCGCCCGAGCGCGGCCATCGAGCACGCGATCTACGACCCCGAAAGCCGCATGCTGCGCGGTTTTCTCGGCGGCCTCGCCGCGCATCTGACGCCAGGCGGCGAAGGATGGCTGATTCTCTCGGATTTCGCGGAGCATCTCGGCTTGCGCACGCGCGCGCAGTTGCAGGAATGGATCGATGCAGCGGGTCTGAAGGTCGATGGCCGCATCGACACGAAGCCGCACCATCCCCGTTCGACGGACAAATCCGATCCGCTCCACGCCGCGCGATCCGCCGAAGTGACGTCGCTCTGGCGGCTGGTCGCCGGGTAGCGCGAAGAAGGCGGCTCGCGTTCAGCGTCGCGCGGCGAGCCACGCGAGCGCGCCTTCGCCGGCGACGAGCCCGCTCGCGAAGCACGCCGTCAGCAGGTAGCCGCCGGTCGGCGCTTCCCAGTCGAGCATTTCGCCTGCGCAGAAGACGCCGGGCAGCGCGCTCAGCATCGACCGGGCATCGAGCGATTCGAACGCGACGCCGCCCGCGCTGCTGATGGCTTCCGCGATCGGGCGCGGACGCACGACGCGCACCGGCAACGCCTTGATGCGCCCGGCGAGCGTGTCGAGGTCGGCGAATTCGTCTTTCGTCAGGCACTCGCGCAGCAGCCCGGCCTTGACGCCCGCGAGATGCAGGCGGCTTTGCAGATGACTCGACAGCGAGCGCGCCCCACGCGGATGAAGCACTTCGGCGCGCACGCGCTCCGCGGGCAACTGCGGCGCGAGATCGAGCAGAATTCGTGCGCCCGCGTCGCCGCTTTCGAAAACGCGCTCGCGAATCGGCGCGGAGAGCGCGTAAATCAGACTGCCTTCGATTCCATGCTCGGTGACGACGCACTCGCCGACGCGCCAATCCACGCCGCTGTCGTCGCGCTCCAGGCCGATCGCGACCGACTTGAGCGGCTCGCCCGCGAACCGGCTGCGGAAATGCGGCGTCCATTCGACATCGAAACCGCAGTTCGACGGCAGGAACGGCCGCACGTCGATGCCGCACGCCGCCAGTTGCGCGACCGCGCTTCCGTCCGAGCCGAGCTGCGGCCAGCTCGCGCCGCCAAGCGCCAGCACGAGCGCGCCGTGACGCACGCGCTTTTCGCCCTGCGGCGTCGCGAAGCGGGAAACCGCGATGCCGTCGTCCCCGAAACCGAGCCAACGATGCCGCATATGGAAGGTGACGCCCGACGCGCGCAGCCGATGCAGCCACGCGCGAAGCATCGGCGCGGCTTTCATGTCGGTCGGAAAGACGCGGCCCGAACTGCCGACGAACGTCTCCACGCCGAGCGCGTGGACCCACTCGCGCAACGCGGCGGCGTCGAAGCGAGCGAGCAGCGGCGCGATGTTCCCGCGCCGCGCGCCGTAGCGGGCGACGAACGCATCGGCGGGTTCGGAATGCGTGAGATTCATGCCGCCCTTGCCCGCCATCAGAAACTTGCGGCCGACGGACGGCATCGCGTCGAAAAGATCGACGCGCGCGCCGCCCGCCGCGAGCGCTTCCGCCGCCATGAGGCCGGCCGGACCGCCGCCGACGACCGCGACTTCCACCGATTCGATGCTTTCCACTGACGCCATGCTGAGGGCCGACTAAAAACGGGGAGCGACATTGTCGCACTGCATCCGGCGCATCGCCGCGAAAGACGCCAGCGAGCCGCCCAAGAGCCGTAAGTCATTAAATAACAAAAAAGAATTTGGTTGCGCCCGACCGCCCAAGTAGCATCGCGCGATTCGTTGCATTCACAATTTTTCACGTCCGATCATGTCCGTTACCACTGCGCCTGAACGCGCTTCCGGCAGAACCTCGACCGCCGACGCGCGGCCCGTCATTCGCAGCGCCGCCGACGTTTCGAGTCTCGTCAATCGCGGCGCCGCTATCGGCAGCGACGCGCGCATCGTCGTCGCGATTGCGCTCGGCGGCATTTTTCTCGACGCCTACGACCTCGGCGCGCTGGCCTTCGGCGTCAAGGACATCGCCCGCGAATTCTCGCTGACGCCGACTGGAACCGGTTTCGTCGCCTCGGCGATCACGTTCGGCGCGATCATCGGCGCGTTCCTCGGCGGCTATCTCACCGATCGGATCGGGCGTTATCGCGTCTTCATGGCCGACATGTTCTTCTTCGTCGTGGCGGCCATCGCGTGCGCGCTCGCGCCGAATGCGTGGGTGCTCGGCGGAGCGCGTTTCGTGATGGGCCTCGGCGTCGGCATCGACTTGCCGGTCGCGATGGCGTTTCTCGCGGAGTTTTCGCGGCTTCAGGGGCGCGGCAACAAGGCCGCGCGCGTGGCGATGTGGTGCCCGACGTGGTATGCCGCGATCAGCATTTCATATTTGCTCGTCCTCGGTCTCTACGCGGCGCTGCCCGCGCACGACGCCGGCTGGCTGTGGCGGATGATTCTCGGCTTCGGCGCGGTGCCGGCCATCGCGATCATCGTGATTCGCAGCCGCTATATGAGCGAATCGCCCGTGTGGGCGGCGAATCAGGGCGATCTCGCCGGCGCCGCCGCGATTCTCAAGCGCTCGTATGGCGTCGATGCGCGCGTCGAGCCGGATGCGCGCTTGGCGTCTGAAAAAGCGCCGAAAGCGCGCCGCGCGACGCTCGGCAACTACGGCGCGCTGCTGCGCGGCGTCTACCTGCGCCGCACGGTGCTCGCAACCGTCATCGCGATTGCGTCTTCGTTCGCGTATAACGCTGTCGCGTTCGGGCTGCCGGTCATCATTTCGAGTTTCCTCGCGCAGTCGATGCTCACGACGATTCTCGCGTCGCTCGCGCTCAATCTGTGCTTCGCGTTCGTCGGCGGCCTGTTCGCCGTGCGCACGGTGCCGAAGTTCGGCGCGTGGAATCTGACGGTCATCGGCTACGCGTTTCAGCTCGTCGCGCTCGTCGGCCTCGCGGTCGTCGGCAAGCCCGCGACCGGCGCGCAGGTCGTCATCGCGATCGCGCTGCTCGCGGCTTTCCTGCTCGGGCAAGGCATCGGGCCGGGCTCGCACAGCATGACGTTCGCGTCGCTGAGCTATCCGACGTCGTTGCGCGGCGTGGGCGTCGGCTTCAATCAGACGCTCATGCGCGCCAGTTCGACGCTATCGCTCTTCCTGTTCCCGGTGCTGTCGGCGACGCTCGGCACGAAGGTGTTCTGGATCATCGCGATCGCGCCGCTCGCCGGGCTCGCCGCGCTGTTCGCGGTGCGCTGGGAACCGTCCGGATATGACGTCGACGCAGAGGACTTCGCCGGCGAGCGGAGCCGCTAAGCCGCTGAGCGGCACGCGCTGCGCCACCGAAGTCCGCATCGACCGAGCGGTGCCGCTCCTCGCGAACGGCACCGCTTTTTTCGCCGCGAGACGCGCCCTAGGTGATTTCCCGCGCGTCTCGAAAAATCTATTTCCCGACCGTCCGGTCGGTTTATAATCGGCGCACCGCGACTTTTCCAGAGCGAGTGTCCGCCATGTACACCCAATCTCTCGACCTTCCCGGCCAGGCCGCACAATCCGACGCTTCGCCGGAAGCCTCGACCGAGCAGCAGCGTTTCGACGCCGTGATGCAGGCCGACGGCAAAATCGAGCCGCAAGACTGGAGGCCGGAGGCGTATCGCAAGACGCTCGTGCGCCAGATTTCGCAGCACGCGCATTCCGAGATCATCGGCATGCAGCCGGAGGGCAACTGGATCAGCCGCGCGCCGAGTCTGAAGCGCAAGGCGATTCTGCTTGCCAAGGTGCAGGACGAAGGCGGCCACGGCCTCTATCTATATAGCGCCGCTGAAACGCTCGGCGTCTCGCGCGATCAGCTGGTCGACGCGCTGCACGCGGGCAAGGCCAAGTACTCGAGCATCTTCAACTATCCGACGCCCACGTGGGCGGATGTCGGTGTGATCGGCTGGCTGGTGGACGGCGCCGCGATCATGAACCAGATTCCTCTCTGCCGCTGCACCTACGGCCCTTACGCCCGCGCGATGATCCGCATCTGCAAGGAAGAGTCGTTCCATCAGCGCCAGGGTTTCGACGCGCTCCTCGCGATGATGAAAGGCACCGACGCGCAGAAGGATCTCGTGCAGCAGGCGGTGAACCGCTGGTGGTGGCCCGTTCTGATGATGTTCGGCCCGAGCGACAAGGATTCGATCCACAGCGGCAAGTCGTTCGCATGGGGCATCAAGCGCATTTCGAATGACGATCTGCGCCAGAAATTCGTCGATGCCACCGTCGAGCAGGCGAAGATTCTCGGCGTCACCTTGCCCGATCCGGACCTGAAGTGGAACGCGGCGCGCGGCGCGCACGACTACGGCGAGATCGACTGGGAAGAATTCTGGCGCGTCGTCAACGGCGACGGTCCGTGCAACAAGGAACGCCTCGCCACGCGCGTAAAGGCCGACAGCGAAGGCGCGTGGGTACGCGAAGCCGCGCTCGCCCATGCGGAAAAGCAGAAGGCGCGGGCGCAGAAGCAAGCCGCGTAAAGCCGCGCAACAGGAGACATCGAAATGAACAAGGAATGGCCGATTTGGGAAGTGTTCGTGCGCAGCAAGCAGGGACTCGATCACAAGCATTGCGGCAGCCTCCACGCGCCCGACGCGAGCGCCGCGCTGCGCATGGCGCGCGACGTCTACACGCGACGTCAGGAAGGCGTGAGCCTCTGGGTGGTGCCATCGTCGGCGATCACGGCGTCCGATCCGGCGGACAAGGGCGAATTCTTCGAGCCGGCGGGCGACAAGATTTATCGGCATCCGACGTTCTTCGTGCTGCCCGACGAAATCAACCATATGTGAGCGCGCGACATGAGCCACGAACATCTCGCCTATGTGCTGCGCCTCGCCGATAACGCGCTGATTCTCGGCCAGCGCAACGCCGAATGGTGCAGCCACGGCCCGGCGCTCGAGGAAGACATCGCGCTCGCGAATATCAGCCTCGATTTGATCGGTCAGGCGCGTCTTCTGTACTCGCACGCGGCGGCGCTGGAAGCCGCGCTCACCGGCGCGCAGAAGACCGAAGACGACTACGCGTACTTCCGCACGGAGCGCGAATTCGCGAACTACACGCTCGTCGAGCTGCCGCATTTCGGCCCGCTCGCGGGCACGGCGCGCGCCGAACGCGACTACGCGGTGACCATCGTGCGCAACTTCCTGTACTGCGCGTTCATGGCGCACGTGTGGACGGCGCTTCAGGCATCGACGGATGCGCAACTCGCGGCAATCGCGGCGAAGTCGATCAAGGAAACGCGCTATCACGTGCATCACGCGCGTGACTGGCTCGTGCGCTTCGGCGACGGCACGGAGCAATCGCATCGGCGCGCGCAGGCGGCGCTCGACTATCTGATGCCGTACACGCGCGAATTCTTCCACGCCGACGCCATCGAGCGCGCGGTCGCGGAAGCCGGCATCGCGCCGCTCGCGAACGATTTCGAGGCCGTCTGGCGCGACGATGTGCGCGCCGCGCTCGACGAAGCGACGCTGCAATCGCCCGCCGAAGTCAGGCACGTGAGCACCGGCAAGCTCGGCGAGCATTCCGAGCACATGGGCTATCTGCTCGCGGAAATGCAAAGCCTCGCACGGCAGCATCCGGGCGCGAGCTGGTGATGATGGACGCCGCCATCGAACGCGCGTGGTCCGTACTGGAAGCGGTGCCCGATCCCGAGATTCCGGTCGTGTCGATCCGCGAACTCGGCATTCTGCGCGACGTGCGCCGCGGCGCGGACGGCGCGCTCGAAGTCGTCATCACGCCGACGTACTCCGGTTGCCCGGCGATGTCGCAAATCGCGGAGGACGTCGCGAACGCCATCGAGCGCGCGCAGCTCGGCGCGCATCGCATCGAGACGGTGCTCGCGCCCGCGTGGACCACCGACTGGATCACCGACGAAGCGCGCGACAAGCTGCGCCGCTACGGGATCGCGCCGCCGACGGGCGCGTGCGCCAGCGCCGTGCAACCGATCCGCTTCGTGCCGCGCAAGCCGGAAGTCGTCGCCTGTCCGCGCTGCGGCTCGGCGCATACGGAAAGGCTCGCGCAATTCGGTTCGACGGCGTGCAAGGCGCTCTATCGCTGTCTCGATTGCCGCGAGCCGTTCGATTACTTCAAGCCGTACTGAACTCCACGACACGACCATCATGGCGACTCCGCAATTTCATCCGCTGCGCATCCGCGACGTTCGCCCCGAAACCGCCGACGCGGTCACCGTTTCGTTCGACGTGCCGCCCGAACTGCGCGACGCATTTCGCTTCACGCAGGGCCAGTTCGTGACGTTGAAGACGCATATCGACGGCGAGGAGACGCGCCGCTCGTATTCCATTTGCGTCGGCGTGACCGACTACGACCGCGACGGCGAATTGCGCATCGGCATCAAGCGCGTGCGCGGCGGGCGCTTCTCGAACTTCGCGTTCGACACGCTGAAGCCCGGCCATGAAATCGACGTGATGACGCCCGACGGCCGTTTCTACACGCACCTGAACGCCGATCACGCGAAGCATTACGTCGCGTTCTCGGGCGGCTCGGGCATCACGCCGGTGCTGGCCATCATCAAGACGACGCTCGACATGGAGCCGACGAGCCGCTTCACGCTGGTCTACGGCAACCGCAGCGTCGACACGATCATGTTCGCCGAGGAACTCGAAGACCTGAAGAATCGCTACATGAGCCGGTTTTCGCTGTATCACGTTCTGTCCGACGATTTGCAGGATGTCGAGCTTTTCAACGGCGTGCTCGATCAGGCGAAGTGCAACGCGTTTCTCGACACACTGCTGCCGCCCGGCGACATCGACGAAGCCTTTATTTGCGGTCCCGCGCCGATGATGGACGCCGCCGAAGCCGCGCTGAAGCACGCGGGCGTCGCGCCAGAGCGCATTCACGTCGAGCGCTTCGGCTCGCCGCTGCCGCAGGCGGGCGCGCCGGCCATCGAGATCACGGAGAACACGCCCGCGGCGGATCTCGAACTCGTCATCGACGGCAAGCGGCGCAAGCTGCGTCTGCCGTACGAAGGCGTGAGCGTGCTGGACGTCGGGCTGAAGGCGGGGCTTGCGCTGCCGTATGCGTGCAAGGGCGGCGTCTGCTGCACCTGCCGCGCGAAGGTGCTCGAAGGCAAGGTGACGATGGACAAGAACTACACGCTGGAGCAGCACGAAATCGACGACGGTTTCGTGCTGACTTGCCAGTGTCATCCGGTGAGCGAGCGCGTCGTCGTGAGCTTCGACGAGCGCTAGTTCAGCGGCCGATCCCACACCGGCGCGCATCGCGATTGGCTAAACTGAGAGTCGCTCCTTCGAGCGTTCTTCGTCCTTTTGTCCTCCGGCAAGCCGATATCGATGAATACGATTCACGTCACCAATGGCGACTGCGCAGCCGACGCCCTCACGCACGCGCTGCGGCTCGCCGAGCGCGATGAGCAGGTCATCGCCCTGCGCGACGATCTCGCGGTCGGGCCGCTGCGCGATATCGACGAAGCGCCGATTGGCCGCGCGGCGTTCTGGCGTCAGGTGCTGACCACGACCGCCGATCTCGAGGACGAACTCGACGCGCAGCACGCCCTGCTTGCGCGGCTCGCGCGCGGCGACGGGCAAGTCGTCGTGTGGCACGGACAGAGTGCGGCGGATCAGCTCACGCTGCGCCGCGTCGCCTATCACCTGCGCAATGCGCCGCAGCGCCTGAACGAAGCGAAGCTCACGTTCGACGACTTCTCCATCGCCGCGCCCGACGCGCAGCCGGAGGGCGTGCGCAGGCCGGATCGCGCGACCGCCGCCGGCATGTTTTCGCCGAGGCAACTGCTCGCGAAGCTGCCGAGCGCCGCGCCCATTTCGGTGCTGCGCATCAGCCGGCTCGCGCTGGAGTGGCAGGAAGCGAAGCATTCGAATGCCGAAAACCGGCGCCTGCGCGACAACATGCTCGTGTCCGCAACGTGGCTCGATGTCGACGAGGCGCTGCTCGACATCGCCACCGCCGAGTGGCAACCGGCGCGGCGCATCGCCGCCGGCGCGATGGCGCGGAGCTTCGACTTCCTCGTGAGCGACAGCATCGCGTTCTGGCGCTGCCGGGAACTGGTGACGGCGGGCCGCCTTAAAATACGCGGCACGCCGTCGGAAATGGCGGATGCCGAATTGCGACGCTAATTCAATGAGCCGAAAAGAACGCTGCCGACCACATGGCCCGTACCAAAGCGCCTGACCACGAAACACAACGCGAACAGATTCTCGAACTCGCCGCCGCGAAATTCGCGCAAACCAGCTACCCGAGCACGTCGATGGCCGATCTCGCCGCCGCGAGCGGCACGTCGAAAGCGCGCCTCTATCACTACTACGAGAGCAAGGAAGCGATTCTCTTCGATCTGCTCGACCGCTACACGAAGCGGCTCATGCTAATCATCGCGGAGGTCGAAGGCGCGAGCCAGCGGCGCGGGCTCGGCGAGCGCGAGGCGTTTGCGGAACTCGTGCGCGCGTTTCTCGCGGAGTACGAGACGTCGCACAGCCGGCATGTCGCGCTTCTGAACGACGTCAAATATCTCGAAGACGCGCAGCGCGAAATCGTCCTCGACCGGCAGCGCGACATCGTCGCGGCGTTCGCTCGTCAGTTGGCGCGCGCGTATCCGCAGCGCGTCAACAAGCAAAACCAGACCGCGCTCACGATGATGGTCTTCGGCATGATCAACTGGACGTTCACCTGGCTCAAGCCGGGCGGAAAGCTCGGCTACCGCGAGTTTGGCGAGCAGGTCGTCGGGATGATCGAGCATGGACTCGCCGGTGCATGACGTCTTTGCTGCACTGCGACGAAATGCTCCGCCGCTTGCAAGCTCTTGATTTGTCAGCGAATAAAAAAACAGACGACCGTTTAGAAGTCGCCCTCGGCACTGTTTTAAGGGTTTTCCCGTACTCGTTTTTCCTAAAGCGGATAAAATTCGTTTTGCTTTGCAGCATGAACGAACGTACAGGAGAAACCGTGGAACTGACTTTCAATCGCAACGCCGAGCAGATCGTCGCAAGTGAGCGCCCGCTGCCGGATGCCGCGCGCTTGCCGGTTCTGGTCCGCGAACTCTCGTCTGCGGACCGCGAGCGCCTGCTCACCCACTTCCTCGCGCTCGATGAAGACGACCGCCTTCTGCGCTTCGGCCAGATCGTGCCGGATCATGTCATCGAGAACTACGTGCGCAGCCTGAACTTCACGAACGACACCGTGTTCGGCGTGTTCGGCGCGTCGCTGGAATTGCTGGGCGTCGGGCACCTGGCGTATCTGCCGGCCGATGGCGACAAGCGCACCGCCGAATTCGGCGTCTCGGTCCTCGAAAGCGCGCGCGGACGCGGCATCGGCACGCGGCTTTTCGAGCGCGCCGCCATGCGCAGCCGCAATACGCACGTCTCGGTGCTTTACATGCACTGCCTGTCGCGCAACAAGACCATGATGCACATCGCGCGAAAGTCGGGGATGAAGATCGAATACGCATACGGCGAGGCCGACGCATATCTGTCGCTGACGCCGGCGGATCAGACGAGCATCGTCTCCGAGATGCTTCAGGAACAAGCGGCCGTGTTCGACTACGCGATCAAGCGTCAGGCGCATCGCGCATCGCAAGTCTTTCAGGCGTTCATGCCGACGGTCGATGCCGCCTGAATCCGCGCCGCGGCAGGCAGCAAGGTAAAAAAAGGGCGGCTCCGAACGAGCCGCCCTTTTCCGTTCCGGCTTCCGATCAACGCAGCGGCAGCGCCGTCGTTTCCTTGATGCGCTCGAGTGAAAAGCTCGAGCGAACGTCGATCACCGAAGGATGATGCAGCAGCTGATCCTGCACGAAGCGCGAAAAGTGCTCCATGTCGCGCACCTGAACGCGCAGGAGAAAATCCATCTCGCCGGTCATCGCGTCGCAGGCGACGACTTCCGGCCATGAGCGCACAGCCTCGCGAAAGAGATCGCCGTGCGTCGGCGGATTCGGCGTCCCCACCGCCACCGGCATCCCGCCGCGCTTTTCCAGCCGCACGTTGACGTAGGCCAGCAGGCCGAGCCCGAGCTTCTTCGCGTCGAGCAGCGCGACGTAGCCGCGAATCACGCCGGTTTCTTCAAGCCGCCGGATGCGCCGCAAACACGGGCTCGGCGACAGGCTCACGCGATCCGCAATCTCCTGATTCGACAATCGGCCATTCTCCTGGAGGATCGCGAGAATGCGCCTATCTATCGTGTCCAACTCCGGCTGGGGCATCTTCGGTCTCCACGTCGTCCCGGTGTAGCAGTTTCGTGCGCAATATTAGAAACCGGCGATTTGTTTCGCAAGTTTTTGTCGCCGCTCTCTGGCTAGACTTTCCTCACGTCGCGACAAAGCGTCCCACATTCAGGAGACTCACATGACGCCTCAAACTTGGGAGAACCCCGTCGGCACGGACGGCTTCGAATTCATCGAACACACGGCGCCCGATCCGGTTGCGCTCGGCAAGCTCTTCGAGCAGATGGGCTTCACCGCCATTGCGCGGCATCGGCACAAGAACGTGACGCTGTATCGTCAGGGCGAGATCAATTTCATCGTCAACGCGGAGCCGGATTCCTTCGCGCAACGTTTCGCGCGCCTGCACGGGCCGTCGATTTGCGCGATCGCGTTTCGCGTGGCGGATGCCGCGCAAGCCTATAAGCGCGCGCTGGAACTGGGCGCGTGGGGCTTCGACAACAGGACCGGCCCGATGGAGCTGAATATTCCCGCGATCAAGGGCA
Source organism: Caballeronia sp. Lep1P3 (assembly GCF_022879595.1). Lineage (NCBI taxonomy): Bacteria > Pseudomonadati > Pseudomonadota > Betaproteobacteria > Burkholderiales > Burkholderiaceae > Caballeronia > Caballeronia sp. Lep1P3. Next base: position 293,745 of record NZ_CP084265.1, on the reverse strand, counting down.
TCGGCGATTCGCTGATCTATTTCGTCGATCGCTGGCGCGGCAAGAACGGCGCGGAGCCGGGCAGCATCGGCGACATCAGCATCTACGACGTCGACTTCGAGCCGATTCCCGGCGCGAACCCGAACCCGGTCGGGCACGGACTCACGTATATCGATCACCTCACGCACAACGTGCATCGCGGCCGGATGATCGAATGGGCAGAGTTCTACGAGCGCCTCTTCAACTTCCGCGAAGTGCGCTATTTCGACATCGAAGGCAAGGTGACGGCGGTGAAGTCCAAGGCGATGACGTCGCCGTGCGGCAAGATCCGCATTCCGATCAACGAGGAAGGTTCGGAGAACGCCGGCCAGATTCAGGAATATCTCGACGCGTATCGCGGAGAAGGCATTCAGCACATCGCGCTCGGCACGGACAACATCTACGGCACCGTGGACGGCCTGCGCGCGTCGAACATCGCGCTGCTCGATACCATCGACACGTATTACGAGCTAGTGGACCGGCGCGTGGCGAATCACGGCGAATCGGTCGCGGAACTGAAGAAGCGCAAGATTCTGATCGACGGCGTGCACGACGAAATCCTGCTGCAGATCTTCACGGAGAACCAGATCGGGCCGATCTTCTTCGAGATCATCCAGCGCAAGGGGAATCAGGGCTTCGGCGAGGGCAATTTCAAGGCGCTGTTCGAATCCATCGAACTGGATCAAATGCGGCGCGGCGTGCTGAAGGACACCAGCGCGAGCTGATCGCCCGCGTGGGCAAAAAAAGGGACATGGACCGCGAGGTTCATGTCCCTTTTGCCTTTTAAGCGAACGGATCAGGCGTTGCCGTCGCTGCCGCGTTCGGAATCGTCGCGATCGCCGCTGCGCGTCTGGCATTCGGCACGCGCACTTGCGTAATGTGCTGGACGGACGTCGCCGCGAGCGGCGAAGCATTCGCGCGCGCGCCGCCCACCGGCGCGCTGATCGCGAAAAATGCGGCCGAAACCATTAGAAAATTCTGGATGTGGCGTTGCTTCATTGTTTTCTCCTTCTGACTGCGTGTGTACGGCACCGGGCATTTCCGCACGTCGTGAAGCGCGCGCAGAACGGCCCAAGCGCCCGGTTAGACAGGAGTGAGGTCGAGGGTTCCGCGCATCGGTCACATTTACACCCTGTAACAAACGACTCGCGGCAGCGCGCATCGCTTCAACGTTTTGACGCAAATCCCGGTTAAGTGAGGACTTTTTAACGGGTTTGTCCCACTGTCTCCAGGGCGCGGGCATCGGCAAACTTGAAGTCCCGGCCTGCGCGTTCACAAGACGTCAACGGCCCGAAACATGCTTTGGCGATCCCAAACTCGGGTGGAGGAGCACACAGAATGAACGCCCCGCTAGACGCAGAACAAAGAGCTTCGCTAGAAGCCGCGCTGAAATCCGTCACACTCGACGACAAATACACCCTCGAACGCGGCCGCGCGTACATGAGCGGCATCCAGGCGCTGGTTCGCCTGCCGATGCTCCAGCAAGAGCGCGACAAAGCCGCCGGTCTCAACACGGCCGGATTCATCTCCGGCTATCGCGGCTCTCCCCTCGGCGGACTCGACCAGTCGCTCTGGAAGGCGAAGAAGCATCTCGCCGGGCATCAGGTCGTGTTCCAGCCGGGCGTCAACGAAGACCTCGCGGCCACCGCCGTCTGGGGCTCGCAACAGGTCAACCTGTACCCGAGCGCCAAATACGACGGCGTTTTCTCGATGTGGTACGGCAAAGGCCCCGGCGTCGACCGCTCGGGCGATGTCTTCAAGCACGGCAATTCGGCGGGATCAGCTGCGCACGGCGGCGTGCTCGTGCTCGCCGGCGACGATCACGCCGCGAAGTCGTCGACGCTCGCGCATCAGTCCGAGCACATCTTCAAGGCGTGCGGACTGCCGGTGCTGTTTCCGTCGAACGTGCAGGAATATCTCGATTTCGGGCTGCACGGCTGGGCGATGAGCCGCTACTCCGGCCTCTGGGTCGCGATGAAATGCGTGACGGACGTGGTGGAATCGTCGGCGTCGGTGGATATCGACCCGCATCGCACGGAAATCGTGATCCCGACCGATTTCGCGATGCCCGAAGGCGGGCTCAACATCCGCTGGCCCGATCCGCCGCTCGTTCAGGAAGCGCGTCTGCTCGACTACAAGTGGTACGCGGCGCTCGCCTACGTGCGCGCGAATAAGCTCGACCGCATCGACATCGATTCGCCGCACGCGCGCTTCGGCATCATGACGGGCGGCAAGGCGTATCTCGACGTGCGTCAGGCGCTGACCGACCTCGGTCTCGACGATGAAACCTGCGCGCAGATCGGCATTCGCCTCTACAAGGTCGGCTGCGTGTGGCCGCTCGAAGCGCAAGGCGCGCAGGCGTTCGCGCGCGGGCTGGACGAGATTCTCGTCGTCGAAGAGAAGCGCCAGATTCTCGAATACGCGATCAAGGAAGAGCTGTACAACTGGCCGGATGCGCAGCGTCCGCGCGTCTTCGGCAAATTCGACGAAAAGGACGGCGCGGGCGGCGAATGGTCCGTGCCGATGGGCAACTGGCTTCTGCCCGCGCACTATGAGCTGTCGCCCGCGATCATCGCGAAGGCGATCGCCGCGCGGCTCGCCAAGTTCGACTTGCCCGCCGACGTTCGCGCGCGCATCGCGGCGCGCATCGCCGTGATCGAGGCGAAGGAAAAAGCGCTCGCGCGGCCGCGCGTCGAAGCGGAGCGCAAGCCGTGGTTCTGCTCGGGCTGCCCGCACAACACGTCGACGAACGTGCCGGAAGGATCGCGCGCGATGGCGGGCATCGGCTGCCATTACATGACGGTCTGGATGGACCGCAACACGAGCACGTTCAGTCAGATGGGCGGCGAAGGCGTCGCCTGGGTCGGTCAGGCGCCGTTCACGAACGACAAGCACGTCTTCGCCAATCTCGGTGACGGCACGTACTTCCATTCCGGCCTCATCGCGATTCGCGCGGCTATCGCGGCGAAGGTGAACATCACCTACAAGATTCTGTACAACGATGCGGTCGCGATGACCGGCGGCCAGCCCGTCGACGGCGTGCTGACCGTGCCGCAGATCACGCATCAGCTGGCGGCGGAAGGCGCGGCGAAGCTCGTCGTCGTCACGGATCAGCCGGAGAAGTACACGCCGGATGTCGGGCTCGCGCCGGGCATCGAAGTGCATCATCGCGACGAACTCGACGACATTCAGCGCCAGTTGCGCGAGATTCCCGGCACCACGATCCTGATCTACGACCAGACCTGCGCGACCGAGAAGCGCCGCCGCAGGAAGCGCGGCGCGTTTCCCGATCCGGCGAAGCGCGTGGTCATCAACGAAGCGGTGTGCGAAGGCTGCGGCGATTGCTCGGTGAAGTCCAATTGCCTGTCCGTCGAGCCGCTCGACACCGAGTACGGCACGAAGCGGCAGATCAATCAGTCGACGTGCAACAAGGACTATTCCTGCGTGAACGGTTTCTGCCCGAGCTTCGTGACGGTGGAAGGCGGTCAGTTGAAGAAGCCGAAGGCGACGAGCGTTGCCGGCGATGCGATGCCGTCCGTTCCCACGCCGGAATTGCCTGACATCGAGCGGCCGTATGGCGTGCTCGTGACGGGCGTCGGCGGAACGGGCGTCGTGACGATCGGCGCGTTGCTCGGCATGGCGGCGCATCTGGAGCAAAAAGGCGTGACCGTGCTCGACGTGACCGGCCTCGCGCAGAAAGGCGGCGCCGTGATGAGCCACGTTCAGATCGCGAATCGCCCCGCCGACATTCACGCGACGCGCATCGCGATGGGCGAAGCGGATCTCGTCATCGGCTGCGATGCGCTTGTCACCGCGAGCGACGAGTGCGGTTCGCGCATGCAGCCGGGGCATACGCGCGTGGTCGTCAACAGCGCGCAGACGCCGACCGCCGCGTTCATCAAGGACCCGAACTGGCGCTTTCCGGGCGCGAGCGCGGAAGCCGATATCCGCGCGGCGGCGGGCGAGCACGTCGCGCTCGTCGATGCAAACCGCTTCGCGGTCGCGCTGATGGGCGATGCGATCTATACGAATCCGTTCGTGCTCGGATACGCGTGGCAAAAAGGCTGGGTGCCGCTGCGCCACGAATCGCTGGTTCGCGCGATCGAGTTGAATGCCGTGCAGGTCGAAAAGAATCTGGCCGCGTTCGAATGGGGACGCCGCGCGGCGCACGATTTGTCCGCCGTGACGCGTCTTGCGCAGGGAACGCAGACGCCGGACACCGCCGCACCGAGCAAGGTCATTACGCTGCATACGCCCAAGGCGCTCGATGCGCTAATCGACAAGCGGCTCGACTATCTCGCGAAGTATCAGAACGCCGCGTATGCGGCGCGTTATGGACGGCTCGTCGCCGATGTGCGCGCGGCGGAGGCGGCGCTTGGCGGCAGCGATTATCTGCTCACCGAAGCGGTCGCGAGAAATCTGCACAAGCTGATGGCTTATAAGGACGAGTATGAAGTCGCGCGTCTATATGCCGATCCCGCGTTTCTCGAGAAAGTGAAGAGCAGTTTCGAAGGCGATTGGAAGATCAAGTTCCATCTCGCGCCGCCTGCTTTGTCGAAGAAGGATTCGCACGGCCATTTGGTCAAGAAGCAATTCGGACCGTGGATGATGCCGGCGATGCGCGTACTCGCGCGATTGAAGTTCCTGCGCGGGACGGCGCTCGATCCATTCGGCAAAACCGGCGAGCGGAAAATGGAGCGCGCCTTGATCGGCGAATATGAAGCGCTCGTGAAAGAGTTGATCGCCGGATTGACGATGCAGAAACTGCCGCTGGCTGTCGAACTGGCGGGCCTGCCGGATTCGATGCGGGGGTATGGGCATATCAAGGAGAACAACGTCAAGGCGGCGAAGGTCAAGTGGGAAAGGTTATTGGCGCGATGGCGCGATCGCGAAGGCGCGCCGAAGCGGCAAGTGGCCTGAAGAATCTCTGCTCAACGCAGAAGCGGTCCGCGAAAGTGGACCGCTTTTTTTATCGCGGGATTCAAGCCGGGTACGGCGCTTAAGGAATGCGGTAGCTTCCCGTCTTTTTCCCGACGTAGTTATACGTGCCTTTGTCGGAAGGCAACGCGAGCACTTGCTGCCAGTCGAAGTGGCCTTCGATGCCCTTGTATTTCCCGGTGCCTGATCCGAGCGTTCCCTTTCCAGTGGTGGAACCGCCCTGATAAGTGAACGCTTCGACGAATTTGTCGCCGTCCTTGTCCGAATAAACGCAGTATCCCGTCGCCGTGCCCGCGCTGAAGCCCGCCTCGACACAACGCGCGGTGACGTTCTGCATGAGCGGCGCCTTGCTGTTGTTCGTCATCAGAAGCGTGGATTCGAAGAGATATACGGCGTCGTCACCGCTCACGCTGATGTTTCGGACATCCGCTCCGGATGCCGTGTACGTGGCTTCGATTTGCCCTTGTTTGGGAAGCGTCTGTCCCCATCCGGCCGATGCCGCGAACAGGCCGGCGACTGTTGCCGCTACCGACACGATGGAGTGCTTTCCTGAACGGCTGAAGCTGCCCATGACGGACCTCCGATTTTCTTTCCTACTGGAGAATATTTCGGATTACCAAAGACAAAAGACGCGCATCGACGTTCCTGATGAATGGCTTTCAGACGTGCTTTCAATTTCTTTTTATAGAAGCTCCATACTGAAAGGTCCAGTGCTTCGTTCGAATGCCAATGCATTGCGCGCCGATACACGAACGTGCGAAAAAAAACGGCGGTCCAGTTTCCCGGACCGCCGTTTCAAAACTAAAGAGAACTTTACTTCGCCTTCTTCACACTGGCATTAGCGCTCGCCACCGCCGTCATATTGATAATCCGCCGCACCGTAGCCGCCGGCGTCAGAATATGCACCGGCTTCGAAGCGCCCAGCAAGAACGGCCCGACGGTCACGCCTTCCCCGCTCACCATCTTGAGCAGGTTGTACGTGATATTCGCCGCTTCGACGTTCGGCATGATGAGCAGGTTGGCTTCGCCCGTGAGTGACGTGCCAGGGTACGCCGCTTTACGCACCGCTTCCGACAAAGCCGCATCGCCGTGCATTTCGCCGTCCACTTCGAGATTCGGCGCGCGTTCCGCAATCAGCTTGCGCGCTTCGGCCATTCGCTTGCTCGATGCGCTCGGCACACTGCCGAAATTGGAGTTCGACACCAGCGCAACCTTCGGCTGAATGCCGAATCGCTCGATTTCACGCGCCGCGAGAATCGTCATATCGGCGAGTTGTTCGGGCGTCGGCACTTCGTTGACATACGTATCGCTGATAAAGAGATTGCGCCCTTGCAGCATCAGCAGATTCATTGCGGCGAAGTTTTGCGCGTCGTCGGACTTGCCGAGCACCTGATCGATGAACTTCAGATGATCCTGATACGTGTCGATCAGGCCGCAAATCATGCCGTCGGCGTCGCCCGTATGAATCAGAATCGCGCCGATCAGCGTGTTGAACTTGCGCAGCGCGGCCTTCGCGCTGTCCGGCGTCACACCCTGACGCGCCGCGATTTCGTGATACGCCTGCCAGCTTTGCTGATAACGCGGATCGTCCTCCGGATTCACGATCTCGAAATCGGCGCCCGGCTTCAGCTTCGAGCCCATCTTCTGCAAGCGCATTTCCACGACCGCCGGCCGCCCGATGATGATGGGCTTCGCGATCTTCTCCAGCAGCACGAACTGCGCGGCGCGCAGCACGCGCTCGTCCTCGCCTTCCGCGAACACGATGCGCGCGGGCGCGGCCTTCGCCGCCGCGAACACCGGACGCATCACCATGCCCGTGCGGTACACGGTTGCGCCGAGCGTCTCCCGATACGCATCCATGTCCTGAATCGGGCGCGTCGCGACGCCGGAATCCATCGCGGCCTGCGCGACGGCCGGCGCGATCTTGATGATGAGACGCGGATCGAACGGCTTCGGAATCAGATACTCCGGACCGAATTCGAGCGAATGGCCTTCGTAGGCCTTCGCGACTTCATCGCCCTGATCGGTTTCTTCCGCGAGTTCCGCGATCGCGCGCACGCACGCGAGCTTCATCTCCTCGGTGATCGTCGTCGCGCCCACGTCGAGCGCGCCGCGGAAGATGAACGGGAAGCACAGCACGTTGTTGACCTGATTCGGATAGTCCGAACGGCCCGTCGCGATGATGCAGTCCGGACGCACCTTCTTCGCCTCTTCCGGGCGGATTTCCGGCTCCGGATTCGCGAGCGCGAGGATGAGCGGCTTGTCGGCCATCGTCGCGACCATCTCCGGCTTCAGCACGCCGGCGCTCGAACAGCCGAGGAACACGTCGCAGCCGTGCATCGCGTCGCCGAGCGTGCGCGCATCGGTGCTTGCCTGATAGCGCTCCTTCGAGGCGTCGAGGTTGCCGCGCCCTTCGTAGATCACGCCCTTCGAATCGACGACGATCGTGTTCGACTTCTTCAGGCCCAGGTCGATGAGCAGGTCCAGACACGCGATTGCCGCCGCGCCCGCGCCCGAGCAGACGAGCTTCACGTTGTCGAGCGTCTTGCCGACCACTTTGAGGCCGTTGAGAATCGCCGCCGACGCGATGATCGCCGTGCCGTGTTGGTCGTCGTGGAAGACCGGAATCTTCATGCGCTCGCGCAGCTTCTTTTCGATGTAGAAGCATTCCGGCGCCTTGATGTCTTCGAGATTGATGCCGCCGAGCGTCGGCTCGAGCATCGCGATGGCATCGACGAGCTTGTCCGGGTCCGTCTCGTTCAGTTCGATGTCAAACACGTCGATGCCCGCGAACTTCTTGAAGAGACAGCCCTTGCCTTCCATCACCGGCTTGGCGGCGAGCGGGCCGATGTTGCCCAGGCCGAGCACGGCGGTGCCGTTCGTCACGACGCCGACGAGGTTCGCGCGCGACGTGTACTTCTGGGCGTCGAGCGGTTCGTCGTAGATGGCCATGCATGCGGCGGCGACGCCCGGCGAATACGCGAGCGACAGGTCGAGCTGGTTGGACAGGGGTTTGGTCGGCGTGACCGAGATCTTGCCGGGACGCGGATTCTGGTGGTACGCGAGGGCGCTTTGCTTGAGTTGTTCGTCCATGATTAGCCTGAGACGTGTAGAAATTATTTGAACAGGGTTCACAGCCTGCGACCGCTCAACATTGTGTGCGGGTGTGTGAATCGATGGACCAATGTTTTCAGTCGCCCGGCGCGTCGGATAGACGCAACGTGCCGCCCGGCAAGGATGACGCGGGCGGACGGAGGCTTTTATTTGGACGTTCAGTGTACACCGCATAGTTCAAATGGCGCGAAGCAGCATTTCGCGCGCACAGCGTTGGCGGGCGTGCGTTTCGTCGGATGAACGGCCGGCGGCGGCGCTTTATTGGAGGTCTGCGCCGCGCATCTCCGGAATGAGAAAGAGCGTGGCCAGGATATCGAGAAGATAAATCGACGCGAGAAAGGCGAGCGCCACCGCGAACGTATAACGCGCCGCCAGCGCGCCGACCACGACAGGTCCGAGCCCGCCGACCGCGCGCCCGATGTTGAACAGCACGTTCTGCGCGGTGGCGCGCGCTTCGGTCGGGTAGATCTCGGAGATGAGCGCGCCGTAGCCGCCGATCATGCCGTTGACGAACACGCCCATCACCGCGCCGCCGACGAGAAGGGCGGCCGGGCTCGTGAGGTTCGAATAGACGAAGACCATCGCGACGGCGCCGATCTGATAGACGAGGAACGCCGGCTTGCGTCCGAAGCGGTCGGCGGCCATGCCGAAGAGCCAGATGCCGAGCGCCATGCCGAGGACCGTCGCGGCGGTCCACACGCCTGACTTCGTGAGCGAATAGCCGAAGGTTTTCGACAAATAGCTCGGGAGCCAGATCATCAAGCCGTAGTAGCCGAAGTTCTGCACCGAACACAGCACGATCACGCCGAGGCTCGCACGCGCGGTGCGTGCGTCGTGAAAGAGGCGCCGCAGCGGCAGCCCGGGCGCGGTCGCGGTCGCGGCCGTGTTCAGACGGCGCTCGGTGAAAAGCGCCGGCTCCGCCACGCGCCGCCGCACGAAGAACGACACGACCGCCGGCATCAGGCCGACGGCGAACATGCCGCGCCAGCCGATCACCGGCAGAAGGAGCGGCGTGAGCAGCGCGGCGGCGAGCACGCCGAGCTGCCAGCCGAGCCCGACATATGACGACACGCGCGCCCGCTGATGCGCGGGCCACGCTTCCGCGACGAGCGCCATGCCGATGCCGAATTCCCCGCCCAGGCCGACGCCCGCCATCGTGCGGAACGCGAGCAGATCGCGATAGCCCTGCGCGAGCGCGCAGAGACCGGTGAAGACCGCGAAGAGGAGGATCGTCCACGTGAGCATGCGCACGCGTCCGAAATAGTCGGACAGCACACCGAAGACGACGCCGCCCGCGACCGCGCCCGCGAGCGTCCAGGTGACGAGCGAGCCGGCCTGCGCGGGCGTGAGGTGCAGATCGGCGGCGATCGCGGGCAGCATGAAGCCGAGAATCAGGAGGTCGAAGCCGTCCATCGCGTAGCCGAGTACCGATGCGGCGAGCGCATGCATCGCGTGGCGCGGGGACGATGCGCGGGAATCGGCGGCGGGGCGGGAAGCAAGTGTCATGGGAGGCAGCGGATCGGAGGCAGCAAATCGGAGGGCGCCGGCAGTGTACTGGCGAGAGCCGGGCGCCCACAACCGGAGACGCGCTGCGCGAACGCTCGCCCCGGCACGCGTGCTCGGGTAAAATTTTGGGTTAGCCGTGTATGGGATGACACCGGCGCTCGCGCGCCCAAGTCCCGTCGACACGCGCGCAGGCAGCGCGAAAAGCCCTCTTTCGAAGACGGCTCCTTTCGCGCCGGGTCATGCGCCAAGGGCCCTCGCGGCCGCCTCCCGCTTCTTCAAGCGCCACATCAGTCCAAGGATTCGCCCATGACAGGCAACGATCGCCAGACGATCTCCGACACCACCGCCAGGATGCTGCTGGAAGTTCAGGCCGTGCATTTCAACGCGGAAAAACCGTTCATCTTCACGTCCGGCTGGGCGAGTCCGGTGTATATCGACTGCCGCAAGCTGATTTCGTATCCGCGCGTGCGCCGGGGTCTCATGGAAATGGCCGAAGCGACCATCCTGCGCGATGTCGGCTACGAACAGATCGACGCCGTCGCTGGCGGCGAGACCGCGGGCATTCCGTTCGCCGCGTGGATCGCGGATCGCCTGATGGTGCCGATGCAGTATGTGCGCAAGAAGCCGAAGGGCTTCGGACGCAACGCGCAGATCGAAGGCCTGCTGACCGAAGGCCAGCGCGTGCTGCTCGTCGAAGACCTGACCACGGACAGCCGCAGCAAGATCAACTTCATCAACGCGCTGCGCACGGCCGGCGCGACGGTGAACCACTGCTTCGTGCTGTTCCACTACAACATCTTCAAGGAAAGCGTGTCGGTGCTGAAGGACATCGATGTCGAACTGCACGCGCTTGCCACGTGGTGGGACGTTTTGCGCGTCGCGAAGGAACAGGGCTATTTCGAAACGAAGACGCTCGACGAAGTCGAAAAATTCCTGCACGCGCCCGCCGAATGGTCCGCTGCGCACGGAGGCGCGACGGCGGCGCCGCAATAAAGCATTCGCTTTATTTCAGAGTATAAAAAAATGAAGCCGCTGATTTACGTCAGCGGCTTTATTTTTTGTGCGGGCCGATTAACAGCTACAGGGAAGTCGAATTGGGCAGCGGGGAATCGTCGAGTGAGCCGTCGCCCGAATACGCGGAGAGATTCATCAAGCCGTTGCTTTGCGCATATTGAAAAAGCTCCGAATCCCGTTCGATGCCGAGCTTGCGCATTGCGGTGTTCTTCTGCGTGCTGATGGTCTTGATACTGCGCCGCAATTGACCCGCGATTTCCGTAATGGTCATGCCGGAGACGAAGAGGCGCACCACTTCGAGTTCGCGCTTCGAAAGAATGACGCCGCGCTGCTGCCCCGTCGCGCCGATAGCCATGCTGTCGAGCGCCGCCTTCACCGACGGCCCGAAGTATTCCTGGCCGCGCATGACGTGCTGGATGGCCCAGCCGATGTGATTCATGTCGTCCGCCTTGTTGATGATCGACATGACGCCCACTTCCCGCAATCGTTTGAGCAACGCGGGATTTTCGAGCATCGTCAGCACGACGAGGCGCACTTTCGGAAACTGCCGGCCGATATAGCCGAGCAGCGGCATGCCGTCTCCATACGAGCCGCCGGGCATGGCGAGGTCCGTCACGAGAACGTCGCACGGCGTTTTCTGGAGAAGCTGCACCAGTTCGGTGGACTGGCGCGCCTGCCCGACGACATCGACTTCCGGAAATCGGCTCAGCGCTTGTGCCGCGCCGAATAGAATTACTGGATGGTCGTCTGCAATGATGACTTGAATTCGCTGGCTCATTTATTCTTCCCCCAATTCGGTCGACTGAATGCCGCGCGAATCAACGTCAAATAGTTCATGTTCTGATCAACTGCGTCTGGAGTCCCGGCCTTCAGACGCGCTTTACATACCCAACGCGACTGAATTTGCGCCATAGGTTTAGTCCCAAGGATCAAGCTTTTAATGCTTTGTTGCAATGTTAAACTGCAACCTCCTACCAAGCGCATCACTGAGACAAAAAACATCGTTGCAGTCGTTGAAACGCTGCTATATGCGGGTCATCGACTGCCAGGAGTCAGCCATGCGCCTCGCATGCCGGATCGTGCGGTCGGGTAGTGCTGCTGTTCTGACGTTCGTCATCGCCGCCGCGCCCGGCGTCTTTGGCGTGCTCGCGGTTTCGCGCGTCGCGGCGGCGCAAAGCGGTTTCACCGTGTCGAGCGCGGACATCGCGCCGGGCAAGAGCATTAGCCGCGACTTGCTCTTCAACGAATCGGATTGCAAGGGCGGCAATCGTTCGCCGCAAATCGCCTGGCGCGGCGCGCCCGCGCAGACGCGCAGCTTCGCGGTGACGATCTTCGACCCCGACGCGCCCGGACGCGGCTGGTGGCACTGGGCCGTCGCGGGCATCCCGGCGGACGTCACGCACTTGGCCGCCAACGCGAGCGCATCGGGCGCGCTGCGCAAAATGGGCGCGGTCGAAGCGCGCAACGACTGGGACACCGAAGGTTACGGCGGCCCCTGCCCGCCGCCCGGCAAGCCGCATCGCTACATCCTGACCGTCTACGCGCTCGATGGCGATGATTTCCGCCTGCGCCAGGGCACGCCCGCGCTGATGTTTGAGCACGAAATTCGCACGATGGCACTCGCCACGGCGCAACTGACCTTCACCGTCGGGCGGTGAGCGGCGTCGCGACCGATTGTTTCGCTTTCTGCGTGCGTTGCCGCCGGTAAGCGCGAAATTGGCTTTGCTAGACTGGCCGGGTCCGTCCGCTGGTCGCGTCTTCCCTGACGAATGCGCGCACCGGCCGTTCCGCGCGCTCGTGCCGACGACCGCGGCCATCATGCGAATTCGCGTGCCGATGCATGTCCGCACATGCCGATGCACGCGCCGCCCGCGCGCGGCGAGAGGAAACCATGCCGAACATCATCATCGTCTATCACAGCGGCTACGGTCACACGAAGAAGGTGGCCGAGGCCGTCCTAGCCGGCGCAACCGACGCCGGCGCGGCTGCAAGGCTGCTGTCGGTCGGCGACCTCGACGAAACCGCCTGGGCCGATCTCGACGCCGCCGACGCCATCATCTTCGGCGCGCCGACGTACATGGGCGGGCCGTCCGCCGACTTCAAGAAATTCGCCGACGCGAGTTCCAAACCGTGGTTCGGGCAGAAGTGGAAAGACAAGCTCGCCGCGGGCTTCACGAATTCCGCGCACATGAACGGCGACAAGTTCCTGACCATCTCGTATTTCGTCACACTCGCGATGCAGCACGGCATGATCTGGGTCGGCGCGGGCATGATGCCATCGAACACGAAAGCGGCGACGCGCAACGACCTGAATTTCGTCGGCGGCTTCACGGGGCTGCTCACGCAGTCGCCCGCGGATGCATCGCCGGACGAAGCCCCGCCGCCCGGCGACCTGGAGACCGCGAGGACGTTCGGCGCGCGCATTGCCGCCGTCGCCGCGCGCTGGACGGAAAACCGCGCGCCCGCCGCGCCGTAACACGCGCCACGGTCATCGGCTCGCCCCGAAATCGCCTTAGAATGGCGGTTTTGAGGCGAGCGCAGGCGCGCGTCGGCCACGAACCAGCGAGATCGAGATGACCACGAAAGTATTTGTCGACGGACAGGAAGGCACGACCGGCCTCCGGATTTTCGAATACCTGTCGCAGCGCGGCGACGTCGAAGTGCTGCGCATCGACGAGGCGAAGCGCAAGGACGTCGAGGAACGCCGCCGGCTCATCAACGCGTCGGACGTCACGTTCCTGTGCCTGCCGGATGTCGCGTCGCGCGAGTCGGTGTCTCTCGTCGAGCCGGGCAACGATACGACTTGCGTGATCGATGCGAGCACCGCCTTTCGCACGCACGACGACTGGGCCTACGGTCTGCCGGAGCTTTCGCGCGCGCAGCGCGAGCGCCTGCGCACGGCGAAGCGCATCGCGGTGCCGGGCTGTCACGCGTCGGCGTTCGTGCTGTCGATGCAGCCGCTCGTCGCGGGCGGCCTGGTCCCGGCCGATTTCCACGCGCACGCGTACTCGATCACCGGCTACAGCGGCGGCGGCAAGAAGATGATCGCGGAATACGAAGCCGGCGGCGACGCGCGCCTCGCGAGTCCGCGCGCCTACGCGCTCAGCCTCACGCACAAGCATCTGCCGGAAATGTCGGTGCGCAGCGGACTGTCTCGCGCGCCGATTTTCACGCCGATCGTCGGGCCGTTTCTGAAAGGGCTTGCCGTGACGACGTACTTCTCGCCGGATCAGTTCGCGCGCGCGGCCAAGCCGCAGGACGTGCGGGCGATGCTCGCCGAGTACTACGCCAACGAACCGTTCGTGCGCGTGATGCCGTTCGACGCCGACAGCAACCTGGACAACGGTTTCTTCGACGTGCAAGCCTGCAACGACACAAACCGCGTGGATGTCTTCGTATTCGGCAACGACGAGCGCATCGTGACTGTCGCGCGGCTCGACAATCTGGGCAAAGGCGCGTCGGGCGCGGCGATTCAGTGCATGAATCTGGCGATTGGCGTGGACGAGGAAACCGGTCTCGCGCGCTGAGTTCACCAGCTGAGCTGGAGCGACTTCAAGCCGACCTGCGGGTCGGCTTTTTCATGCGCTGCAACATGAAATGCGCGGACGAAAAAAAGCCCGCCTGGAGTGGCGGGCTGAATCCATATCAGTGGAGACATGGAGGAGACAAGACCACTATAGCAAGAAAATTGGTGCATCGCAACAACACGGTTCAGGACTGCGTCATCGAGAGAATGAACTGAAGCTGGTCCGCCGAAATCGGCTTGACTAAGTGCATGTCGAAGCCGGCTTCCTGCGTCATCGCGTGATGCTGCGGCTGTCCCCAGCCGGTCAACGCGACGAGCAGCATCGCGGCGCCGTTCGGCATCTGCCGCAGCGCGCGGGCGGCGGCGAGACCGTCGACGAGCGGCATCCCGAGATCAAGGATCACCACTTCCGGCGCGAACTGGGCCGCCACTTCGACCGCTTGCGCGCCGTTCGCCGCGAGCGCCACTTCGTAGCCCATGCCGTTCAGGAGATGCGCGAGGCCGGCGAGCGCGTCGTCGTCGTCATCGGCTATCAGGATGCGCTTGGTCATGATGCCCTCACCGCGTTGCATGGATGTCGAGGCTCAGCTTGTTCGCGCCTGCCTGCGCAGCCGTGATCTCGGTGCGTGCGCCGCGGGATCCGACATAGAAGTGCTGGCGCGCGGGCGAGTTCTGGTCGTGCGTGGCGTCGGGCAAGCAGGACGCGATGTCCGCCGCGACGCCTTGCAGCGCGTCCGCGCCGGAGCCGCCGTGTGGCGTCCAGGTGCATTGGTAGCGGGCTTGGGATGCGGCGCAACGGGCGTCGTCGCCGTAGGGCAGCGCGATGGCGCGGCCATCGGTGGCCGTTAGCGACGAGAATATCGGCGATGCCGCGACGATGCGTTTGAGTGCATCGCAGGGGCTCGGCGTATCGTCGGCGCGAGCGGTGAGCGCGGTCGTCAGCACGCCGCAGCAAAGCGCGGCGAGCACGACTCTTTTCTTCGCAAGCATCGTGTCTCCTGTCGACCGCAGTTGGCGCTTTAGCGCCTTACTGCGGTCCCATGCAGAGCGGTCGACCGCACTTGGCGCTTTAGCGCCTTACTGCGGTCCCATGCAGAGCGGTCGACCGCAGTTGGCGCTTTAGCGCCTTACTGCGGTCCCATGCAGAGCGGTCGACCGCAGTTGGCGCTTTAGCGCCTTACTTCGGTCCCATGCAGGGCTGCCGACCAACAAGCCCCCAGCCGATAGCCCTCCACTCGTTCTTGTCGTTCGCCGCGAAAACATGAGACCGATGGACGATGCCCACTATCCGCCCGCCAACCGTCCACGTATGTTCGGAAGCGAATGAAGCACACGCAAGCCCGAGCAAACCGCGCACCCGTTCAGTCGGGCGTGTGAGCGCCGTCGCACATTGCGCGCCGTTGACCGCCGATCAGTGACGCAGCAACGCCATCATCGCGCCGAAACCGACGAACACGCCGCCCGTCAGCCGGTTGAACGCCCGCGCGACGGCCACGCTTCTCAGCCTGTCGCCGATGCGCGCGCCGAGGCCGCCATACATCGCGTAACACGCCACTTCGATGACCGCGAACGTCGATACGAGCATCGCGAACTGCGGCAGCACGGGCCGCGTCGCGTCGATGGATTCGGGCAGCAACGCGGCGGCGAAGAAAATGCCCTTCGGATTGCTGCCCGCGACGATAAAGCCGCTGCGAAAAAGCGCCCCGCGCGCGCCGCCGCTTCCATCGCGGGATTCGCACGATTCGACCGCGCTCGCCTTCGCGCGCCAGTTCGCGATGCCGAGCCAGACGAGATAGCCCGCGCCGACGAAGCGCAGCGCGTCGAAGAGGCGCGGCCACGCCTTGAGAAATACGCCCAGTCCCGCCGCCGACACCGCCATCATCAGCACCAGCGCGCAGACGGAGCCGGCCACCGTCGCGAACGCGCGGCGCATGCCGAAGCGCGCGCCGTGCGTCATGACGAGCAGCACGTTGGGACCGGGAATGATGGAAACGGCGAATACGGTCGCGGCGAAAAGCCACCAGACATGCAGATTCATTGCAGCATCGGACGGAAAAAGCGGAGCGGGATTATGCCGCGCCGCTCCCGGCCGAAGTCAACCGTTCATTGCCCCGCCCGCCGCGCCGCCGCCTGTCCGAGCACGGCGAAGTCCTTCTCGCCATCGCCGTGCGCGAGCGCATCGACGAGGTTGTCGCGCACGACGCTCGCCACCGGCAGCGGCACGTTCACCGCTTCGCCCGCGGCGATCGCGAGCCGCAAGTCCTTAAGTCCGAGGCGCGCCTTGAAGAGCGCGGGCTCGTAGCGGCGCTCCGCGATCATCTTGCCGTAGCCCTGATACACCGGCCCCGGAAACAGCGAATTCGCGATGACGTCGATGAACGCCTGCGCCTCGATGCCGTGTCCCCGGACGAGCGCCGCCGCCTCGCCGACGGTTTCGATCGCCGCGCCCAGCATGAAATTCGCCGCGAGCTTCAGCACGTTCGCATGCTGCGGCTGCTCGCCGACGCGCCACGTCTTCTGCCCGAGCGCATCGAGCACGGGCTGCACGCGGTCGATGTCCGCATCCGCGCCCGCCGCGAGAATGTTGAGCTTGCCCGCCGCCGCGACGTCCGGGCGGCCCAGCACCGGCGCGGCCACATACGCGACGCCATGCTGCGCGTGCAGCTCCGTCAACTCGGCGGCGAGCGCGACGGAGATCGTCGCCATGTTGACGTGCACGAGCCCCTTCGACGCGTGCTTCAGCAGCCCGCCGTCGATCAGCACGGAGCGCAGCGCGTTGTCGTCGGCGAGCATCGAGAACGCGGCGTCGCCGGCGAAGGCCTGCTCGGGCGTATCGACCACGGACGCGCCCTGATCCGCGAGCGCGCGCGTCTTGTCGCGCGAACGGTTCCACACGCGAACCGAGTGTCCCGCCTTCAGCGCGTTGCTCGCCATTGCGCTGCCCATTTCGCCCAATCCGATGAATCCGATATCCATGCCGTGCGCTCCTTTCGCTGTTCCGTTGCCGCCGCGCCGATGACGCGGCCCGAGCGCCAGTAAAGCACATCGACCGGGAGCACGCAGGCGCGCGCGATGCGATACTGCCTCTCATGGTCAACGCGCGCTTTCATTTCCACGATGAACTGAACGACTTCCTCGCGCGGCCGCAGCGCGGGCGCACGTTCGAGTGCGCGTGTCCGCCGACGTCATCGACGAAACACATGATCGAAGCGCTCGGCGTACCGCACACGGAAGTCGGTCTCGTCGTGCGCAACGGGCTTGCCGCCGGCTTCGACGTGCAGATTCAGCCCGGCGATTTCATCGAGGTCTATCCGGATGGCCGCGCGCCGCCGGACCTGGCCGAGGGCGGCTCGTTGCTGCGCCCGCCGCTTCGCGCCGCGGATTTGCGCTTCATCGCCGACGCGCATCTCGGCGGCCTCGCGCAACTGCTGCGGCTCGCGGGCTTCGACACGCGCTACGACAACAACTACCCCGACGACGAAATCGAGCGCCTCGCGCACGACGAATCGCGCATCGTGCTCACGCGCGACCGCGAGTTGCTCAAGCGCCGCACCGTGCTGCGCGGCTGCTACGTGCGCGCGCTTCAGCCCGACGAGCAATGGCGCGAGCTCGCGGAGCGCCTCGATCTCGCGCCGCATGTGCGCGCGTTTCGTCTGTGCCTCATGTGCAACGCGCCGCTGCGCCGCGCCGCGCCCGAAGAAATCGACGACCGCGTGCCCGAAGGCGTGCGTCAGCGCCACACGCGCTTCGTGACCTGCGATGTGTGCCGCCGCGTGTTCTGGGAAGGATCGCACTGGCGGCGGATGCGCGCGCGCATCGACGCGCTCGCGGAAGCAAGCCAGGCCTGAAGCGTCCGCGCACGTACAATACGCGTCCATTGAAACTGCCGCCCCGGAGCATCGCGTGAATAAATTCGAACTGGAACAGAACAAGGCGTTCAAGCTCGCCAACGACCTGAAGCAAGGCGGCCGCGCGCGCGCCGGCGCCGCAGCGAAGACGGACCGCCGCGAGCAGCGCAAGCTCGATCAGGCGAAGGGTCTCGTGCCGTTCGCGTGCAAGCTCGACGAAAAGCTCGTCAGCCAACTGAAGGAACGCGCCGAAGCGCACGAAGGCGGCATGACCGAAGCGCTCGCCGAACTGCTCGTCGCGGCGGGCCTCGAGCGTTGAGCGTCGTTCAGACGCTGCCTTCCTTCTCAATCACGAGGATGCGCGCCGCGCCCACGGGCTCGGCGTAATGCTCGTCGCCGGCCTGCGCGTAAAAGATGTCGCCGGCATCGAGCGTCAGCGTGCGCTCGCCGTCGGCATCGCGCACATGCATCCGGACCACGCCCTGCATCACGGCGAAGACCTCTTCGCCGTCGTTCACATGCCACTTGTACGGCGCGTCGGTCCAGTGCAGCCGGCAGGACGTGCCGTTCATCACGCAGATATCGAGCGCGCCCCACGCGCGCTCGGCCGTGAACTTTCCGCTCTCGATCACTTTCATCCGATACCGCCTAGCGAGTCATGTCGCGCGCTTCGTCGACATCGGCGTGACGCGTCGCGGGAATGTACGCCACCGCGATCAGCGAGAGCACGAGGCCGGCCATCACGTAGAA
Organism: Caballeronia sp. Lep1P3; assembly: GCF_022879595.1. Taxonomy (NCBI): domain Bacteria; kingdom Pseudomonadati; phylum Pseudomonadota; class Betaproteobacteria; order Burkholderiales; family Burkholderiaceae; genus Caballeronia; species Caballeronia sp. Lep1P3. Next base: position 275,031 of record NZ_CP084265.1, on the reverse strand, counting down.
CGTCGGCGCGAGCTGGGAATGCGTGACTCGGATGAGCCACGTCACGATGAACTGGCCGAAGCCGCCGAAGAGCATCACCGCGATGTTGTACGCGAGCGAGAGACCTGTCGAGCGGATGTGCGCCGGGAACAGTTCGGCGAGCAGCGCGCCGAACGGCCCGTAATAGCCCGACAGCGCAATCGAAAGCACGCTCTGCACGATGACGAGCCGCAACACGCTCGGCTCGGCGGCGAGCCACACGAAAAGCGGGTAAATGACGACGAGCGTGATGAAGAGCGACCACAGCGTGAGCGCCTTGCGCCCGATGCGGTCGGACCACGCCCCCGCCACCGGCGAAAGCACCGTCAACAGCAAATTGCCGACGATGAGCGCCGTGAACGACTCCCCGAACGGCAGCTTTAGCTGCTTGACGGCGAACGTCGGCAGATACGCGATCAGCACGTAGACCGTCACCGTCAGCGCGATGACCGAACCCAGGCCGCACAGCACTTCGCGGCTATGCGCGCGAAAGATTTCGCCGAGCGTCGCGCGCCGCGCGGTCTTCTGCGCGTGCATGAACGCTTCCGTGTCCGACATGTTGCGGCGGATATACAAGCCGACCGGCCCGATCACCAGCCCGAGAACGAACGGCAGGCGCCATCCCCATGAATTGAGCGCCTCGGGCGAGAGTCCGCGCGAAATCGCCGCGCCCACGATAGCGCCGAGCAGCAGCGCCGCCGCCTGACTCGCCATCTGGAAGCTGCCGTAGAAGCCGCGTTTGGAGAACGGCGCGGCTTCGATCAGAAGCGCGGTGGCACTGCCGAACTCGCCGCCCGCGGAGAAGCCCTGCACGAGCCGCGCGGCCACGATCAGCAGCGGCGCGCCGATGCCGATGGCCGAATACGGCGGCGCAATCGCGAGGAGCAGAATGCCGAGCGTCATCAGCGCGATCACGAGCGACAGCGCCGCCTTGCGCCCCGCGCGATCCGCGTAAAGCCCGAGCACGATGCCGCCGACCGGCCGCATCACGAACGCGACGCCGAAGGTCGCGGTGGTGAGGAGAATCGAGGAGTAGTCGCTTTCGCTCGGGAAGAAGAGCTTCGCGATGACCACGGTCATGAAGCCGAACACCGTGAAGTCGTACCACTCCAGCGCGTTGCCGATAACGGCGGCCGCGACGGCGCGCGCGTTCAATGCTCTGTCTGCCATGCGATTCTCTGTGGTCTCTGTTGACCGGCTCGGACGTGGCGCGGCCGGTGAATTTTTGTCTTGGCGAGTGTAAAGACCGCGCGCCGCCTAATCAAGGACGAGAAAGCCACAAAGAAAAGCGCGCCGGGCTTTGCAGCCGGGCGCGCGGTATCGGTGCCGGTGGGAATCGCGTTATGCCTTCTTCACATACGCGCTGCACCAGCCTTTCGCGGCGACCTGCTTGCCGCCGAACATCGGGCACGGCGCGAACGGGTCGGACGCCTTGCCCTGATAGAACTGGCAGTTGCCGCATTCCTGCCCGGGCGCGTACTTCGCGAACTTGGCCTTGTCCACCTTGCTCGCGTCCTGCTTGTAGCCGAGCGCCTGCGCGGTCGGATCGCTCTCTTCGACCTTCGGCGCGTCGGCGGCGAACGCGACGCGCGAACCGAGCGCGATCGTCGAGGCGACGCCTACGCTCGTCATCAGAAAGGTGCGACGGGATGTCTTCATGGTGACTCGCTCCATGTTGTATTGGGGAAAAGCGCCGTTCTTGACGACGGCGACATCCGAGCATAACAACACGCAAGCGAGCCGATCACGACAAATGTTGGAGATAAGCGCGGACGAACGCTTTAGCGCGCCATGTCCGCGACGCGCTCGCCGATGGCAAGCGAGGCCGTCAGCCCCGGCGATTCCATGCCGAAGAGGTTCACGAGCCCCGGCACGCCATGCGCCGACTTGCCCTGAATCATGAAGTCCGCCGCGACCTGTCCGGGGCCGGAGAGCTTCGGCCGGATGCCCGCGTAGGCGGGTTGCAGCGCGTCGTCGGGAAGTCCCGGCCAGTACGCGCGGATGGCGGCATAGAAGGAATCGGCGCGGCGCGGATCGACGTCGTAGTTGATCGACTGCACCCATTCCACGTCCGGGCCGAACTTCGCCTGCCCGCCCATATCGACTGTCAGATGCACGCCGAGACCCGCCTCGTTCGGCATCGGATAGATCAGCCGCTCGAACGGCGCGCGCCCGCTCACGCTGAAGTAGTTGCCCTTCGCGAAGTAGAGCGGCGGCACGTAGCGGTCGTCGAGGCCGCGAATGCGCCGCGCGATGTCGTTCGCGTGCAGCCCCGCGCTGTTGATGAGATACGACGCCCGAAAGCGCGCCGGCGCGTCGCCGCCCGTCTCGACGATGAAGCAGCCTTCGCGCGCGTCGATGGCCGTGACCGGCGTGTGGAAGACGACGCCCGCGCCGTGATTCTCGGCGTCGCCTTGCAGCGCGAGCATCAGCTGGTGACTATCGACGATGCCCGTGCGCGGCGAATACACCGCTTCGACGCAACTGAGCTGCGGCTCCATCTCGCGCGCCTCGGCGCCACTCACGCGCACGAGCCCTTCGACGCGATTCTCGATGCCCTTCTGCTCGATGGCCGCGAGTTGCGGAATCTGGTTGCGCGCGGTCGCGACGAGCAGCTTCCCGCATTGGCGGTGCGGCACGCCGTGCGCCTCGCAGAACGCGTAGAGCATCTCGCGTCCGCGCACGCACAACTCGGCCTTGAGCGATCCGCGCGGATAGTAGATGCCCGCGTGGATGACTTCGCTATTGCGCGAACTCGTGCCGACGCCGATGCCCTCGCCCGCTTCCAGCACCATGACTTCGCGCCCGCGCAACGCGAGCGCCCGCGCGATGGCGAGCCCGACGACGCCCGCCCCGATCACTACGCATTCGATCCGATCCATGTCCCTTCGCGCCCCAACTCGATGCTAACTATTCTACGTGCGGGACTATTGCGCGTCGCACAACAAACGCACGCGTTACGCGCCGTTTTCCGGTGCAATTCGGAAATTCGCGAGAATCTGGCCGCCAGATGTCGCAAAAGCCGGCTTTCGGCGCGTTTTTTCGCGGTTTTCAGAATCCCATCGACTTGCGGCGCGACTGCCGGTCGAGCTGGATGTCGCGCGCCTCGACGTGGTGCCTGCCGCCGATGCGCGCGTTGCCGAACGCGTTGAGCATCGCGCGCCGCATGCCGCGCGGCGAAGCCTTCGTCAGTGCGTCGAGCGGCGCGTCGCCGAGCGTTTCCGGAAAGCGCGCGCCCCACGCGTGCGCGTCGCGGATTTCCGCGTAGATCGCCTGCGCGATGCGCCGCGCGCCGTCGCGGTCGGGCGCCGGAATCTCGTAGACGTTCATGCGGTTCAGAAGCGGTTCGGGAATCGCGCCCGCGTCGTTGGCGGTCGCGATCCACACGACATTGCCCGCGTTGATCGGCACTTCGGCGAATTCGTCGGTGAACGCCTGCGCCGTGTCGTGCTCGAGCAGCGCGTAGAGCGCGCCGAGCGGGTCGTATTGCGCGTCGCCGGTCGCCTTGTCGATTTCATCGACGGTGATGACGGGATTCGCGTAGCTGCCGTTCACGAGCGCGTCGAAGACCTTGCCGGGCTTCGCATTGCGCCATTGCGACGACGCGCCCGAGAGAATCCATCCGGCTGTCAGCGAACTCATCGCGACGTAATGGCTCGACGTGCCGAGGAGCCGCGCGAGCTGCTTCGCAAAATGCGTCTTGCCGATGCCCGGCTCGCCCAGCAGCAGCATCGGCATGAGTTCGAGACGGTCGTCGGTTTCGAGGCAGAGCGCGATCTGCTTGCGGATATCGTCGAGCGGTTCGTCGAAGTTCGGCAGCGACGCCGCGAGATCGTCGATGGAAGGCATGCGGTTGGGCTTCACGCAAAAGCGCAGGTTGCCCGCTTTGAGCATCTTTTCGTAAGTGGCGCGCAGCGCCTCGCTCGCGCCTTCCGTGAGATCGTTCAGCGCGGTTTCCACGTCGTCGAGACTGTAGACCTTGCTGAACGACGCCACCGCCAACTCCTGTTTCACTACGGCCGTCGTCATGTCGCACCCCGTGATTTGCCTTGTTCGACGAGTTCAGTGTATCGATGACAAAACCGCGCGCAAGCGAGCAGTCGCGCGCGTCTGCTGCCAGTTTCCGCGATGCGGACCGCGGCCCCCGCGCGCTAGTATCATCGTCGGCATGGACGCGGCGGGCGGGTTCGGAACGTGCTGTCACTGCAACGGCCGGCGTGAGGCAAGCGCTGAACCACCCCGCGTCCGTCCTGTCACAACGAAGTCGCCGGGCAACGCCGTCCGGCGGCGTCGCGCAGGCGGCAAGCCGTGCGCCCGCGCCGCCATCCGATCCGCCCGCGCGCCGGAGAAGCCTTCAATGACGAAAACGACAACAAACCGCATCGCATTCATGCATTCGCTCGGCCGGGCGCTCGTTGCGGGCGCGTGTATCGCCGCGAGCCACGGCGCCTTCGCGCAAGGCGCGCCACAGCCGGTTCAGTGGGAATTGCAGGTCGTGCGCGACGGCCAGCAGATCGACTCGTTTTCCGCGACGACGAACGTCGGCCAGGCGCGCACCGACACGCACCACAACGTCGTGCAGAACCGCGTCGGATGCGCGGACAAGCCCGCCGGCGACGTCGACCTGCAACGCACGCTCACCGTTTCGCCGACGCACGCGAGCGCCGACGACATCACGCTCGCCATCGACGCGCAGGAGACGCTCGAAGACGACGCGTCGCGCGCCTCGCCTTCGGGCTGTAAAGTGCCGCCGGCGCCGCGTCAGGTCAGCGCGTCGCATCCGGGGCTCGTGCTGAAACCGGGCGAATGGGCGACGTGGCAGATCGTCGACAGCAATCCCTCGCTGGCGTACCGGGTCCGCGCCAGCATGGCTTCATCCGCGCCGGCGCAGTGACCGTCGCGCCGCCACGCACAACAGAACGAACGCATGCGAAACCCAGAACATCTTCCGCCAGCACCGTCCGCGAGAGCGGTCACGCCGGATTTCACGGCGGTGAGCTGGAACCTGCACAAGGGCCGCTCGCCGCTCGGCCTGCGCGCCTGGAACGCGATGCAGCGGTGGGTGCAAACCACCAACGCGGACGTCTACTTTTTGCAGGAAGCCATGGCGCGCCGCCTGCCGCAGCCGGTGCTCGCAAGCGGCTTCGGCAAGCCGCTCTCCGCTCCGCTCGACGATGTCTGGCACTGTCAGGCAACCGAAATCGCGACCGCGCTCGAATTGCAGATCGCGCTCGGGCCGAACGTGTTCAAGCCGTCGTGGCGGCACGGCAACGCGATTCTGTCGCCGCATCCGCTGGATCTTTCCGGACGATGGGACATTTCCGCGCATCGTTTCGAGAAGCGCGGGCTGCTGGTCGCGCGCGCGACGTTCGCCGGCCACGCGATCACGCTTCTATGCGCGCACCTCGCGCTCACGCGTTCGGCGCGTCTGCGTCAGATGAACTGGATTGCGCACTGGATCGCGAAGGAAGCGCCGGAAGGACCGCTCGTGCTGGCGGGCGACTTCAATGACTGGCGCAACGACTCGGTGCCGCTCTTCGGCGAACTCGGCATGAACGAAGTCGCAACGATGCTCGGCGAATCCGGCCGCACGTTCCCGGCATTCTCGCCGGCCCTCGCGCTCGACAAGATGTTCGTGCGCGGTCTCAAAGCCGTTGAATGGATCGTGCCGACGCAGGACACCGCGTGGCTTTCGGATCACCTGCCGTACATGGCGCGGCTGCGCATCGAATAGCGCGGCTTACGCGCGCGTGAGCAGCGCTTCGAGCGCGCCGATGGAAACCGGCTTCGTGAGGTGATGATCGAAGCCCGCGTCGAGCGCGCTCTGACGATCCGCCGCGCTGCCGTAGCCGGTGAGCGCGAGCAGCAGCGCGTCGCGGGTCGCATCGCGCTTGCGCATCTCGCGCGCCACATCCAGGCCGCTCATTCCCGGCAAGCCGATGTCGAGCAGCACGACATCGGGCCGGAAATCGTCGATGGAATCGAGCGCGCATGTTCCGTCGTATTCGGTGCGCACTTCGTGACCGAGCGCTTCGAGCAGCATGGACATGGCGAAGGCGGCGTCGGCGCTGTCGTCGACGAGCAGGATGCGGCGGCAGGCCGTGCCTTTATTCGTTTCGGCGGTGAGGCTCATGCGTGGCTCCGCTCTTTGCATGATTGGCTCGCCGACTGTAGCACAGGCATTGCGGGCAGTCGGATGAAGGCGCAACGCGGACGCGCGACGGCTCTGCTATCGTGAATCTTTCGGCCGCATCGTCGCCTTGCCATGTTCGATCTCTTCGACGACATCCCCAAGCCCGATATCGCGTGGCATCCGGACTGGATCGGCGCGGACGCGGGCTCCGACCTGATGGCCGCGCTCATCGACGAAGTGCGCTGGCAGCAGGACTCGATGAACACGCCGGGCGGCCGCGTGCCGCTGCCGCGCCTGACCGCGTGGCAGGGCGAGCCGGAGGCCGTCTACGTCTATTCGGGCATCCGCAATGTGCCGCAGCCGTGGACGCCCGCTGTCGCGCTTTTGCGCGATGCCGCGTGCGACACATGCGGCGCGCGGTTCAACAGCGTGCTCATCAACCGTTATCGAAGCGGCGCGGACAGCATGGGCTGGCACGCCGACAAGGAGCGCGAACTCGGCCCCGAGCCGGTGATCGCATCGGTGAGCCTCGGCGCCACGCGCAGCTTCGAATTCCGCCACGCCCGCACGCACGCCTCTCACGCGCTTTCGCTCACGCACGGCAGCCTGCTCGTGATGCGCGGACGCACGCAGCTCGAATGGGTGCATCGCGTGCCGAAGGAACCGGGCGCGCGCGGCGAGCGCATCAATCTCACGTTCCGCTGGGTGGATGCGTCCCGCGCACGCAAGTGAATCACGGTCTCTTCGCGACGAAGTCGATCTCCACGAGCGCATCGCGCGCGAGTCCCGTCACGCCGATGCAGGTGCGCGCCGGCAGCGGCTTCGGCGCGAAGTACGAGCGGTAGACAGCGTTCATCGCGTCGTAATCGCGCTTGAACTCGGTGAGGAAGATGCGCACGCTCACCACGTTGTCGAGCGTGAGGCCGAGTCCCGTCAGCACGAGAATCAGGTTATCCATGACGCGGCGCGTCTGCGCGGCGATGCCTTCGGGCAGCGGCGCCGCGTCGTCTTCGGGATGCGTCGGCATCTGGCCGGTGAGGAACACCCAGCCGTCGGCTTCCGCCGCGTGCGAGAACGGGCCGACGGGCGTCGGCGCGGCGTCGATCATAGAGAACTTGGGTTGATGGCTCATGGGTCTCGTCGGGAGTGAGGAGCCGCCTACCTTAGCGCGCCAATATTCGCTCGGCGCTTCACGCGGCCATATCTTCGGCGAGCGCCTTTACGCGATTACGCCCGGCGACCTTCGCCTCGTAGAGCAGGCCGTCGGCGCGCGCCATCAGCGAGGCGAGCGGCTCGCGTCCGTCCCATTGCGCGATGCCCGCGCTGAACGTGTAATGCAGCGCGCCGCCCGGCACGCCGCACGGCGTCGCTTCGACGGTGACGCGCAGCCGTTCGACGAGCGCGGTCACATCGGCGAGGCGCGCCGCGCTGCAGAAGAGACAGAATTCCTCGCCGCCGATGCGCCCGAATGCATCGTCGTCACGAATGCGCGCGCTCACGATCGACGCGAAGTGGCGCAGCACGTCGTCACCGCCGGCGTGTCCGTAACGGTCGTTCACGCTCTTGAAGTGATCCAGATCGATGACCGCGACGAACTCGCGCCGGTCATCCTCCGCGCCGCGCGCGAGCCGCGCGGTGGCGGCCGCGAGCAGCGCCTTGCGCGACAGCGCGCCGGTGAGATCGTCGAAGCGCGCGAGGCGCTCGAGGCGCATCGCGAGGCGGTCGTGCGCCATGATGACGAGCCCGATGCACAGCGACGGCAGCACGAGAATGCCGAGCGCGAGAAACGTGATTTGCATCGGGCCGGGCTGAAGGAGCGCGGTCTCGCCGGGCGGCTTCACGGCGTAGATCGCACCGCGCACCGTATGACCGATGGCGCCGAGCGCCGACGTCCCCGCGACGAACAGATAGTTGTAGCGCGGTCGCTCGGGCGGGCGCGACATCAGGATGCGTCCGGTGATCGCGAGATCGCATGCCGCATGAAACGCCGAGACGACCACCACGCGCATATGCACGTCCGGCGCGCCATACGTGTAGTAGACGATGCCCGCGAGCACGCCCGCCCACGCGATCCAGCCGGTCGCGCGCGCTTTCGCATCGACGCGCACGCCGAAGAAATCGTTGCAGCCTTCGTAGAAGAGCAGGATGGTCGCCGCGAGCAGCTGATTGGCGGCCACCACGCCGAGCCACGCGGGAGCGACGTTCTGCGCGGCGAACAGCAGGAGCGATGCGATCGCCAGCACGTTCGCCCAGATCCAGCGCGACACGCCGTCGATGGCGTGCGACGCCAGCGAGACCAGCACGAGTATCGAGAGAACGCTCGACAACGCGGTGACGACGAGAATGCTGACGGGACTGAACATCGCAGATGATGAGTTGGAGTGCGTGAGGCGCTGGCACGCCGCGACACGATCCATGCAATGACGGCGCGAGCGCGCACATCTTGAGAGGCGATGAAAAAACGCGGCGGACCGAACGGTCCGCCGCGTCGTCATCCGAGTGTGCCCGTTGCTCCGTTACCAGCCGTGATGATCGTGCCAGCGTTCCTCGCGATGCATCTCGTGCCGCCATTGGCGTTCCCGCCATTCGCGACGCTCGCGCCATTCGTGCTCGCGCCAGCGTTCGTCGCGCTCGCCGTAGCCGTATCCATACGCGACGGGAACCGCCGGCTGCACATAGACCGGCTGCGCGGGGCCGTAATAAGCCGGAACGCCGAGCCCGACCGCCACATCGACATGGGCGAACGCCGATGCCGACACCGCGAGCGCCGCCATTCCCGCAAGCCCGATGGCCGTACCAAGAAGTTTTTTCTTCATTTTTCGCTTTCTCCTTGCACCGAGTGCCGTGTGAGTCAGGTGCAGTCTAGAAGGCGATTCGCGACACAGGTGCAACAGCACTGCCAGAAAGGTAACGCAAGGTAACGGCACGCAGCAGACATGTGCGTCAGCGCACGCGCCGGCCTTGCGCGTCGATCACGACTTCGCCGTCTTCCTTCGTGAACGGCCCCTTCTGCGGCGACGGCAGCATGTCGATCACGAGTTCGGACGGACGGCGCAGACGCGCGCCCTTCGGCGTATCGACGAACGGACGGTTGATGAGGATCGGATGCGCGAGCATCGCGTCGATGAGCTGATCGTCGGTGAGCGCGGGATCGCTCAAGCCGAGTCCCCGTAGGGCGTGCCCTTCTCGCGCAGCGCGTCGCGCACCGAAATCCCTGCGCGCGCGATCAGCGCCATGAGCGTCTCGCGGCTCGGCGGCGACGTCAGATATTCGACGACGTTCGGCTCGATGCCCGCATTGCGGATCAGCGCGAGCGTGTTGCGCGAGGTGCCGCACTTCGGGTTGTGGTAGATCGTGACGGTCATGGGCGTCTCCTCAGGTTCGCTCGCTTCCAGGTTTCGTCGATGCCTCGCATTCTAGAGCCGAACGCGCGCTGCGATGGCGGTCGCGCCCGGCTCGCGTCATCTTGCCGGCCGGATGGCGGCGCATGAGCGCTGTCTTGTCCATTGAGCTGTCGATTGTCCTGTCAATAGGCGAAAGCGCGGCCTATAACGGAAATGCCCGTGGCACGGCCGCTGCTCCCAGCCACCACATCGCATCGATTCGAGGCGGGCGCGTCATGCACGAACGTCCGCACCGAGCCGTGCGGACACGGCACGAAAGTGGAAAGGAAAACCGGTGCGCGATCTTCACGCGAGCGCATCGCCATCAAGGAGTCGACATGAAATCACGTCTCGTCATGACGGCGCTCGCCGCCTCGTTATTCGCCGCTGCCGGCATCGCGTCGGCGCAGCAGACTTACTATCGAACCGCGCAGGTGCCAGGACAAGCCACGCCCGATACGTGGACGCAATCCGGCGGGATGCAGGACGCCAACGCGCAGGGACAGTCGGGCGACACGTCGTATGGCGGCATGCCGTCGTCCCGCAGCGACGCCGGCCCGATGACCACGCGCAGCAATCCCATCTCGAAGCCCTGCGTGCGCGGGCCGCAGTGCGATATCTTCTTCGGCAACTGAACGCGCTTTGCCGTGGCGCGCCCGTCCGAGGCCGGGCGCGCCCTCCATCTTCTCTAGAACCCGCTACATGCATCGCGACGACTTTCTCGCCGCGCTCTCGCGCGAAGGCTTCAACCAGGTCGTGACCGTCACGCGCGCGCCGAACGAAGCGCTCGATGTGCACGCGCATCCGTTCGAAGCGAAGGCGCTGATCGTCGAAGGCGATTTGACGATTCGCGTCGGCGACGAAGCGCGCCAGTATCGCGCGGGGGACATCTTTCATCTGCCGGCCAATGTCGAGCACTCCGAGCAATTCGGGCCGCAAGGCGTGAGCTATCTCGTCGGACGCAAATAATCGGGCGAAGAACAGTGCGGCGCACGTTCGTGCCGGGTTCGCTACACTCGTGGCACACAGCGACCGCGTGAGACCGGAGATGCCCCATGGCGACCAAAAAGACTGGCAGCGCGGCACGCATTCGTGTCGGAATCGGCGGATGGGACTTCGAGCCGTGGCGCGGCACGTTCTATCCGGAAGGCCTCGCGCACAAGCGTGAACTCGAATTCGCCAGCCGCGCGGTAACGAGCATCGAAGTCAACGGCACGTTCTATCGCACGCAGAAGCCGGAAACCTTCGCGAAGTGGCACGACGAAACGCCCGAGGACTTCGTGTTCTCGCTGAAGGCGCCGCGATACGCGACCAATCGGAGGGTGCTCGCCGAAGCGGGCGATTCCATCGAGCGCTTTTTCGAGAGCGGCGTGCTCGAACTGAAGGACAAGCTCGGGCCGATCAACTGGCAGTTCGCACCGACCAAGCATTTCGATCCCGAAGACTTCGAGAGCTTCCTGAAGCTCCTGCCCGCGACGGTGGAAGGCCGCGCGATTCGTCACGTCGTCGAAGTGCGGCACGAGAGTTTCGTCGATGCGGCGTTCGTCGCGCTCGTGCGCAAGTACGGCGTCGCGGTGGTCGTGGCGGGCGATTCGAAGTATCCGCAGATCGCGGACGTGACCGCGCCCTTCGTCTATGCGCGCATCATGGGCACGACCGAAAAGCAGAAGACCGGCTACCCGAAGGCCGCGCTCGACCGCTGGTCGGCGCGCGCGCAGGAATGGGCGGCGGGCGGTGCGCCGGACGACTTGCCGACGGTCGGCGGGCCGGCCGAGAAGTCAGCGGCGCGCGACGTGTATCTGTACGTCATCAGCGGCTACAAGGCCGCGAACCCCGCCGCCGCGATGGCGCTCATCAAGCGGCTCGACGAGCCGGCCTGACGTTTAGCGCACGAGACATGGTCTCGTTGTTGTCGAACGTCCAGTTCGGAATCAGAGATTGCATGGCGATGCCGTCGTCGAGCCCATGCTGCCGATACAGCGCGTGCGCCTTCTCGATTTCGTCATGTCCAGTTCGACGCCCAGACCCGGCGCCGACGATTTCCAGCGGATCGCGCGTCAGGCGCTGACCGTCCTGCCAGATCCAGTGCGTGTCGATCGCGGTGATCTTGCCTGGCGCGGCGGCGGCGACGTGCGCGAACATGGCGAGCGACGCGTCGAAGTGATTTGTTCGAATGCGAGCCCCAGGTGACGCCCCAGTCGTTGCACATTTGCGCGACGATCAGGAAACGAAAAAGCCGGCTTTCGCCGGCTCGATGCCGATGCGCGAATGACGCCCCGAGCGCGCTATGACTTCGCGTCCTGCCCGATCTCGTGATTGGCCAGAATCTCCAGCGCCCGGACCATGCCCGAGTGATCCCACGCTTGGCCGCCGTGCGCGGTGCACGCGTTGAAGAGCGCCTGACAAGTCGCCGTGTTCGGCAGCGCGACGCCGAGCGATTGCGCCGTCGAAAGCGCCAGATTCAGGTCCTTCTGGTGCAGCTCGATGCGAAAGCCCGGATTGAACGTGCGCTTGGTCATGCGCTCGCCGTGGACTTCCAGAATGCGCGACGACGCGAAGCCGCCCATCAGCGCCGTGCGGACTTTTTCCGCATCGACGCCTGCCTTCGATGCGAGCAGCAGCGCCTCGCCGACCGCCTCGATCGTCGCCGCGACGATGACCTGATTCGCGACCTTGCAGACCTGGCCCGCGCCGACATCGCCGATCAGGGAGATGTTCTTGCCCATCATCTCGAAGAGCGGCTTCACTTTGTCGAAGGTGGCCTGCGCGCCGCCGACCATGATCGTCAGCGATGCCGCCTTCGCGCCGACCTCGCCGCCGGATACCGGCGCGTCGAGATAGTCCGCGCCGCGCTCGCGCACTTTCGAGGCGAACTCGCGCGTCGCGATGGGCGAGATCGAACTCATGTCGACGACGATCTGTCCCGCGCGCAGCCCGTTCGCGACGCCGTTCTCGCCGAACAGGACGCGCTCGACGTCGGGCGTGTCCGGCACCATCAGGAAGACGATGTCGGCCTTCTGCGCGACTTCCGCCGGGCTGTTGCAGGCGGTGGCGCCCGCTTGCGTCAGTTCGGCCGGCACGCCGCTGCGTGTGAACGCGGCCAGCTCGACGCCGTTCTTGACGAGATTCGCCGCCATGGGATGTCCCATGATGCCGAGTCCGATAAAGCCTGCTTTTGTCGTCATATGTCTGCTCCTTGTGTTCCTTGCCGGAAGGCGAGCGCGGCTCGTCGTTACCGGGCGATGAAGTGTTGCTTCACGGCCTGCGCCGCGTTCCTGAGCAAGCCGAGATCCGCGCATACGGCGACGAGCGTACAGCCCATTGCGAGATAGCGCTCCGCGTCCTGCTGGACGGGCGCGAGAATGCCCGTCGCCTTGCCTGCCGCGTGCGCGCGCTCGAAGATATGCGCGATGGCCGCCTGCACGTCCGGATGGTTCGCGTTGCCGAGTTGACCATAGTTGGCGGCAAGATCGGACGGACCGACGAAGAGCGCATCGACGCCTTCGACCGCGGCGATTTCGTCGATGGCATCGACGGCCGCGCGGCTCTCGATCTGCACCGCGACGCTGATGTTGTCGTTTGCCACTTTGAAGTAGTCCGCCACGGTGCCGTAACGGTTCCCGCGATGCCCGACCGACACGCCGCGAATGCCCTGCGGCGGATAGCGCGTCGCCGCGACGGCACGCTCTGCATCGGCGGCGGTATCGACGAACGGAATCAGAAAGTTGACGAAACCGGAGTCCAGCAGCTTCTTGATCGCGACGGCGTCGTTCGCGGGCGGCCGCACGACCGGCGCGCTCACGCTGTCCTTGAGCGCCATGAGTTGCGGGATGAGCGTGAGCGCGTCGTTGGGCGCGTGCTCGGCGTCGAGCAGCATCCAGTCGAATCCGACGACGCCGATCATCTCGGTCGCGATCGGACTCGCGAGCGACATCCAGCAGCCGATCAGCCTCTCCCGCGCGCGCAGCGAGGTCCGGAATGCGTTTGGCAACGGTTGATACGGTGTCGTTGACGGCATGATGCCTCCTTGTGGTGGCCGCTCGTGCTTTCGGATTAAGTCATAGGATGTCTTAACACAAGATACTGGCAAATCGTGGATGACGACAGGAGCGTTTACCCGCACTGGCCTGTTCCGGGCGTCGCTCTTAGAAGTGATCCTTACGCAGTGTTGTACGACATCTTATTTCGTGCGTGCGCCGCTTGAATTGACGGATACGCGGTGTGCCGACTCAGTGTCGCCGGACCATCCGCCCTTTCATCGCTGTCGGCGGACTGCCGCGCGCTCCCGCATGTCCGACGACGCAGCAAGCATTATCGAGACGGCCAGTCTCACCGATAAAGTCGTCTCAACCCTGATGAGGACATGAGCGCGGCGCGCTGCGCCCCGGCGACAGTATCCCGACCGAAGTCGCGCTGATGAAGCAATTCGCGGTGAGCCGCTCGGTGGTGCGCGCGGCGGTGTCGCGATCGCAGGCGGCAAATATCGTCGAAAGGCGTCACGGCGTCGGCACGTTCGTACGCGCGCCCGCCGACCGCGAGGCGGTGCGTCTGCGGGGCGCGGACTTGTCGGATCTGCTCGACGTCGTGGCGGTCATCGAATTTCGCATCGATCTCGAAGGCGCTGCCGCCGCGCTCGCCGCTGGACGCCGAACCGAGCAGCATCTCAAGCAGATTGCAGGCGCGCTCAAGCGCTTCGAGGAACAGGTCGCGAACGGCAGCACCGATGTGCTGCAACACGACGTCGAGTTTCATTTGCAGATCGCGCGGGCGAGCGGCAATCGCTATTTCTACGATGTGCTCAGCCACATGGACGCGCCGTGGGTCCGCGCCCGCGCTTGCGTCGGGCCGAGATTGCCTAGACGGATCAGGTCGAACGGCTGCGTAACGTGCTGAACGACCATAACGCGATCTATCAGGCGATCGTCCGTCAGTATGCCGACGACGCGCGTGCTGCCATGCGAATGCATTCGAGCAATAGCCGCGAGCGGCTGGCTGAATGCGGGTGATGTTTTGAGCACTGCGGCCGCTTGCTTAAGTAAACAAAGGAAACGCGTATGTATACGTGGTAGTAGTTAACAAGCGCCCCGCGTTTCGGTGGATAACCCGATTCTGGCGTTATGGGTCAACGACTTGCGACGTAAACAACTTCGGTATTGTTCGACGATTTGCGGCGGCAAGCGAGGACAACTTTCCGCGTTTACTCGACATCGGCGAGTTATGCAGAAAAGGCCAACAGGTTGAGCGGTGCAGTGGGCACAGGGTTGTCCACAGAGGCTGGCTTGGGCGTCGATCAAGAGGACAAAGAAAAAGCGCCTCCGAAGAGGCGCTTTCAGGGAAGGTGTTGGCAAAAACGCCGACGCTACCCTCACTCCACCGTCACCGACTTCGCCAGATTGCGCGGCTTGTCGACATCCGTCCCCCGCGCGCAAGCCGTGTGATACGCCAGCAATTGCAGCGGCACCACATGCAGGATCGGCGACAACGCGCCATAGTGTTCCGGCATGCGGATGACATGAATCCCGTCCTCGCTGACGATGCGCGTATCCGCATCCGCGAACACGTACAGCTCGCCGCCGCGCGCCCGCACTTCCTGCATGTTCGACTTGAGCTTTTCGAGCAGCGCGTCGTTCGGCGCGACCGTCACGACCGGCATCGCCTCGGTCACGAGCGCGAGCGGCCCGTGCTTCAGTTCGCCCGCCGGATACGCCTCCGCGTGGATATACGAAATTTCCTTGAGCTTGAGCGCGCCTTCGAGCGCGATCGGATAATGCAGCCCGCGCCCGAGGAAGAGCGCGTTTTCCTTGCGCGCGAACTCCTCCGACCACGCGATGATCTGCGGCTCCAGCGCCAGCACCGCGTTCAGTCCCGCCGGCAAATGACGCAACTGCCCGACATACGCCGCTTCCTGCTTCGCATCGACGTGACCGCGCATCTTCGCGAGCGTCACTGCCAGCACGAACAGGCCGACGAGCTGCGTCGTGAACGCCTTCGTCGACGCCACGCCGATTTCCGTGCCCGCGTGAGTGAGAAAGGCCAGCTCGGTCTGACGCACCATCGCACTCGTCGCGACGTTGCAGACCGCGAGCGTGTGCGTGTGGCCGAGCGACTGCGCGTGCTTGAGCGCGGCGAGCGTGTCGGCGGTTTCGCCCGATTGCGATATGACGACGACGAGCGCCTTCGGATTCGGCACCGACTCGCGGTACCGGTACTCGCTCGCGATCTCGACCTGCGTCGGAATCTTCGCGATGGATTCGAGCCAGTACTTCGCCGTCAGCCCCGAGTAATAGCTCGTGCCGCAAGCCAGAATCAGCAGGCTGTCAATGCCCGCGAACGCCTCTTTCGCGCCTTCCCCGAAGAGGCTCGCGTCGAAACTGTCGGCTTGCGGGATCGTGTCGGTGATCGCACGCGGCTGCTCGAAGATTTCCTTCTGCATGAAATGGCGATACGGCCCGAGCTCGACCGCGCCGCCATAAGCCGTCACTACGCGCACTTCGCGTTGCGCGGGCAGGCCGTCGCGATCGACGATCTTCACGCCATCGAGCGCGATCTCGACGACATCGCCTTCTTCGAGGAACGCGAAGCGATCCGTGCTGCCCGCCAACGCGAGCGCATCGGAGGCCAGAAAGTTCTCGCCCTCGCCGATGCCCACCACCAGCGGCGAGCCCTGACGCGCGCCCACCACCGTATGCGGCTGGTCCTTGTGGATCACCGCGATCGCATACGCGCCGTGCAGCAGCTTCACGGCATCGCGCACGGTCTGGAACAGGTCGCCGCGATACATGCTGTGAATCAGATGCGCGATGACTTCCGTATCCGTCTGCGACACGAACTCGTAACCCTTGTCGCGCAGCATCGTGCGCAGCGACTCGTAATTCTCGATGATGCCGTTGTGCACGAGCGCCACCGTATCGCGCGAAAAGATCGGATGCGCGTTGCTGGTGACGGGCGCGCCATGCGTCGCCCAGCGCGTGTGCGCGATGCCCGTCATGCCGCCGAGGCCGGTGTCCTTCACTTGCGCGTCGAGATCGGACACGCGCGCGACGCTGCGCGCGCGGCGCGGCTCGCCATTGCTAAGCACGGCGACGCCGCACGAGTCGTAGCCGCGATATTCGAGCCGCCGCAATCCTTCGACGAGCACCGAGACGATGTTACGTTGCGCAACCGCGCCGACAATTCCGCACATGGCGTTTTCCCTTTGATGTCTTAACTCGAACGCACAATCGAAAAGGGCCGGACCTTCACCGGCCCGGCCCGCGCGCTTTCAACGTTTCTTCTTGACCGGACGAACGTAGTCGGTCCTGCTCACCTGACGCTTCTCGTTCAGCACGAGCTCGCCGTCGCCGACATCCTTCCAGACGGTCGTGCCCGCCGCGATGGTCACGCCGCGCCCGACGCGCACCGGCGCGACGAGTTGCGTGTCCGAGCCGATGAACACGTCGTCGCCGATGACCGTGCGATGCTTGTTCGCGCCGTCGTAATTGCAGGTGATCGTGCCCGCGCCCACGTTCACGCGCGCGCCGACATCCGAATCGCCGATATAGCTCAGGTGGTTCGCCTTCGAGCCGCGGCCCATCGCCGCGTTCTTCACTTCGACGAAGTTGCCCACATGCACTTCGTCGGCGAGCACCGCGCCCGGACGCAGGCGCGCATACGGCCCGAGCACGACGTTCGCGCCCGCCGTGCCGCCTTCGATATGCGTGTACGCATCGACGCGCGTGCCGGCACCGATGACCGCGTCGCGGATCACGCAGTTCGGCCCGATGCTCACGTTGTCCGCGAGCGTCACGCGGCCTTCGAACACGCAGTTCACGTCGATCGACACATCCGCGCCGCACTCGAGCGTGCCGCGCACGTCGATGCGCGCGGGATCGGCGAGCGTCACGCCCGCCTCCAGCAGCGCGTGCGCGACGTTGCGCTGATGGATGCGCTCCAGTTCCGCGAGCTGCACCTTGCTGTTCACGCCGAGCGTTTCCCATTCGGCGTCCGGCTGCGCGGTGACGACTTCGACGCCCGCCTCGATCGCGCGCTCGACCACATCGGTCAGATAGAACTCGCCTTGCGCGTTGTCGTTCTTCAGCGAGCCGAGCCACGCTTCGAGCGTGCGCGTCGGCGATACGACGATGCCCGTGTTGATTTCCGTGATGCGCTTCTCTTCGTCGTTCGCGTCCTTCTGCTCGACGATCCTTTGCACCGCGCCGCTCGCATCGCGCACGATGCGGCCGTAGCCCACCGGGTTGTCCACCGTGACGGTCAGCACGCCGTAGCGTTCGCCGCCGGCGGCATCGAGCAGGCGCTGCAACGTGCTTGCGCGCGTGAGCGGCACGTCGCCGTAGAGCACGAGCGTCGGCACGGACGGGTCCAGAAGCGGCAGCGCCTGCTGGACGGCGTGGCCGGTGCCGAGCTGCTGGTCCTGCACGGCGAATTGCACGTCCGGCGCGCCGACGGCTTCGCGCACTTTCTCCGCGCCATGCCCGATGACGACCACGAGGCGCGTAGGCGACAGCGTGCGCGCGGTGTCGATGACATGCGCGAGAAGCGGCCGGCCCGCGAGTGGATGAAGCACTTTCGGCAAGGCGGAGCGCATGCGCTTGCCCATGCCGGCAGCCAGAATCACGATGTTCATCGATCTAGTCTTGAAGTTCGAAAATCGCGCCAATATAGCACGCACATTTTTACTGAAATGCCCCGAAAAACCGCGTTTTCGGGCGTGAGCCGCGAGCTTTTACAGGTCGTCGAACTGAACAATTGAAATGGCGTTCGCCGGTGCTGACGGTTCGCTTGCGCACGGTTCTTCGTCGAACGCGATGTCGCCCTGCGCGTCCGCCTCGCCGGTTGCGCGCAGGCTCGTGAACGGAAAAAGTTGCCGGTCCATCAGATGCGAGGGCACGACGTTCGACAGCGCGTTGAACATGTTCTCGATGCGGCCGGGGAAACGCTTGTCCCATTCGCGAATCAGCGCCTTCATTTCGGCGCGCTTCAGATTCGGCTGGCTGCCGCACAGGTTGCACGGAATGATCGGAAATTCGCGCAGTTCGGCGTACTTTTCGAGGTCCGTTTCCTTCACGTAGGCAAGCGGGCGGATCACGACATTCCGGCCGTCGTCCGATTGCAGCTTGGGCGGCATGCCCTTCAGCTTGCCGCCGTAGAACATATTGAGCAGCAGCGTCTGGAGAATGTCGTCGCGATGATGCCCGAGCGCGATCTTCGTCGCGCCGAGCTCGCCGGCCACGCGATACAGAATGCCGCGACGCAGCCGCGAGCACAGCGAGCACGTTGTCTTGCCTTCCGGAACCAGTCGCTTGACGATGCTGTACGTATCCTGATTCTCGATGTGGAACGGAATATCGAGCTTCGTCAGATAGTCGGGCAGCACGTCCTCGGGAAAGCCCGGTTGCTTCTGATCCAGATTGACAGCGACGATGTCGAAGTGAATCGGTGCGCGCTCGCGAAGGCGCATCAGCACGTCGAGCATCGCGTAGCTGTCCTTGCCGCCCGAGAGGCAGACCATCACCTTGTCGCCTTCCTCGATCATGTTGAAGTCGCCGATGGCCTGGCCGACCTGCCGCGCGATCCGCTTGAAGAGCTTGTTGTTCTCGTAGGCTTCCTTCTGCTGGCGCCGCGTGAGCGCCTCGCGCGCGGGCTTCTCTTCGTGTGCTTCCTCGCGTGCTTCCTCGCCTGCGTGATCGATGGCTTCGCGCGCGTTCATGCTCGTTCCTCTTTGATGCGAAAGACTTCGACGCCCACCGCGTCGCAGTCGGGATAGACGTCGGGCTTTTCCGTCGATACGGCCACCGCGCGCACGTTCGGATGCGCGAGCAGCGCCGCGGCGACGTCGTCGCACAGCGTTTCCTGCAAATGAATGTGGCCGCGCTTCACGCGCTCGGCGATGGTCGAGCGCATGAAGTCGTAGTCGACGACCTCTGCGAGCTTGTCCGCGACGGGCGTCGAGAGCGCCAGCGGCACGAACAGTTCGACGTTGAACACGACGCGCTGCTCGCCGCGTTTTTCGAAGTCGTGCACGCCGATATTGATGCGCACTTCGTAGTTGCGCAGAAAGAGCCGCCGGCAATCGGTCAGCCGGGGATGCGAAAGTGCGGCAAGCATGAGTGTCATTCCAGGGTTAAGGCTTTTGCGCGCCGATCATGTACATCACGTCGCGCGGGCTCGGCACGAGATGCTGCCCGCCATCGACGACGAGCGTCGTGCCGGTCACGCCGTTCGCGCTGGCCAGATAGCACGCGGCCTCTGCGACATCATCGACCGTCGATGAACGCTTGAGCGGCGTCACGCGATGCGCCGCTTCGAACGACGCGGGCGTTTGTCCGGCGGAAATGAGCGTGAGTCCCGGCGCGAGGCCGACCACGCGCAGCTTTGGACCGAGCGCCTGCGCGAGCGCGACGGTCGCGGTGTCGAGCGCGGCCTTCGTGAGCGTGTAGGACAGATAGTCCGGGTTCATGTTGTAGAGCTTCTGGTCGAGCACGTTGATGACGACGGCGCGCTGGGATTCGTCGGCTTCGGCGGCATCGGGCGTCGCTTCGTGCAGCGCGCGAGCGAGCGTGAGCGGCGCGGCGAGGTTCACGGCGGTCATCTGCAGGAGCTTCGCGTAGCCGAAATCGGCGGCGGTGTCTTCGTCGAAACGGGATGCGCAGTTCACCACGCATTGCAACGCGCCGAACGCTTCGACGCACGCGGGCACGAGCCGCGCGACTTCTGCTTCCACGGCGAGATCCGCTTTGAGCGCGACCGCGCGGCGCCCGAGCGCCTCGATTTGCGCGACGGTTTCGTGCGCTTCGCGTTCCGAGCGGCCGTGGTGCACGCCGACGTTCCAGCCTTGCTGCGCGAACGCGAGCGCGATGCCCCGCCCGATGCGCTTTCCCGCGCCGGTCACGAGCACGGCGCGCGGACGCCGGCCTGACGGCGACTGCGACAGCGGCGAGATGGAGCCGAAAGACGGCGAATTCGCGGGAGAAAGCGGCGTAGAGGCGCTCATTTACAATACTGGGATGAATCCGAATCGACCAACCGATAGTTTACCTGCTCCGGGCGCCGACGCGCTCGCGCAGTCAGAAGCCCTGTGCGCGACGATCCGCGCGCGCATCGCGGCGGCGGGCGGCTGGCTGCCGTTCGACCGATACATGGAACTCGCGCTTTACGCGCCCGGCCTTGGCTACTACAGCGGCGGTGCGATGAAATTCGGCCGCCGCGCCGAGGACGGCAGCGATTTCATCACCGCGCCGGAACTGTCGCCGCTTTTCGCGGCGACGCTCGCGCGCCCGGTCGCTCAGGCATTGCAGCAGAGCGGCACGCGGCGGCTGATGGAGTTCGGCGCGGGCACGGGCAAGCTCGCGGCGGGTCTTTTGACCGCGCTTGCCGAGATGAACGTGGACATCGACAGCTACGAGATCGTCGAGTTGTCGGGCGAATTGCGGGATCGTCAGCGCGCGACGATCGACGCGCGCGCGGGCGCGCTCGCCGGCAAGGTGCAGTGGCTCGATGCGTTGCCCGAAGCGTTCGAGGGCGTGGCGATCGGCAACGAGGTGCTGGACGCGATGCCGGTTCGCCTCGTCGTGCGCAAGCTGGGCGCGTGGCATGAGCGCGGCGTCGTCGCGCTGAACGACGGCTTTGCGTTCGAAGACCGCGCAATCGAGCCGGATGCGCACGTGGAACTGATTGACGCCGCCATCGAGGACGAGCTTTCGGCGGACTACGTCACCGAGACGCATGAGGCGGCGCTCGGATTCACGAAGACGGTTTGCACGATGATTACGCGCGGCGCGGCGTTTTTTACCGACTATGGCTTTCCGCGCCGCGAGTTTTACCATGCGCAGCGAGCGACGGGCACGTTGATGTGTCATTACCGGCATCGCGCGCACGCGGATCCGTTTCTTTATCCGGGATTGCAGGACATTACCGCCCACGTCGAGTTTTCCGGCATTGCGGAAGCGGGCGTCGAGGCGGGCGCGGATTTGCTCGGCTTTACGTCGCAGGCGCGGTTCCTGATGAATTCAGGTATTACCGATGTTCTCGGCGCTTTCGATCCGAGTGACGTCAAACGCTTTCTGCCTGCTGCGAATGCCGTGCAGAAGCTGCTTTCCGAAGCGGAAATGGGCGAGCTTTTCAAGGTGATCGCGTTTTCGCGCGGAATCGACGGGACCGTCGATGCTTTTGCCGTTGGCGATCGGTCGCATACGCTATGAGGGCGCGGTCATGATCCGCTGGGTACTCACTACGTTTATCGCACTTGCCGTGCTGTCGGGGTCGATGCCCTGGCTTCGGAAGTTTGGTATCGGGCGGTTGCCCGGGGATTTTAATTTGCGGATTTTTGGACGGGAGTATTCGTTTCCTTTTATGTCCACGATTTTGCTTTCGGTTTTGCTTTCTTTGATTGCGCGGATGTTGTAGCTTGCGCGGTTTTTTTGGGTGCTTATTGTTCGTGTCGGTCTATTAGGCTGCCCCTCCTCGGGGCGGGGGTCACTTTCTTTGCTTGGGACCAGAGTAAGGCGCTAAAGCGCCAACTCTGGTCGACACAAAGAAAGTGAACCTATCCGCGTTTTTGTGGGCGAGGCGGTTAGCGGAGTTACCCGCGTGCGTTGGTAAAACGCTCTCCAAACAGAATAGCGAACTGGTTCATGGCGGAGGACCGAACCTATCCGCGTTTTTGTGGGCGAGGCGGTTAGCGGAGTTACCCGCGTGCGTTGGTAAAACGCTCTCCAAACAGAATAGCGAACTGGTTCATGGCGGAGGACCAGTCAAATGCCGCCCGTACCGACTTCGCCAGCACATTGCGCAATGCCAGCCAAAGCAGCTTGATGGCGGCCTCGTCGTTGGGGAAGTGGCCGCGCGTCCTGATGATCTTGCGCAGTTGCATGTTCAGACTCTCAATGGCATTGGTGGTGTACACCACCCGGCGTATCGCCGGGGGAAACACAAAGAACGGTGTGACGTTCTCCCATGCCCGTCGCCATGACTGCACGATGGTCGGATACTTCGCGCCCCATGGCCCTTCGGCAAAGGCCTCCAGCGCCTGCTGCGCGGCCTGTTCGCTGGCCGCCCCATAGATCGGACGCAACGCGGCGGCGACGCTTTTACGGTCCTTGTAGCTGGCGTATTCCAGGCTGTTGCGGATCAGGTGCACGATGCAGGTCTGCACGGCCGTGCGCGGGTACGCTGTGCCGATCGCCTCGGCCAGCCCCTTCAGGCCGTCGACGACCGCGATCAGGATGTCCTGGCAGCCCCTGGTCTTCAGTTCATTGAACACCTTCAGCCAGAACTTCGCGCCTTCGGTCTGCTCGATCCACAGGCCGAGCACGTCGCGCTGGCCGTCGGCCTGAATGCCCAGCGCCAGATACACCGCCTTGTTGCTCACCACGCCGTCGCCACGGATCTTCACGCGCAGCGCGTCGAAGAACACCACCGGGTACATCGCCTCGAGTGGACGGCTTTGCCAGGCCAGCGTTTCAGCCATCACCTCATCGGTGACCGAACTGATGAAATCGGGTGAGACCTCGGTGCCATAGCTTTCGGCCAGAAATGCCTGAATCTCGCGCACGCTCATGCCGCGTGCGTACATGGCGATGATGCGCTCGTCAAAGCCCGCGAAACGGCGCTCGTGCCTGGGAATCAGGATCGGCTCGAAGCTGCCTTCACGGTCGCGCGGCAGATCGACCCGCACCGCGCCGCGCTCGGTGATGACGGTCTTGCCGCTGGCGCCGTTGCGTTCATTGGTCTGCTCGGCAGGCTTGGGCTGGCCGGGCCGGTAGCCCAGATGCATGCTCATTTCCGCGCCCATCGCGCGTTCGATGAGCGCCTTGTTGAACGCCAGCATCAGGTCCTGGACCTCACCGGGCGTCATCGGACCCTTCACCAGCTCATCAAGCAGCGCTTCAGGCAACTCAGGCAGCGGCCCGCGGGCCGCTGCCTGAGACGCGACGGTGCGTTTCTTCTTCATCGGCATATCCATGACTTTTACCTCTCATGATATGCCTCGCCCACGGAATTACGGATAGGTCCGGAGGACCAGTCAAATGCCGCCCGTACCGACTTCGCCAGCACATTGCGCAATGCCAGCCAAAGCAGCTTGATGGCGGCCTCGTCGTTGGGGAAGTGGCCGCGCGTCCTGATGATCTTGCGCAGTTGCATGTTCAGACTCTCAATGGCATTGGTGGTGTACACCACCCGGCGTATCGCCGGGGGAAACACAAAGAACGGTGTGACGTTCTCCCATGCCCGTCGCCATGACTGCACGATGGTCGGATACTTCGCGCCCCATGGCCCTTCGGCAAAGGCCTCCAGCGCCTGCTGCGCGGCCTGTTCGCTGGCCGCCCCATAGATCGGACGCAACGCGGCGGCGACGCTTTTACGGTCCTTGTAGCTGGCGTATTCCAGGCTGTTGCGGATCAGGTGCACGATGCAGGTCTGCACGGCCGTGCGCGGGTACGCTGTGCCGATCGCCTCGGCCAGCCCCTTCAGGCCGTCGACGACCGCGATCAGGATGTCCTGGCAGCCCCTGGTCTTCAGTTCATTGAACACCTTCAGCCAGAACTTCGCGCCTTCGGTCTGCTCGATCCACAGGCCGAGCACGTCGCGCTGGCCGTCGGCCTGAATGCCCAGCGCCAGATACACCGCCTTGTTGCTCACCACGCCGTCGCCACGGATCTTCACGCGCAGCGCGTCGAAGAACACCACCGGGTACATCGCCTCGAGTGGACGGCTTTGCCAGGCCAGCGTTTCAGCCATCACCTCATCGGTGACCGAACTGATGAAATCGGGTGAGACCTCGGTGCCATAGCTTTCGGCCAGAAATGCCTGAATCTCGCGCACGCTCATGCCGCGTGCGTACATGGCGATGATGCGCTCGTCAAAGCCCGCGAAACGGCGCTCGTGCCTGGGAATCAGGATCGGCTCGAAGCTGCCTTCACGGTCGCGCGGCAGATCGACCCGCACCGCGCCGCGCTCGGTGATGACGGTCTTGCCGCTGGCGCCGTTGCGTTCATTGGTCTGCTCGGCAGGCTTGGGCTGGCCGGGCCGGTAGCCCAGATGCATGCTCATTTCCGCGCCCATCGCGCGTTCGATGAGCGCCTTGTTGAACGCCAGCATCAGGTCCTGGACCTCACCGGGCGTCATCGGACCCTTCACCAGCTCATCAAGCAGCGCTTCAGGCAACTCAGGCAGCGGCCCGCGGGCCGCTGCCTGGGACGCGACGGTGCGTTTCTTCTTCATCGGCATATCCATGACTTTTACCTCTCATGATATGCCTCGCCCACGGAATTACGGATAGGTCCAAGAAAGTAACCAAAGAAAGCAGCTTCTCAAGCCCGCAGCAACTAGCGCGTGGGCAGCTTGCGGAAAGAGCATTGGCGCTCGGTTAATAGAGAGCCTTGAATGACCTTCCGCGCCCGCTGAGCGCCACGTCCTGCGAGTTCCTTGGCTCGTCAAAACCACTCTCCCATTTCGCGTTCTCGCCTGCGGTTCGGTCCTGTTGGAGCGAACCGCATCGGCGTTTGAGACACCGGCAGTTTGCTTGCTGTAGACGCTAACGCGAGCAAGCGCGCTTACCGGCGCAAACCCTGGGTGTTAACGAGCCAAGGGGCTCGCAGGACGTGGCGCTCCGCGGGCGTGGAAGCTCATTCAAGGCTGTTGATTAGTTAGATTGCCACCGTCTTGCCGGAAGCTGCTCAGGCACTAGCTGCTGCGGGCTTGAAAAGCTGCTTTCTTTGGTTACTTTCTTTGCAGCAGCAAAGAAAGTGACCCCCGCCCCGGGGAGGGGCAACGCTAATAGACCGACACCAAAACTAAGCACCGAAGCAAAGCACCGAATAGACCGACACGAACAATCAGCACCAACAAAAATAAGCGCCAACGAAACTAAGTACGAACTAAAAATCCCTAACTAAAAACCCCCACCTGTACGGCCTCAACCCGCGCCGCATGCACAGCCTCCTTAATGCGAGCAGGTTCAAGCGCAAACCTCTGCGCAACAGCCCCCGCATCGACGGATCGCGCCGCCACGAGCGCCTCGCGCAAACGCTCCGCCTGCGGATAAGCCTGCTGCTCGAGTCCAAGCCGCCCGCGCGCATCCGCGACACAGGCCTGAAGCGCTTCCGCAAAGCGCGCAGGCTTGCGCAACGCATCGGTGCGTTCGAAAAGCCGCACGAGCGCCGCCGCGCCCATGTCCATCACGCGATGAATGTTGCCGTGCTCCCGCGCGACCAGCATCGCAAGATCGCGGCATTCGTTCGGCACGCGCAAGCGCTCGCACAAAGGCTTCAGCAAATCGACGCTGCGCCCCTCGTGTCCGATGTGACGCGGCAACACGTCCTCCGGCGTCGTCGCCTTGCCGAGATCGTGCGTCAGCGCGGCGAAGCGCACCGGCAGCGCATAGCCCTGCGACGCCGCATAGTCCAGCACCATCATCACATGCACGCCGGTGTCCACTTCCGGGTGATAGTCCGCACGCTGCGGCACGCCCCACAGCGCATCCACTTCGGGAATAATCCGCGCGAGCGCACCGCAGCCGCGCAACACCTCGAACATGCGCGACGGCCGCTTCTCCATCAATCCGCGCGACACTTCCTGCCACACGCGCTCGGGAACGAGCGCGTCGACTTCGCCAGCTTCGACCATCCGCTTCATGAGCGCCTGCGTCTCGTCGGCGACGCTGAAATCCGCGAAACGCGCCGCGAATCGCGCGAGCCGGAGAATGCGCACCGGATCTTCGATGAACGCGTCGCCCACATGACGGAAGAGCTTGTTCTTCAAATCGCGCTGGCCGTCGAACGGATCGATCACCGGGCCGACGAGTTCGCCCGCCGGATTCACCTCGCGCGCCATCGCGTTGATCGTCAGGTCGCGCCGCGCCAGGTCCTCTTCGAGCGTCACGTCCGGCGAATAGTAGAACTGAAAGCCGTGATAGCCCGCCGCCGTCTTGCGCTCGGTACGCGCGAGCGCGTATTCCTCGTGCGTCTGCGGATGCAGAAACACCGGAAAGTCCTTGCCGACCGGCCTGAATCCCTGCGCGACCATCTGCTCGGGCGTCGCGCCGACGACCACGTAATCGCGATCCACCACCGGCACGCCCAGCAATTCGTCGCGGATCGCGCCGCCTACCGCATAGATGTTCATCGCGCGGCTTCCTTCTTCGCGTCGGCAATCCACGCGGCGACGGACGGCAACGCGGTCACGCGCGCGCAGTACTCGTGCGCGCGTTC
This sequence comes from Caballeronia sp. Lep1P3, assembly GCF_022879595.1. Taxonomy (NCBI): domain Bacteria; kingdom Pseudomonadati; phylum Pseudomonadota; class Betaproteobacteria; order Burkholderiales; family Burkholderiaceae; genus Caballeronia; species Caballeronia sp. Lep1P3. The sequence goes on along the minus strand of NZ_CP084265.1, from coordinate 248,290 downwards.
GCTGATCGCGGGCGCGTAGGAGTTGAACCGCATCGCGACGGGCGCGAACATCGCGTCCGCTATGCAGAATTCATCGAACAGAAACGGCCCGCCCGATGCCGCGAGACATTCGCTCCAGATAGCCTCGATCCGCGCGATGTCCGAGAGCGTCGCGGGCGTCGCGCCGATGCCCGGCGCCTGCGTCGCGATTTCCATCGGCATGTTCTGGCGAAGGTCCGAAAAGCCCGCGTGCATTTCCGCGCTGATGCTGCGCGCGCGCGCGCGGGCGGCGGCATCGCGCGGCCACAGCGCGCGATGCGGATACTGCTCGGCAAGCGTTTCCATGATCGCCAGCGATTCCCACACGACATCGCCCGCATCCGTGACGAGGCACGGCACCTTGCCGGACGGCGTGATATCGAGAATCTTTCGCTTCGTGTCGGGCTGGCCGAGGCGGATCAGCGTTTCCTCGAACGGAATGTGGAAGTGCTTGAGCAGCACCCAGGGACGCATCGACCAGGAGGATGAGTTCTTGTCACCGATAACGAGTTTCATACGGTCGGAAGATCAACGGTGCGCCGTGGCGCGGAAAGTATTGAAGCGCGAACGCGGCGACATGCCCGTGAGATACAGCGGCGCGATCGCCTCGATGCTCGCTGGCTCGCCGATGCCGAGTTCCGGCGCGAGCGGCGCGCTCGCGATGCTCGGCGTCTTCATCGAATCGAGATTGTCGCGCGACATGATCGGTTCGCCGGGCGCCATTTCGAGCGTCATCGCCTGGAGGCGGCCGAGGCTGTCCGGCAGTTTGACGATGCGCGCATGCTTGCCGATGGTCGCGCCCGCGAAACGCACGAGTTCCGCGAGCGTGTAGACGGCCGGACCCGCGAGTTCGTAGGTCATGCCGTTGGCGGCATCGAGGTCGAGCACGTTGACGATGGCCTTCGCGACATCGCCGACGAACACGGGCTGGAATTGCGCGTCGGCGCACGCGAGCGGGATCACCGGAAAGAGGCGCTCGAGAAACGCGAACTGATTGAGCAGATTGTCCTCGGGACCGAAGACCACCGAACTGCGGAAGATCGTCCAGTCGAGGCCCGATTCGCGCACGAGCTTTTCGCCGTCGCCCTTCGAGCGCAGATACATGCTCGGGCCGTCCGCGTCCGCGCCGATCGCGCTCATGTGAATGAGCCGGCGTACGCCCTTCGCTTCGCACGCGGCGACGATCTTGCGCGGCAGTTCGACGTGCGCGCGCGCGAATTCGGGACCGTAGGGATCGCCGCGCCGCCCCTGCAATACGCCGACGAGATTGATGACGGCATCCGCTTCCGCGACGAAACCGGCGAGCTTCACGGGATCGTGAACATCCGTTTCGACGACATCGACCGGTAGCAGCGTGAGATGCGCCGCGTTCGCGCGCCGCCGCGTGGCGATGCGCACGCTTTTGCCGAGATCGACGAGCGCGTTGACGAGATGACTGCCGATGAATCCCGAGCCGCCGATGAGCGCTACGTTCTGATGTCGCATGTTCGCCTCTTGGAAACGGGGCTGACGAATGCGGGGCTGATACGAATAGGCGAGCCGCCGCGCGTTCTTGCGTTGTCGAATGCCCGAACGCGCGGCGTCGTATGAATGCGCTTACGGCGCGATATAACCCAGCCGCGCCTTGAGCGATTGCGGACGGCCCTCGAACAGCGCCGCGTAGTACACGGTGTTCGACAGCACGTTCTTCACGTAATCGCGCGTCTCGGAGAACGGAATGGTTTCAGCAAAAACCGCGCCCTCGACCGGCGCGCGCAAATCCTGCCGCCACTGGCGCGGCCTGCCCGGACCGGCGTTGTAGCCAGCGGTGGCGAGCACCGGCGAATTATCGAACTGATTGTAGATCATCGACAGGTAATTCGTGCCGAGCAGAATGTTGGTGTCGATGTCGTTCATCTGCGCGCGCGAAAGCGAACCCAGGCCGATTTTTTTCGCGACGAGTTGCGCTGTGCCGGGCATCAGCTGCATGAGGCCGCCCGCGCCAACCTCCGAGCGCGCATTGATGATGAAGCGCGATTCCTGGCGGATCAGCCCGTAAGCCCACTCGATGTCGAGCCCGGTCGTCTGCGCGTCGCGCTCGACGATATCGCGGAACGGCGAGAGATAGCGCAGCGAGAAATCGTGCTCGCTCTTCGTCTTGTCGGCGGTGTTCACGGTGCGGTCGAACAGTTCGATGCGCTTCGCATACTGCGCGGCGGCGAGCAGTTGCCGGTCGGTCATCGTGCGCAGCGGCCAGTTCCATTCGCGATTGCCTTCGAGCCGCATGTTGAGCGCGTAGAAACGCTGCGACAGCGCGAAGCCCGGCACTGACTGCATCTGCGCGATTTCGGCGTCGGAGACGGTCGTGCGCGGCGGCACCGTGATCTTCTGCCCGAGTTCTTCGAGCGCGAGCTGGCCGTAGAAGTTGTATTGATCCGCGATGCTCTGCAATTCCTGATTGGCCGCAGCCGCGTCGCCCGCCTGCTTGACGGCGCGCGCGTGCCAGTAAACCCACGCGGGCTGCGCGCGCAATGTCGGCGGCATCTGTTCGATGGACCAGCGCACCATGTTCCAGTCGCCCGCGAGGAGCGCGCTGCGCGTGCGCCACTCATACGCCGGATTCGACAACTGCGCGTTCGCCGACAGCCGATACCAGTCCGCGGCCGCCGCCATGCGCTTCAACGCCGCCTGATAACCGATCGTGCCCCAGCCGGTCGCGCGCTCGGCGGCCGTGAGGCTAGGCGCCACGGTGCTGAACGTCGCGGCGGCCATCGCGGGATCGTTGCGGGCGAGGCGCGTGACGGCGAGCAGCGTGAGCTGATGCGCGGGTGTGTTCGGCATGACGCCGCGCGCGAGATAGAGCGGCGGCTTGTTCACGGCGTTGTCGAGCAGTTCCGGCTTCGGCCGTTCCTGACCGAGCGCATCGACGATATTCGCGCCGGTCGTCGTGTAGTTCTGTTCGTAGGCGAGGCGGATTTGCTGCCAGATGTCGTCGCTCGTGAACTGGCCGGACTCCGCGAGCGCCGCGATCAGATCGACGCAGCCGTCGCCGTACCACTTCGGATCGACGAGCAGCGCGCGCGCCGCATCAGCGACGTTCTCCCCGCGCGACTGGCGCGCTTCGAGCGCGTAGCACTTGACCTGCGTGTCGTCGTTCAGGACGAAGCGGGCATATTCCTTCTCGAAGGTGCGCCAGTCGTGACGGCCGCCGAGCACGACGAGGTAATCGTTGCGCATGCGGTCCGCAATGGCCTGGCCGTCGTAGCGCTGCAGGAACGAGAGCACCGGCGCATCGGGCGCGTCGGGGCGCGCGTGGCCCTGCGAATCGAAGAGTTGCGGCTTGATCGTGAAATAGTCGACGTAGCCCGGCGCCGGGTAATCCGGAATTTGCGCGGCGAGTGCGGCGGCACGGCCGGCGTCGTTCGCGCGGGACGCCTCGCGCAATTGCATGAAGATGCGGTCGTCGGAGGAAGGCGAAAAGTCGGCGTCGGGACGGATGGCCGATGCGGTTCCACAGGCCACCAACGTCGCGGCGGCAAGGGCGTAACCGACCGCGAGATATACTCGGTTGAAGCGTTTTGACATCGTTATTGACTGGAGCGCGAGGTGGTCCAAAGATCGGTTGAAAGCATAGCACGCAACGTTTGCGCGGAACCTAAAAGCACGCTGCGCGCGACGCTGCTCGCACGCCGCGAGGCGCAGGCCGAAGCGCCCGCGCAAGCCGCGCGAAACGCGGCGCTCGGCAAGCGTCTGCGCGCGCTGCTCGACGAACGCGCGGTCACATGCGTCGGCTTTTACTGGCCGGTGGCGGGCGAATTCGACGCGCGCGCCGTGCTCGCCGACTGGCTCGCATCGCACGATGCGCGCGTGGCCGCGCTGCCCGTCGTCGTGCAGCCTCATGCGCCGATGGCCTTCCACGCGTGGCGTCCCGATTCGCGCATGAAGCCGGGCCGCTACCGCATTCCCGTGCCGGAGGACGAGCGCGTCACGGTGCCGGAATTGCTGCTCGTGCCGTGCGTCGGTTTCGATGCGCACCGCTATCGGCTGGGCTACGGCGGCGGCTATTACGACCGCACGCTCGCGGCGTGGCCTGCGGCGAAGAAGCCGGCGACCATCGGCATCGCGTATGAAATGGGCCGGCTCGACGCGTTGCCGCGCGAATCGCACGACATGCCGCTCGATGCGATCGTCACCGAATCCGCGCGCTATTGAGCTTCTATCGAGCCGCGCTCAGAGCGAAGCCGCCGCGCGCGCGGCGGTGTCGTAGAGGCCGGATGCGTTGCGCATCAGTTGCGCGGCCTCGCCGATCTGTTCGTTGGACAGCCCGCTTTCCGTGAGCGCGGAGATGAGGCAGCTTTCGCGCACATCGCGATATTTGCCGCACAGTTCGCGGCCCGCTGGCGTCGCCGAGAAGAACACTTCCTTGCCGCTCTTTTCGCTCGTCACGTAGCCGCGCGCAACCAGTTTCTTGAGCGCGTAGGTGGCGACGTGCGTGTCCTCGATATTGAGCACGAAGCAGATGTCCGCGAGCTTTTTCTTGCGGTCGCGATGATTGACGTGGTGCAGCAGCGACACTTCCACCGCGGTCATGTCCTTCGCGCCGGCCGCGGACATGCAGCGCACCATCCATCGGTTGAACGCGTTGCTCGCCATGATGAGCGCATATTCGAACTCGGAGAGTTCCGCGCTGGTTTCGGAGACGAGATGTTCGGACGACACGATCTTGGCAGAGTGACGCGACATGGCGATGACCGTATGAAGTGCGTCGGAGTGTAGCGCAACGCTTTTGCGCGGCACTCCAGACAAACGCGTATTGATAATTTCTCGATAATTTATTGACAATGTAACATTCTGAGACGGCGCGGCGGGACCGGAAAGACGATTCCGATTCCGCACGCGCCGCGCTCGAAGGGCCGACACGAACGCATGACCAGACCACGAATTTTTCCGCTCGGCGATAGCGCGCTCGTCTGCGAAGCCGCGCCGCCCGCCACGATCGACTGCCAGCGCCGCATCTGGACGCTCGCGGACCACGCGCGCCTCTTGCCGCACGTCGTGGAAGTCGTGCCGGGCATGAACAATATGACGATCGTCTTCGATCCGCTCGAAGCCGATTACGAAAGCCTCGCCGCGCAGCTCGACGCGGGATGGGACGCGGCCGGTCACGCCGACACGCCGGGCGCCGAGATCGAGATTCCGGTGCGTTACGGCGGCGCCGACGGCCCGGACCTCGCGGCGCTCGCGGATCACGCGGGGCTTTCCATCGACGAAGTGGTGAAGCGTCACACCGAAGCCGAATACATCGTGTTCTTTCTCGGCTTTCAGCCGGGCTTCGCGTATCTCGGCGGGCTCGATCCCGCGCTGCACATGCCGCGCCGCCGCGAGCCGCGACTCGAAGTGCCGGCGGGGTCGGTCGGCATCGGCGGGGCGCAGACGGGCATTTATCCGGCGACGTCGCCGGGCGGATGGCAGTTGCTCGGCCGCACCGAACTCAGCCTTTTCGATCCGTCGCGCAATCCGCCCACGCTGATGCAGCCCGGCGACCGCGTGCGCTTCACGGCGCTGGAGGTGCGCGCATGATCGACGTGATTCGTGCGGGCGTGCTCTCGACGGTGCAGGATTTAGGCCGCCACGGTTATCGGCACCTCGGCGTCAGTTCGGGCGGTGCGCTCGATGCGCTGTCGCTCGAAATCGGCAATCGCATCGTCGGGAATAAGCCGGATGCGGCGGGCATCGAAGTGACGTTCGGGCCGACCGTGCTGCGCTTCAAGCGCGCGACGCGCATCGCCATCACCGGCACCGATTTCGGCGCGACGCTCGACGACACGCCCGTCTATTCGTGGTGGAGCCTGCCCGTGCGCGCGGGCCAGGAACTGACGCTGCGCGCGGCGAAGCGCGGCATGCGCGGCTACGTATGCATCGCGGGCGGCATCGACGTTTTGCCGATGCTCGGCTCGCGCAGCACCGATCTCGGCGCGTGCTTCGGCGGACTCGGCGGACGCGCGTTGCGCGACGGCGACCGCTTGCCGGTGGGCGTGCCGCAGCCGCACAAGGGCATCGCGTTTTCGCCGGAAGAACCGGCCTTCGGCGTGAAGGCGCCCGCGTGGTGCAGGTTCGTCCTCGTCGACGAACCCGTGCGCCGCGGCCGCCACGCGCCGGGGCTTGCGTGGGCCGCGCCGATCCGCGTGTTGCGCGGCCCGGAATACGCGAGCTTCAGCGACAAGGCGCATCAGGACTTCTGGAACGAGGAATGGACGATCACGCCGAACAGCAATCGCATGGGCTTTCGGCTCGCGGGCACGCCGCTCGCGCGCAGCGACAAGACCGAGCTGCTCTCGCACGCGGTCTTGCCCGGCACGATTCAGGTTCCGCCGAACGGCCAGCCGATCATCCTGATGGGCGACGCGCAGACGACCGGCGGTTATCCGAAGATCGGCGCGGTCATCCGGGCGGATTTGTGGAAGCTCGCGCAAGTGCGTCTGAACGGCGGCGTGCGCTTCATCGAGACATCGGTGGAGGAAGCGCGCCATGCGCTCGCGCAGGAGCGGCAGTATGTGAGCCAGGTTGAAACGGCCATCGCGATGCACGAAGACCGCATCGCACGATGACGACAAACGCAACGACGAACGCAACGACTATTTCGAACGACAAAATCATGGAAATCGATCTGAACGCCGATCTCGGCGAAGGCTGCGGCTCCGACGAAGCCCTGCTCGACCTCGTCAGTTCCGCGAACATCGCGTGCGGCTGGCACGCGGGCGGCGCCACCGCGATGCGCGACTGCGTGCGCTGGGCAGTGGAAAAAGGCGTGGCCATCGGCGCGCATCCGAGCTTCAACGATCCGGAGAACTTCGGCCGCAAGGAAATGGACCTGCCGCCCGAGGAGATTTACGCGGGCGTGCTGTATCAGCTCGGCGCGCTCGGCGCGATCGCGAAGGCGGAAGGCGGACGCATCGCGCATGTGAAGCCGCACGGCGCGCTCTACAACCAGGCGGCGAAGACGCCGGAAATCGCGGATGCCATCGCCGCCGCCGTGCGCGACTTCGATCCGTCGCTGCTCGTCTTCGGTCTCGCGAACAGCGGTCTCGTCGATGCCGCGCGTCGCGCGGGTCTCGTCGCGATCGAGGAAGTGTTCGCGGACCGCGGCTATCGCGCGGACGGCTCGCTCGTGCCGCGCAAGGAGCCGGGCGCGCTGCTCGACGACGAAGACATCGTCCTCGACCGCACGCTTTCCATGATTCGCGAGCAGCGCGTGCAGGCCGTCTCCGGCGACTGGGTGCCGCTCAACGCGCAGACGATCTGTCTGCACGGCGACGGCGAGCATGCGCTCGCCTTCGCGCGGCGCATCCGTGGCGCGCTTGCCGATGCGGGCATCGGCGTTCGCGCCGCCCGCGCCGCCTGACGCCGTCGCATGAAGCATCGAACGCCCCGTTGAAAGCCGGGGCGTTTTAACAAGCGGCCACGAGAGCCGCATGTCGTAGCGTGAATAGCCACGCGCTCGCTTCGAGGCGCGATGTTTTCATCGACAAAACGTTTGGAGATCTCATGGCAACCCCAGTCAGCTTGTGGCCGCTCATCGGCGTGGCCGTCATCATCGTGGGCTTCGTGCTGCGCTTCAATCCGATGCTGATCGTCGCCGCCGCCGCGATCGTCACCGGCTTTGCGGCGCACTTTCCGGTGGAGCGCATTCTCACGGCCATCGGCAGCGGCTTTCTGAAGACGCGCAACATTCCGCTCATCATCCTGTTGCCGCTCGCGGTGATCGGCCTGCTCGAACGTCACGGCCTGCGCGAGCGCGCGCAAATCTGGATTTCGAGCATTCGCGCGGCGACGGCCGGGCGGCTTCTGATCGTCTATCTGCTCGTGCGCGAACTGACTGCGGCGGTCGGTCTGACGGGCCTCGGCGGGCATCCGCAAATGGTGCGGCCGCTGCTCGCGCCGATGGCAGAAGGCGCGACCGAAGCGCGCTACGGCAAGCTATCCGACGCGGTGCGCTTCAAACTGCGCGCGTATTCGGCGGCAACCGACAACGTCGGCCTCTTCTTCGGCGAGGACATCTTCGTGGCGTTCGGCGCGATCGTGCTGATGGTCACGTTCCTGAAGGAGCTCGGAATCGTCGTCGAGCCGATGCACGTCGCGGTGTGGGGCATCCCGACGGCGATCTGCGCGTTTCTCATCCACGGCTTCCGACTGTGGCTGCTGGACCGCCAGTTGACGCGCGAACTCGACGCGCTCACGCGCAACGTCGCCGGAGAAAAGGCATGACGCTCACGATCAACTATCTCTTCTATCTCGTCGGCATCGTGCTCGTGGTCGTCGCGGGCATGATTCTCACGGACAAGTCGCATCCCCGGCGTCTGACGGCGGGCGTCTTCTGGCTGATCTACGCGCTGATCTTTCTGGTCGGCGACTGGATTCCCGTGCCGGTGGTCGGCGTGCTCGTCGTGGCGATGGCGCTGATCGCGGGCCTGGGCGGCGTCACCGGCGCGAAGCCGAAGATGCTCTCCGAGGAAACGCGCCGCCAGAGCGCCATGCGCCTTGGCAACAAGCTCTTCATCCCCGCGCTGACGATTCCCGTCGTCACCGTGATTCTCACGCTCGGCGCGAGTCATCTCGTGTTCGGCGGCAAGCCGCTGATCGAGTTGAAGAACGTGACGCTCATCGGCTTCGGCGTCGGCTGCGTGATTGCGCTGGCGGTCGCCTGCGTCATGACGCGCGATACCGTCGGCCAGTCGATGCGCGAAACGCGCCGGCTCATCGACGCACTTTCGTGGGCGGCGGTGCTGCCGCAGATGCTCGGCATGCTCGGGCTCGTGTTTTCAGATGCGGGCGTCGGCAAGGCCGTCGCGCATGTGACCACGGCTTACGTGAACATGGACTATCGGCTCGTCGCCGCGGCGGTGTATTGCATCGGCATGGCGCTTTTCACGATGGTCATGGGCAACGGCTTCGCCGCCTTCCCGGTGATGACCGGCGGCGTCGGCGTGCCGGTGCTCGTCGGCGTGTTCCACGGCAATCCCGCGACGATGGTCGCGATCGGCATGTTCTCCGGCTACTGCGGCACGCTGATGACGCCGATGGCCGCGAACTTCAACATCGTGCCGGCGGCGCTTCTGGAGTTGCCGGACAAAAACGCGGTCATCAAGGTGCAGGTGCCGACCGCGCTGACGCTGCTGGTCGTGAATATCTTCTTGTTGAACTGGTTGATGTTTATTTGAAAGGCGGCGGGCGGCCGTAAGCCGCCTGTCCCTCGCGCGCTCCGTTGCCGACGATTCGCGCGCTCGCAAGCCGTTCGGCGCATGGCCGCATTGCGGCGCACCGGCCTTCCCTCTTCGCGTAATGGCGATGCGTCGTCACCGCGCCTTTTGTCTCGCGCGCTCCCGCCCGGGCGCGCCGACGCCTCCGCCTGATTCCCGATCCTGACCGTCTCGCCGCGCGACCACGACGCGGCGCCTGACTATTCTTTTCGCGCTTCTTACGTTATCCAGTCGCCCCGCAGCCAACTGCGTCGGCAAGATGCTGCGCATCATCCAATTTCGGATAAAGCCGATTTCGGCTTCTGACCGCTTACCGCAGACTCTCGGCCTCATCGTTGCCGGCTTCGTATAAGTCGTGACGTCTGGAAGAAGAGTCCCCGGCCAGTGCGAACCAATAGGCCCTGCGGCCGAGCACGGGGTCCATGAATCAGCCAAGACGCCTCTTCCGGAGAGCGTGTTGGATCAGATGTCGTCGTCGGTCCCGCCATGCGCGTACCCAGATTCTCTCTTTTGACAGGGCTGCCTTCCGGCCGCCATGTCCCGCTTCGTCTGCTCGAAGCGCTCGTCGCCGCGGCAAGCGCGCTCGCGGCATACCGTCTCTTCGGCGCACCCGTCGATCAAGCATGCAACATCGCCGCTGCCGCGATTGCCGTGCTGTTTGCCTGGACCCCGAACTCCACGCACGCGCGTCGAACCGGACTCCTCGGAAGCATCTGTCTGCCCGTGCTGGCCTGGACACTCTGCGAGGCGCTCGCCACGGGCATCGTCATGTGGATGCATCGCGAATACCATCCGTCGCTCGCGTGGTTAGGCTGCTGGGCAGCGCTGACGGGAACGGGCGTCGGTCTGTGCCGCGCGGCGGTGCGCGCCGCGCGAGTGCGGCGCGCTGGCTCGCGCCCGGTCGCCGTGGTCGGCCGCGGCGATCACTACGAGGCGTCCCTCCTGCGCTTTCTCGACAAGAACGATTCGTCGTATCGCATCGACGCACAGTTCGATATGGATGACGGCACGCCGGCGGCTGTCGGCGGCGTCCAGCACTTTCGCGATATCGACGCTTTCGTCGCTTACGTGCGAACCCGGCGCATCGCCGAACTCTGGCTCGCACTGCCGCTCACCGACGAAGAGACGCTGTTGCGCTTCCTCGACATCTTCCGCAACGATCTGCTCGATATCCGCTTCCTGCCCCGCATCGGCCAGCACGCGCGCTTTCGCAGCGGCGCCGCCGACGCGGAGGCGGCACTCGCGGTCGATTTCATGGCCGCGCCGCTCACGGACCGGGCCCTGGCCATCAAGGCCGCGTTCGACCGCGCGTTTGCCGCGTGCGCGCTCGTCTTCGTTTCGCCTCTGCTGCTCGGCATTGCCGTTGCCGTGAAGCTGTCCTCGCCGGGCCCAGTGATCTTCAGGCAGTGGCGCCACGGTTCGAAAGGCGAGCCGTTCCAGATCTACAAGTTCCGCACGATGCACGTTCACGCATCGCCCGACGGCGTCGTCATGCAGGCGACGCGCGGCGATAGCCGCATTACCCGCATCGGTGCGTTCCTGCGCCGCACGAGCCTCGACGAACTGCCGCAGTTCCTGAACGTGCTGCGCGGCGAGATGTCGGTCGTCGGGCCGCGCCCGCATGCGATCGAGCACGACGCGCTCTATCAGGACATCGTCGATGGCTACATCCATCGTTATTGCATCAGGCCGGGCATCACCGGCTGGGCGCAAATCAATGGGCTTCGCGGCGGAACCGATTCCATCGACGCCATGCGGCAACGCATCGAACTCGATCTCTATTACCTCAGCAACTGGTCGCTCGCTCTCGATGTGCGCATCGTGCTCGCGACCGCCGTGCGGGGTTTGATTCACCGCAACGCCTACTGACGCGCAACACCGAAAGATGATGTACAGGTTCCAACCCGTTCGAGCGACGTTCGTGCGTCGCTCGATGACCGCCGCGCTCGTGGCGCTCCTCAATGCCTGTTCGTTCGCACCCGGCTGGCGTATGCCCGTCGTGCCGGACGCGGCCAGCGGTCAGGCAACCGGCGGCGCATCCGCGACCGGCACGCATATCGAAGCGACTGCCGCAACGCCCGACATTCCCGTAACCGAACTCAGTCTCGGACTCGCGCAGCGCCTCACCGCCGAGCGCAAGAGCGCCCGGAATCGGCGCGTGAGTCGTCTTCTGGGCGCGCCGCCCGCGTACACCGTCGGTCGGGGCGACGTTCTGCAGATCGTCGTATGGGATCACCCGGAGTTTGCGGCGGCGCTCGGCTCGGCGCAGAACCCGGCCGCGTCGAAAGCCGGCGATCCGGCGGCGGGGTTCGTCGTCGATCAAAGCGGGAATCTGCACTTTCCGTATGCGGGCGCGCTGCCCGTTGCAGGCTTGCGCACCGAGCAGATTCAGGCGCGTCTCACGGCCGCCTTGTCGAAGTATCTCGTCAAGCCGCAGGTCACGGTGCGGATGGCGTCCTTCCGTGCGCGCGAAGTCTATGTCGATGGCGAAGTGAACAGTCCCGGCGCGCTGCCCGTCACCGATGTTCCACTCAATCTCTACGACGCCATCGCGCGCGCAGGCGGCTTGCGCGAAAGCGGCGATCAGAGCGATCTCGTGCTGGTTCGCGGCGGCGCTTCATATCGCATCGACCTTACCGAAATGCTCGCCGAGGGCCTCAGTCCGTCGCAGCTGTATCTGAAGTCCGGCGACCTGCTGCGCGTGACTTCGCGCGATGAAAACAACGTGTACGTGGCGGGCGAAGTCAACAAGCCGGGCGTTGCCTTGCCGCGCCGCGACGGACGCCTGTCGCTCGCCGATGCGCTTGCGCAGGCGGGCAGCATCAATTCGAGCACCGCCGACACCGCGCAGATGTTCGTGATCCGCGCAGGAAAGGACGCGCCGGAAGTCTTCCATCTCGACAGCCGCTCGCCGGTCGCGATGCTCGTCGCACAGGAGTTCGATCTTCGGCCGAAGGACATCGTCTATGTCGACGGGAACGGTCTCGTGCGCTTCAACCGTGTCATGACGCTTCTGATGCCGCTGGTCAACACCGGCCTGACTGCCGGGATCATCGCTAAATGATCCGCTCCGTTCTCGTGGTTTGCGAAGGAAACATATGCAGGAGTCCGATGGCGGCGGCGCTGCTTGCGCAATGCGTCGGTCCGGAGGTGATGGTTTCGTCCGCGGGCACGGCGGCCCTCGATGGACGCCCGGCCGATTCCCTCGCCGTGGACTTGATGCGTCAGTGCGGCGTGGACCTCTCGGCGCACATCGCGCGAACGGTCAACCTTCGGCTGATGCGCGAAAGCGAACTCGTCCTGACGATGACGCAGGCGCAGCGCGACAGCCTGTTGTCCCGCTATCCGTTCGCGCGTGGCCGCGTGTATCGGCTGCGGCCAGGCGCGGCGAGCGATGTAATCGATCCGTTTCGCCAGGACCGCGCCTGTTTCAACGCCTCTCTCGAGCATATCCGGGAAGGCGTCTCTCACTGGACACGCAGGCTGCGCGGGCCGCTTGCCACGGCGCCAGCCGCTGCGTGATCTCTCCCTGATGCAACGCCAGCCGTCCGCGAGGTTTCGACCGCGCGTCGGAGCACGTCGCGGCTCGCCCCCACTCGATAAACCTAGCCATGTCACACGCCGATAGGCACAGCCCTTCCGAGGCCTCGACGCTCGACGTCATCGCCGTACTGGACACCCTGCTCATGCACAGGTGGCGCATCGTTTGCATTGCGGCGGCTGTCGTCGCCATCGCGACGGCCTGGGCGTTTCTGTGGCCGCCCAAGTACCAGGCCGACATCGTCGTCCAGGTGGAGGACAGCGCCGACGGCGCGGCCGCCGGCACGCTGCTCGGCGAGGTTTCCTCGCTCTTCGACGTCAAGTCGTCCGCGGCGGCCGAAGCGCAGATTCTTGCGTCGCGACTCGTGCTCTCACGCGCCGTGGACAAGCAGCGCCTGTATATCGACGCGACGCCCGCGCGCTTTCCGCTGATCGGCGACTTCGTATCGCGCGTGACCGAAAACGCGTTACCGCCGGGAATTTTCGGCTTGGGCGGATTCGCGTGGGGACAGCAAAGCGTCGAGGTGACGCGCTTCGACGTTCCGAAACAACTGGAGGACGACCACTTCTCCTTGACGGTCGAAGCCGGCGGCCGCTACGTGCTGCGCGGTTCGGACCTCGCGGCGCCCGTGCACGGACAGCTCGGCGTCGAGCGCCTTGGCGAGACCCGCCATGGTCCGGTCGTCATTCGGATCGCGCGGTTCGACGCCATGCCCGGCACGCGCTTCACCCTCGTGCGTCACGGGTTCGACGACACCGTGAATCAGTTGCAGATGCGGCTCGACGTTCAGGAGAAGGTGAAGCAGTCGGGCGTGCTCGTCGCGACTCTGCTCGGCCGCGACCCCGAGCGCACCGGCCGCACGTTGCGGGAAATCGGTGAGCAGTATCTGCGGCAGAACGTCGAGCGCAAATACGCGGATGCGGCTCAATCCGTCACGTTCCTCGGCGCACAACTGCCGCAGCTTCGCGAGAAGGTGGACGAGGCGCAGGACCGCCTGACGAAGTTGCGCAACGATCGCGGCGTGATCGATCTGCCTGTCGAGACGGCAGCGGGTGTCCAGCAGCAGGCCGAAGCAAGGACGCAGCTCGCGTTGTTGCAGCAGAAGCGCGCCGAACTCGTCACGCGCTTTACCACGCTGCACCCGGAAGTCGTCGCGATGGACCGGCAGATCGCGGTGCTGAGCGGACAGATCGAGCGGTTCGACGCTGCGTTGCGCCGACTGCCGAACATCGAGCAGGAGACCGCGCGCGTGATGCTCGACGTGAAGGTCAACACTGATCTTTACGCGGCGACGCTGAACAACGTGCAGCAACTGCAACTGGTCAAGGCTGGCAAGGTCGGCAGCGTGCGCGTGATCGATACGCCTGCGGTGCTCGACGAACCGGCATGGCCGAAGCGCGCGATCGTCATCATCGGTGCGCTGTTGGGCGGCCTGGTGCTGGGCATCGCGTATGCGTTCGCGCGCGAGTTCCTGCACGGCGGCGTCGCTTCGGCCGATGAAATCGAGGATCGCACGGACTTGCCCGTCCTCGCGTCGGTGCCGTTGTCCGCGAGGCAGAAGTCGTTGCACAGGCGCGCAATGAGCGGCGACGCCCAGACGTTGAGTCTGCTCGCATGCGACGCGCCGGAAGATCAGGCGATCGAGGCGCTGCGCAGTCTGCGAACGGCGCTCAGCATGACGCTGCCCGGCGCGGCGACGGGCAATGTTGTGGTCGTGACGGGCGCCGCGCCTGCTGCCGGCAAGTCGTTCGTCACCGCCAATCTCGGCGCGGTGCTCGCGTCGATGGGCCTGCGCGTGCTGGTGGTGGACAGCGATCTGCGTCGCAGTTCGCTGCGTTCATACTTCTGCGTTGCGAAAGGCGCCGGATGGTCCGAACTCGTTTCCGGAACCGCGGAGCTTGCGTCGACGCTGCATCGCACTGGACAGTCGGGCCTCGACTTCGTCGCGGCGGGGTCGCTCGCGAAGGCGCCGGCCGAGCTGCTGCTTTCGCCGCGCGTCGGCATGCTCATCGGCGCGGCGCGGAGCCAGTACGACTACGTCCTGATCGATACGCCGCCGATGCTCGCAGTCAACGACGCCGCGTCGCTCGCGCCGCACGCCGATATCGTCCTGCTGGTCGCCCGCGCCGGGGTGACGCGCATCGGCGAGTTGAGAGAGTCGGTCAAACGGCTCAATCGCCCGGCGTCGATGCCGGTCGGCGTCGTGCTGAACGGCCTGCCGACGCGTTCGGCTCGCTCGGCCTATGGAAGCTACGGCTATACCACCTACAACTATGCCTCGCCCGCCGAGGCGCAGCGCTCGACGCTGAGCGAGCGCCTTCGTTCATGGATCGGGCGGTGATGACGACGCGCGCTTCATCAAGGCCGGACGTCGATGCCGCCGATACGGCGTCGCCGCTGCCGCTGACCGTTGCGATAGTCGTGGAAGCTGCGGGCGGCGGTGTCGCCGTGCATCTTGCCGACCTCATCGCAGGTCTCGCGGCGCGCGGCGTCGACGTTCATCTCATCGCAACACAGGACGAAGACCGCTTCGACGCGCACTGCCTGAGTCCGGAGCGGCTCTCAGCCTGCCGCTCGGTGACGCGCGTGCCGATGCGCCGCAATGTCGGCGTGCACGACATCGCATCCTTCCTGAACGTGCGCCGGACGCTCGCGCGCATTCGCCCGGACGTCGTCCACTCACATAGCTCGAAGGCAGGCGTGCTCGCGCGCGCGTGTCGCGGCCCGTGGGCGAGCGTGTACACGCCTCATGCCGTGTACACGCTCAATCCTGCGCTGGGGCGTTCGGCGCGCTGCGCGTTCGGTGCGATCGAGAGCCTATTCGGACGCTGGCTGACCGATTGTGTCGTCGCGGTGTCGGACGACGAAGCGCGGCACCTGCGCGACGAACTTCGCATTCCGCCGGCGCGCATCGCGACCGTGTGGAACGGCGTTCCGGCGTTCGACACCGTGTCCCGCAGCGAAGCGCGGCAGCGGCTCGGCGTTCCGGATGGCGCGTTCGTGGTCGGGCTGATCGGGCGATTCGCGTTCCAGAAGGGCGTCGACAGGCTCGTGGCGATCGCACGCGAAGTCGGCCGGCGTTCGAGCGAACGCGTGGAGTTCGTCTGCATCGGCAGCGGCGATTTCGTGACGGCGGCAGGCGTCCATGCGCAGCAGCGGCCGGACACCATCCGCGTCGTCGGCGCAGTGCCCGAGGCGCGGCGGCTATTGCGCGCCTTCGATGTGATCGCACTGCCGAGCCGCTACGAAGGCTTTCCCTACGTCTACCTCGAAGCCGTCGCGACCGGCGTGCCGATTGTCTCGACGCGCGTGGCCGGCGCCGACGCGCTCGTGACGACGCACGAGACCGGCGTCGTCGTTCCCAATAGCGATGATCCCGCGCCATTCGCAGACGCGCTCATCGCCCTCGCGACCGACGCGCCGCGCATTTCACGGCGGACCGCATGGTCGATGAAACCCTCGCTATCTATCGCAGATGCATCAATCGGCATAACGTATGAAATCGATCAAGCAGATCGTGCTGCTGCACGCCTACAGCCGCCGCAATTCGGGCGACGGCCTGCTCGTCGACCTGTCGGCGGCACTTTTGCGCGAGGCTTTCGGAACGAAGATCCGCATTGCCGTCGTCGCGGCGGATCCGGCCTCCTTCCCCGAATACGACGACGTGCTCGGCGCGCCCGTCATCGCGGATGCGGGCATTGCCCGCGTTGCGGCGGCATTGCGCACCGCGTGTCGTCGGGAGACATCGGCACTCGCCATTCTGCGTGAGCGGCTTTCGCGAGCGGACATGATCGTCGCGGTGGGCGGCGGGTACATGCGCGCACGCGACGGTGCAGAAGCGCTCAAGCTGGAACTGGGCCATCTCGTGCAAGCAAGGGCCGCGCGCGAAGCGGGCAAGCCCACGGTCTATCTACCGCAAAGCATCGGGCCGGCAATGGCGTGCACGCCTGCGTTGTCCGCCCGATTGGCAAGCCGCATGCGGCACGCGCTCGCCGCGGTTTCGATGCCGTCTGCGTGCGCGACGACCGCTCGCGGGATTTCGTGCTCGGGCACGCGAACGTCGTGCGAATGCCCGATCTGGCCGTTCTCGAATTCGCCCGCGCGCGCGAGACGGTGCTGGCACGCGCGGCGTCGCGGGGAGATCGCGTCAGGCACCTGGCGCTCGTGCTTCGCGATGCGCCGAGCTGGACCGCCGCCCAGCGCGAGCGCTATGCGCGCTCGGTGCGCGAGCTTATCCGACTGGCCGAGGGCGAATGCCGCGTGAGCTTCGCCGTCCAGAGCACCGGACGCGGGAACGACGACGCCGCCTACTACCGGCGATTGGGAATCTCCGGCGATCTGCCGAGCCTGCGTCATCTGCTGGAGCATGACACGCCGGACGCCGTTGTTTCCGTGCGGTTGCACGGTGCGCTCGAAACGCTGCTGCACGGCGTGCCGGCGTATCACCTTAGCTACGAACGCAAGGGCTTCGGCGCCTACGACGACTTGGGCATACCGGGTTGGGTCTCCAACGCGGCGGACTTCGACGCCGCCGCCGTGATGCAGCACGTCTGCGCACCGCAAGCGCTGCCGTCGTTATGGGACGCGACCGAAGGCGCGCTGGCGCGCATCGCCGCGCAGCGGGCATCGCTGGTTCAGTTGGTGCGGCGCGCGGCGGGTGTTTCGACGACACACGAACACTCGGGCGGCTACGCGCTTCAGCCCGAGGAAATGCACGGATAACCCACGATGCTGCTGCGTTTTTCTCTGCGCGTACTCGCGCTCGCTGCGAAGTTCGGGCTGACGATCGTCATCGCACGCACGCTCGGACTGGAGGCCGTTGCGCACTACGGCCTGGCGGTTGCCGCATCGGTGATCGCGTCGAAGCTCTTCGGTCTTGGCTTCAGCGCGGAACTCAATCGCCGCATGAGCGGGCCGCAATGCCATGCCGCCATCGCGACGGCTCGCGCGCTGCGCGGTGTCTATGCCGCGTTCTATCTCGGCGCGGCAGCAGTGTGCCTCGCGGCGGCATGGGCGGACGACGGATGGTTGCGTGAAACGGCGCGCATCGGTTCGTGGGCCATGATCCTCTTCGTCGCGGCGAGCGAACACTATGCCTTCGAAGCCAACACGTATGTCTTCTCCGTGCATCGCTCGCGAGCCGGCTCGGCGATGCTGTTCGTCCGCACCGGCGGATGGGCGATCGTAGCAATTAGCGGACTCGCGTGCGGGATGCCGGGTGGCATCGACGCCGTGTTCCTGCTGTGGGCGCTCGCGAACGCGGCTGTTATCGTGTGGGCGTGGTCGCAGCTTCGTCAGGTCGCGCCGCGCGACGGATCGAGCGCGAGCGAGGCGCGTCGCGCCGTATCGCGACTGCGCGAGACGTGGATCGCCGGCGCGCCGTACTACGTCGGCGGCGTCGTGCTGGCAGGGCTGCAGTACGCAGAGCGCTTCGTTGCGTCGGCGTTTCTGCCGGCAAACGAAGTCGGCCGCTATGTGTTCGCGTGGTCGGTGGCCAATGCCGTGCAGACCATCTGCTATGCGACCGTCGGGGTTGTCGCGGCGCCGCGGCTCGCTCGCGCTGCCACCGCGTCGATCGCCGAATGGCGGAGCAGTTTCCGGCCGCTGCTCGTCCGCACGCTCGCGGTGAGTGGCGCGGTGGCGCTCGGCGTCATGGCTTCGTCGCCGCTTATCTTCCGGATGGCGAAGGAGACGGCCACGGCCGCAGGCACGATGACACTGGGCATCCTCGTCGTCTCGTTCCTGCTCCGTTCGCTCGGCGACCTGCTCTGGGCTGCGGCCGTCGCCCGCGCAGCTCGCGGAAAAATCGTCATCGCCGTGTTCCTCGCTGCGGCTTGCGCGTTTCCGGCTTCGCTGTGGCTCATTCGTGGCCACGGCGCGATGTTCGTCGCGATCGCTCACCTGCTCGCCAGCGCGCTCGCTCTGGCCGCGCTGGCGTGGGCGCGGAGCCGCCGGTCCGAACGGGCTTTCAGTCGTGCTTAGCCGCTTCATGCGCGCTGGCCCGCGCCTCAGCCGCGGACTGATTGCCTGGCTCGCTGGCTTGACCGCGCTTGGCTACGCGGGCTTGTTCGTGGCTGGCAGGTCCTTCCTGCCCGAATTCCTGTTCCGCGACGCAGACAAGATCCAGGCGCAGATGAACGGAGCGAGCACCTATGACGGCTCTTCCTTCGATGCCGTAGGCAAGTTCTACGCGATGTTCGGCCCGACGCTGCTCGATATGATCGTGCTCGCAGTCGGCATCGCTTTCATACTGGCCGTTTTCCGGCGCGTGAACCATGCGGGCTCGCTGGCGGGCGCATTGCTGTTCGGCGCGCCGTGCGTCTTCTTCAATTTGTTCGTCGCGTCGAAGGATACGCTCGTCGTCGCGCTATCGCTTTTCATCGTCTCGACGCTGCGACGCGGCGGCGCCAAGCTGACCGTTGCTGTCGCGCTGACCGGCTACGCGGCTTACGCGGTTTCGGTGCGCAGCTACTATCTTCTGATCGCGGCGGCGGCCGTTTCGGTCTGGATTTATCGACGAATCGGCCTGCGCGCGCGTCTTGTCGCGACGTGCGCGGCTTTGCTCGCGTTGTATCTGTCGCCATCGGTGGTCTATCACGCGTTGCTGAATCCGCGCGACATGGCGGTCGACTATCTCGTGTACCAGTCGCCTTTCGGCGCGCGCACGAGCTTCTATAACGTGCTGCCGCCGGATTCCTTCGCATCGTTCTGCATCGACTATGCATACGCCGCGCTGCGGCTTCATCTTCCGATGCTGTTCTCCCCGGACCCGCGAGGCATTGCGATGCAGGCATTCGTGCTCGCGGCATGGTCTGCGACGCGTCGGCCGCGTAACGCCGCGCGCGATTGGCCCGGCATCGGCGTGCTTGCGTGCATCGTCTTGGGACACATGATGGTATCGACGCTGTTCGAACCGGACCTCGGCAGCTATGTGCGCCACCTGTCGAGCGTGTCGCTTTTTTGCATGGTCCTCTTGAGCGCACCGGGCGACAGCGCCCGCGATGCCCGCGCCGTTCAACGGCCGCGCGAGCCGGAGTCGGCGGCGAAATAAGCGCGTATGCGATCGAGCGCCGGCTTTTCCGCGCCTGTGGCATCGACGAGGCCGAAGCTGCGCTCTCTCGCGGTCCGTGCGCTCGCAGTGTCCTTCCATTCATAGATGGACACGAGCGGGACGTCCAGACCGCGAAGCGAGGCGATAAAGCTCGCGATGCCGCTCGCCTGCGCCGCCGGGTTGCGGGCAGCCGAGCCTTGGGAAGGCACACCCCATTCGGTGATGAGCGCTGGCATCGCATACTTCTCGCGGACCTCTCGTGCGACGTCCCGAATCTGCGATGGCGTCATGCCATACGCGTGATACGACACGGCGTCGATGCAATGCGGCGACGCGCTCAGCGCGGATCGCAGGAGCGAGCTTGCCGCATTCGCACCGACCGGGGCGCGGGAAAATCCGAATCCAAAAATCCGCGTTTGCCGTGACGCCGCCGCGAGCTCGCCGCACACGCCCTGCATGAAGACGGGAAACGTCGTGGCGACATCGCCGGTCGGCCAGTATCGGTCCAAGTCCGGCTCGTTCCACAATTCGATGCCAACGAGTTGCGATGCGTACTGCCTTGCGATGGCTGTGACCTGCATGCCGAAGCGCCTGCCTTCGGCCATCAAACGCGCGTCGCTGGAATCGCCCGGGTCGGTGAGCGGAGCGGTCGAGCGCATCGTCAGCAGAACCGGAAGCCGTGCATGCGCGGCGGCACGAAACGCGGACGCAACACGCCGCATGTAGACCGGATCGTCGACGAGGTTCGTCCAAATGCCGAAGCGCACGAACCCGAACCCGGCCTGCGCTATGGCGTCGGCGTCGCGCTGCGAGAGCGTTTCCACCTTTGCCTGCACGCCGACACGCGGCGCCTCCTGATCGTGCGGGAGTTTTGCGGCGGATGGGATCGGCAATGCGAGCGTAACGGCGAACAGCGCGAGCGTGCGGAACAATGAGTGAAACATGAAATGGCTTGTATGACGCCTGGCGGCTCGTCGATTGAATCTGCGTGACAGAACGGGTGAATCCACGCGTCGCGCCCTCACCCCGGCGCGACCGCAAACCCCCGCTTTCTCAACAACTCCAGCACGCCGCGCGGCCCGCCCAGATGCAGCGCGCCGATGGCCACGAACACCGGCTTGTCGGGCGCGGCCAACTGCACCATGCGCGCGACGAAGCGCCGGTTGCGCTCGTAGACCACGCGGTTGTCGACCTGTGCGGCGAGCGTCTGCGACCGCGCGAGCTTGCTGCCCTTCGCGTCGTCCCAGGCTTTGAGCGCGTCGGCGTCGCCGATGCGCCATAGCCGGTGCAGCTCCTTCACATCGGCGACGTTCTCAGCCGAGCCTTGCACGAGGTCTTGCGCGAGCATTTCGCGCTGCTGCGCCGATGTCAGCCGCGTGAACGTCGATATCTGCTCGTTCAACGTCTCCAGCCCGACGATCTTCCCGCGCACGCGCAGATACGCGTTCTGCAATTGCACTTCGGTGCCGTACTCGCTCTGGAATCCGGCCTTCAGCGTGTCGTAGGTTTCGATCAGCATCGACGCGAGCCACGGCCGCGTATGGCGCAACTCCTTCAGCGCGGCCGGATTGTTGCGCATGCGCGCTTCGACCTTCGTCCACATCGAATCCGGCAGATAGTCGATCAGACATTCGCTGCGGCACATGCCGTAACGGTTCACGTCGTCTTGCGACAGCAGCAGTTCGTCGGGGGAGATTTCCAGCGCGAGCGTCGGCGATGCATCGAGCGCCGCGAGAATCGGCTTGCGAAACGGCTGCTCGGGCGGATAGTCGCTTGCGAAGCCGACATGCAGCGTGCCGAGCAAATAAATCGTCGTCGAGCCTTTGGTCGCGACGTAAAACGGCATGCGCGGCGGCTGCGCGCGCACCGGGCCGCTCGCGGTCGTGCCGGTCGAGCGGTCCACGCGCGGGGGCTGCGCGGGCGCGGGCGGAACTTCCGTCGCGCTTGCGTCGCCGGCGGGCTGCGGCGTGCCGCCCGCGGGCGGGCGCGATCCGATGACCGCGTAGCCCGGCGATGCAATCGTCGCCATCCCCAAAGCCAGCGTCAAAACCAGCGACAGCGATACCGCGCGCACCCGCCACGCCGCCACGCGCACGGCGAGCGTCGCCAGGCTAGAAGCGAAGCGGCGCGTCCGGCCGACCGCCGGCCGCGCCGCCCGCGATTCAGGCGTCGCCTTCACCGACCTCCTCGGCGCGATGACACGAGACCTGACGGCCATCGACCACGCGCAGCGCAGGCTCCTCCACGCGACACCGCTCGATTGCATACGGGCAGCGCTGGTGAAACGTGCACCCCGACGGCGGATTGAGCGGCGACGGCATCTCGCCTTGCAGCTTGATCTTGATGCGCCGGTCTTCCTCGAAGAGCGCGGGCGTCGCGGACATCAGCGATCGCGTGTACGGATGGCGCGGATTCGCGAAGATGGTCTTCTTGTCGCCCAGTTCCGCGATGCCGCCGAAGTACATCACCATCACGTCGTCGGCAATATGCTCCACCACCGACAAGTTATGGGAGATGAACACATAGCTCGTGCCGAATTGCTGCTGCAAGTCCATGAACAGGTTGAGAATCTGCGCCTGAATGGACACGTCCAGCGCGGACACCGGCTCGTCGGCGACGAGGATTTGCGGATCGAGAATCATCGCGCGCGCAATCGCCACGCGCTGACGCTGGCCGCCCGAAAACATGTGCGGATAGCGCGACGCATGCTCGGGCCGCAAGCCGACAGTTCGCATCATGTGCGCGATGCGCTCGGCGCGCTCCGTCGCCGAGAGCTTCGTGTTGATCGCGAGCGGCTCGCCGAGCGTCTGCTCGACCGTCTTGCGCGGATTGAGCGATGCGAACGGGTTCTGGAACACCATCTGCACGCGCTGGCGCAACTCCGCGATCTTCGCCTTGCTCGCGCCCGCGACGTCCTCGCCTTCGATCAACAAGCGGCCGGACGTCGGCGCTTCGATCATCGTCAACTGGCGCGCGAGCGTGGACTTCCCGCAGCCGGATTCCCCGACCACCGCGAGCGTGCGTCCGCGCTGCAATTCGAACGACACGCCGTTGAGCGCCTTCACCGTGCCTTGCGTGAACATGCTGCGCTTCACGGTGTAGTGCTTCGTGAGCGTGTCGGCGGCGAGCACGATGTCCCGGCTGAGTTCCTTCGGTACTGCGTTCATCGTGCGCCCTCCTCGACGATCTGCGCTTCGCGTTCGGCGCGCACCGCTTGCGCGACGGCGCTTTCGACGTTGAGCGGCTTGATGCAGCGCGCGCGCACGTCGGCATCGCGGGCATCGAGCTGATACAGCTTCGGCCGCCCTTTCCAGCAATCCTCGACGGCGTACTTGCAGCGCGGCGCGAAGAGACAACCGCTCGGGCGATCGTCGCGGCCCGGCACCATGCCCGGCAGCGCGGCAAGACGCGCGGCGCCGCGGCTGTGCTCGGGAATCGCGGCCAGCAGCGCCTCCGTGTACGGATGATGCGGCTCGCTGAAAATCGCCGGTACGTGATTCGTTTCGATGATCTCGCCCGCGTACATGACCGCCACGCGCTGCGCCACTTCCGACACGACCGCGAGATCGTGCGAGATCAGCACGAGCGCCATGCCGCGCTCCTTCTGCAGCTTCACGAGCAGTTCCATGATCTGCGCCTGGATCGTCACGTCGAGCGCGGTGGTCGGCTCGTCGGCGATCAGCAGCTTGGGATTGCACGCGACCGCCATCGCGATCATCACGCGCTGGTTCATGCCGCCCGACATCTGATGCGGAAACGTGCCGATGCGGTTCTTCGCGTCCGGAATGCCGACCTGATCGAGCAGTTCCAGCGCGCGTTTGTTGAGCGCATCGCCGCGCAAGCCTTCGTGCAGCTTCAGCACTTCCTTGATCTGATAGCCGACGGTGTAGCTCGGGTTGAGGCTCGTCAACGCGTCCTGGAACACCATCGCGATGTCCTTGCCGATGATTCTCCGACGCTCGCGCGCCGACGCCTTCAGCAAGTCGCGGCCGTCGAAGGTGATCTCGTCGGCGGTGACTCTGCCGGGATGATCGATGAGGCCCATCAGCGCCATCATCGTGACGCTCTTGCCCGAGCCGGATTCGCCGACGACGCCGACGACTTCGCCCGGCTTCACGGAAAGGCTGATGCGATCGACGGCCTGCGTGCCGCCGAACGTGACCTGCAAATTGCGGATAGTCAGAAGATCGTTCATGTCTTAGCCCATCCGTTTGAGTTTCGGATCGAGCGCGTCGCGCAAGCCGTCGCCGAGCAGATTGATGACGAGCACGGAAACCAGAATGGAAAGGCCGGGCATCGTCACGATCCACCATGCGCTTTCGATGTAGTCGCGCGCCGAGGCGAGCATCGCGCCCCACTCGGCGGCCGGCGGCTGCACGCCGAGGCCGAGAAAGCCGAGCGCGGCGGCATCCAGAATCGCGGACGAAAAGCCGAGCGTCGCCTGCACGATCAAAGGCGCGGCGCAGTTCGGCAGCACTTGCGAGAACATCAGCCGCGCGACGCCCGCGCCCGCCACGCGCGATGCCGTCACGTATTCCTTCTGTAATTCGCCGAGCGCGGACGCGCGCGTGAGCCGCACGTAGCCCGGCAGCGCGACGATGGCGATGGCGAGCATCGTGTTGACGAGCCCCGGCCCGATGATCGCGACGACCGCCACCGCGAGCAGCAGCGACGGCAGCGCGAGCAGCACGTCCATCACGCGCATGATCGGCGTATCGAGCCAGTGGAAGAACGCGGCCATCAGCCCGAGCACGACCCCCGGAATCAGCGCGAGCACGACCGACACGAAGCCGATCCAGAACGACAGCCGCGCGCCGTACATCAGACGCGAGAGGATGTCGCGGCCGGCTTCGTCGGTGCCGAGCGGAAACATGCGGTTGCCGCCTTCGAGCCACGCGGGCGGAATCTTCACGTACTCGCGATATTGCTCGATCGGACTATGCGGCGCGATCAGCGGCGCGAATATCGCGACGAAAAGCAGCAGCAACACGATGATGCCCGCCGCCACCGCGCCGCGATTGCGCGAGAAGTTGAACCAGAATTCGCGCGCGGCGACCATGCGGCCGGACGGCGGCGTGAGCGCGCCCGGCGGGAGATTGTTTTGAACGTCAGCCATGACTTTATGAAGACCTCAGCGAGTATGGCGAATGCGCGGATTCAACACGCCGTAAAGCAGATCGACGACCAGATTCACGACGATCACGAGCGTCGCGATCATCAGAATGCCGCCTTGCACGACCGGATAATCGCGGCGCGAGATGGCGTCGATCAGCCACTTGCCGACGCCCGGCCACGAGAACAGCGTCTCGGTCAGCACCGCGCCCGCGAGCAGCGTGCCGACTTGCAGCCCGATCACGGTGACGACGGGAATCAGCGCGTTGCGCAGCGCATGCACGACCACCACGCGCAGCGGCGAAAGCCCCTTCGCGCGCGCCGTGCGGATGTAGTCCTCGCGCAGCACTTCGAGCATCGAAGAACGCGTCATGCGCGCGATGACCGCAAGCGGAATCGTGCCGAGCACGATGGTCGGCAGAATCAGATGCGACAGCGCGGACGTGAACGCGCCTTCGTCGGTCGAGAAGAGCGAGTCGATCAGCATGAAGCCGGTGACGTGCGGGATGTCGTACTCCACGGCGATGCGCCCTGACACCGGCGTCCAGCCGAGCTTCGCCGAGAAGAACATGATGAGGATCAAGCCCCACCAGAAGATCGGCATGGAATAGCCGGTGAGCGCGGTGCCCATCACGCCGTGATCGACGACCGTGCCGCGCCGGAGCGCCGCCGCCACGCCCGCCGGCAAGCCGACGACGAGCGCGAAGATCATCGCGCAGATGGACAGCTCGACGGTCGCGGGAAAGCGCGCCATGAACTCGCCCATCACGCTCGTATTCGTGATGATCGACGTGCCGAGATCGCCCTTGAGCGCGTGGCCGACATAGTGGACGTACTGCATCGGAAGCGGCTGGTCGAGGCCCAGGCGCTTCATCGCTTCGGCGTGAGCGGCGGGGTCCACGCCGCGTTCGCCCATCATCACTTCGATGGGATCGCCCGGGATCAGGTGGATGAGCGCGAACGCGAGAATCGTAATGCCGATGAACGTCGGTATCACCATTCCTATGCGTCGCAAAACGAATCGGAACATGATGGTCCCTTGGGTATCGTTCTAGGGGATAAATACGCTACCGGCGGCACGGATCGTTTCGATCCGTGCCGCCGGACGTGTTTCGACTAGTTATGGTTTAGTGCAAAAAGCATTCTGCCAGCAAGCCTTACTGCATGCCGACGCCATCGAAGCGCACGTAGCCGAGCGGCTCGATCTTCATGTTCGTCACCTTCTTGCTGGCCGGCTGATAGACGGTCGAATGCGCGATCGGCGAGAACGGCAGTTGTTGCGCGAAGATCTGCTGCGCGTCGGTGTACGCCTTCGTGCGCGCGGCGACATCCGTGGTGGAGCGGCCCTTCACGACGAGGTCGTCGAACGGCTTATAGCACCACTTCGAGAAGTTGCTGCCCTTCACCGCGTCGCAGCCGAGCAGCGTGCCGAGCCAGTTGTCGGGGTCGCCGTTGTCGCCCGTCCAGCCGATCAGCAGCGCATCGTGTTCGCCGGCGTGCGCGCGCTTCAGATACTCGCCCCACTCGTAGGACACGATGTTCGCCTTCACGCCGATCTTCGCCCAGTCCGCCTGAATCATTTCGGCCATCAGGCGCGCGTTCGGGTTATAGGCGCGTTGCACGGGCATCGCCCAGAGCGTGATGTCGAAGCCGTTCGGGAAACCCGCCTTGGCGAGCAACTGCTTCGCCTTCGCGGTGTCGTAGGCGTTCGTCTTCAGGTTCTTGTCGTACGACCACTGCGTCGGCGGCATCGGTGCGGTGGCCGGCTGGCCCGCGCCCTGATACACGGAATCGATGATCGCCTTCTTGTTGATCGCCATGTCGAGCGCGCGGCGCACGTCGGCGTTGTCGAGGTTCTTCTTCGTCACGTTATACGCGACGTAACCTTCGTTGAAGCCCGCCTGCGACGGCGTGTCCACGTTCGACGCCGACTTCAGCGCGGAGATGTCGCCCGGACGCGGATAGCTCATCACCTGGCATTCGTTGCTTTTGAGCTTCTGCACGCGCACGGCGGCATCCGGCGTAATCGAGAAGATCAGCTTGGAAATCTGCACCGCGTTCGGCTTCCAGTAGTCCGGATTGCCGTCGAAGCGAATGGTCGCGTCCTTCGTGTAGCTGCGGAAAATGAACGGACCCGTGCCGAGCGGATACTGGTTGATGTCGGCGGCCTTGCCGTCCTTCAGCAGCTTGTCCGCATACTCGGCGGAGAGAATGGACGCGTATTCCATCGCCATGTTCTGAATGAACGGCGCGCTCACTTCCTTCAGCGTGAACTTGACGGTGTACGGATCGACCTTTTCGATCTTCGAAATCAGCTTGTCGAGGCCCAGGTCCGTGAAGTACGGAAACTGCACGTTGTACGCCTTGCGGAACGGCTGATTCGGATCGAGCATGCGGTTGAACGTGAAGAGCACGTCGTCCGCGTTGAATTCGCGCGTCGGCTTGAAGTAGGACGTGGTCTGGAACTTCACGCCGTGGCGCAGATGGAACGTGTAAGTGAGGCCGTCCGGCGAGACGTCCCACTTTTCCGCGAGACCCGGCTCGACCTTCGTGCCGCCGCGCTCGAATTCGACGAGACGGTTGTAGACGGTGAACGTGTTCGCGGTGAAATCGGTGCCGGTGGTGTATTGCGCGGGATCGAAACCAGCGGGGCTGCCTTCGGAGCAGTAAATCAGCGTTTTGTTGGGAATCGCGGCGTGCGCAGCATTCCCTGCGGTCACCGCGAAAAGCGTTGCCGTGGCGACGGCGCCCAGGAGCGCCGACATGCGGGCGGTTCGCAACAGGCCATTCTTCTTCATGTTTCCTCCAAGTCAGAGCCAGCCTCGCGGCCGGCGTAGCGCGATATTACTTGATCGCACCAATCGCTTTGGTAGCGGATGCGAAACGCGGGCGCAACACTAGCATGAACAAATGTTACGCGCGTGCCTCGTGTTCCCCTCTTTTGGGGGCTTGAAATGCGTCGGACCGCGAAACATGGAGTCGAAAACGAAGAGGCGGGAACCGCGCGGCGAGCGCCGCGCGGGTGATGCAATGAAGCGGATAAAGCGAATCAGACGCGCCGAAGCCCGAGCCGCTCGCAGATCGTCTTCGTCGCCGAAGCGCCGTTGAGCGTGTAGAAGTGCAGGCCGGGCGCGCCATCGTCGATGAGGCGGCGGCACAGGCCCGTCACCACGTCGAGTCCGAACGCGCGAATCGACTCGCGATCGTCGCCGTAGCTTTCGAGCCGCCGCGCGATCCACTTCGGCACTTCCGCGCCGCACATGTCGGAAAAGCGCATGAGCTGCGAGAAGTTCGTGATCGGCATGATGCCCGGCGTGATCGGCACGTCCACGCCGAGCTTCTTCG
The DNA here is from genome assembly GCF_022879595.1 of Caballeronia sp. Lep1P3. NCBI lineage: Bacteria > Pseudomonadati > Pseudomonadota > Betaproteobacteria > Burkholderiales > Burkholderiaceae > Caballeronia > Caballeronia sp. Lep1P3. Next base: position 219,987 of record NZ_CP084265.1, on the reverse strand, counting down.
TTTCGTCGACGAACTCGAAGTACGCGTCCGCGTTGAAGAAGTACTGCGTGATCGCGGCATTCGCGCCCGCCTTCACCTTGCGCGCGAAGTTTTCGAGATCGGCGCGCGGCGAACGCGCTTGCGGATGAAACTCCGGATACCCGGCCACTTCGATATGGAACCAGTCGCCGTGTTCCTGCCGGATGAACGCGACGAGTTCCGACGCGTAACGCAGTTCGCCGACTTCGCCCATGCCCGAAGGCAAGTCGCCGCGCAACGCGACGATATGGCGAATGCCGTGTTCGCGGTACGCGGCGAGAATCGCGCGCAGGCTTTCCTTCGACGAGCCGATGCACGAAAGATGCGGCGCCGCCTCGAAGCCTTCCGCCGCCATTTCGAGAACGGTATCGAGCGTGCCTTGCTGCGTGGAGCCGCCCGCGCCGAACGTCACGGAGACGAACTTCGGCGCGAGCTGCGCGAGTTGCGCACGCGAGGCGCGCAGCTTCTCCACGCCTTCCTGCGTCTTCGGCGGGAAAAACTCGAATGAGAGTTCGATGGGTTTCATGATGGTGATGTGCGCGCAAAGCGCGGCGGCTAGCCGAAGTTGCGCTGCCCGAAAATGAGCGCCGACAACAGCCACGACACGATGCTATAGAGAATCGAGCCGAAGAACGCCGACCAGAATCCCGAGACCTCGAAACCCTTCAGCAGCGACGAGCACAGCCAGAAACATAGCGCATTCACCACGAGGATGAAGAGGCCGAGCGTCAGGATGGTCACCGGCAGCGTCAGGATGATGAGCACCGGGCGCAGCACCGCGTTGATCAGACCGAGCACCACAGCGACGATCAGCGCCGTGCCGAAACTGCGAATATGAATCGACGGCACGAGATAGGTGATGATCAGAAGCGCGAGCGCGTTGATCAGCCATGTCAGCAGCACGGTCATCGAAAGTTCTCCGTTGGGTCTTGGTCGAGCGCACGCGCGGATACGTGACCCGCGCGCGCGACAGCCGCCGCGTCCGATTTAATAGCGGTAGTGGTTCGGCTTGAACGGACCGTTCTTTTCGACGCCGATGTAGCCGGCCTGCTCGTCCGACAGCACGGTCAGTTCGGCACCGATGCGGCCCAGATGCAGGCGCGCCACTTTCTCGTCGAGATGCTTCGGCAGCACGTACACCTTGTTCTCGTACTTGTCGCCTTGCGTGAACAGTTCGATCTGCGCGAGCGTCTGGTTCGTGAACGAATTCGACATGACGAACGACGGATGGCCCGTCGCGCAGCCGAGGTTCACGAGACGCCCTTCGGCCAGCAGGATGATGCGCTTGCCGTCCGGGAAGATGATGTGATCGACCTGCGGCTTGATGTTGTCCCACGTGTACTGGCGCGTGGACGCAACGTCGATTTCCGAATCGAAGTGACCGATGTTGCAGACGATCGCGTTGTTGCGCATCGCCTTCATGTGGTCGTGATTGATGACGTGATAGTTTCCCGTTGCCGTCACGAAGATGTCGGCCTTGTCGGCGGCGTATTCCATCGTCACGACGCGGTAGCCTTCCATCGCCGCCTGCAGCGCGCAGATCGGATCGATTTCCGTGACCCACACGGTCGCGCCGAGACCGCGCAGCGACTGCGCGCAGCCCTTGCCCACGTCGCCGTAACCGGCCACGACCGCGATCTTGCCCGCGATCATCACGTCGGTTGCGCGCTTGATGCCGTCGACCAGCGATTCGCGGCAGCCGTACAGGTTGTCGAACTTGGACTTCGTGACCGAATCGTTCACGTTGATGGCCGGGAACGGCAGGCGCCCTTCCTTTTCCATCTGATACAGGCGATGCACGCCCGTCGTCGTTTCTTCGGTCACGCCCTGAATGTGCGACAGGCGCGTGGAGTACCACGTCGGATCGGCGTCGAGATGTTTGCCGATGGCCTTGTAAAGCGCGACTTCTTCTTCGTTCGCCGGCTTGCCGATGACCGAGCGGTCCTTCTCCGCTTTCGCGCCGAGAATGAGCAGCAGCGTGGCGTCGCCGCCGTCATCGAGAATCATGTTGGCGAACTCGCCGTTCGGCCATTCGAAGATGCGGTGCGTGAATTCCCAGTACTCGTCGAGCGATTCGCCCTTGAACGCGAACACCGGCGTGCCGCCAGCGGCGATTGCGGCGGCAGCGTGATCCTGCGTGGAGAAGATGTTGCACGACGCCCAGCGCACGTCCGCGCCGAGTGCGGTGAGCGTTTCGATCAACACGCCCGTCTGAATGGTCATGTGCAGGGAACCGGCGATGCGCGCGCCCTTCAGCGGCTGTTGCGCCTTGTACTCTTCGCGCGTCTGGATGAGACCCGGCATTTCCGTTTCGGCGATGTCGAGTTCCTTGCGGCCCCATGCGGCGAGCGACATGTCCGCGACGACGAAATCCTTGGATGCTTGAGAATCGAGAACTGCGGCGTTCATCACGCCCTCCTTTCTAAAAAAGACTAGAAATGTTGACGTGAGCGCCGTTCGAATGCGGTGGCTCTGCGGGCGCCTGCGAGAAGAGGCGTTTTCGAACCGTCCGGATTGAATGCCTCCGAGCCTGGCAGGTGACGCTTGAATCAAGCGGATCACCCGTCGCAACGCTCCTCGAAGGCGAGCGTCGATTGTAGCAAAGTCTCGTTGGATCGTTTGCCTTTCAGCCTTCGCCGATGGCGTTTCCAGCGCAGCCGAAAGCCGAAGCGCGGGCTAGATCGGCAGCATGCCGATGAGCGGCGCGAGCAGCACCATGACGACGCCCGCGATCATCATCGTGAGGCTGGCGACGACGCCTTCCTCGCTGCCGAGTTCGCGCGCCTTCGCGGTGCCGACGCCGTGCGCCGCCGCGCCGAACAGCGCGCCGCGCGCGAGCCGCGTGCGCAGCGGCACGAGCGCCAGCACCAGTTCGCCGAAGAGCATGCCGCAGACGCCCGTCGCGATCACGAAGAGCGCGGTGAGATCGCGCGGCGCGTGAATTTTGTCCGAGACGGCGAGCGCGAACGGCGTGGAAACGGAACGCGTCGCGAGACTGCGCTGCAATTCCGGCGACAGATGCAGCAGCTTCGCGAGCGCGAGCGATCCGCCGACCGCGACGAGAATGCCGACCGTCACGCCGACGGTGAGCGAAATCCAGTGGCGTCTGAGCAGCGCGCGGTATTCGTAGATCGGCACGGCGAACGCGACGGTGGCCGGCCCGAGCAGCCACATCAGCCAGCGCGTGTCGGCGAAGTACACCGAATACGGAATGCGCGCCGTCACGACGATCAGCGCCAGCACAGCGGGCGCGGCGAGCATCGGCGTGAGCCACGGCTTGCGAAAGCGCGCGTACACGCGCTTGGACGCAAAATACAGCGCGACGGTCAGCACGAAGCAGCCGGCGGCGATGAGGCGCGCGGCGTCATCGTTGAAAAGGGAGGCGTAGAAGTGGCTCATCGCGATGCGCTCACGCGCGAGCGGCGTGACGCGCGACGAGTGCGCGGCGCAGCGCGAGACGGCGTTCGAGGCGCGCGGCGCGATCGACGGCGAACGCGACGGCGACCATCACCATCAGCGTTCCCGCGACGACGACCAGCGCGAGCCGCCAGCCCTCCTCCATGAAAAGGCCGCCGTACTGCACCGCGGCGACGGCGGCCGGGATGAAGAACAGCAGCATGTCGGCGAGCAGCCAGTCCGCGCCTGCCTTGACCCAGCGCGGCGCGATGCCGCCGGTCAGCAACAGCGCAAGCAGGGCGACGAGACCGACCACGCCGCCCGGAACCGGCAACGCGAGCTTGCGCGCGACGAAGTCGGACACGAACCAGATTCCGGCGATGCCCGCCGACTGAACCGCGACGCGCGCAAGACGGCTCAGGGCGACGCGGGCGCTGAACGGCGTTTGATTCGAGAGAACGGCGGACATGGCAATTTCCTGGAGGAGCTAGGGTAAACCTTGAGTCCGAGTATAGGACCGCGCTCGCCATAATAAAAATGACTTAACCTTATTCAAATCATTCCAATATGGAATCGGGAGTCCGCATGGAACTGCGCGCGCTGCGCTATTTCGTCGAAGTCGTGAAGCAGAAGAGCTTCACGGCCGCCGCCGAACACATGTTCGTCACGCAGCCGACCATCAGCAAGATGGTGAAGGCACTGGAAGACGAAGTCGGTTCGCCGCTGCTGTTGCGCGAAGGCCGGCAAATGGTCCTGACCGATGTCGGGCAGATCGTCTATCAGCGTGGCGTCGATGTCCTCGCGGCGCACGCGCGGCTCGAAGCGGAACTGAACGACCTTGGCACGCTCGGGCGCGGCACGCTCACCATCGGCATTCCGCCGATGGGCGGATCGCTCTTCACGCCCGCCATCGCCGCGTTCCGGCAGCGGTATCCGAAGGTGGAACTGAAGCTCTTCGAACGCGGCTCGAAGGCGATCGAGGCCGCGCTGATCGACGGCGAACTCGAACTCGGCGGCGTGCTCCAGCCTGTCGATGCGCAAGTGTTCGACGTGCTGCCCGTCAGCCGCCAGCTTCTATGGCTCGTCGCGCAGAAAGGTTCGCGCTGGGAGGATGCGCGCGAGGTGCCGCTCGCGGATCTCGCCGCGGAGCCGTTCGTCTTTTATGGCGAGAGCCTCGCGCTGAACGATGTCGTGCTCGGCGCGTGCCGCGAAGCGGGCTTTTCGCCGACGATCGTCGGGCGCAGCGGACACTGGGATTTCATGGCGGCGCTGGTGCAGGCGGGCGTCGGAATTGCGCTCCTGCCCGCGCCGTATTGCCGTCGGCTGGATGCGGGCGCGTTCACCTGCCGGCCGGTCGTCGCGCCGGAGATTCACTGGGACATGGCGCTCGGCTGGCGGCGCAATGGGTATCTGTCGCACGCGGCGCGCGCGTGGATCGATGTCGCGCGGGAAGTGCTGCCCGGCAATCTGGATCAGGACTTCATGGCCGAGGGCTTCGCGCGCTCGCGCCGCCGCGACGCGGGCGGCTGATCGTTCGATGTTCCCAAAAGCGCAACGCGCCGGCATCGCGTACAGCGACCCGGCGCGTTTCGCGACGACTGGTCAGCCGGTCAGTTCAGTTGCTTGAACTCGATGCGGCGGTTCGCCATGCGTCCCGCCGGCGTGGCATTGTCCGCGATCGGATGCGCTTCGCCGAAGCCTACGGCCGTGAGCGAGTTCGCCGGAATGCCGTGCTTCACGAGATAAGCGCGCACGGACTCCGCGCGCTTCTTCGACAACTGCACGTTGAGCGCCGCTTCACCGGTGTTGTCCGAATAGCCGGCGATCTGCAGCTTGATCGGCGTGGCGCGCGCATCGCATTCCTTGAGCGTTTCCGCCGACTTCGCCAGCGCCGCCATGGCAGCGGCGGGCGGCGTGTTCGAGCCGGTGCGGAAATTGATCGGCTTCAGGTTGAGCATGCGGGCGATGGCGGGGGCCTCGCATCCCATCGAATTCGCCGAAACGGAAGCCACGGAAGCGGGCGTAGAAGCCGAGGCCGGCGCCGAAGCCGAAGCCGAGGCCGCGCCTTCGCGAACAGGCGCCTTCCCGACGCTCCAGCCCGCGCCGAACAGCGCCTTGAGCTTGTCCATCCAGCCGAGCTTTGCGTCGGCGGCGGCGCCATCGAGCTGAATCGTGTCGCCGGTAATCTGCACGCTCGCGCCGGGCAGCGTGAAGACGGGCAAGAGCTTGTCCAGCTTGCCGATCCATGCGGACGGCTTCGTGTCCGGATCGACCGTCACTTTCGCGTGGAACTTGTCCGCGCCCAGTTTCGACGACAACTCGTCGATCAGGTGCTGCCGCTCTTCGTCGGTGCCGACGGTCGCCTTGAGCGTGGGCACGCCGGCGGCATCGACCGAGACGCTGGCGAGCGCGTCCTTGCCGGGCATGAGCGTCGGCATGAACGCCGGCGACGACGCCTGTTCCGACGCCGACGCCCCGGCGTCAGCCGCCGAAGCGCTTGCCGAATCGGTCGCGATGGCCGACGACACCGCCGCCGCCGACGTGTCCGCCTGCGCGTCCACGGCGTCTTCCTTCGGCTTGTCGGCGGTGGAGCAACCGCGCGCGACGAGCGCCGCCAACAGCGCGAGCGCGGCGGCGTTCGCGACCCAGATCCATTTACGGCTGCTCTGCTTCGGCTGGGCTTCGTCGGTTTGAGGCGCGGGGTAGAGATCGCTCTGAAGCGGGAACGCGGACGCCTCCTGCGTGGCGGGATGCTCCAGATGCGACGACACTGCCTTCAGCCGCGACGCGACGCCCGCGAGGAAGCCACCGACCGGGCCGAGCCCGAGCGCCTGCGCGAACGCATCGGTCATGTTCGCGCGGACCACGGGAAGCTGATGGCCGAGCAGCGTCGGCAACTGGCCGACCTGTCCGTTCTGCTGCGTCAAATGGCGCTTGAGCAGCCCGAGAATGGTCGCGCCGACCGCGCCCGCCAGCGTGCGCGTGGCGCCCGCCGCGACGCCGGTGTATTCGGAGATGCGTTCGCTCAGCAGATTCACGCTGTCGTGCGACGCCACGGCGCCATCCACGGAAACGCTCGTCGACAAAAGTTGACGCATGCCTTCGTCGCGCGTGACGAACATCGGCAGCTCTTCGGCGATGTGCGCGTTCACCGTCGGCGACATGACGGCTGCGAAGAGCGCGCGGGCGCCTTCGAGCGACGACGCCTTGTTCATGATCGAGCCGATGAGTGCGGGGCCGCACAGCGACACGACGCGCTTGGCCAACTCCGGCGAGCAGCCGACGCGCGCGGCGGCCTGCTCCAATACGCTTTCATTGAAAGCGCCTTGTACCAACTGATTGAGGTTAATGCTCATTGAGAAGACTTCCAGTAAAGGCGGATTCGGGCTCTTCGGCCCGCTCGTGCCGTCCGATTATAGGTTCGGGGTCCTGTCCGTCAGTCCGGCTCACTGAACAATCGGATTTGTCTCAGGCATAGGAATTTTGGGACTGCGCCTAAGAAGAGTTCGCGGCGCTGTGACAAGCGCGCCGCGCCGCGCCGCCACGTTGAACCGAGCGATGCGTCTACTCGCCCGCTTCGCGCGCGGCCTATGATGGATTGATTCGAGATGGCTTGCGCGGCGCCTCGGCGCACTGTCGCGGCGACACGGCAACTCGCCGGCCGCCGCGCGACGCGAACAGGAGACCTCCGCATGAATTCGCCCTTGAACGACTGGCAGGCGCATCGTTTCGGACAGACGCACGACGTCACGAACCAGGCGCCGCCGCTCTGCGATTACGACCCGTTCGCCGCCGATCCCGCGCTCGGTGCCGCCGTCGAGCGCGAAGGCGCCGGCTGGCACGCCGAGGCGCTCGCCCGCGACGGCCGCGCGCTCGCGAAGCCCGATGCGCTCGCGCTCGCCGATCTCGCCAACCGCCATACGCCCGAACTCGCCACGCACGATGCGCGCGGCGAACGCGTCGATGCGCTCGAATTTCATCCCGCGTGGCACGAATTGCTGCGGCGTCTGCGGCACGAAGGCCTGCACGCGCTGCCGTTCGAGCCGGACGCGCGAGCCGGATCGATGGCCGCGCGATGCGCCGGCTACTTTCTGCACGGACAGCTCGAATCCGGTTCGCTCTGCCCGATCACGATGACCTTCGCGAGCATCCCCGTTTTGCGCAACGAGCCGGCGCTCTACGCGCGGCTCGCCGCCCCGCTGCTCTCGCGCGAGCACGATCCGCGCGACATCGCGCTGGAAGCGGGCAAGCGCTCGATGATGATCGGCATGGGCATGACCGAGAAACAGGGCGGTTCGGACGTGCGCAGCAACCGCACGCGCGCGTTTTCGCTCGGCGCGGCGGGGCGCGGCGCGGCGTATCGGCTGGTCGGGCACAAATGGTTTTTCTCCGCGCCGCAGTGCGACGCGCATCTCGTGCTCGCGCGCACCGCCGACGAAGGCGCGCTGTCGTGCTTCTACGTGCCGCGCTTCGCACCGGATGGCCGCAAGAACGCGGTTCAGATTCAGCGTCTGAAGGACAAGCTCGGCAATCGCTCGAACGCGAGCAGCGAAGTCGAATTTCTCGATGCCTACGGCGTGATGATCGGCGACGAAGGACGCGGCGTGCCGACGATCATCGAAATGGCGAACACCACGCGGCTCGATTGCGTGATCGGCAGCGCGGCGCTGATGCGCGCGGCGCTCGTCCAGGCGATTCATCACGCGCGGCATCGCAGCGCATTCGGCGCGCGGCTCGCCGATCAGCCGCTGATGCGCAACGTGCTCGCGGATCTCGCGCTGGAATCGGAAGCGGCGACCGTGCTGTTCATGCGGCTCGCGGGCGCGTTCGAGGAGAGCGCGGCGTCGAAGGATGCGCTTGCCGCGCGCGCGTGGCGGCGCATCGTGACGCCGGCGGCGAAGTTCTGGGTCTGCAAGCGCGCGCTCGAATTCACCGGCGAGGCGATGGAAGTCTGGGGCGGCAACGGCTACGTCGAAACCGGGCCGATGGCGCGCTTCTATCGCGAGGCGCCGGTCAATTCGATCTGGGAAGGTTCGGGCAACGTAATGTGCCTCGACGTGCTGCGCGCGTTCGAGCGCGAACAGGACGCGGCGCATGCGCTTTTCGACGACTGGGCGAGCGCGGGCGCGCGCCATCCGGCGCTCGCGGCGGCGCTTCGCGCGCTAGCCGGCATGCTGACGGACGATGCCGCATCGCGCGAGGCGTCGGCGCGGCGCATCGCGCAGCAACTCGCGTTGTGCGCGCAGGGCGTGCTGCTCGCGCGGCATGCGCCGGAAGACGTGGCGCAGGCGTTCATCGAAACGCGGCTCGGCGATGCGCGCGGCGAAACGGGCCGCGTGTACGGCACGTTGCCGGCGCGGTTCGACCATGAGCGAATCGTGCAGCGGGCCTTCGAGCGATAGCGCGGCGAAGTCGCGATGCTTTTCGGCGATGTTTTGCGGCGACGTTTTACGGCGGTGTTTTACCGCGATGCTTTTCGGCGATATTTGGCGGCGATGCTTTACGGCGACAAGTCGCGGCGATGGTTTTCGTCGATGTTTGCGGTGATGCGTCAGCGCACGCCGCGCATCGGCTCCTCGTTTTCCAGCCGGTAAACCCACGACAGCAACTCCGCCACCGCCTGATACAGCGCGGGCGGAATGTGCGAATCGAGATCGACCTGCATCAGCAGCGACACCATTTCCGGCGAGTCGTGCACATAGACGCCCGCTTCCTTCGCGCGCTGCACGATCATTTCCGCGACGAGTCCGTAGCCCTTCGCGACCACGCGCGGCGTCGCTTCGCGGTTGCCGGTTTCGTAGGCGAGCGCCGTCGCCTGCTTGCGGTTGTAGGGCGTGCTCATGACGCGCCTCCTTCGCCGCGCGGCGATGCGCGAAAGAGATGTTCCAGCGGCGAGCGCACGGCTTTCGCGGCCGCGCGGCTTTCGTCGCCCGTCAGGTCGATGTCCGCGCTGCCGTCGATCGAACGCACCGAAAACGACGCCAGCGCGATGCCCGCCGCCTCCAGTTGGCGCGCGAACGCCGTGCCCTGGGCCGCGAGCCGGCCCGCGCCCTTGTCGCTCGCCTTGATGCGCGCGGCGAGCTTCCCGCCGGTCAGCACCAGTTCGGCGTCGACCATGCCGAGCGCGGGCAGCGAAAGCGTCACGCGGGTGCGCCAGGCGCGCTCGTCGGCGGCGGGTTCCGGCGTGCGCGCGTCGCGCGGCTCGGGGCCGATTTCCCACTGGAAGCGCGTGCCCGGCCACGCCTCGCCCTGCCAGCGAAACTGGCCATTGGCGAGCACGTCGAGCTGCTGGCGCACGACAGCGAGCGTCGACGGATGAATGCCCGCCGCCATCGACGCCTGCATCGCCGATTCATGCGGTTCCGCCTGCGCGGGCGCGGACGCCGTGCTCCCATTCGCGCCCGCGCCGCCATTCTGCGAGCTCGATAACGCCGACGCGGGCGCATCGCGCACCGATGCCGCGAGCGCCGCCGCCTGCTGCGGCGTTTGCGGCATCGCGACGGCGCGCGCGGGCATCGTCGGGGAAGCGTCGGGGAAGTCGGGCGCAACGTGGGTTTCGCCGAGAGGCGGTTCGCCCTCGAAATCGAGCGGCAACGTGAGCGAGCGGGCATCGGCGCGCGCCTGCGGCTCGTTGCCGAGCGAAGCCGCGCTGCGCTGTCCCGCGAGCCACTGCGCGAGGTGTGATTCGTAGAAAAGCCCGCTCTCGCCGACGGTCTTGGCGAGTTCGCCCGCCAGCACCGATGCCGGCAGCGGCGGCAGATTCTGGCTCGCGGCGCGTGCAGCCGCGACGGCGGCGGCGTTCGACGAGAACGCGGTATCGAAAAGTCCGGTGGTGAGCGCGGCGAAGGCGCTCGCGGGGCGCGGCGGCGTCGGCCACAGCGGGACGTCGCCGAGAACGGGCGGCGCCGCGCCGCCGAGCCGCGAAATCACGTCGAGCGTGCGCGCGACGCTGGAAAGCTGCGTTTGCGCCGATGCCGCCGGTGCGCCCGCATCGCTCGCGGCGGCCGTCGGCGTCTGCGCCGTATCGACGGAAGACGGGGTGCCCGCTTGCGTCGTCGTGCGGCCAGCGGCGGCGCCGGCCGCGCCGTTCACGGCATCGGCCGCGCGGATCGCGGACAGGACGAGATCCGTGCGGCTGGCGAAGAGTGCTGCGAGCGCGGAGTCGAGTCCAGTCATGCGAGATCCTCAAGTGCGTCCGCGATACGTCGCGGCGCGTTTGCCCTAGCGCAGTCCGATCATCTTCTTCAGGACGCGCGCCGGGCTGTTGACCGTAAAAAGCGCGGAGAGCCGCGCGAGACTCGGCGAACTCAGATCGCGGATGGCGGCGTCATCGGCGAGAATCTTCTTCACCAGATGGAGCTTGCGCGCCCGGGCGGTCTCGTCGAGTACCGAGCCCGCGTCCGTCTCCTTCAACTGGTCGATCAACTCGCGATACGTACCCTGCATCGCCTTCAGATCGCTCCATTCGCCTTCGCGCGCCGCCATCAGCATTTGTGCGGAAAGCGCGGCGATGGCTTCGTAGTGAGCGAAGTATTGTTCTGTCGTTTTCATTCTTCTCCGGCAGTCGCCCGCCGCTTTCCTTTCAGACTGCCGCCGCGGTCATCTGTGCCACTTCCTGTCCGATTCCCACCCACGCTTCTTCCAGCGTCGCGAGCAGGTCGTCGACTTCCACGAGCATCTTCTCGTCCTGCTGCATGTTCGCCTCGAGCAGACGGCGCGTCATGTAGGCGTAGAGCGCGTCGAGTCGCTGCGCGATCTCGCCGCCCGCTTCCTTGTTCAACGCCTGCTGCAAACCGCTCTCGATGATGCTGATCGCCTTGCTGATCGCCATGCCGCGTGCGCTCACGTTGTTCTGCTGCAAATGCATCCGCGCCTGCGCGATGGCCTGCCGCGCGCCCTGATAGAGCATCACGATGAGCCGGTGCGGGCTGGCTCCCATGACGCCTGTCTGAACGCCGACGCGCGCGTATGCGTTGGCTCCCGCCTGTCCCTGCGAAAACATCGATGGCTCTCCCGGACACGGGACCGGGCGCTTCGGCCGCGATCTCGTCCCTCTGCATGTGGTTGCGGTACGCGAGCGCAAGAGCTTCGGCCTCTTCGCTCGCTCCCTGCAAGATGGTTGCTGTGCGCTTGCCGAAGCCGCCGGTTTCGCGGCCCGACTCCGGCGCCGGCGTGAAACACGAAGGCCGCGCCCGCTTTCGCGAGCGAACCATCGTTCGCCGTGCTGTTATCGGGGTTATCGGAGAAACGCGGCAAAGCTTTAGGGCACAAGGCTTCGAGCGGGTGCCAGGCACAGCGGGACCGCGCGCGGCGCTCGCGTCAGACGGAGATTTGCATGATGTCGTTGTAGGCGGAGACGAGCTTGTTGCGCACCTGCAGCCCGAATTGCAGGCCGACGTTCGCCTTCTGCATGTCCACCATCACGTCGTTGAGCGATACGTTCGGCGCGCCGATCTCGAATGCGTGCGCTTCGTTGAGCGCGCTCGTCTGGTTGTCGCTGATCTTGTCGATCGACGATTTCAGCGCGTCCGCGAAACTGCCCGCGCTCACCGCGCCCGAGCCGCCCTGACCCGCGACCGCGCCGGACGCGACCGTGGATGCGCTGCCCGCGCCGCCGGCGGCCTGCGCCGACATCGACTGAATGGCGCCGAGCGCGGCGGAAAGCGGATTGATCGGAAAGTTCATGTTGACTCCGTGTGACAGGTTGCGCGTGACTTCATGCGTTCGGCGGGCGTTGAAAAGCCTCGTCCGGGTATGAAAAAGATTAGCAGCGGGCCCGTTTCCAAAGCGTGCGAAGAACGGGGAAAACCCCGCTCTATTCACCGAATCGACTTGCAATGTTGTGCGGATAATCCCCATCGTGAAAAGACTTCCTCAGCCGCTTAACGAAAACGCGGCGGCGCAGGAAGGCGCAAAAGATTCGGAGCTTCGACGCTAAATGGAAACGCCCAACAATTCATTGATCACGCCCGACGCCAGAATGGGCCTGGCGGGTGCGCAGCCCGGCGCGGCCGCGGCGCCCGCCGCGGGCTCGCTCGGCGGCGGCTTCGCGCAGCGCGTGCCGATGCTCTCGCAGTTCCGCTCGAACCCGCGCGTGCCGCTGATCATCGCGGTCGCGGTGCTCGCGATGGTCGTCGCCGGTCTCGTCATGTGGTCGCGCCAGCCGGATTACCGCGTGCTCTTCAGCAATCTGTCGGATCGCGACGGCGGCGCAATCGTTACCGCGCTCCAGCAGGGCAACATTCCGTACAAGCTCTCCGACGGCGGCGGGGCGATCCTCGTGCCGGCCGAGCAGGTTCACGAAACGCGTCTGCGTCTCGCGAGCCAGGGCCTGCCGAAGAACGGCTCGGTCGGCTTCGAGCTGATGGACAACCAGAAGTTCGGCATCAGCCAGTTCGCCGAGCAGATCAACTATCAGCGCGCGCTCGAAGGCGAGCTGGAGCGCACCATCGGCTCCATTTCGTCGGTGAAGTCGGCGCGCGTGCATCTGGCCATTCCGAAGCCGAGCGTCTTCGTGCGCGACAAGGAACTGCCGACCGCCTCCGTGCTCATCAACCTGTATCCGGGCCGCGTGCTGGACGAAGGCCAGGTGCTCGCGATCGCGCACATGGTGTCGTCGGGCGTGCCGGACATGCCGGTGCGCAACGTGAACATCGTCGATCAGGACGGCAACCTGCTCACGAGCCAGAGCGCGGTGAATGGCCTCGATGCGTCGCAACTGAAGTACGTGCAGCAGATCGAGCACAACACGCAAAAGCGCATCGACGCGATCCTCGCGCCGCTCTTCGGCGCCGGCAATGCGCGCTCGCAGGTGAGCGCCGACATCGACTTCTCGAAGCTCGAGCAGACCGCCGAGAGCTACGGCCCGAACGCCAATCCGCAAAGCACGGCGATTCGCAGCCAGCAGTCGAGCGAATCGAGCGAAACGTCGGGCAGCGGCGCGTCGGGCGTGCCGGGCGCGCTCTCGAATCAGCCGCCGCAGCCGGCTTCCGCGCCGATCGACGCGGCGGCATCGGGGGCGGCCGCGACGAAAGCCACGCCGACGAATCTGCGCAAGGACACGACGACCAACTACGAAGTCGATCGCACCGTGCGCCACTTCGAGCAGGCGACGGGCGGCATCAAGCGTCTGTCGGTCGCGGTGGTCGTCAATTACGAAAGGCAGATCGACGCGAAGGGCAAGGTCACGATGACGCCGCTCACCGCCGACAAGCTCGCGCAAGTGCAGCAGCTCGTGAAGGACGCGATGGGCTTCGACGAAAAGCGCGGCGATTCGGTGAACGTGGTCAACAGCGCATTTTCGTCGGACCTCGACGCGACGCCGGACGTCCCGTGGTGGCGCACGCCCGACATGATCGCGCGCGGCATTTCGCTCGCGAAGTACGTGGGCATCGGCATCGTCGCGCTGTTCCTCTACTTCAGCATGGTGAAGCCGGCGATGCGCCGCGCGTTCCCGCCGCCCGAACCCGCCGCGCCCTCGCTCGGCTCGCCGGACGACCTCTCTGTGCTGGACGGCCCTTCTTTCAACGGCGAGAAGAAGGACGATGAAGACAAGGATGCCGAGGTGAATCTCCTCGGTCATGAAAGCAACAAGGCGAAATTCGATCGCAATCTCGACTACGCGCGGATGATCGCGCGTCAGGACGCGAGAATCGTCGCGACGGTCGTCAAGAACTGGGTGTCCGATGAACGCTGAAGGCCTGAATAAAGCCGCCCTCCTGCTGATGTCGATCGGCGAGGAAGAAGCCGCCGACGTTTTCAAGTATCTCGCCCCGCGCGAGGTGCAGAAGATCGGCGCGACGATGGCGTCGCTCAAGAACGTGACCCGCGAGCAGCTCGACAACGTGCTGACCGAGTTCGTCGTGGAAGCGGAAAAACACACCGCGCTCTCGCTGGATTCGAGCGAATACATCCGCACCGTGCTGACGAAGGCGCTCGGCGAAACCAAGGCCGGCGCGCTCATCGACCGCATTCTGCAAGGCAGCGACACGAGCGGCATCGAAGGCCTGAAGTGGATGGACTCGGGCGCGGTCGCGGAACTCATCAAGAACGAGCATCCGCAGATCATCGCGACGATCCTCGTGCATCTGGACCGCGATCAGGCGTCGGAAATCGTGGCGCTTCTGACCGACCGCCTGCGCAACGACGTGCTGCTGCGCATCGCGACGCTCGACGGCATTCAGCCCGCCGCGCTGCGCGAACTCGACGACGTGCTGACGACGCTCCTCTCCGGCAGCGACAACCTGAAGCGCGCGCCGATGGGCGGCATCCGCACGGCGGCGGAAATTCTCAACTTCATGTCGAGCAATCACGAAGAAGGCGTGCTGTCGAACGTGCGCGAATACGACGCCGAACTCGCGCAGAAGATCATCGACCAGATGTTCGTGTTCGAGAACCTGCTCGACCTGGAAGACCGCGCGATCCAGTTGCTGCTGAAGGAAGTGGAATCCGAAACGCTGATCGTCTCGCTCAAGGGCGCGCAGCCGGGACTGCGTCAGAAGTTCCTGTCGAACATGTCGCAGCGCGCGGCCGAACTGCTCGCGGAAGACCTCGATTCGCGCGGTCCGGTGCGCGTCTCGGAAGTGGAGCAGCAGCAGCGCAAGATTCTGCAAATCGTGCGCAATCTCGCAGAAAACGGCCAGATCCAGCTAGGCGGCAAGGCGGAGGACGCGTATGTCTGACGCGGCCCGCACGCAGAACGGGAAGGCGCAGGTCTCAGCGTATCAGCGCTGGGAGATGGCGTCGTTCGATCCCGTCACCGTCGACAACAGCGCGGCGGACCAGGCGGCGCTCGAAGCGCATCTGCGCCGCGTCGAGGAAGACGCGCACGCGCAAGGGCTCGCGAAGGGCCACGTCGCGGGTCAGGCGCACGGCTTCAAGGCGGGCTTCGAACAAGGCAACGCGAAGGGTTTCGAAGAGGGCCGCAAGGAAGCGCTCGCAGAGGCCGCGCAACTCGCGCAGATCGCCGATACGTTCAGGACCGCGCTGCAGGCCGCCGATGCCGCCATCGCGGAGACGCTCGCCGCGCTCGCCATCGATATCGCGCAGCAGGTCGTGCGTCAGCATCTCGCGCTCGATCCGACCGCGCTCGTCGCCGTCGCGCGCGAAGTGATCGCGGCCGAGCCGGAGCTTTCGGGCGCGCCGACGCTCGTCGTGAGTCCGGCGGATTTGCCCGTCGTCGACTCGTATCTGAAGGAAGAACTCGAAGCCGCCGGCTGGACCGTGCGTCCGGACCCGGCCATCGAACGCGGCGGCTGCAAGGCGCACGCCGCAACCGGCGAAGTCGACGCGACCAACGCATCGCGCTGGGAACGCGTCGCCGCCGCGCTCGGGAGGAACAAGCCGTGGTGAACAACCGGATCACGCAGGACGGATTCTCGGCGCTGGAACAGGAAATCGCGCGCGCGTCGTTCGGGCCGCTCGCGAGCGATGTCAACGGCGACGACACGCCCGATGCGCATGCCGCGCGCACCATCGCCGAGCTCGCGCAGCTCGCCGGCAATCCGCACATCGACGCGTGGCGCGAGAAGCTCGACGCGATGAAATCGCGCAACGCGATCGCGAGGCCCCTGCGTCCATGCGGGCGGCTCACGCGCGCGGCGGGTCTCGTGCTCGAAGCGGTCGGCCTGAAGATGGGCGTCGGCTCCGAATGCATGATCGAGCTGCCGCCCGGCAGCGCGATTCCGACCGCCGAAGCCGAAGTCGTGGGCTTCGCGGGCGACAAGCTCTTTCTGATGCCGACGACCGAAGTCGCGGGCCTCTTGCCCGGCGCGCGCGTCTATCCGCTCGAAAGCGCGCCGATCAACGATCCGATGGCGGGCGCGAAGCGTCTTCCTGTCGGCTGGGAAATGCTCGGCCGCGTGGTCGATGCGTCCGGGCGTCCGCTCGACGGTCTCGGGCCGCTCGGCGCGAAAGTCGATGCGCCGCTCGCCGGGCCGGTCATCAATCCGCTCAACCGCGAGCCGATCCACAAGGTGCTCGATGTCGGCGTGCGCGCGATCAACTCGCTGCTCACCGTCGGGCGCGGACAGCGCATGGGCCTCTTCGCGGGCTCGGGCGTCGGTAAATCGGTGCTGCTCGGCACGATGGCGCGCTACACGAGCGCCGAAGTCATCGTGATCGGGCTGATCGGCGAGCGTGGCCGCGAAGTGAAGGAATTCATCGAGCAGATTCTGGGCGAGGACGGACTCGCGCGCTCGGTCGTCGTCGCGGCGCCCGCGGACGTGTCGCCGGTGCTGCGCATGCAGGCCGCCGCGTACACGACCTCGCTCGCCGAATATTTCCGCGATCAGGGCAAACACGTTCTGATGCTGATGGATTCGCTCACGCGCTACGCGATGGCGCAGCGCGAAATCGCGCTCGCGATTGGCGAGCCGCCCGCGACGAAGGGCTATCCGCCATCCGTGTTCGCGAAGCTGCCGGCGCTCGTCGAACGCACGGGCAACGGACCGGAAGGCGGCGGGTCCATTACCGCGTTCTACACGGTGCTGACCGAAGGCGACGACCAGCAGGACCCGATCGCCGATTCCGCCCGCGCGATTCTCGACGGCCATATCGTGCTGAACCGGTCGCTGGCGGAGGCGGGACATTACCCGGCCATCGACATCGAACAGTCGATCAGCCGCGTGATGACGTCGATCATCGACGACAAGCATCTCGAGCGCGTGCGTCTCTTCAAGCAGATGCTCTCGCGCTATCAGCGCAACCGCGATCTCATCAACGTGGGCGCGTATTCGAGCGGACGCGATGCGCTGCTCGACCGCGCGATTGCGCTGTATCCGCGCATGGAGCAGTTTTTACAGCAAGGCTTCCGCGAGCAGGCAAATTTTGAACCGAGCCTCGATTTGCTGCACAGGCTTTTCGACTAGTATTCGAGCCATTCCTCATAAGAACGCGTAGCACACGAAGACCACAGAGACCGCCACGTTCATGTCCAAAAATCTGCCGATCAACACACTCATCGAGCTTGCGCAGGAAGAACTCGACGCCGTCACCAAGAAGCTCGGGAAACTGCAGCAGGAACGCAACGACATCGAGGCGCAGATGAATTCGCTCGTGACTTATCGCGACGAATATCACGCGCGTTTCACGGCGTCGGCGCAGCAAGGCACGACCGCGCAGACGCTGCGCAACTTCCAGGCATTCGTCGATACGCTCGATGCCGCGATCGCGCAGCAGCGCACGGCGCTTCTGATGGCCGACCAGCGCATCGAGGCGGCGAAACCCGAATGGCGGATGAAGAAGCAGAAAGTGGGCAGCTACGAAGTGCTGGCCGCGCGCGGCGAGGCGATTCTCGCGAAGCAAGCGGCGCGCGTAGAACAGCGCGAAGCGGACGAGCATGCGGCCAAGGTGCTGCGCATGCGCGCCCAGCGAGCCTGATGATTTAGCGGCGCTTTGCCGCGTGTATTTGTATTTCACTTACCGGATCCAAGAGGCCGAACATGTCCTCCGTTACTTCAATCGGCGCGCAGACGGGCGCAACATCGTCGAGCGCATTGGCCGCGAAGCGTGCGGCAAGCGCGGGCGCGTCGTTCGGGCTGACGCTGCAGGGCATCACCGACCGCGCCAACGCGGAAGCGCTCGCCGCGCAAACGCTCGCAGCGGGCGATAAATCGAGCGTGCACGACGCGCCCAAGCCCGACGACAACGCGAGCGCCGCGAAACCGGGCGACGACGCGAAGGACGCGCAGGCTTCGTCGTCGGCGGATACGGGCGTAAAGACCGACGCCGCGCCGAAGCACGCGGAAGATGCGTCGAAGGATTCGCCGTCGAAGACGGCGGATTCAGCGAATGCCGCGAATTCCAGCGCTTCCGCTTCCGCTGCGTCTGCGGCAAAGGCAGCCGCCGACGCGAAGGCGCGCGCGGATGCCGCCAATGCCGGCGATGACGCCAACGATGCCACGCTGGCCGATCTCGCGGATGCGGCGAATGCTGCGGCGTCGGTGACATCGACGGATGGCGATGCATCGGCGACGGGCGAAACGAAGAAGTCCGACGATGCGAAATCGGCGGATGACGCTTTGCAAGCCGCGCTCGCCGCGATGACCGCTGCGCCCGCGAATGCGGCGGCGCTTCATGCGGCAGCGGGCGCCCAGACTGCCGGGAACGGCGTGAACGGAGCAAAAGAACAGACGCAGGGCGAATTGGCCGGCGCGGGCGCGAAAGGCGCTCGCGGCACGGGCCTGATCAGCGCTGCGTCGGACGATGCGAAAACCGCTGCGACAACGGCGCCCGCCACCGACGCTGCTGCGCTGACGACGGCACAGGCGGCGCAAGCGGCACAAGCGGCACAAGCGGCACAAGCGGCGCTTGCGCCTTCGGGTGACGGCGCGAGCGCTGCGTACAAGCAGGCGGCGGATGCGGCGGCGCATGCAGTGGCGATGCAGACGGCATCGGCGAATTCGGCGGTGTCGGCTCCGCAGGGCGAGATGACGGCGGCGACCAGCGCGGCGATTGCGCCGCATGTGGGCGCATCCGGCTGGGACGATGCGTTCAGCCAGAAGGTCGTGTTTCTGTCGAAGGGGGATCGGCAGAGCGCTGAATTGACGCTGAATCCGAAGGATCTCGGTCCGTTGCAGGTGACGCTGCAAGTCGCGGAGAACCACGCGCACGCGCTCTTCGTTTCGCAGCATGCGCAGGTGCGGGAGGCGGTCGAGGCTGCCATGCCGAAGCTGCGTGAGGCGATGGAGGCGAATGGCATCAGCCTCGGCAGCACCAGTGTTTCGGACGGGTCCGCGTTCGGGTTCGGGCGGCAGTCGCAGGGGGATGATCGTCGCGGGAATGAACGCGGGGCGCGTGGTTCTGTTGGTGGCGTTGTTGCCGGTGGCACGGCGGGGGTTTCAGTCCGGCGGACTGTGGGGCTTGTTGATACTTTTGCTTGAGGTTTTTGGGTTTTCTCGGTGCTTTTTTGTTGGCGCTTAGTTTTCGTGTCGGTCTGTTCGGTGTTTTGCTTCGGTG
This sequence comes from Caballeronia sp. Lep1P3, assembly GCF_022879595.1. NCBI lineage: Bacteria > Pseudomonadati > Pseudomonadota > Betaproteobacteria > Burkholderiales > Burkholderiaceae > Caballeronia > Caballeronia sp. Lep1P3. The sequence continues at coordinate 200,616 of NZ_CP084265.1, read as the reverse complement.
CTTATTTTCGTGTCGGTTTATTAGCGTTGCCCCTCCCCGGGGCGGGGGTCACTTTCTTTGCTGCTGCAAAGAAAGTAACCAAAGAAAGCAGCTTTCTAGCCCAAAGCACTTAATGTGTGGGCAGCTTGCGGAAAGAGCATTGGCACTCGGTGAATAAACAGCCTTGAATGACCTTCCACGCCCGCTGAGCGCCACGTCCTGCGAGCCCCTTGGCTCGCTAACACCCAGGGTTTGCAAGGGTAAGCGCGCTTGCTCGCGTTAGCGTCTACAGCAAGGAAACTGCCGGTGTCTCAAACGCCAATGCGGTTCGCTCCAACAGGCCCGAACCGCAGGCGAGAACGCGAAATGGGAGAGTGGTTTTGACGAGCCAAGCGGCTCGCAGGACGTGGCGCTCAGCGGGCGTGGAAGGTCATTCAAGGCTGTTTATTCACCGAGGGCCAATGCCTATTCGCAAGCTGCCCGCACGTTAGATGCTGCGGGCTTCAAAAAGCTGCTTTCTTTGGTCACTTTCTTTGTGTCGACCAGAGTTGGCGCTTTAGCGCCTTACTCTGGTCCCAAGCAAAGAAAGTGACTGCCGCCCCGCACAGGGGGAACCTATCCGCGTTTTTGTGGGCGAGGCGGTTAGCGGAGTTACCCGCGTGCGTTGGTAAAACGCTCTCCAAACAGAATAGCGAACTGGTTCATGGCGGAGGACCAGTCAAATGCCGCCCGTACCGACTTCGCCAGCACATTGCGCAATGCCAGCCAAAGCAGCTTGATGGCGGCCTCGTCGTTGGGGAAGTGGCCGCGCGTCCTGATGATCTTGCGCAGTTGCATGTTCAGACTCTCAATGGCATTGGTGGTGTACACCACCCGGCGTATCGCCGGGGGAAACACAAAGAACGGTGTGACGTTCTCCCATGCCCGTCGCCATGACTGCACGATGGTCGGATACTTCGCGCCCCATGGCCCTTCGGCAAAGGCCTCCAGCGCCTGCTGCGCGGCCTGTTCGCTGGCCGCCCCATAGATCGGACGCAACGCGGCGGCGACGCTTTTACGGTCCTTGTAGCTGGCGTATTCCAGGCTGTTGCGGATCAGGTGCACGATGCAGGTCTGCACGGCCGTGCGCGGGTACGCTGTGCCGATCGCCTCGGCCAGCCCCTTCAGGCCGTCGACGACCGCGATCAGGATGTCCTGGCAGCCCCTGGTCTTCAGTTCATTGAACACCTTCAGCCAGAACTTCGCGCCTTCGGTCTGCTCGATCCACAGGCCGAGCACGTCGCGCTGGCCGTCGGCCTGAATGCCCAGCGCCAGATACACCGCCTTGTTGCTCACCACGCCGTCGCCACGGATCTTCACGCGCAGCGCGTCGAAGAACACCACCGGGTACATCGCCTCGAGTGGACGGCTTTGCCAGGCCAGCGTTTCAGCCATCACCTCATCGGTGACCGAACTGATGAAATCGGGTGAGACCTCGGTGCCATAGCTTTCGGCCAGAAATGCCTGAATCTCGCGCACGCTCATGCCGCGTGCGTACATGGCGATGATGCGCTCGTCAAAGCCCGCGAAACGGCGCTCGTGCCTGGGAATCAGGATCGGCTCGAAGCTGCCTTCACGGTCGCGCGGCAGATCGACCCGCACCGCGCCGCGCTCGGTGATGACGGTCTTGCCGCTGGCGCCGTTGCGTTCATTGGTCTGCTCGGCAGGCTTGGGCTGGCCGGGCCGGTAGCCCAGATGCATGCTCATTTCCGCGCCCATCGCGCGTTCGATGAGCGCCTTGTTGAACGCCAGCATCAGGTCCTGGACCTCACCGGGCGTCATCGGACCCTTCACCAGCTCATCAAGCAGCGCTTCAGGCAACTCAGGCAGCGGCCCGCGGGCCGCTGCCTGAGACGCGACGGTGCGTTTCTTCTTCATCGGCATATCCATGACTTTTACCTCTCATGATATGCCTCGCCCACGGAATTACGGATAGGTCCCACAGGGGCAACGCCAATAGACCGACACCAAAACTAAGCACCAACAAAAAAATCTCTAACTAAAACCCCCCAACAACCCGCCCCACCTCCGCGATCCCCGCATCAAAAACCCGCAAAAAGAACGGCATCAAATTAGGCACCATAAGCTGCAAAAGCAGCAAACCCACGAGCATGGTGACAGGAAACCCAACCTGGAAAATCCCGATCTGCGGCGCAGCGCGATTAAGAATCCCGAGCGCCAGATTGGCGATGAGCAACGCCGCCACGATCGGCAGCGAAAGGAGCAGCCCGGTGCCGAAGATACTCCCGCCATAGCCGACGAGCACGCGCCAGCCCTGTGCATGCGATGCCGCCGCAACCACATTCGCCTCGATCGGCACGTTCTGGAACGTCGTGACAAGCGCGCCGATCAATTGCAGATGCCCGTCGAAGACGAGAAACGCCAGCATCGCGAGCGTGTTCAGATAGCGCGACACGACCACCGCATTGCCGCCCTCGCGCGGATCGTAGAGCATCGCGAAACCAAGGCCCATCTGCTGGCCGATGAACTCGCCCGCCGCATCGATCGCGGCGAAGGCAATCTGCATCGTCATGCCGATGGCCGCGCCAATCAGAAACTGATTCACGATGATCCAGATGCCCGCCGCCGAAAACACCGTCGCCTGCGGCATCGCGGGCAGCGTCGGCGCGACGATCAACGTGATGAACGCCGCGAGCGCAATCTTCACGCGCATCGGAATGGCCATGTGGCTCAGAACCGGCGCCGTCGCAATCAAGGCGAGAACGCGCACGAACGGCCACAGGAACGCGGTCAGCCAGCCGTTGAGCTGCGCATAGGTGACGGAGAACATCGATCGCTCAGCCCGTGATCGCGGGCGTGATGGTGAAGACGTGCCGCATGTAGTCGAGCAGCGTCGAGAGCATCCACGGACCCGCAATCACGAGCGTCACCGCAACGGCAATCAGCTTGGGAATGAACGAGAGCGTCGATTCGTTGATCTGCGTGGCCGCCTGAAAAAGGCTCACGACAAGACCCACCACCAGCGCCACCAGCAACAGCGGCGCGGCGAGCAGCAGCGCGACGTACATCGCCTGGTGCGCCATCGTCATGACGGATTCGGGTGTCATCTCGCGTCTCCTTACGATACGAAGCTCTGCGCGAGCGAGCCGATCAGCAACTGCCAGCCATCGACGAGCACGAACAGCATCAGCTTGAACGGCAGCGCGATCGTCGAGGGCGACACCATCATCATGCCCATCGACATCAGCACGCTCGCCACCACCATGTCGATGATGAGAAACGGAATGAAGATCGTGAAGCCGATCTGGAACCCGGTCTTCAACTCGCTCGTGATGAACGAAGGCACGAGCAGCGAGAGCGGCACGTCCTCGGGGCCGTTCATCGGCGGAGCCTTCGAAATGCGCGCGAACAGCGCGAGGTCCGATTCGCGCGTCTGCTTCAGCATGAACTGCTTGAACGGCGCGACGCCGCGCGTCATCGCCTGATCCATCGCGATCTGGCCTTCCGAGAACGGCTTGTAGGCGTCGTTGTAGGCCTTGTCCAGCACCGGCGACATCACGAAGAACGAGAGAAAGAGCGCGAGGCCGACCAGCACCTGATTCGGCGGCGTGCTGGAGGTGCCGAGCGCCTGACGCAGCAGCGACAGCACGATGATGATGCGCGTGAAGCTCGTCATCATCAGGACCATCGCGGGGAGGAACGAGAGCATCGTCAGCAGGAGCATCGTCTGCACGCTGAGCGAATACGTCGTGCCGCCGTTCGGGCCGGGGCTCGTGTTGAAGGCGGGCAGCCCCGCCGTGCTTTGCGCGAACGCGAGCATCGGCAATAGGCCGACGACGACCGGAACCGCGATCTTCACGCCGCGCACGATGTTACGACTGACCTGCATTACTTGCTCCCGCCTGCGATGTGCTTGATACGCCTGAGCGCGTTGCGAAGACGCTGCCCCTGGAAAATGACGAACGTGATAGCCATGAATTCCTGCCTCTTTCGATAGCGTGAATTGTTGACCATCCCTTCGCGAAACGATGGCGCGAACAGAAGGGAGATTCGGCGCCAACTCGCTCCATTGCGAAGGGCAGGTTCCTCGAATGAAAAACGGGCGTGGCCCTTGCGGAGCACGCCCGTCGTGTTGTTTCGAAAGCCGCGTTATTTGCCGGAGCCGACGAGCTTCTGGAGACGCTTGCTCGCTTCGCCGTGCATTGCATCGCGAAAGCGCTGGCCGAACGAGCCTTGCAGCGGCTGATCGGGCGACGCGGCCCGCTCGCCGATGCCGTCCACGTCGGCGGAACCGGCGGGCATCGTATGCAGAAGCCGCACGTTGCCCGGACCCGCGCCGAGCACGAGCCACGTATCGCCGACTTCGACGACCGCCACGCGCTCCTTGTTGCCGAGCGATGCGCCGCCGACCACCTTCACGAGCCCGCTGCGCTTGCCGCCCTGAAGCCCGAACTTGCGGGCGAGCCACGCGCAGCCGAACACGAAGCCGATCACGACGACGAGCCCGACGAGCGTTTGCAGCACCGCGCCGAAGCCGAGCGACGGCACCGCGCTTCCCGCGCCGACGCCCGACGCGATTTGCGCGGCATGATTGACGGCGTTCATGTCGGCTGCGCGCGCGACGAGCGGCGCTGCCAGAAACCCTGCGGCCAGGCGTTTCATCGATTCAGCTTCCGGATGCGTTCGGACGGCGTGATGATGTCCGTCAGGCGAATGCCGAACTTGTCGTTCACCACGACCACTTCGCCCTGCGCGATGAGACAGCCGTTCACCAGCACGTCCATCGGCTCGCCGGCGAGACCGTCGAGTTCCACGACCGAACCTTGCGCGAGTTGCAGCAGGTTGCGAATCGCGATCTTCGTGCGGCCGAGTTCCACCGTCATTTGCACGGGGATGTCGAGAATCATCTCGATGTCGTTGCGCGTCGAGGGTGCCGCCGCCTTGGAGAGCGGCTGGAACACGCCTGCCGACGTCACCGGCGTTTCGTTGCCGTTCTGTTCGGCGAGCGCGGCTGCCCAGTCGTCCATTGCCATTTCGTCGTCCGTCGAAACGGTCGCGCCCGGCTGCGTGCCTTCCTGCATCAAATCACTCATAACTACCTTCCTTCGAGGAATCGCTTGCGCTGATCATCTTCTGGACGCGCAGCGCGTATTGACCATTGAAAATTCCGTAGCCGCATTCCATGACGGGCACGCCATCCACCTTCGCGACGACGTGCTCGGGGATGTCGATCGGCAATACATCGCCCGCGCGCATGTTGAGCAGCTTTTCGAACGACGAGCGAATCTCCGCGAGATCGACCGTCAGCTCCACTTCCGCCGATTGCACCTGCTGCGACAGCACGCGCACCCAGCGGCGATCGACTTCGAGCGCTTCGCCCTGGATCGGCGACGAGAGCACATCGCGGATCGGCTCGATCATCGAGTACGGGAAGCAGATGTGCAGCGTGCCGCCCGTCGAGCCGAATTCGATCGTGAACTGCGTCACGATGACGATTTCGTTGGGCGTCGCGACGTTGGCGAACTGCGTGTGCATTTCCGAGCGCATGTATTCGAACTGCAGCGGGCGCACGCTGCGCCACGATGCCGAATAGTGTTCGAACACGAGATTGAGCAGCTTGTGGATGATGCGCTGTTCGGTCTGCGTGAACTCGCGGCCTTCGACGCGCGTATGAAAGCGCCCGTCGCCGCCGAAGAGATTGTCGACGACGAAGAACACGAGGTTCGGGTCGAACACGAACAGCGACGTGCCGCGCAACGGCTTCACATGGACCAGGTTCAGGTTGGTCGGAATCGGCAGATTGCGCGTGAATTCGCTGTATTTCTGCACCTTCACCGGCCCGACGGAGATTTCCGCGGAGCGCCGCATGAAGTTGAAGATGCCGACGCGCATGAGACGCGCGAAACGGTCGTTGATGATTTCGAGGCCGGGCATCCGGCCGCGGACGATGCGTTCCTGCGTCGCGATGTTGTACGGGCGCACGCCGACGGGTTTTTTCTCGTCGGACTCCTGGTCGATCTCGCCGGTGACGCCTTTGAGGAGGGCATCGACCTCCTCTTGCGACATGAACTCTTCGTGGCCCATGACTCTTTCCGTTGCTTGAGTGAAATACGGGCGCTTACTGAACGACGAATTCGGTGAAGAGCACTTCGTCGACGTGCGCGGGTTGATCGACGGTGCTGCCCGCCGTTTCGACGGCGGTGCGCAGTTCGCTTGCGAGCTTGCGCTTGCCGTCGATGGTGGCGAGCTCTTCGGGATGCTTCGCCGAGAGCAGCAGCAGCACGCGGCTGCGGATTTCCGGCATGCGCTCGGTGAGCGCGGCCTGCGCTTTTTCGTTCTTGAGCTTGAGCGTAAGGCCGACGCGCAGGTAATGCATGATGCCGTCGTCGGCTTGCAGGTTGACGGTCAGCGAATCGAGCGGGAAGAACACGGGCGGCGGCACGGGCACGGGTTTCGCGGCCCCGTGACCGGTCTTGCCGATGACGAAGTACGCGGTTCCTGCGCCGGCGCCGAGAAGCGCGGTCGCCCCGATGGCGATGATCAGAATGCGTTTGAGCTTGCCGTTCTTCGCGGGAACGATGGGTTGCTGGTTTGCGGTCGTGGTAGCCATGAATGCGTGCCTCTTTCGATAGGGTGCATTGTTCGCTATCGCGGGGGGGCGTGATGGGTTGAACAGAGGGGGTTTTTGGGGCGAATTCGGGAGTTGAACAGGGTGTTGCTCGTTTCTTTCCCCGGGGCGGGGGGGGGTGGTGCTTTTTTTGATGCTTAGTTTTTCGTGTCGGTCTGTTCGGTGCTTTGTTTCGGTGCTTAGTTTTCGCGTCGGTCTATTAGCGTTGCCCCTCCCCGGGGCGGGGGTCACTTTCTTTGCTGCTGCAAAGAAAGTAACCAAAGAGAGCAGCTTTTCGAGCCCGCAGCATCTAGCGTGTGAGCAGCTTCCGGCAAGACGGTGGCAATCTAACTAATCAACAGCCTTGAATGCTCTTCCACGCCCGCTGAGCGCCACGTCCTGCGAGCCCCTTGGCTCGCTAACACCCAGGGTTTGCAAGGGTAAGCGCGCTTGCTCGCGTTAGCGTCTACAGCAAGGAAACTGCCGGTGTCTCAAACGCCAATGCGGTTCGCTCCAACAGGCCCGAACCGCAGGCGAGAACGCGAAATGGGAGAGTGGTTTTGACGAGCCAAGCGGCTCGCAGGACGTGGCGCTCAGCGGGCGCGGAAGGTCATTCAAGGCTCTTTATTGGCTGAATGCCAATGCCGTTCCGGGAGCTGCCCACGCACTAGCTACTGCGGGCCGAGAAGCTGCTTTCTTTGGTTACTTTATTTGTGTCGACCAGAGTTGGCGCTTTAGCGCCTCACTCTGGTCCCAAGCAAAGAAAGCGACCCCCGCCCCGGGGAGGGGCAACGCTAATAAACCGACACGAAATCTAAGCACCGAAAAAGAAGCACCAAAAACCCAAGCACCAAGAAAAAACCCGTCAACTACTCAAATAATCAAACAACGACATCTTCTGAATCTGAGAAAAAGCCATCTGCGCGGCCTGAAGCGAATTCTGCGTCAACTCATACGAACTGATAGCAGAAACGAGATCGAGACTAGTGAGATTGGCGATATCGGAAGCCGTCTGCGTCTGACTGGTCTGCATGGCAGTCTGCGCAGACTGCACTTCCTGTTCGCGTCCGCCGACAACCGTCTGCGCCGACAGCACATTGTTGAACGTATTGCCGATCTTCGTGCCCGCCGTCGTCAGCGCGTTGGTGAGCGTGGCCTGCGCCGCGGGAGAACCCGTCGGCTGCTTGAGCGCATTCACCAAATTGTCGAGCGTCGCGAAAATGTCGTTGTTGCCCGACGCCGCGGGCTGCACCGTGAACGAATCGCCATCGCTCGGCGTGCCGTCGATCGTCACCTTCTGGCCGCCCAGCGTGATGTCGGTCTTGCCCGTGTAGGCGGTCGGCGTCGTCGGCAGCGATGCGTCCGCCGGCTGGGCCGCCACCGTGTAGCCCATCGTGCCGGTGGTCGCGTCCATGGCGAACTGGATCGTGTACGTGCTCGCGTTCTTCGGATCGCTCGCGTCCGACACGCTCACCGCGCTGATCGTGCCCGTGCCCTTGTTCGAAGCCGCGCTCGATACGGGATCGCTCTCCGTCGGCGACACGCTGCCGAAAATCGATACGCCCGTGTCGCCCACGGCGATCGAACGTCCCTCGCTGATCTGCACCGTGCGCTGGCCGAGATCGCCCGAATACGTCGTGCCGACGCCCGACGGGTCGTCGGAGAACGGCTGCGTGCCGCCCTTCAGGCCGGAAAAGATGTAGTTGCCGCCGCTATCCGTGGTGTTCGCCAAGCCGAAAAGCTGGTCGCGGTAGCCCTGAATCGCGTTCGCCACCGATATGCGGTCCGCGTCCGTGAGCGAGCCGTCGCCCGCCTGCACGAGCTTCGACTGAATGCTCTGCAGCACGTTGCTGACGTCGCCGAGCGTCGAATCTTCCTGCTGCAGCGACGAAAGCGCCGTCGTCTGGTTCGAGCTGTATTGCGTGAGCGCGCCGCTTCGCATCGTGAGCTGCACGGCCTGCGCCGCGCCGAGCGGATCGTCCGATGCCGTCAGAATGCGCTTGCCCGACGAGATCTGCTGATACATCGACGCGAGCGTGCTCTGCTGGTCGCTCATCGAAGCGACGTTCATGTTGAAGTACTGGGAGCTGGAAATACGCATCGCGAGTTGCCTCAGTTGAAGATGCCGAGCAGCGTCTGGAAGAGCGTGGACGCCGTCTGAATGACCTTGCTGTTCGCCTGGTAAAGCTGCTGATACTGAATCAGGTTCGCCGCTTCTTCGTTCAGGTTCACGCCCTGCACGGATTGCTGCGCCGAGGTCGCCTGATTGAGCAGCGCCGTCTGCGACGAACTCGCCGCCTTGAGCTGGTTCGTCTGGTTGCCGATATCGTTCACGTAGCCCGCATACGAGCTCGTGAGCGTGTCGGTGCCGCCGTTGAGCGACTTCGCCGAAACGAGGTTCGACATGGCGAGCGCATTGGTGCCGTCGCTCGTGCCGCCCTTGTTCGCGTCGATGCTGAAGACGTCCTTGTCGGCGGGCGTGCCGCTCACCGTCGCGCTGATGCCGCCCGCGCTCACGGTGATGCCCGTCGATGCGCTGTAGGGAATCGTCTGGTTCGCCTGATACGGGACGCCGCCGACCGTCACATCCACGTTCGACGTGAACCCGGCCGCCGACTTGTCATACGTAAGCTGGATGCCGCCGGACGGCACCGCCGTGTAGCCCGCCGCCACGCTCGCCGACGTGATCGAGGCCGTGCCCGTGTTCGTGGTCGCCGCGGACGTCACCGCCGGCGACGCAGCCGCGATCGCGCCCGCGCTCGTCGTCGCGAGCGCGAAGTTGTCGAGCGCGCTGCGCGTCGGCTGGATGGTGAACGAATCGCCCGCTTTCATGGTGCCGGACACGGTGATGGTCATGCCGTCGACGCTGCCGCTGCCGTCCGTCTGCGAGAAGCTGCCGAGCGACTTGCCCGAGGCGCGGTCCGTGACGTCGTAATCCGTGCCGTTGAAGGTGACGGCGTAATCGCCGGTGGTCGGCTTGGTCGGATCGTCGAACGAGACGGCGACGCTGCCGTCGCCCTTGTTGCGCGCGTCGGCGTAGATGGCCGGCTGGCCGGCGGAGAAGAGCGCGCCGCCCGCGTTGCCGTTGAGATCGAGGCCGAGCGCATTTTGTCCGTTGAGTTGCGCGGCGAAGCTGGTGGCGATCGCGCCGAGCTGCGCCTGCGCGGGGTCGAGCGTCTGCGTGCGGAAGTCGATCAGCCCGCCGACCACGCCGCCCGTGAGCGCGGAGTTGTCGATGTACTGCGTTTGCGCGGCCGTCTGCGTGGAACCGTCGCGGCTCTGGAACGCGACGGTCAGCTCGCTCGGGTCCGACGGCGAATTGACCGTCTGAAGCCCGTATTGCGTATTGCCGACGACGAGCGGCTGCCCGTTGCCGATGAACACGTTGTAGTTGCCGTCCTGCTGCACGACTTGCACGCCGATCATCGAACTCAGGTTGGTGACGGCCTGATCGCGCTGGTCGAGCAACTGGTTCGGCTGCTGGCCCGACGCGGTGGCGATGCTGATTTGCTTGTTGAGGTCGGCGATCTGTTGCGAATACGTGTTGATCGACGAGACCGCGCTCGACAGTTGCGTGTTGACGCTTTGGCGCAGCTGGTCGTACTGCTGCCCGGCGGACGTGAACTGATCGGCGAGCGTTTGCGCGCCGCTGATGAGCGATTGACGCGTTGCGGTGCTGCTCGCATCGTTCGCGACGGATTGCAGGCCGGAGAAGAAACTGCTGATGCCCGAGGCGATGCCCTGCGTCGGATCGCCGACGAGATTGTTGAGTTGCGAGACGAGCGTGTAGTTCGTGTTGGCGGCGCTGCTCGACGACTGCGTGCTGTTGACCTGGGTCGTGAGGTACTGGCTGTACTGACGCGTGACGGTGGCGGTCTGCACGCCGTTGCCGAGATAGCCGGAGCCGGTGAACTGGCCGGACGATTCCTGATACGCGACTTTTTCGAGCGTATAGCCGGGCGTCGCGGCGTTGCTGATGTTCTGACCGGTCGTCGTCAGGCCCCACTGCGCGGCGTTCAGACCGGAAAGACCGATGTTGAAGATGTTGTTGGACATGCACGAATCCTTGTCTGCGGCGTTCGGGGTTCTTGCGCTGCCGCTTGGCTGCACGTTATATCGGCGGTTTGCCGGGGAAATTTAGTTTGGTTCTTTTGGTGCTTCTTGGCCGGATTTTTCGCTTTTGCGGAGGCGGCGGTTTCCGGGGTTTGCATTATCGGACGGGGGGCTTTTTGCCATTCGGCGATTTGAGTGTTGTTTTGGGCTTATTTCTTTGTTTTTTTTGGTGCTGATTGTTCGTGTCGGTCTATTGGCGTCGCCCCTCCCCGGGGCGGGGGTCACTTTCTTTGCTTGGGACCAGAGTAAGGCGCTAAAGCGCCAACTCTGGTCGACACAAAGAAAGTAACCAAAGAAAGCAGCTTTCTAGCCCACAGCAGCTAGGGCGTGGGCAGCTTGCGGAAAGAGCATTGGCACTCGGTAAACAAACAGCCTTGAATGACCTTCCGCGCCCGCTGACCGCCATGTCCTGCGAGCCCCTTGGCTCGTTAACACCGATGGTCTGCAAAGGTAGGCGCTGTTGTCCACGCAGCAGAGCAAACTGCCGGGCCATGCAAAAGCTCATGCGGTCGCTCCAACTCGGACCGAACCGCAGGCGAGAACGCGAAATGGAGATGTGGTTTTGACGAGCCAAGCGGCTCGGAGGACGTGGCGCTCAGCGGGCGCGGAAGGCCATTCAAGGCTGTTTATAAGCTGAGTGCCAATGCTCTTCCCGCAAGCCGCCCACACAGTAGATGCTTTGGGCTGAGAAGCTGCTTTCTTTGGTTACTTTCTTTGTGTCGATCAGAGTTGGCGCTTTAGCGCCTTACTCTGGTCCCAAGCAAAGAAAGTGACTGCCGCCCCGCACAGGGGCAACGCTAATAGACCGACACCAAAACTAAGCACCGACAAAAAAGAAAAAACCCTCAACGTGCAAGCGCCCGCCTCTTCATCTCAAGCTGAGTGATAAGCCGCTGCAAGGTATTCTCAGCCGACCCCGGCATGGAAACAAACTTGAACCCAAGCGTAAACCGCCGATCGCCCTTGGCAGTAGTCGACTCGCGATGCGAAACGAGCTGCATATCGACGGTGACTTTCCCGGTAGCGGAAAAATGCAGCTCCGCGTCCTGAATGACGACGCCCATTTCGAGATCCGCAACGCGCTCGTCGGTCGTGCGCAACGCAACGCCGCCCAGCGAAAGATCGTGCACTTCGAAGCGAAACCGCTCGCCTTCCGACAACGAGCCGCTGCAGATATAAGGATCGAGCACCGGCGCCTCGACGCGAAAATACTCGCGACGCTGCATGTAATACAGCACCGGCGGGAAGTCCGCCTCGAAAGCCGGACGGCCATCGAACGCGACCTCGCTCGGCGTGCCAGTCGTGAACTCGACGCGCACGCCATCCGGCGCGGCGTGAAAAATCAGCTTCGGCGCCTGCAGCACGTCGCGGTTCTGCCCCGCCACGCCGCCCCAGTCGAAAGTGAACCGGTGCGCCGTCACGTCGACATCCAGCAGCCGCGTCACGATCTGCGCGTCGCCATATTGCGCCGTCAGAAAATCCCCGCGATTCGCGAGATTGCGCAGCGATACCCCGATCTCCAGCGGATTGCGCCGCCCGAAATCCACGTTCGGCGCATCGTCGTCGGCAAAGTCATGCTTGTGATTGGTATTCATGGTGCTAGCCGTGTTCATTTTGCCCGCGTATCGCCTGCCCTCGCTCCAACGCGGCTGCCAGATCGCAGTCGATCCGGCACTGTCGTCCTCGGGTTAGCGGCATGTCATCTAAAAAGTTTAGGGGCCGTCGCGAAAATCTTATGTGGTGCGCCGTCCCTTCCGACGTAAAACGTTTGCCACTCGCGCTCGCACCGAACCGCGCGCTTCGTCAGGCAATCTGCCGCATGATCGAAATCAGCTTGCGCGCGTAGTTCGGGTCGGTCGCGTAGCCCGCCTTCTGCATGCCGTGCGCAAAGCCCGCGACGTCGCGCGAGGCCTCCACCACCGGCGCATAGCGCGGATTGTTCTTAATGACGCTCGCGTAATCGGTCAGCGCATCCTCATACGAGTCGTAGGCGCGAAAGCGCTCCACGACCTTCTTCGGCTGGCCGTTCACGTACTCCGTCGTCATCGAATCGACGGTCTTGCCGGTCCAGCCGGGCGTCGCCTTGATGCCGAAAATGTTGTGACTCGTCGCGCCGTTCGCGTGCTTGATCTCGCGCTTGCCCCAGCCCGATTCCAGCGCCGCCTGGCCGATGATGAACCGCGCCGGAATGCCCGTCGCCGCGCTCGCCGCCTGCGCCGGAGCCGCGAGGCGCTCGACGAACGCGTTGACCTTGTCGGAACCGACGCCATGAACGGGCGGCTCGAGCGAGTTGTCCGCCGTATAGCCCTTGCCCGCGCCGAGCGACGCCGCGCTGCGGTTGGCCTGCGCCGCCGCATAGGCCTTCGCCATCGCGTTCATCGCGGCGATGTTGCCCGCATTCGATTCGATGTCGCCGCCGCTACCGCCGCCCGAGAACGCGTTCATCGCGTTCGTCGCAGCAGCGCCGCTGGCGCCGCCCGCATCGCTCTTGCCGCCCGCGTTGCGCATCAACTGCTTGAGCATCATGTCCGCGACGCCGATGCCCTTCGACGACATCTGCTGCGACAACTGCTGGTCGAGCATCGCGGTGAAGGACTTCGAATCGTTGGAATCGAACGGGCTGTCCGACGGCGTCGCGTCGCGCATGCTCTTCAGCATCATCTGCGTGAAGACGGCGTCGAACTGCTGCGCCGCCGCCTTCAGGCCCTGCTGCGGATTGGCGCCCGCCTGCGCGCGCAGCGCGTCGAAGCCCTGCGTGTCGAGCGCGAAGCGGTTCGACAGGCTCGCGAAGCCGCTGCTCGTATCGGTCGATGCCAGCGCGGAGCCGGCGATACCGCTCGTCAAGTTCGAGTTCATGAGCCGTGGTCCCTTAGATGATTTCGAGGTCGGCGCGCAGCGCGCCCGCCGCCTTCATCGACTGAAGGATCGAGATGAGGTCCGCCGGCGTCGCGCCGAGCGCGTTGAGCGCCTTCACGACATCCGCGAGATTCGCGCCGGCCGAGAGCATCTTGAGCGCGCCCGAGTCCTGCTTGAGCTGAATCTGCGACTGCTTCGCCGCCACCGTCTGCCCGTTCGAGAGCGCGTTCGGCTGGCTCACCGCCGTCTGCGTGTTGATGACCACCGACAGATTGCCGTGCGCGACCGCGCAGTTCTGCAGCGTCACCATCTGATTCATCACGATGGAACCGGTGCGCGCATTGAGAATGACCTTCGCCGCGGCCTGCGCCGGGCGCACGTCGATGTTCTGCAACTGCGCCATGAACGAAACCTGTTCGGCGGCGTCCTGCGGCGCGCGAAGCTGAATGGTGCGGCCGTCGAGCGCGATCGCCGTGCCCATGCCGAACTGATTGTTCACCGCCGCGACAATGCGCTGCGTCGTGTCGAAATCCATCTCGCGCAGTTCCATCTGCATGGTGCCGCCTTGCTGCTGCAACGCCGTCGGCACCGCGCGCTCGACGATCGCGCCGGCCGAAATGCGGCCCACCGCGAGCTGATTGACCTGCACCTTGCTGCCGTTCGCGCTCGCGCCCGCGCCGCCGACGACGAGGTTGCCCTGCGCCATCGCATAGACCTGGCCGTCCGCGCCCTTCAACGGCGACATCAGCAGCGTGCCGCCGCGCAAGCTCTTCGCGTTGCCGAGCGACGAAACGGTGACGTCGATCGCTTCGCCGGGGCGCGCGAACGGCGGCAGCGTGGCCGTCACCATCACCGCGGCGACGTTCTTCAACTGCATGTTCTGCGTCGTCGCCGAGTTCACGGTGATGCCGAGATTGCCGAGCATGTTCGTGAGCGATTGCGTCGTGAACGGCGTCTGCATGGTCTGGTCGCCGGTGCCGTCGAGACCGACGACGAGGCCGTAACCGATCAGCGGATTGTCGCGCACGCCCTGGAACGAGACGAGATCCTTGAGGCGCTCGGCGTGCGCGTGTTGCGCGGACCCGATTGCGACGAGCGCGGCGGCGAGCGAAAACGAAAGGAAGCGAAGAAGCGGACTCATGATCAGAACGGCGCCACGTTGAGGAAGAAGCGTTGCAGCCAGCCCATGTTCTCCGCTTCGTCGATATAGCCCTTCGCGGAGTATTCGATCTTTGCGTCGGCGACCTGCGTGGAGTAGACGGTGTTGCTGCCGGAGATCGTCGTCGGGTTGACGACGCCCGAAAAGCGCACGAATTCGTTGCCCTGATTGATGAGCATCTGCTTCTCGCCGCTCACCATCAGGTTTCCGTTCGGCAGCACTTCGGTGACGGTCACGGTGAGCGTGCCGCTGAACGTGTTGGCCGCGCTCGCGCCGCCCGCCGCCGTGAACTTGTTCGCGCCGGTCGCGGACAGGTTCGTGTTGTTGAAAAGCCCGCCGAAGATGCCGGGCGTCGTCGGCACCGAGAACGAGCCGGAGCCGCCGCGATTGGTGTTCGCCG
Source organism: Caballeronia sp. Lep1P3 (assembly GCF_022879595.1). Classification (NCBI taxonomy): domain Bacteria; kingdom Pseudomonadati; phylum Pseudomonadota; class Betaproteobacteria; order Burkholderiales; family Burkholderiaceae; genus Caballeronia; species Caballeronia sp. Lep1P3. The sequence continues at coordinate 185,502 of NZ_CP084265.1, read as the reverse complement.
CCGACGACTTCGTCGCGTTCACGTTCTCCGAGATCACGATGGTCAGGATGTCGCCCACGTTGCGCGGACGCTGGTCTTCGAAAAGCGGCCGGCCCGCGTAGCCCGCGTTGTAGATCGCGCCGGGCGAGCGCGTGCCCATCGGCGGCTGCGGCGGGCGCGCGGTCATCGGCTGCTGGACGATCGGCTCTTTCGGCACGAGGCCGCACGCGGCGAGCGCGGCGACGAGCACTGCCATCGAAGCACGCGTGAGGATTGTTTTGGGCAACATCGTGATAACTCGTTTGAAGCAATTGAAGCGTTAGTGTGACGCCGTCCTCGCGGTTTCAATCGGTCGAATAGAGGGTCAAACCTGCATTTGCGAGAGCGTCTGCAACATCTGGTCGGACGTGGTCACGGCCTTGCTGTTGATCTCATACGCGCGCTGCGTCTGGATCATGTTGACGAGTTCCTGCACGACGTTCACGTTCGACGCTTCCACGTAGCCCTGCTGCAGCGTGCCCGCGCCGTTCAAGCCCGGCTGCGAGACGTTCGGCGCGCCGGAGCTGCCCGTTTCGGAGAACAGGTTTTCGCCGCGCGCTTCGAGGCCGGCCGGGTTGATGAAGGTCGCGAGCTGGATCGCGCCGACGTTGGTGGCCGCCGTGCTGTTCGCCTGCGTGATCGACACCGTGCCGTCCGAGCCGATGGTGATCGACGTCGCGTTCTGCGGAATCGTGATCGCCGGGTTCAACTGATAGCCGCTCGACGTGACGAGCTGGCCCTGCGCGTTGGTCTGGAACGAGCCGTCGCGCGTATAGGCCGTGGTGCCGTCGGGCATCGTCACCTGAAAGAAGCCCTGGCCATTGATGGCGACGTCCTTCGAGTTGCCCGTCTGCTGAAGATTGCCTTGCGTGTAGAGGCGCTCGGTCGCGATCTGCTGCACGCCGGTGCCGAGCTGCACGCCCGAGGCGAGTTCCGTTTGCTGCGTCGAATTCGCGCCCGGCTGACGCGTGGTCTGATACAGCAGATCCTCGAACACCGCGCGCGAGCCCTTGAAGCCGTTGGTGCTCACGTTGGCAAGGTTGTTCGAGATCGTGTCCATCTGCGCCTGCTGCGCATTCATGCCGGTCGCGGCGATGTAGAGAGAGCGATTCATGTTCTTTCGTTTCCTGTGTAGCTTCTGTGCGCCGCTTACGAGAAGTTGAGCAGCTTGTTGGCCGACTGTTCGTTCTGGTCCGCCGATTCCATGAGCTTCGTCTGCATCTGGAACTGGCGCGCGTTCGTAATCATCGAGACCATCGCGGAGACCGGGTTCACGTTGCTGCCTTCGAGCGCGCCGCCGGCCACGACGACGTTCGGGTCTGCATCGGCGGGGTCGCCGGTCGCGGTGCGGTAGAGGCCATCGTCGCCGCGCGTGAGCGTCGATGCATCGGGATTGACGAGCTTCAGCTGATCCACCGTGGCGATCGCGGTCGGCGGATCGCCGGGAATGAGCGCCGACACCGTGCCGTCCTTGCCGATGGTCACTTCCGCGCCGGGCGGCACCGACAGCGGTCCGGCGTTGCCGAGCACCGGCAGGTTGTTCGCGGTGACGAGCTGGCCGTTCTGATCCACATGCAGGTTGCCCGCGCGCGTGTACGCCTCGCCGCCGTCCGCCGTCTGCACGGACAGCCAGCCCGGTCCCTGAACGGCGACATCGAGCGGATTGCCGGTCTGCTGAATCGGGCCGGCGGAGTAATCGGCGGTCGGCGTCGACGACAGCACAAAGGTGCGCGTCGAGCCATCGGCGGACTGGTTCTCGAACGACATCGGCACCTGACGGAACGCCGCAAGCTGCGCCTTGAAGCCCGTCGTCGATGTATTCGCGAGATTGTTCGCGATGACGGCTTGCTGCTCGAGCGACTGGCTCGCGCCGGTCATCGCGGTGTAAATCAGACGGTCCATGAATCGCTTCCTTCTTCGCTATGCTTGGCGCACGGTGCTTACAGATTGATGAGCGTCTGATCGACGGTCTGCTGCGTCTTGATCGTCTGCGCGTTCGCCTGATAGTTGCGCTGCGCCGTGATCAGGTTCACGAGCTCGCTCGTCAGATCCACGTTGGAGTCCTCCACCGCGCCGCCCTGCAGCGTGCCGTGGTTCGTCGAGCCGGGCACGCCCACTTGCGGCGCGCCGGATGCGGCCGTCTGCGCGTACACGTTGCCGCCCATGTTCTGCAAGCCGTTCTGGTTGTTGAAGTTGGCGATCGCGATCTGGCCGAGCGCCTTCGTCTCGCCGTTAGAGTAATTGCCCGTCAGCATGCCGTCCGTGCCGACGGTGAAGCCCGTCAGTTCGCCCGTGCTGTTGCCGTCCTGATGCAGGTTCGTGAGGCCGCTCTTCGCGCCGTACTGCGTGGTGCCGGAGAGATCGAGCGTCAGCGTCTGCGTAGCGCCCGTGGTCTTGTCCGCGCCGTTCGGAATCGTGAAGGTGAACTTGTTGCCCGTCGTCGGGATCGTGACGCCGGAGGTCGACGTTCCGGACAGCGCCGTGCCGGTCAGCGTGCCCGAGGAATCGAAGCTCACCGCGCCGAGATCGGTCGTGGTCGAGACCGGGTCGCCATAGCCCGCGAAGGCTTCCCACGAACCGGTGTCGCTCTTGGTGAAGTACACGGACACCTTCTGCGTGCCGCCGAGCGAGTCGTACACATCCACGGAAGTCGATGCGTTGTACGTGTTGCCGTTGGTCGGATCGAAACTTGATACCGGCTTGTCGTCGTCCTGCGAATTCAGGTTGAACGCGGCGGTGATGGTCTTCGTCGCGGTCGGCGCGATGTTCGCGGTCGGCACCGTGAGCGGAACCGTGCTCGCGCTGTTGACCACGCCGCCCGAATCGGCTGCGTAGCCCATCAGTTGCAGGCCCGCCGAGTTGACGATATTGCCGCTGTCGTCGAGATGGAACACGCCGTTGCGCGAGTACACCACCGAGCCGTTGTTCGACAGCTGATAGAAACCGTTGCCGTTGATCGCGACGTCGAGCGCCTGATTCGTCGTGGTGATCGTGCCTTGCGAAAACTGCTGCTGCACTTCCGAGAGGCGCGTGCCGATGCCGATCTGGTTCGAAACGGCCGTCGCCATCGAGCTCGCGTACATGTCCGCGAACTGCGCCGCGCCTTGTTTGAAGCCGACGGTGTTCGCGTTCGCGATGTTGTTGCCGATCACGTCGAGATCGCTCGATGCGGCGCCCAGGCCGCTCAGTGCTTGTTGGTAGCTCATGTCTTGTCTCAAGGCCGGGCGATACCCGGCGTCACGAAATTAGTGGAATCAGAGAATGGAGGCGACGCTCGAGAGCGCGACCGTCGAACCGTTGGCGAGCTTGAGGCCCGGCGTGCCGCCCGACATCTGCACGACGCTCTGGACCTGCGAAGCCGACAGCGTCGTCGCCGTTGCCTGCTGGCCGTTGATCGTGCCTTGCGCGGTGATCGTGTAGCTGCCGTCGGCGAGCGTCGCGCCCTTCGAATCGACCGGCGTCCATCCCGACACCGGCACGACGCCCGCGCCCTGCGCGCCGAGATCGAGCGTGTTGACGATGTTCCCCGACTTGTCCTTCACGACGATCTGCAAGTCGCTCACGTCGTTGGCGAGCTGCACGCCGAAGTTCGACGACGCGCCGCTCGACACCGTCACGCTGTTGCCCGGCGCGAGCACGTTCGAGCCGATGAGCAGCGCGGCCTGCGTGGACTGGCCTGCGGACAGTTGCGTCGCGAGCGAGCTGAGCGACGTGTTCAACTGGCCGATGCCCGATACCGTGTTGATCTGCGCGAGCTGCGAGGTCATCTGCGAGCTGTCGGCGGGATTGGTCGGGTCCTGGTTCTTGAGCTGCGTCACGAGCAGCGTGAGAAAGGTGTTCTGCAGGTCGGATGCGGACGTGCCGCTCGTGCCGCTCGTGCTGCTGGACGAACTCGCCGAACTCGACGAGTTCGTGCCGTTCATGGTGTCGAGCAGCGTCTGCGACACGGTGGTGCCGTTGCTGCCTATCGTGGTGTTGGTCGTCACGTTGCGTTCCTTCAGGTTCCGATGGTCAGTGTCTTGAGCATCAATTGCTTGGCGGTATTGAGCGTCTCGACGTTCGCCTGATAGGAACGCGACGCGGAAATCATGTTGACCATTTCCTGCACCGGATCGACGTTCGGCAGCGTCACGTAGCCGTCCGCGTTCGCCGCCGGGTTGCTCGGGTCATAGCTGGTTTTCATGGGGCTCGGATCGTCGATGACGCCCGTAACCTGCACGCCGCCGACTTGCTGGCCGGAGCCGCTTTTCGCGCCGCCGAGCGGATCGACGGCGAAGACGACCTGCTTCGCCTTGTACGGCTGGCCGTCCGGCCCGGTGGTGCTGTCCGCGTTCGCCAGGTTCGACGCGGTCACGTTCAGGCGCTGCGCCTGAGCCGACATCGCGGAACCGGCGACGCTGAAGATGTTCATCAAGGAGGGCATGGTCTTTCTCAGCTATTGGACGTGATGGCGGACAACATCGACTTGATCTGCGAACTCAGCACGGTCATGCCGGCTTCGAAGTGCAGCGCGTTGTCGGCGAACTGCACGCGCTCCGAGTCGAGATCGACCGTGTTGCCGTCGAGCGAAGGCTGGCTCGGCACGCGATACGCGAGGCGGCCGTAGTCGTCGGCGCTGCCGCCGGATGCGGCGAGCGTCGATGTGCCCGTCATGTGGCCTTGCGCGGTCACGGCCATCGACGCGCCCGCGCTCACCGAGACCGGCTGCGCCATCTTGAGCGTCGAGGCGTTGGACGCGCCGCCGCCTTGCTTCAGCGCGCCCGCGAGCGCGGTCGAGAAATCGACGTCGCGCGCCTTGTAGCCGGGCGTGTCGGCGTTCGCGATATTCGACGACAGCAGTTCCTGCCGGTAAGCGCGCACATCGAGCGCCTCGCGGCCGAACGCGAATTCCTTGTCGAGCTTGTCTAGCATCGGGTTGTTCTCCGTCCCGTTGTGTTGCGTGTTCTTGCTTTCTGCCTGTCGCCGCCCGCATCGACGGGGGCTTTTTGCATGACACGCATCTTAGGAGCGGCGCGCAATTACTAATCCGATGAATAACCGGCAAACGCGGCCTCTATTCGGCGCTTGAGCGTGGCGGCGCCTATCTAGAATCTGGGTCGTGGTCGAGGCGCGGTCGCCCTGAACGGCGATGCGCTCGATGGAATCAGGCAAGCCGTCGCATCGCGATGGACGAGGGAGAACAAGTGATGAGCAGGTCCGCCAGGCAATCGTCGAACGTGGCGCGCGAAATCGCGATGAAGCGCGGGGCGCGCGCGGCGTCGCTTTCGCGCGGTATGGCGGGCGTCTCGCTGATCGCGCTGATCGCCGGCTTCGCGGCGAGCGCGTTCGCGCAGCAGAGCGACGGCTTCATCGCGATTGCGGGCAACGCCGAAACGAATCCGGCCGCCGTGGCGGACATGGCGAAGAGTCTCGGCGCGAGCCGTCCGTCCGCGCCGGCTCCGGTTCCCGCTCCTGCTCCCGCTCCAGTGACGGACTATCGCGCGGCGACGCAAGCCGCCGATGCCGCGATGCGTCACGCCGCGCTCGCGCTGGAAGCGCACGCCGAGGCCGCCGACGACGCCATGGACGACGCGGGCGGCATGATCGTCATTCCGGGGCCGGGGCAGGCGAAGCCCGCCGCAAGTACGAACGCGGCGGCACAGGCGTTGCCGAAGGCGCCGGTTGCGTCGGCATCGCGCGATGTGATGCCGGTCGTCGTCACGCGCGACGACGCCTCTGCGGCAGCCGCGCGCCCGATTGCGGCTGGCGCGGCATCGCCGGTTCGTCCGGCGAATTATGCGGCTGCCGCCGTTTCCCCGATGAAGCGTGTGAGCTTCGCGCCCGCCGCCGCTCAAACACCCGCCGCCGTGGTACAGGACGGCGAATCGGTGCGCGCCGCCGCCCTCGCGTTTCTGCAGCAGCAGACGGCGGGCTTGCCCGGTAAGGTCGAAATCGCCGTCACGCCCGTCTTCCCGCGCGGCCTCGCCGCCTGCTCCGCGCTCGATCCGTTCATGCCGACCGGCGCGCGCCTGTGGGGTCGCGTGACCGTCGGCGTGCGCTGTGTCGGCGAGCGGCCGTGGACGCTGTACGTTCAGGCGCGCATCTCCGTCAACGCGACGTATTACCTCGCGGCGCGCGCTATCGCGCCGGGCGAAGTGCTCGCGAGCGCCGATCTCGTCGCCCGCGACGGCGATCTCACCGCGATGCCGCAAGCCGTCGTCACCGATCCGTCGCAGGCGGTCGGCGCCGTTGCGCTGTCGCGCGTGGCGGCCGGTTTGCCGCTGCGCACGGACATGCTGCGCGCGGCGAGTTCCGTCGCCATCGGGCAGACGGTTCATGTAGTCGCGGACGGCTCCGGCTTTTCGATCTCCGCCGACGGCAGCGCGATGAACAACGCCGCGCCCGGCCAGCAGGTTCGCGTCAAAACGGCCGGCGGGCAGATCATCACCGGCGTCGTGAAGGACAGCCAGACGGTCGAAATTCGGATGTAAAAGCGCAGCGTGCGTTTCCTAACAATCTGTTGCATTTTGTTTCAAACCTGCCGCAGCCTTACTCCATAAGGCTTTGCGGCCGATGACCAGGATCGGCGTGCGACGCGTCCTCACCGGCAGGGTAAAGTTTTTCAAACCCCCCGCCGATAAAGGACTCAACACGTTCGGGAATGGACATCGTGAAAATCGAATCGAAAAGCAACACCGCTGTGACGGGCCTGACGGATGGCTCGCAACGTGCATCGCAGAGCGATGCGAAAGCTGCCGCAGCCACCGCGCAGCCGGGCGGCGCGAAGACGGACGCGACCTCGACGGTCAGCCTGTCGACGCTCTCGTCGGACTTGCGCGCATCGAACGGCTCGGACATCGATACGGCGAAAGTCGAATCGATCAAGGCCGCGATCCGCGACGGCAGCCTGAAGATGGACACGAGCAAGATCGCCGACGGCATTTTGAATACCGCGCGCGACCTGCTGCAAACGAGAACCCCGCCGACCGGCGGCTGAACGCGACGAACCGGGCCACGCCCGGAACGCGACGTGGACGGCGCCGGGCGGCTTGAACCCAACCCGCGTTTTAGCGAGCTGCAATGAGAGACGCCCTGCTTGCCACTGTCATCGAAGAAGTCGCCGCCGTTCAGGACTTCGAAGCCCTCCTCGCCCACGAGGAAAAAGCGCTGATCGCCGCGCAGCCGCTTGCGGCGCTGCCCGGAATCATCGAGCAGAAGACCGCTCTCACCGAGCGCATCGGCGGGCTCGAGAAACAGCGCGACGCGCACCTGAGCGCGCTCGGCTTGCCCGGCGGGTTCGTCGGCATGGAAGCCGCTGCCGAAGGCGATGTCCGCATCGGCGAACAATGGACGCTCCTGTGCGCCGCCGCGCGCCGCGCTAAACAGGGGAACAACAACAATGGCGTGCTGATCCGCACGCGCATGGAATACAACCGCCGTGCGCTCGCCGCGTTGCAGGTCGCGCCGTCGAAGGCCGGATTCTACGGGCCGGACGGCCGCGTGCCGGGCGCGTAACGCGTTTCTCGGTCCGCAAAAGCGGCGCGTGGCCTCTCGAGGTCACGCGCCGCTTTTGCATGCTCGCCGCGCTCATTCGCCGATTAACCCGGTTTTCCCCGACCTAATCCGCCGATAGCCCCTCGACGCCTTCCGCAATAATCGCTTGCATCAGAAAGCGGCGTTTTGCCGTTTCGAATCAAGCACGAAGCGAAGCACGGAGCGGAGTACGCGGTGGCGGAAGAAAGCGATCTCGAAAAAACCGAATCAGCCACTCCCAAGCGCCTGGAAAAGGCGCGGGAGGAAGGTCAGGTCGCGCGCTCGCGCGAACTCGCCTCGTTCGCGTTGCTGGCGGCGGGGTTTTTCGGCATCTGGGGCATGTCCGGGTCGATCAGCCTGCATCTGCAGTCCATTCTGCGCGGCGCGTTCACGTTCAACCACGACACCGTGCTCGACACCCGCCAGATGATGATCGGCGCGGCCAACGCGGGCAAGGAAGGCATGCTCACCGTGCTGCCGGTGCTCGCGATGACCGCGCTCGCCGCGCTTGCCGCGCCGATGGCGCTCGGCGGCTGGCTCATCACGACGAAACCGCTCGCGCCGAATTTCGGGCGGCTCAATCCCGTCAGCGGGCTCGGCAAGATTTTTTCCGTGCAGGGGCCGATCCAGCTCGGCATGTCGATCCTGAAGACGCTCGTCGTCGGCGGCATGGCGGGTTCCGCAATCTGGAGCCGCAAGGCCGAAGTGCTCGGCCTGCTGACAAAGCCGCTCGGCCTCGCGCTCGCCGATGCGCTGCACATGATCGTCGTGTGCTGCGGCATGGCGATCGGCGGTCTCTTTCTGGTCGCCGCCGTCGATGTGCCGTATCAGATGTGGTCGCACGCGAAGAAGCTGCGCATGAGCAAGGAAGAAGTGAAGCGCGAGCACAAGGAAAGCGAAGGCGATCCGCACATCAAGGGCAAGATCCGTCAGCAGCAGCGCGCGGCCGCGCGTCGCCGCATGATGCAGGCGATTCCCACCGCCGATGTGATCGTGACGAACCCGACGCACTTCGCCGTCGCGCTGAAGTACACCGACGGCGAGATGCGCGCGCCGCGCGTGGTTGCGAAGGGCGTGAATCTCGTGGCCGCGCGCATCCGCGAGCTGGGTCGCGAGAACAACGTGCCGCTGCTCGAAGCGCCGCCGCTCGCGCGGGCGCTGTATCACAACGTCGACATCGACCGCGAGATTCCGGGCGCGCTCTATGGCGCGGTCGCGCAAGTGCTCGCGTGGGTCTACCAGTTGAAACGCTACCGGGAAGACGGCGGCGCGAAGCCCGACGATCCGACCGATCTCGACGTGCCGAAGGAACTGGACAAGGGCGGCGTATCCGACGCCGACGCCGATCAGGAAGCCGCTGAAGCGCTGAGCGGCGACAACACTACCGATGGAGCCGCAGCATGAACGCGCGCGCTGGATTTTTCGCCAAACGGACCGACGCGCTCGGCACACAGAACCTGCGGGCGCTGGCCGGTCCGATTCTGATCTGCATGATCCTCGGCATGATGATTCTGCCGTTGCCGGCGTTTCTGCTCGATCTGCTGTTCACCTTCAACATCGCGCTCGCGGTGATGGTGCTGCTCGTCAGCATGTACACGCAAAAGCCGCTCGACTTCGCGGCGTTCCCGAGCGTGCTGCTGTTTTCCACGCTGCTGCGGCTCTCGCTGAACGTGGCATCCACGCGGATCGTGCTGCTGCAAGGGCACACCGGCCCGGACGCGGCGGGACAGGTGATCGAATCGTTCGGCCACTTTCTCGTCGGCGGGAACTTCGCGGTCGGCATCGTCGTGTTCGTGATTCTGATGATCATCAACTTCATGGTCATCACGAAGGGCGCGGGACGTATCGCGGAAGTCGGCGCGCGCTTCACGCTCGACGCGATGCCCGGCAAGCAGATGGCGATCGACGCGGACCTGAACGCCGGCCTCATCAACGAGGAAACCGCGAAGAAGCGCCGTCAGGGCGTGGCGCAGGAAGCGGAGTTCTACGGCTCGATGGACGGCGCGTCGAAGTTCGTGCGCGGCGATGCCATCGCGGGCTTGCTCATCATGGTCATCAACGTGGTGGGCGGGCTGATCGTCGGCATGCTCCAGCACGACATGGACTTCGCGCACGCCGCGACCAATTACACGCTGCTTACCATCGGCGACGGCCTCGTTGCGCAGATTCCGTCGCTCATCATTTCGACGGCGGCGGGCGTGATCGTGTCGCGCGTCGCGACGGAAGAGGACATCGGCACGCAGTTGACGGGGCAGTTGTTCCAGAATCCGCGCGTGCTGATGATCACGGGCGTCATCATCGGCGTGATGGGACTGATTCCGGGCATGCCGCATTTCGCGTTCATGCTGCTGGGCGGCGGCCTCATCTATGCCGCGCGCTCGATGAACAAGCGCGCCGAAGCGAAGAAGAAGGCGAGCGCGGTGACGGACGTGACGCCGATCGCGTCGGCGGCGGCGGCATCCGCCGAGAACGCCGAGGCGAGCTGGGAAGACGTCGCGCTCATCGATCCGCTCGGGCTGGAAGTCGGCTACCGGCTCATTCCGCTCGTCGACCGCAACGCGGATGGCGAACTGCTCAAGCGCATCAAGGGAATCCGCAAGAAGTTCGCGCAGGAAATCGGCTTTTTGCCGCCGGTCATTCATATCCGCGACAACCTCGAACTGCGGCCGAACGGGTATCGCATTGCGCTCAAGGGCGTGGAAGTGGGCATCGGCGAGGCGTTTCCGGGACAATGGCTCGCGATCAATCCGGGGCAGGTTTCGGCGACGCTGCCGGGCACGCAGACGACCGATCCGGCCTTCGGTTTGCCGGCGGTCTGGATCGACACGAACATGCGCGAACAGGCGCAGGTGTATGGCTACACCGTGGTCGATGCGAGCACGGTCGTCGCGACGCATCTGAATCATCTCGTCGTCACGCACGCAGCCGAATTGCTCGGGCGGCAGGAAGTGCAGGCGCTGCTCGAGCGCATCGGCAAGGACACGCCGTCGCTCACGGACGATCTCGTGCCGAAGACGCTGTCGCTCACGACCTTGCAGAAAGTGCTTCAGAACCTGCTCGACGAAAGCGTGCCGATCCGCGACATGCGGACCATTCTCGACGCGCTGCAGGAACACGCGCCGCGCATCTCGGACGCGTTCGAGCTCACGGCGGCCGTGCGTCTCGCGCTGGGCCGCGCGATCACGCAGCAGTGGTATCCCGGCGCCGACGATCTGCAGGTGATGGGCCTCGATCCGACGCTGGAGCGCGTGCTGTCGCAGGCGCTATCGACGGGGCCGAATCCGGGGCTGGAGCCGGGGCTCGCGCAAACGCTGATGAATTCGACGCAGAACGCGATGCTGCGTCAGCAGAATCTGGGACTGCCGCCCGTGCTGCTCGTGCAGCATTCGCTGCGCGCGATGCTTGCGCGATTCCTGCGCAGGAGCTTGCCGCAGTTGAAGGTGCTTTCTTATGCGGAAGTGCCGGATACGCGGAATGTGAAGGTGGTTAATCTGATTGGGGGGTGACGGGGCGACGCTTACTGAATCGACGAAGCAATCATGCCTTTGAGGTTCTTCGCGTCAAACGCAACTGTCTTGTCTGTGTAGTAACTCGCGCGCTCGAACTGTTTTTTCGTGACCGCCTTTTGGCTCTCCGCAATGGCGAGCACATAGCCGCTCATACTCTGCATCTTGTACTGCATGAAGATCATCTCGGCTTCAAGTAACCGCGTGGGACTCGACGCACCGATGATAATCAAGGGCTTCTCAATGTCGACGACGTGATCCGCGACCCAGCCGCCGGAGATGGGCAGTTCGACATCCGAGCGCAGCGGAACGCAAAGCTCACGTGCGATCTCCGCGAGTACGTTCGCTAACTGCTCTGTGAAGTCGCTGTTGGTTTGCCGGTCGGCCTGTGAAGTCGCCACGGCGTACAGTTGCTGCGCGGCTTCCGCCACGCGAAACACATAAGGCGCGATCAGTCGTTCTGCGTGCGTGGTTGCGCGAATGACTCCGTCGCCGAAGAGTCGCGCGGGACTCGCTTCGGCGAGTTCTTGAGACCATCGGCCAATCGCTGCGGACTCGACATCGCCGCCCGACATGCTTGCATTCAGACATGCTTCGCCGTTCTCATCGACCACATAGCCCCCGTCCTTAAGCCGAACCCGCACGACCACCCGGTCACCGGTTCCCGAATATTCGAGTGGCGTGACGATTCGCTGCACGCCGTTAGTATCCGCGTGCACTTCGAATAGCGAGCAAATGCAATGCTTGAGCGTTTGCGTTAATTCCATAACCGAGCCTGGCGATCGTCTTCGAACAACGTCTCGATTCCCACTGCCTTGCAAAAAACCGTGATCAATGCTGCGCGATCGTGCTCCGATGCTGGATCGAACTCGCGAGCCGGCTTCAGGGTAAGCTCCGGTGCGCCAGGCAGCAAGCGGTTCCGGTAGTCCGCGATCGTCTGACACGGCACTTTGCAATGCAGGCCCTTGTGAGCAGGATGATAGTGGAACTCGAAGAGCGGATACAGATCGCCGTTTCGCGCAACGCTCAGCAGATACCCGTAGAACGAGCGATCCGTTCGCTCCGGTCCGTCGTGCCACATGAAGAGAACACAGTGATCGTCGGACACGGCCAGCAGATCTGTCGTCTGACTTCCTTGTCTGCCAATCCTGTTGAACGGCTTGGGCAACGCATTACGCACCAGCTTGCTGAATCGAGGCGCGGCAGTCAGCCGCTTGCGCACGCTCTTATGAGCGGCAAGGTCCTTCGGATGCAATTGCGGTTCTCCCGGGTCGACTGAGGGGCCACCGCAGCGAAGGAAAGCGGGCGATGCGGTGGGCTGACGATCTTCAGACTTACTCTATCTGTATCCATCGCCGCGAAACGTTTCGTTCACCGAATGTTTCAGTTGACCTTCGAAGCCATTGCTCCGAAGCGCCCTCGCCTCAACACTCCACGATATTCACCGCCAACCCGCCGCGCGACGTCTCCTTGTACTTCGTCTTCATATCCGCGCCGGTCTCGCGCATCGTCTTGATGACCGAATCGAGCGACACGTAGTGCGATCCATCGCCACGCATGGCCATGCGCGCGGCGTTGACCGCCTTCACCGAGCCCATCGCGTTGCGTTCGATGCACGGTATCTGCACCATGCCGCCCACCGGGTCGCAGGTGAGCCCGAGGTTGTGCTCCATGCCGATTTCCGCCGCGTTCTCCACCTGCGCCGGCGTGCCGCCGAGCACCGCCGCGAGGCCCGCCGCCGCCATCGAACAGGCGACGCCGACTTCGCCCTGGCATCCCACTTCCGCCCCGGAAATCGACGCGTTCATCTTGTACAGAATGCCGATGGCCGCCGCCGTCAGCAGGAAATCGATCACGCCTTGCGCGGTCGATCCCGGCACGAAGCGATCGTAGTAATGCAGCACGGCCGGAATGATGCCCGCCGCGCCGTTCGTGGGCGCGGTCACGACGCGGCCGCCGACCGCGTTTTCTTCGTTCACCGCGATCGCGTAGAGATTGATCCAGTCGATCATCGAGAGCGGATCGCGCAGCGCCTGCTCGGGCTTGCCCGCCAGCGCGCGATACAACTGCGGCGCTCGGCGCTTCACCTGAAACGGTCCGGGCAAGTGCCCGTCCGCTTCCGGATTGCCGATGCCGCATCCCCGCGCGACGCAGTCCTGCATCACGTCCCAGATGCGCAGCAGGCCCGTGCGAATCTCGTCGTCGCTGCGCCAGACGCGTTCGTTTTCCCACATCAGCTGCGCGATCGGCTTGCCGGACTCGGCGCACATCCTGAGAAGCTCGTCGCCGGTCTGGAAGGGATACGGCAACTGCTCGTGCGCCGTGAGCACGGCGGTATTCGGCGCGCCCGCCGTCACGACGAAGCCGCCGCCCACGGACAAGTACGTCGCTTCGCGCAACGGCTGGCCGCCGGCATCGAACGCATACAGCTTCATGCCGTTGGGATGCTCGGGCAGCGCCTGCCGATAGAACGCGATGTTGTCCTTGATCGTGAACGGAATCTCGTGCGTGCCGAGCAGCGCGAGCGTGCGCGACGCGCGAACCGCCTCGAGCCGCGGCGCGATGGTGCTGGCGTCGACGGTATCGGGGGCATCGCCCATCAAGCCGAGCATCACGCCGCGGTCGGTGCCGTGGCCTTTGCCGGTCGCGCCGAGCGAGCCGTACAACTCGCATTTCACGGATGCCACGGCATCGAGCAGCCCGTCGCGTTCGAGCGATTGCGCGAACATGAGCGCGGCGCGCATCGGTCCGACGGTGTGCGAGCTGGAAGGCCCGATGCCGATTTTGAAGAGGTCGAAAACACTGACTGCCATGATGGTTCTACCTTGATGGTTACCGCGCCGCCAACGGCAGACACACCGCGAGCCACGCGGGCGGCGTCGGCGCGAGACGCAATGCCACCGGCGCGTATCGACCGTCGAGACGCGCCGCCAGATGAAACAATTCCGCCGCGTTTTTCGGCTCCCACTGACCTGTGAAGCCCGGCAAGCCCGCCTCGCGGCGCTTCGCGTCGAAAGCGACGCTCGAATGCACGAACTCGTCGTGCATTTTCGCTCCGAGCGCGTAAGGCGTGAGCCAGTCGAGCGCATCGGCGAGCTTTGCGCCCGACGGCGCGCGTTCGCGCAGCCAGTTGCGGTTGTGCCGGCGCGCGGCGAGCGCCGCCGTCACGAGCGGCTGAAGGTCGTAAGTGACGTAGTGCAGCGCGTCGCGCTCGGCGAAATCGACGGTCGCGCCGTCCGGTGCGATGTTGTCGCCGATATGCTCGACGAAGAGCCGCTGCGCCGCGTTGATGAGCTTGCGATCGTCGATGGTGAACGCGCCCATCGCGATCAGCTTCACGCGGTGGCTCTGCCAGTTGTTCCGGTACGTGCCCTTGAGCGGACGCGGCTGCTTGTCGATATCCGCGACGTAACCGTTGACCATCTTCCCGATGAACGCGTTCGCCGCGTTGCGCGTCTTGACAGGCAGCGCGCTCGCGGTCAGGTCGTAGGCGAGGATCAGCGATTCGAAGTTCGTCTCGTCGATCGGATTGAAGCTCGGCCTGTACGTGGTCGTCCACGCGAGCAGAAAGCGATCGACGAGGTGCAAATAACGTTCGTTGCCCGTGGCGCGCCAGGCGAGCGCGGCGTCGCGCATGAGGTCGAGATCCTTCTCCGCCTCGATGCTTTCATCGCGGATGCCTTCGTGCGGCAGCGTGCCTTCCGTATGCAGCGTGACGCGCGGCCTGGGCCGATCGTCGACGTGCGACTGCACCGCGTTCACCAGCGCCTTCACGCCGGGGTCGGCGTTGGTGCGCTCGCTCGTCTGCATGGCGGGCGCGGCGCAGAAGTTCATCGCGGCGTGCGCGGCGCTCGCGGTCAGCATCAGCGCGCAGAGCGTGTACAGCGTGAAGCTCGCGCGTGTCGTCAATCGGCTCGTCTCGTTCACCTTCGGCGCCATACGCACTCCCTGATTGGCTTTCGTCCGGGGTGAGATGTTAGCCGCTTGGCGTGCCGCCGCGAAACCGCCCGACAATGCTTTACGCTTGCGGGCGGTGCTTCGCGCCGTGCCTCAGGCGTCGGCGTACTCGGAGACCGGCACGCACGAGCACATCAGGTTGCGGTCGCCATACGCGTTGTCGGCGCGGCCAACCGGCGACCAGTACTTGCGCGCGACGAGCGACTTCACCGGATACGCCGCCGCTTCGCGCGTGTAAGCGTGATTCCACGCGTCGGCGGTGACGGCAGCGGCCGTGTGCGGCGCGTTCTTCAGCACGTTGTCCTCGCGGTCCGCGCGGCCCTCTTCGACAGCGCGAATCTCGTTGCGAATGGCGATCATCGCGTCGATGAAGCGGTCCAGCTCTTCCTTCGACTCCGATTCCGTCGGCTCGACCATCAGCGTGCCGGGCACCGGGAAGCTCATCGTCGGCGCGTGAAAGCCGTAGTCGATCAGGCGCTTCGCCATGTCTTCCACCGAAATGCCGCTCGCTTCCTTGATCGGCCGGACATCGAGAATGCATTCGTGCGCGACGAGCCCGCCCGGTCCGCTGTACAGCACCGGAAAATGCGGCGCGAGACGCTTCGCGACGTAGTTCGCGGCGAGAATCGCGCTTTCGGTGGCGGCGGTGAGCCCGCTCGCGCCCATCATCGCGATATACATCCACGAAATCGGCAGGATCGCTGCCGACCCATACGGCGCCGACGACACCGCGCCGATGCCGGCCTCATCGCGTTTATAGCCGGTGGACGTCTGATTCGGCAGGAACTTCGCCAGATGCGCGCCGACCGCGACCGGACCCACGCCCGGCCCGCCGCCGCCGTGCGGAATGCAGAACGTCTTGTGCAGATTCAGGTGCGAGACATCGCCGCCGAACTGGCCGGGCGCGCACAGACCGACCATCGCGTTCATGTTCGCGCCATCGACATAAACCTGCCCGCCATGCGCATGCACGATCTCGCAAATCTCGCGCACGTTGCGCTCGAACACGCCGTGCGTGGACGGATACGTAATCATGATCGCCGCGAGATTCGCCGAATGCTTCGCGGCCTTCGCCTTCAGGTCTTCGATATCGACGTTGCCGTTCGCATCGCACGCGACGACCACGACCTGCATGCCCGCCATCTGCGCCGAAGCCGGATTCGTGCCGTGCGCGGACGCCGGAATCAGACACACATTGCGATGCCCTTCGCCGCGCGACTCGTGATACGCGTGGATGATGAGCAAGCCCGCGTACTCGCCTTGCGATCCGGCGTTCGGCTGCAGTGAAACGGCGGCGTAACCCGTGCACGCGACGAGCATCTGTTCGAGCTGATCGATCATCGTGCGATAGCCCACCGTTTGCTCGGCAGGCGCGAACGGGTGGATCTGCGCGAACTCGGGCCACGTCACCGGCAGCATTTCCGATGTCGCGTTGAGCTTCATCGTGCAGGAGCCGAGCGGAATCATGGTGCGGTCGAGCGCGAGGTCCTTGTCCGCGAGGCTGCGCAGATAGCGCAGCATTTCATGTTCGGAATGGTGGCGGTTGAACACCGGATGCGTGAGATAGCCGCTTTCGCGCTTCGACGCGTCGGGAATCGGGTCGGTCAGGGACGCGTCGAGCGCGTCGATATCGAACGTTTCCGTCTTGCCCGCGACTTCCGCGAAGAGCGCGAAGAGCTTCGTGAGATCGTCGCGCGTGGTGGTTTCGTCGAGCGATACGCCGATGCGCGTCGCGCTCACATGCCGCAGATTGATGCGCGCGGCATAAGCGGCCTGATGCAGCGCCGTGGTGTTCGCGCCGCTTTCGATCGTGACCGTGTCGAAGAACGTTTGGTTCGCGACGCGATAGCCGAGCTTCGCGACGCCCGCCGCGAAAACCGACGCCACGCGATTCACGCGCAGCGCGATGGCCTTGAGACCGTGCGGACCGTGATAGACCGCGTACATGCTCGCCATGATCGCGAGCAGCGCCTGCGCCGTGCAGACATTCGATGTCGCCTTCTCGCGGCGAATGTGCTGCTCGCGCGTCTGCAGCGCGAGACGCAGCGCGGTATTGCCTTGCGCATCGACGGTCACGCCGACGAGACGCCCCGGCATCTGGCGCTTGAATTCGTCGCGCACGGCCATGTACGCCGCGTGCGGGCCGCCGAAGCCGACCGGCACGCCGAAACGCTGCGTATTGCCGATCGCCACGTCCGCGCCCCATTCGCCGGGCGGCGTGATGAGCGTGAGCGCGAGCAGGTCCGCCGCCGCGACGACGTGGCCGCCCGCCGCGTGAACCGCTTCGGCGAGCGCGCGGTAATCGCGCACGTCGCCATTCGCGCCCGGATATTGCAGCAGCACGCCGAACGCGTTGGCGCTGGCGGCATCGGCGGCGGGGCCGACTTTCACTTCGATGCCCGCGGGCTTCGCGCGCGTCTTCACGACTTCGATGGTTTGCGGCAGGACGTCGTCCGCGACGAAGAACACGTTGCTCTTCGGCTTGCCGACGCGCTGCAAGAGCGTCATGGCTTCGGCGGCGGCGGTGGCTTCGTCGAGCAGCGATGCGTTCGCCATCGCGAGGCCGGTCAGGTCCGTCACCATTTGCTGGAAGTTCAGGAGCGCCTCGAGGCGCCCTTGCGAAATTTCCGGCTGATACGGCGTGTACGCCGTGTACCACGCCGGATTTTCCAGCACGTTGCGCAGGATTACGGCCGGCGTATGCGTGCCGTAATAACCCTGGCCGATGAAGGTTCGAAACACCAGATTCTCGTCCGCGAGCTTGCGCAGCGCCGCGAGCGCTTCGGCTTCGCTTCTCGGCTGCGTGAATGCGCCGAGCGGCAGCGTCTCCTTGCGGCGGATCGCGTCGGGAATGACCGCGTCGATGAACGCCGCGCGCGACGCAAAGCCGAGCGCTTCGAGCATCGCGCGCTGGTCGGCCTCGTCGGGACCGATGTGCCGGCCGGCGAACGCATTGTGGCATTCGAGCGCGGCGAGAGACAGGGAAGTGCGGTTCATCAGACGATCCGGGGTTTCGAGCTTCATGTGAATTCCTGCGAGAGCGGTTCGGTCGGCGAAACGCTCCCGTCGATGAGAGAGATTATTCGCCGATCGCGTTGCCGTAGCCTTCGGCGTCGAGCAGCTTCTCGAGGCCCGCGTCGCTCGCGGGCTTGATCTTGAAGAGCCAGCTTTCATACGGCGCGCCGTTCACCTGATCCGGCGACGAAGCGAGCGCGTCGTTGGCTTCGACGATTTCGCCGGAGACCGGCGCGTAGATGTCGGACGCCGCCTTCACCGATTCGATGACCGCGATGGCGTCGCCCGCCGCGACCGACTTGCCCGCCGCCGGCAATTCGACGAACACGATGTCGCCGAGCGCTTCCTGCGCGTGATCGGTAATGCCGACGGTCAGCGTGCCGTCGGATTCCGTGCGAACCCATTCGTGCGATTCGGTGTATTTCAGATCGGCCGGGATGCTCATTGGATGCTCCTTGCGTGTTCGTTTCGTTCGTGAGGTTTTGACTTCGACAGACGCGCGCGACAGCGCTCAGATTTCGACGAGCACCTTGCCGTTGCGCACGAACGGAAGTTTTACCACGCGCGCGGGAACCTGCTTGTCGCGGATGACGACCTGCACCGTATCGCCCGGCGCGACGCCTGTCGGGACGCGGGCGAACGCGATCGATTCCTGCATCGACGGGGAGAACGTGCCGCTCGTGATCTCGCCGTCGCCCTGCGGCGTGACGACTTTCTGGTGCGCCCGCAGCACGCCGCCCGCGCGCCCGTTTTCCTTGATGAGCACGAGCCCGACGAAGTTCGCCTTCGAGCCGTGCGCTTCCAGCGCCGCGCGTCCGACGAAATCGCGCGGCGTTTTGAGATCGACGGTCCACGCAAGGCCGGCGTCGAGCGGCGAGACGGTTTCGTCCATGTCCTGACCGTACAGGTTCATGCCGGCTTCGAGCCGCAGCGTGTCGCGCGCGCCCAGACCCGCCGGCTTGACGCCCGCGCCGAGCAGCGCGTTCCACAGCGCATCGACGTGCGTCGCCGGAACGACGATCTCGAAGCCGTCTTCGCCCGTGTAGCCGGTGCGCGCGAGCATCAGTTCGCCGTAGCCGGTGGACGGGAATCTGACCGCGTTGAACGGCTTGATCGCTTCGGTGTCGGCGCGCGTATCCGGCAGCACTTGCCAGACCTTCTCGCGCGCCTTCGGACCTTGCACGGCGATGATGCCGAGGTCGCGCCGCGGCGTGATCGCGAGATTGAACTGCCCTTCGGCGTTCAACTGGCCGAACCACGCGATGTCCTTGTCCGCCGTGCTCGCATTGACGACGGCGCGAAAGCTCGTTTCGGAGAAGTAGTAGACGATGAGATCGTCGATGACGCCGCCGTCGCTCTTCAGCAGGCACGAGTAGAGCGCGCGGCCCGGCGTCGTCAGCTTGTCGACGTTATTGGCGATCGCGTAGCGAAAGAATTCGCGGACGGCCTCGCCCTCGAAATCGACGACGCGCATGTGCGAGACGTCGAACATGCCGGCGTCGGTGCGCACGGCGCGATGTTCGTCGATCTGCGAACCGTAGTTGACGGGCATGTCCCAGCCGCCGAAATCGACCATGCGCGCGTTGAGCGCGAGGTGAGCGGCATGCAGGGGCGTGTGTTGGAGTTCGGTCATCGGGGCCTCGGTTCGCGAAACAAAAAAGGCCACGCAGCGCCGTTCGCCTTCGGCATGCCGTTTTGCTCGCCGCCCGATGCGGCTGGCAAAGCGCATGGCGCGATGCGGTTGCGATGCGTGACCCCTCTGTCCTCGGTACCTGAGAGATTGCGCGGACTTTCGAGCGTGTGCTCGCTGCCCATCGCGCGCCCCTTCGGTGGGCAACTGGCTTCATCGACGATGAAACCGCTGCCGCTCTCCAGAGTGCGAGGAAATTTTTCCTCGACGCGGCCGGTCCTTTTGCCTGAGAGTTTGCGGGTGTGCCCCTTCGGCGGCGCGGCTTTCGGTGTCTTGCGAACGACGACGGCCACGCGCTCTCCCGACGCGTGCGGCAGAATTTACGCGACGGAAATTGGGTTGTCAAACGGATTCGGACGCGGCTGATCGCGGGCTTTTTCACTGCGTGGTTGCGTGAATTTTTTACCCGAATCGGGATTGTGCGCTCGCGCGTTCACCTAGACTCGATGCTGATCTTACTTTCGAAGTGAACGCCCGAATGGCATCCATTACGATCAACGGCCGGACAGTGACCGGCGAGCGCGTCACCGTCCGCGGCAACCGCGTGACAGTCGACGGCGAGGACGTCGGCACCGGCGACGCGCCGCGCGTGACGATCGAAATTCACGGCAACGTCGAGTCGATTCAGGCAGAAAGCTGCGAACGGCTCGCGGTGCACGGACAGGTAGGCGATGTCTCGGTCGTGTCGGGCAACGTGAACTGCTGCGATATCGCTGGAAAGGTGAGCACGACGTCGGGGAACGTCAACCGGCGATAGCCTCAGCGCCGCACGAACGCCACCGCCCGCTGCTCGCGCTCGCTTTCCATCGCCAGCTCGATGACCGTCATCACATCGACCGCATCCTGCGGCGTCACCGGAAACGGCTTGCCGTCCAGCACCGACGCCGCCAGCGCCCGATAAAACTCCACATACGCGCCGTCGCGGGTCGCGAATTGATGCCGCAGGTCGTGATCGCCATCGACTTCGCGCAGCAATCCCGGCGGATTCTTGCCGAATTCCGCGTTGCCCGGCCGCATGCCCGAGCGCAACTGATCTTCCTGCACGTCGAGCCCGGTCTTCACATAACTGCCGCGCGTGCCGTGAATCGCGAATCGCGGCGGTTCCAGCGCGGCGAGCGCGCTCGCGTGCAGGACCACTTGCTTGTCGTCATAACCGAGCACGAGATGCACGTAGTCCGGCGCGTGCGCGTGGTCGCGATGCGCCTTCACGAACGCCGTCACCGTCTGCGGCGCGCCGAAGAGCGTGAGCGCCTGATCGATCAGATGCGGCCCGAGATCGAACAGCAGGCCACCGCCGCGCGACGCTTCCTCGCGCCAGCGCTGCGGCACTTTCGGACGAAAGCGGTCGAAGTGCGATTCGTAATGCGTGATGCGCCCGAGCCGCCCACTTTCGATCAGCGCACGCACCGTCAGGAAGTCGCCGTCCCAGCGACGGTTGTGGAACGGCGCGAACAGCAGCCCGCGTTGGGCGGCGAGATCGGCGAGCGCGCGCGCATCGCGGGCGGAAAGCGTCACGGGCTTGTCGACGACGACGTGCTTGCCCGCCGCGAGCGAGCGTTGCGCAAGCTCGAAATGCGTGTCGTTCGGCGTGGCGATCACGATGCACGCAATGTCGTCGAGCGCAATGAGCGCATCGAAGTCGGCGACGATTCGCGCGTCCGGGTAATCGGCCTGCGCGCGCTCGGCCTGGCTCGTCGCGATGGCCGCGACTTCGGCCCGCCCGCAATGCTCGATGACGGGCGCGTGGAACGTCGCGCCGGCGAGACCGTAACCCATCAGGCCGACTTTCAGTGCTGAACTCATTGTGGGCATCATCTTGTCGTGGATCGGTCGGATATTGTGGCATGGCGCCCCGTTGCCGCCACCGGAAAACGAACGGGGGCCAAAACCCGCCGCGCGCTATCGTGTTAACATCGCGCTCTCGAATTTGTCGCGCTTTCAACGAGTTGCGCGGCGGTTCTCGCAGTTCAATCAGCGGCGTCGCTCTTTGCCGTGCGCCGCCCGCCTCACTTTCCAGAATCCGAAACGATGCCCGCAGGTCTCAACGCCGCGCAAAGCGAAGCCGTGCGCTATCTCGATGGTCCCTGTCTCGTGCTCGCCGGCGCGGGCAGCGGCAAGACGCGCGTCATCACGCAGAAGATCGCGCATCTGATCGAAGGAAAGGGTTTCGAGCCGAAGCACATCGCCGCGCTCACGTTCACGAACAAGGCCGCGCTCGAAATGCGCGAGCGCACCGCGAAGCTGCTGGAAGGCAAGACGCTCACCACGCCCGGCAAGGAAGGCCGCAAAGTGCCGGTCAATCAGTTGACCATCTGCACGTTCCACTCGCTCGGCGTGCAGATCATGCGGCAGGAAGCGGAACACGTCGGCCTGAAGCCGCAGTTTTCCATCATGGATTCCGACGACTGCTTCGGCATGGTCCAGGAGCAGCTCGGCACGACCGACAAGGGCCTCATCCGCAAGATCCAGTCGATCATCTCGCTGTGGAAGAACGCGATGGTCTCGCCCGATCACGCCGCCGTGCTCGCGAGCAACGAGGACGAGCATCAGGCCGCGATCGTCTACCGGAGCTATGCGGCGACGCTGCACGCGTATCAGGCGCTCGATTTCGACGATCTGATCCTGCGCCCCGCGCAGCTCTTCGCGGAAAACGAGCCGGTGCGCGAGAAGTGGCAGAACCGCCTGCGTTATCTGCTGATCGACGAATATCAGGACACGAACGCCTGCCAGTACGAATTGCTCAAGCTGCTCGCCGGCCCGCGCGCGGCGTTCACGGCGGTCGGCGACGACGATCAGGCCATCTACGGCTGGCGCGGCGCGACGCTCGAAAACCTCGCGCAGCTCGGCAAGGACTTCCCGAAGCTGCACGTCGTGAAGCTGGAGCAGAACTATCGCTCGACGGTGCGAATTCTGACGGCGGCGAACAACGTCATCGCGAACAATCCGAAGCTCTTCGAGAAGAAGCTGTGGTCCGAGCACGGCATGGGCGACACGATCACGGTCACCGGCTGCAACGACGAAGAGCACGAAGCCGAATCCGTCGTCTTTCGCCTCTCGGCGCACAAGTTCGAGCGGCGCGCGGCGTTTCGCGACTACGCCATCCTGTATCGCGGCAATTTTCAGGCGCGCATCTTCGAGCAGGTGCTGCGGCGCGAACGCATTCCATATGTGCTCTCGGGCGGGCAGTCGTTCTTCGACCGCGCCGAGATCAAGGACCTGATCGCGTATTTGCGCCTGATCGCGAATCCCGACGACGATCCCGCCTTCATCCGCGCGATCACGACGCCCCGGCGCGGCGTCGGCAACACGACGCTCGAAGCGCTCGGCGCGTTCGCGGGCGCGGCGAAGGTGTCGCTGTTCGAAGCGGTGTTCATGGGCGGCATCGAGGCGCGGCTGTCGGCGCGTCAGGTAGAGCCGCTGCGCACGTTCTGCGAGTGGATTCGCCGGCTATCGGACCGCGCCGCGCGCGATCCGGCGACCGAAGTCCTCGACGACATGATGGAAGCCATCCACTACGAGGCCTATCTCTACGATGCCTTCGACGAGCGGCAGGCGCAGTCGAAATGGCAGAACGTGCTGGAGTTTCTCGAATGGCTCAAGCGCAAGGGCACGAAGCCCGAAGCGGCGCCGGAAGCCGAGCAGACGGGTTTCGACACCGCCGACGGTTTGGCCGGCGAAGGCAAGAATCTGCTCGGGCTGATTCAGACCGTCGCGCTGATGTCGATGCTCGAAGGCAAGGACGAAGACCCGGACGCGGTGCGGCTTTCGACGGTGCACGCGTCGAAGGGCCTGGAATATCCGCATGTGTTTCTCGTGGGCGTCGAGGAAGGCATCATGCCGCATCGCGGCGGCTCGGACGGCGACGCGCCGATCGACGATTCGCGCATCGAGGAAGAGCGCCGCCTGATGTACGTCGCGATCACGCGCGCGCAGCGCAGCCTGCATCTGAACTGGTGCAAGAAGCGCAAGCGCGCGCGGGAGACGGTGGTGTGCGAGCCGTCGCGGTTCATCCCCGAGATGCTGCTCGACGATGCCCCGCCGCCCACCGAAGAAGAGAAGCCGCTTTCGCCGAAGGACCGCATGGCGATGCTGAAGGCGATGCTGCAGAAGAACTGAAGCCTTCGCCGCGTTCGCTTACTTCGACGCATTCACCATGTAGTCGACGGCCGCCTTCACATCCGCGTCCGGCGCGTTCGATCCGCCCTTCGGCGGCATCGCGCCCTTGCCGTGCAGCGCGTAGTTGTAGACGGTGTCCATCGGGTCCTTGAGGCGCGGCGCCCAGGCGGCCTTGTCGCCGAACTTCGGCGCATTGAGCACGCCCGCCGCGTGGCACGCCTGACAGACCTGCTCGTAGAGCGCCTTGCCGGCCTGCGACGCATCGGCGCTTTGCGCGCCCGCCGCCGGAGCCGATGCCGTCTGCGGCACGGAGGCCAGCGCGGCGACGGCGGCTGCGGCCTGCGCGTTCTCGTTCGCGCCCGAAGCGGCCGCTGGCGCCGATGCTGCCGATCCGGCCGATGTAGCCGCCGCGCCCGGCGCGGGTTGCGCGGGCTCGTCGAACTTGGCGCCGCCGTTGTTCGCCATATAGACGACGGCGCGCGCGATTTCGAAGTCGCTGTAGTCGTCGGGGCTGGTGCCGCCGCGCGGCGGCATCGCGCCCTTGCCGTTGAGCGCGTTGTGCAGGAGCGTGTCGTAACCTTCGCTGATGCGCGGCGCCCATGCGCCTGAATCGCCGAACTTGGGCGCGCCGGCGGTGCCGGTTGCGTGACATGCGGAGCAGACGGCCTTGAACACTTCCTCGCCGGTCTTGTAGACGCGCGGCGCGTTGGCATCGCGGATATCGACTTGCGCGGCCGGTGCGATTCTCTGTTCGATGGATGCGTCGAGATTGGTGCCTGCGCCGGTGCGCGTCGTGTTGTCGACGTAAACCGCGAGCAGAACGATGATGGCGACGGGAATGCCGAATCCCGCGATCACCGCCGCGATGAGTTGGCCGGGGGTCTTGATCGGGGCTCCGTGGGGTGCTTCGCTCATGCTTGTCTCGTCTCCCGTTTTTTTAGGTGAGTCGGTTCAGTGACAGCTTTGCGTTGTGCGTCGCCTGCTGGAAGGCACGGTCGATTATAGACGGAACGTTTAACGGAAGGCGCTGGCGCTCGTGCGCGTGCAAACGGGCGTTTACCCGCATCGCGCGGCGATTGCGTCGGCGTGCGAAAGGCCGCTTCCGCCCCGCGCGATGGACGGATTCATGGAAACCGGGTATTCTCTCGGATTCGCATGGGTCTTGCGGCCGCCTTCTGGCACCCTACACGCAAGGCTCCCGCCGAAGCGCCCGTAGCTCAATGGATAGAGTACTGCCCTCCGAAGGCAGGGGTTGCTGGTTCGATCCCAGCCGGGCGCGCCAATATCATCCATCCTTACGCATCTCGCGACGTTTCGTCCTCCCGCCGGCCCCGACGCATTACCGCACGCCCCCACCACACCCCACCCCAAAAACCTGCAAAATACCCCAGCATCGCAACGGGGCAAAACAAGCACAAAACACAGCGCGCGCACTCAACCCACGCGACGCCACGCGACGAAGACCAGGGGATCATCATGGAGCACGCGCACCCGCCAGAACGCCGGGCCTATGCTTTCGCGTGGGCGCAGCATCGACATCCGGAACGTGAGCAGGCCACCCTTCGCGTGGTTCTCGGCGCGTGCGTGCTCATCGCGTACTGTTGCTACGCGTGGCTTTTCCCATCGCGCGATGCGTCGATGGTCGCGCGCATCGTCGCGCTCTACGCGTGCTATGGCGCGCTGACGCTGCTCGTCGTGAATCGCGCGAGTTCGCCTTCGCAGACGCGCCTCGTCGTCACGACGATCGCGGATCAGGCGCTCCTCGGCGCAGCCCTCGCCGCTGGCGGCGCAAGCGCCTTGCCGCTGCTGTGGGTCGTTTTCTGGTTTCTGATCGGATCGGGTTGCCGCTACGGGAAGCGCACGCTCGCGGTGTCGTGCGCGACGGCAATCGCCGTCATCGTGGCGCTCGCGCTCTGGCAGCCGTGGTGGCGCGCGAACCGGCCCGCGGCGCTCGGGCTGGCGCTCAGCGCCATCGCCGCGTCGGTGTACCTGGGCGTGCTCGTCGACAGGCTCGGCAGCGCCAACCGCGATCTAGCGCGTCAGGCATCCACCGATCCGCTCACCGGACTCGCGAACCGCTATGCGCTCAAGCGGATCGTCGACCGGGCGATGGCTGCATCGGTGGCGGACACCGCGCTCTTGCTCATCGATCTCGACGGCTTCAAGGAAGTCAACGATACCTACGGCCACGCCGTCGGCGACATGCTGTTGCAGCAATTCGCGCAACTGCTCGCGCGGCGCACGCACGCGAGCGACGCCGTCGCGCGGCTCGGCGGCGACGAGTTCGTCGTGCTCGCGCATCGCGTGCGCGACCGCGACGCGGTTCTTTCGATCACCGAAGGCATTCACGCGGCGCTCGCATCGATCACGTCGGTGCAGGAACGGCAGGTGTCGGTGTCGGCGAGCATCGGCGCGTGCATGCTGTCGAGCGCGGCGCAAGCGGGCCGCGCCGACATGAGCGCCGTGCTGCGCGCCGCCGACCGCGCGATGTATCGCGCGAAGCGTCTCGGCATTGGCAAGACGGTGTTCGCCGAAGCGCGCGACTTCGAGGCGAACTAGGCGCGCGCTCGCGCGCTTACGCCTCCACGCCCGTCCACGCCTGCTCGCGCAGCTTCGTGCGCAGCCGCGCGACCGCCTGGCTGTGCAACTGGCACACGCGCGATTCGCTCACTTCCATCACCGCGCCGATTTCGCGCAGGTTCAGGCCGCGTTCGTAGTAGAGGCTCATCAGGAGCTTCTCGCGTTCCGGCAGCTTGTCGATGGCTTCGATCAGCGCACCGCGCAGGCTGTCGTCGAGCAGCGCGGACAGCGGGTCCGAACGATCGACGCAATAGCGGTCGAGGAACGGCTCGTCGTCGGCGGAGCGATCGAAGTCTTCGTAGTAGATGAGCTGGCTGCCATGCAGGTCCTGCAGCATCGACTGATACTCGTCGAGCGGCAACTTCATGTGCTCGGCGATCTCGGTTTCGCTTGCCGAGCGCCCGAGATTCTGCTCGACCTTGTGCACCGCGCTTTCCACCTCGCGCGATGTCTTGCGCATGCTGCGCGGCAGCCAGTCGTTCGCGCGAAGTTCGTCGAGCATCGCGCCGCGAATGCGCTGGCTCGCGTACGTCTCGAACTGCGCGCCCTGATCTTCCTTGTAGCGGCTCGCCGCGTCCATCAGACCGATCATGCCCGCCTGGATGAGATCGTCGAGATCGACGCTCGCCGGCATCTTGGCGACGAGCTGAAGTCCCAATCTGCGAACGAGCGGCGCATAGCGCGTAAGCACGTCGGATTGCGAGAGTTTGCCTTGGGCGTTGTACATCTGGGTCACCTTAGTCTTTGTCACATCGACGCCGTGCTGCTCAATGCATGACCGGAAAGCGCATGCGCCATGCGCAACGCCTCCCGCCCGCCCTGCTCAGACTCGCCTGCCGAAAACCGCGCGTCGCTGGCCAGGCGCGTCTCGCGCGCATGCGGCGCGGGACGCATCGGCCAATGCAGGAGTTCGGCCGCGATCTGCCGGTAGTCGCGCGCCGCGGCCGTAGCCGGGAACGCTTCCACCGCCGAGCGCGACAGCTCCCTTGCCCGAGTGACGCGCGCATCCTCGGACACATATCCTGCCTGCACGAGCGACACGGCCAGATACCGGCTCGCGACACTCGAGAGGTTGTCGAACGCGACCGCCGCATCGGCCGGGTTCTGTACGTGATTGACGAGCACGCGGAACTGGCCGATCCCATGCGCGTAGTGCAGACGCTTGATGCACGCATACGCCTCGGTGATCGCCGACGCGGCCGCGCGCGTCACGATGAGAAAGTCATGCGCCTGCGCCGCGAGCGACGAGAGCGCGCCATGCCGGTCGAGCTGCGTATCGATCAGCACGATGTCCGCGGGGCCGTCGAGTAACGCGCGGCACTGCGCGGCGTCGTGGCTGATGCGCTCGTCGCGCGGCGCGGCGATCATCGAGAAGCCGAACGGCGTGCGCGTCACCGCTTCCTGCACGCTCTGGCGGCCCGACATCACCGCCGCGAAAGCGCCCGCGCCGGACAAGCCCGCCATGCGCGCAGCCGATGCCACGTTCTGCCGCTCGTCGATCACGAGCACGTCCTTGCCATGCACGGCGAGCGCCGCGCCGAGATTCACCACCGCCGACGTGCAGCCAATGCCCGCCGGTCCGCCCGCGACCGCGACCACGCGCGAACCGGCGCGCGTCAGCAGCCGTCGCAGGCCTTCAGCCTGATCGAGCACGAACTTATCCAAAGCGGACCTCATGCAGTTCGGTGGTGGCACGCGCGGACAATGCGGAAAGCAGAGCCGGCACTTCGTCGTCCTGCGGCACGAACGGCGAACCGTCGCGCGGAATGCAGAACGCGCTCTTGATGAGAAAACGCTTCGTCGCGACGTACAGGTTCTCCGGCACCTTCTGTCCGGTCGATACGTAATGCACCGGCAGCTTGTAGCGGATCACCGTGTCGAGCACGCCGCCGAGATTGGTCGCTTCGTCGAGCTTCGTGAGGATGCAGCCCGCGAGCGGCGGCTGGTCGGCGGCGCTCTTGTAGGCCTGCACGACTTCGTTGAGCGTGTCGCCGTGGCTCGTCGCGTTGAGCAGCAGCAGGCGCTGAACCGGCTGACCCGCGCCGCAGAGCATCGAAATCTGGTCGGACACCATGCGATCGCGCTGGCTCATGCCGATGGTGTCGATCAGCACGATGTGCTTGTTGCGCAGCTCCGAAAGCGCGAGCTGCAGGTCGGCGGCGTCTTTCACCGCGTGGACCGAGACGCCGAGAATCTTTCCGAAAATGCGCAGTTGCTCATGCGCGCCGATCCGGTAGCTGTCGGTCGTGAGCAGCGCGACCTTGCTTGCGCCGAAGCGCATCACGCAGCGCGCGGCGAGCTTCGCCGTGGTCGTCGTCTTGCCGACGCCCGTCGGGCCCATCAGCGCGAAGACGCCGCCGCGTTCCATCAGCGCGTCTTCGCTCGCCATCACCGGCAGATTCGCTGAAAGAACTTCCTGCACCCATTCCAGCGCGTGCTCGGCGCTTTCCATTTCCGGCATGTTGTCGACGACCATGCGCACGAGTTGCGCCGAGAAGCCCGCGGCAAAGAGGCGCTTGGTCAGCGCGGCGTTGCCCGGATTGCGGCGCTGGCGCTCGCCCCACATGAGACCGGAGAACTGCTCTTCCATCATCTCGCGCATCGACGAGAGTTCGTTCATCACCGTTTCGTTGACGACTTGCTCCATGCGCGCACGGATCGCTTCGGTGACGACGGCGGCGGCGTTCGCGGGCAGCGCGTCGAATGCTTTTTCCGGCGATGCATCGGCGCGCTCAACGGCTTCCGGCGCGCTTGCGTTGATGTGCTGCGCGGCGCGGCGCGCGGCAACTTGCGCGGCTTCACGCGCCCACTCGGGCGTATCGATCTTCGGCTGCGCGTTCTCGCGCGATGCCTTCGCGCCCGCGTTCTTCGGCGACGACGCTTTCGGCGGCACCGGCACGCCGAGTCCGCGCGCGATCGCGGCGGACGCCGTCAGCGGACGGTTCGACGGCAGCGCGGCCTGCTCCGCCACGCGCCGCGCATGCTGGATCAGCCACGGATTCGATTCGGCCATCGTGCGCGGCGTTTCGTCGGCGTGCGATTCCGCTTGGAAATCGTCGGCGTCTGCGTCGGTGTTCGCGCCGAAGACCGACGAGAACACGTCGCCGCTTGCATACGGATTGGCGGCCGACTGCTTCGCGGCTGCGGCTGCCGCAGCTTGCGCGAGCGCGGCGCGCGGCGTCGCGCTGGGGAACGTCGCGGGCGCGGCCTGTTCCTGCGCGTTCGGCGAAATCGAGGCGAGGTCGCTGTCGGCGACGCTCACGATCTCCACCGAACCGTCATCGAGCGTGCGGTTGGACAGCACGACGGCATCGGGACCGAGGACTTCACGAACCTGTCGCAGTGCGTCGCGGCTGTTTGCGCCGATGAATTTACGAATGTTCAAACTTGCCCCCGATGAGGTATGAGACTGCGATCTTTGCGAGGCGAACGCCGCCGGTCTTTCGACGTGTCCGCTTTTCAGTGAAGCCATTATTGCGAAGAAGGCGTTTCGCCTATCGCTGGATAAAGGGTGGGAAAGAGGGGTATTTCGACTGATGGACTCGCTTCGCCCGCTTGCGGATGCCGGTGGCGAGGTCCGCGCGGGAAAAGATTCCGCTTATCAGCCGCGCGCGCGGCGGCGTAAGCTGTGGGGCTATCGCGCAACGTCCGGCATCGCCCGGAACTGAACAGGAGACTTATCCGCATGACGTCCGATGTTTCCCTCGCAGCTTCCAGCAAGACCACCGGCGCGCGTCTCGTCGTCGACGCGCTCGTTCATCACGGCGTCGAGCGCGTGTTCTGTGTGCCGGGCGAGAGCTTTCTCGCCGTGCTCGATTCGCTGCACGACGAAACCGCGCAGATCCAGACGATCGTCTGCCGCCACGAAGCGGGCGCGGCGAACATGGCCGAGGCGGTCGGCAAGCTGACCGGGCGTCCGGGCGTCGCGATCGTGACGCGCGGGCCGGGCGCGACGCACGCGTCCATCGGCGTGCACACGGCGTATCAGGATTCGACGCCGATGATCCTGCTCATCGGCCAATGCGCGCGCGACCACATGGATCGCGAGGCGTTTCAGGAAATCGACTATCGCCGCATGTTCGGGCAGATGGCGAAGTGGGTCGCGCAGATCGACGATCCGCGCCGCGTGCCCGAGTACATGAGTCACGCGTTTCATGTCGCGATGGCCGGGCGGCCCGGCCCGGTCGTGCTCGCGCTGCCCGAAGACATGCTGACCGAAGCCTGCGACGCCGTGCCACCGGCGCCGCATTATCAGCGCGTCGCGGCAGCGCCCGCACCCGCGCAGATGGAACGGCTGCGCGATCTGCTCGCCAGCGCGAAGAAGCCGTTCGTGATCGCGGGCGGCAGCGGCTGGACGCAGGACGCGACGCAGGACTTCGCGCGATTCATCGAACGCTGGCAGCTCCCGGCGGGCTGCGCGTTCCGCTTTCAGGACACGCTCGACAACGAGCATCCGAACTACGCGGGCGATGTCGGACTCGGCATCAATCCGGCGCTCGCCGCGCGCGTGCGCGACGCCGACGTGCTTTTCGTGCTCGGCCCGCGCATGGGCGAATCGACGACGGGCGGCTACACGCTGCTCGACATCCCGAAGACGAAGCAGACGCTCATCCACATTCATCAGGGCGCGGAGGAACTCGGGCGCGTCTACAGCGCGGACTTGCCGATCGTCTCGGGCATGCCGGAAATCGCCGCGATGCTCGCCGTGCTAGAACCGCCCGCGGAGATTGCGTGGGCCGGTTCAGCGCAAGCCGCGCACGCCGCCTATCTGGAATGGCGCAAGCCGAAGCCGATGCTCGGCGACGTCCAGTTGGGCGAGATCATGCGCACGCTCGCCGAGCGCCTGCCCGCCGACGCGATTCTCACGAACGGCGCGGGCAATTACGCGACGTGGCTGCATCGGCACTATTCGTATCGGCACTTCCGCTCGCAGGTCGCGCCGACGAGCGGCGCGATGGGCTATGGCGTGCCTGCGGCGATCGCGGCGAAGTCGCTGTATCCAGATCGCACGGTGATCGCGTTCGCGGGCGACGGCTGCTTCATGATGGCGAGCCACGAGATGGCCACGGCGATGCAGTACGGGCTCGCGGTGATTTTCGTGGTCGTGAACAACGCGCAGTACGGCACGATCCGCATGCATCAGGAGCGGCACTATCCGAATCGCGTGCATGGGACCGGGCTCACGAATCCGGATTTCGTCGCGTATGCGCGCGCGTTCGGGGCGCACGGCGAGCGCGTCGACACCACCGAGCAGTTCATGCCGGCGTTCGAGCGCGCGGTGGAATCGGGCTTGCCCGCCGTGATCGAGATTCGCGTTCCGCAGGATCAGAGCACGCCCGCTGCGACGCTCGAACAGATTCGCGCGCAAGGCAAGCGGTAGAAAAACAAAAGCCCCGCGACGTGAGCCGCGGGGCTTTATTCCTACCGAGTCAAACGCGCTTACTTGCCGCCCACGCTCTGCAGCGTCGTCCACTTGCCGCCAACGACCTTGTACAGCGTGATGCCGCCGTTCTTCAGGTCGCCCTTCGCGTCATACGCGAGGTGCTTGGCGGTCACGCCCTGCATGTCGGTCTTCGCGAGGAACGGCAGGTACTTGGCCGGGTCCGTCGAGTTGGCCGCCTTCATTGCGGCGAACATCGCCATTGCGCCGTCGTAGGCATACGGCGAGTACGTCTCGACGTCTTCGTTGAAGCGCTTCTTGTATTTCGCTTCGTAAGCCGCGCCGCCCGGCATTTCGTTCATCGGCAGGCCGGCGAGCGATGCCACCGTGCCGTCCGCCGCGTCACCCGCGATCTTGATGAACGTGTCGGTCTTCACCATTTCGCCCGCCATCAGCGGCGCGCGGAAGCCGAGCGTCTTCATCTGCTTGGCCATCGGCGCGGCTTGCGAATCGGCGCCGCCGTAGTACACGAGGTCCGGGTTCATCGACTTGATCTTGGTCAGAATCGCTTTGAAGTCGACAGCCTTATCGTTCGTGAATTCGCGATCGACGATGGTGCCGCCCGCCGCCTTCGCCGCCTTCTCGAACTGGTCGGCGAGACCCTGGCCGTAGGCCGTGCGGTCATCGACGATGGCGATCTTCTTCACCTTGAGGTTCTTCACCGCGAACTCGCCCGCGACCGAGCCTTGCTGCGTGTCGGACGTCATCATGCGGAACGCGGTCTTGAAGCCTTGCGTCGTGTATTCGGGCGCGGTCGCCATCGCGATCTCGGGGATGCCCGCGTTCGCGTAGATGCGCGATGCCGGAATGGTCGTGCCCGAGTTGAAGTGGCCGAGCATGCCCTTGATGCCGTCGTCCACGAGCTTTTGCGCGACGGTCGTGCCGGTGCGCGGGTCGGCCTGGTCGTCCGCCGAATCCAGCACGATGTGAACCGGCTTGCCGCCGATCACGGGCTTCGTCGCATTGAAATCCTCGACGGCGAGCGTGATGCCGTTCTGGAAGTCCTTGCCGTAGTGCGCCTGCGCGCCGGTCATCGGGCCGGCAAAGCCGATCTTCACGTCTTCTGCCTGCTGTGCGAATGCGGTCCCCGCGAACGACAGGCCGGCGAGCGTCATGGCGGCTGCCAGCTTGGTCATCGTGTGCTTCATAGCTTCTCCTAATACCAGGTGTGGATGGCAGCTTGTTGCCGGGTTCGCCGTGCCCGCTGCCGTTTCTTCGAATTTGTCTGAACCGAGCGCTGCGAAAAGTCTCAACCGATCGTCATCAAATTCGCATTGCCGCCCGCCGCCGCCGTGTTCACGCTCACCGAGCGTTCCGTCAGCAGACGTTCGAGCGCGTAGTCCTCGCCGTCGTGGCCAGCGTCGGCGAACGTGCCCGCCGCGACGCCCTGCACCGATACGATCGGCCCCGGGCGTTTCGCGACTTCCTTCACGAGCGACAACAGTTCATCGCTGTCGCCCTCGAACAGCACGGCGTCGAAGCCGGCTGCCGGATCTTTCCTCACCGATGCATGCGCCTTCAACGACGCCGGCAGCGATGCCACCAGTTGCTCGCCCGCCGATCCCGCGAAGAGCGCCTTGTTGCCCGTCGCGAGCACGGCGGCGAGTTGCGCGCGCGCCCCGCTCGGCGTCGATGCCACGCAGAGCACCGTGCCGCGCGCCGTCAGCGTGTACGTGTTGCGCTCGCCGGTCGGACCGGACAGCACCGCGGTCGCGCCCGCCAGTACATGCTGCAGATAGCCGTCGCAACGCGCGGCCGTCTGCGGATCGCGCTCGCCGATGGCCCAGTCGCGCAATGCGGTGAGCGCGGCGGCGGGCGTATCGGCCGATGCGGTTTCGTCGACGACGAGCGTGCTCGCCAGCGACTTCGGCAATCCGGTCGGGCGCTTCGCGAGCAGACGCTGCAAGTACAGCGCGCCGCCCGCCTTCGGACCCGTTCCCGACAAGCCTTCGCCGCCGAACGGCTGCACGCCGACCACGGCGCCGATCACGTTGCGGTTCACGTAAATGTTGCCGACGTGCGCGCGCGAGATCACATGCGCGATGGTTTCGTCGATGCGCGTATGGATGCCGAGCGTCAGCCCATAACCGGTCGACCGAATTTGGTCGAGGAGTTTATCAAGAGACGCACGGCGATAACGCACCACATGCAGCACCGGCCCGAACACTTCGCGCTTCAGTTCGTCGATGCTTTCCAGCTCGATCAGCGTCGGCGGCACGAACGTGCCTTGCGCGCAGGCATCCGGCAGCGGTAATTGCACGACCTTGCGGCCCTTCTCGCGCATCGAGGCGATGTGCGCGTCGATGCTGCGCTTCGCGTCGGCGTCGATGACCGGGCCGACGTCCACCGAAAGGCGGTCCGGGTTGCCGACGGAAAGCTGCTTCATCGCGCCGGTGAGCATTTCGAGCGTGCGGTCGGCGACATCGTCCTGAAGACAGAGAACGCGCAGCGCCGAACAGCGTTGACCGGCCGAATCGAACGACGACTGCATCACGTCCGCGACGACCTGTTCCGCGAGCGCCGACGAATCGACGATCATCGCGTTCTGGCCGCCGGTTTCGGCAATCAGCGGTATCGGGCGGCCTTCGGAATCGAGGCGCTCGGACAACGTCTTGTTGATGAGGCGCGCGACTTCCGTCGAGCCGGTGAACATCACGGCGCGCGTGCGCGCATCCGCGACGAGCGCCGCGCCGACGGTTTCGCCGTCGCCCGGCAGCAGTTGCACCGCGCCCGCCGGCACGCCGGCTTCGCGCAGGATGCGCACGGCTTGCGCGGCGATGAGCGGCGTCTGTTCGGCGGGCTTCGCGAGCACCGGATTGCCCGCTGCGAGCGCCGCCGCGACCTGGCCCATGAAGATGGCGAGCGGAAAATTCCACGGACTGATGCAGACCACCGGCCCGAGCGGGCGATGCGTGTCGTTCGAGAACTCCGCGCGAATCTGCGAGGCGTAGTAGCGCAGGAAATCGACGGCTTCGCGAATTTCGGCGATCGCGTTCGGCAGCGACTTGCCCGCTTCGCGCACGACGAGACCCATCAGCGTGTGCATCTGCGCTTCGAGCAGATCGGCGGCGCGCGCGAGGCAATCGGCGCGGTCTTCCACGGGCGTCGCGTGCCAGATCGGCGCGGCGGCCACCGCGTTCGCGAGCGCGGCGCTCACTTGTTGCGACGACGCTTCGACCACCGTGCCGACGACATCGCGATGATCCGCCGGATTGCGGATGTCGCGCGCGACGCCGTCGTGCGGGTCGCCGCCTTCGAGCATCGGTTGCGCGCGCCACGGATGATTCGCGCTCGCGAGCAGCGCCGACGACAGCGACGCCAGCCGATGCTCGTTGGACAGATCGAGGCCCATCGAATTGAGGCGCTCGTTGCCGTAGAGCTGGCGCGGCAGCGGAATCTTCGCGTGCGGCGCGCCGAGCGGAACGATCTTCGATGCTTCGTCGATCGGGTCCTGCACGAGATCCTTCACCGGAATCGATTCGTCCGCGATGCGATTCACGAACGACGTATTCGCGCCGTTCTCGAGCAGACGGCGCACGAGATACGCGAGCAGCGTTTCGTGCGTGCCGACCGGCGCGTAGACGCGGCACGGACGGTTGAGCTTGTCGCGGCCGGTGACTTCCTCGTAGAGCGGCTCGCCCATGCCGTGCAGACACTGAAACTCGTACTGGCCGGGATAGTAGTTCTGGCCCGCGAGGTGATAGATGGCCGACAGCGTGTACGCGTTGTGCGTCGCGAATTGCGGATAGACGGCATCGGGCGCGCCGAGCAGCTTCTTCGCGCACGCGAGATACGAGATGTCCGTATAAATCTTGCGCGTGTAGACCGGATAGCCTTCCAGCCCGTCGACTTGCGCGCGCTTGATTTCGGAATCCCAGTACGCGCCCTTCACGAGACGGATCATCACGCGATGACGGCTGCGGCGCGCGAGATCGATCAGATAGTCGATGACGAACGGGCAGCGCTTCTGATACGCCTGCACGACGAAGCCGATGCCGTTCCAGCCCGCGAGTTCCGCGTCGAAGCAAAGCGCTTCGAGCAGATCGAGCGACAGTTCGAGCCGGTCGGCTTCTTCCGCGTCGATATTGAGGCCGATGTCATAGCGCCGCGCCAGCAGCGCGAGCGAGCGCACGCGCGGCAGGAGTTCGGTCATTGCGCGTTCCTGCTGCGAGCGCGAATAACGCGGATGCAGCGCCGACAGCTTGATGGAAATGCCCGGCCCTTCGTAGATGCCGCGCCCGCCCGCCGCCTTGCCGATCGCGTGAATCGCCTGTTCGTAGGACGCGTAGTAGCGCTGCGCGTCTTCTTCCGTCGTCGCGGCTTCGCCGAGCATGTCGTAGGAATAGCGAAAACCGCGCGCCTCGAACTTGCGGCTGTTCGCAAGCGCTTCGGAGATGGTCTCGCCGGTGACGAACTGCTCGCCCATCAGACGCATCGCCATATCGACGCCCTTGCGGATCAGCGGCTCGCCGCCCTTGCCGATCATGCGCGTGAGCGCCGACGACAATCCCGCTTCGCTGTTCGTCGTGACGAGCTTGCCGGTAATCATGAGGCCCCACGTCGCCGCGTTCACGAAGAGCGACGGCGCCTGCCCCATGTGCGAGCGCCAGTCGCCCTTGCTGATCTTGTCGCGGATGAGCGCGTCGCGCGTGGCGCGGTCGGGAATGCGCAAGAGCGCTTCGGCGAGGCACATCAGCGCGACGCCTTCCTGACTCGACAGCGAGAATTCGTGGATCAGCCCCTCGACGCCGCCGCCCTTGCTCTTCGCGCGCAGCGTTTCGACGAGCTTCGTCGCGAGCTTTTCGGTTTCCGCGGCGACGATGGCCGGCAGACGCGCCTGACCGATCAGGAACGGCACGCACTCCGGCTCCGGCCGGCGATACGCCGCCGTGATCGCCGCGCGCAGCACCGATTGCGGCTGCACGTTCTGCGCGAATTCGAGAAACGGATGCGGCGCGCCGTCTTCTTCGCTGTCGACGGCGGCATCAGCCAGATCGGACGAGCCGTTCACGCCCGACAGTTCCGGCGGAAGCTGGCCGTGCTCGATGCGCTCCAGATACGCGAAGATCGCCTGCTTGATGAGCCAGTGAGGAGTGCGTTCGAGTCGCGTGGCGGCGTCTTTCAGCCGGGACCGCAGCAAATCGTCGACTTTGACGCCAAGGGTTGTGCTCGCCATATTTCCTTCGTTTGCCGGTCGTGCCTACCGGCCAGAGACCAAAAAGTTGGCGAATCGTACCCCGCTGATTTAAAAGGTGCAACCGACTTTTTCGGGACGGTTGCACCGCCTCCGAACGCTTATGCGGTAAGGCTTCGCGGCATTTTGGCCAAGGCCGGCCGATGGCGGAAATCGCCTAGTGATTTCCCTAACTCAAGTTTTTTGGGACAACCCCTAAGTAAATGCCTCGGCGCAGCCGATATAAAGGCGATGCCCGCCGTCCGGCGAGCTAATGGCCGCTACGGGGAGAAACACAGCATGAACACATGGTTGGTGGTTGGCGGGGTCTGGGCGATGTTCGCGGTCTGCGTCGTGTTGTTCGTGCGGGGCGCGTCGTCGCGGGCGGATCGCGCAGAAGAGACCCGCGACAAAGCCGTGCCGCGTCGGGCCGCGCGCAAGGCGTCGCGCGCGGAAGTCTGAGGCGGAGCAATCAAACGTCGAGCGGATCGACTTCCACGTTCCAGCGCAACACGCCCTTGAGCGAGCGCAATACCGGCTGCCACGCACGCAGCGCGGATTGCAGCGCCGCGCGCGAGCCGCTTTCGAGCAGCAGCTGCGCGCGGTGCACGTTGAACACTTTCACGATGGTCAGCGGCACCGCGTCATAAACGGTCACGCGTTCGGCGCCGTGCAACGGCGCGAAGGCCGCCGCCGCTTCTTCCAGGAACGCGATCGCCGCTTCGAGCGTGCGGCCTTCGGCGCGCAGCATCGCCTGATAGACGAACGGCGGCAGGCGCGCGTCGCGCCGCTCGGCAAGCGTGGCGTTCGCGAAACCCACGTAGTCCTGTCGCGATAAAGCGAGATACAGCGCGTGACGCGCATAGCGCGTCTGAATCAGCACTTCCCCCGGCAGCCCCGCGCGGCCCGCGCGCCCGCTGACCTGCGTGAGTTGCGCGAAGAGCCGTTCGCTCGCGCGGAAGTCGTGCGAGAAGAGCGCGGTGTCGGCGTTGAGCACGCCGACGAGCGTCACGCGCCGGAAATCGTGGCCCTTCGCGATCATCTGCGTGCCGACGAGAATATCGACCTCGCCCGCGTGCACGTTTGAAAAAAGCGCCTGCGCGCTGCCTTTGCGACGCGTGCTGTCGGCGTCGATGCGCAGCACGCGCGCGCCCGGCACCACGCTCGCGAGCGTTTCCTCGACGCGCTGCGTGCCGCGTCCCATCGGCGCGATATCGACGTTGCCGCACTCCGGACACGCTTTCGGAATCCGCGATTCCCAGCCGCAGTGATGGCACCGCAACACACGCTCCGGCTTATGCAGCACGGCATAGGCGCTGCAGCGCGGACAGCCCGCGACCCAGCCGCAGGCATCGCAGGAGAGGATCGGCGCGTAACCGCGCCGGTTGAGGAAGACGAGGCTCTGTTCGCCGTGTTCCAGCCGCGACTTCAGCGCGGCGATGAGCGGCCCCGACAAGCCTTCCACCGACGCGCGGCCCCGCTGCCGTTCCTCTTCGAGATCGATGAGCCGCACGCTCGGCAGCGCGGCATCCGCGACGGCGCGGCGCGTGAGCGTGAGCCGCGCGTAGCGGCCCTGCTCGGCCTGCCACCACGTTTCGAGCGAAGGCGTCGCCGATCCCAGCACGACGGGAATCTCCAGTTGTTTCGCGCGATAAACCGCCAGATCGCGCGCGGAGTAGCGCAAGCCTTCCTGCTGCTTGTACGCGGGATCGTGCTCCTCGTCGACGACGATGATCGCGAGGTCGGGCATCGACGCAAGAATGGCGAGCCGCGTGCCGAGCACGATGCGCGCGCTGCCCGTATGCGCGGCGAGCCAGTTGCGCGCGCGTTCGCCTTCCGCGAGTCCGCTGTGCATGGTGACGATGGAACCCGGCGCGAGCGACGCGAAGCGCGCGCGGAACGCGGCCTCGAATTGCGGCGTCAGGTTGATTTCCGGCACGAGAACGAGCGCCTGCGCATTCGCTCGTGCGGCGAGAAGCGCGGCCAGCGTGTGCAGATAGACCTCGGTCTTGCCGCTTCCGGTGACGCCGTGCAGAAGGAACGGCGCGAAGCCGCGCGCGGCGGCTATCGCATCAACGGCTTCGCGTTGTTCGTCGGTCAGTTGCGGCAGCAGCGCGGCGCCGGTCGGCGGCGCCGACGTTTCGGGCGCAAGCGCGTGGTCGCCGGGCGCGGCGCGCTCGATCCAGCCGCGCGCGAGCCAGTCGTCGAACGTGGCGGACGCCTTCGGATGCAGCGCGCGCGCATCCGACACGCCGAGCGATGGATGCGCCGCGAGCGCTTCGGCAAGACGACGCAGCGCGGTCGCGCGAGGCGGCAACGCGTCGGGAAGCTCGGCGCGGCCAGCGGGAAGCAGCCGGAAATGCTCGTCCACAGCAAAGAGCCGCGCCCAGCGCGACGCATCGCGCAAGGCTTGCGGCAACGCGGGCAACGCGACTTCGCCGAGGCCGCGCTGATAGTAGTCGGCGGCGAAAGCCGCGAGCGCGAGCCACTGCGCGGACAACGGCGGACATGCGTCGCAGATGCCGGTGACGTCGCGCAGCTTCGCGGCGGGCACGTCGCTCGATGCTGCGACCTCGCAGATCAGCCCGACGACATCGCGCCGTCCGAACGGCACTTGCACGAGCGCGCCGATCGCCGGCGGAATCGGCAGCGAATAGCGATAGTCGAAGAGCACGGACATCGGCTGATCGATGGCGACGCGCACGAACACGTTGCTCATCGTTCGCGGTGTCCCGACAGGGCGAGCGCGCGCTCCGACGACGGCATAAGCCTGCGCGGGGTGAAATTAAAGTCGAACATCAAAATCGCCGGTAAGTGGGCGATTATTTTTGGTTTTCCGACGCTTTCCGCAGCCCTGTGGATAACTTTGTTGAGAAGTGCCTGTCGGGTCGCGGCAAACAATGTCAAGGATCGCTTATGCGCGTTTGCCCACATATCGGACGCGGCCCTTATAATTTGTTTAAAATCAGGGAGTTAGTCGCCGCATAGGCGCGTTTTATGGGCTATCTGCGGCCATATGTCTGATGGCGCGACGCAACGAAGAAAATGTGCATAAGTCGGCCTTGACATCTGTGCAGCCCGCCGAGGGCGGGCGATTGCGATAACCCGCCCGCGCCTCACGCGCCGCAGCGCGTTCCGCTGCGGCGCAGCATCGCTGTCAACGGGAAGTGGAACCCGCGCGCATGTGCCGGCTATGCCGATGCACTTCGTCCACCAACTCCGCGACGTGATCCGGCGGCGTGTATTGCGAGATGCCGTGGCCGAGGTTGAAGACGTGGCCCGGCGCATTGCCGAAGCTCTCCAGCACGCCGCGCGCTTCGGCGCGAATGACGCTGGGCGGCGCGAAAAGCACGCTCGGATCGATGTTCCCCTGCAGCGCGACGCGCCCGCCTACGCGCTCGCGCGCCGTACCCAGATTCACCGTCCAGTCCAGGCCGACCGCATCCACGCCCGTCGCCGCGATCTCTTCGAGCCACAGCCCGCCGCCCTTCGTGAACGTGATGACCGGCACGCGCGCGCCGTCGTGCTCGCGCTTGAGGCCCGCGACGACCTTCGCGATGTAGTCGAGCGAGAAGCGTTGATACGCGCCATCCGCGAGCGCACCGCCCCACGTATCGAAAATCATGACCGCCTGCGCGCCCGCCTCGATCTGCGCGTTGAGGTAGGCGGTCACCGCCTGCGCGTTGATGTCCAGAATGCGATGCATCAGGTCCGGCCGTGCGTAAGCCATCGCCTTCACCGTGCGGTGGTCGTCGGACCCGCCGCCTTCCACCATGTAACAGGCAAGCGTCCACGGGCTGCCCGAAAAGCCGATCAGCGGCACTTTTTGGCGGCCCT
Organism: Caballeronia sp. Lep1P3; assembly: GCF_022879595.1. Lineage (NCBI taxonomy): Bacteria > Pseudomonadati > Pseudomonadota > Betaproteobacteria > Burkholderiales > Burkholderiaceae > Caballeronia > Caballeronia sp. Lep1P3. The sequence continues at coordinate 144,658 of NZ_CP084265.1, read as the reverse complement.
GCGCGTCGGTGAGCGCGCGGCGGATCTGGCTGACGGCGTCGGTGACGTAGCGCAGCGTCGCGTCGATGTCAGGCACAACGAGACGCTTCACATCGTCTTCGGTGCGCACGGTGCGCTCGAAGCGCGGACCTTCGCCCTGCACGAAGTTCAGTCCGAGGCCCATCGCGTCGGGGACGGTGAGGATGTCGGAAAAGAGGATCGCGGCGTCGAGCGGAAAGCGCTCGAGCGGCTGAAGCGTCACTTCCGTCGCGTAATCCGGATTCTTCGCGAGGCCCAGAAAGCTGCCGGCGCGCGCGCGCGTCGCGTTGTATTCGGGCAGATAACGGCCCGCCTGACGCATCAGCCAGATCGGGGTGTAATCGGTTGGCTGGCGCAGCAGCGCACGCAGAAAGGTGTCGTTGAGAAGAGTGTGTGCCACGTCGCTCGGTGCTGAAGCCAGGGAATCGTCCATTCTACCGGACCGGCTGCCCGCTTTCGCGGCAGCGCGGCGGCAAATCGGCGTGTTGCCGCCGCGTTTTCGAGATGGATGTTCAGGCACGCGCACGCTCGTTATGATCGTCGTCGGCATCGCCTTGCAGTCCATCACAACTAGAACCAGGAGCATCGATGAAACGCACGTTCTTCCGTCTCGCCAGTTGCGCGCTCGCGTGCTCGCTCTTCGTGTCGGGCGCGGCGCACGCCCAGACCGTTCAGGCCGGCGCCGTCGCGCAGGCGACGCCCGCCGCGCCCGCGCTTTCCTCGCGTCTCGACGACATGCTCGCGCGCCGCACGCTGCGCGTCTGCACGACCGGCGACTACAAGCCGTACTCGTTCTTGCGGCCGGACGGACAGTTCGAAGGCATCGACATCGATCTCGCGGACAACCTCGCGAAATCGCTGGGCGCGAAGGCCGAGTACGTGAAGACATCGTGGTCGAACCTGATGAACGACTTCCTCGCCAAGTGCGATATCGCTGTCGGCGGCGTCTCGACGACGCTGGATCGTCAAAAGCGCGCGTTCTTCACCGCGCCGTACATGGAAGACGGGAAGACGCCCATCGTGCGTTGCGGCGATGTCGACAAGTACCAGACCGTCGCGCAGATCGATCAGCCGAACGTGCGCACGATCGTCAATCCTGGCGGCACGAACGAGCGATTCGCGAAGCAGTTCTTTCCGCACTCGCAGTTGATCGAATACCCGGACAACGTGACGATTTTCAAGCAGATTCTCGACGGCCACGCCGATGTCATGGTGACCGACGCCTCCGAAACGCTCCTGCAGCAAAAGCTCAATCCGGGCCTCTGTTCCGTGCATCCGGACAAGCCGTTCCAGTTCGGCGAGAAGGCGTATCTGCTGCCGCGCGGGGACGTGGCGTGGCAGCAGTACGTCGATCAATGGCTGCACCTCACGCGCGCGAGCGGGGAGTTTCAGGGCATCGTCGACAAGTGGCTCAAGTGACGCCTTAGCGTTCCGCGCGCAGAAGCTCGCCCGCGCGCTCGCCGATCCTGCGCAGCCAGCCGAGCGCGGCGTCGGACTGCGTGTGCAGGCGGGCGAATCCGTGCGTCATGTCGTCGGCACCGATCATTTCGACGCGGCCGCCGTTCGTTTCGAGAAAGCGCTTCAGTTCGAAGGCGTCGTCGTAGAGCGGGTCGAAAGCAGCCGCGACAATGAGCGCGCGCGACGGCGTGCGCTCGAACGGCTCGGCGAGCGGGAACGCGCGCACATCGTGGGCGTCGGGCGTCACGCCGGAGAGAAACTGCGTCCAGTACCACTTCATTTCGTCGTTGGTGAGGCCGGGACCGTTCGCGTTGGCGACGCAGCTCGCGCTTTCGAATTGACGCCGCATCACCGGATACAGCAGCAGTTGCAGGCCGACGAGTCCGGCGACGCGCGCGTTGGCCTCGCGCGCGGCGACGACGGCGAGGTGCGCGCCTGCGCTATCGCCACCGACGCCCAGCCTGTCCGACGCGAAGCCGAGTCGCGACCGATGTTCCGCGAGCCAGAGCAGCGCGTCACAGGCGTCGTCGCACGGCGCGGGAAACGGATGCTCGGGCGCGAGACGATAATCGACGCTCGCCACCGCGCACTGCGCGTCGCGCGCGAGCCGGGCGGTGAGCGCGTCGTGCGTGTCTATGTCACCGACGACCCAGCCGCCGCCGTGAAAGTACACGAGAAGCGGCAACGGTCCGCGCGCGCTTGCCGGGCGGTAAATGCGTGCGGCGAGCGTTCGGCCTTGCAGAGGAACGTCGATGTCTTCGACGACGATCGCGTCGTCGCGCTCGCGCGCGTAGGCCCGCGCGACGTCGCTGAATCGCTGGCGGACCGCTGCGGCGCCTGCGTCGGCCCCGAGCGGCGGAAACGCTTCGGCGACATCGCGGTAATAGCGGAGCAAGGCTGAATCGATGGTCATGCGAGTCTCCATGTCGAGTGTCTTTTTGATAAGCGCGCGTTTAAGAAACCGATTGTGAATCGATTTCATGCGGTCGCGCGTGCTATTTTCTCTGACGATTTACCAAAAACCCGCGCGGCCAATAACGCCTATTCTGCAGCGACGCCGCGCTTTAAGAATAAATCCCACGAATAACAGGCAATATTTGGCCGGCAAAAAGCCGTTTGACGCGAGAATGTTTGCCGAGCGCCTTACGCTGCGCGGGTTACAACCTGAAACACTTTGTTACGGCCTTAGTCATTCAATTCGCCCACAATCTGTTCAAACGGTTTCAACACGGATGGTTTCGGGCGCGCTGGAAAATATTGCGTGATCCGTCGGTCGACAAAGGTCGAAGCTCTTCTCAGGGGCATCCGTGTTGGGATCGTTCTTCGATTTAAGTTGAATCGAAGTGTCCCACGGCTGGTCTCCTCGCGCTAACCCCGTAGCGTGTGGTTTTTAGCGGGCTCCAGGCCCGCTTTTTTTTCGTCCAGACAAACGTTTGCGGTTTTCTTTGCGCGGCGTGTGTCCAGAACAAAAGGGAGCGCACTGCGCTCCCTTTTGTCTTATGTGCGTCGAACCGCGTTCAGGCGGTCCGCGCCTCTGCCAGTTTGAGTTCGTCGATCATGCGTGCGCGCATCACGAACTTCTGCGCCTTGCCGGTGACTGTCATCGGCAATTCGTCGACGAAACGGATATAGCGCGGAATCTTGTAATGCGCGATCTGCCCTTGGCAAAACGCGCGAATGTCATCCTCGGTCGCCTGCTCGCCGGGACGCAGCACGATCCACGCGCACACTTCCTCGCCGTATTTCTGATCGGGCACGCCGAAAACCTGCACCGATTGAATCTTCGGATGACGAAACAGGAATTCCTCGATCTCGCGCGGATACACGTTCTCGCCGCCGCGAATCAGCATGTCCTTCAATCGTCCGACGATGTTGCAGTAGCCTTCGGCGTCGAGTGTCGCGAGATCGCCGGTATGCATCCAGCCGTCGATGATTACCTCGCGCGTCTTCGCTTCCTCACCCCAATAGCCTTTCATCACCGAGTAGCCGCGCGTGCAGAGTTCGCCGGTCTCGCCAACGGGGACGATCTCGCCGAGCGGATCGACGATCTTCACTTCCAGATGCGGCTGAATGCGGCCGACGGTGGTCGTGCGCTTGTCGAGCGGATCGGTCGTCGAGCTTTGGAAGGAAACCGGGCTGGTCTCCGTCATGCCGTAGGCGATGGTGATCTCGCTCAGGTGCATTTTCGAGACGACGCGCTTCATCGTTTCAATCGGACACGGCGAGCCCGCCATGATGCCCGTGCGCAGCCGGCTGAGGTCGTACTTCGCGAAGTCCGGATGATCCAGCTCCGCGATGAACATCGTCGGCACGCCGTGCAGCGCGGTGCAGCGTTCCTCGTGGACGGCTGCGAGCGTCGCGGCGGGGTCGAATGCCTCGCCGGGAAAGACCATTGCCGCGCCGGTCGATACGCACGCGAGCACGGCCAGCACCATGCCGAAGCAGTGATACAGCGGCACCGGAATGCACAGCGAATCGGCTTCGGAGAGCCGCATCGCCATGGCGATATAGCGCGCGTTGTTCACGATGTTGCGATGCGTGAGCGTCGCGCCCTTCGGATTGCCCGTCGTGCCGCTCGTGAACTGGATGTTGATCGGATCGTCGGCATCGAGCGTGCCTTCGAGCGCGTCGAGGCGCGCGGTATCGAGCGCGGCGCGGCCTTGACGCATGACGTCGTCGAAATTGAACATGCCCGGCGTCGCGCCTGCGCCCATGCGAATGACGGTGCGCAATTCCGGCAGCCTGACGGCGTACAGCGCGTTGGGCTGCGCATCGGCAAGCTCAGGCGCGAGCGACTGCAGCATTTCGAGATACTTCGAGGTCTTGAACTGCTCGGCCGCGATGATCGCCTTGCAGCCGACCTTTTGCAGCGCGTACTCGAGTTCCGCCAACCGATATGCCGGATTGATGTTGACGAGGACCGCGCCCATGCGCGCCGTCGCGAACTGCGTGAGCAGCCATTCGACGCGATTCGGCGACCAGATACCGACGCGATCGCCCGGTTGCAGCCCTAGGTCGAGAAGCGCGTTCGCGAGAACGTCGACTTCATCGGCGAACTCGCGCCACGTCCAGCGGATGTCCTGCTCGCGGAACACGACCGCCGGCCGGTCGGGAAAGCGTGCGACGGTATCGAGAAGAAAGCGCGAGACGGTTGCATCGCTGAGAGGGATATCGGTCGCGCCACGGACATACGAAAGCCCGTCGCGCGGTTCGATCTGCGCGCCGGCCTGCGTCGGTTCAATTGCCATCGATGGTCTCCGCCCGGTGAAGGCTAATCGGAAGGCAATTGTGCAAGGGAACGGCGTGCGCGGGCATTGAGTGTTACCCGCAATCGCTCGTCGGCGCGCCGGGCAAAGCGCGACGAATCAATGCGTTAAGCGCCTAATGGAAGTTGCGCGCAATGGATGTGCAGTTTTGCACCGGCGCAGCGAGCATAAAAAAAGCAGCCCGAAGGCTGCTTCTTCACGACTTTACTGCACGGCGCTCAGTGCTTCGCGTGCGCCTTGCGCAGACGCTGGATTGCTGCGAGCTGGGCCGCCGCATACGCGAGTTCCGCTTGCGCGGTCGCGTATTCGAGTTCGGATGCGTTGTTCTGCATCGCCTCTTCTGCGCGCTTTTTCGCTTGCTCGGCTTTCGCTTCGTCCAGATCGGCGCCGCGAATGGCGGTGTCGGCGAGAACGGTCACGATGCCTGGCTGGATTTCGAGAATCCCGCCGGCCACGAACACGAACTCTTCCGAACCGTCTTCCGCTTCGATGCGCACCGCGCCCGGACGAATGCGCGTGATGAGCGGCGTGTGGCCCGGCAGAATGCCGAGTTCGCCGGATTCACCGGGCAGCGCGACGAACTTCGCCTGGCCGGAGAAGATCTGCTCTTCCGCGCTGACGACGTCTACTTTGATGGTTGCCATTTAGGTCGACTCCTGTCGACGAGCGCTCGCGCTTCTACGCTTACGCTCGTCCCATGCTAGCTACGTCAGTGTCATTCGTGAACGCCAGCGAACCGCGCTGGCGTCCTCTTCAAAAACACCCGACCTTACTGGATCTTCTTGGCCTTTTCGAAGGCTTCGTCGATCGTGCCGACCATGTAGAACGCCTGCTCCGGAAGGTGATCGCACTCGCCATCGACGATCATCTTGAAGCCGCGAATGGTTTCCTTCAGCGGCACGTACTTGCCCGGCGAGCCCGTGAACACTTCGGCAACGTGGAACGGCTGCGACAGGAAACGCTGGATCTTGCGCGCACGGGCGACCGACAGCTTGTCTTCCGGCGACAGTTCGTCCATGCCCAGAATCGCGATGATGTCGCGCAGTTCCTTGTAGCGCTGCAGCGTCTGCTGCACGCCGCGCGTGATCGAGTAGTGCTCTTCGCCGATCACGTTCGGGTCGATCTGACGCGAGGTCGAATCGAGCGGGTCCACGGCCGGGTAGATACCCAGCGATGCGATGTCACGCGACAACACGACGGTCGCGTCGAGGTGGCCGAAGGTCGTAGCCGGCGACGGGTCGGTCAAGTCGTCCGCAGGGACGTACACGGCCTGAACCGACGTGATCGAGCCAGTCTTCGTCGATGTGATGCGCTCTTGCAGCTTACCCATTTCTTCAGCCAGCGTCGGCTGATAGCCCACTGCCGACGGCATACGGCCGAGCAGAGCGGACACTTCCGTACCCGCCAGCGTGAAACGGTAGATGTTGTCGACGAAGAACAGCACGTCGAGGCCTTCGTCACGGAAGTGCTCGGCCATCGTCAGACCGGTCAGCGCGACGCGCAGACGGTTGCCCGGCGGCTCGTTCATCTGGCCGTACACCAGCGCGACCTTGTCGAGAACGTTCGAGTCCTTCATTTCGTGATAGAAGTCGTTCCCTTCGCGGGTACGCTCGCCAACACCCGCGAACACGGAGTAACCGCCGTGTTCCTTCGCGATGTTGTTGATGAGTTCCATCATGTTCACGGTCTTTCCGACGCCGGCGCCGCCGAACAGACCGACCTTGCCGCCCTTTGCAAACGGGCAGATCAGGTCGATAACCTTGATGCCGGTTTCGAGCAGCTCGGTCGACGGCGACAGCTCGTCGAACGACGGCGCCGTCTGGTGGATCGAGCGCAGCGTTGCGGCTTCGATCGGGCCGGCTTCGTCGATCGGACGGCCGAGCACGTCCATGATGCGGCCGAGCGTCGGCTTGCCGACCGGCACGCTGATGGGCTTGCCCGTGTTCTTGACCATCGTGCCGCGGCGCAGGCCGTCGGAGGCACCCAGACAGATGGTGCGGACCACGCCGTCGCCCAGCTGCTGCTGGACTTCGAGCGTCAGTTCGGTGCCTTCCAGAATGAGCGCGTCGTAAATCTTCGGCATTTGCGCACGCGGAAATTCCACGTCGATAACGGCGCCGATGCACTGTACGATCTTGCCTTCTACCAAAGCAGTAGTACTCATCGCATTTCCTTTAGATACTGTGTTCTTTCACGCGGTCAGCAAAATCAGACCGCAGCGGCGCCGCCGACGATTTCCGACAACTCTTTCGTAATCGCGGCCTGGCGGCTCTTGTTGTAGACGAGCTGCAGTTCGTTGATCACGGTCTTCGCGTTGTCCGACGCCGCCTTCATCGCGACCATGCGCGCCGATTGCTCGGACGCCATGTTTTCCGCGACCGCCTGATAGACGAGCGCTTCGACGTAGCGTACGAGCAGGTCGTCCACCACGGTCTGCGCGTCCGGCTCGTAGATGTAATCCCACGACGTCTTCGGCGTTTCGGCTTCGCTCTCCTGCTTGCGGAAATCGTCGACCGACAACGGCAGAAGCTGCTCGATCACCGGCTCCTGCTTCATCGTATTGACGAAGCGCGTGTACGCCAGGTACACCGCGTTGACCTTGCCTTCCGAGTACAAGTCGAGCTGCACCTTGATCGCGCCGATCAGCTTTTCGAGATGCGGCGTGTCGCCCAGTTGCGTCACTTGCGACACAACCTTCGCGCGCAGGCGGTTCAGAAAGCCGAGCCCCTTGCCGCCGATCGCCGACGCCTCGATGGACACGCCACTCTGGTCGAGTTCCTTGATGCGGTTCAGCGACGCACGCAGGATGTTCGTGTTCATGCCGCCGCACAAACCCTTGTCGGTCGTGACGAGGATCAGGCCGGCCGTCTTCGCACCCTCGTTTCTCACCATGAACGGGTGACGATACTCGGGGTTCGCCGCGCTCATGTGCGCAGCGATTGCACGGACCTTGTCGGCATACGGACGGGCGGAACGCATGCGCTCCTGGGCGCGGCGCATCTTCGATGCGGCGACCATTTCCATCGCTTTCGTGATCTTGCGCGTGTTCTGCACGCTCTTGATCTTGCCGCGAATTTCCTTCATTCCAGCCATTGCTTACTCCCTGATCGAAGCCGCGCGATGCCTCTTTTTAGCATCGCGCGATGCCTCTCTATCCCGATCAATAAGCGCCCGACTTCTTGAAGTCCTTCAGCGCGGCATGCAGTGCGCCTTCGTCGTCCTTCGACAAGTCTTTATTGTCTTCGATGCGCTTCACCAAATCGGCATGGCTCGTCTTCAGGTATTCGCGCAGGCCCTTTTCGAACGGCAGCACTTGCGCGACTTCCAGATCGTCGAGATAGCCGTTGTTGGCCGCGAACAGCGCCACCGACAGTTCCCACACCTGCAGCGGTTGATACTGCGGCTGCTTCAGCAGTTCCGTCACGCGGCGGCCGCGCTCGAGCTGCTTGCGGGTGGCTTCGTCGAGGTCGGACGCGAACTGTGCGAACGCTGCCAGTTCACGATACTGCGCGAGGTCGGTACGGATACCGCCCGACAGCTTCTTCACGACCTTGGTCTGAGCCGCGCCACCGACGCGCGACACCGACACGCCCGCGTTGATCGCAGGGCGGATACCGGCGTTGAACAGGTCGGTTTCGAGGAAGATCTGGCCGTCGGTGATCGAGATCACGTTCGTCGGAACGAACGCGGTCACGTCGCCGGCTTGCGTTTCGATGACCGGCAGCGCCGTCAGCGAGCCGCTCTTGCCCTTCACTTCGCCGTTGGTGAACTTCTCGACATACTCTTCCGAGACGCGAGCCGCACGCTCGAGCAGACGCGAGTGCAGATAGAACACGTCGCCCGGATAGGCTTCACGGCCCGGCGGACGGCGCAGCAGCAGCGAAATCTGACGATACGCCCATGCTTGCTTGGTCAAGTCGTCATAGACGATCAGCGCGTCCTGGCCGCGGTCGCGGAAGTACTCGCCCATCGTGCAGCCGGCATACGGCGCGAGGTATTGCATCGCGGCCGATTCCGAAGCCGAAGCCGCCACGACGATGGTGTAAGCCATCGCGCCGGTTTCTTCGAGCTTGCGCACCACGTTCATGATCGACGAAGCCTTCTGGCCAATCGCGACGTAGATGCAGATGAGGTCCTTGCCCTTCTGGTTGATGATCGCGTCGACAGCGACGGCGCTCTTGCCGCACTGACGGTCGCCGATGATCAGCTCGCGCTGGCCGCGGCCGATCGGCACCATCGCGTCGATCGACTTCAGGCCGGTCTGCACCGGCTGCGACACCGACTTACGCCAAATCACGCCCGGCGCGATCTTTTCGATCGCGTCGGTCATCTTCGCGTTGATGGGGCCCTTGCCGTCGATGGGGTTGCCGAGCGCGTCGACCACGCGGCCGATCAGTTCCGGACCGACCGGCACTTCGAGAATGCGGCCCGTCGTCTTGACGATGTCGCCTTCCGTGATGTGCTCGTACTCACCCAGAATCACGGCGCCGACGGAGTCGCGTTCGAGGTTCAATGCCAGGCCGATGGTGTTGCCCGGAAACTCGAGCATTTCGCCCTGCATCACGTCCGACAAGCCGTGGATACGCACGATACCGTCGGTCACGGAGATCACGGTGCCCTGGTTGCGAACGTCCGCGCTCGCTTCAAGGCCCTGGATCCGGCTCTTGATCAGCTCGCTGATCTCAGAGGGATTGAGTTGCATTATTCGCTCCTGATAGTCAATTCTGTTGCGTGCCAGCTAAGGCGCTTCCAAGAAGCGTCAGGCGGTGAGCGCCGTCTGCATGCTGGCGAGGCGCGCGCGGACCGAGGTATCGAGCACTTCGTCGCCGACCGTCACACGAACGCCGCCGATCAGCGACTGATCGATTTCGACGATCGGTTTCAGCTTGCGCGTGAACTTGCGTTCGAGGCTGGCGACCAGGTCGTTCAACTGTGCGCCTTCGAGGGGGAACGCGCTCACGATATGCGCGTCGGCCGCACCTTCACGGGCGTTCTTCAGCTCGTCGAACTGGACGGCGACTTCGGGCAACAGCGGCAGACGATGGTTCTCCACCAGCATGCGCACGAAATTCTTCGCCTGAGCGTTGCCTTGAGCCAGCGGCGATTTCACCGCGGCGAGCAGCAAGTCGGTGATCTGCTCGCGGCTCACCTTCGGGCTCGAGGCGACCGATTCCACTTCGGGCAGACGCGCAACCTGTGCCAGCTCCTCGACGAAGGTGGACCAGCCCGCGAGATCGCCGGTTTCGGCCACGCGGAACAGCGCTTCTGCGTAAGGACGAGCGATGGTTGCAAGTTCGGCCATGATCAGAGCTCGGTTTTGAGTTGATTCAGCAGGTCGGCGTGAGCCTTCTGGTCGACTTCGCGACGCAGAATCTGCTCGGCGCCCTTGACGGCCAGCGCCGCGACTTCGGCGCGCAGGGTTTCGCGAGCCTTGACGATTTGCTGGTCGGCGTCCGCCTTCGCCTGCGCGACGATGCGCGCGGCTTCGGCTTGCGCGTTGGCCTTGATTTCCTCGGCGACGGCTGCCGCACGCTTTTCGGCGTCAGCGATGCGCTGCTGGCCGTCGTTGCGCGCTTGCGCGAGTTCCTGGTCGACGCGCTTGTGCGCCGCTTCGAGTTCCGCCTTGCCCTTGTCGGCGGCGGCGAGGCCGTCGGCAATCTTTTTCGAGCGCTCGTCGAGGGCGTTGATCAACGGCGGCCACACGAACTTCATCGTGAACCACGCGAGGATCAGAAACACGACCATTTGCGCAAACAGGGTTGCGTTGAGATTCACGGTGTTTCCTTAAACGTTGCTTGATCGGAGAGTGGAACGATCAAAAGGCGCTAACCGGCAGTTGTGCTCGATCAGCGCCTCATCCCGTTCCGCTTTGCGTCTTGTCAAAAAATCAGACGCTCGCTTCCGAGGAACCTCAGGCTACGAGACGCGCGAGCAGCGGGTTCGCGAACGCAAACAGCATGGCCACACCAACGCCGATCAGGAACGCCGCGTCGATCAGACCAGCCAGCAGGAACATCTTGGTCTGCAGCGGGTTCATCAGTTCCGGCTGGCGGGCGCATGCTTCGATGTACTTGCCGCCCATCAGGCCGATACCGATACAGGCGCCGATAGCACCCAGGCCGATGATGATGCCGATACCAACGGCGGTCAGACCCTGGATGTTGGCGATGAAAGCGTTCATGTTCACTCCTTTGATTAAAGACTTTGGAACTGGATTTATAAAAATTGAAACTTCAAACCTAAGCGATTCTGGACCTGCGGCTCACGCGCTCAGTGAGCGTCGTGCGCCTGACCGATGTACACCAGCGTCAGCATCATGAAGATGAATGCCTGCAGGAACACGATCAGAATGTGGAAGATCGCCCAGACCGTACCCGCGACCACATGGCCGATAAAGCCAAGTACAGAGGCGTCCGCGCCGAAGTGCCACATGCTTCCGAGCAGCGCGATGAGCAGGAACAGCAGTTCGCCGGCGTACATGTTGCCGAACAACCGCATGCCGAGCGACACCGTCTTGGCGACGAACTCGATGATGTTCAGCGCGAGGTTGGGGATCCAGAGAACCGGATGCGCGCCGAACGGAGCGGACAGCAGCTCGTGCACGAAGCCGCCGGCGCCCTTGATCTTGAAGTTGTAGTAGATCATCAGAATGAACACGCCGAGCGCAATGCCGAGGGTGCCGTTGAGGTCGGCCGTCGGGACGATGCGATGATGCGGCAGGACATGTTCGAGACCGAGCCAGCCGATCACGCGGCCGGGAAGATCCACGGGAATGAAGTCGAGCGAGTTCATCAGCGCGACCCAGACGAACACGGTCAGCGCCAGCGGAGCGATGAAGCGGCGGCTGCCGTGGATCATCGACTTCGACTGGTCTTCCACCATTTCCACGAGCATTTCGATCGCGCACTGGAAACGGCCCGGAACGCCGGAGGTTGCCCGGCGAGCCGCGAGGCCCAGGATCACGATGGTCAAGACACCGCACACGATGGACCAGAACAGCGTGTCCAGATTCCAGACGTGGATGTCGAAGATCGACGTCTGCGGATGCGTGGAAAGATTCTGCAAGTGGTGCGCAATGTACTCGGACGGATCCAGAGCGTGCGTTCCTTCGCTAGCTGCCATATCGTTAAAGCCACCCAAATTGTCAAAAATCTTTCGCCGCCTTTCGCTTCCGAGCCGCCGCTTCGCGTCGCGGCTCCGGGCGAGAGGCCCATGTGCGGAAAGCGTTCCGCACGAATCTCATGCTACTTGCCGCTTCGCCTCGCCGCACTTACCTCGCACGTCATGGCAACGGCTCAGCGCCAGGCCATCGCGATCCAGTACGTCTTGAGCGCGACGATATATGTAACCAGCAGCGGCAGCCACAACGCGCTCTTGTACCAGACCGCGACCGCGACGAACATAGCAATCGTCGCTCCCATCTTCAGGCCTTCCCCGATCATCCAGCTCATGATCGTCTGCGTGCCGGCGCCTGCTTTCAGGCGCGCCGCGAACAACGCAGCCGGTAGCCAGCAGATTGCCCCACCTAGAAAGGCGGACAGCGCAGCATCGCCCGGCGGCTTGTAAAACAGCCACCACAACAGCGTCGCACCCAGGGACAAAACCATTTGCGCTGCCACGACGCGAAACGGCGTGACACGCGATGGACGACTCACCTCCGGGCCGAACAGCTTCTCTGCCTGATCCCGTGTGAGCGGAACGATATTGTTATCTTGCGCCTCGGCATCCCACGAGTCGCCCGACGAACCGCGCGGCTGTGTTCCGGTGGACTTGCTATCGCCGGTTGAGCGAGCGCTGGCCTGCATGTTTCGTTCGCGCATTGACGTCGCTTTCGCCTGAAGCACGGCGCCCGCGTTTTCTCGCGCGCTGTGATCGGCATTCAACCAAGAGTCCGGGGAATCACCTTGCGCTTTCGCGGCGCTTTCGAGGTGGCCTAGCTGATAAATCCGGGCGATTGTAAGCGATTGTTGTCACGGATTCAATAGTTTAGGTGTGTCAAAAGCCAAGCGGACGACGCCTAAAAGATGGTCTCGAAACCGAGATTTTTCTTGCGATTGCAAGCAGATTTTCAGATTGCGTCCAGGCGCCCGGACGCGTCAGACGAGCGCCCAGCCGATTGCCATCGCGGCGAAGAGGAACGGGATCGAAATCATGTGAAAGCGCATCCACATGCCCTTTTCGCCCGACAAGCGCACGGCGATCAGATTGGCGAGCGATCCGATCGCCACGCCGAAGCCGCCGACGCTCACGCCGAACGCGAGCGCGCGCCAGTCCTTCGAGAATTCGGCGAGCACGATTGCCGCCGGCACGTTGCTGATGCCTTGCGACAGCACCGCCCCGGCCGCGAATGCGCGCTCGGGCGAATGGATGCCGATGCGCGCGATTGCATCGTGAATCGACGGCAACGCGGCCGCGCTGCGCAGCACGATGAACATCAGCACGAAGATGAGCAGCAACAGCCAGTCGATCTTGAAGACCACTTCGCGTCGCCACAAGAGAAACGCCGCTGCGAGCGCGGCGAGTGCGGGGCCCGCGTGGTGCGCGTCCGCGAGCGCGACGAACACCGCAAATGCGACGACACTGACGCCGCACAACACGCGATCGACACGATGCTCTTCCGCATCGCCCGACAGGTCGAGCGGCGCCGCGTGGAACAAAACGACGGTCAGCACGAGCAATAGCGCCATCAACGCGGCGCAGAGCGGCAGCAGCGCCCACACGAACGCGCCGAACGCAACGCCACTCGCCTGCCAGAGGAAGAGGTTCTGAGGATTCCCGAGCGGCGTGAGGATCGAGCCGGCGTTCACGGCGAGCGCGATCACGATGACGAGCCGCTTGATCGGCAGCGGCGCGAGCTTGTTCAGCGAAAGCGCGAGCGGCACGACCGCGAACAGCGCGACGTCGTTGGTCAGCACGGTCGATAAACCCGCCGCCAGCCCGACCAGCAGCAGCGCCAGCCCGCGCTCGCCATGTATGCGATGCACGAGCCGATGCGCCGCCCACATCAGGAATCCTGACAATTCGATCGCTTTCGTGAGGATCAGGAGCCCGGCGAGCGTCAGCACCGTCTGCCAGTCGACGAGTCCGGGCAGCGACATCACCGGCCGCGGATGCGCAATCTGCACCACGACGAACGCGACGACGAGAATCGCGAGCACCGGCTCCTTGGCGATCGCCTTCCAGACGCGCGTCGGAAGATCGGGGCGAACGCCTTTCGCGTTGAACTCGGACAAGATAGGCGCGTGGCTCAGACGGCCGCGCTTGGCGTTTCCATCCGGCCGCGCAATTTAGTAAGGATTCCTTCGAGCGCATCCAGATTGCCGAAGTCGATCGTGACCTTTCCGCGCCCTCGTCCACCGACCTTGATCTTCACGCTCGCGGCAAGCAAATCCGACAGCTCTTCTTCGAGACGGCGCGTGTCGCGGCCGCCGTCATTCGCGGGGCGCGCTTTTGCAGGCGTCTGCTTGAGCGTCGCGGCGACGAGGCGCTCGGTTTCGCGCACGGACAGGCGGCGGTTGATCACATGATTCGCGAGCTGAATCTGCGTGGCGGCATCGACGGCGAGGAGCGCGCGTGCGTGCCCCATGTCGAGATCGCCGGCGAGCAGCATCGTCTGAACGGCGGACGCGAGGTTCAGTAGGCGCAACAGGTTCGACACCGCGCTGCGCGAACGTCCGACTGCTTCGGCGGCCTGCTCGTGCGTGAAACTGAATTCGTCGAGCAGACGCTGGATGCCTTGCGCTTCTTCGAGCGGGTTCAGGTCCTCGCGCTGAATGTTCTCGATCAGCGCCATCGCGGCGGCGGCCTGGTCGGGCACGTTCTTCACGAGCACCGGCACTTCGTCGAGGCCCGCGAGACGCGCCGCGCGGAAGCGCCGCTCACCCGCGATGATTTCGTATCGCTGGTCGTCGGTCGCGCGTACGAGAATCGGCTGCATCAAACCCTGCGCGCGAATGCTGGCGGCAAGTTCCTGCAGCGCGCCTTCGTCCATGCGCGTGCGCGGCTGATACTTGCCCGCTTGCAGCTTGTCGAGCGGGAGAACCGTCGGCGTGCCTTCGCCGCGAGCGGCTTCGGTAATGTCGACGCTGCCGCCGAGCAATGCGTCGAGGCCGCGGCCAAGACCCTTCTTCTTCATCACAGCGCTCATTTCGGTTCCTCCGACGGCGTTTCCTGCCGCATCGAATGGGTTTGCAGCCCGCGCACGCGCTCGATCATTTCCGTGCCGAACTGGATATAGGCCTGCGCGCCGCGCGAGGACTTGTCGAAGACGACGCCCGGCAGCCCGTAACTCGGCGCTTCGGCGAGGCGCACGTTGCGCGGGATCACGACGTCGAAGACCTTGTCGCCGAAATGCGCCTTCAACTGATCGGACACCTGCTGTTGCAGCGTGATCCGCGGGTCGAACATGACGCGCAACAAACCGATGACCTTGAGATCGCGGTTGAGGTTGGCGTGAATCTGTTTAATTGTGTTGACGAGGTCCGACAACCCTTCCAGCGCAAAGTATTCGCATTGCATCGGGATGACGACGCCATGCGCGGCGCACAACGCGTTCAACGTCAGCAGCGAGAGCGCCGGCGGGCAATCGATGAGAACGAAATCATAGTCGTCTTCTATCTCGGCAATCGCGCCTCGAAGAATGCGCTCGCGATTTTCCATATCGACGAGTTCGACTTCCGCGCCGGCCAGTTCGCGGTTCGCGGGCAGCACGTCGTAACCGACAGCCTCCGGACGAACGCGGGCCTCGCGCAGCGTCACGCCATCGACGAGCACTTCGTAAATGGTGTTCTCGCAGGCCGCCTTGTCGACGCCGCTACCCATCGTGGCGTTGCCCTGCGGATCCAGGTCGATCAGCAACACACGCTGCTTGAGCCCCGCGAGACTCGCCGCCAGATTGACTGCGGTGGTCGTCTTTCCAACGCCGCCCTTCTGATTTGCGACGCAGAAGATTTTTGCCATCGTTTAGTGTCCTCGTTTCTTCGCTGTCAGAAGATCAGCGGGGCTGGATCGGTACGAACACTCAGGCATCGAAGGCCACTTCGACCAGATGCCGCTCGGCGTCGAGCATCGGCACGGCCAGGCGCTCGATGCCGACGACCTTCGAACCTGCTGGCAGTCGAGCTACTTCCGCATCGGGCTTGACGCCCTTCATCGCCAGGATTCGGCCGCCGTTCGCAACCAGATGACGCGAAAGTGTAACGAAATCCGAGAGGTCTGCGAATGCGCGCGAGACGATTACGTCGAATTTTTCTGGCACTTCGACGCCCGCCTGCAGATTCTCGACGCGACCGGTTACGACAGCAAGATTGGCAAGCCGCAACTCCGCTTTCACCTGCGATTGAAATGCCGTCTTCTTGTGGACGATATCGTTTAGCGTCACGCGGACATCGGGCAGCGCGATGGCGATCACGATCCCCGGCAATCCTCCGCCCGAACCTACGTCCAGCACCGTCGATGCGTTACGCGCCGTCACCGCCGGGACGACCGCGAGCGAGTCGAGGATGTGCTGAACCAGCATCTGTCGCGGATCGCGAATCGCCGTGAGGTTGTAGACGGCATTCCACTTGCCGAGCAGCGCGACGTAATCCAGAAGTTGCCGCTTTTGCGCCTCGGATAGCGCGACGCCGAGTTCCGCGGCGCCAGCATCCAGTATCGGGGCGAGGTCTGTCATTGCGCGGCCGTCTCGCTGGAAGCCTGCGCACCGCCGTCCGCTGTCTTGCCTCGACGTCCGAGGCCTCGCTTTAGGTGGACCATCAGCAGTGAAATCGCAGCGGGCGTGATGCCCGAAATGCGCGATGCCTGCCCGATCGTCTCTGGACGATGCTGATTCAACTTCTGACGCGCTTCGTACGACAATCCGCGCACTTCGTTGTAATCGATGCCTTCCGGCAGACGCGTGTTTTCCTGCGCCCCATTCCGCACGATTTCATCGGCTTGACGGTTAATGTAGCCTTCGTACTTCACGCCAATTTCAATCTGCTCTTTGATCTGGGCAAGAAGAACCGGATCATCGCAAAGGGGCGCTTCGGAGCCACTGCTGCCGTCGCGGAGTGCGCAGATTCCGTCATACGATACGCCGGGCCGTCGCAGCAAATCGGCCAGACTGTATTCGTGTTCGATCGGCTTTCCGAGCAGCGCCGTTGCCTCCTGCGGAGACAGGGTCTTGGGATTCACCCAGGTCGTGCGGAGACGCTCTGTTTCACGTGAAACAGCGTCGCGCTTGCGGCTGAACGCGTCCCACCGCACGTCGTCGACAACCCCGAGGTCTCGCCCGATTTCCGTCAGCCGCATATCCGCATTGTCCTCCCGCAGCGACAGCCGGTACTCGGCGCGGCTCGTGAGCATTCGATATGGCTCGGAAACACCGCGCGTTACGAGATCGTCGACCAGCACGCCAAGATATGCCTGATCCCGGCGAGGCGACCACGCTTCCCTGCCCTGTACTTGCAGTCCCGCGTTGATGCCCGCCAACAGCCCCTGCGCGGCGGCCTCTTCGTAACCGGTCGTTCCGTTGATTTGACCGGCAAAGAACAAGCCGTTGATCGCTTTCGTCTCCAGCGACGCCTTGAGCGCGCGGGGGTCGAAATAGTCGTATTCGATCGCGTAGCCAGGCCGAAGAATGTGCGCATGTTCCAGACCGTGCATCGATCGGACGAGGTCGAGCTGCACGTCGAACGGGAGACTCGTCGAGATGCCATTCGGATAGAACTCGTTCGTCGTGAGACCTTCCGGCTCAAGGAAAATCTGATGCGCGTCTTTCGATGCAAACCGATGGATCTTGTCCTCGATCGACGGACAGTAGCGCGGCCCGACGCCTTCGATGACGCCGGTGTACATCGGCGAGCGATCGAGTCCGGACCGAATGATGTCGTGCGTCCGCGCGTTGGTATGCGTGACCCAGCACGGCATCTGACGTGGATGCTGCTCCACGCGCCCGAGGAATGAGAAGACCGGAATCGGGTCGAGATCGCCCGGCTGTTCTTCGAGCCTCGAAAAATCGATGGTTCGCCCGTCGATTCGCGGCGGCGTACCGGTCTTAAGACGCCCTTGCGGCAGCTTCAACTCCTTGAGCCGCGCCGAGAGCGAGACGGCGGCCGGATCGCCCGCGCGACCGCCGACGTAGTTGTTCAAGCCCACATGAATCTTGCCGTCGAGGAACGTGCCGGCCGTGAGAACCACGGCGCGCGCGCGAAAACGCAGTCCGACCTGTGTCACCGCACCAACTACGCGATCGCCTTCGACCATCAAATCGTCGACGGCTTGCTGGAACAGCCACAGATTCGGCTGATTCTCCAAGCGATGACGAATGGCCTGCTTGTACAGAAGCCTGTCCGCCTGCGCGCGTGTCGCACGGACAGCCGGTCCCTTCGACGAGTTGAGGATACGAAACTGGATGCCCGCCTCGTCCGTGGCGGCGGCCATTCCGCCGCCCAGCGCGTCGACTTCCTTGACGA
The DNA here is from genome assembly GCF_022879595.1 of Caballeronia sp. Lep1P3. Taxonomy (NCBI): domain Bacteria; kingdom Pseudomonadati; phylum Pseudomonadota; class Betaproteobacteria; order Burkholderiales; family Burkholderiaceae; genus Caballeronia; species Caballeronia sp. Lep1P3. Next base: position 126,462 of record NZ_CP084265.1, on the reverse strand, counting down.
GATGGCCCTTGCCGATGCCGCCAATCGACGGATTGCAGCTCATCTGGCCCAGCGTCTCGATGTTATGTGTCAGGAGGAGCGTCTTGCAGCCCATTCGCGCCGAAGCAAGGGCGGCCTCAGTGCCCGCGTGACCGCCGCCGACGACGATCACATCAAATTCTGTGGGAAAAAGCATTGGAGATTTCGTGTGCGAACGACACGAACCTGAAGAAGGATATCGCGAGATTATATCGGTTTCCTGTCTCCCGATTTTGTCTGCCAAGCCCGCGCGAAAAAAACGGCATGTTTCACGTGAAACATGCCGCTTGAAAACCGCCGAAACGTCCTGCCTAAGCCGGCTTTTTCGTCAATCCGAGATACGTCTCGATGACCTTAGGATCGTGCTGAAGCTCGTCCGCCTTGCCTTCCAACGCGAACTCGCCCGTTTCCAGCACGTAGCCATAGTCCGAAATCTGTAGCGCGGCGCGGGCATTTTGCTCGATCAACAGCGTCGCGACTCCTGTCTGCCGCAGCGCGCTGATGATGTGAAAAATCTCCTTCACGATCAAAGGTGCAAGGCCGAGGCTCGGCTCGTCGAGCATGAGTAACTGCGGTTTGCCCATGAGCGCGCGTCCAACGGCCAACATCTGCCGTTCGCCCCCCGAAAGCGTTCCAGCCGCCTGCTTCCGCCGCTCCTTTAATCGCGGGAAAAGTTGGAAAACGTGGTCCAGTTGGTCCAGATAATCGCGCTCGCCTGCCCGCCTGCGCCGGTACGCACCGAGCACAAGATTGTCCTCGACCGGCATCGTCGAAAAAAGCTCGCGCTTTTCGGGCACCAGACACATCCCGAGCGAAACTCGTCGCTCGATGGCGAGCGCCGACACATCTTCGCCGAGGTATCGCACGACGCCCTTCGCATGGCCCGTCTGTGGCAACGCGCCCATGATCGCGTTGAGCAGCGTCGACTTTCCCGCGCCGTTCGGTCCGATGACGGAGACGATCTCCCCCGCTCCCACGCGCAGCTTCCCCTCGTGCAGCGCCTCGACCTTTCCGTATCGCACGGACAGGCCGCTTACCTCCAAAATCGCTTCCGCCATCATTCCGCTCCACCGAGATACGCTTCGAGAACCGCGGGATTCTGCTGCACGTCCGTGGGCAAGCCTTCAGCGATCTTCGTCCCGAATTCCATCACGACGAGCCGGTCCGTCAGATTCATCACGAAATCCATGTCGTGCTCGACGAGCAAGATGCTCATGCCTTCCGCGCGCAGCTTGCGCAGCAGGTCGGCGAGTTGCTGCTTCTCCTGATAGCGAAGCCCCGCCGCCGGCTCGTCGAGCAGCAAGAGCGTCGGATCACAGCAGAGCGCCCGCGCGATCTCCATAATCCGCTGTTGGCCGAGAGCCAGGCTCCCCGCCTCGCTATACAGATGCTTCTCCAGCCCAACGCGCGCAATCTGCTTCGCCGCTTCCGACATCAACCGCGCTTCCTCCGACGCATTCAGCCGCGCGATGCTGCGCCACACGCCGGTGCTGCCGCGCAGATGCGCGCCAATTGCAACGTTCTCCAGCACGGTCATGCCCGGCAGCATCCTGACGTGCTGAAACGTGCGCCCGATTCCCCGTTTGACGATTTGCCGCGAACCGAGCTTCTCGATGCGTTCACCGTGAAATGTGATGGCGCCGCTCGTCGCCTGCAGCACGCCCGTCACGAGATTGAACGTCGTCGATTTCCCCGCGCCGTTAGGACCGATAAGCCCGATGATTTCGCCGGCCTTCACGTCGAAACTCACGTCGTTGACGGCCACCAGACCGCCGAACTGCTTGCGCGCTCTATCTACGATCAGCAACGGCTCTCCGCCCGACGGTTTGCTGCGCTGCGGCAACGCCTCGCCGTGATCCGGAACATGCGCGCGCGGCCCGCGCGGGAAGATGCGCGCGACGAACGGCCAGACGCCCTGCCGTGCGTACTGAAGCAAGAGCACCATCACGACGCCGAAAACGATGACTTCGAAATTGCCGTTTGCGCCGATCAGCTTGGGCAAAAGCGTCTGTAGATAGTCCTGAAGGACGGTGAGAATCGTTGCGCCGAGGATCGCACCCCAAACGTGCGACACCCCGCCTACCACCGCCATGAACAGGAATTCGATGCCGTGATTGAGGCCAAACGGCGTCGGGTTCACCGCGCGCTGCAGGTGCGCGTAAAGGAAGCCCGAAATAGCCGCCAGCACCGCCGCGTAGATGAAGATGACCACGCGCATCCATGCCGTGTTGACGCCCATCGCTTCGGCCATGATGCCGCCGCCGCGCAGCGCGCGAATTGCCCGGCCGGGACGACTATTAAGCAAATTCTGAACAGACACGACGGCCAACAGCACGACGACCCAGATCAGGTAGTAAATGCTCCGCCCGGATTCGAGTTGCCAGCCGAACAGGTTGAGCACGGGAATCCCGTTGATGCCGTCGTACTTCCCGAGCAGTTCCATGTTGCCGAAGAGATAGAACAGCGACAGCCCCCACGCAATGGTCCCGAGCGGGAGAAAGTGGCCTGATAAGCGCATCGTCACGAGACCGAGCAGCAGCGCGACGAACGCCGTCAGCACGACGCCCGCGATCAGCGCGAGCCACGGCGACACGCCATAGCGCGTCGTCAGAAATGCGGTTGCATAGGCGCCCACGCCGACGAACGCGGCTTGCCCGAAGCTCGTCATGCCGCCAATGCCAGTGAGCAGCACCAGCCCGATCGCGACGATGGAATAAAGCCCGATGTAGTTGAGCAGCGTGATCCAGTACTCGGGCACGGCGACGGGTCCAGGCAACACCGGCAGCGCGAACACGACGACGAGAAACAGCCAGAAAAAACGATATCGATGCAGGAAGGTCATCGGCTCACTCCTCGTCTTCGTCCGAATGCGGGCTTGCGAGGCTCCGCCATAACAGCACCGGAATGATGAGCGTGAAGACGATCACCTCCTTGTACGCGCTCGCCCAGAACGACGAATACGACTCGAGCAAGCCGACGAGCAACGATCCCGCCGCCGCCAGCGGATAGCTCACCAGCCCGCCGACGATCGCGCCGACAAACCCCTTCAGGCCGATCAGGAAACCGGAATCGTAATAAATGGTCGTGATCGGCGCGACAAGCACGCCGCACAACGCGCCGAGGCCGGCTGCCAGCGTGAACGCGAGCCGCCCGGCCTGCGTCGTGCCGATGCCCACCAGCCGCGCGCCCAGCCGATTCACCGACGTCGCACGCAGCGCCTTGCCGGAGATCGAGCGGTCGAAGTAGAAGTACAGCGCCACGATCAGCACGACGGCCGTCCCGACGACCCACAGGCTTTGCCCCGAGATCGACACGCTGCCGAGCGTGAAGTTGGCGTCGGAGAACGCGGTCGTGCGCGAGCCTTCCGCGCCGAACATCACGAGGCCGAGCCCCACCATCGCGAAATGCACGGCAACCGCGACGATCAGCAGCAACAGCGTGCTTGCCTCCGCAATCGGCTCATACGCCAGCCGATAGACGAACGGTCCCATCGGCACGACGATCAAGAGCGTCAGCGCAATCTGCGCGATCATCGGCAGCGGCTGCGCGAACACGGCCTGCGTCAGCGCCCACACCGCGACCGGAAACAGCAAGTACTTGCCGGCGAGCAGACTCAGCAAGCGCCCTTTGCGGTGATAACGCGCCGGATAGCGCACGATGCCCGCCACTTCGGCGATGAAGCAGCCGGCGCCCATCGCCATGAGCAGAAAGCACGTCGCGGGCAGCTTCTGCGTTTGCAGCGCGGCGAGCGTGAGCGCGCCGTATGCGACGAACTCGCCCTGCGGAATGAAAATGACGCGCGTGACGGAGAACACCAGCACGAGCGCGAGCGCGAGCAACGCGTAGATCGCGCCCGTCGTGATGCCGTCTTGCGCGAGAATCGCGGCAATCGATAAGTCCATGCTTCCTCTTCAGAGCTTCTTTGAAACGTGAAAAAGCGGCGCACCGTCGGCACGCCGCTTTCCTGTCTTGAAATTGCGATGCGAGCGGGCGCACGAATCCGCGCGCCACGCGCCACTCAGTCGTTCAGCAGCTTCCACTTGCCGTCGACAATCTGCACCATCACGCGCGCGCGATCGTCGAAGCCGTTGTGGTCGCTCGTCGTCATGTTCATGATGCCGTGCGCGACCGGCAGATCCTTGAGGTTTTCCAGCGCCGCGCGCAACGCCTCGCGGAATTCTGGCGTGCCGGGCTGCCCCTTCTTGAGCGCTTCGGGAATGGCGCGCTGGAGCATCTGGCCGGCGTCCCACGCGTGACCGCCGAAGGTCGAGAGCGAACCCGCGCCGTAGGCCTTCTCATACGCGTTCTTGTACGCCGCCGACGACTTCTTCACCGGATTGCCGTCCGGAAGCTGATCGGTCACGAGCACGGGACCCGCGGGCAGAATCTCGCCTTCGCAATCCTTGCCGCAGACGCGCAGGAAGTCGTTATTGGCCACGCCGTGCGTCTGATAAACCTTGCCCTTGTAGCCGCGCTCCTTCAGCGCCTTCGCCGGCAGCGCGGACGGCGTGCCCGCGCCCGCAATCAACACCGCGTCGGGGTTCGCGCCCATCGTCTTCAACACCTGGCCGGTGACGGACGTATCCGTGCGGTTATAGCGCTCGTTCGTGACGATCTTCAGCTTGTGCGCCGACGCCGCCGTGTTGAATACGTTGTACCAGCCGTCGCCGTAGGCATCCGCGAAGCCGATGAAGCCTACCGTCTTCACGCCGTGCTTCTCCATGTAGCTCGCGATGGCGTCGGCCATGAGCGCGTCGTTCTGCGGCGTCTTGAAGACCCACGCTTTCTTCGCGTCCATCGGCGCGATGATCGCGGCGGACGCGGCCATCGAGATCATCGGCGTCTTCGCGCTGGAGGCCGCATCGATCATCGCGAGCGAGTTCGGCGTGACCGTCGAGCCGACGATCGCGTCCACGTGATCCTCGTCGATCAGCTTGCGCGTGTTTTGCACGGCGCGGCTCGTATCGGAACCGTCATCGAGCACGATGTATTCGACCGATTTGCCCGCCACTTCCTTCGGCAATAGCGCGATGGTGTTTTTCTCGGGAATCCCGAGCGATGCGGCCGGTCCCGTCGCCGAGAGCGTCACGCCGATCTTCACCTGCGCGAACGCCGCGCCAGCGCCGAATGCGGCACTCGCCGCGACCGCCAGCGCGATGCCGTTTTTCACCCATGCTTTCTTTGTTTTCATTGCTCGTCTCCAGACGCGTCTGTGTTTTTTGCGCACGCCTGCGGTGCGCTGCTTCGAGGTTCCCCGGCTGATTTGCCGCCCCAATCTATTGACCGCGCTACTACGTGCCTAGCCTCGTTTTCCCTGAGCGCGACAGGCCCTGCGCGGCGCGTGGCGCCCTCCCCTTTCGCACGCGAAAAAAAGGCGCGTTCGATAAAACGCGCCTCGATGTTCTAGCGGAATCGCATATCGGCGATCAGTTGCCCGAGAGCTTCCATTTGCCGCCGACGATCTCCACCATCACGCGCGCCCGCTGATCGAGACCGGCGTGATCGTTCGCGCTCATGTTGAAGATGCCGTGCGACGCGGGCAAGTTCTTCGTGTCTTCGATGGCCGCGCGCAAGGCCTCGCGGAACGCGGGCGTGCCGGGCTGCCCCTTCTTCAGAGCGATGGGAATGGCGCGTTGAAGAATGAGACCCGCGTCCCAGGCGTGACCGCCGAACGTCGACACGGAGCCTGCGCCATACGCGCCTTCATACGCCTTCTTGTACGTCAGCGCGGCCTGCTTGACGGGATTGCTGTCCGGCAACTGCTCGGCGACGAGCAGCGGCCCGGCGGGAAGGAACGTGCCTTCGCAGTCCTTGCCGCACACGCGCAGGAAGTCGTTATTGGCGACGCCGTGCGTCTGATAGAGCTTGCCCTTGTAGCCGCGCTCCTTGAGCGTCTTCTGCGGCAGCGCGGCCGGTGTGCCCGCGCCGGCGATCAGCACCGCGTCCGGGTTCTGCGACATCGCCTTCAGCACTTGCCCGGTGACGGACGCGTCGTTGCGCGCGAAGCGTTCGTTCGCGACGACGCGTATCTTCGCGAGGTCGGCCGCCTTCGAGAACTCCTTGAACCAGCTCTCGCCGTAGGCATCCGAAAAGCCGATGAACGCCACGGTCTTCACGCCGTGATTGCTCATGTGTTGCGCGATGGCCGTGGCCATGAGGATGTCGTTCTGCGGCGTCTTGAAGACCCACGCGCGCTTCGCATCCATCGGCTCGACGATGCTCGCGGCGGCTGCCATCGAGAGCATTGGCGTGCTGGTTTCGGCGGCGATGTCGATCATCGCGAGAGAGTTGGGGACCACGGTGGAACCGATCAGCGCATCGACGTGATCTTCGCTCGTGAGCTTGCGCGCGTTCTTGACAGCCTGCGTGGAATCGGTGGCGTCATCGAGGACGATGTATTGCACCTTTTGTCCCGCGACTTCCTTGGGCAATAACGCGATGGTGTTCTTTTCCGGAATGCCGAGCGATGCAGCGGGACCGGTGGCTGATACCGTCACGCCTATTTTCACGTCCGCAAAAACCTGTGTGCTGAAAACCGCTGATAATCCCGCGACAGCCATAGCGACCGCCTTTGCGCGTAATGCCCACTTCATTGATTTGCACCCCGTAAATCGAATGTCCGAATAAAGGCGAATGCCTGGAACAGCGTGTGGATTTCTTGTCTGGAATCGCCGACCAGCGGGTCGGGAAATGCAGTTTAGCGGACGCGGGCGCGGCGCAGCAAGGACTTTGAAGACGATGCGCGAGCGCTTTAGCGCGTATTCATAACGGCTTCGCAAAGCCCGCTGAATATGCAATTCGTATTATCGTCGCGCAAAATAAAAAAGCGCTGTTGGACTCATCCAACAGCGCTTTCGATCGGGCACTTTGTGCCTCATGTCTCCTCGTTCTCCACCTCAAAAATCTGGGTGCATCAGAACTAGGACGCATATTAATGGCGGCATCATTTCACTACAACCTAGCATTTACCCTAGTGGTGCATACAAGCACCTTAATAGGGCGCGTTTTTTGCCGTTAATCCATGCGTCCCGCAGCTTCCATTACTTCGCGCTCCGAACGACTTGCTATCCCTGCAACGGCCTCACGCGCGCGACGATCTCGCCCACGATTCCGCGCCTGAACGCCAGCACGCACGCGATGAAGATCAGCCCCGTCACGATCGTCACCGATTCGCCGAGCGAGTTGAACCACGCGAGGCCCGTCATATTCGCGAGGCCGCCGCCGATATCGCCGAGCCGGTCCTCCAGCGCGACGATGATCGCCGCACCGAGCAGCGGCCCGAACATCGTGCTCATGCCGCCGACGAGCGTCATCAGCACGACGAGGCCGGACATCGTCCAGTAGGCATCGCCGAGCGTTTCGAAGCCGAGCACAAGCGTCTTGGTCGCGCCCGCGAGACCCGCGAGCCCGGCGGACAGCACGAACGCGAGCAGCTTGTAGCGCGCGGTGTCGTAGCCGAGCGAGATCGCGCGCGGCTCGTTCTCCTTGATGGCCACCAGCACTTGTCCGAACGGCGAGTGCACGATACGCACGATCAGCGCGAACGCCAGCAACATCAGCACGAGCACGACGTAGTAGAGCGTCACGTCGCTGCCGAGATCGAGGACGCCGAAGAGCTTGCCGCGCGGCACGCCTTGCAGACCGTCCTCGCCGTGCGTGAACGGCGCCTGCAGGAACACGAAATAGACCATCTGCGCAAGCGCGAGCGTGACCATCGCAAAGTAGATGCCCTGGCGGCGAATCGCCAGCAGACCGACCACCACGCCGAGCAGCGTCGCAGCGGCGGTGCCGGCGATCACGCCCAGTTCCGGCGTCATGCCGAGCGTCTGGATCGCGTAACCGGCGGTATAGCCCGCGCTCGCGAGGAACATCGAGTGTCCGAACGAGAGCAGCCCCGTATAGCCGATCAGCAGATTGAACGCCGCCGCGAAGAGCGCGAAGCACAGCACCTTCATCATGAAAACCGGATACACGCCCGCGAACGGCGCGGCGATCAACGCAATCAGCAACAGGGCGTAAAGCGCTTTTCTCTGCATCATCTTTCCTTGCCGAAGAGTCCTGCCGGACGCACGAGCAGCACGAGCGCCATGATGACGAAGACGACCGTCGCGGACGCTTCCGGATAGAACACGCGCGTAAAGCCCTCGATCACGCCGAGCAGCAGGCCCGTGAGAATCGAGCCCATGATCGAACCCATGCCGCCGATCACGACGACCGCGAACACGGTGATGATCATCGACTGTCCCATGAGCGGCGAGACCTGAATGACCGGCGCGGCCAGCACGCCCGCGAACGCCGCGAGCGCGACGCCGAAGCCGTAGGTGAGCGTAATCATCAGCGGCACGTTCACGCCGAACGCCTCGACGAGCTTCGGGTTCTCCGTGCCCGCGCGCAGATACGCGCCGATGCGCGTCTTCTCGATGACGAACCACGTCGCGAAACACACGACGAGCGAGGCCACCACGACCCACGCGCGATAGTTCGGCAGGAACATGAAGCCGAGATTGGTCGCGCCGGAAAGCACCGAAGGCACGTCATACGGCTGCCCGGACGAACCGTAGATGGAGCGGAATACGCCTTCGATCACGAGCGTCAGGCCGAACGTGAGCAGCAAGCCGTAAAGATGATCGAGCTTGTAGAGCCAGCGCAGCATCGAACGTTCGATGACGACGCCCAGCAACCCGACGATGATCGGCGCGACGAGCAGCATCGCCCAATACGGGACGTTGAAGTACGCGTAGCCCATCCACGCGAGCATCGCGCCCAGCATGAAGAGCGCGCCGTGCGCGAAGTTGATGACGTTGAGCAAGCCGAAGATCACCGCGAGCCCGAGACTCAGGATCGCGTAGAACGAACCGTTCACCAGTCCGAGCAGCAACTGGCTCATCATCGCGGCGAGCGGTATGCCGAAAATTTCCATTGAACCTGCCGTGGGTTTGATCGAAGCACTGCCGCAAGCGGCCCTTGAGAACCGCTTGCGGCATCAACCGCCGATGAACTTACTTCCAGAGCTTGCAGCGCGACTCCGCCTTCGTGCCGAACGCCTGATCGCCGGGAATCGTCGCGGTGATCTTGTAGTAGTCCCACGGTTCCTTCGATTCGGACGGCTTCTTCACTTCCATCAGATACATGTCGTGGATCATCGCGCCATCTTCGCGGATATAGCCTTTCGCGTAGAAGTCGTCGATCTTCGCCTTCTTGAGCTGCGCCATGACCTTGTCGCTGTCGGTCGTGCCTGCCGCCTTCACGGCGTTCAGATACGTCGTGACCGCCGAATAGTCCGCCGCCTGGAGGCTGCCCGGCATCTTCTTCATCTTGTCGAAGTAACGCTTCGCCCACGCGCGCGTCTTGTCGTCCTTGTTCCAGTACCAGCTATCCGTCGCGACCAGTCCTTGCGTCGTCTCCAGTCCCAGCGAATGAATATCGGAGATGAAGATGAGCAGCGCGGCGATCTTCATCGATTTCGTGATGCCGAATTCCTTCGCGGCCTTGATCGAGTTGACGGTGTCGCCGCCCGCGTTCGCGAGACCGAGCACCTGCGCCTTCGAGCCCTGCGCCTGCAACAGGAACGACGAGAAATCCGACGCCGACAGCGGATGACGCACCTCGCCGAGCACTTGCCCGCCGTTCGCCTTCACGACATCCGACGTGTTCTTCTCCAGCGCCTTGCCGAACGCGTAATCCGCCGTCAGGAAGTACCACGTCTTTCCGCCCTGCTTCGTCACCGCGGAACCGGTGCCCTTGGCGAGCGACATCGTGTCATAGGCGTAATGCACGGTGTACGGCGAGCACTGTTCGTTCGTGAGATTGTCCGCGCCCGCGCCGATGTTGATGTACGGCGTCTTCTTCTCCGCCGTGACTTGCGCGGTGGAAAGCGCCGTCGCGGAATTCGTGCCGCCGATGATCGCGTTCACGCCGTCGCGGTCGATCCACTCGCGCGCGCGTGAGGCCGCGATGTCCGCCTTGTTCTGATGGTCCGCATACACGAGTTCGATCGGCTTGCCGTTCACCTTGCCGCCGAAGTCCGCGATCGCCATGCGGATGGCTTCGAGGCCGCCCTGACCGTCGATGTCCGCGTAAAGCCCCGAGAAGTCGGTGACGAAGCCGATTTTGACGCTGTTGCCGTCGGCTGCCTGCGCGCCGCTTGCAAAGAGCGTCACACTCGCCGCCGCAGCCGCAAAGCAAAGAGTCGAGAGGCGCGCGAGGGTCTTCTTTTTCATTGCAGTCTCCATGAGTTTTTTGATTGTTGCCGCACTGCTGGTCTTACTGGTGCTGCCGTTGTGATCGTGCTCGCGAGCGATCAGACGCCGAGCAGTTCGTGCAGCACCGGCATCTTTGCGTCGAGTTCCCCGGCGCCGAAATGCTCGACGATATTCCCGTGTTCCATCACGTAGAAGCGGTCCGCGAGCGGCGCCGCGAACCGGAAATTCTGTTCGACCATCACGACGGTATAGCCGCGCGACTTGAGCATGAGAATCATGCGCGCGAGTGTCTGCACGATGACGGGCGCAAGCCCTTCGGAGATTTCATCGAGAAGAAGCAGGTTCGCGCCCGTTCGCAGAATGCGCGCGACGGCGAGCATCTGCTGTTCGCCACCCGAAAGACGCGTGCCCTGGCTCGCGCGGCGCTCCTTCAGGTTCGGGAACATGGAATAGATTTCGTCGAGCGGCATCGCCTCTTTCGGATTGCCAATGAGCGGCGGAAGAAGCAGGTTCTCCTTGCACGACAAGCTCGAAAAAATGCCGCGCTCCTCCGGACAATAGCCCGCTCCGTGATGCGCGATTTTGTGCGTCGGCAGCCCGATCGTCTCGCGTCCGCCGACGCGGATCGAGCCGGTGCGCCGCCCGGTCAGGCCCATGATGGCGCGAAGCGTCGTGGTGCGGCCCGCGCCGTTGCGCCCGAGCAGCGTGACGACTTCGCCGCGATTCACCTTGAGGTCCACGCCATGCAGGATGTGCGATTCGCCGTACCACGCCTGCAGGCCCGCGATTTCGAGCGCGGGCACATTGCCCGCCGCGCCGTTCGCCTCGCGCGAGCGGCGCTCCTCCACGATCGTACTCATGCGTGCGCTCCGGTGAGCGCCGCATCGGCGCTGCCCATGTAGGCTTCCATCACGAGCGGATTCTTCGACACTTCCGCGTAGCTGCCTTCCGCGAGCACTTCGCCGCGTTGAAGCACGGTGATGGTGTCGGAGATGCCCGCGATCACGTTCATGTTGTGCTCGACCATGAGGATCGTGCGTCCCGCCGACACCTTCTTGATGAGCGCCGTCACGCGATCGACGTCTTCGTGTCCCATGCCTTGCGTCGGTTCGTCGAGCAGCATGAGTTCGGGTTCCATCGAAAGCGTCGTCGCGATTTCGAGCGCGCGCTTGCGTCCGTAAGACAGCTCGACGGTCTTCGTATCGGCGAAATCGGTGAGGCCGACTTGCGTGAGCAGGTCCATCGCGCGGTCGTTGAGCGCAGCGAGCGAACGTTCGCTGCGCCAGAAGTGGAACGATGTTCCAAGCTGCCTTTGCAGCCCGATGCGCACGTTCTGAAGCACGCTCAGGTGCGGAAAGACAGCGGAAATCTGAAACGACCGGATGATGCCGCGCCGCGCGATATGCGCCGGGCGCTCGCGTGTGATGTCGGTGCCGTTGAAAACGATCTGGCCGGCAGTCGGCTCGAGGAACTTGGTGAGCAGGTTGAAGCAGGTCGTCTTGCCCGCGCCGTTCGGTCCGATCAGCGCGTGGATCGAGCCGCGGCGCACGCGCAGATTCACGCCATTCACGGCCGTGAAGCCTTTGAATTCTTTCGTGAGCCCTCGCGTTTCCAGAATGGTGTCGCCGAGAATCATGTCCCCTTCCATGCGAAGTGAGGCGCCGAACGATGTGTCGCCTGCGCTTTATTTTTCTGTCCGCGCGCATCCGAACGGTGTCTTCCGCCGGACGCTGCTTCGCTTTGTACGCCTGTTGCATGTCGTATCGAGACATGCACGAGGTAAGCCGAGCATCACGTTTATCCGGGGCCATTGTCTCGCCAATGATGCAGCGCAATCATTGGGATTTGCACTTACTCACGCGGCGTTAGATGCGGCCTTCGGTGCCAGGCATGCAGGGCATGGCGCGTGCTCGCGCAAAAGCCCGTGCTGATGCGCGGCGTCGTCATATGCATGCCACGCGCGTGGTTCATGCGAATGCCGTGGCGAGCCGTTCCTGCGTGTGTCGGGCACGGCGGTCCTGGCGGATCATGTCGCTCGCGCGCTCCGCGATCATCACGGTCGGCGAGTTCGTGTTGCCCGATGTGATGACCGGCATCACCGATGCATCGACCACGCGCAAGCCTTGCACGCCGATCACGCGCAAGCGGCTGTCGACGACCGCGGCGGGATCGTTGTCGATGCCCATGCGGCATGTGCCGACCGGATGAAAGATCGTCGTGCCGACATTGCCCGCCGCCTGCACGAGTTCGTCTTCGGTCTGGTACTGGATGCCCGGCAGAATCTCTTCGGGCGCATGACGCGACAACGCGGGCGCGCTCACGATGCGCCGCGTGAGACGCAGCGAGTTCACGGCCACTTCGCGGTCGCGCTCGGTGGAAAGATAGTTCGGCGCGATGAGCGGCGCGGCATGCGCATCCGGCGATGCGATATGCACGCTGCCGCGCGACGTGGGCCGCAGATTGCACACGGACGCCGTGAATGCATTGAACGGATGCAGCGGCTCGCCGAAGCGTTCGAGCGAAAGCGGCTGAACGTGATATTCGACATCGGGCCGCCTGATCGATGCATCGTCGGGATTGGACTTCGCGAACGCGCCGAGTTGCGATGGCGCCATCGACATCGGGCCGCTTCGCATGAGCGCGTATTGCATGCCGATGAAGAGCTTGCCCCACCAGCGCGCGGACAACGTGTTGAGCGTGCGCGCGCCGTTCACCTTGTACGCCATGCGCAATTGCAAGTGGTCCTGCAGATTTTCGCCGACGCCGCGCAGATCGCGCACGACATCGATCCCGAGCCGCTGCAAGCGCGCGCCGTTGCCGATGCCCGATAGCTCGAGTATCTGCGGCGAGTTCACCGCGCCCGCGCTGAGCAGCACTTCGCAGCGCGCCTTCGCGATGTAGCCGACATCGCCGCCGCGATACTCGACGCCCACGCAACGCGTGCTCTCGAACACGAGCCGCTGCGTATGCGCACCGGTGATCGTCGTGAGATTCGGGCGTTTCATCGCTTCGCGCAGGAAGGCTTTCGCCGCGTTCCAGCGGATGCCGCCGCGCTGGTTCACATCGAAATAGCCGACGCCGGTGTTATCGCCGCGATTGAAGTCGTCGGTAGCCGGGATGCCGGATTGCTGCGCGGCTTGCGCGAACGTCTCGAGAATCTTCCATTTCAGGCGCTGCTTTTCGACGCGCCATTCGCCGCCGGTTCCGTGCCAGTCGTTCGCACCGGCGTGGTGGTCCTCGCTGCGCTTGAAAATGGGCAGCACGGAGTCCCACGACCAGTTCGAATCACCGACGATGTGCGCCCACTCGTCGTAGTCTTCGCGCTGGCCGCGCATGTAGATCATGCCGTTGATCGACGAACATCCGCCGAGCACGCGGCCACGCGGATACGACAGCGATCGCCCGTTCAGGCCCGGTTCGGATTGGGTCTTGTAGAGCCAGTCCGTTCGCGGATTGCCGATGCAGTACAGGTAGCCCACCGGAATGTGGATCCAGTGGTAGTCGTCCTTGCCGCCCGCTTCCAGCAGCAGGACGGACACGTCGGGGTCCTGCGTCAGGCGGTTGGCCAGCACGCAGCCGGCCGTGCCCGCGCCTACGATGATGTAGTCGAATTCGCCTTCTTCTTTGCGGGCGGTCTGCTTCATGGTGTCGTCTCCTTGTGTTGCCGTCTTTTCCTTGCGGCTGAGTCGTGGAGCCAAGCGTACTGCGCCCGGCGTTCGCGCATCCAATGAGATATGTTCAAGAGCGATATAAGTCGCGCTAATATCAGCCGATGGACTACACCCTGCTCCGCGCGTTTCTCACCGTCGCCCGCGAAGGAAATCTCACGCGCGCGGCGGCGCATTTGCATCTCACACAGCCCGCCGTCAGTCTGCAGATCAAGAACTTGCAGGAAATGCTCGGCGTGGTTCTCTTCACGCGAACGTCGCACGGACTGCTGCTCACGCGAGACGGCGAAGCGCTCCTTCCCCACGCGGAGCGGGCGCTTGCCGCCGCCGCCGAAGTCCGGCGCGCCGCTGCTGCGTTGCGGCAAGAGGTCAGCGGGACACTGCGCATCGGCACGATTCTCGATCCCGAATTTCTCCGGCTCGGCGGTTTCCTGCGGCAGTTCGTCGAGACGTATCCGCGCATCGAGACGGCGCTGCGGCACGGCATGTCGGGCTGGGTGCTCGAACGCGTGCGCGCGCGCGATCTCGATGTCGGCTATTACATTGGCGACCCCGCCACCGACGGCACGCGTGATGGCGAGCGTTTTCACGCCGTGCGGCTCACGCCGTTCTCGTATCGCGTGCTCGCGCCCGCCGGCTGGCACAACCGCGTCAACAAGGGCAAGCGCAGCTGGTCCGCGCTCGCGCGGCTGCCGTGGATCTGGACGCCGCCCGAATCCGCGCATAACCGGCTGTTGTCGCGCGTCTTTCGCGATGCGGGCGCGATGCCGATGATCGTCGCGGAAGTCGATCAGGAGCCGTCGATGCTCGATCTCGTGAAATCGGGCGTCGGCCTTTCGCTCGCGCGCGATTCCATCGCGCTGACGGAAGCGCACGCGCACGCGCTCACGATCGTCGAAGGCGTCACGGTGCCGACGCAGCTCTCGTTCGTCGCGCTCGCCGAGCGTCGCCATGAACCGGGGATCGCCGCGGCGCTGCGCCTCATCGATGCGCAGTGGTCCGTGTAACCCAACGTTCACGATATGTTTGCTAGTCTCGCTGCTGCGCCCACACACCGATGGACAACCGGAGACCTCGTTCATGGCACGCAACATCGAAATCAAGGCACGCGCGCATCACTTCGACACACTGCGCGAGCGCGCAGCCGCGCTCGCGCCCGATGCGCCCCTCGTTTTCCGGCAACAGGATTTCTTCTACGACGTGCCGACCGGCCGCCTCAAGCTGCGCCAGTTCGACGACGGCACGCCTTCCGAACTCATCTTCTATCAGCGCGACGACCGCGACGGTCCCAAAGTCTCGTACTACACGCGCAGCCCGGTGACGAACCCCGAAGCGATGCACGCGCTGCTCGCCCAGGCGCTGACGACGCGCGGCATCGTCTCGAAGGAGCGGCATGTGTTTCTCGTCGGGCGCACGCGCATTCACCTGGATCGCGTGGACGGCCTCGGCGATTTCGTGGAACTGGAAGTGGTGCTCGGCCAGGACGACGACGAAGCGGGCGGCGAGCAGGAAGCGCACGCGATGTTCGCGCGGCTCGGCGTCGCGCAGGCGGATCTCGTGCCGCTCGCCTACGTCGATTTGCTCAATCCCGAGGCATCATCCGCGAGATGAGCAAGCGGTAACGGACCGTTGCGCTTGAACGTCGTGAGCACGATGTTCGAGCGCACGCTGTCGACGCCCGGCACGCGCATCAGCTTCTTCATGACGAAGGCCGACAGCGCGCTCAGATCGGGCGCGACGATGCGCAGCAGGTAATCCGCGTCGCCGACGGTCGCGTGGCATTCGAGCACTTCCGGCAGCGTTTCGATCTGCTGCTGAAACTGCTCGATGACGGAATCGCCGTGATGCTTGAGTTTGAGGCTCGTGAACGCCGTCACGCCGAGGCCGAGCTTCTCCGGGCGCAGCACGACGCGATAGCCTTCGATCACGCCGACCGCCTCGAGACGCTGCAGGCGCCGCCCGATCTGCGACGGCGAAAGCGGCACCTTCTCGCCGAGTTGCTGATGCGTGGCGCGGCCGAAGCGCTGCAGCACGTCGAGAAGCGCGAGGTCGAAATGATCGAGTTCCAGCATGAGGCGAATAGGCGCGAGCGTGAGTCGGAATGCGACTTTATCGCACGCGGGCGCGTGGGCCGCCGAAAACACGCACAGACGCGGCGTTTCGCGCGTTGTTTCGATTTCGCTTACGCCACCCAACAAGGTAACGCCCGTATTACGAACGATGACACCCGCGAAAGCGGCACGTTACGCGTTCAAACGCACGTTCCGGCCGGCGTGCAAGCCGAAAAAAACCTGAACGTAAGCCGCGACGCCGGTTATCTTTCAGTGGCAAAGGCGGTTTTTAAACCTTCCGTAAACTCGGCGCGCGACGCGCGGGACGAACTGCCCGCCGTCAATGGGCGCCTGGGATTCACGCTGTACAATCAGCAGCGCACAAGGCCCGGATCGTTGCGAAAACCGGTCACAAACTGATCTCGAGCAGCGGCGCATCGGCCATCCATCGCTGGACAGCGCGCCCGTTTCTCGTTTCCCGTTTCCCGTTTTCGGGCTGAAAGACATTCGGTGTCGGCCGCTTGCAACCTTCGTGATAGTCGAGCGGCGCCGCATGAGCAGTAACGGTTTTGATCCGCTCGAACCCGCCCCCGCCGCGTCGCGCATCTCACCGGCCTGGTCGCCGGTTCGGGCTCAACCCATTGTATTGAGCGACTTCATGCGAATCCTTCTGATCGAAGACGACCGCCCCATCGCGCGCGGCATTCAAAGCAGCCTGGAGCAGTCCGGTTTCACCGTCGACATGGTTCACGACGGCATTTTCGCCGAGCAGGCGCTCGCGCAGAACCGCCACGAACTCGTCATTCTGGATCTCGGCCTGCCGGGTATCGACGGCATGACGCTGCTTTCGCGCTTTCGCCAGGGCAACCGGCACACGCCGGTCATCATCCTCACCGCGCGCGACGAACTGCACGACCGCGTGCAGGGGCTCAACAGCGGCGCGGACGACTACATGCTCAAGCCGTTCGAGCCGCAGGAACTCGAAGCGCGCATTCGCGCGGTGATGCGCCGCAGCGGTCCGCACGGCGACGTCCCGCGCCCCGAAGTGACGCTCGGCGGCTTGCGTCTGTCGGGCGTGGATCGCCGCATCTTCAACGACGAGCGTCCGCTCGAACTGTCGCCGCGCGAATTCGCCGTGCTCGAAATGCTGCTGCTGCGTCATGGCCGCGTCGTCAGCAAGGCGCAGTTGCAGGATCATCTGACGCACTTCGGCGGCGATCTCGGCGATACGGCCATCGAGGTCTACGTGCATCGCGTGCGCAAGAAGCTCGAAAACACGCGTGTGGAGATCGTCACGGTACGCGGCTTCGGCTATCTGCTTCAGGAGATCCGGCAGGCGGCGTGATTGCGGCCGCTTACGCCTAGAACGCTTTGCGACTTCCCACCCGGCGCGCGGGCGACCAGCGTTTCGCCCGCGAAGACTGGCTCGATCTTGCGCGATCGCAGCCGCCTGGCGATTCCGCGCCTCCGAGCCTGCGGCGCACGTTGTTGCGCCGTCTCGCCGCGCCGCTGTCGCTGCTCGCGCTGATGAGCGGCCTCATGGCTTACTGGCTCGCGTGGCAATACACGCAGCACGTCGTGGACCGCTCGCTCGCGGACCTCGCCACGGCCATTTCCAAGCAGATTCAGCTCGCGGGCGTCGAAGCGCCCGTGACCGTGCCGCCGCTCGCCCAGGCGATGTTTTCCGATCCCGTCGAGCAGCTCGTCTACCGCATCAGCACCGGCGACGAGGAAATCGCGGGCGATCCCGACCTGCCGCTCACCGGCACCTCGGTGCGGCGCATCCACTACGCCTACGTCTTCGAGACGCAGTTTCAGGGCACCAGCATGCGCGCCGCGCAAGTACGCGTGCCGCAGCCGCGCGGCAATCCCATCGTCGTGGAAGTGGCGCAGCGCGTGGGATCACGGTACCGGATCGCGGTGGAGTTCCTGATCGCGATCATGATGCCGCTGCTGCTCCTGCTGCTGGCCGGCTGGGTCATCGTGTGGCGCGTCGTCAATCAGCAATTGAATCCGCTCACCGATCTCGCCGACGCGCTCAATCGCCAGACGCACGTCTCGCTGGAACGCGTCGACGAAACGCATGTGCCGAGCGAAATCCGTCCGCTCACGAGCGCGATGAACGCCCTTCTCGTGCGCCTGCAGACGGCGCTCGATGCGCAGCGCAAGTTCATCGCCGATGCCGCGCATCAGTTGCGCACGCCGCTCACCGCCGTGAAGCTGCACGCGGAGCAGGCGCTCAGTTCGCGCGATCCGGCGAAGTCCGTCGAGGCGGTGAAGGAACTGCGCGCATCGGCGGATCGCGCGGTGCGGCTGTCGAATCAATTGCTGTCGCTTGCGCGCGCCGAACCGGGCGAGCAGGCGGCGCGCTTCACGGATTACGACCTCGCCACACTCGCGTTCGAAACCGGCGCCGAATGGGTGCCGCGCGCGCTGGCGGCGCGCGTCGATCTCGGCTTTCAGCGCACGGACGATCCGGATAACGAGCATCCGATGATCGCGCGCGGCAACGTCGTGCTCGTGCGCGAAGTGATCGCCAATCTCATCGACAATGCGCTCAAGTACGTGCCGCCGTCGCGCTATGAGGGCGCGCGCATCACGCTGACCATCGGCGACTGGCGCGATCCGCACGGCGTGCGCTTCGGCGAAGTGGTGATCGAGGACAATGGCCCGGGCGTTCCGCCGGAGCAGCAGCCCGACCTCTTCAAGCGCTTCTTTCGCGGCGACGGGCAGAGCGTCGAAGGCGGCGCGGGTCTCGGGCTGGCGATCGTGCACGACATCGTCGTGCTGCACGGCGGCACCGTGCATTACGAGGACGCGCCCGAAGGCGGCGCGCGCTTCATCGTGCGGATGCCGCTGAAGCCGCTTACTTCTTCTTGAGCGCGAGCATCGTGCCGCGGCACTTCTTCGCGCCGCAGCGACACTCGTATTCCTTCTTCAGCTTCTTCGTGATGCGCCCTTCGATCACGAGGCCGTAGTCGTAATTCAGTTCTTCGTCCGCCTCGATGTCGCGCAGCGCATGAATGAACACGCGGCCTTCCACTTCCTCGGCCTCGCAGTTCGGCGCGCACGAATGATTGATGTACTTCGCGCTGTTGCCGTCGATCTTGCCGTCGATCACACGGCCGTCGTCGAGCGCAAAGTAGAACGTGTGATTCGGCTCGTCCGGGTTGTGCGGATGGCGGCGCAGCGCTTCCTTCCACGAAATGCGCTCGCCCTTGTACTCCATCACCTGCTCGCCGGCGGCAATCGGCTTCACGGCGAACACGCCCTTGCCATGCACGCCCGAGCGGCGAACGGTGACCCTGCGTGAACTCATCGAACGAATCCTTGATTAACGAATCGGTGGATGCCTTCGCGCCCGTTTCAGGCGCGGCGCGATAAAAAAAACGCGGCGGCCTCGAAGGCGCCGCGTTCGACGGTGAGGACGGTATCGTACACTCGCGCCCGCTTTCGGCTCAACCGGATTGCATCAACGTTGTCCGAACGAAATGTCGCCGAACAGATGCTTCTGCTCGCGCGGCTGCGAGCGCCAGTATTGCGGCGGCGCGCTCACGGTCGCGCCCAGCTCGGCGGCCGCGTGCCACGGCCAGCGTGGATCGTAGAGCATGGCGCGCGCCATCGCGACGAAGTCGGCCGTGCCGCTCCCGACGATCTCTTCCGCATGCTTCGCGTCCGTGATGAGGCCGACCGCGACGGTGGTCACGCCGGTCGCTTCCTTGACGGCTTTCGCGAACGGCACCTGGTAGCCGGGTTCGAGCGGAATCTTCTGCTGCGGGGAGACGCCGCCCGACGATACGTCGATCCAGTCGACGCCGCGCTTCTTCAACTCCGACGCAAACGCGATCGTGTCCTCGATGTCCCATCCGCCTTCGACCCAGTCCGTCGCGGATACACGCACGCCGACCGGCTTATCGGCGGGAAACGCGGCGCGCACGGCGTCGAAGATTTCGAGCGGATAGCGCATGCGGTTCTCGCGCGAGCCGCCGTATTCGTCGGTGCGGCGATTGGCGAGCGGCGAAAGGAACTGGTGCAGCAAATAGCCGTGGGCCGCGTGGACTTCGAGCGCGTCGATGCCGAGCCGCGCCGCGCGTCTCGCGGACGCCGCGAACGCTTCCTTCACGCGCAAGAGGCCGGCGGTATCGAGCGCGAGCGGCGGCGTTTCGTCGGGCTTGTGCGCGACAGCCGATGGCGCATGTGTCATCCAGCCGCCATCCGCGACGGAGATGAGCTGCCCGCCTTCCCACGGTTTCTGGCTCGATGCCTTGCGGCCGGCATGCGCGAGCTGCATGGTCACCGCGATGTTCGAATACTGGCGAATGGCGGCGAGCACCGGGCGCAGCGCCGCTTCGGTGACGTCGTCCCAGAGGCCGAGATCGCCCGGCGTGATGCGTCCGTCGGGCTCGACAGCCGTCGCCTCGATGAACAGCATGCCCGCGCCGGACAGCGCAAGGCTTCCGAGATGGATCATGTGCCACGCGGTCGCTTCGCCTCGCTCGGCGGAGTACTGGCACATCGGTGAAACGAGAATGCGGTTGGGAATCTGCAGACTGCGCAGGGTTGCCGGAGTGAACAGCGCGCTCATGTCTCAAGCCTGTCGCGAAGAAAGAAGCGAACGAGGATAGCACCTCGATTTTCTTCGTGCAGCGCGCGTCAGCCTCGCCGCGACGCGTCCGGGAAACGGTCGAGCCATTCGTCGAACATGGCGCGAGCGGCTTCTTCGAGCGCGGAACCGTGTCGCGCGGTCGCCTCGCGCAACGCGGCGGCGGTCGTGCCGCTCTTCGCGATGTCGCCGGGATACGTGACGAGCCAGTTCTCGAAGCGGTCGGTCAGTACCTCGGCATGGCATTGCAGCGCGAGCACATGCTCGCCCCACGAAAACGCCTGATGCGCGCATGCGTCGGTGGAGGCCAGCAGGTTCGCGCCTTCGGGCAAGTCGAAGGTATCGCCATGCCAGTGGAATACGGGCACGGTTTCGAGATGATGCAGCGGCGACGCGCGCCCCGCTTCCGTCAACGCGAGCGGCGACCAGCCAAGTTCCAGCCGCTCGGACGAATACACGCGCGCGCCGAGCGAGCGGGCGATCAGTTGAGCGCCGAGACAGATGCCGATGGTGGGAAGTCCCGCCGCGATGCGCTTGTCGAGCATCGACAAAAGCGGCGTGAGATGCGGGTATTGCGCGTCGTCGTAAGCGCCGATGGGTCCGCCGAGCACGACGAGCAACGAGGGATCGAGCGGATTCGGCGCATCGATCCGGCCGCGTCCGACGTCGAGATAACGCACGAAATGACCGCGGTCGCCGAGAACGAGTTCGAGACTGCCCAGATCTTCGAAATTGACGTGGCGAATCGCCAGGGCTTCGTGTTTCATCGGCGGCTTTCCGTGGACGACTGCGCGTGGCTCGGGACGGCAAACGTGTGACGCGCCGCGCCTCGCGGTGAGGCGCGACGGGCACAGTCTAACCGACTCGCCGCCGCGTTACAGCCTGGAATGCCGCCGATCCGTGCGAGTCATCGCAGGTCAGCGCAGGTGCCGCTCAGCCGATCTGCGCGAAGATCTTCCAGCTTTTCTTCTGCTCGTTGAGATCGCCTTCTTCGTATACCGAACAGTCGAGACGCAGGTCGGTATCCGCCATGTCGATCTGCAGCAGCGCGCAGTGATGCGGCACCTTCTTCGGGTTCTTGCTGACCTCGAAGTGCGTGCACGAAAGGCACATGCGATGCGCCGGAATCTGCTGCTGCGCTTCGAGCTGGCGAATGGTCTTGAGCAGCGTGCGATAGAACGTCGCCTGCTCGTCTTCGCGCAGCGTGCCGACCGCCTTCGAGAGAAAGTCCGGCCATTGCAGCGCTTTTTTCGCCGCCGTGCGGCCGCGTGCGGTCAGGCGCACAGCCAGCGCGCGGCCATCGTCGATAGCGCGGCGCTTCTCGACGAGGCCCTTGCCTTCGAGCGTGCTGACGGCATCGCTCGTGGTCGCCGCGGTCAACGCCGTTTCACGCGCGATCTCGCCGAGGCGCATCGGCCCCTTGCGCTGCATCAGCAGCACGAGAATTTCACCCTGGGTCGGCGTGAGCCCCGCGCCCTCCGCCCATTCCCATGCCTGGCTGCGCATCGCCGTGCTCAGCCGCAGCAGGCCGTGGGTCACCCGCCCCGTCGCCTGCTCTCCGTAAACGCCTTCACTCATGATCTTTCGCTTGTTTTCCGCTTTATGGGTTTCGACGGCCCGTTCGCCAGAAGCGCGAACACCTCGTCCCGAAAGCCGCCCCGATTCACGTGGTCCGTTGTTGGGGATGTCTCCCGGAGCGTGGTCCCCGCCGTCTCAAAATTCAGGCGTACCAAGCCAATTCGCTTTGCCTGAATGGGGACATTGCAACCCTCTTCATCCTGCGCCTTGTTATCTGCTGCTGTGGCGCTCGTTTTTCGCCGACTACAAACGCTTCCGTCTGCAAAGTCGCCATTCTAAGCGACTGAGACGAAACGTACACCTTAATTATCCACGCAAAACTGTGGATAACCCGTGGAAAAGCGCCGTATTTCGTTGTCTTCGCATTCGCGATGCCTGCCAGGGCTTCACGCTGCCTGGAACACTGTGCTTTTGAGCGCTTGCTGCTTGCCGAAGGTGCACTGATTACCAAAAATTTCTGCGTTCTCCACAGCAACCCTTGAACGAAGCGAGCGCCACTACGTTGGTATACGGACGTCAATCGGAAACCTTGAGATACGCTGCATTCGTTTCCCGTCAAACGTTCGCCCGCGTGTTTTATTCCGCGCTGCATGCACGCATTTCATACAGACCCAAAGAGAAAGCCGCCTCGAATTGCTTCGAAGCGGCTTCGGTCGTCGAACACTGCGGTGATCTTAAGAAGTCGTTTTAGAGTGAGACCTCAGTGAGACTTCAACGCGGCTTAAGCATTCGTTAAGCACGCCACTGTAAGCACTGCTGCCGCACGGCTTCATGCAGCGATCTTTCCTTGTCGAATACGCCGCGCAGCCACGTTGCATCGTTGATGCCGCCGCGCGCGATGTCGGCGATCTGCGCGAGCGCCGCTTGCGAGCCGAGCGCTTCCGCGTGGGGCGCGAGGACATCGAGCGTCGCGAGAATGTCTTCGGCAATCGTGCGGCGCTCGCCCGTCTGCGGATGAATGCATGTGCCTTCCATCCCGAAGCGGCACGCCTCGAAGCGGTTGAACGTGTAGACGAGGTAGTCGTCTTCCTGCGGCGTGAGCGGTTTGTCGAGCACCAGATAACGCGAGAGCGTCTGGATGTAGCACGCAATGGCCGCCGCGCGATCGACGGAAAGCGGCGTATCCATCACGCGGACTTCGATGGTGCCGAAGCCGGGCTTCGGACGGATGTCCCAGTAGAAGTCCTTCATGCTGTTGACCACGCCCGTATGGACCATCTTCGAGAAGTACTCCTCGAAGCTGTCCCACGTCAGCACGAACGGCGCGCGCCCCGACAGCGGAAACGCGAATACCGAATTCAGACGCGCCGAATGGAAGCCCGTATCGACGCCCTGAATGTACGGCGACGAAGCCGACAGTGCGATGAAATGCGGGATGTAGCGCGACATCGAGTGCAGCAGAAAGAGCGCGCTGTTCGGATCGGGACAGCCGATATGCACGTGCTGCCCGAACACGGTGAACTGTTTGGCGAGATAGCCGTACAGCTCGGAGATGTACTGAAAGCGCGGCGCGTCGTAGATCTGCCGGTCGCTCCACTGCTGGAACGCATGCGTGCCGCCGCCCGCGAGCCCGACGTTCAGTTGATCCGCCGCGGCGACGAGCGTATCGCGAATCTTGCGCAGATCGGTGAGCGCCTGGTCGTGCGTCGTGCAGATGCCCGTCGACAGTTCGATCATGCTCTCGGTGATTTCCGGCGTGATGTTGCCGGGAATCTTCTCGTCCTTGATGAGACGCATGAGGTCCGACGCGGCCTTGGTCAGATCGTAGTCGTGCGTATTGACGACCTGGATCTCCAGTTCCACGCCGAAGGTGAACGGTTCGGAGTTGATGAAAGGTTCTAGTGCCATGACGCCTCTTGATGGTCAATACGGGAGCGGCGCGCTCATTCGCGCCGTTCGCCCACCGCCGACAAACTACGGTACACCAGGAACGGCGTCACGATCTGCAGCAGCACGATCGAGCACATGATGATCGCGCGCAGGGTCGGGTCGTAGTCGGGATAAAGCACGTACATATCGTCGACGAGGAGATACGCGAGCGCGGACATCGGCGTGAGCGCGACGCCGAGCGCCGCGCCCTGCTTCCATTCGAGCCCGCTCGGTTTCGCGAAGATCAGCACGCCGACGAGTTTGCCGACGAAGCGCGCGACGATCAGCCCGAGCGCCGCGAGCCCGCCGAGCGCGATGTCGCGCCACTCGAACGACGTCAGCGTGAGCGCGAAGAGAATCACCGTGAGAAGCCAGCCGGCCGAGCCGAAATGCGAGGGCCAGAGCTGCGGCCGCTCGTCGGCGTTCTTCACGATGATGCCCGCCGCGAGCAGCGCGAGAATCGTCGAGAGCTTGAAGATGTGCGCAATCGCGATGGCGAGCAGAACCAGCCCGAAAAGCGCCACGAAGGAATGCTCATCGTTCGCATTCAGGCGACGATAAAGAAGACTGCATGCGCGCGCGAGCAAGAACGCCAGCACGAGCGAGCCGATCAGCAGATAGAGCGGCTGAAGGATCGTCGCGAACGCGTTGCCGTAGATTTCCTGATGCAGCACGCCCGCCGCCAGCTTTTCGACGATCACCGCGTACATGCTGTTGAGCGCCGTGAGCGTAAGCAGACGCTGCGTGACCTGGCCTTCCGCGCGCAGTTCGGTTTTCAGCTGAATGACCATCGCGGGCGAGGTCGCCATCGCGATGGCCGCGATCACGACGGAAGGCATCGTCGGTACGTGCAGCAGCATCAACGCAATGAGGACGAGACCGAAGGTGAGCGTCGCTTCCGCGATGCTGGAAAGTATCAGATACGGATTTCGGCGGATCCAGCGCAGATCGAGCCGGCCGCCCAGTTCGAAAAGCAGCAACCCGAGCGCGACATCGAGCAGCGGACGCGACAGGCCGGCCGCGCTCGAATCGATCACGCCGAGCCCCGCATTGCCCGCGATCAGCCCGATCACGGCATAGCCGGTAATGCGCGGCAGCCGCCATGCGCGCCACAGCAGTTCTCCGGCGAGACCGGCCGTGACGAGCGCGAGACCCGCCCACAGGATGGCGTCGGTTTGCAGTGGCCAGGCGGGCAGAAATGAAAATGCCGAGTTCATCTTATGGGCTTCTCCTTCGTTGCTGCAGCAGAGGGGCACGTCCGGTTGCGTGACCGGCGCAGCGCTCGCGCTCGAGGCGGCGCGCATGCGCCCGGCCCGTTGCCGTCACGAGCGCAGGTTCATCAGGGCAAAGCGAAATCGAACGAACACGGCGTCACGGAACCGGCCGTGCACGAATTGGACGACGCGCCCGGATCCGTTCGGTCGCGCCTGCTTGTCCTATTCCTGTTGCGATTGCCAATGCGATCGGTGCTGGGAAGCGGTGCAACGCGGCGCTCACCTGAAGGCTGGCCGGAAACAGTGAACGACGTTGCGACGTGATGATCGGACTGTCGCCTTGCAAGCGCCGTTCCATTGATGCGCGCGCGGTGCGAACGGCGCGACGCAGGAAGAAGCGCGATTGTGCCATACCTCCACGCCCGGACAGACGACCGCAAGCTCATGATTCGTATGAAGTATAAGCGACCGAAGGTTTGCAACGCACCGGAAAGGACAATCGGCGCGAAGCTCGGACTCGCCCTCCCGATGGCGTCGTCTTCAGGGGTTTACAGGTTTACCGTATATATACGTAGTAGTAGTTAACAAGCTGCCGCCCCATCTGTGGATAACAGGTGTTTTTCCTTTGACTTCAAGTATTTGTAAACCCGAGAAGCCCGCGGTAAACATGTTCGCGCCGCGCCGTTAACCCGGAACAACTTTTGGCCGTCCGAGCCACACGCGCCAGTTGTCCCGTTTACGTGCACAACGAATGCACACCTCTTCCTGACCGAATCCGCCGCCTTATCCACAGATTTCCGAGAATAACTACGCCGCGCCGATTTCTCCGTGACGTAGCGCTCGCAAGAAGAAACGCGCCGGATCGATGGCTTCGGCCAGTTCGCGCTCGATCGGCCACGGCTCGCCTTCGATCTGCGACGCAATCAGCTCCGCCGCGAGCGTCGCCCAGACGAGTCCGCGCGAACCGAACGCGAATGCGCCATACAAGCCCGGCATACGCGGCAAATCGAGCGGCCACGCGCCGGACAGCCGATGCGCGTCGCGCCGCGCGGCGGCTTCGTCCGCCAATTGGCCGATCATCGGCATGCGATCGCTCGTCACGCAGCGAAACGCCACGCGCCCCGCAGAAGCGAGCGCGCGCCCGAGTCCCGGCAGCATCCGGCCGACGCGCTCCACGTTCTCCGCATGACCGGACTCGCGAACGGACGCGTCCGCATCGTCGATGTCGTACGTGGCGCCGACGAGCGTGCGCCGCGCGCCGAGCGGCACCGCGTAACCTTCGCCGATGACGGGCACGCGCAGCGCGTCGAGCGCGCTCGCGTCCACGATCGAGAGCTGGCCGCGCACGCCGCGCGTCGGTTCGCCGTGGAGATCGGCGAGACGCGCCGCATCGTGCGCATTGGCGAGCACGACGACGGGCGCGCGCGCAATGGTTTCGCCGCCGGCATCGATCGCGTGCCAGTCCCGGCCATCGAACGCGATGCGCGCGACATCGGCATTCATGCGCGCGATGAGCGCCTCGCCCGCCAACGCCAGTTGCGCCGCGCACACGGCGGCGGGCGAAATGGCGCCGCCGCGAGGAAAGAACCAGCCGCCGCGCGCCACGTCGACGCCCGCGACATCCGACGCTTCGGCGCGCGTCATCGCCGTCACGTAGTCGCGCGGATACGAGAAGCGCGCGATGGCGGCGGCGAGCGCGTCGGCGTCTTCGGGCGTGTCCGCGATCTGCAGCAGTCCCGCGCGGCTGCGATGCAGATCGTGTCCGGCGATTTCGAGCGCGTGCCATCGGCGCAGCGCGTCGAGGAAGCCCGCGCGCGTGAGGCGGGCGGCGACGCTGTCGTCGCGCCAGACGATCGGATGAAACACGCCCGCCGGATTGCCCGATGCATCGCGCGCGTGCGACGCGTGGCGCTCGATGAGCGTGACGCGCCAGCCGCGCGACGCGAGCCGCGAAGTCACCGCGCAGCCCGCAAGTCCCGCGCCGATCACGATGGCTTCGCGCGTCGCCGCGACGCACGCCGCGGGCGGTTCGTGGCGGCGCACGCGCCAGCGCGGAGCGAATCGGCCCGCGATGCCGTCGCGCGTGGCATTGCATTCGAATCCCGATGACGCGAGCGCGCGCAGCCAATCGGCGCATGTCGATTCTTTTGCGATTGCGGTGACGTCGAGCGTCGCGCCATCGCCGGCGAAGCGCGCGAGCGTCTTGCAGAGCTTGCGGAAATCGTGACAGGCGGAGGCATCGACGTGGAACGCATCGGCGCGCAGCCACAGCTTCGCGAGCATGTCGCCGGGTTCGCCGATGGCAAGCGTCAGCACCACGCGCCCCGCTTCGAATTCGAGACGATGCACGCCCGGGACCGGCATCGGCCACGCGCGGGCGAGTTCCTGCGCGATCGGGTCGTCCTCGTCGGCGTGCTGCGGTGCGGCGAGCGCATCCGGCGGCGCGACCGCGACGAGATGCAGACGCTCGCAGCGCGCGGCGTCGTTACGCCAGGCGCGCCAGGCCGCAAGCACGCTGCCGTGGCTGTCGAAGCGGGCGTGCGTATCGACGAAGGTGAAGACGCGCCGATCTTTCCAGCGCGCGGGCAGATCGTGAGGCGCCAGAAGCGAGGAAAGCGGCTCGCGGGAAAGCGATGATTCGGTCATGCGTCGGATGTGGATGATGATGCGGATTCGCACTGTAACGCCGCCAAACCCAATCCAGACAAGGCTCGGAACGATCGACAGCGTTGGCAAAAACCAACGGAAGCCCATTGTTTGCGACCGGCTCGCGCGGCATGAGACGGATTTGTCCGTCTGGCGTCGTGGCGCCCCTCGCAACCCCCGGTTACATAAGGGTAAATCTTTGAAACCCTTGTCCTGTATGGGTTTGCGCTGCGCTATCATACGAAGCGCCTCGATTTGAGGCGGCCCGAGGGCTTCCATGCGAGGCAACGCCGACGGCGTGGCGCGAAAGCGCGCCAAATCGCCGGGCGGCCCTGCCAGAAGGCCGCCGCTACTCGACTGGACGGCTTGCGCACGTATAATCGGCGCGTTCGCGCTGTTCGTGTCAACCTAAACCGATAAAGGAACCTTAATGAACAAACAGGAATTGATCGACGCCGTAGCCGCTCAGACTGGCGCCAGCAAAGCTCAAACCGGCGAAACGCTGGACACGTTGCTCGAAGTCATCAAGAAGGCTGTCTCGAAAGGTGACGCAGTGCAGTTGATCGGTTTCGGCAGCTTCGGTTCGGGCAAGCGCGCAGCGCGCACCGGCCGCAATCCCAAGACCGGCGAATCCATCAAGATTCCGGCCGCCAAGACCGTCAAGTTCACGGCTGGCAAGGCATTCAAGGACGCAGTGAACAAGCGCTAAGTCGTCGCGATTCGTGGCGCGCGCGGGCAGAAGCCGTCGGCTGTCATGCTTGCTGACTGATTGCCGGCCATTTACCGCGTGCTTGCCGCCTGTTCCTCAGGTTCTTCCGCATGGGCGGAGATAAGCCGGAGACCAAGACGCAGATAAACCCGCCATCGGCGGGTTTTTTTTCGGCTGCGGGTCGGACGGTTTTCAATGCGAATGCGTTTCGCAGCCGCAATCGGGTCCGTGGTCGTGATCTTGGTCGTGGTCGTGGTCCTCGACGTCCCAGGCGGGAAACGGATCGTCGAATCGATGCGAGTTCTCCGCGCCGAGCGACCATTCTTCGTCGGTAAGAAGGCAGGCATCGAACTTGACGCGCCACGCGTCCGTGTCCAGACGCGTGCCGATGAGCACCAATTCCTGCCGCCGATCGCCGACGCTGTTGTCGTCGGCATCGCCGAACCATTCCGCGACGATTTCCGCTTCCAGTTCGGGATCGTCGGTCGGCCATTCGCTGCGGTCTTGCGCCGCCCACCACACGCCCGCCGGACCATGCCGCAGCGTGCCGCCCGCCTGCGAGAGCGAGCCGCCGACGACGCTGCGCGTCGCCAGCCAAAAAAAGCCCTTGGCACGCAACACGCCCGGCCATTCCTGATGCAACACGTTCCACAACCGCTGCGGATGAAACGGGCGCCGCGCCCGATAGACGAAGTGGCCGACGCCCGACGCATCGTCGGCGCGCGCGGTTGCCTCTTCGTCGTTGAGAATCGCGAGCCAGCCGGCAGCGCTTGCAGTCGCGTCGAGATCGAAGCGGCCGGTGTTCAGCACTTCGGCGGGCGGCACCACGCCGAACCGCGCTCGCAACTGCACGGCGCGCGGATTGAGTGCGCGAAGAATGTCCGCGAGCCGGTCCACGTCGCTCTCGCCGACGAGATCGGTCTTGTTGATGACGATGACATCGCAAAATTCGATCTGCTCGATCAGCGTTTCAACGACCGTCCTGTCTTCGTCGCCCGTTTCGTCATCGACGACGATGCCGCGATCCGCGAGCGAATCCGCCGACGCGTAGTCGCTCATGAAGCGCGCCGCATCCACGACGGTCACGAACGTATCGAGATGCGCGGTGCTTTCTTCGTCGTCGAGCGCGAGATGCTCGGCGATGTCCATCGGATTCGCCGTAGCCGCCGCTTCGATCACGATTGCGTCGAAGCGCGTCTCCCGCGCCAGTTCCGCGACGTGCTGTTCGAGCGCCTGCAACGCATCGTGGTCCGCGCCGCACCGGATCACGCCGATGCGCGCGCCATGAGCATCGGCACGCAGCGCGTCGGCAAGCGTGGATTTACCGGCGCCGGTGAAACCCGAAAGCACGGTGACTGGCAGTGACGATTGGTTCATTGCGAGCGGTCAGTGGAAGTGGCGCGGGCACCGCGATACCGGGCGGTGCGCTGGCTCGAAGCAACGATTCTGCATGAAATGCCGCACGCGCGCCGCGCGGGTCGCGCTGCATTCGAAAGCGGGGATTTACTTCGTCGCTTGCACCAGCTTCCAGCGCCGCAGGATGTCGATGATCTGCGCCGAGTACTTGTCGCGCAGCGCAGGCGTTTCGGAATGGTAAGCACCGACGGCCTGCCACGAATTGCCATATTTGTTCATTTTCTGCCGCAGATGCCATGCGGCGACGTACACGCTCTTGCACGGCTCCATCAGCGTGCCGCTCGAAATGCCGTACTGCGACAGCGTGTTCAGATGGATGGAATTGATCTGCATCAGCCCGTAATCGGTCGAGCCGTTGGCGTTCTTGTTGATGGCGTCGGGCTTGTTATGCGATTCCTGCCAGGCGATGGCGCGCAAAATGAGCGGATTGACCTTTTGATACTTCGCTGCTTCGTCGAAGCAGTCGGCGTGTGCGGACGCGGCGGCGAGCATCGTGCCGCAACTCATCGCAAGTATTCGCAGGAATCTCTTCATCTTTGTTTCTACTCCATCCGCGCGCGCGGAACGTCATGCCGGGCGGCGCGGCGAATGGCGCCCGCGCCAGAAAAATCAAGGGTCTCGCTGCTGCCGGCATCGGGAAAACCCACCCATCGCGCGGGCGCCGCGCAAGCGGAACCGCCCGTATCATACCGGCTGACGTTTCGGGCCATAAGTTGGCTATCCGACATACGTCGAGGAGAGAGCGCGAATTGGACCAACGGAAAACCTCCGCGAACTATCGGAGGATTCTTAAACGTATGAATAATAAAGTATTCTAGTCAAGGTACAATTCGGCTCCCGCGTGCATCGGCTCGTCCGTTGGAGGCCGCCACAAGCGGTTTATCGGCAGGTTTTCTGAAAGCTTGAGGGCGTGGGAATCATTTTGGCAGGCAGCCGCTTTTGGCAATCTGTGTCGGACGACTTTGTACGAATTCGTTACACGAAGCTGCTATCGTCACATTTTTATAAATAATCGTAGCCAGGCGCACGCGCGCCTGTACTTCGGTTGGCAGCGCCCTCGGATTGACGAACGGTGCTGCCTTAGCCGGTTTTTCGTAGTCCCGGCTCAGACATCACATCCATGAAAAGACAACCTATGGCACTGCGTCGTACCGCGACGGCACTGCTGGCGGCGGGACTCATCGTCGCGCAAGCCGCGCACGCGCAAGTGACGTTGAACTTCGTCAACGCCGATATCGACCAGGTCGCGAAGGCGATCGGTGCGGCCACCGGCAAAACCATCATCGTCGATCCCCGCGTGAAGGGGCAGCTCAACCTCGTCTCCGAGAATCCGGTTCCCGAGGAACAGGCGCTCAAGACGCTGCAGGCGTCGCTGCGCATGCAGGGCTTCTCGCTCGTGCAGGATCACGGCGTCCTGAAAGTCGTGCCCGAGGCCGACGCCAAGCTGCAAGGCGTGCCGACGTATGTCGGCAACGCGCCGGCGGCGCGCGGCGATCAGGTCATCACGCAGGTGTTCGCGCTGCGCAACGAGTCGGCGAACAACATCCTGCCGGTGCTGCGCCCGCTCATCTCGCCGAACAACACGATCGCCGCCTATCCCGCGAACAACACGCTCGTCGTGACCGATTACGCCGACAACGTGCGGCGCATCGCGGGCATCATCGCGGGCATCGACACGGCGGCGGGCCGCGAAGTCGATATCCTGCAGCTCAAGAACGCGAACGCGAACGACGTCGCCGACCAGATGAACAAGCTGCTCGATCCCGGCAGCATCGGCAGCACGGACGCGACGCTGAAAGTCACGGTGACGCCCGACGCGCGCACCAACTCGCTGATGTTCCGCGCCTCCAGCGCCACGCGCCTCGCCGCTGCGAAGGCGCTGGCGAAAAAGCTCGATGCGCCGACGTCCGAGCCGGGCAACATGCACGTCGTGCCGCTGCGCAACGCCGACGCGACGCGTCTTGCCAAGACGCTGCGCGCGATGCTCGGCAAAGGCGGCGGCGGCTCGGACAATTCGTCCAGCAGCTCGAATTCGAATTCGTCGAACTCGTTCGGGCAGAACGGCGGCGGGCTCGGGAATTCGTCGATGTCCACGGGTCAGTCCGGCGTGCCGCCCTTGCCCGGCGGCCTCGGCAGCAGCAGTTCGGGCAGCGGCAATAATCCGATGTCCGGCTCGGGCGGCAACCGCGACACCGGCTTCTCGTCGAACAAGGACAACGACACCGGCAACGACACGAGCGGCGGCGGGATGATTCAGGCGGATTCGGCGACGAACTCGCTCATCATCACCGCGGCGGACCCGGTCTACCGCAACCTGCGCTCGGTCATCGACCAGCTCGACGCGCGCCGCGCGCAGGTTTATATCGAAGCGCTGATCGTCGAACTTTCGGCGACGACGGGCGCAAATCTCGGCATCCAGTGGCAAGGTTTGCTGCTCTCGAACGGCGGCAACAACGCGGTGTACGGCAGCTCGAGCTTCGGTTCGGGCAACACGAACATCTTCGACCTGACCTTGCAAGGCAACGCGATCGCGCAGAATCCGTCGTCCGTGACGTCCACGAGCGGCCTGCTCGCCAACGGCCTGAACATCGGCCTGCTGCACCGCTTCGGCAATCTGTTCGGCCTTGGCGGTCTGTTGCAGGCGCTGTCGACATCGGCCGATGCGAACATTCTGTCCACGCCTAACCTCATCACGCTCGACAACGAGGAAGCGAAGATCGTCGTCGGCCAGAACGTGCCGGTGGTAACGGGCTCCTACGCCACGCCGACCGCGAACGCCGCCACGTCCGTGACCGCGTTCAACACGTTCGACCGGCGCGACGTCGGCGTGACGCTGCACGTGAAGCCGCAGATCACCGACGGCGGCGTGCTCAAGATGCAGATTTATCAGGAAGATTCGAGCGTCGATGCGACGACCAAGGCCGATCCGGGCGGCGTGACCATCAATACGCGCTCGGTGCAGTCGACCATTCTGGCCGACGACGGCGAAATCGTCGTGCTCGGCGGCCTGATGCAGGATCAGTACAACAACAACAACAGCAAGATTCCGCTGCTCGGCGACATTCCGTTCATCGGCAGCCTGTTCCGCAGCGAGAGCAAGACGCGCACGAAAACGAACTTGATGGTGTTCCTGCGTCCGGTGATCGTGCGCGATCAGGCGACCGCCACGCAGATCGCCAATACGCGCTACGACTATCTGCGTCAGCAGCAATACGGCTCGACGACGGACAACCGCCTCATCAAGGATCAGAACGTGCCGGTGATGCCGCCGAAGCCGCTCGGTCCGAGCGAAGGCGGCGGCCCGCCGGCCCAGAATCTGCTCGACTGGAACAATCTGACGCGCGGCGTGCCGAGCACGACGCTGCCGCAGGACCCGAACGCGGGCCCCGCGCCGCAGCCGTATCAGCAGGCGCCGCAAAGCGTCAGTCCGCCGCCCGCGAACGGCGCGACCAACGCGATGCCTGGCAATGCCGCGACCAACGCGATGCCCAGCAACGCCGCGACGAACGCGTATCCGGGCAACGCCGCGACGAGAAATTACGCGGTGCCGAACAATGCGCCTAGCGCCGCGCCGCTCGACGCCAGTCCGACAGGAGCACGACCGTGAGCACGGTGAACGCCGCAGCCGGAAGCACGAAGGCCACCGCGTATGACGCCGAGAGCGGCGCGGCCACGGCCGCATCGCCGCTCGCCGCGCGGCTCGTGCCTTACGGCTTCGCGCGCACCGGGCAGATTCTGCTCGCGCATCAGCATGCGGACGGCATCGAAGTGTGGATCAGCGAGCGCACAAGCGACGCCGCGCTCGCGGAAGTCGCGCGCAATTTCGGCGCGCTGTCGATCGTGCGCAAGGCCGCCGACGAACTCGCCGCCGCCATCAATTCCGCCTACGCGCGTAACGACGGCAGCGCCGCGCAGGTAGTCGGCGAAGTGGAAGGCGAAGTCGATCTGTCGCGGCTCATGCAGGACATCCCCGAAGTGGAAGACCTGCTGGAATCGGAAGACGACGCGCCGATCATCCGCATGATCAACGCGCTCTTGACGCAGGCGGCGCGCGAGCAGGCGTCGGATATTCACATCGAGCCGTTCGAGAACGCGTCCGTCGTGCGGTTTCGCGTCGATGGCACGCTGCGAGATGTCGTGCGCCCGAAAAAGGCGCTGCACGGCGCGCTGATCTCGCGTATCAAGATCATGGCGCAGCTCGATATCGCCGAAAAACGTTTGCCGCAGGACGGTCGCATCACGTTGCGCGTCGGCGGGCGTCCCGTCGATGTGCGCGTTTCGACGCTGCCGACCGGTCACGGCGAGCGCGCGGTGCTGCGTCTTCTGGAAAAGGACGCGCAGCGCCTCAACCTCGAAACGCTCGGCATGGCGCGCGACACGCTCGTCCAGTTCGACAAGCTGATCGGCCGGCCGCACGGCATCGTGCTCGTGACCGGCCCGACCGGCTCCGGCAAGACGACCACGCTCTACGCGTCGATGTCGCGCCTCGAAACGACGACCACCAACATCATGACGGTGGAAGACCCGATCGAATACGACCTGTCCGGCATCGGGCAGACGCAGGTGAACGAGCGCATCGGCATGACGTTCGCGCGCGCGCTGCGCTCGATTCTTCGTCAGGACCCGGACATCATCATGATCGGTGAAATCCGCGACCTCGAAACCGCGCAGATCGCGGTGCAGGCGTCGCTCACCGGCCACCTCGTGCTCGCGACGCTGCACACGAACGACGCGGCCTCCGCCGTCACGCGTCTCACGGACATGGGCGTGGAGCCGTATCTGCTGGCGTCGTCGCTGCTCGGCGTGCTCGCGCAGCGACTCGTGCGCCAGTTGTGCCCGGTATGCAAGGAAGAGCGCGAGGAAAAAAACGGCGCGAAGCACTGGCATCCGGTCGGCTGCGACCGATGCGGCCAGTCGGGTTACGTGGGGCGCCGCGGCGTGTACGAATTGCTTCTGATCGACGACGCCATCCGTCCGCTGATCCATCGCAACGCCGCCGACGCCGAGATTCTCGCGGCGGGCCGCGCGCACGGCATGCGCACGCTGCGCGAGGACGGCAACCGCTGGCTGAACGCGGGCGTGACATCGCTCGAAGAAGTGCTGCGCGTGACAGGCGGAGACTAAGCGTATGCCGGCTTTTCGCTTCGAAGCCATCGATCAGGCGGGCAAGACGCAGACCGGCGTGCTCGACGCCGACAGCGCCCGCGCCGCGCGCAGCCACTTGCGCACGCAAGGGCTGACGCCGCTCGTCGTCGAGGCGGCGGGCACGCGCACGCGCGGCGAACGGCAGCAGCGGCTCTCGCTCGGGCGTCGCTTGTCGCAGCGCGAACAGGCCATTCTCACGCGCCAGCTTGCGAGTCTGCTGATCGCGGGCCTGCCGCTCGGCGAAACGCTCGCGGTGCTGACGGAGCAATCCGAGCGCGATTACATCCGCGAACTGATGGCCGCGATCCGCGCGGAAGTGCTCGGCGGGCATTCGTTCGCCAATGCGCTCGCGCAGCATCCGAAGGACTTTCCGGAGATTTATCGCGCGCTCGTCGCGGCGGGCGAGCACACCGGCAAGCTCGGGCTGGTGCTGTCGCGTCTCGCGGATTACATCGAGCAGCGCAATGCGCTGAAGCAGAAGATCATTCTCGCGTTCACGTATCCGGGCATCGTGACGATCATCGCGTTCGGCATCGTCACGTTTCTGCTGAGCTATGTCGTGCCGCAAGTGGTGAACGTGTTTGCGAGCACAAAACAGGCGCTGCCCTTCCTCACCGTGATGATGATGGCGCTCTCCGCCTTCGTGCGCAGTTACTGGTGGGCGGTGCTGCTCGGCGTCACGGTGATCGCGTGGATCGTGCGGCGCATTCTGTCGCGGCCCGGACCGCGCATGGCGTTCGACCGCTGGCTTCTGACGGCGCCGCTCATCGGCAAGCTGGTGCGCGGCTATAACACCGTGCGCTTCGCCAGCACGCTCGCGATTCTGACCGCCGCCGGCGTGCCGATCCTGCGCGCGCTGCAGGCGGCGGGCGAAACGCTCTCGAACACCGCGATGCGCCACAACGTCGACGACGCCATCGTGCGCGTGCGCGAAGGCTCGGCGCTCTCGCGCGCGCTCGGCAACACGAAGACGTTCCCCCCCGTGCTGGTTCACCTGATCCGCTCGGGCGAAGCGACAGGCGACGTCACGACGATGCTCGACCGCGCCTCCGAAGGCGAAGCGCGCGAACTCGAGCGCCGCACGATGTTCCTGACGAGCCTGCTCGAGCCGCTGCTGATTCTCGCGATGGGCGGCATCGTGCTCGTGATCGTGCTCGCGGTGATGCTGCCGATCATCGAACTGAATAACCTGGTGCAGTAATGAACGTCCTGCAAACCCGCCTGCTCACGCTTGCCGCCCTCGCGCTCTTCTGCGTGACGGTGACGTACTGGGCCGTCACGCTGACATCGCGCCAGACGGCGCCCTCGCCCGCCGCCGCCGCGACGCGCACGCCGTCGGTCGAACAGGCCGCGACGATCTTCGGCGGGCAGCTCGATCGCCAGGCGAACTCGGACGTCCATCTGTTCGGCATTCTCGCGCTGCAGGGCGGCGCGGCGGCCATCGTCAGCTACGGCGGCGAGCCGGCGCGCGCGGTGTCGCTCGGCAGCCCGCTCACGCAGGGCGTGAAGCTCTCGGAGGTGCGTGCGCGGTCGATCGTCATCGAGCGCAACGGCGTGAAGTCGGAAGTCTTCCTGCCGCCGGTGCCGCCGGGACCGACCATTTACGTCCGTTGAACCGCGCGGCCGCGCGTTGACTGCGGTCACGACGCGATGAAAGCGGGTCGATAGAATGCCCGGCGGCCCGGGTGTTCTGAAAGCCGCATGTTCTTCAATCAATAGCGGGCTCAAGCCCAAATCAACACTGAGGTAAGTAGTCATGCAAATGTGGACGCAACGCCGCATGGAAATCACCAAGGCCCACGCGCGCCGTCAACGGGGCTTCACGCTCATCGAAATCATGGTCGTGATCGCGATTCTCGGCATTCTCGCCGCGCTGATCGTGCCGAAGATCATGAGCCGTCCGGACGAGGCGCGCCGCGTGGCCGCCAAGCAGGACATCGGCACCATCATGCAGGCGATGAAACTCTATCGGCTCGACAACGGCCGCTATCCGACGCAGGAGCAAGGTCTGCGCGCGCTCATCGAAAAGCCGACGACGGAACCGGTGCCGAACAACTGGAAGGACGGCGGCTATCTGGAGCGCCTGCCGGCCGATCCGTGGGGCGGGCAGTATCAATATCTGAATCCGGGCGTGCACGGCGAAGTCGACGTGTTCAGCTACGGCGCGGACAACAAGGCGGGCGGCGACGGCAACGATGCCGACGTCGGCTCGTGGCAATAAAAGGAAAGGGAAGCAATGAAGCACGGCAGGCACAGCGCGGCGCGTCGGAATGCGGGTTTCACGCTGCTCGAAATGCTCGTCGTGCTGGTGATCGCGGGCCTGCTCGTGTCGCTTGCGTCGCTGCAACTCACGCGCAATCCGCGCACCGATCTGAACGAGGAAGCGCAGCGGCTCGCGCTGCTCTTCGAATCCGCGGGCGACGAAGCGCAGGTGCGCGCGCGGCCGATCGCGTGGCAGCCAGTCGACGGCGGCTTTCGCTTCGACATCCGCACGGAGGACGGCTGGCGTCCGCTGCGCGACGATCTCTTGCGCGCGCGCCGCTGGGAAGGCGGCGTGACGGGCGTCTCGATCCACTTTCTCGATTCCGACAAGACGGTGAGCCGGCTCGTGTTCGGCACCGAAGCCATCGACACGCCGATGGAAATCACGCTCGTCTCGGCGGCCGGGCGCGCGACGATCATCGGCGGCGGCAATGGCCGCTTCGAGGTCAGGTGATGCGCGCGCAAGTTACACGACTCGCACAAAGCGGCTTCACGATGATCGAGGTGCTCGTCGCGCTGGCGATCATCGCGGTCGCGCTCGCCGCGTCGCTGCGCGCGGTCGGGTCGATGGCGACGAGCGAAGCGGACCTGCATCGCCGCCTGCTTGCGGGCTGGAGCGCGGACAACGAACTCGCGCAGATCCGTCTCGCGCACCTCTTTCCGGACATCGGCTCGCGCACGTTCGACTGCTCGCAGGGCAACCTGAAGCTCGTCTGCACGGAGCGCGTCTCCGCTACGCCGAACCCGATTTTCCGGCGCGTCGAGATGTTCGTGACGATGCCCGGCCGCACCGGGTATCTCGCGCAAATGGTCACGGTGGTGGCGAATGAAACCAGTCGCTCGCTCTGAGGCCCGGCGCGCGGCGCGGCGGCAGCGCGGTTTCACGCTGCTGGAAATGCTGATCGCCATCGCGATTCTCGCGGTCATCGCCGTGCTGTCGTGGCGCGGCCTCGATCAGATCATCCGTGGCCGCGCGACCATCACGAACGCGATGGAAGACGAACGCGTGGTCGCGCAATTGTTCGACCAGATGCGCATCGACGCGCGCCAGGCCGCCACCGACGACGAAGCCGGCCAGCCGGCCGTATCGCTCGGCAACGGCTCGCTGCAGATCGTGCGCGGTGTGTTCGCCCCCGCGACGGCGCCGCGCCTGCAGGTCGTGCGCTATCGGCTGTCGAACGGGCGCATCGTGCGATACGCGTCGCCGCCGCTCGACAATGTCGGCGAAGTGCGGCGCGCGCTGTCATCGGGCGATGCCGCCGATGGCTGGAGCGCCGTGCCGTTGATGGGCGGCGTCGGCTCGCTGGCGACGCGTGTCTATATTCCGCAGAAAGGCTGGACGACGCGCATGGCCGACGTGTTCACGCAAATCAACCAGAACGACAACAACCTGAAGGTGCCGCAGCTCGGCAACGCGCCGCTCGCGCGCGCCGTGTCGGGCATTCAGGTGGCGGTCGGCGCGCAGAACCTGCGCGTGCCGATCACGCGCGTGTTTCTCGTCGGAGAATGAAGATGCGTGCATCGGGCGGAAGCGTGAGGCAACGCGGCGTCGCGATCATCAGCGCGCTCATGGTGGTCGCGTTGTCCGCGATTCTCGTGTCGGGCATGCTGTGGCGCCAGCAGGTGCAAGTGCGACGCATCGAGAACCAGCGGCTGCTCGCGCAGGCGCAATGGATTTCGCGCAGCGCGCTCGACTGGACGCGCCTCATTTTGCGTTCCGAAGCCGATACGTCGCCGACCGTCACGTATCTCGGCGGCGTGTGGGGCGTGCCGATCGCGAAGACGAAGCTCTCCGATTTCCTCGGGCAGATCGGCGAGGTGCGCGCGCAGGAAGGCGCATCGACGTATTTGTCCGGCTCGATCGAGGACGCACAGGCGAAGTTCAACCTGCGCAATCTGGTCGCGACGCCGACGCCCGGCGTGCTGACGATCAACGTCGAGCAGATTCAGGCGTTCCAGCGGCTTCTGACGATGCTCGGCCTGAACGGAGCGCTCGCGAAGACGGTCGCCTTGCAGATGCGCGCCGGCCTCTCGCGCTCCGCGACGCGTTTCCAGACGCAGACGGGCAACGGCGCGAGTCTCGCCACGACGCCGGAAGAGACGATGGCGGCCATCGCGCAGGGCGGCGGCGGCGCGGGCGGCGGCAATTTCACCGATGATCCCGGCCTGAAAGACGCCGATAACGACGCGCCGGTCGCGCCGCTGCAGATGATCAGCGTGGACTCGCTGCTCGACGTGCCGGGTTTTTCGGCGGAAGCCGTCGCGAAGCTGCGCCCGTTCGTGACCGTCCTGCCGACGACGACCGCCGTCAACATGAACACCGCGCCCGCCGAAGTGGTCGCGGCCGTCGTGCCGGGCATGAGTCTTTCGCAGGCGCAGGCGTTCGTGGCGCGGCGCGAGACGGTGTTCTTCCACGACGCCGGCAACGTGCAACTCGCGCTCACCGGCGCGGGCGTGCGCTCGACGTCGATCGATACGAGCGAACTCGACGTCACGACGCGCTATTTCGTAATTCACGGACGCGTCGAGCATGAGCGCGCGCAACTCGAGCGCACGACGCTCGTCTATCGCGATCCGACGACGCATACCACGCGCATCGTCTATACGCGCGACGCGCTCTGACGACGATGTCACTGACAAAAGGAAGTGGCCTTTGAGCACACTGATCGTTCTACTACCGCCGCGCGATCCCGCGGTGCGCTCGCAGGAGTGGCATCTGCCGGATCTGCCGTTCCTGCTGCTCGACAAGCGCGGCGAGACGCAGCGCACCGGCCGCGCCGCGCTCGGGCTTCTGCCGCGCGCCAACGCGACCGTGCTGATCGTCGCGGCCCGCGATGCGCTGCTGCTCGCCGCCGCACTGCCGCCGCTAAAAGGGCCGAGGCTGCGCCAGGCGCTGCCGAACGTCGTCGAGGACCAGTTGATCCAGGACCCGCAGACGTGTCACATCGCCGTCGATCCGATTGCGCTCGGCGATGGACGGCGCGTGGTCGCGGTGATCGATCGCGGATGGTTCCGCTTCGTCTGCGATGCGTTCGTGAGCGCGGGACATCGCAATCTGAAGGCGGTGCCAGCGATGCGCTGCCTGCCGGTTCCCGTCATCGGAGCGCCTGAAGCCGCTGAAGCGCAGGAAGCCGCAGAAGCGACCGAAGCGCCGCCCGCGCCGTTCATCGCGGGATTGCTCGGCCATGTCGTGTCGACGGCGCCCGCGCTCATCGGCGGGCTCGAGGCGGCGGCGCCGGCCCCGACGCTCGCCGCCGCGAACGGCGCGCGCTTCGAAATCGCGATTGCGCGCGGCGAACGCGCGGCCTTGGGCGAAGGCCTCGCCCTGCCCGCCGATTCCATCGCGCCGACGCTCGAAGCGCTCGCGGGCGATCAACCGCTCGCGCTTTACTCGCTCGTCGATCTTCCGGGCGACGAACCGCGCCTCGCGGCATCGCGCAAAGACGCGGCGGTCGCGTTCGCCGAGCCGCTTCCGTTCGAAGCCCTCGCGCGCAACGCGCTCGCGAGCCGTTTCGACCTCTGCCAGTTCGAATTCGCCGCGCAACCGTGGCGGCTCGACCGCGCGACGATGCGCCGTCTGCGTGTGCCGATCGCGCTCGTGGCGGCGTCGGTGATCGTCTCGATTATCGGGATCAACGTGCAATGGCTTCAGCTCGCACGCCTGCGCGACGCCAACAATGCGCAGATGACCGAACTGCTGCTCAACGCGTTCCCGAAGACGACGGCCGTCCTCGACGCGCCCGACCAGATGGCGCGCAATCTCGAACGTCTGCGCGTGGCGTCGGGCGAGCTGTCGCCGTCGGACTTTCTTTCGCTGGCCGACGGCCTCGCGCGCTCGCTCGGTCCGGTGCCGGTGAACGGCATCGCCGGACTGGACTATCGCGACCGTCGTCTCGAAGTCACTTTCAAGCCGGAAACCAAGGTCGATCCCGATCTCGCCAAGCGCCTCGCGGCGAACGGACTGAACGGCGCCATCGACACCAACACGGGCAAATGGACGATCAGGAGCGGCCGATGAAAGCGCAGATCGCATCAACGCTTTCCGAGTTCTGGGAAGCGCGCACGCCGCGCGAAAAGACGCTGCTGATGTGGGGCGGCCTGCTGCTCGGCATCGCGCTCGTTTATCTCGTGCTGTGGGCGCCCGCCTACGAAGGCCGCGCGCGCCTGCGCGAGACCTTGCCGACGATGCAGCGCCAGCTCGCGACGATGAACGCGCAGGCGATGGAAGCGCGCTCGCTTGCCGGAAGCGCCGAAGGCGCGACGCCGACGGGCGGCGCGTTGCGCGATGCGCTCGCGAAGTCGCTCGCGGACAACGGCATGCAGCCGACGCAGATTCAGGTGATCGGCGCGGCCGTGCAGATTCAGTTGAAGAACGCGTCCTTTCCGAACTGGACGATGTGGCTCGACGACGCGCGCAAGCAGTTCAAGGTGCAGGTGTCCGAGGCGCACGTCACGGCGCTGAAGCCGGACGGTCAGGTCGATCTGACGGCATCGCTGCAACCGGCCGGGGTGAAATGAGCTATTGGACTCGCCGACTCCGGCTCGCGCTGCCGGGGCTTGTCGTGGCGGTGCTATCGGTCGCGGGAACGCTTCTCGTGATGCTGCCCGCCGCGTGGATCACGCCGCAGTTCGCGAAGGCGACCGGCGGCCACGTCGATCTCGCCGAGCCTTCCGGCTCGCTGTGGAACGGCTCGGCGACATTGACGCTCGCCGCCGGCAGCGATCCCTCCGGCGCGACGCTGTTGCCGGGGCGCATCGAGTGGACGACGTCGTTCTGGCCGCTCTTCACGGGCCGCCTGCACATGACGATGCGTCAGACCGAAGCCATGCCGGACGCCGTGATCGTCGATGCGACGCGGCGCGGCGCGACGCTTTCGCCGGGCGCGATTGCGGTGCCCGCGACGCTGCTCGCCGGTCTCGGCGCGCCCTTCAACACGCTCAACTTCGATGGCACGGTGCGGCTTTCGTGGACCGAAATGCGCGTGCTCGGACGAAACGCCTACGGTCAGTTCGTCGTCACGCTCGACGACATGGCGTCCCGCGTGTCGCGCGTGAAGCCACTCGGTTCGTATCGCGTCGCGTTGCAGGCGCAGGGGCCGTCCGCGACCATCGATCTTTCGACGAGCAAAGGTCCGCTGATTTTGACGGGCAATGGCGTGGTCTCCCAGGAAGCGACCACGTTCGAAGGGACCGCGAAGGCGGACCCGGAGCAGCGCGAGAATCTCGCGGGTCTGCTGAACCTGCTCGGGCGGCATACCGACCCGGATACCGTCGCGCTGACGTTCGCGCGGTGAGAGGCGGCGGCTCGGTCAGCCGCCGGCCGCCGCCGTTCCGGTCGACGAAGCCGCAGCCGGCGCTTGAACGCCGCCCGCCTCGCGATCCATCTGCGCGGCATCCCAGCCGCCGCCCAGCGCCTTCACCAGCCCGACCGACGACACCATCCGCTGCCCCGCGATATTCGCGAGCTTTTGCTGCGCGGTGAACGCGGTCGTCTGCGCGGTCAGCACGTTGATGAACGCAACTGTTCCCGCCTTGTACTGATTGTTGATGATCGC
Source organism: Caballeronia sp. Lep1P3 (assembly GCF_022879595.1). Taxonomy (NCBI): domain Bacteria; kingdom Pseudomonadati; phylum Pseudomonadota; class Betaproteobacteria; order Burkholderiales; family Burkholderiaceae; genus Caballeronia; species Caballeronia sp. Lep1P3. The sequence continues at coordinate 83,526 of NZ_CP084265.1, read as the reverse complement.
GAGCGCCTGCTGCGCGGATTCGACCGCCTGCTGCTGCACGACGATCTCCTGCTCCAGAATGCGCTGCGAGGCCAGATTGTCTTCGACGTCCTGGAACGCGGTCAGCACCGTCTGCCGATACGTCGCGACGCTCTGGTCGTATACGGCGCGCGCGGCCTCCGTGCGGGCGGCGCGCAGACCGCCGTCGAAGAGCGTCGCGGCGAGATCGGGGCCGAGCGTCCAGAAACGCGACGGCGCGCGCAGCAATTGCGACAGCACCGAACTCTCGAAGCCGCCCTGCGCCGACAGCGTCAGCGACGGAAAGTACGCCGCGATCTCGATGCCGATCTGCTCGTTCGCCGCCGCCGCCTTGCGCTCGGCCGAAGCGACATCCGGACGCCGCTCCAGAATCGCCGACGGCATCGCGGCGGGCACGGTCGGCGGCGTGGCGTCGAGCGGAATCGCGGGAATCGAGAACGTCGACGCCGGCTCGCCGATCAGCACCGCAATCGCGTGTTCGTACTGCGCGCGCGCGACGCCGTTGTCGATGGCGGTGGCCTGCGCCGACTGCAACTGCGTCTGCGCCTGAATCACGTCCGAACGCGCGACGATGCCTTGCGCGTACTGATTCTGCGTGAGCTTCAGCGATTGCTGATAAGCGGCGACGGTTTCATCCAGCAGCTTTTGCTGCGCGTCGAGCGAGCGAAGCTGGAAGTAGTCTTGCGCGAGTGTCGCCTGCGCGGAAAGACGCGCGTTGGCGAGATCGGCTGCGGCGCCCTGCTGCCCGGCCTTCTGCGCGTTCACCGTCCGGCCGATGCTGCCCCACAGGTCTGGCTCCCACGTCGCGTCGAGCGCCACGTTGAAGTCGTTGCTGACCGTGCTGCGGTTGGTGAATGCGGTAGTCGTCGTGCGGCTGCTTGCGCCGGAGCCGGCACGCGATGCGGAAGCCGACGCGCCGATGGTCGGGAAATACGACGCCCGTGCCTCGCCGACGAGCGCGCGCGCCTGCCGGTACGCCGCCGCATACTGCGCGATGCTCTGGTTGGATGCGTTCAGACGCGTCTCCAGATCGTTCAGGCGCGTGTCCGCGTAGATCGTCCACCAGTCGCCGCGATCGAACTGGTCGGCGGGCTGCGCCACCTTCCAGCCTTCCGGCGCTTCTTTGTAGGCGGCCGGCACTGGCGTGGACGGACGCTGGTAGTTCGGGCCGACCGCGCAGCCCGCGACGGACAGCGCGCACGCTGCGGCAATCGCGATGGCGCTCAGACGGCGCGCTGTGCGGGAAGCGCCGCGAATAACGGGCGTGGGAAAAGCGGCGGGACGGTACGGCATCTGCTTGTCGGGAATCCTGTCGGCGGCGGTTCGTGCGGTAGGTACGGCGTGGCGAACGCGGTCAGCCGAGATAGTAACGGAACGCCCGCGTGGTTGAGTGAGCGGCATCGGCGCTTCGGCGCGGGCGTCGGGCAGACGTTAGGGTAACGGCTCGACCGTAAGGCGGGTGTTACGCGGCGGCGGGAATCGGTTACGGCGCGTTACTTCGGGATGATCGCCCGCGCAGGCCGGCGATGACGCGACTCAGCGGCCGGTGGACGAACAGGGCGCGGGCAGCAGACCGCGCGCAGAGGCGCTCTCCTGCTTGGCGGGCGCCGCGCCTTTGCGCTTTTGCCGCTTTTGCCGGTTTTCGAACCAGCCCATCGCCAGCACCGCGAACGAGCCGCCCGGCAGCAGGAACACGATCAAATACAACGCGAGCTTCCACGAAGTCAGCTTCGACGGAACGAAGTGACGGGAGGCGTTGGCAATCGTGCTTCTGACGTGGCCGAAGCGTCGGCGGGCGGTGCGGGCGAAGCGGGTCATCGGTGGGTCCTTGGGGCGTCGTCTCGACGACGCGGCTGGCGTTAAAACATGGTCTCGGGCGGCGCGTCGTGCGCATAACTCGTTGCATAGAATAATATTGACTATGCAAGCAGTTTTCAAGATACTGCCGATTGCTTTTTGTGGAAATGTTGTTTCGCGGCACGCCGCGCCGACGCCAAACCGAATGGACAGCGAACCGCTCTACGACCCCGCCACGATCCGGCTCGAAACGAGTCTGGGCTACCACCTCGCGAAGGCGCGCAACGTGCTCGTCGCGCGCACGGACCAGGCGCTCAAGCCGCTGGATCTGACGTCGCAGCAAATCGGCGTGATTCTGTCGCTGGCGTCGGGGCGCGCGCGCACGCCGCTCGAGCTGTCGCGGGAGATGTCGTATGACAGCGGCTCGATGACGCGCATGCTCGACCGGCTCGAGAAGAAAGGCTTCGTTACGCGAACGCGCAGCGACGCGGACCGGCGCATCGTGGAGCTTCGGCTGACCGAGCGCGGGCACGACGCCGCCGCGCGGCTGCCGGCCATCGGCGCGGCGGTGCTGAACGACCAATTGCACGGATTCAGCCGCGCCGAACTCGATCTGCTGATCGCGATGCTCGCGCGCATCGTCGGCAATTCGCCGATGGACGCTGTCGCGGGCTGCGGTCTCGACGACATCGAATAGCACGAACGACCGACTGCATGCCGGCATCGGTTGCTCATTTCACTGTCTGGGCAGAGAATGCCGCGACACTCAAATCAAAGCGCTGGAGCATAATAACAATGTCGACGACCGCGACCACCGAACACGCTGCCCCGCCCGCCCCGACTCCGCTCGTGGGCGGCGTTCTCGCCCTCCTGACGATGGGCCTCGCGCTCGGCACTTTCATGGAAGTGTTGGACACGTCGATTGCCAACGTCGCCGTGCCGACGATTTCCGGCAGTCTCGGCGTCGCGACGAGCGAAGGCACATGGGTCATTTCGTCGTATTCGGTGGCGTCGGCGATTGCGGTGCCGTTGACCGGCTGGCTCGCGCGGCGCGTCGGCGAGGTAAAACTTTTCACTATTTCCGTGCTGCTGTTTTCGGTCGCATCGGCGCTTTGCGGCTTCGCGCACAACTTCGAGTCGCTGATCGCGTTCCGGCTGTTGCAAGGCCTCGTTTCCGGTCCGATGGTTCCGCTGTCACAAACCATCCTCATGCGCAGCTATCCGCCGGAAAAGCGCGGGCTCGCGCTTGGTCTCTGGGCGATGACCGTCATCGTCGCGCCGATCTTCGGCCCGGTGATGGGCGGCTACATCACCGATAACTACACGTGGCCGTGGATTTTCTATATCAACGTGCCGATTGGCGTGCTGTCCGCGGCCATCGCGTACTTCGTCCTGCGCGGCCACGAGACGAAGACCACGAAGCAGCGCATCGATGGCGTCGGCCTCACGCTGCTCGTGATCGGCGTGTCGAGCCTCCAGATGATGCTCGACCTCGGAAAGGACCGCGACTGGTTCAGCTCCACCTTCATCGTGACGCTCGCGATCGTCGCGGCCATTTCGCTCGCGTTCATGTTCGCGTGGGAAATCACGGAGAAGGAGCCGGTCATCGACCTCTCGCTTTTCCGCGACCGCAATTTCGCGATGGGCGTGCTCATCACGTCGCTCGGCTTTCTCGCGTTCTTCGGGTCGGTCGTGGTGCTGCCGCTGTGGTTGCAGACCGTGCTCGGCTACACACCGTGGCTCGCCGGGCTCGCGACGGCGCCCGTCGGCATTCTCGCGCTCGTGCTCTCGCCGATGATCGGGCAGAACATGCATCGCATGAACTTGCGCGTGGTCGCGAGCTTCGCGTTCATCGTGTTCGCGTTCGTGTCCTACTGGAACTCGACGTTCACGCTCGATACGCCGTTTCACCAGATCGTGTATCCGCGGCTGATTCAGGGCATCGGCGTCGCGTGCTTTTTCGTGCCGATGACGACGATCACGCTATCCAGCGTCTCCGACGACCGGCTCGCGGGCGCGGCGGGGTTGTCGAACTTTCTGCGCACGCTATCCGGCGCGATCGGCACGGCGGTCAGCACGACGTTCTGGGAAAACGACATGATCCGGCATCACGCGGTACTCACCGAATCCGTGACCGCTTATTCGCAAGGCACGACCGCTTACTCGGACCTGCTTTCCAGTCTGGGCCTGTCCGGGCAGGCGCTGAGCGCGCAGATGGAGCGCGTCGTGGCGGCGCAGGCGTACATGATGTCGACGAACGACTTCTTCCGCATTTCGTTCTATGCGTTTCTCGTGCTTGCCGCGATGGTGTGGCTGACGCGTCCGAAAAAGGGCGCGTCGGCCTCGATGGGTCACTGACGCACGCGCGTCATTGCGGATCGAGCGGCGTGACGGACTGCGCCGGCTGGCTGTCGAGATTGAGCGGAATGGCCTGCGGCGGCTGCGGCTGTGGCTGCGCTTGTGGCTGAACAGGCGCGGGCGACTGCACCGCTTGCGGCGTCGCGCTCACCGGCCGCGACGAGCCGTTGCGCACGAACTGCTTGAAGTCCGCGCCCGCCTGCCACGGATTCGGTTCGCAGCCGAGCGGACTGTCGCAGTGCGCCGCGAAGCCGATCGTCGCGGTGCCTTCGTTGCTCGGCGTCTTCGTGATCTGATAGGCGAGCGCGCGCTTGCCGCTCGACGGGCCGCTCGTCTGGATGATCGAATCGGTGATGGCCTGCAGCTTGTACTCGGAATGGTTCGTGACCCACACCTGCGCGCGCGCCCACCACGCGTCGCATTCGAGCTTGCTCATGCAGGTGAGCGGCGCGGTGGCTTGTTCCATCACCTGGCTGCTGACCTGCGTTTCCGTCGCGCAGCCTGCGATCAATGCGAGCGACGCAGCCGCGCCGATGAGTCGATAGTTCATCGCATCCCCGTTAGTCGATAAAACGCCGATGTTCGACCGGCCGCAACTGGCCATGTTCTGCGCGTTGCCCTCTGTTGCAAAACGCGTATTTCTTGCCGGCGATACGACACGAGCGCCGGAACATTTTGCCGTGCCGCCGTGTCAAGCGCCGACGCGCGTCAGCTTGTAGTCGCGATACTCGGCGACGAAGGCGTCGAACGGTTCGGTGTCCGCACGCTCGATGGCGACCTGATCGGCCCACGATTTCGCCGCGAGCGCTTCCATTTCGCGCGCTTCGTCGGGCGGCAGCGGACGGTCGCGGAAATATTGCGCGTGCTGGCGGCTCAGGTCCAGCGCGAATGCGTCGAACGATTGCTGCTTGTCGCGCATCGTCTGGAGCACGCGCGCCGACGGCGTTAGCGACGCGTCCGCCAGGCGCGGGCGAAGCGCGGCGAGCGTGCGCGTGTGGTCGTCGTTGCCGCAGAGCGCGTCGAGCGTGGCCGCGACCGGCTCGATGGCTTCGAACAGTTCGTTGGCCCATTGCTGCATCGGCACGGGCGCGCCATCGCGCTGAAGCATGAGATTCGGCTTGCGACCTTCTTTTGCGATTGCGCTGAAGTTGTCGTTGGCTTCGACGCTCGCCTCGCGCGGCAAAAGCGGGCTGTCTTCCAGCGCGCAGTACAGCAGATACGCGTCCAGAAAGCGCGCGGTTTCGAGCGCGAGTCCGGCGGGCGCGAACGGATCGATGTCGAGGCAGCGCACTTCGATGTACTGCACGCCGCGCTCGGCGAGCGCATGCAGCGGCCGCTCGCCGGAACGCGTGACGCGCTTCGGGCGGATGGTCGAATAGAACTCGTTTTCGATCTGCAGCACGTTGGTGTTGATCTGCACCCACTCGCCGTCGCGCTGCGTGCCGATGGCTTCGTAAGGCGCATACGGCTGGCTCACGGCTTTGGCGAGCACGTCGAGATAGGCGTCGAGATTGTCATAGCTCGGCAGCAGGTCGGCCTGCGCGGGATTGTTCGTGTAGCCGAGATCGCTCATGCGCAGGCTCGTGGCGTGCGGCAGATAAAGCGTGTCGGCGTCGAACGTTTCGAGCTGATGCGGCTTGCCGTCGACGAAACGCTTGTTGAGCGCCGGCGACGCCCCGAACAGATACATCAGAAGCCAGCTCGTGCGGCGGAAGTTGCGGATCAGCGCGAAGTAACGCTCCGAGCGGAAGTCCTGCGCCGACAGCGCGCTGCCGGGATCGAGCGACTGCCACGCGCGCCACACGGTCTCGTCGAGCGAATAGTTGTAATGGATGCCCGCGATGCATTGCATCGTGCGGCCATAGCGCAGCGAAAGCCCGCTGCGATAGACGTGCTTCAGCTTGCCGATGTTCGACGTGCCGTAAAGCCCGAGCGGAATCTCGTCGTCGGGCGGCAGCGCGTTGGGCATCGAGTTGTTCCACAGCAACTCGTCGCCGAGATGCGCGTAAGCGAAACGATGAATCGCGTCGAGCCGTTCGAGCGCGCGCGCGGGGTCGGCTTCGGTCGGCGTGATGAGTTCGATGAGCGCTTCGGAGTAGTCCGTTGTGATAAGCGGATGCGTCAGCGCCGATCCGAATGACCGCGGATGCGGCGTCATCGCGAGCTTGCCGTCCGGGCTCACGCGCAGGCTTTCTTTTTCGATGCCGCGCAAGCCTTGGCGCAACGCGTCGGCGTGCGGGCCGGACGCGAGCGCGGCAAGCCTGCGCCGATAGGCGCGGGCTGCGGGGTGAGCGGGATTTTCGTTTGCCATTGAAGCGTTATGCGAAGAGCGCGAGCAACTCACGCCCGGTCATTTTTTCGGGTAGCGGGCACTTTAACATCTCGGTGTGGCGCGTGCTTGAGGCGAAGCCAGGCAAGGATTTGCGCGTTTTGCGACGCGTCGGGCGGGGTGTTTGGGGGCGCGAAATGGGGTGTGTGCGTTGGGGTGAGGGCGGGCGTTTCGGGAGTGGGCGGTGGTTGGGTGGCGCCGTTGGTCTGGGCGGCTCACAGACGCGTTGGACGCGCTCTTCGGGTCCAGAAAGAATGCTGGCGTCGGTCCGGCCGCTGGCGATTCGCGATCAGGACGGTGCTTACGCAGTGCTTGGATAGCGCTGTCGGTCTGGGCGGCTCACAGACGCGTTGGACGCGCTTTTTGGGCGCAGAAAGGATGCGGGCATCGGTCCGACCGCTGGCGATTCGCGATCAGGACGGCGCTTACGCAGTGCTTGGGTGGCGCTGTTGGTCTGGGCGGTTCACAGGCGCGTTGGACGCGCTCTTCGGGCGCAGAAAGGATGCGGGCATCGGTCCGACCGCTGGCGATTCGCGATCAGGACGGCGCTGCCGGTCTAGCGCGCGTCGTAGGCGGGCTGGACACGCTGGTCCAACGCAGGAGCGACCGGGGCATGAATGACATCCTCGTTCAGCAAGGCGCACGAGTCGCCCTCGCACACAAAACGACGCCCGCGCGCCTATCCGACGCCGAGCGTTTCCGCGATGCGCCCTACGCTCACGCCGCGTCACCCGTCTCGCTGCGCGCGCGCTCCGAGTCCAGCAGCGCTTCCTTGCGCGACACGCCCCAGCGATAGCCGGCAATCGCGCCGTCCTTGCCGATCACGCGATGACACGGAATCGCCAGCGCGACCGGATTCGACCCGCACGCATTCGCCACCGCCCGCACCGCGCCCGGCGTCCCGACCGACGCGGCGATCTCCGTATAGCTGCGCGTCTGACCGTAGGGAATCCGCCGCAGCGCGTCCCACACGCGGCGCTGAAACGCGGTCGCGCCGATGTCGAGCGGCAAGTCGAGCTGTTCCCGCGTGCCTTGCAGATAAGCGCGAATCCGCGCGATGAACGGCTCCATCCGCGCGCCGTCTTCGACGCGTTCCGCCTGCGAGAAATCCGCCGCGAGTTGATCGACGAGCGTTGCGGCGTCGTCGCCGAACGCGATCTTGCAGACGCCCTTGTCCGTCGCCGCCACGAGCGCCGCGCCGAGCGGCGTGGCGGCCGTGGCGAAGCGCACCGTCAGCCCCGCGCCCTTGCGACGATACGCGGACGGCGTCATGCCCAGATCGGCGGGCGCGGCCTCGTACATCCGCGATGGCGAGCCGAAGCCGGCGTCGTGTGTCGCGCGTGTCACGTCGTGGCCGCGCTGCAAGGCATCGCGAAGGACGTCCGCGCGCCGGGCGGCCTGATACTGACGCGGCGAAACGCCGACGATCCGCGAAAAAACTCTTTGCAGATGAAACGGGCTGACGTGGACGGCATCGCTCAGTTGCGCGAGCGTCATGCGCTCATGCGGATCGGCGTCGAGGACCTTGCAGGCGCGCTCGACGATCGCGAGTTCGCGCGGCAGGCTCGTCGGCTGGCAGCGCTTGCACGGGCGATAACCGGCGGCGGCGGCTTCGTCGGTCGTCGCGAAAAACGTCACGTTCTCGCGACGCGGTGCCCGCGACGCGCACGACGGACGGCAGAACACGCCGGTCGTGCGGACGGCGAAGAAGAAGGCGCCATCGGCGCCCGCGTCGCGGCCGGCGACAGCCTGCCAGCGGCTTTCGTCGGATTCGTAGCGACGGTTGAGGGAATCGTGGAAGACGATGCTGGACGGGCAATTCATGATGACCTCGGCGGCTTTGGGGTACGCATCGACTGTAGAGCCGCGTCCACGAGGTTACGCGCCGTTTCTTGCGCTGTCATTGGCCGGCTGACCCGCGTTGCATCCGCGCTTGCGACAAAAAGTGACGCGCAGATGCCACACTTCGACGCCATAGGGGTTTTTACTAAAAATTCTATTGCGTCGCATCAACCCGCTGTGTATGATTGGAACTGTCTCCTCCATGTCTCCTCCTGATATGGATTCAGCCCGCCAACTAGGCGGGCTTTTTTTTGGCTTTTTTCCGGCGCTTCTGTCGCACGCGCCCGGCGCGGATGGCGAAAAAAAAACGGCAGGCGCAAGGCCTGCCGTTTCGCTGCTGCCGAATCGCCGCAGGTTACGCCACGCGCACCACCGGTTCGGTGCCTGCCGCTTCCGCGAGCAACAGCGCCTTGTCCGCCGCTTCCCACGAAAATTCCGGCTCTTCGCGACCGAAGTGGCCGTATGCCGCCGACTTTTCGTAGATTGGGCGCAGCAGGTCGAGCATCTGAATGATGCCCTTCGGACGCAAGTCGAAGTGTTCCAGCACGAGCTTCGTGATTTCCGCATCCGACACGCGGCCCGTGCCGAAGGTGTTGACCATCACCGAGGTCGGGCGCGCCACGCCGATCGCATACGAAACCTGAATCAGGCAGCGCGATGCCAGACCCGCCGCCACCACGTTTTTCGCGACGTAACGGCCCGCGTAAGCGGCCGAGCGGTCGACCTTCGACGGATCCTTGCCCGAAAATGCGCCGCCGCCGTGCGGAGCCGCGCCGCCGTAGGTATCGACGATGATCTTGCGGCCCGTCAGACCGCAATCGCCTTGCGGGCCGCCGATCACGAACCGGCCGGTCGGATTCACGAGGAACTTGATGTCGCCCTTGATGAGTTCCTTCGGCAGCGTCGGCTTGATGACCTCTTCGATCACCGCTTCGCGCAGTTGCGGCAACTCGATGTCCGGCGCGTGCTGCGTCGAAAGCACCACGGTGTCGATGGAGTGCGGCTTGCCGTCGACATAACGCACGGTGACTTGCGACTTCGCATCCGGACGCAGCCACGGCAGGCGGCCATCGCGGCGCAGGTTCGCCTGACGCTCGACGAGGCGGTGCGACAGGTGGATCGGCAGCGGCATCAGTTCGGGCGTTTCATCGCACGCGTAGCCGAACATCAGGCCCTGGTCGCCCGCGCCCTGATCCAGATTGTCGTCGTGCGCCTTGTTCACGCCTTGCGCGATATCCGGCGATTGCTTGTCATACGCGACGAGCACCGCGCAGCCGCGATAGTCGATGCCGTAATCGGTGTTGTCGTAGCCGATGCGCTTGATGGTGTCGCGCGCGATCTGGATGTAATCGACGTTCGCGCTGGTCGTGATTTCGCCTGCGAGGACGACGAGACCGGTATTGCAGAGGGTTTCGGCAGCGACGCGCGAGTATTTGTCCTGAGACAGGATGGCGTCGAGAATGGCGTCGGAGATTTGGTCGGCGACCTTGTCCGGGTGGCCTTCGGAAACGGATTCGGAAGTAAAGAGGTAGTCGTGCGACACGCTTCAGACTCCTTTGAGTACGGTTGAAATTCACGTAGCCGACTTCGTGGGAGTCTGAAGCGGCGACGCTTTAGCGGATGTCCTTTTCCGGCACGCAGCCGATGCATGCATCGAGCTTCTAGCCGGCTTCGCCCCGCAAGTTGTCCATTAACTCGGCGAAGGTTTTATTATACCGGTTTTCCCTTGTATCAAAGAGCCGAACGCTTGCAGCCATTCGTCCCGCGCCAATATTCCGCTCGCAGCGGCCGCCTTTCTGTTCGCTGGAGCACATCGTGTTAGGGCGTATCGGGATTGCATTCGCCATCGGCTTTCTCAAATTTCTGGCCGTCATTCCATATGGCATCACCGCGCGTTTCGGCGATGGCCTCGGCTGGCTGCTCTATCAGATTCCGAGCCGCCGAAAGCGCATCGTTCATACGAATCTAAAGCTCTGTTTCCCCGAGTGGTCGCCCGAGCGCCGCGAAGACGTCGCGCAGAAGCACTTCCGGCACGCGATCCGCAGTTATGTCGAGCGCAGCGTGCAATGGTTCGGCTCGGCGAAGAAGCTCGAAAAGCTGATCCAATTGGACAGCGCCGTCGATCTCACCGACCCGAATCTTCCGCCGACGCTCTTTCTCGGCTTCCACTTCGTCGGCATCGAGGCGGGATCGATCTTTCTCAATTACTCGCTGCATCGGCAGTGCGGATCGCTTTATCAGCCGTTTTCGAATCCGCAGATCGAGGAAGTCGCGAAAACGCAGCGCGCGCGCTTCGGCGCGGACATGGCGAGCCGCGCGGACAGCGCACGCGTCGTGCTGCGCTGGCTGCGCGACCGCAAGCCCGTGATGCTCGGCGCCGACATGGACTACGGCATGCGCAATTCGACCTTCGTGCCCTTCTTCGGCATCCAGACATGCACGCTGACGGCCGTCGGCCGGCTCGCGAAGACGGGCAAGGCGCAAGTGGTGCCATTCATCGGCGAAGTGCTGCCGAACTACAAGGGTTATCGGCTGAAGATTTTCGAGCCGTGGGACAACTACCCGACCGGCGACGACGAGGCCGACGCGCGCCGCATGAACGCCTTCCTCGAAGAGCAGATTCCGCGCATCCCGGAACAGTATTACTGGGTTCACAAGCGCTTCAAGACGCGGCCGCCGGGCGAGGCGAGTTTCTACTGAGCCGCAAGCGGCGCGAAACGTCGCGTCGGGGCTCACATACAATAGCGGCCATGAAACTCAAGTTCACCAAGATGCAGGGCGCGGGCAACGACTTCGTCGTGCTCGACGGCTACACGCAGGCGCTCCATCTGACTGCGGCGCAGGTGCGCGCGCTCGCGGACCGTCATTTCGGCGTGGGCGCGGACCAGTTGCTGCTCGTCGAAAAGCCGACCGTGGATGGCGTCGATTTCAAATACCGCATCTTCAATTGCGATGGCGGCGAAGTCGAACATTGCGGCAACGGCGCGCGCTGCTTCGTGAAGTTCGTGCGCGATCGCGGGCTGACGGACGCGTCCACGGTGCGCGTGCAGGTGCAAAAAGGCGTCATCACGCTGACCATGCAGGCTGACGGCGAAGTGAGCGTCGACATGAGCACGCCGGTGTTCGACCCGCCGCACGTGCCGTTCGATGCGAGCGGTCTCGAAGGCCGAAGCGAAGGCAACGACACGCTCTGGCCGCTCGACGTGGCTGGTGGCACGCGCTGGATTTCCGTCGTCTCGATGGGCAATCCGCACGCGGTTCAAATCGTCGAAGACGTGAGCGCGTATCCCGTGCTGGCCGAAGGGCCGCTGATCGAACGCCATGCGCGCTTTCCGGCGCGCGTCAACGCGGGCTTCATGCAGATCGTCGATCGTCATTCGGTGAAACTGCGCGTCTATGAGCGCGGCGCGGGCGAAACGCTCGCGTGCGGCACGGGCGCGTGCGCGGCGGTGGCGGCGGGCATCCGGCGCGGCCTGCTGGATTCGCCGGTTCGCGTCCAAACGCACGGCGGCACGCTCACGATCGGCTGGGACGGCGCGCGCGACGAATGCGCCGCGCTCTTCATGGCCGGCCCCGCCGCGACGGTCTTCGAAGGCGAAATCGAACTTTCGGACATCGGCTGAGCCGGACCTCGCATCACAACGTATCAGGCAAACATGAATCCACGCGAAGTCGCCGACTATCTGCTCGACAACCCCGATTTCTTCGTCGAGCACGCCGAACTGCTCGGCACCATCCGGCTTTCGAATCCGCACGGCAAGGCCGCCGTCTCGCTGCAGGAACGCCAGATGGAAATGCTGCGCGACAAGAACAAGCAGCTCGAACGCCGTCTCGCCGAGCTCCTGCGCTACGGTCACGAAAACGACAGCATCTCTGCGAAGTTCAACCGCTGGACCGTGCGCGTGATCGGCCAGCGCGATCCCTACGCGCTGCCGTCGACCATCAGCCGCGGCCTGTGCGAAGTCTTCGACGTGCCGCACGCCGCGCTGCGCATGTGGGACGTCGATGAATCGTATCGCCAGGCGGATTTCGCGCGTCACGTCGGCGAGGAAGTGCGCATCTTCGCGGGCAGTCTCGACGCGCCGTATTGCGGCGCGAACAGCGGCTTTGCCGCGGCGCAGTGGCTCGGCGCGCCGAATTCGGCCTCGGCGACGAGCGGCGCGCACGACAGCGCATCGGCGGAGCGCGGCGTCCAGTCGATCGCGCTCGTCGCGTTGCGCGACCCGCAAGCGGGACCGGATGCGCCGCCGTTCGGTCTGCTCGTGATGGGATCGCCCGATGCGCGCCGCTTCCACGACGGCATGGCGACGGACTTTCTCGCGCAAATCGGCGTTCTCGCGAGCGCCGCGTTGAGCCGCCTGCTGCCGAACTGAGCCGACTCAGCCCAAAAGACATGAACGCCGCCGATCACATCGTCACCTATCTCGCGATGCTGGAACACGAACGGCGTCTGTCCGAGCACACGTTGCGCGGCTACACCTACGAACTCGGCGAACTGCGCGCGCTCGCCAAGGGCCGCGCGCTGGAAACGCTGACTGCCACCGACATCCGCGGCGCCGTCGTGCGCGCGCATGCGGCGGGCTTGTCGCCGCGCTCCATCGCGCATCGGCTGTCGGCGTGGCGCGCGTTTTATCGATGGCTGGCGGAGCGCGTCGACATGCCCGCGAATCCCGTCGCGACCGTGCGCGCGCCCAAGCGCGAGAGAACGCTGCCGAAGGCGCTTTCCGTCGACGACGCCATGACGCTCATGGACGCGCCGCAGTCCGGCTCGCCCGAGGCGCTGCGCGATCACGCGATTCTGGAGCTGTTCTACTCGTCGGGCTTGCGGCTGTCGGAACTCGTGAGCCTCGACGTTCGCCACGTCGAAAGCTCCATCAGTTGGCTCGACCTCGACAGCGCCGAAGTTACCGTGCTCGGCAAAGGCAAGCGCGTTCGCCGCGTGCCGGTCGGCCGCAAGGCAATCGATGCGCTGCGCGCCTGGATCGACGTGCGCGCGCAGTTCGTCAAGCTCGACCCGCACGCGCTCTTTCTCTCCGTGCGCGGCAACCGCATGTCGCCGGGCGTCGTGCGCGAGCGCGTCAAGCGCATGGCGCTCATGGCCGGCATTCCGGCGAACGTGCATCCGCACGTACTGCGGCACTCGTTCGCCACGCACGTCCTGCAGTCGAGCGGCGACCTGCGCGCGGTGCAGGAACTGCTCGGCCATGCGAGCATCACCGCGACGCAGATCTATACGTCGCTCGATTTTCAGCATCTCGCTCGCGTCTACGACTCGGCGCATCCGCGCGCGAAAAAGCGCGACTAACACGCGGCGCCGCGCGCCGCTCCGACAACCGCAATGAACACCATCACCCTCAAACCGGCGAAGGACAGATCGCTCGTTCGCCGTCACCCGTGGATTTATGCGAACGCCATCGCGCGCATCGACGGCAATCCCGCGTCCGGCGCGACGGTCACGGTGCGCGCCGCCGACGGCCGCTTTCTCGCGCGCGCGTCGTACAGCCCGCATTCGCAGATTCGCGCGCGCGTCTGGACCTTCGACGAAGCCGAGCCCGTCGATCACGCCTTTTTCAAGCGACGCGTGCAGCGCGCGGTCGCGCATCGGCAGACGATGGTTCGCGACACCGGCGCGACGCGGCTCATATTCGGCGAGGCGGACGGTCTGCCGGGTTTGATCGTCGATTACTACGTCGCCGACGATGGCGCACACGCGCAGCTCGTCTGTCAGTTCATGGCGACAGGCGTCGAAGCGTGGAAGCCCGCGATCGTCGATGCGCTTGTCGCCGCGACTGGCTGCCCGAACGTGTATGAACGCTCGGACGTGTCGATTCGCCAGAAGGAAGGGCTGGAGCAGACGACCGGCGTGCTGGCGGGCGATCCGCCGCCCGAGACGTTTATCGTCGACGAAAGCGGCGTGCGGTATCACGTCGATGTGCGGCACGGCCACAAGACCGGCTTTTACGTCGACCAGCGCGACAACCGCGCGTTCGTCGCGCAGAACGCGCAAGGCCGCGAGGTGCTGAACTGCTTCTGCTACACGGGCGGCTTTTCGCTCGCGGCGCTCAAGGGCGGCGCGGCGCGCGTGGTTTCGGTGGATTCGTCGGGCGAGGCGCTCGCGCTCGCGCGCGAGAACGTGAAGGCGAACGGTTTCGACGCGCAGAAGGCCGAATGGCTCGACGCCGACGCGTTCAAGACGCTTCGCCGTCTGTATGACGACGGCCAGCGCTTCGACCTGATCGTGCTGGATCCGCCGAAGTTCGCGCCGTCGCGCGAAACCGTGGACCGCGCCGCGCGCGCGTACAAGGACATCAACCTGAGCGGCTTCAAGCTGCTGCGTCCGGGCGGCCTGCTTTTCACATATTCGTGTTCGGGCGCGATCGATGCGGACCTGTTTCAGAAGATTGTCGCGGGCGCAGCCGCCGATGCCCGCGTCGATGCGCGCATTCTCAAGCGGCTCGGCGCGGGCGTCGATCATCCACTGCTCACCGCGTTTCCGGAAGGCGAGTACCTCAAGGGCCTGCTGTTGCAAATCGCGTAAGCCGTCTCAAACTACGCGCGACACGCGGCCCGCAACGGCGTCTGCTTCGCAAATATGTTTCAATAGTCGATTCGATGCAGCGGCCCGCGCATCTCCCGAACATTGACAAGGACTCTGGCGACATGATCCCCGTAACCATCCTGACCGGCTTTCTGGGCAGCGGCAAAACCACGCTGCTCAAGCGCATCCTGAACGAAAAGCACGGCATGAAGATCGCCGTGATCGAGAACGAGTTCGGCGAAGAGAACATCGACAACGAGATTCTCGTGCAGGAGACGAACGAGCAGATCATCCAGATGAGCAACGGCTGCATCTGCTGCACGATTCGCGGCGATCTCGCGCGCGCGCTGGAAGACCTCGCGAACCGCAAGAAGGCCGGCACGCTCGACTTCGACCGCGTGGTGATCGAAACCACCGGGCTTGCGAATCCGGGTCCGGTCGCGCAGACGTTCTTCATGGATAACACGGTCGCCGACGAATTCCTGCTCGACGCGATCATCACGCTCGTCGATGCCAAGCACGCCAACGCGCAGCTCGACCAGCACGAAGTCGTGCAGCGTCAGGTCGGTTTCGCGGATCGCCTGTTCATCACGAAATCCGATCTTGTCGACGCCGATGCGCTCGAGGCGCTCAAGCATCGCCTGCTGCACATGAACCCGCGCGCGGCGATCCGCACGGTCAATTTCGGCGAAGCGGACATCAAGGAAATCTTCGACCTGCGCGGCTTCAATCTGAATTCGAAGCTGGAAATCGATCCGGATTTCCTCGCGGAAGACGAGCATGACCACGCGCATGACCACGCGCATGACCATGACCACGATCATTCGACGTGCGGTCACGATCACAGCCACGATCACGAACATCACCATCATCATCACGCGCATCACGACGACAAGATCAAGTCGTTCGTGTATCGCAGCGAGAAGCCGTTCGACCCGAATCGCCTCGAAGACTTTCTGGGCGGCATTCTGCAGATTTATGGCGAGCGGCTCTTGCGCTACAAGGGCGTGCTTTATATGAAGGGCGTCGATCGCAAAGTCGTGTTCCAGGGCGTGCATCAGATGATGGGCAGCGACCTCGCGAGCAAGTGGATGCCGGTCGAAAAGAAGAACAGCAAGATGGTGTTCATCGGTATCGAATTACCGAAGGACCTGATTACCGACGGCCTCGACGCCTGTCTCGTGAAGTAAGGCGCGGCACGCATTTCGCTACGACTGCGATGCCGCGCGGGCGCGACGGCACGTGCAGCCCGAATAACACGAATCACGACGCAACGCCGCCGCGAATTTCGCGTGCGGCGTTTTTCGTGTGACTTTCGTTTCCGATGTGTAATCGCGCCCACGAATCGACATCGCTTTTTGTACGTTCAGGCGTTATATTTTTGGAAATTCCGACAGTTTTTGACAGGGTTTTCCGTAGGTTTAGTCGGAAATTGCGGTTCAGTTACAATACAGCCCCACTGGAGAAGGGCAGATCCGTTCGGCGCGTGTCTTCGGGCGTTTTGCCGTCGGATGTCAGGAGAAGGGATGTCCCGTCGGACGATGTCTCGGCTGGCCGGGGAGGGCCAAGAAAGACAGCGCGCCGCGGACCGGAAAGGGCCATGCAAATGCCTCGTTTTCGGAGGAACATCCAATATCGGTTTCCAGAGGAGTTCGGTCCCGCATCGAGTGTCGCGTGATGCCAAAACGCTGCATGCATGCGGGTAACGCAAGTGCGGGCGTTGCGAAGACATCGCCCTACATTGAAGAAGCAAGCAGATGACAACGAAACTCTTGACCGAAGCCGAAATCCTGAAGATGAGCGAGAAGGACTACATGAACGAGGAACAACTCGCCTTCTTCAAGAACCGGCTCGAGCAGTTGCAAGCGGACATTCTCAAGAATGCCGGCCAGACGACGGAGAATCTGCGGGAGACGGTGATCGTGCCGGACCCGGCGGACCGCGCGACCATCGAGGAAGAGCATGCACTGGAACTGCGCACGCGCGATCGCGAGCGCAAGCTCCTGAAGAAGGTGCAGCAGTCGCTCGCGCGCATCGAGTCGGGCGACTACGGCTGGTGCGAGGAAACCGGCGAGCCGATCGGCATTCCGCGCCTGCTCGCGCGCCCGACCGCCACGCTGTCGCTCGAAGCGCAAGAGCGCCGCGAACTGCGCCAGAAGCTCTTCGGCGACTGAAGCGCGCGCCGCGCCGGGAACGTCGCGGGACCGCCCGCAACGGGAATCGCGCCGCCGCGAAAAGCTGCAAGCCGGGGAATCGCCATAGAAAGGCACACGTCGATCGTGTGCCTTTTTGTTTGTGCCGACGAAATCGCGCTCATGCGGCGCGCGCACTTGATAAACCACGCCCCGCCCTAAAATGATCCCGACGCGCCCGCGCAACGCGAAGGCGCGCGCGCGGCGCCATCGTTCGGAGCAGTTTCACTGCCCGGAACCCCGCGCCGTGCATCCCATCGAATTCTCGACTGCGCGCGGCTTGTCGCTTTCGACGCCGCGCGCGCTCTCTGGTCTCGTTAAGGAACGCACATGGAACAATTTCACGGCACGACCATCGTCTCCGTGCGACGCGGCGGCAAAGTCGCGTTAGGCGGCGATGGTCAGGTGACGCTCGGCAACATCGTCATGAAGGGCGGCGCGAAGAAAGTGCGCCGCATCTATGGCGGCAAGGTGCTGGTCGGATTCGCCGGCGGCACCGCCGACGCGTTCTCGCTGCTCGACCGCTTCGAGGCGAAGCTGGAAAAGCATCAGGGCAATCTGACGCGCGCGGCCGTTGAACTCGCGAAGGACTGGCGCACCGACCGCATGCTGCGCCGGCTCGAAGCGATGCTGATCGCCGCCGACGCGCACGCCACGCTCGTCATCACCGGCAACGGCGACGTGCTCGATCCCGAAAACGGCATTTGCGCCATCGGCTCGGGCGGCGCGTATGCGCAAGCCGCTGCGCAGGCGCTCGCGGAAAACACCGAGCTTTCGCCGCGCGACATCGTCGAAAAGGCGCTGGCCATCGCCGGCGACATGTGCATCTACACCAACCACAATCGCGTCATCGAGACGATCGAATAAAGGAAACCGGCGATGACCACCATGACTCCCTCAGAAATCGTCTCCGAACTCGACAAGCACATCATCGGACAGGGCCGCGCGAAGAAGGCCGTTGCGGTCGCGCTGCGCAACCGCTGGCGCCGTCAGCAAGTGGCCGAGCCGCTGCGCCAGGAAATCACGCCGAAGAACATTCTGATGATCGGGCCGACTGGCGTCGGCAAGACGGAAATCGCGCGTCGGCTTGCCAAGCTCGCGGACGCGCCGTTCATCAAAATCGAAGCGACGAAGTTCACGGAAGTGGGCTACGTGGGCCGCGATGTGGACAGCATCGTGCGCGATCTGATCGAAATCTCGGTCAAGCAGACGCGCGAAGCCGAGATGAAGAAAGTGCGCACCAAAGCCGAGGACCGCGCGGAAGACCGCATCCTCGACATTCTGCTGCCGAGCGCGCGCCCGGTCGGTTTCGGCGCGGCCGACACGCAGGACGACAGCAACAACGCGACGCGTCAGACTTTCCGCAAGCGCCTGCGCGAAGGCGCGCTCGACGACAAGGACATCGAGCTGGATGTCGAGGTGCCGCAAGCCGGCATGGACATCATGGGGCCGCCGGGCATGGAAGACATGACCGAGCAGATTCGCTCGATGTTCGCGAACATCGGCGGCGGCAAGAAGACGCGCCGCAAGGTGAAAGTGAAGGAAGCGCTGAAACTGCTCACGGACGAAGAAGCCGGCAAGATGCTCAACGACGAAGAGGTCAAGAGCAAGGCCGTGCAGAACGTGGAGCAGAACGGCATCGTGTTTCTGGACGAGATCGACAAGATCGCGTCGCGCAGCGAAGTGGGCGGCGCGGAAGTGTCGCGCGCGGGCGTGCAGCGCGATCTGCTGCCGCTCGTGGAAGGCACGACCATCAACACGAAATACGGGATGATCAAGACGGATCACATCCTGTTCATCGCGAGCGGCGCGTTCCATCTCGCGAAGCCGAGCGACCTCATTCCCGAACTGCAAGGGCGCTTTCCGATTCGCGTGGAACTGGACTCGCTCTCCGTGCAGGACTTTGAATCGATCCTGAATTCGACCGATGCGAGCCTCGTCAAGCAGTACAAGGCGCTGCTCGCCACCGAAGACGTGGAACTCGACTTCGCCGATGACGGCATCCGCCGCCTCGCCGAAATCGCGTTTTCGGTGAACGAGAAGACGGAGAACATCGGCGCGCGGCGGCTTTATACGGTGATCGAAAAGCTGCTGGAAGAAGTGTCGTTCGCGGCGGGCAACCACGCTGGCGAGCCGGTGAAGATCGACGCTGCGTATGTCGACCGCGCGCTGGGCGAAGTGGCGCAGGACGAGGATTTGTCGCGCTACGTGCTTTAAGCGGCAGCCGCCTGGAGAAGAGAAAACGAGGCGTCATTCGACGCCCCGTTTTGCTCGAAGCGAAGCGCAAACCGCTCGCCGGAAATGAAAAAGCCCGAGAGTGATGACACTCTCGGGCTTCTTGCATTCTGGTGGCCTGGGACGGAATCGAACCATCGACACGCGGATTTTCAATCCGCTGCTCTACCAACTGAGCTACCGGGCCAACGAAGAGGTGAAACTATAGCAGAGTCATGCACGCGGCTCAAGCCTTTAGCCGGATTTTTATCGATCTCGTCCAAATCCGGCTACCCGAGCAGTTCACACTTCGCTCTTGTTCTTTCCGAGATCGACGCCAAGCTGCTTGAGCTTGCGGTACAAGTGCGTGCGCTCCAGTCCCGTCTTCTCCGCGACGCGCGTCATGCTGCCGTTCTCGCGCGCCAGGTGATACTCGAAGTACGCGCGTTCGAACGCATCGCGGGCATCGCGCAGTGGAATGTCGAAGGAGATCGACGCCGTCTGCCCTGCCTGAGTCTGCGCCGCGCCGCTCGCGTGCGCATCGGTGGACGAAGCATTGAGCGCCGATGCCGTGGGCAGCGCCGCCGCGATCGCCACGCCCGATGCGCCCGCGTTCACCGGCGGCTTCGTCGCCGCCGCGATGGCCGGCGCAGCCGTTCCGTGCGCGAGTCCCTGCTCGACGGCCTTCAGGAGCTTTTGCAGCGCGATCGGCTTTTCGAGGAAATTGAGCGCGCCGATCTTCGTCGCCTCGACCGCCGTATCGATGGTCGCGTGCCCCGACATCATGATGACGGGCATCGTCAGCTTGCCCTGCGCGGCCCACTCCTTCAGAAGCGTCACGCCATCGGTGTCGGGCATCCAGATGTCGAGCAGCACGAGATCCGGTGTCTGCTGCAAGCGGTACTCGCGCGCATGCTGCGCGTTCTCCGCCACGTCCACCACATGTCCCTCGTCGCTCAGGATCTCGGAGAGCAGTTCCCGGATCCCCATTTCATCGTCTACCACCAGGATGGTTGCCATTTAAGCTGCCCTTGTCTGCACTGTTGCTTTTGTCGTTCCGTGTTTCGCGGCCGCTGCGGATGAAGGCGTTGCGCCATCGGCGGCGGTGGCTTGCGCGAGTTGAAGAAACAGAATCGAGATTTGCGCGCCTTCCACGACATCGCCCGTTCGAGACCGGTTGCGAATGTCGATGCGCGCGCCATGCTCGTCGACGATCTTCTTCACCGTTGCAAGTCCCAGACCCGTGCCCTTTGCCTTCGTTGTCACGTAAGGCTCGAACGCACGCGACAGGATGCGCGCCGGAAAGCCCGCGCCGTTGTCCGATACGCTCAGCCGAACCGCGACGCGCGCATGACCCGAGGCATCGGGCTCGCCATATTCTACTGTTCTCGTTTCGAGCACCACGCGCGGCTCGGGGACATCGGCGACGGCGTCCTGCGCGTTCTGCAGCAGGTTGTGAATGACCTGGCGAATCTGCGTCGCGTCGCCGCGAATCACGGGCAGCTTCGCGAGATCGACCTTGATCGGGCTCTTGCCTTCTTCTATGCCGTAAAGCGTCAGCACTTCCGCGACCAGATCGTTCAGTTGCAGATTGCCGAGCACGGCGGGCGGCGTGCGCGCGTATTCGCGGAAATCGTCGACCATGTGCTTCATCGCCTGAACCTGATTGACGATGGTGGTCGACGCGCGCTTGAGCACTTCGGCGTCCTGCGGAGCCAGCTTGTCGGCGAGCTTCATTTGCAGGCGCTCGGCGGAAAGCTGAATGGGCGTAAGCGGATTCTTGATTTCGTGCGCGAGCCGCCGCGCGACTTCGCCCCACGCAACCGAACGCTGCGCGGAGATGACGTCCGAGATATCGTCGAAGACGACGACATAGCCGGTCGTCTCCGCGTCTTCCGTGTCGCTTTCAGTGGCGCTCAGAAGTTGCGTGCCGCGCACGAGAAGCGTCAGCGGATCGTTTTCGCCAGGCACCGTGACGGCGACCTGCTGCTGCCAGTGCCCGCGATCGCCCGCCGGACGACCGCTGCCGATGGCCGCCGCGTCGCGCTCCGCGAACGCCTTTTTCACCGTCGCGCCGAATTCGCCGAGGACGTCGATCTGATCGAGCGGCTGACTGAGCAGCGCGCCGAACGGCTGGCGGAAGATGCGCTCCGCGCCGCGATTCGCGGTGGCGAGGCGGAACTGGCGGTCGAACACGAACACGCCCGCCGTGAGGTTCGCGAGAATGCTTTCGAGATACGCCTTCGAATGTTCCAGCGCGATGCGGTTGTTCTCCACCGCCGCGCGCGCTTCGGAAAGCTGGCGCGTCATCGCGTTGAAGGACTGCGTGAGAAAGCCGAGTTCATCGCGCGAATTGATTTCGCGCTTGGGCGTGTAGTCGCCTTCCGCCACTTCCTTCGTGCCTTGCGCGAGCAGAAAGAGCGGGCGCGCGAGCTGATTGCCGAGCGCGAGCGCGAGCATCATCGCGATGAACGTGGCGAGGAAAAGCGCGAGCGTCAGCGTGCCGATGTACATCTTGCGCAAGCCGGTGCGCCCGAGCCGCTTTTCCTGATACTCGCGATACGCGCGCTGCACCGCGTCCGCGTTGCGCGCGAGTTCCTGACTCACCGGCTGCTCGATCTGCAGGAAGCGGTCGACGTGCTGGAATTCGGTCGTGTTGATGGGATCGGGAATCTTCGTGACGACGCGCAGACGCAGCGCGCCCTTCGGCCCGGTCGATTTCGGATCGCCGTCGATTTCGCCTTCTATCGCGCCGAACGGATGATCCTGCGCCTCTTTCAGCATCGCGCCAGTCGGCTCGTTTTCGGGCAGGAGCGCGTAGTAATTGCCCGACGCCTGCGCGATGGTCCGCAAGCCGGGCACGCGCAGCGACGCGCCGCCGGCGCTCAGGTCATCGCGATTGTATTGATCGCGCGGACGCTCGAACACGACGGCGTCCTGAACGCCGAATTGATCGCGCAGGCGCAACAGCGTGAGCGTGAGGCTCGACGGATCCGCGCTCGCAAGCTGCTCGCTCATCTGACGGCCGCGGTTCCTGAAGTCCGCGAGCGACGTTTGAAGCATGCCGCGCCCGAGCGTCAGCCCGGACGTGAGCGCGGTCTCGACATTCACGTCGAACCACGATTCGATGCTGCGCGACACGAACTGATACGACACGATGTAAATGATCGCGCCCGGCACCACGCCGACGAGCGCGAAGATGAGCGCGAGCTTCGCGAGCAGCCGCGTGCCGAAGCGCCCTTGCCGCACGCGCGACACGATGATGAGCGTGAGGCTGACCACGATCAGCATGAAAATGAGCGCCACCGCGACGTTCGCGGCGTACAGCCAGCCGTAGTAGCGGTCGAAGAACTCGGTGTTCGCGCTCGCGAGCGCCAGCATCACGAGCAAGAGGACCGCCGTGAGCGCAACTGTGGCGACCAGCAACCGGACGACAAAACTCTTCATGTCGGTGCGGCCGCGCCGAAATCTATTTCGCACGTTCTGCCGCCGTAAAGGTGAATCGCTTCCAGTCCGAGGACAAGTTCCAGTCGCGGTTGTTGACCGCGTCGATCTGGAACGGCTTGGGCATCAGCGCGATGTCGAGCTGCATGCGCACCGATGCGTTATACGTCTCGCCCGCATGGACCTGATTGCGGTCGATGACATGCCACGACGTCACATGCTTGATGACGGCGAGCGCTTCGTTGAGCGATGCGAAGCGCAACTGCAAGCCGCCCGTCGATACGCGGTATTCGTTCGTGAGCGGCTGATACGAGAGACGGATGCTTTGCGACACGTTGACCGGCTCTTCGTCGAACCAGTACCAGCGCGGCCGCGACAACGCGAAGTCGATGGTGAAGTAAAGCGGCACGCTGCGGTTCACGGCTTCTTCGAGACTGCTGTTGAGATCGAAGTCGAAGTGCGCATCCAGACTCCAGCCGTTGTTGTCCGCCTGCAATGACGCGCGCTGCACGGAGATCGTCTCGGCAAACGCGGGACTGGCCGCGGCGAAACTCAGCCAGAGCGCCAGCGCAGTCCAGATGACGGCCGCGAGCCGAAGCGGAAAAAAGCGTTTGATCGTCACCGTTTCTGAAAGCGCGCGTAGAAGAATCCGTCGTGATCCGCGAAGGGTTCCGTTTTCCCGTCCTCGCCGGAAGCGGAGCGTTCGACATTTGTACCGTCCGGTGAATTCTCGACCGCACCGGCGCTCGCGCGCGCCGCTGTCGGCAGCAATTGCCCCGGCGCGTCCAATCGTACCGCATCTTCATGCGACGCTCCAAACCAGCGCGCTTGGTCTTCGCCCTCTTCGGGAAAGATCGAGCACGTCACGTAGAGCAGTTCGCCGCCCGGCGCCACAAGCGGCCACAGCGCCGCGAGAATGCGCCGTTGCTCCGCGACGAGCGCCGCGATATCCGACGACCGGCGCAGCCAGCGGATGTCCGGATGCCGCCGCACGATGCCCGACGCCGAACATGGCACGTCCGCGAGAATGCGATCGAACGGCGCGCCGTCGAACCATTGCGACGGATCGCCTGCATCGCCGATACGGATATGCGCTTGCAGCTTCAGACGCTCCAGGTTCTGCGCGATGCGGCCCGCGCGGTCCGCGTCGCTTTCGAGCGCGACGAGTTCGACATCCGCCAGTTCGAGAATGTGGCCCGTCTTGCCGCCGGGCGCGGCGCACGCGTCGAGCACGCGCATGCCGTCGCGAAGATTCAGCGATTGCGCCGCGAGCTGCGCGCCCGCGTCCTGCACGGAGACGACGCCTTGCGCGAAGCCGGGAATGCGATCGACGGGCATCGGCGTTTTAAGCCGCACCGCCTGCGCGCCAGCGGCTTGAGCCTCAATGTGCGCGGCCTTCAGAACGTCCAGATAGGCGTCGACAGTCGTGTGCCGCGCGTTCACGCGCAACGTGAGCGGACCCTGAACGTTGCCCGCTTCGAGAATGCGCTGCCATGCATCGGGCTGAGCGCGCTCGACCGAATCGATCCACCATTGCGGATAGTTCCATCGCGCGACCGGGCTTTGCGACGCTTCCGCGACGAGCGAATCGCGCTCGCGCAGGAAGTTGCGCAGCACCGCGTTCACGAGCCCTTTCGCGAACGCGAACTCGCGCCGCGCGGCGATCGCGCTCACCGCCTGATCGACCACGGTGAACGGCGCATACGCGGCGTGGGCTTCGTCGTCTGTGAGGAGGGCGAACGCGCACGTCAGCACGTTGCCGACGTAGGGCGGCGGCGCCTTGCGCACGAGCTTGTGCAGGAGCGCATCGGCGAGCGCGAGGCGGCGCATCGCGCGATACGCGATGTCCTGAATCGCCCCGCGCGCCGCGGCGTGCCCAGCCGTTGCGACGACCGTCTGAATGGCGGCGGGCAAGGCCGAGCCGGCGCGCACGGCGCCGACGGCCTGGGCCGCGCCATCGAGCGCGAACGCGAGCGAGTCGGGCGCGAGATGCAGCGTGCTCATGCGCGATGCGGCGCGCGACGGCTGATGCGCGGCGGCGTGTCGCCGGGAAGGCTTGTCGGTCATGTCGGATGCGGGAGTTCTGCGGCTTGCGCACGCGTGCAAACGACGATTGTAACGTGCGCGGCAAATGCGCCCGGTTCGTGCGCCGAGCGGTTCCATCAGCGAAAAAAGGCCGCTCCCATACGCCCGGAGCGGCCTCTCGTGCAACGCGCCGCGAAGACGCTTGCGTTCAGATGCGCCCGGTGCGCGCCATTTCCATGAGACGCGCGACGCGCTCTTCGGTGGACGGGTGCGTCGAGAACAGATTGGCGATGCCGCCGCCGGAGAGCGGATTCATGATCATCATCTGCGCGGTGGCCGGATGCGCTTCCGCTGCCGGGAACGGCACGCCCGACGCATACGCGTGAATTTTCTCGAGCGCGCTCGCGAGCGCTTGCGGATCGCCCGAAATCGCCGCGCCGCCGCGGTCCGCCTCGAATTCGCGCGCGCGGGAAATCGCCATCTGGATCATCGCGCCCGCGATCGGCGCGAGAATCGCAACGGCGATGCTGGCGATCGGGTTGGCCGGGCGGCCTTCTTCATCGCGTCCGCCGAAGAACATCGCGAAGTTCGCGAGCGCGGAGATTGCGCCGGCCATCGTTGCCGAGATGGTCGAAATGAGGATGTCGCGATGCTTCACGTGCGCAAGTTCATGCGCCATCACGCCGCGCATTTCGCGCTCGGACAGCACGCGCAGAATCCCGGTGGTCGCCGCGACCGCCGCGTGTTCCGGATTGCGGCCCGTGGCGAACGCGTTCGGCGCGTCTTCGTTGATGAGATAGACGCGCGGCATCGGCAATTGCGCGCGCGTGGCGAGTTCGCGCACCATGCGATAGAACTGCGGCGCGGTGGTTTCATCGACTTCCTGCGCGTTGTACATGCGCAGGACCATCTTGTCCGAGAACCAGTACGAGAAGAAATTCATGCCGAGCGCGACGATCAGCGCGAGCATCATGCCTTTCGAGCCGCCGATCATCCCGCCGATCACGACGAAAAGGGCCGTGATCGCTGCCATCAGCATCGCGGTTTTGACCCAGTTGAACATATGCGGTGCTCCCTCTCCCTGAATACGGTGCGCACTTCGCGCGGTGGTCCCGGCGGTATCGACCGGGACGGCCATTGTAAGCAAAACGTTAGATAGGGGCGTCCGCGAATAATTCAACTATCTGTGCGATGTCGCCAGTTTGATGCCGAGGCCGACGAACGCGCTGCCCACGCCGCGATCCAGCCACTTTTTCACGCCAGGCTTGCCCGAGAAACGCTCAGTGACGCTGCCCGCGATCCACGCGACGAAGCTGTTCCAGACCGTGCTCATCGCGATGAACACGAGGCCGAGCGTGAGGAACGCGAGGGTTTTGTGCGGACTGTCGGCGGCGACGAACTGCGGGAAGAACGAGACGAAGAAGAGCACGACTTTCGGGTTCAGCACGTTGGTGACGAACCCTTGCGTGAAGAGCTGGCGCAGCGACTTCGGCGCGGACTTCGCGCTCGCTTGCGCCGATGCCGCCTCGCTCGCCGCGTCGTCTTTCGCGAAGACGAGCCGCACGCCGAGGTAGATCAGATACATCGCGCCGGCGATCTTGACGACGGTGAACGCCGTCGCCGATGCCGCGAGAATGGCCGTGAGGCCGAAGGCGCAAGCGAGCGTATGCACGATGCAGCCCGCCGAGATGCCGAGCGCCGAGACGATGCCCGCGCCGCGTCCCTGCGCGACGCTGCGCCCGACGATATACGCGGTGTCGGGACCGGGCGTGACGTTCAGCAGAAAGACGGCGACGAGAAAGAAGGCGAAACCGGTGATGCCGAGCATTGCGGACTCCGTTGAGCGTGAGCGACTTTATTCTATGCCGGGCGCGTGGTCCGGAACGGCGAATCGCTGTCCTCTGGATACGCCCGCGCCCGCGAGAAACTCGCGCACCGGCAAGCGCTTGCCGCCCGGCTTCTGAAGCTGCGTCAGGCGAAGCGCGCCCGTGCCGCAATTCACGACGATGCCGTCCGGCGAAACATCGGCGATGACGCCCGGCTCGCCCGCGCCATCGACGGCCTGTGCCGCCCAGATCTTGATCGCGGCGGTGTCCAGCGTGCCGAACGCGCCGGGGAACGGATCGAACGCGCGCACTTGCCGCGCGAGTTCTTCCGCCGGGCGGCGCCAGTCGAGCGCCGCCTCGTGCTTGGCAATCTTCTCCGCGTAAGTGGCGCCTTCTTCGGGCTGCGGGGTGGACGCGAGCGTGCCGTCGCGTTGCAGATCGCGCAGCGCGCCGACGATCAGTCCCGCGCCCATATGCGCGAGACGATCGTGGAGCGTTGCGGTCGTGTCGTCGGGATTAATGGGCGTGCGCGCCTCGCGGATCATCGCGCCGGTGTCGAGGCCGGCATCCATTTGCATCAGCGTGATGCCGGTTTGCGCGTCGCCCGCTTCGATCGCGCGATGAATCGGCGCGGCCCCGCGCCAGCGCGGCAGCAGCGACGCGTGAATATTGATGGCGCCGCGCGGCGGAATGTCGAGCACTTCCTGCGGCAGGATCAGGCCGTAGGCGGCGACCACCATCACATCGTGCGGCGTGGCGCCCAACTGTTCGATGGCGTCGGCCGCTTCCTGCGGATATTTGCCCGCGCGCCGCAGCGATGTCGGCTGCGCGACGGCGAGGCCCTGCTCGAGCGCGAAGCGCTTGACCGGACTCGCGGTCAGTTTCATGCCGCGCCCGGCCGGGCGGTCGGGCTGCGTGAGGACGAGGGGAACGGAAAAGCCTGCCGCATGGATGGCCGCGAGCGCGGCGGCGGCGAATTCAGGCGTACCGGCGAAAACGACACGCAGCGATTGAGTCATCGATCAAAGCGCCGTTTGTGGCGCGCCTGCAAAAACCTGAATCGTACCGCCGCTCAGAGCGCTTTTTCGAGCTTTTTCATCTTGCCGCGAATGCGCGTCTGCTTCAGCGCCGACAGGTATTCGACGAACACATGCCCGTCCAGGTGATCGATCTCGTGCTGGATGCACACGGCGAGCAGCCCGTCGCAGTCGATCTCGAACGGCTCGCCCTTTTCGTTCAGCGCCTTCACGCGCACCTTGTCCGGCCGCTCGACGACATCGTAGATGCCAGGCACCGACAAACAGCCCTCTTCCCAGTCCTTCCTGACTTCGCTCGCCCAGACGATCTCCGGATTGATGAAGACCATCAGTTCGTTATGCGCGTCCGACACGTCGATGACGATCACGCGCTCGTGCACGTCCACCTGCGTCGCCGCGAGACCGACCCCCGGCGCCGCGTACATGGTCTCGGCCATGTCCGCCACGAGCTTGCGGATGCGGTCGTCCACCACGGCGACGGGCTTCGCCACCTTGTTGAGCCGTTTGTCCGGGTAGTTGAGTATCTTGAGCAGAGCCATGATTCGGATTGTCTACGCGCGCCGCGACGCGTGTGAAGTCGGCCATTCGGCCAGGTTGCGGGTGGCTGGCGGCATGCCGAAGATATGCGGGTGAATCCACCGGATTCAACGCCGCCGGCAAGCGGCAGACAGCGTCGCTACGGGCCGAAAGCGCGGCCAGGCGACGATTCTTGATTTGTTCGGGACCAAAAATCTTAACATGACGACCGCCACCTTGCCGACCGAGTCGGCGCTTCCCGCAACCGGCGCGTGCGCGCGCGACGCCGACGAACTGCGCGCCTGGCTGCGCCTCGCGCATGCCAAAGGTCTGCGTCCGCTCGCGTTGCGCACGCTGCTCGCGACGTTCGGCGGCCCGCTCGAAGTGCTCGCGGAGAGCTTCGCCGCGCTCGCGCAATGCACCGACGAGGCCGCGGCGAAGGCCGTCGTCGCGCCGCCCGCCGATATCGAAGGCGCCGCGTTTGACCACTATATTGAACGCGTGCGCGAATGGGCGTCGGAGCCCGGCAACCGCGTGCTGACGCTCGCCGACGCCGACTATCCGCAGGCGCTGCTCACGATGCCCGATCCGCCGCCGCTGCTCTACGCGAAAGGACGGCTCGACGTGCTGCAGTCGCGCGCGGTCGCCATCGTCGGCAGCCGGCACGCCACGCCGCAGGGCACCGAAGACGCGCGCCGCTTCGCGCGGGCGATCTCTGAGGCGGGCGTGGCCGTGGTGTCGGGGCTTGCGCTCGGCATCGACGCGGCGGCGCATCGCGGCGCGCTGGAGGGCTGCGGCGGGACGATTGCGGTGATCGGCACGGGCGCGGACCTCGTGTATCCGGCGCACAACCATACGCTCGCGCATGACATCGCCCGCGACGGCGCGATTCTGTCGGAATGGCCGCTCGGCACGCCTGCGCGCTCGGCGAATTTCCCGCAGCGCAACCGGCTGATCGCCGGGCTGTCGGGCGGCGTGCTGATCGTCGAGGCGGCGATGCGCTCCGGATCGCTCATTACCGCGCGCCTCGCCAACGAAATGGGGCGCGATGTCTTCGCGATTCCCGGCTCCATTCACGCGCCGTTGTCGCAGGGTTGTCACCGCATCATCAAACAGGGCGCGAAGCTCGTCGAAACGCCGGAAGACGTGCTCGAAGAATTTGGCTTTCCGGCTGCGCACGCCGGCGCACGGGCGAGGCGCGGCAAGCCTCGGCCGGCGAGCGCGTCGTGGGCGTCCGCGAGCGTCGCCGAAGCCGCGCCGGGTGCGGATGCGGAAACGGTGCTGGCCGCGCTCGGCCACGCGCCCGCGACGCTTGAAATTCTCGCCGCGCGCACCGATCTCGACGGCGCGGCGCTGCAGGGCGCGCTGCTCGAACTGGAACTCGCCGGCCGGCTCACGGCGCTGCCCGGCGGACGGTACGCGGCGCTCGAGCGCTCGTAAGCGCGCCACGTGCTACATTCGCGGAAAAATCGGCCGCAGATAGCCGAAAACGAGCCGCTAGTTCGCCAAAGAAAGGATTGCGCACACCCCATGTCCGCGTTGAACCTCGATACCGACGCCGAAGAAATCGCCGAGCGCATCGCCGTGCCGGGGACGCTCTTCGTCGCGTGCCTGTGCGCCGAGTGGTGCGGCACTTGCCGCGAATACCGCGAGGGCTTCGACAGGCTGGCGGCCGCGCATCCGGACATCTGCTTCGCCTGGATCGATATCGAGAACCACGCGGATCGCTTCGACGATCTCGATGTCGAAAACTTCCCGACGATCCTGATCGAAGATTCCGCGGCGACGCGCTTCTTCGGCACGGTGCTGCCGCAGGCGTCGATCGTAGAGCGGATGCTCATGGACCTGACCGCGCTGCCGAACGTGACCGGCGCGCCGAAACTGCGTCCGGCGCTTGCTACGGCGTAGACAAAACCGCTGCATTTCCGGTTCGTAGCCGGTTTCGAGACGTCTGCGACGCGCCAATCGGGCGAGCGTGCTTATCGCAGCCGCGGCGCGCACGGCGCAAAGCCTGTGCTATAAAGCGGACGTTAAAGCGGCCCAAACGGGGCCGCTGCCCGTACCCAACCATATTGAGTCATGTCCAAAGCCCTGATCATCGCCGAGAAGCCCTCCGTCGCGAACGACATCGCGCGCGCGCTGGGCGGCTTCACGAAGCATGACGAGTACTACGAGAGCGACGATTACGTGCTCTCGTCCGCGGTCGGCCACCTGCTTGAAATCGCCGCGCCGGAGGAATACGACGTCAAGCGCGGCAAGTGGAGCTTCGCGAACCTGCCCGTCATCCCGCCTCACTTCGATCTGAATCCGATCGCGAAAAGCGAGGCGCGCCTGAAGGTGCTCACGAAGCTGCTGAAGCGCAAGGACATCGACCGGCTTATCAACGCATGCGACGCGGGGCGCGAGGGCGAGCTGATTTTCCGTCTGATCGCGCAGCACGCGAAGGCGAAGCAGCCGGTGCAGCGCCTCTGGCTCCAGTCGATGACGCCGGCCGCCATCCGCGAAGGCTTCGCGCACCTGCGCAGCGACGCCGACATGCAGCCGCTCGCGGATGCCGCGCGCTGCCGCTCGGAGGCGGACTGGCTCGTCGGCATCAACGGCACGCGCGCGATGACCGCGTTCAACAGCAAGGGCGGCGGTTTCTTTCTGACGACAGTCGGCCGCGTTCAGACGCCAACGTTGTCCATCGTCGTCGAACGCGAGGAGAAAATCCGCCGCTTCGTGCCGCGCGACTATTGGGAAGTGCGCGGCGAATTCGTCGCGGCGAAAGGCATCTACGAAGGCCGCTGGTTCGACCCGAAGTTCAAGCGCGTCGAGAACGATCCCGAGCAACGCGACTCGCGTCTGTGGAGCCTGCCGGCGGCGGAATCCATCGTCGCGGCGTGTCGCGGCAAGACGGGCAGCGTGACGGAGGAATCGAAGCCGTCCACGCAAATGTCGCCGCTGCTCTTCGACTTGACGAGCCTTCAGCGCGAAGCCAACGGCCGCTTCGGGTTCTCCGCGAAGAACACGCTCGGCCTCGCGCAGGCGCTGTATGAAAAGCACAAGGTGCTCACTTACCCGCGTACCGATTCGCGCGCGCTGCCGGAAGACTATCTGGGCACGGTCAAGGAAACGCTGACCATGCTCAAGGAGAGCAACAACTACCTGCCGTTTGCCAAGCAAGTGCTGGACAAGGGCTGGGTGAAGCCGAACAAGCGCATTTTCGACAACTCGAAGATCAGCGACCACTTCGCCATCATTCCGACGCTGCAAGCGCCGAAGTCGCTGTCCGAGCCCGAGCAGAAGCTGTACGACCTCGTCGTGAAGCGCTTCCTGGCGGTGTTCTTCCCGGCAGCGGAGTATCTCGTGACGACGCGCATCACCGAAGTCTCGGGGCATCATTTCAAGACGGAAGGCAAGGTGCTCGTCGAGCCGGGCTGGCTGCAGATCTACGGACGCGAAGCGGCGGGCGAGGAAGGCAATCTCGTGCCGGTGCAGAAGGGCGAAAAGGTGGATGTCGAGAAGGTCGAGGCGCACGGCCTCGTCACGAAACCGCCCGCGCGCTACAACGAGGCGTCGCTGCTCTCCGCGATGGAAGGCGCGGGCAAGCTCGTCGAAGACGAAGAATTGCGCGAAGCGATGGCCGCGAAGGGCCTCGGCACGCCAGCGACACGCGCCGCGATCATCGAAGGGCTGCTCGGCGAGAAGTACATGGTGCGCGAAGGCCGCGAGCTGATTCCGACCGCCAAGGCGTTCCAGTTGATGACGCTTCTGCGCGGCCTGGGCGTCGAGGAACTGACCGCGCCGGAGTTGACCGGCGAATGGGAGCACAAGCTCTCGCAGATGGAGCGCGGCAACCTGCATCGCGATGCGTTCATGCAGGAAATCGCGCGCATGACGCAAACCATTGTCAAGCGGGCGAAGGAATACGATTCCGACACGATTCCCGGCGACTACGCGACGCTCGCCACGCCGTGCCCGAACTGCGGCGCGCAGGTGAAGGAAAACTATCGGCGCTTCGCGTGCACGAAGTGCGAATTCTCCATTTCCAAGATTCCGGGCGGCCGTCAGTTCGAGATTCCGGAAGTCGAGGAGTTGCTGCGCGAAAAGACGATCGGGCCGCTGTCGGGATTCCGCAGCAAGATGGGTCGTCCTTTTTCGGCGATTCTGAAGCTCGCCTTCGACGACGAAATCAAGAACTTCAAGCTCGAATTCGATTTCGGTCAGGACGCGGGCGGCGAAGACGGCGAACCGCCCGATTTCTCCGAGCAGACGCCGGTCGGCGCGTGCCCGAAGTGCCAGTCGCGCGTGTTCGAGCATGGCATGAGCTTCGTGTGCGAGAACTCCGTCGCGAATCCGAAAACCTGTGATTTCCGTTCGGGCAAGGTCATCCTGCAGCAGGAAATCGCGCGCGAGCAGATGGAGAAGCTCCTGAACGAAGGGCGCACGGACTTGCTGACGAACTTCAAGTCGTCGCGAACCGGACGGAACTTCAAGGCGTTTCTCGTGAAGCAGCCGGACGGCAAGATCGGCTTCGAATTCGAAAAGAAGGAGCCGAGGCCGGGCGCGAAGACGGCGGCGGTCAAGCGCGGTGCGGCATCGGAAGCGCAGAACGACAGCGCCGACGAAGGCGATAGCGACGTCGCCGTGGCCGCCAAGACCACGCGCGCAAAGGCCGCGACGAAGACGGTTGCCGCGAAGAAGGCGCCCGCGAAAAAGGCGGCGGCGAAGAAAACGGCGGCGCGCAAGGCGGGCTGATCGGCCGCGCCGCGAACGCGCTGTCAGAACGAAAAAAAGCCCGCGAAGAAACTCGCGGGCTTTTTCGTTCCAGCGGTTACGGCTTGGCGCGAACCGCGAAGCCGAACGCGCCGCTCAGAAAGGCGACGCCGCCGGCAAGCGCCCGCGCGTGCGCGACGGCTTCGACAGCTTCGGCCCCAGTTCCCCGTCCATCGATCGCGGACGCGGCGCGGGCGGCGGCGCTTCGGGTTCATCGGCCTCTTCGTAGTGCGCCTGCGCGCTGCTCGCGGCGGGCGCCGGCTTGCCGATGCCATCGCGAATCCATTGCTCGCCGAACTGGTGATTCGGCGTCTGGCTGAAATGCTCGACAAGGTGATCGATGAACGTGCGCACCTTCGCGGGCAAGTGCCGCCGGCTCGGATACGCGACGTTGATCTCGACCTGCGGCAACTGATAGTCACCGAGCAGCCGCACGAGCTGCCCGCGCTTCATGTCGTTGCCGATCAGATAGCTCGGCAGAATCGCGATACCCATGCCGAGCAGCGCGAACTGCCGCAGCATTTCCGTATTGTTCGCGATGATGACGTTCTGCGGCCGCACGCGCACTTCGCCGTCCGGACCGGTGAACACGCGCTCGTCGCCCCAATATTCGGACGGCAGACTCAGGCAAGGATGCTCGAGCAAGTGCTCGGGGCGCGTCGGCGTGCCGTGCTTCTCCAGATAGTCGGGCGTCGCGCAGACCGTCATGCAGCCGGTCGTCAGGCGGCGCGTCACGACGCTCGCGCTTTTCACTTGCCGCGCGATCACGATGCCGACGTCGAATCCTTCCTCGACGAGATCGACCTGACGATCGACGAGCGTCACATCCGGAACGACTTTCGGATAACGCTGCGCGTAGGTCTGAAGCACCGGCGCGAGATTGTGCAGCCCGAAGACGACCGGCGCGACGATTCGCAGCGAGCCGAGCGGCTCGTGATTGCGCGCGACGACCATCTGCTCGACATCTTCGAGTTCGTCGAGAATCTGGCGCGCGCGCTCCAGATAAACCTGACCGGATTCGGTCAGCGAAAGACTGCGCGTGGTGCGGTTGAGCAGACGCGTGCCGAGGCGACCTTCGAGATCCGCGACATGCCGCGTCGCCACTGCGTTCGAGATGTCCATCGCGCTCGCGGCTCGGGCAAAACTGCCGAGATCGGCGACGCGGACGAACACTCTCATCGACTGCAAATGATCCATGGGACAACTCCTGCCGCCAGGCGGCTATAAATTCTGCTGCAAGGCAATTCAGAATTATCCTAGGACTTGGCGATTCGTGCAGAAGTTGCGGGCAGCGCGGGACTTTTCGAAAAAATTCGTCAGAGAAAGGCGTTCGGCGGAGAAAGATGACCGTTCGGTCATCTTCCGGTGCGAAAAAGCGACAGAAAGAAGACACGACGCGCCCGGCGGCGCGATGCGCCGGGCGGTCCACTGCGCAGAAGATCAGGCGGCGAGACGCTTTTCCATGTCCGCCTTGGCTTCCGGCAGTGCTTCCGGTAGCCCTTGTTGCAGTTTCGTGAACAACTCGTCGTGGAGCGCGAGTTCGGCGCGCCATGCGGCGTCGTTGACCGAGATCACCTGCTCGAACTGCTCGCGCGTGAAATCGAGCCCGCCCCAGTCGATGTCCTCGTAACGCGGCGAGATGCCGAATGCGTGTTCCTCGCCGCTCGCCGTGCCTTCGATGCGCCCGATCATCCAGTTCAGCACGCGCATGTTCTCGCCGAAGCCCGGCCAAACGAACTTGCCGTCGCCGCCCTTGCGGAACCAGTTGACGCAGAAGAACTTCGGCGCCTTCGCGTTTTCCGCCTGCAGGCGTTCGCCCATCTTCAGCCAGTGGCCGAAGTAATCGCTCATGTTGTAGCCGCAGAACGGCAGCATCGCGAACGGGTCGCGGCGCACGACGCCTTGCTGGCCCGCGGCGGCGGCCGTGGTTTCGGAGCCCATCGTCGCGGCCATGTAGACGCCTTCCTTCCAGTCGCGCGCTTCGGTCACGAGCGGCACCGTATTCGAGCGGCGTCCGCCGAAGATGAACGCGTCGATCGGCACGCCGGCGGGGTTCTCCCAGTCGGCGTCGATCGACGGACATTGCGATGCCGGCGCAGTGAAACGCGCGTTCGGATGCGCCGCTTTCGCGCCGGTTTCCTTCGCGATCTCGGGCGTCCAGTCGCGGCCCTGCCAGTCGATGAGATGCGCGGGCGGCGCTTCCGTCATGCCTTCCCACCAGACGTCGCCGTCGTCCGTCAGCGCGACGTTCGTGAAGATGACGTTCTCCTTCAACGTGGCCATCGCGTTGAAGTTGGTCTTTTCGCTCGTGCCCGGCGCGACGCCGAAATAGCCCGCTTCCGGATTGATCGCGTAGAGACGCCCGTCGCGGCCCGGCTTGATCCACGCGATGTCGTCGCCGATGGTCGTCACTTTCCAGCCGTTCAGATCGCTCGGCGGGATCAGCATCGCGAAGTTCGTCTTGCCGCATGCCGATGGGAACGCCGCCGCGACGTGATACTTGCGGCCCTGCGGCGAGGTCACGCCGAGAATCAGCATGTGTTCGGCGAGCCAGCCTTCGTCGCGGCCCATCGTCGATGCAATGCGCAGCGCGAAGCATTTCTTGCCGAGCAGCGCGTTGCCGCCGTAGCCCGAGCCGAAGCTCCAGATTTCGCGCGATTCCGGGAAGTGAACGATGTACTTCGTGTCGTTGCACGGCCAGGGCACGTCCTTGCGGCCATCGCCGAGCGGCGCGCCGACCGAATGCACGCACGGCACGAACTCTCCGTTCTCGCCGAGGACGTCGTACACCTCGCGGCCCATGCGCGTCATGATCCGCATGTTCGTCACGACGTAGGGACTATCCGACAACTCCACGCCGATATGCGCGATCGGCGAACCCAGCGGGCCCATCGAGAACGGCACGACGTACATCGTGCGGCCGCGCATCGCGCCGTCGAAGAGACCGTCGAGCGTCGAGCGCATTTCCTGCGGCTCGATCCAGTTGTTGGTCGGACCGGCGTCTTCGCGACGCTGCGAGCAGATGAACGTGCGATCTTCGACGCGCGCGACATCCGATGGCGACGAGCACGCAAGATACGAGTTCGGGCGTTTTTCGGGATTGAGCTTCTTCATGGTGCCGGCGGCGACCATTTGCTCGCAGAGGCGGTCGTATTCGGCCTGCGTGCCGTCGCACCAGACGATGCGTTCGGGCTTGGTCAGGGCCGCGACGCGTTGAACCCATTCGATCAGTCTTCGGTTCCGGACATACGCCGGCGCTTCGATGTCGACGGCGTTGTTCTTGTTGTCTTCGATTACTGCAGGCTGGTTCATCGGGCTGTCTCCGTTCTTCGCAATGAAACCGTGACCGTGACGCGGCATGCGAGAGGCATTGCGAGGCATCGGCGACTGCGTTTTTCGTCACACGAAAGACGGTCGCTGCGTGCCCTGCGCGTCCAAAGGCCGAGTTCCCTTGCGCGGCTTGCGTCGCAAAGGAACAAACTGTTAAAAAGAGATACTAAACGGCCTGTCTCCTTGCGCATTACCGTGTTTTCCGCAATGGCCGGCGCGAACTTCCACTTTCGGTTCCGCGCTTGATGAGCCGCCTCAATTTGGGGAATCAAGCATAACACCGCACCGCAGCCTGACGTTGACGGCGCGCATTAATGCAGGGTTTAGGCGGAATAGAGCGTATTTATCGGTAATTACCCGAAGTTAATGGCTCGCCGCCAGAAAGCCCAATCCGATCATGCAGCACGTTCAATGCCCATCAAAATTCAAATGCCCATGAAAATCGCCATTCTCGACGACTACCAGGACGCCGTTCGGAAGCTCGACTGCTTCCATTTGCTGGATGACCATGAGGTGAAGGTCTTCAATAACACGGTGCGTGGGCTCGGACAGTTGGCGAGCAGACTTTCGGAAGTGGACGCCCTGGTGCTGATTCGCGAACGCACGCGAGTCAGCTCGCAACTGCTCGACAAGTGCCCGAAGCTGCGCATGATCAGCCAGACGGGGCGCGCGGGCGGCGGACACATCGACATGGACGCGTGTACCGAGCGCGGCATCGCCGTGCTGGAAGGCACCGGGTCGCCCGTCGCGCCGGCCGAACTGACGTGGGCGCTCATCATGGCGGCGCAGCGGCGCATTCCGCAGTACGTCGCGAACCTGAAACAGGGCGCGTGGCAGCAGTCGGGATTGAAGACCTCCGCGCTGCCGCCGAATTTCGGGCTCGGGCAAGTGCTTCGCGGTCAGACGCTCGGCATCTGGGGCTATGGAAAGATCGGTCAACTCGTCGCGGGTTACGGCAAGGCGTTCGGCATGAACGTGCTCGTCTATGGCCGCGAGCATTCGCAGGCGGCGGCGCGCGACGACGGCTTCGCGGTCGCCGAAAGCCGCGAAGCGCTTTTCGAACAGAGCGACGTGCTGACGCTGCATCTGCGCATGAACGACGAAACGCGCGGCATCGTGAAAACCGACGATCTCATGCGGATGAAGCCGACCGCGCTCTTCGTCAACACGAGCCGCGCGGAGCTGCTGGAAGAGAACGCGCTGCTCAACTCGCTGCATCACAACCGGCCGGGCATGGTGGCCGTCGATGTCTACGAGAGCGAGCCGATCCTGCAAGGCTACGGATTGCTGCGCATGGAGAACGTGATCTGCACGCCGCACATCGGATACGTCGAGCGCGAGAGCTACGAGCTGTACTTCGGCGCGGCGTTCAAGAACATTCTCGCTTTCGATGCGGGCGATACATCGAGCGCCGCCAACCCGGAAGCGCTGCAACACGCGCGTCGCCGCTAAAAGCTCAGGGCGTCGATACTTCGATCGACGGCTCGCAGCGCACCGGACAATTCACCGAATTGGCGATGAAACAGAAGCGGTGCGCTTCTTCGTGCAGGCGCGCGGCGAGCGCTGCGTCGCTGCCCGCGCCGATGGTCACTTTCGGTCGCAGCAGCACGTCGATGAAGCGCCCGCTGCCGCTTCTCTCTTCCTGCATCGTGCCGACGGCGTCATCGACATAAGCGTTCACGATGACGCCGTTCGTCGCGCATAGGTGCAGATACCAGAGCATGTGGCACGACGACAGCGACGCCACGAAGAATTCCTCGGGATTGTGGCGCGTGGAATCGCCGCGAAACGCCGGATCGCTCGATGCCTCGATCGCCCGCTTATGCGCGACGCGCACGAGGTGGTCGCGCGAATAGGCGTCGTAGGCGGATGTGCCGCTGCCGGCATTGCCCGTCCACGCGACGCTCAGCTCATAGGTGTGCTTTGGCACGGCGTGCCTCGCTAGCTAACGTGCGATGCCGTTTCCACGAGACGCGGCAGACGCTGGAGGAAGTCATCGCCGTCCGCGCGGCCCAGGTCGTAAGCATGCTGCATCTGCGCGGGGCTCGTGTAATCCCAGCTCGAAATCGGCACCTTGCGCGATGGCTGCACGTAGAGACGCCGCTGCTCGCCGTGCGGCACGACGAACGCGCGCTCGCGCGGATAAAGCCGCGTGACCATCACGAGGACGGTTCCCGGCGACGCATCGAGCGCGGAGACCGGCACGTTGTCGACCATGCCGCCGTCGAGCACCGGCCGGCCGTTGCGACGCAGAATCGGCGTGAACGGCGGCGTGCTCGACGATTGCAGGATCAGATCGGCGAGATCCTCGATGCTCGCGCATTCCTGCGCCCTGACGAACTCGGGATGAAAGCCGAGCGCCTGACCGAGCGTCGGATGCAGCGTCTTGCGCACGTATTTTTCGATGTTGTACGCGATCAGCCCCGCCGCGACTGCGCTGCGCGCGCCAAGCCAGCGCGGCAAATGCGACACGCCGATGCGAATTTCCGGCGCCCGCGCGAGTTCGTGAAAGCGATCCGCGAAGATGTCGAGCAGCGCCTGCCGATAGATGCGGTAATGCGGAAACACCGACTGCCCGCGCAGCAGGTTGCCCCAATAGGCGTTCTTCGTGTTTCCGCTGAGCACGCGGGCGTAATAGTCCATGACCCAGCGCGCGTCGTTCGTATAGAGCATGCACGCCGTGGCTGCGCCCGCCGAGATTCCCGCGATGATGCGCGGGCGCAGATCCAGTTCCGGCTGCACGACGTTCCAGAATCCGGCTTGCCACCAGCAGCGATTGCCACCGCCGGCGAATACGACTTGATCGAACATGGCTTACTGATCTTTGTTGATGAGCGCGTAGGTGGTCGTCGCGTGCGCGGCGAGTTCGCCTTTGTCGTCGTGCATGTCGATTTCGCCGAAGACGAGGTTGCGCCCGCGCCGCATGACGCGCGCGGTGACGCGCACGTCGCCCGCTTTGACCGGGCGCATGAAGGTGGTGTTGAGCGAGACGGTGGTCATCGGCGAGAAGCCGCCCATGACGTGCGAGATGGCGACGACCATCGCGGTATCGGCGGCGGCCATGAAGACCTGTCCGCAGATGACGCCGCCCGCATGCCGCAGGTGCTCCGAATACGGAAGCCGCAGCGTGACGGAATCATCGGCGATGGCTTCGGGCGTCAGCGACAACTCGCGCACCCACGGCGCGAGAATGTGTTCGAGCAGCGCGCGGATGGCGGATTCGTCCATGTCGTGTCGATTCGTTCGTGTCGTGGTGCGGGCGGGAAGCGAACGAAGGTTCGCGGTTTCGCCATGATACCGGCTGTTTGGCGGTGCGCGCTTTGGGGCTGGCTTTGCGCTGGCTTTCTGCGTGCGGCGAAATTCCGCGCGCCGAGGGCTTGCGCTTTTCGAAATACTCCCGCTATAATTTCGCTTCTGTTGGGGCGTTAGCTCAGTTGGTAGAGCAGCGGACTCTTAATCCGTAGGTCGAGTGTTCGAGTCACTCACGCCCCACCAACAAATTCAAAGGGTTACAGCGATTTCGCTTGTAACCCTTTTTCGCTTCTGTCGCCATGTAACCGCCGTGTAACCGCTTTGCGACAATCGACTCCCGTCGTGCCGCTCGATGTCCGCCCCACCCTACGGCTTGCGCCGCGAAGTGGCGAGTGCTCGAAGCCGGCTACCGCGCCCCTAAGAAATCATCAGAGAACGTGCAGTCCTGACCCTCGGAGGAGCGAACGGTTTCGGCCTTGGATTGAATCCGGGCGCAGCAATTGATTCCCTGAATAATCTCAGAGGAGTCCGCGCCCCGGCCGGATTCGATGGCAATGAATGACTTGTGAACGCGCCAGCCGAGACGCTCCATGGTGGCCGTAATAAAGACACGTTGAGATGAGGCTCACGACAGGGATGAGAGTTGCGCGCGCAAGCGCCTCTGGCTTCGTCCCATGCCGAGGGGTCCGAATTTAGTCCCGGCTCAAACTGAGGAAGCCACGGTGTTCTCCGATTAGCCACCGCGAAGAAGCACAGGTTATTCGACCAGCATTTATATGAGGGGTACATGTCGGTGCGGGCATCTCAGCCCCTTCGACGACAACAGACAACGTTTGTGCAAGAGCCATAACGCTAGCTGCTCCCTAGGCGGCTTCAGCCGCCGAACTGCGCGGTTCCTGGTGACGCAGAGGCCGTTCATGCAGCGCAGTTAACGAGCCTTAGCCAGCGGGTGAGTGTGAACGTGCGGCGATCATGCGCGACTCGAGGCGCGCGATCGTTTCTCACGATGCTTTCGTGGGCGAAGACGGAGTACAGATTTGACCGGACAGGAATTTAAAACGTCACTTGAGTTGCGTCGTTAGAACGCGCTCGACCTCATGGCTGGCGACACGTTATCGGAATTCACGCGGAAGCTAGAAGTCAGCAGCGCTCAGGCGGCCCACATCGTAGGACCGAACCCAATTCGTGGGATCGGTGGCCAACTTGCACGTCGCATAGAACTCGCCTATGACAAACCGGCTGGCTGGCTAGATAGCGATAATATCTCCGTCATCGGGCGCGTCGCGTGCGATGCGACTGCCGCCGTGGCAATTAAGCTGTACGATTCTCAGGTACGGCCTATTGACTGGACGCCAGTCGACGACGACTGTGTCGCTTGGGCCGTAGCATTTTCGGAAACGGCAAAGCTACCTAGTTTTGATCGAACATGGCTGCACAACGCCGCGGATGCGAAGCACCGCTACACGACTGAAGAGCTCCGGTACCTGAACTCACGAAAACTTGCTTGCACATAGGAACAACCGGATTCGGGCAAAAGTTGGGCGTTACAGCAAACCAAGCAAATGAAACTGTCGGCCCCAACCCGATCCGGAATATCGGGCATGAACTAGCGCGCCGTATTGACTTGGCCTTCCTAAAGCCAACGGGATGGCTGGACACCGATCATTCAATCGGCGATCCGTTCGCTGAATTGCCCGAACGTCTCACGCTCCTTTTCTCATGTTGGAGCGCGCACCCATTGTCCAGCAAACGTCGCATCTGAAGAAGAACTTATCCAGCATTGCCCGCCCATGAACCGGGTCTTTTGCGGATATCGGTGGCGGCCCGGACGTCGACAATCCCCTAGCTTCTCAAGAACAAGCCGAGTCGCATCTTGCCATGTGTGAATGGTTTCAGACGTTGGGCGCATCTCCATTGGAAATTGACTTCAGAGCTGAAACAAGAAAGACACGGTCCATACGACACCATCGGCGATAGTCGTTGCTTCCTCCAACGCGCCGACGATCCTCAGCCAGTTCTCGCTTCGTGCACTTTGCTAGCCGACTACGGCAGCGTCTGGGTGACAAATTTCACGCCAGGGCTGCCAACCTCAATACGGCGTCGGTAGATGCTGCGATGCACTAGTGAGCGGCTTCTCACAGATGCGAATCGCGCGTTGTCACGAAGCGTCGCGCCTTCTCAGCTTTATACGCACGCCGTTACCCGAGCGTATGGTCACCCGCCCAACGACGCGCGGGACGTGTGTCCTGTCGGGCTCAATGTGGTATCGCCGCACAATACTCGCGAGGATCAGCACTGCTTCCTGTGTTGCGAACGCCGCGCCGATGCACACGCGCGGTCCTTTGCTGAATGGAATGTAGGCGCAGCGCGCCGCTTCCTTGCCAGACTCGGAGTCGAAGCGGTCGGGATCGAATTCGTCAGGCCGCTCCCAGATCGCCCGATGCCGATGGAGCAGCCACGGCGAGATGAGAATGGGCGAGCCAGCGGCCACGTCCTTGTCGCGGATGCACTGCGATTGTGTCGCCTCGCGCACGAAGAAGCCGACGGGCGGATAAAGACGCAGCGCTTCGCGAAATACATTGCCAACGGTCGGCAACGCCTTCATGTCGCTCATCTCAAAGTCACCGTCGCCCACCGTTTCGCGAATCTCCTGACAGATCCGTTCCTGCAGATGTGCGCAGTTCGAAAGCAGATAGAGCGCCCAGGTCAGCGCACTCGCCGACGTCTCATGCCCGGCGAGAAACAGCATGCAGACCTGATCGACCAGTTCTGGAAAACCGAAGCGGTCGCCGGTTTCGGGATCACTCACCTCCATCATGCCGCCAAGAATATCGCGATATTCGGCCGACTTCCCTGCATCGCGATCTGCGCAACGCCGTTTAATGATGCCCGAGAGTATGGAGCGAATGCGCTTCGCTGACCGCCTGCTCGCGCGCGTCCAAAGGAATGGCGGCAGGCGGTAGATCATCAGAATTGCCGCGCGTTGCGCGTGACCCTGAAACTCGGTGAACGCGGCGTAGATCTCGCGCGCCTCGTTCTCGGTCAGATCTTGTGAAAGGATCGTGCGGAAGATGATGTCGGCGGTGACATAGGTCATCTCTTCATCGACCTCGTAGGAGTTGCCGTCTGCGACATGATCCAGCCGGTCGAGCATGTTGGCCGTCGACTGGTGCATCAGCGAGAACACGAGCTTGAGGCGCGCAGCAGAGAAAGCTGGTTCCATGAGCCGGCGTTGACGCTCCCAAACTTCCCCGTTCGTCGTGAAGATGCTTTCGCCAAGTAGCGGCTCGAGCATCCGGTGCATCAGCGCGTGCTTGGGATAACGCTTCGCATCGGCGAGAATACCAGGCACCCATTTCGTATCGTTAAGCATGAAGATCTTCATGCCGAACTGCGAAATGCTGCCCATTTTCATGGAGTAGCTGCGCTCGAAGAGCACATCGATCCAGGAATTCCAGCCGCGCAAAAAGCGCAGCAGCAGCGAACTCTTGTTGCTGTGCGGCTTCGGATAGGGAGGAGTAAAGTTCATCGGTCTCAATAGGGCTCAAGGCGATTTGGGCCCGCCGTCATGCGGAAGTAGTCGTATTGATTGGGCAACTCGCTCGCCATCAGATACTGGAAATGAAGACGCATCTTGTCGCGCTGGATCTTCTTCCAGGTGGCATCATGGAACATTCGAAACGGGCGGACCACTTGTGCGACGGGACGACCGATCAGGGCCCCCGTGACACCCGACGCGTCGAGCGGATTAACCTGCGAGAAGGCGAGGGCGTCGGCGCGCGCATTCATGTCTAGCCACTGGAACTCGCGATGGTCAGCGAGCGTACGCAGGCAGGCGCGAAATCGTTCGGCCGAAGGCTGCATCCCAAGCAGCGGAATGCACTGCCCCAGCGTGAGAACCGACAGGTTGGTATGCTCGCCGGCGCGCGCGAGCGTGG
The DNA here is from genome assembly GCF_022879595.1 of Caballeronia sp. Lep1P3. Lineage (NCBI taxonomy): Bacteria > Pseudomonadati > Pseudomonadota > Betaproteobacteria > Burkholderiales > Burkholderiaceae > Caballeronia > Caballeronia sp. Lep1P3. Next base: position 40,112 of record NZ_CP084265.1, on the reverse strand, counting down.
ATAGACGCGCGCCAACCATCACCGCGACAATCGACCCGACGCTGTGGCCGATGATTAGCACCTCGTCGCACGGCGCGCGGCCTTGCTCATCCAGAATGTGCCTTGCGAGCTCGCCGGCGCGCGCCTCGACTTGTCGTTGCTTTTCCTCGTTCCATGCGCCGACGAAATCGTAAATCCTGAGCAGCCAGAAGACGGCCGAACGATCCGCGAGACGCACGCCGCCGATACACAAGGCCGCCGCAGTCACGAAGCCGCACGCGACGCCCAGCGCGCCGTGACCGCTTAAGCGCGCGACGAGACCCGCGGCGACGAATCCCGCCACGAACGAGAACAGCATAATGAGGACCAGGCACGCGTGCGGATAGATTGCACTTAGGAACGGGCCGCGGAAGTCGCGGCGTAGTTGCGCCCACGCGCCGCATTGCGCAAACTGGAAGAAGCTCACGAGACTATTCAATACGAGCTTCGCCAGATTGCGCTCCCAGTTGTTGCGCACAATATCGTCCCAGTGCAGGAACTGATACTCGGTCGAAACCGAACGCCCTTCCCAGTTGGCGTCGACATGCCATACGCTCGCGTACTGGTTCTTGCGCGTGCGCGGGCCGGTCTTGATCGCGACGCCTAGCAGCGCCGCCTGCCTGACCGCCTCTTCACGGTAAAGCCGGTGATAGTAGCCGGGACCGCGAGGGTCGAAGCCGCTCACGTAGTAGACTCGGCGTGCCTGTACGCAGGCGCTGTCGCCGATGGCTGGGTTCTTGTCCATCACAGGGTCCGGTCGTGCAGTCGCTTGCGCAACACCAGATCGACGACAGGCTGCTCGCGCTTGTTCGCGCGGCGGCAATGGTCGGTCTGGAAGCGTTCGGTCACCGCGATGATGAATTTCGCCCACCTGCGGTCGCGCTCGCGCCAGGCATGAGACGAAATCGATTCCCATGCATAGCCGTTGAACACAGTGGCGTTGACGAAATGATCGAGCGCGCGCACGCCGGCACGGCCCCGCTCTGTCTTGCCGAAGAAGCCGACATAGACGATCAGCAAATAGCCGAGCACGGCGAGCGGCACGATGACTGTCATCAGCATGACGCCGGCTATGCGTTCTTTCAGTGTGTCGAGCATCGGCGATTCGGTCGTTCGGTTCAGACGGGCTCGACTTGCGCTTCCATGCGCGCCAACACGTCGGTGGGCGCCGGCGCATACCGCTCGATCAGCGTCATGAAGGCGCGCAGCGCTTCCGCCTGATACTGGCGTGTGTCGAAGCGCTTCGGCGCGGTCCAACCATTGAGCAACTCCGTCAAACCATGCACGACGCCGCTCTCGGTGTTCTCGACGAGCAGGCCATAGCCGCCTTCGAGTACGCTATGCGGGCCGGGAATGTCGGTCGATACCACCTGCTTGCCGAGCGTGAGCGCTTCGAGCAGGACGAGGCCCTGGCCTTCGTGATCAGACGACAAAATGAAAGCGTCTGCGCGTTGGATGATAGGGAATGGATTCCCGTACCCGCCGGCCAGCCGGACATAGCCGGTTGCACCCAGTTCGGCCAGCGCGCCTTCGAGATGTGCTCGCTGGGGCCCTTCGCCGACGATCACCAACTTCACGTCGGGCATGTGTGCGCGCACCTTCGCAAACGCACGGATGAGCTTCTCCTGACCTTTTTCCGGCGAGAGCCTGCCAACCGTCACGACCACGCGAGACGCACCGATCCACGAGGTTAAAGTAGGATCGACCTCCTCATCAGCGAGTTTCAGAACCCGGTCCGCGTCTATCGTGTTGTTGAGAAACTCGAAACGGCCCGGATCGAGTGAGAAGCGGCGCGCGAGCGCGCTGAGGTTCTGCTCGTGTACGCTGGCCGAAACCGAAATAAGCTTGTCGAACCGATCGTAGAGGCCGAACAGAGACTCGAGCTTAGGAAATCTGACCCTGCACTCCTCGATCATATTGTTGTGCAGATAAATCAACCGTGTGTTGTCCGGTGTACCGGCCTCGGCCAGAAGCGACGTCCAGAAGTGGCTGTAGCCATCGAACTGAACGAAGGCATCGAACCCCGATTCACCGAACATCCGGCGGAACTCGCGGCGGAATGCACGCGCCTGCACGCTCTTGCGTTCGGCGTTCATGTAACCGTCCGGAGCATCCTCGGACCGGTCGACGATTCGTCGTTCCTCGAGCGTCACTGTCATCGCGCCAGCACGTGCGACGACGGGAACTCTTCCGGCTATATCCGCGAATTTCTGTCGATGGACCGGATTACCCGCAACCTGCCCTGAGTCGATCAGCGCGACCACATCGTGGCGCCCCGCGTCGCGCAGGCCGTTGAGCAGGCTCACGAACGAAGAAGTGATGCCGTTGGGCGCAAAGTGACCACCGAAGAACAACAATCGCGGACGATCGTGGCGAGCCGTAATCACCTTGCCGACGTTCGCGTCGCGCAGGAAAAAGTCAATGGCTCGATCCGTTGCATTGCCGTCATCGTACGGACAGAAGCGCGCAATCGCCTTCTCGTATTGCTCTTCGAATACAGGCCAGGAGCCGGTCAGGACGGCGATCTTCGAACACAACGCATCGATGTCGAAGCACTGCGTGCCCGGCATTTCGCCGAAGTCGAAATAGAGGCCGCGCTCGGCCGCGTACTGCTCGTAGTCGTACGTGTAATAGAGAATGGGGCGTTGCGTCGGAATGAAGTCGAAGAAGATGCTTGAATAGTCCGTAACCAGGATATCGACAATCGACAGTAACTCGTTCGCGTCGATGTCGCCCGGCACGACGGATATGCCAGGAGTCTTTTGGCCAGCCAGCTTCTTCTCGACGAAGTTATGCCCTTTGAATAACACTTGACACGGCAATGCACCAAGTCGTTTGAGATCGGCTGCCAGTCGCTCGAACTCGACCTGCTCCTTGCCGAGCACGCCCCGCCAAGTCGGCGCGTACAGCACGACCGGCTGATTGGTTGACAACCCGAGTCGTTCACGCAAGGCAGCCTGCGCGGACGAAGCAAGATTCAGCGTCGCATCGATGCGCGGATAGCCTGCCTCCAGCATCTTTCCAGGGAAGAAGCTCGCGACGTCGAATTTCTCAAGCAGAATGCGCGATGTATGCGCGTTCGGACTCAGCATGTGGCTGGCCTGGAGCAGATTGCGCGCGGAGTTGCGATGCTCCATGAAGTTGTTGCTGATATCGAGCCCCATCGCTTTAAGCGGCGTGCCATGCCACGTATTCAGATAGCGCTGGGTTTCCTTGCGGATGAAGTACGGCGGAAAGGTCGAGTTGTTCACGAGATACTTGGCGCTCGCAAGATGGCGCCGATATCGGTCCGAATCCTTGGCCACAAAGACGACGTTATTGCGCGTTCGATACTCGTGGGGAATTCGGCTGCGATCATTCAGCACCCAGATGTGCAGCCAGGAGCGATAGTGCGGATCATCGACGATCCGCTTGAACATCGCGTAGGGATTGCAGCTCATCGAGTTGCCGCCGAAGCTCTCATAGAGAATCACGTTGTCGGTGACCGCGAGGGTTTCGTAATACTCGCTGTACTGCAAGGCCTTGACGACCACGACCGATTTGTAATCCCTCTCGTCGACGCCGTGCGGCAACTTGAACACCACCGTCTCGATGAACGCCTCGCAGGCCTCTTCGTATCGACCCGCCTGCGTCAACGCGCGTCCCAGACGGTAATACCAGTCGGACTTGAAGTCACTGCAGCGGAGCAGCGCCGCGCGATAGGCGCGCGCCGCCGCCTCCCAGTCGCCCATCGCTTCGTGAGCGCGGGCGAGTTGCACATAAAGGTTTTGATCGGTGGCGTCGGCCGCGATTCTCAGCTCCAGTTGTGCAATTTTGAGGTGCCAAGCGTCGCGATCGCGCAGCCCGAGATTAGTGGGATTCTGAACGACATACGCGACGTTCTTGCGTGAGTTCAAAAATGCCGCGCACGCCGCGCGATGATCACCCGCTTTCGAGAGCACATAGCCCAGCCGGTAGTTCCGGTACGGCCGGTGCGTCGCGTCCCCGATGACCGACGCGTTGTAAGCCTGTGCTGCGTCGCCCCATTTCTGCTGACGCTCAAGCACGAAGGCAAGTCGGTAGCTCCAGTCGGCCTTCGGCTTGCGCAGAAGCAGCAGCGCCCGCCGATAGCACGTTTCCGCCGCATCCCACTCATAGCTTCGTTCATTGGCGAGTCCAAGCCGATAACGCAGCTCCGCACTCTCGGGCGCATGCCTCAACCGCTTCGCATAAGCCCCGAGCGCCATCATCCAAAGCCCATCCTTCTGATGCCAGGCGCCCACCCCGTGCCTGCGCAACTGTCCGCTCGCATCGAGCTTCGTCGCCGTGGCATACGCCTTCTCCGCGCCCGCGAGATTCCCCGCGCGCTCGAGCGCCCGTCCGAGCCGGTATTGCCAGACCGAGCGCTTCGGCTTCAACGCCACCGCATCGGCGAAGGCCTCGGCCGCTCCGTCGAAACGCTTCATGTGCTCGCGAGCCTTGCCGAGCTCGTAGTGCCACCGCGCTTGTTTGCCCGAGCCATGTACCGCGGCCTCGAACGCCGCGACGGCCTGCCACCACTTGTTCTTGTTGCTGAGGGCAAGCCCGAGCAAATACTGTGCATGGGCGCGAGTCGGGTTCAGCGCGATCGCCTCGCGCAGCGACTGTTCCGCGGCCACCGTTTTGCCGAGCGTGAGCAGGCAGAGTCCGCGCAGATACCGCGGATTGTCCCACTTGGGAAATCGTTGCGCGATCCACTGCAGATTTGCGGCCGATCGATTGAGCAGAAACACGCCGTAGCGCTTCTTTGCCTTTTTGTATGTCGCGACGAGATTCATGGTGTATGCAAATGGTCGTCTTCGGAACGTCGGTGAAAACCGGCTAGCCTCATTTCGATGTCACGAGAGCGCGAAGCACCTGTAAGCCCTTGCGCCACTGTCTGCTGAGCCGTTGGCTGCCCGCCGGAACCCCACGGCTCGCGCCCTGCGCGACAAGCGACTGGATAGCATCCTCGACCGCGCAGAAGCCCCGCACCCCAGGCAGGCGGTAGCGTGGATACGCGCACAACGCGACGTACACGAGCTCTTCCAGCGTGAGCTTGCGCGTGCGATGCGGCAGCGCCATGTGATCGACGGTCAGGCCCCAGCCGGCGTAGAACGGACCGCCGTAGCAGTGCACCTTCCTGCCGCGCAACAGCGCCTCGAAGCCTGCGAGTGAGGTCATCGTGTGCACTTCGTCGACCTCGGCGATGCAATCGGAAATGTTGGCGTCGACCACACACTCATCGGCGAGCGACGCCGAAAGCGCCGCATCGACGCCGCCGCTGCGGTTGCACGCCACGACATCGGGGTGCGGTTTGTAGACGATCCACGCTTGCGGATTCGCTCGGCGAACCGCCGCCAACAGATCGAGATTGCGCCGAATATGCGGCGACCCGGCGAGGATCGATTGGTCGTCCTCCACTTGGCCAGGCACGAGGATGCGCAGCCGCCCGGCTGCCGCGCTCGCGCAGCGATACGCGGCGCCCACGTTGTACTTGCTGATCCGCAGGCGCACGAGCGCTTCGCGCAACCGCGCGGCCCGCTCGCGATCGTGAGCGTCGAGCCGCACCTCGTGCGCGAGCCGCTCCATTCGGCTGCCCGAGGCGGGGTCGTAATAGATTCCGTCATCGTCGACGGCGAGCGAAAGCGGCCCGCGCAGGTCCGATCCGAGACCGACCGAGCGCACGAAACCATCCTCGACGCGCGCCACACCTATGCCCCGAGCTCTCGCGGCTCGGCACAGATCTGCATGACGCCCGCCCCAGACAACGAGCTTCGCATCGGCTTCGAGCGCGTCGAGTTGCTTCACTCCGAGCCGGGCCACGAAGCGCAGCCGGTTGGACGGCGTGCTCAGAAACGGGTGAATCACCGCTCGCTTCCACAAGCTCATGCCGATGCAATAGAGCGTGCCGCTGCTCGCTTCGTCGATTTCGCGATTGCGCGCGAGCCAGTCGATAACCTGAAACAGTGTTCCCGGCTGTCCGCTCGCCGGATCGAGATAGCGCGCGTATTTGATATAGGCCGCGGCAAAGAGTTGCTCGACCGTGCGCGGCACGCCGCGACGACGGCGCACGTCGCCGATGGAGGAATGCCGGTCGTCGGTCAAACTCCATCCCGCGTACCACGGCATGCCGAAGCATGTAACGGTTTTACCCAGCATCAAAGCTTCGAAGCCGAGTTGCGAGGTCACGACATAGACGTGATCGAATGCTTCGAGGAGGGTAAGCGGGCAGCATGCCTTCGCGAGTACGTGCACGCGCCCTTGCGCCTTTACGCCGCCGAAATAGCCGCGCTTGCGTCCGCTTGACACGTCGGGATGCGTCTTGACCCAGACTTCGGCGTCGGGATGCTCGGCTTTTGCGGCAGCAAGCATCCTTGCGAACGTTTCGGCGTTCGCGCCGCCGAGCGACACGGAAACATCGCCCGCCGTCTGATCGACGACCAGAACCCGCCCGCCGGCCTTCGCAGGCGGCAGATGCAACGTGGGGGAGTCGTTGTACTTCGAAAGACGATAACGCACGATCGCGTCGATTCCGCGCCGCGCGTCCTGCAGCGTGGCCGCGTCCGCACCGCAATCCGCGATTAGACGTTCGAGCCGCGATGGATGGCCCGCATCGTAGTAAATCCCGAGATCATCCACGACGATTGACAGCGGCGGAGCGCCATTTACGCCGAGGCCTAGCGAGCGAAGGAAGCCATCCTCCAGCGCGAGGTACGGCAGATTGCACGCACGCGCAAGGCGCCGCGCGCGCTCGGCGCTCGGCTTCGCGCCCCATCCGGCGATCGCGGCAACCCCTGCATTACGAACCGCAAACCTTCCGCGCACGCGCACGGGCGTTCCCGAAAGCATGCTGTCGAGATGCGGAATGCCCCAGATGCCCGGCGAGACAATACCAATCGCGTGTGTCATCGTGCGGCGCTCCTCGACAGTGCACGCGCTGGCGCGGCGCCTCGCTCCAGTCCGTTGAAGAGCACTTGGATGCAGCGCTGCGTGCAGGAACCCGCGAGTCTATCCGGCGGCAGGAAGAGGCCAGCTGCAGAATCCAGACGATGCGGGTCGGCAGGCTCGAAGTTTACGTGCGCGAGGCGTTCGAGATCAATGAGCACCGCTTGCCAGTCGCGATGCAACGGTCCTGGAAACACCGACTCTTGCGTGTAGACGAAGCCTCGTTCTTCACTGCAGTAGCGATCGTAATCGGGCACGAGACCAAGAATGGGCTTGCGCATCGCGAGATAGTCGACCCAGATGCTCGAATAGTCGACGATGAGTGCATCTGCGCGGCGCAACAGCAGCGCAGCCTCGGCAAAGCGTGCGGGCGATACATCAATGATGTCGACGCCGTCGCACAACGTATCAAGCGGCCGCTTCTCGTAGGGATGCGGCCGCAGGCCGAACAGGAGACCCATGCGCCGGCACAGACCGCGAATCGCGTCGATGCAGGCGCTATCCATCCAGTCTAGCGGCGAATCTGCGGTTTCGCGGAAGGTCGGCGCATAGAGCACGAGGCGGCGGCCGGCGAGCTGCGCGTCGAGCGCGTCGGCCTGGCGCCGCAAATCGCACGGCAACGGCCAGTCCGCGCGCAGATAGTCGAAGCGCGGCAATCCGGTCGCATGCACTTTCTCGAAAGGCAGACCGAATGCCTGCGCGTTCACGACCCGATCTACCGGGCTGCTCGCGATTAGTGCATCATAGAGCCGCGCATTGCGGACCATGAGCGCGCGCCTCGTGCGTGATTGCGCGTCACCGCGCGGCTCCATCAGAAGCTCGATGCGCTTTAGCGCCACGCCATGCCACAGATTAATCACGCGCCGCCCCCGCCGTCGGCCCGGCAGAAACGCGTCGCGCGCCGAATGGCTCAACACCACGGTCGCGCTCGACACGATGAAACACAGTGCTTCGATGCTGAAGCACTCGAAAACCTTCACGCCTTTCTCTGCCAGCGCGGCTGCCGTCTCCGGTGCGACGGGACCATCCTTGAAAACCGCGAGCTCTCGGTGTGCCGTGCCGCTGGTAGCCGTATCCGCCAGCGCGTCGAGCACGACACGCAGATTGCCGGCGATCGCGACGTTCGGCCGTGTGACGAACACCACGCGATTCGGGCGGAGCGGAAGGCAGCGATCGAGCAGCCGCGCCAGCCAAAGCCGGGTGCGACGACGCGCGATCATTTTTTCAATGAAGCGCATTCAGGCCGCGAGCCAGCGGGCGTCGCCGTTTTTCGCATGCTGCTCGCCGAAGCCGCCGGCCGCAAGAGGGCCGGACGCGCCGTCACGAATGTGACGCTTCAGTTCGGTCGACGAGATCGCCTCCGTGCGCGGGACATAGACGACGTTGCAATAGTCGTTGAGAAAATCGAACTTGCCGACCCAATCGTCGCCCATGACTAAGGTGTCGATCTGATAACGTTGCACGTCGAGCGCCTTCTGTTCCCAGTTTTCCTCGGGGATCACCAGATCGACGCAGCGCAACGCCTCCAGCATGTGGCGCCGGTCCGCGTACGGAATGACGGTGCGCTTGTTCTTCATATTCATATTGAACTCATCGGTCGAGAGCGCGACCACGAGCCTGTCCCCTAAAGCCTTGGCGCGCCGCAGCAGATTCAGATGACCTACATGCAGCAGGTCGAACGTTCCGTACGTAATGACTGTTCTCATCGCTATCCCCGAGGTTGGATTGCCGGCGAAGGCCGGCTACTGGCCACTGTTCTTAGATTTCCTTTTCAAGACTGCATATGCATCACAGTCCTAGCGCTACCTTCGCGCTGATTGCAATTTGGTAGAGAATCTGGAACACATCCTTCGCAAACTGGCGGGTCTTGAAGTCGACCTTTGGCAACACCATGATCTGATCGCCAGCCACGACAGTCTTGTCTCGCTTTCCGTCGCTGAACGTGCCGTCGAGGTGGGCCACCACCACGCGCGACGTATCCGCATCCTGCGTGAAACCACCGGCCTTTGTAATGTAGTCCTCGACCGAGTAGCTCGAATCTGCCGCGATCGCCGTCGGGAAAAGCACCTCTCCGCCAACCAGGACGATGCCGTCCTTCACCGGCACGAACAGCACATCGCCGTTTTCGAGCAGAAGCTGATCCCGGATCTCGGGCTTACCCACCACGGTCTGGCCCAGCGGCTGGATATGCTTCGCGCGCTCGACCCATTGCAGCACGAGACTCGCTTCATCCTTGCGCAGCGCGGCTTCTTCCTGCGTGCCGGAGCGTGCGGTCAGCACCGCTTCGGAGAGATGGTTGAGCGTTGAATCAAGCATCTGTTTCTGGCGGAGCTTTACGCTCGGGCGGAACAGTTGAAGGTCGTCGACGGCGGAGCGCTCGGTCATTGTTACTTGCCGAAGTAGTGCGCCAAGGCGGCTGCCGTACGGCAACACGTATTCCTGCGGGCCCAGATGCTCACCTTCAACGCGCACGGTGATCGTCCCGGGCTGCTTGTCGGCCGTGAAGCTGATGACATCGCCGTTTTGCAACCTGACGTTGCCCGCGTCAGAGAGCGCGACATATTCGACGTTCAGCGTTGTGCCCGTGTTGCGCGTGATTCGCACGTGCGTCGCCGAAGGCTGCGGATGAGCCGCGGCGATGATTCGGTCGAGCGGCGTGGTCTCGCCGAGGAACTCTATTTGCTTGGCATTTTCCGCGAGGCCCGTCACCGACAAGGTGCTATGGCGCGGGCTGACAAAGATCACGTCGCCATCGGAGAGCGGGACTGAAGGCAACGTGCCACGCAGGAGAAAATCATAGAGATCGATCGTGCCGCGCACCTGCTCGCCGCGCTTTACCTGCACGTCGAGGAACGAGCCGCGACCTGGATCGATGCCGCCCGCCTGATCGAGGTAGCGCAGCACGCTGTCGTTTGACGTGCCGTTGTACATACCCGGATGCCGCACGAAGCCCGCCACATAGACGCGAACCGGCTGCGCCATCTGCAGATTGCAGTAAACGGACACGCGGCTGCTAAACACCTTGCGCAGCGCACCCGTCACCGTCGGCTGAAGCTCGGAATTGGTCACCCCCGCCACATGCAGCGGCCCAACGTGCGGCAGGAAGATATTGCCTTGCTGGTCGACCGTGAGCACCGAGTCGAACTCGTAGCCGCCCCACATGCGCACGCGAAGCTGATCGCCCACCGAGATGACATATCCCGGATTGAAGTCGACCGACGATCCATAAGCGAATGCGCCCGTGAATAGATTTGCACCGAACACGTGGCTCGCCCCGTTCGCTTGATAGTCGGCGCGCTGCGAAGGCGTGAGCGCGGCAAGCCGCGCCGCCGTGGTGCCCGGCGCTTCCTTGCGAGGCTCGGCGGCCTCCGACATGCCAGCGTCGAGCGCTGCGGCGTTCATTGCGTTGCCCCGCGCCATCGAAGGCATGTTGGCGAAATCGCTGGTTCTCAGACGGCTGATATTCGATGCCTCGCCTGCGAGGTCGGCGCCGCCGTACGCGGACGAGGCGGCCTGCGCGTGGCTGATGCCCAAGATGCCGCCGAGGAAACAGGTCAGAAGAAAAGAACGAAACATGAATCAGTCAATCCCGGTGATCGCGGATGATCGCGCCGATCAGGCGGATGACACCGGCTACGAGCAAGGAAACGATAACGAAAACAACGATGTTGTAGAGACGTCGCGGCTGCATCGAAGCCTGCGGCAAGCTCGGCGACTGGAGCACTTGAACGCTCTTGATCTTGCGCGTCGCATCGACGCGCGCCTTTTCGAGCGCGGCGAGCCCGGTCTTATAGACGTCTTCGGCAAAAGTCGCCTCGACCTGAAGGCGATGCTGCTCCTCGGCAAGGTGATTTAGTGCCGTACCGTTCTTGGACGCGATCCGACTGCGCTCGACCTTGATCTGCTGCTGAAGCGCGTTTATCTGCCCTTCAATCTGAACGATGTCCGGAGCCTGCGGCGTCAGGTAGCCGAGCATCGCGAGCTTCTTCGCTTCGAGTTGGCTGCGCTCGGATTCGAGTCGGTCCACTACTTCAGAGACACCCTGAGCCGTGGCAATCGGCGATGCAAGACCGTTCTCGTTCTGGAAGGCGATAAGGCGCTTCTGTGCGGCGAACATGCGGTCGCGGATGGTGACCAGTTCGTTCTCGATAAATGACACCTGCTGCTCGGCCACCGCGTTATCCATGCGGTTTAGGTCCGACTCGCCCTCTTCGACCATCATACGTACGATCGCCTGCGCCATCTGCGGCGTATACGCCTGCGCCGTCACGACGAGATCCTGACTGTAGTCGTCGTAGGTCACCGCGACACGGCCCAGCAAGTAACGCTGAAACTCCTCATCCGGCGCCGCTCTATCCCAGAGAATCGAGAGCCAGTCGTGCTTGCGGTCGCTGAAGTGCGCGCGCATATCGAGCCGATCGTCGAGCTTGCGCATCATGTCTATCGAGAGCAACCGGTCGCGAAACAGCATCATGTCGCGCGAACTGCCCGATCCAGAGATCAGCGACAACAGGCCGCTTGCCGCCTCTGTGGCCTCCACATTGGTGCGGGTGACGACGATGTGCGCTTCAGAAACGTATTGATCGGACTCGATCGCCCCCCAGTAGAGCGACGCGAGGCTAATCGCCACGATGAGCAGCAGGCGCAACCAGTAGCGGCGCCAGTGCTCAGCCCTCAAATGCTCGCGCAGCTTGCGCTTGCGCGGCGCGATGACATCCATCGGTAGATCTCGATTCATGCTGCCAGACTCTCTTTATAGCGGGCGAGGCCTTCCTTTAGATCGTCGAACCAGAGGGCCTGTCCTTCATGCAGCCAGAGCGCCTTTTCGCAGAAGGCTTTCAGTGTCGCTTCGTCGTGCGAGACCATGATCAGTCCGGCGCGCTCCGCGATGCCGCGAAATGCGTCGCGCGACTTCTTTCGAAACGCCGCGTCGCCAACTGAGGTCAGTTCGTCAACGAGGTAGACGTCGAAGTCAAATGCGAGCGATATCGCGAACGCGAGTCGCGAGCGCATGCCCGACGAATAGTTCTTGACCGGCCGATCCAGTGCGTCGCTGAGTTCTGAAAACTTGCGAATAAACCCGATGCGTTCGCGTAGCATTTCGTCATCCACGCCATGTATGCGCGCGATGAACTTGGCGTTCTGTGCGCCGCTAAGCGACCCTTGGAAGCCGCCCGACAGGCCCAGCGGCCATGACACGCGGCACTGCCGGGACACCGTTCCACGCGTTGGCCGGTCCATGCCACCGAGAAGGTTGAGCAACGTCGACTTTCCAGCGCCGTTACGGCCGAGCACGGCAAGCTTGGTTGAACGCGGAATGTTCAAGGTGACGTTCTTGAGCACATACTGCTCGTCGTTACTGCCGCGGTAACGCTTGCTCATGTTGCTGACGACGATCATCGCTCCACCAACCGCTTTGCGAAGCGAACGTGCAGGAAAAGACCAGTGACCAGCCAAGCGCCGATCCAGGTCATCAGGTACGTAAGACTGGCGAGATTATTCGGCCGGTAAGACACGAGGTATCCCGCACGCATGAACTCAATGGCGTGAACGACCGGGTTCAGAAAATAGACAGATTGCCACGACACCGGAATCCACGAGGAAGGATAAAGTGCGCTCGACGCGTAATACACAATTCCGAATGTCATGCGCGCGATCGACCCAATCTCGTGGATCAACTCGGCGGCGACGGACAGCGTGAGGCCGATACCCAAGCCAAACAGCCAGAAGAGGACAAACATGACCGCGACTTGCAGCGGATGTCCCACCGAGACGTCCACCCCGCACAGTGCGAACGCCACAATCAAAACCGTTCCGACCACAAGGTAAATAAGACCCTCGAGCATAGCCCGTGCAATGACGGCGTCGATGGGCTTGATCTGCCGATAGACGAAGAGGGCGCGGTTCGCAGGAATCGCATCGAGACCCCGCAATGCCGCGCTTTTCATCATGTAATAAGGTAGCAGGCCAAGGCCAATAAACAACGGCACGTTCACGCCGGGAATCATGTGGTGCTGCACGATCCCGTGCCAGACCACTAGCAGAACGATATGCTCCCCCTGCTCGATAATGATCCACACCCAGCCTCCTCGGCCGAGCGAAAGACGTGTGACGGCTTCGCGCAGGAACAGCGCGTGAATCACCGAACGCATAACCGCCCACGACGAGCGTGGTCCTACAGCCGTCAACTCTTTAAGCATGACGAACTGCTTCACAAACACCGCAATCGACGAACGAACGCGGCGTCGCGCTCGGAGCCGCGTGGCGCTCGGACGTCCCAAAGCACAAACACAACCGACGCGTCATTTTTACCGGAACGGTCCAACCGTCGATCTTCACCTGCGTCTTAGCCATCTTTCTTTACGTCTTTATTACAACTATTGGTGAAAAATGAATTATGCGTTACATTCCTTAACGATGCCAAGTAAGACCTACGGAAATCGGCGGTTGTTAGGCTGATTTGCAACAGACGTCATGCAGATGTTGCAACCTTATTACAAAACGGAATCCGTAGACCGCTGCGCTGGTTGATAATAAATCGGTCAAAATTACCACAAGATTCGCATAATGCCTGCGCATGCCTTCATCACTTCAAGGCTCGACGAATTGGGTCGTTACCAAAGTCTCCTCTTACTTCAGGGTCCTAACGGGCCTTTTTTTAGGCAAGTAGCGGATCGGATGCGCGAGCTAGGGGCCACCGTCACTAAGGTCAACTTCAACGGCGGCGACTCCCTGTTCTATCGAGACTCCTCCTCGGTCGAATATCGCGGTACCGCCGACGCTTGGCCCGCTTATTTGCATATGCTCGTCATGCAAAAAAGTATTCGCGCGATCTTGCTCTTCGGGCAATGCCGTCCCATGCATGAAGCAGCGCTCACGCTCGCGCGTGATATCGGAATCGCGGTCATTGTGTTCGAAGAAGGCTATGTGAGGCCCTGGTGGATCACGATGGAGGAAGGCGGCGTCAATCACGCGTCGCATTTAGCGGACGTCGTTCCGGCAGAATTGCCGACGTATCCGCAGGTTCAGCGGCCACGCCAATTTCGTTGGGCATTTACGCGAATGGCGTGGTATTCGTTTCTCTATTTCGCCGCTGGCGTCCTTTCGCGTCGCTTATATCCCCATTACGAGCACCATAAACCGTTTCGCTTGAAAGAGATGTTCCACTGGATGCTTTCAGGATACCGTAAGCATCTTTACCGTTCGACCGAGCGTGAAATCATTGCGCCATTGCTCGACACGTACGGACCCGACTTCTTTCTTGTACCGCTGCAAATCAGCACGGACAGCCAGATCGTGCACGCGAGCAACTGGAAAGACAATGAAGCGTTCATCGAAGCGACCATCCGGTCCTTTGCGTGCAATGCATGCGCGACGGATCTTCTGGTGTTCAAGCATCATCCGCTCGAACGCGGACACGCCGACTACGGCGCCGCAATCGACGCAGGCACGAACCGTTACGGCGTGACCGGGCGAGTGCTTTATATTCATGATGGACATGTTCCGTCGCTGTTAAAGCGCAGTAAAGGCGTGGTAACGATCAACTCGACGGTCGGACTCCAGGCGCTTTATCACGGTGTGCCCGTGTGCGTTACTGGCGCCGCATTCTATGCGCGACCGGGCATCGTCGAAGCAGTCAGCATGGACACATTCTGGCAGGAGTCTGTCGAGCCGAATCGGAAGACTTTTACGCGCTTTTATCGGTACATGATGCATACGACGCAGATCAATGCATCGTTCTATGTCATGTCGAGCCTGCGAGCACCGCGCCGCGGATTCGCTCATGGCGTGCTGATGCGTTTCGCAGGAGCGGGAGCCGCGATGATGTTGTTCGGCTCCGGAGAAACATCGTCGCTCCTAGAGAAGTCGGTTGCCTGGCTCAGCTCAGCGCTGCATGCGCTCTAATCAGCGCAGTGTCGTGACAGGTTCTGTGGCGGCCGGATCGCTGACTCCCGGCTCGCCGTTCTCCATATAGCCTGCAAGGCGGCGCAAGAACTCGGCATCTGCGGCCGACGTAACGCTGATGTCGTACCAGCGTGAGCTGCGTTCGAGCGGCCACGTCTCGATGGACGTCGAGCCTGCTTCCAGACTCAGCTTGCGCGCGGTTGCGCCATAGGCGTTATCGACAATGGTAATCTGCGCGATCCCATCGCCCGCGTTGGAAAGCCTCACACGCAGACTCGTGGCCTTGACGTCGTACTCGATCGACACATCGATGAAACGCTCCTCCGACTTGCCGCGCAGGCGTCGCACAAATCCGTTCGGTCCGTGTACTTCGTAAGCGTACCGGTTCGCCGATCCCATGAGAGGCAAGCTTGCTGCGAGGGATTTGCCGGATTCGACTGTATAACGCCATGGGGCGACCTCACTGTCGAGCGCATACACGTAGAAATGTGCACCTTGACTGCCTACGTTGTGAAACGTGAGCTCGAACGTGCGCCCGTCCTTGTCGGGCGCGCCGCTTACATGAAGTTCATAAGGCAGTGCCCGCGTGCGCCGCACGCCGGGCTCTTGCGCATGGATCTCACTGGGCACCGGCGGCACCACAGGCTTCGGCTGTAGCATGCATTGCCGCGTCGCTTTCGCGATCTGCACGGCCGTGTCGGGCAATGACGGCATGCCGGAGTCGGCTGCTTTGAAATCGAACGCCGACGTCAGATCACCGGTGATCGTGCGCCGCCACGGCGTGATGTTAGGCTCATGCACGCCGAAGCGCGCCTCGATGAAGCGAATGATTGACGTATGATCAAACACTTGCGAGCACACGAATCCACCCTTAGTCCAAGGTGAGACGATCGTCATCGGTACCCGAGGCCCGAGGCCGTATGGCAGTCCATCGGCGGTGTAGCCCTTCCCGCGCCCCGGGTTCACCACCGTATGAAGCTCGCCTTCAACACTCACCGTCGAGCGTCCACGAGCGTCGCTGGCGGGCGGCTGCGGCGGCGGAACGTGATCGAAGAAGCCGTCGTTCTCGTCGTAGACCACGAAAAGCACCGTCTTGCTCCAGACTTCCGGATTCGCCGTGAGCGCATCGATGACCTGTGATATGTATTCCGCGCCGAACGCCGGCATGTACTTCGGATGTTCTGAATAGATGGCGGAAGGACAAAGCCAAGAAACCTGCGGCAAACGACCCGCCAGCACATCGGCGCGCAACTCGGATACGGTGCGCGCCGTCATCGCGCGATCATGAAGCGGCGTGCCGCGCTTCGCATTGATGTATTTCTCGAAATTCTGCAGGATATTCGTGCCGAAATTGCCTTGATAGATATCGCGGTTGCTCGTGCCCGGTTGATAGATCTGCCAGGAAATGCCTGCTTCTTGCAGGCGCTCTGGATAGGTGGTCCACGACAGTAGTTGATACTCCGGTGGCCTTCGATTGTCGACGTAATCGTTGTTGTCTAGAAGTGGCCCGCCCATCGTGCCCGTCGGATCGATGGTGCCCGTCATCAGATACGAGCGATTCGGATGTGTCGGTCCCGGCATCGAGCAAAAGTACGCGTCGCAAACGGTGAATGCATCGGCAAGCGCGTAGTGGAAAGGAATGTCGCTGCGAAGATGATAGCCCATCGACATGTCGGTCTTGCTTGGGGGCCAGCGATCGTTGCGCCCTTCATTGATCGCGCGGTGCGTCGGATGCCATGTATGATCGAGGTCGCCGATGCACTGTGCGCTCGTGGTGGAAGTATCGAAGTGGAACGGCAGAACGCGCTTCGTGGGGTCCGCCTTCGATGGCTGCGACCATACCGGTTGCCCGTTCGCAAGCGGAACTGGAAAACGATCGTTGTACCCGCGCACGCCGCGCAAATGGCCGAAATAGTGATCGAATGAACGGTTCTCTTGCATAAGGACGACGACATGCTTGACGTCGGCTATCGTGCCCGTGCGCGTCGCTGCCGGAATGGCCAAGGCTTTCCGGATCGATTCCGGCAGCGCGCCGAGTGACGTTGCAGCGCCGGCCGAGGCCAGCAGCCGCCGAAGAAAGCGGCGGCGCTCAACAGAAACCATAACTACTATTCCTTTCGGTCGCAGATATTAATGCTTGGCGCGAGGTTGGCACGGTCACAAAGTGTGCGCTCATGCCGAATAGGGATGCCGTAAAAGCCGAGAGGAATATACCGGAAGAAGAGACGACTGTTAGACGATGGATTCGCCCAGTTCTGTCTATCTCCGGCAATCTCGCACTGTAAACCGGACTCCGTACGCTCGACCGGAAAGCCGCACTCTGCCTCGCGACGGCACTAGCGACGTCCTTTGTCAGTTCTCCGGCTACGCTCGTCAGTTCTCTTCCACGGTGCGTCAGCCGTTTTGCACACCTTGATGAGAGCATGAATACAACCGCGATGCTTCGGCCTTCGAGACCCTGCTGAGCAGCGCCTGAACGGCATCGCGCGGCGCCACGCTATCAAAGAGCACGCGGCATACCGCCTGCGTGATCGGCATCTCGATGCCGTGGGTTTGCGCGATGCCGAGCACGGCGCGTGCGCAACGCACGCCCTCCGCGACATGCCCGAGCGCCGCGAGAATCTCGTCGAGCGTGCGTCCCGTCGCGAGCTGCTTGCCGACGGTGCGGTTGCGCGACAGATCGCCCGTTGCGGTGAGGATGAGGTCGCCCAGACCGGTCAGCCCGGTGAACGTCTCCGCGCGCCCACCGAGCGCGACGCCCAGACGCGACATCTCCGCGAGCCCGCGCGTGATCAGCGCCGCGCGCGCGTTGAGGCCGAGGCCGAGGCCGTCGGAGATGCCGGTCGCGATGGCGAGTACGTTTTTCACCGCGCCGCCCACTTCGACGCCGATCATGTCGTCGCCGGTATAGATGCGCATCGCGCCGTGATGGAACGCCGCGACCGTGCGCGCGGCCAGTTCCGCCGACGGGCTCGCCACCGTCAGCGCGACGGGCAAGCCTTGCCCCACTTCGCGCGCGAAGCTCGGGCCGGACAGCGTACCGTTGCTGCGATGCTCGGGCAGTTCGGCCGCGACGACTTCATTGGGCAGGCATTGCGTGTCGGCCTCGAAGCCTTTGCACAACCAGACGATATGCGCCGGCACGATGCCGGACTGCCGCATCGAACGGCACAGCGCGCGCAAGCCCGCGACCGGCGTCGCGACGACACACAAGGCGTCGTCCGCCGAGCCATGCGCGAGCGCCGCGGCCAGATCCGTCTCGAACTCGAGCGCCGGCGGCAGGTTCACGCCTGCGAAATAGCGGGTGTTTTCGTGCGTGCGGGAAAGAGATTCGATGAGTGCGGCGTCGCGCGCCCAGAGCTTCGTGTCGTGCCGGGTTGCGAGGTGGCCCGCAAGTGCGGTGCCCCACGCGCCGGCGCCGAGAACGGCTGCTTTCATGCTCGGCTCCGGTCGGCAGAGTCAGATGGAGTTAGTGCGTCGCGCCGTTGCCCGCGCCTACCTGCGCGCCGGCGAGCTGCGCCAGGCGTTGCTCGTACAGCGCCTGGAAGTTGATTTCCGCGAGGTGGATCGGCCGGAAGCCGGCACGCGTCATCGTGTCGGCGATTTTCGAGCGCGGCTACGAGAACAGGATGCTCCGGCGAGCGATGCCGACCAGCGGATCGATCTGCTCTCCCGGAACGTTGCGAATATCGAAATTGCCTTGCTATTTCAATAATCAGGAACGCGATCCTACTCGCGCAGTTTGCGGTACCGGCGACCGGCACTTTGAAGACCGCTCGATGGCGCGGTCATCGATAGCGAAACCGGAAGCATGAATTCCGCGTGCTTTGTCAGCGGTTGTCTGATTGACAGTTCCGAGGCAGCAATAGGCTTTGGTATGGGACATGTCGTTCTTAAGCTTGAGTGACTCTATGCGAAACCGAGCGTGCGAATCATACCGGGTGTGGCGCAGTCGAACTATCTGTTCCAACCCTCCGATCCCGCGCCTCTGTGTGGCCAACCCGATGCCGACCTTTCGCAAAGTGCTTTAGGAGCGCCGCTTTCTCCATAGACAGATTGCCTTGCGTCGCCAGCTCGGAACTAACCAGGCGCGAGCCGTTGTTCTTTCTTGCATCCAACCTTGGATCACGCCTAAGGTGGCCCGTCGCGAGAGCGCTTAACTCAACCGAAATATCGGACGGCGTCGGTTTTCACCGTCCGAACGACTGTCCCTAATGCAACCAAATGAGGCGCCGCCGCTAGCCGCAATCCAATTTTCCGAGATGTCCCTGTGTGGACCCATGCTCTCGAATGGGACCCGCTGGCAATCTCAAAAAGGGGGTGCCGGGGGGCAAATCTCATACGTGCCCTTAGTGCCAGACCTATGTAAAAAGGACGGTGCGAATGAGGCCGAGCTGCAGTTACCAATCGGATCGGCACGCCCCGGTGAGCTTCCCCGCGCGCTTACTATGCGCGCAATTCCATCGGTTGCTTCGTGCCGCGGATCACCGCGCAGTCGGGTGAAAGTTGAGCATGCCCTTCCGTATTCGTGATCGGAGGTCCTTTGCAATGAGCAAGGCAGTCGTTTCGGTTACATGGCGGTTACATGTCACTTTTTATCGGGACTCGTAGAGCCAAGCCGACGTCTTTAGAAGCCAGATTTGACGGGTTTCTGGGTCAGAATTATCAAAACGTGAAGCGCGGATTGCGAATCCGTCGGTTCACGAATTAACTTTGCCCGTCTCAATTTCTTGACTAGACTCCGTAGCGAACAAACGCTTGGCGGCAAGTGAAGCAAGCTTGAAGCAACCTAGATCGGTAGGAAGAGTCCGGGCTCGAGACATAACGGGCATCGGATAAATCGTGGAGGCGTGCCATGCCAATTAAGCAGTGCGAAGTTTGCGGGAAGAGCTTCGCAGCTCGACTATCGGCATACCGCGCCTGCGGACAACTATGCGGCCACAAGCTCGCAGCAGCGGAACGGCGGCGCCGTAATACCGCTTCACTTATCTGCCCCGTATGCGGCAAAGAGTTCGTGAATACCGGCATGCAAAAGGGTCGACAAACCTGCTCCTGGGAATGCTCACGTGTTCTTATCGGGCAAAAGCAGCGGCGCAGGACGGAACGGATCTGCCAGGCGTGTGGCGTCAGATTCGAGGCCGTATTGAGCGCCGTAGGCAACTTCTGCACGAAAGCCTGCGCCCGTGCCCGTAATAACACCACACGGGACTGTGAGGTTTGCGGCAAACCGTTTCGGACGCCACCCAGTCTGATGCGGGTGCGAACATGCTCTCGCGAGTGTGGATACAAAGTGAAGCGTCCCAACGACAAACGGCTTCAAATTAACTGCAAGCTCTGCGGCAAATTTTTTTTGGATTCACCTAGCCGCGCCGATCGGCGGACCTACTGCTCAGATGCGTGTCATCGAGCGGACCCCGAAGTAAGCCTGGATCGGTCAAAAAACTTCACCGGTCCGCTCAATCCGGCCTGGCAAGGCGGGGTCACGCGCTTCTCGGTGTCCGCCTCCGGCAAGCGCTACGCGCGCAGCGCTCCGGAGAAGGAAAACGACAAATGCGCGCGACGACGGTCTGCCAAACGTCAGGCTGCGGTGCAGTGGGCCGACAAGAAAAAGATCGCGCACTTCTATGCAGAGGCGCAACGACTTTCCGCGCTGATGGGTACGCCATATCACGTCGACCACATCGTTCCGCTCATCAGCCGCGTCGTATGTGGTCTGCACAACGAGTTCAACCTACAGGTACTTCCCGGCGTGGAAACCTCCGAAAGCTCAACCGCCTCTGGCCCGATATGCCCTAGACATGCCCGGCGGTTCGCCTCGGTGGGTGGCACTACCGGTGCCGTTCCGACGTACTCGGCGGCGGCAGGTCGTGAACTCCGGCGTACGAGCGAACCTTGAGTAATCTTGTCCGGCCTGTCATGGAGTTCATCGTCATCTACTTCCTATCTGGCCGGGTCCCGGATTTGAGCCGTCGAACATTTAACCGGTCCCTCCGCAAACTGGAACCGCTATCCGCTCAGCAGTTTGCATAGCCTCACTAGCACCGTAGCTATGTGTTACACCATCGCGCCGACGGCATCGAGCGTCTGCCGGCGCGCCACTACAACTCAGTCGCTCGCGGACGCGTCCGATTGCGCCTGCGCCGCGGGCGGCATCGCGAGTGCGACGCGCAGCGGGAGATGAGCACGGCTCGGACGCGTCGAATGCATCGCACGGACTCTTGGTCAAAGTTGGTGATCCGCAAAGTGTTGGCCAACCGTTCTTCCCTTCGGCAGTCTAGGGGACGCCACTCGCTCGTCAGCTTGGATTCCTGATTGGAATCATGGCTTTCAAGGCGAGTTCCGCCTGCAAAGGGAGGGGCCGACTTCCTCAAAGATCGCACGGACACTGCAGAGTGCTGCATCGCGCTTCGACGGCGTAGGGGAGCGACGTGCACGCCCGAGAGAGGCGATCGGCTTCGCGCGCGCGCGCGATACATGTATGCCGAGCAGACGTGGGGCGCCGACTCGGCAGAGCCCGACGTAATTCGGGAGGGCATACGGTCGCCCGACAGCTCCGTGCCAGGATCGCGACTGACGGTCCGGTTTGCCCGTTTTTGCTCCGTTCCGCCGAACTTGACTAATCCAAACTAGAGACGGCCCGTATTCGCCCGCTCCAGCTATAAGGAGCGGGCGAATCGGGCTGATCGGACATTTCTTCTCTCGTCACATCACATCGCGATCAGAGCACCTCGACGATCGACTGCCACAACGGCGAGTTGCGCAGTCGACTTCAACTAGGGGTTTCACTAAAAACGAAAAGCGTCGGTTGCACTTGCTATCGGCCAAAATATGCGGTTTCAGCCGACGTCGAAGCATAGATTCTGCTTGCGACTCGACAAAGCAGCGGAGTGACATTGAGCGTGATCGAAACTCTTCAAAATACCTGCGCGTGCGGCGGTAGCAGCCGTACGCCTATGTCTGAGCCGCTCGATGCGGGCGCCATCGTGATCTGCACGCAATGTCGTCGGCCCGTTCGACTCATCGATGAGAAAGACCAGTGCACGCCGTTCTGGTTTGTGGGGCAAGCAGGCTCAGCCGCCTTCGAGCAAAAGCGCGCGCCCGATACGACCAGAGCTGAATGGCTTGGCGTGTTGATTGACGACGAGAAATGGCTCGCCCCGAAGAAGATCGCTTCCGCCCGCGAGGCCGCACTGTTCTTGTGCGGATCCCACCCGCTGACGCGCGACGGCGATGACGGAAGGCCGGTTGTCGACGGCTCGATGCAAGATCGGTTTCAATCGCTGTGGCTGGGCCATTTCGACAAGATCGAGCGCAGCGATCTGAGTGCGCGTCGGTCGATCATCGAATGGTGGAGCCTGGCCGTGTCGGATGACCTCGAGCGTCATCCAGAAATCGATGAGCTCGTGCGTAGATACATCGCGACGCATCCCGAAACCGAGCCCAAACCGCCCAACGAGTTCGTGCCGTCTGCGGGCGACGCGCCGAACGCTGGCTCGTCAGAAATGGAAGAAGGACCGACGAAACCGCGGCGGTGGTCGGATGACGAGCTTCGCGTGCTCCGCGCCGAGTCCAGGGAGGGAAGCACTCAAGCCGAGCTCGCTCAGAAGTACGGCGTCGCGCCGCAACGGATTTCGGTGCTCCTCAAGCGCGCTAAAGAGCGGTTTGAGAAGAAAGCCGCGAGTCCATTTCCGCACGCTCCGGCAGTACGCCGCCCAGGAAAGAAATCTCGAAACGGCTGAACCTACTGTTGCGCTGCACTGTTGCGTAAATCGGCCGCAGAGCCCCGCTCTACAAGGGCGCAACTGTTGCGCAACAGTGCACGAACTGTTGCGGCATGTATGTTCGGCTTCACGTGATCCGCGAGGAAAACGATGGACCCACGTCCATGCGTTTCCGATCCGCGCGACACGGACCTTTCATCATTGGGAGCCGCACGCAAATGAAACTGCAACCTCGCTTCTCTTCCCCTCCGCCGCAGTACCTCTCGACTGAAGAACTGGCCGCATGCCTCAGCCTGCGTCCCCAGTCGATCCGCAAACGTTATTGCCAGACGGGCGCCTACTTCTGCCTGCGCCCGGTCAAGCTGCCCAACGGTCGCCTGATGTGGCCGGCGGATGCCGTCGAACAACTGACTCGCGTCGCGTAAAACAAAAGACCCGACCTACCCTCAGATAGTAAGTCGGGCCATAAGTACTCCAAATCGATAAAAGCAATGGTACCCAATAAAATCAACGACGTACAGCTTTCGATGGGCCCGCGCCGGCCGGTCGTGGCTTCGTTTGGCAGCCGAGTGACGGACGTTGCAGTCAGCCGCAAGTCCTTGGACTACGCAGAATTGGAGCGCCTTTTCTCGTCGCCGGAACAGGCTAACGTCGACCATCGTGACTTCATGAAGATGCCCCAAAGCGATCGCCAAGCGCTGAAGCAAGGCGATGCATTCGTTGTCTTTGGTGCGTTCTACGGTGACCGTCGCAGTGGTCATGGCGCCGGTTCGCCTATCGAGTTTCGCTCCGCGCTTACGCTCGACTTCGACCACGACAGCGAAGCACTGTATGCCGCGCTCGTCGATGGCGCGCCGCTGCTTCCGTGCGCGTACATCTGTCACACGACGCGTTCGCACACGCCCGAAGTACCGCATCTTCGCTTGATCGTGCCGCTCAGTCGCGACGTCGATTCGAGCCTTGCCTATCGTGGACTCGTTGAACTCGTCGCACGCTGCCTGCCGCGCGCAAGCATGGACCCTGGCTCGGTTCAATCGGCTCGCCCCATGTACATGCCTGTCCAGAACGACGGGGCTGAGTACTTGTCCGACATCCGTCTGGGTCACGGTTTTCTCGATCCGTCCGCCGTACCTCCTGCTGACTCGGGATTCCTGGCGCATGGGAACTACCAGCTCGCGAGCAACGAAGCGATGTTCGATCGCCTGATGATGAAAGAGCCCGATGCGCGCTGGACTGCCGCACGCGTCAAGACCGAACTTCTGACCGAGCTCGACCCGAACGGTGACGAATGGGATCGCAAGCGCTGGCTGACGCTTGGCATGGCGCTGCACCATCAAGGCGAAGGCGACGAAGCATGGCTCGAGATGTGGGACAACTGGTCGCAGCTGGACGAGCGGACGGATCGCAATGGCGAGCCGATGTATCAGCCTGGCCTGTGCGAAAAGGAATGGGCCAGCTTCGGGCGCGCGCATCACGTCGTCACGATCGGATCCATTGTGCATTGGGCGCGTATGGCACGCGGCGACGCGCCTGGTGACGGCCATCGCCATGCCGAATACCCGAAAGCCGCATGCGCCCCTTCGTACTACTGCTTGCGCTCGGCCGAAGAGCTCGCGAACGCTCCGCCTCTGAAGTGGCTGGTCCGTGGCGTCATCTCGCGCGAGGGGCTGTTTTCGATGTTCGGCGCGCCCGGCAGCGGCAAGTCTTTCTTGATGCTTGCGCTTGCTGCGGCGGTCGCCGGCGCCGCTTCTGACTGGTTTGGCCGTCGCGTGGAGTGCTGCCCGGTCACCTACTGCGTGCTGGAAGGTGAAGCCGGCATGAGTAAGCGCGTCCGCGCGTGGGCGCTGCACAACGAATCGAAGTTGCCCGAGTCCCTCCGATTCATGACCCAACCCTTTGACCTGCTGGATCCTGCCGCGGTGGTGGCGCTTGCCACGGCAGTCCGCGAAGTAAACGGTGCTGGTGGCATGGTCGTGCTCGATACGTTGAACCGTGCCACGCCGGGCGCTGATGAGAACTCGTCGGTCGACATGGGCAAAATCATCGCCGCCGCGAAGCGCCTGCAGGGTCTTCTGGGCGGCGTGGTGCTGTTGGTCCATCACAGTGGCAAGGACGCCGCCAAAGGCCTGCGCGGTCATTCAAGCTTGCACGCAGCGCTTGATGGCGCGATCGAAGTGACCGGCGGTGGCGATCAACGAGAGTGGCGCGTCGCCAAGTCCAAGGACGATGAAACGGGAACCGTCTATGGCTTCCGTCTCGTGACTGTCACGTTGGGCGACGATGAGTATGGCGATCCGATCACCAGCTGCGTCGCGGTGCCCGACGAGTCCGCCGAGGCGATCAAGCGCGTGAGAATGCCCCAGGGCAAGAATCAAAAGGCCGCGTTGGAGGCCGTCACCGCCGCGCTGCGCGACTCGTTCGACGTGGGCGAGGGTGTTGCGCCGCAGAACCGCGCGAGCATCCGTCTGAATCGCGCTTTTGAACTGGTGGCCAACCAAATGCCCGACGGCCAGCCGAAGCACAAAATGCAGCGCGCCAAAGAAGCGATCTATGCCCTCGTGAACCGTGGCTTTCTTGCAGCCAATGACGAATGGCTGTGGAGCGCCGCCTAAGGGACGAACTTCAAATCGCGGGTAGAGGCGGCTTCGAAGGAAGCGAAATCTGCCCGCGAGAAGTCACCGTGCGTCACCGGCCCGCAGAGTTCGAAGGGCGAGCAATCGGACCGGACCGGACTCGATTGGAATAACTGCGTCAAAAATAGGATAACAGCATGAAACAGGCTACTTGGAAAATGTTCGTACGCCACTGCGATGGCCTGGTGACGGTCGAAAGCTTTCAACCCGCGGCGGCCGAAGCGGCCGCCTATCTTGCCAAGATTGCCGACCCGGATGCCGATGTGAGCTTGCACCGCGCACGACATATTAGGCTGTCGTGGGACGGCGCCGCGTGGTTCATCGTGGTGCTGGCCGACGGATCTAAGCCGATGGCCAAGCGTTGCATGGACTTTCGCGCCGCGTGTCGCGAGCATGAAGCGTTGCATCAGTTGCTCAACGCCGGCGTGACTTTCTTCGGTTAGTCGATGAATAACCAACTCCGCTGCAACGCAGCAGCGGGTGCAACCTGGCGGCCCTGCGCGGCCGCTTTCTTGCGCGGACCCGCACCGACCGCACCCCGCGCTGGCGGAACCTACACCCCCAATTTTTGCAAAGTAGCGTGCCATTGCCGCCGGGCACTTGTGATCGCCTGAGGACACTTCCGCGCGCGCTCTTCGTCGATCGATTGATGTGAACTTGTGTGATTGTCGAATCGACTGAGTCGGGCGGTAATCGCCGGCCAGACGACGTTCACATCGCCGTTAGAGACATGGGAACGCCGTCAATCATCGTCACGTTCGAGGCTGCAGCGGGCATCCGCATTCCTTCCATTTTTTGATCGTTAAATCCACCAGTTCGTCGGTCGTCATTCGCTGCAGTGGCAGGCCGTGATGCGCGGAATCTTCCAGTGCTGCATTGAACGCGAGCGCGAAGGCCTCGGCGTTTTCACGCGGAACGCCCGAAGCCGCGAGCGCCCGAGCGAGCTTCAGTGTGTCGAGTATCGCCATATCGATCTCCCGTTATTTTGATACGCACGCCGGTCAGCCGTGGCGAAGCGCCGTTACACATGCTGGCAACGCCCGCGGTCACGGCATATCCAGAAAACGCAACTGGCCACGCGTTTCGAGTTGCTGCTGCTCAGATCCTTTGGCTCGGCGCCGCCGCCGGGGCCCCTCCCGCAGACACTCCACCAGCACGTGCCTCGCCTCGTCGTCACTACAGGCGAGCCCGTCGGGACGGGTGACCGTAATCGTATATTCGTCGCTGAGATCCAGTGAGTCGTGCCGTCCCTTGCCGGGCAGTTCCATATAGATCTTGCGCTTCATATGAGCGTTATCCTTCGAATCCGCGAACGCCGAAGTGGGTCTGCGCTCGCTGCCTGAACTTAGCACCACGGTGACGCTCCGCGCGGTTTCTGTCCTAAAGCCGGCTGGTCATGCGCGGAAGAACCCGGCGCCTCCGACGTTGAGGTTCGCGCGAAACGCGAAGTGCTGCGGCAATCAAGGCCGGCGCGCGGATGGCGTCGCGGCACCGACGCGGCCGAGTCGCAGCGCGCGAATGGCAACGCCAATGTCGGTCGGATCTCTGGCACCTTCCATGCGCTGCCTCACAGTCGCAGCAACATGTGTCCCGCAAAGCACACGGCAGCGGCGCGTCCTCGCGGCAGAAACAGGATCAAGTTTAGGCAACCAGATGCAAAGCCGGCGCATCCGACTGCATCGGAACTTCGCTGCCGGCTTGCTCCAGAATCCATTCTTCGATCTTTGTATGCCACATCCGCAGCAAATCCAGCGGACGACGACGGTAGTGCTTTTCGGCGATCGCGCTCGGCTTGTGCCCCTGAATCTGCGCGACGATACCGATCGGACATTCCAGCCACTCACTCAAGGTCCCGAAACTACGCCGCAGACCATGCAAGCTGACGTGCGGCAAGCCCGCCGCCTTCAGCGCCCGCGTGTGCGCGATGCGCGGCTCGGCGATCTTCCCGTCGGCAGAACTCTTGCTGGCGAAGACCCACGGCGAAGGACGCCAGCTTTCTCCGCGCGCCTGCATCCGAGCCAACTCGCGGGCATTCGGCGGCGTCTCATTCAGTCGCTTGAGTTCCAGCAGTAGGGCGCGCAGGTAAGGCGTCAGCGGAATTACCCTGCCGCCCGCCTCGACCTTGTCGGCAATCGACAGGCTGCACCACTGAAAGTCCACATCGTCCCATTGCAACGCCGCCATTTCCTCCCGGCGTGCACCGGTCAGCAAAAGCGCCTGGAGATAGGTGGCGATCACCGGATTGCCGATCCGTCGGACCGCACCGAACCACGCTGGCAATTGCTCGCGCTGCAGCACATCGCCTTCTTTGGCTCGCGCACGCGGCACCGCGTCTTTAACGCTGCGCGTTTTATAGGTATCCGTCGGCACGACACCGCGGTAGGCCGGCGTATCGTCGGTCCAACGCATGAACCCGCGCAGCAAGCGAAACGACAGCGCCGCCATCGTCGGACGGACATTCGCTTCTGCCTCAAGCCAGGAGGCGATACGCTCGCTCGTCAAATCGCAGAGCCGAACGTGACGCAGCGGCGCCAACGGACCGGGGACGGTCAGCCCCTTTCCACGCTTTCTTTCCTTGCCGCCCTCGTCCGCGTAGAACACATGGTCTCGGTAGTGCCGCTCGCCCCAGCGCGGCCGACGCGCCTCGACATAGACGTCCCACACTTCGCCGACCGTCAAAGTTCGGCGCCGTGCCTCTGCATGCTGCGCTTCGTGCGCGGCGCGGTCGTTCGCGGCGGCAACTCGCGGGTCGATGCCGCGATCAATGAGATTTTGCAGGCGACGCGCCTCCTGACGGGCGCCGCGCACCGCTTCCTCGCGTTCGCCGTCGAGACCCTTCTTGTACTGCGATTCCAGCGGCCACGAGGCCGGACTGCCAATCGTCATGCGGATCGTTGAACCGCGGAATTTGCTTTGGAAAATGTACGACTTCGTTCCCGCCGCGGTTGTGCGAAGTCCCAAGCCGGGCGTGTCGCTGTCCCACAGAAACGACTGCGCCGTGCCCGACGCGCAGCGATGCGCTTCAACGCGCGCGCCGGTGAAATTGACCTTCGCCATATCGACCCTTTCCGCAATGAAACAGCGATCTCATGTAACCGCCATGTAACCCGATTATGGAACGCGGCGCAATACGGGTCAATACAAAATCTTGGCACGACAAAACTTTATTCTTTAAAATCAGTGAGCTAGCTCACCGATAAATCCAGATCAATGCCGAGTAATGCGTCGCTTGTGCGGACTCTTAATCCGTAGGTCGAGTGTTCGAGTCACTCACGCCCCACCAAAAGAATTCCCGAAGCCCGGTCAGCGAAAGTTGACCGGGCTTTTTGCTTTCCGACAGCCTCTCACCCGTCGCACGCCGACATTTCAGACTGCTCCGACGAACCGGCGCCCCGAATCGCTTAACAATCGCTTCCTTTTTCGCCGTCGCGTCCTGACCGGCCGCAAGTTCCGCTGACACGCGACGTGTCAGCGCGCGCCCTCACCAAGCGCACCGCGACGGCGTATCCAAAGAGGCAAACCATGAAGTCAATCAACGCGCGCACGGCGATCATCGTCCCGTGCGCCATTGCGATCCTCAGCGCATGCGCGACCGAAGCATCGCGATCCTTGCCCGTACCCGAAGTCAGCAGCGCGCGCACGCCCTACGCGGGCCGGCCCGTCGCGGTTTCGGTCGGCAAGTTCGACAACCGTTCGAGCTACATGCGCGGCGTCTTCTCCGATGGCGTCGATCGTGTCGGCAGCCAGGCGAAAACCATTCTCCTCACGACGCTGCAGCAAAGCCGCCGGTTCACCGTTCTCGACCGTGACAACCTGGGCGAGATCAAGCAGGAAGCCGCGATCGCCAACAAGAGCCAGGCGCTCAAGGGCGCGACCTACGTCATCACGGGCGACGTGACCGAGTTCGGCCGCAAGGAAGTCGGCGATCAGCAACTCTTCGGCATCCTCGGTCACGGAAAGACGCAAGTCGCCTACGCGAAGGTGAGCCTCAACATCGTCGACACGACGACGTCCGAAGTCGTCGCATCGAGCCAGGGCGCGGGCGAATACAGCTTGTCGAATCGCGAGGTCATCGGCTTCGGCGGAACCGCGAGCTACGACTCCACGCTCAATGGCAAGGTCCTCGACCTGGCGATTCAGGAAGCAGTGAACCATCTCGTCGAAAAAGTCGACGCCGGCGCGCTTCAGGCCGCGAAGTAAAGCATCAACCAAAGCCATCCGAACCATGTTCAACACGAATCACATTTCGACCGGCGTCGCGCTGTCGGTCGCGGCGGCGTGCGCGCTGCTGACGGGATGCGCGAGTACGCAGCCTACGCCGCCGCTCTACCAATGGGACGGCTATCAGCCGCAGGTCTACGAATACTTCAAAGGCCAGAAGACCCCGTCCGAGCAGATTGACGCGCTGGAGAAAGCGCGCCAGCAGATTCTCGCGAAAGGCAACGCGGTGCCGCCGGGCTTCCACGCGCATCTCGGCAATCTGTACGCGAGCCTCGGGCAAGCCGATGCAGCGCGCCAGGAGTTCGGCGCGGAGAAGCAAGCGTTTCCCGAGT
This sequence comes from Caballeronia sp. Lep1P3, assembly GCF_022879595.1. Classification (NCBI taxonomy): domain Bacteria; kingdom Pseudomonadati; phylum Pseudomonadota; class Betaproteobacteria; order Burkholderiales; family Burkholderiaceae; genus Caballeronia; species Caballeronia sp. Lep1P3. The sequence goes on along the minus strand of NZ_CP084265.1, from coordinate 10,337 downwards.
CGTCCGTCTACATGGACTTCCTGTTGAGCCATCTCAAGTAAGCGACCGCCATGACCATGACCTTTTCTCGCAAACTCATCGCGATGTTCGGGGCCCTGCTGATGCTGAGCGCATGCGCCTCGCGCGCGCCGCAGCAGCAGCAGGCGGATTACACGGCTTTGCGCAACAGCAAGCCGCGCTCGATTCTCGTGCTTCCGCCCGTCGACCAGACAGCCGACGTCAACGCGACGCACGGCATGCTGTCTCAAATGACGATGCCGCTCGCCGAAGGCGGCTACTACGTGGTGCCGGTCGCCGAAATGGAAGAGACGTTCAGGCACAACGGGCTGACGACGCCTGCCGACATCCAGAACGTCGCGCCCGCAAAGCTGCGTGAAATCTTCGGCGCCGATGCCGCGCTCTACACGACCGTGACCGACTACGGCACGAAATACGTGATCCTCGACAGCAAGACGACCGTGACCGCGAACGCGAAGCTGGTCGATCTGCGCTCGGGCGACGAGCTGTGGAAGGGATCGGCGACGGCCAACGGCAAGGAAGTCGGCTACAACGTGACCGTCGGCGGCGGTCTGATCGGGATGATCGCGACGGGCATCGGCACGCAGGTCGCGCACACGCTGAGCGACAAGTCTTACGACGTCGCCGGCCTCACGAGCCAGCGGCTTCTGGCAACGGGCGGCCAGAAAGGACTGCTGTACGGACCGCGCTCCCCGAAGTACGGCACCGACTAAGCAATCCATCCGGGCGACGAGCGCGCTTGCCCTTCACGGGCAGCGCGCCACCGCTCAAACTACCTCCGCTCCCCGCTTCAACAGCAGTTCCCGCAACACCGACCGGTGACACCGCGCTTCATCCTTGCAGTAGCATCCGACCGACAGATTCGCCGTATGCGAGAGCGCGGCGAGCAGGTCGAGCGACTTGCTCGCATCGTGTTGCGCCATCTCGGCCTTGAACTTCTTCACGAAGCCGCGCCAGTCCTTCTCGCTTTCGGCGTGCAGCGCCTCTGTCACCAATTCCTGCGACGGCGACAGATTCGGATACCAAACATCGTAGAAATCGCGGCGCGCGAATTCCGCTTTCGGCACGCCGCGCGGCGGACGCCGGACGGTGCCGATCCGCAGTCCCTCGTTTTCCGCTCGCGGCGCGCCCAGCCGCACGATTCGAATTGCCATGTGTCGCCCTCCGGGAGCTATCGTCGCTATCGTCGGCGAGCATAACCGGCGTCGATATCTTTCTGAAAGCGTGTGCGGCGATGTCGAGCACGAAGCGCGGCGTTCCCGTATCGTGTCGGATTATTCCTGCTCCGCTTAAATCCAGATCACCGACGTGGCCGCCGACACTCTCCCACCCGCCTCTCACGATCCCGCCGCGCCCATGACCCCGCTCGAGCGCCGAGGCATGGCCGCGATCCTGCTCTCGGTCTCGCTCGCGACGCTCGACACAGCGATCGCCAACACTGCACTGCCGGCCATCGCCGCCGATTTGCACACGACGCCCGCCGCGTCCGTCTGGATCATCAACGCGTATCAGCTCGCGATGGTCGCGACGCTGCTGCCGTTCGCCGCGCTCGGCGGCATTCTCGGCCATCGGCGCGTGTATCTCGCCGGGCTCGTCGTGTTTCTCGTGGCGTCCGCGGTGTGCGCGCTCTCGTGGTCGCTGCCGACGCTCGTCGCCGCGCGCCTGCTCCAGGGCCTCGGCGCGAGCGCGATCATGAGCGTCAACGCGGCGCTCATCAGCGCGATCTTTCCGCCGCATCGGCTCGGGCGCGGCGTCGGGTTGAACGCGCTCGTCGTCGGGATCGCGTTCGCGGTCGGGCCGACGGTCGCGTCCATCGTGCTCTCGCTCGGCACGTGGCCGTGGCTTTTCGCGGTGAACCTGCCGGTCGGCGTGTTCGCGCTGACGATCGCGTGGCCGTCGCTGCCGCAGACGAAGCGCGCGGAACACGGCTTCGACCGCATCGCCGCGTTGCTCAACGTCGTCACGTTCGCCTCGCTGATCTTCGCGCTCGGCGAAGCGGCCCAGCGCGCGCCGGCGCGCTCCGTGCTCACGGCATTCGGCGTCGCGCTGATCGCGGGCGTTTTGCTGCTGCGACGCGAGCGCGGCCATCCCGCGCCGATGCTGCCGGTCGATCTCTTTCGCCGCCCGATGTTCGCGCTCTCGACGATGACCGCGATCTGCTCGTTCGCCGCGCAAGGGCTCGCGTTCGTCTCGCTGCCGTTCTTCTTCGAAAGCGTGCTCGGGCGCAGCCAGGTCGAGACCGGCTTTCTGATGACGCCGTGGTCCGCGCTCGTCGCGCTGATGGCGCCGATCGCCGGGCGCATGTCCGACCGCCGTTCGCCAGGCTTGCTGGGCGGCGTCGGACTCGCGATTCTCTGCGCGGGAATGGCCTCGCTCGCGATGCTGCCGGCCGAGCCGCACGCGCTCGACATCTGCGTGCGCATGGCGATCTGCGGCGCGGGCTTCGGCTTCTTTCAGTCGCCGAATCTGAAGGCGTTCATGTCGAGCGCGCCGCGCGAACGAAGCGGCGGCGCGAGCGGCATGATCGCGACCTCGCGCCTGATCGGGCAGGCGACGGGCGCGGCGCTCGTCGCGCTGTGCTTCAGCCTTGCCGGAAAACACGGACCGACGCTCGCGCTCTCGCTCGGCGCGGCCTTTGCGGGCGCGGGCAGCATTGCGAGCGGCTTGCGGCTCGTCACGCGCGACGCGCCGAAGAGCGCATCGGACGAGATCGCGGCGGAGCGCTCGCAAAAGGCCTGAGGCTACATCCGCCGCACTTTCACCTTGCGGCCCTTGAGCTTGCCGGCGCTCAGCCTGCGGGCGGCGTCGTCGGCGATGTCGCGCGCGACGGCCACATACGTGACCATGTCCATCACGTTGATCTTGCCGATCTGCTCGCCGGTAAAGCCCGCTTCGCCCGTGAGCGCGCCGAGCACGTCGCCGGGGCGGATCTTGTCCTTGCGTCCGCCGAGAATCTGCAGCGTCGCCATGGGCGGCTTGAGATGGCCCGGTTCCGCCGACGTCAGCTCCGACAGCGGATGCCATTCCACTTCGGTCCGCAGCAATTGCTCGATGCCGCCGACGCGCCCCATCTCGTCCATGCTCGCGAGCGACAGCGCCCAGCCTTCTTCGCCCGCGCGCCCGGTCCGGCCAATGCGATGCACATGCACTTCGGGATCGGGCGTGACATCGACGTTGATGACCGCTTCCAGTTGCGCGATGTCGAGCCCGCGCGCGGCGACATCCGTCGCGACGAGCACCGAGCAACTGCGATTGGCGAACTGCACGAGCACCTGATCGCGTTCGCGCTGCTCCAGTTCGCCGTGCAGCGTGAGCGCCTCGAAGCCCTGCGCGCGCAATACGTCGAGCAGATCGCGGCATTGCTGCTTCGTGTTGCAGAACGCGAGCGTGCTCACCGGCCGATAGTGATCCAGCAGCAGCCCGACGGCGTGGAGCCGCTCGTCATCTTCGACCTCATAGAAACGCTGCTTGATCTTCGCGTTGCTGTGCTGTTCGGTGAGCTTGATTTCGCGCGGATTGCGCAGGAACTGCTGGCTCAGTTTCGCGATGCCTTCGGGATACGTCGCCGAGAAAAGCAGCGTCTGCCGATCCTTCGGGCATCGACGCGCGACTGACGCGATGTCGTCGAAAAAGCCCATGTCGAGCATGCGGTCGGCTTCGTCGAGGACGAGCGTGCGAACGGCGTCGAGCGAAAGCGTTTCGCGCTGAAGGTGATCCATGATGCGCCCGGGCGTTCCCACGACGATATGCGCGCCGTGTTCGAGGCTCGCGATCTGCGGACGCATCGGCGTGCCGCCGCAGAGCGTCAGGACTTTCACGTTCTCTTCGGCGCGCGCGAGGCGGCGGATTTCCTGCGTGACCTGATCGGCGAGTTCGCGCGTCGGGCACAGCACGAGCGCTTGCACCGCGAACTGCTTCGCGTCGAGCCGCGCGAGCAGCGGCAAGGTGAAGGCGGCGGTCTTGCCGCTGCCGGTCTTCGCCTGCGCGATGAGGTCGTGCCCTGCGAGCGCGTGCGGCAGGCTCGCGGCCTGGATCGGCGTCATCGACTGATAGCCGAGCTGCTGCAAGTTGGCCTGCATCGCGGGCGTGAGCGGCAGGGAGTTGAAGTTCGTATCGATCGTCATATGCTTAGCGCTCGCCGTGCGGCGGAATGTCGGTGACCTGCTCGTAGCTGACTTCGCCTTCTTGCGACTGATGGCGCGTCACGTAGTTGCGCGCGCCGCACATCGGACAGCGAAACAGGAGACCTTGGCCTTCGTTCTTGACGACGACGTCGGATAGCTCCCATTGCGTGCCGCATGATTGATTTCGGCAGGTGAACATATGGATTCTCTTGATGCGATGGCGCGCGTTCGGCTCGCGCGCCTGATTGATGGTCAGAAGGCGAAGTGTACGCGGGTTGAGGCGGCGAACCGGCTTCGGTTAGAGCGGCCGTGCGCGCCCCCGGAAGACTTGCGCGCGGTGCCAGTCGACGAAACGCCCCGACGGATGATGTTCCCGTCTGACGGGCGCGTTCAACTGGCTGCCGTGATGCCGCAGAAGGATCGCGTCGAATCGATCGGTTCCGTGTGCTTCGTCCGAGACGAGTACGCGCTGCTCGCGGCCGAGCGTGAACGCGCCGATATCGAAGAGTTTGTGATGCAGGCAGCAGAACGCGATGCCGTTTTCGACGACATCGGGGGTTTCGATGTGTAAGTACTTGGTGTGGGGCGGTTCGGGGCGAAGCGTCGGCGCGAGGGCCGACGCGTCACTTCACCCCTCAAACATCAATATTCCCCGCCCGCAACGCATTACTTTCGATAAACGCCCGCCGCGGCTCCACGTCATCGCCCATGAGCGTCGTGAAGATGCCGTCCGCCGCAATCGCGTCCTCGATCTGCACGCGCAACAGGCGCCGCACGTTCGGGTCCATCGTCGTTTCCCAAAGCTGCTCGGGGTTCATCTCGCCGAGGCCCTTATAGCGCTGCTTCGAGACGTTGCGCTCGGCATCCGCGATCAGCCACTTCATCGCGCTCTTGAAGTCCGACACGGCCATCGACCGCTCTCCGCGCTTGATGAGCGCGCCTTCGCCGATCAAGCCCTTGAACGTATCCGCCGTCGAAACGAGTTGCTTGTAGTCCGCGGTCAACTGAAGGTCTTCGTCGAACACGGTGACTTTCACGTTGCCATGATGACGCCGCTTGATATGCAGCGAACGCGCTTCGCGAACCTGATCGTAGGCCGGCTCCACCGTCACTTCGGGCTTCAGCGGATCGGCGCGCAGCCGGTCTTGCAGCGCCTTCGCCGATGCCGCCGCCGCTTCTTCCGACGACAGATCGATCGACACGCCGTCCATCACCGCTTCGAGCGACGCCGCGTCATAAATGCGGCTCAGGCGATCCACCACCGCCTGCGCCAGCAGATACGCACGCGCGAGTTCGCCGAGAGCGTCGCCGGTAATCGGGTCCGCGCCTTCGCTTGCATGCAGTTCCGAGCCTTGCAGCGCGAGCTTCAGCATGTGCTGATTCAACTCGTGCGCGTCCTTCATATAGCGCTCGTCCTTGCCCGCCTTGATCTTGTAGAGCGGCGGCTGCGCGATATAGATATAGCCGCGCTCGACGATCTCCGGCATCTGCCGATAGAAGAACGTCAGCAAGAGCGTGCGGATGTGCGCGCCGTCCACGTCCGCGTCGGTCATGATGATGATGCGGTGATAGCGCAGCTTCTCGAGGTTGTAATCGTCCTTGCCGATACCGCAGCCGAGCGCCGTCACGAGCGTCACGATCTGCTCGGAAGAAATGAGCTTGTCGAAGCGCGCCTTCTCGACGTTCAGCACCTTGCCGCGCAGCGGAAGAATTGCCTGGAACTTGCGGTCGCGGCCCTGCTTCGCGGAGCCGCCCGCCGAGTCGCCCTCGACGATGTAAATCTCCGACTTCGCCGGATCCTTCTCCTGGCAGTCCGCGAGCTTGCCCGGCAAGCCGATGCCATCGAGCACGCCCTTGCGGCGCGTCATTTCGCGCGCGCGGCGGGCGGCGTCGCGCGCACGCGCGGCATCGACGATCTTGCCGGTAATGATCTTCGCGTCGTTCGGCGTCTCTTGCAGAAAATCTTCGAGCGCCTTCGCGACGACTTCCTCAACCGGCGCGCGCACTTCGGACGACACGAGCTTGTCCTTCGTCTGCGAACTGAACTTCGGCTCCGGCACCTTCACCGACAGCACGCACGACAAGCCTTCGCGCATGTCGTCGCCGGTGGTTTCCACCTTCGCCTTCTTCGCGATCTCGTTATCGACGATGTACTTGTTGATGACGCGCGTCATCGCGGCGCGCAGGCCGGTCAAATGCGTGCCGCCGTCGCGCTGCGGAATGTTGTTCGTGAAGCAGAGCACGCTTTCGTTGAAGCTGTCGTTCCACTGCATCGCCACTTCGACGGTCACGTTTTCGCGCTCGCCGGTCGCGTGGAACACGGTCGGATGCAGCACCTGCTTCTGCTTGTTGATGTACTCGACGAAGCCCTTCACGCCGCCCGCGAACGCGAAGTCGTCTTCCTTGCCCGTGCGCAGATCCGTGAGGCGGATGCGCACGCCGTTGTTCAGGAAGGACAGTTCGCGCATGCGCTTCGCGAGAATGTCGTAATGAAATTCGACATTGCCGAAGATGGTCGCGTCCGCGAGAAAGTGGACTTCGGTGCCGCGATTTTCGGTATCGCCGACGACAGGCATCGGCGAATATTGCACGCCGTCTTCCTCGACGATTTCGCGGTTCTGCACGACGCCGCGCGCGAACTCCATGAAGTGCTTCTTGCCGTCGCGACGCACGGTCAGGCGCAGCCATTCCGACAGCGCGTTCACGCACGACACGCCCACGCCGTGCAGCCCGCCCGACACCTTGTAGCTGTTCTGGTCGAACTTGCCGCCCGCGTGCAGTTCGGTCATCACGATCTCGGCGGCGCTGCGCTTGGGATCGTGCTTGTCGTCGCGCTTCAGGCCCGTGGGCACGCCGCGGCCGTTGTCCTTCACGGAGATGGAGTTGTCCGCGTGAATGGTGACGTGGATGTCGTCGCAATAGCCCGCGAGCGCTTCGTCGATGGAGTTGTCCAGCACTTCGAATACGAGGTGATGCAGACCGGTGCCATCCGACGTATCGCCGATATACATGCCCGGACGCTTGCGCACGGCCTCCAGACCTTCGAGGATCTGAATGGACGATGCGCCGTAGCTGTTGTCGGGTTGCGTATGTGTGTTTTCAGTCATGGATTTCTTCCGGTTCTGCGTCACTGCTTCGACACTGCTTCGATAACTGCTCGTAATGGCTGACTTTTCGAAACACCTTAAAAACACCAAAGGGGCGCGCCGCCCCTTGGAGTGTCATTGGTATCGAGCGCGTCAGATACGCATCGGCATCACCACGTATTTGAATTCCTCGTTCTCGGGAATCGTGATGAGCGCGCTGGAATTCGCGTCGCCGAGCGCGACTTGCAGCGTGTCGACCTTCAGATTCGCGAGCACGTCGAGCAGGTACGTGACGTTGAATCCGATATCGACGGTATCGCCCTGATAAGCGATTTCGAGTTCTTCCTGTGCTTCTTCCTGATCCGCGTTCGTCGACATGATCTTGAGCTGGCCCGGCTCGACGAGGCAGCGCACGCCCTTGAACTTGTCGGAAGTCAGAATGGCGGCGCGCTGAAGCGAACGCTGCAATTCTTCGCGGCCGATTTCGAACGTGTTCTTGTGCGCCTTCGGAATCACGCGCTGGAAGTCGGGGAACTTGCCTTCGACGAGCTTCGACACCAGTTCCACCTGACCGAAGGTGAATTTCACCTGCGTCGCGGCGATGTCGATCTGAAGCGTGTCGTCGATGTCTTCGAGCAGGCGCTGTAATTCGAGGATGGTCTTGCGCGGGATGATGACTTCCTGGCGCGGAAACGCGCCGCCTTCGATTTTCATCGACGAGAACGCGAGACGGTGGCCGTCCGTTGCGACCGCCATCAGCTGGTCGCCGTCCACCACGAGCAGCATGCCGTTCAGGTAGTAGCGGATGTCCTGCTGGGCCATCGCGAAATAGACCATGCCGAGCAGCTGGCGGAACGTCTTCTGCGGAACCGAGAGGCTTGCGCCGAAGTCCGTAGCCTGGTTGACCGTGGGAAATTCGTCGGCCGCGAGGGTTTGCAGCGCGAAGCGGCTCTTGCCCGAGCGCACGGTGAGGCGCTTGTCGGAGAGGTCGAGCGCGACGTCGCCCGAAGGCATCGCGCGCAGGATGTCGAGCAGCTTGCGCGCGGCGACGGTGGTGGCAACCTGATCGCCGCCGACGCCGAAATCGGCGCGCGTGGTGATCTGAAGTTCGAGGTCCGTCGAGAGGAACGACACGTCGGCGCCGTTCTTGGTGATGAGCAGATTCGCGAGGATAGGCAACGTGTGGCGGCGTTCTACGATACCGCTCACGGTTTGCAGCGGCCTTAGAAGATTATCTCGTTCGGTCTTGACCAGTTGCATAGAGTTCCTTCATTGATGTGACGGCCTGTCCCGCGGTTGGCCACCGTAGCGCCACCGTTTGCCCGCTGGACAACCTCGTAACACGCGTTGCCGGCCCCCCGCCGGTCACTCGCGAAAGCTTGCGCTTCAGAACCGCCCAGGCCATGGACGGCAAACCTGTATTGTGCCTGAAATCGGCACCGGCCCCTAAAAATTGGGGGCGTTTTCGCCAATAAACAGGCCCGCGCGCGCAACAATCGACGCACGCCGCGCGCTTGCGCCCGCCGCTTCGTCAGCCCTTGAGCGTCTGTTCGAGCACGTGCAATTCGTGGTTCAACTGGGCGTCGTTGCCGCGCTCCGCCGCGATCTTGCGCACCGCGTGCAGCACGGTCGTGTGGTCGCGTCCGCCGAAGAGTTCGCCGATCTCGGGCAGGCTCTTCTGCGTCAGCTCCTTCGCCAGATACATCGCGATCTGGCGCGGGCGCGCGATGTTGGCCGGCCGCTTTTTCGAGTACATGTCGGCGACCTTGATGTTGTAGAAATCGGCGACGGTCTTCTGGATGTTCTCCACCGAAATCTGGCGGTTCTGCACCGTCAGCAGGTCTTTGAGCGCTTCCTTCGTCAGTTCGATGGTGATGTCGCGGCCGTGGAACTTCGAGTACGCGAGAATCTTGCGCAGCGCGCCTTCCAGCTCGCGCACGTTCGAGCGCAGATGTTTCGCGACGAAGAACGCGACGTCTTCGGACAGGCTCACGCCCTCGGAAAGCGCCTTGCGCATCAGAATCGCGACGCGCATTTCCAGCTCGGGCGGCTCGATCGCGACCGTCAGGCCGGAATCGAAGCGCGAGATCAGGCGATCGTCGATGCCCGAGATTTCCTTCGGATACGTGTCGCTCGTGATAATGACCTGCGCCTTGTTCGCGACGAGCGCCTCGAACGCGTAGAAGAACTCTTCCTGCGTGCGCGACTTGCCCGAGAAAAACTGAATATCGTCGATGAGCAGCAGGTCGAGCGAGTGGTAATAGCGCTTGAAGTCGTCGAACGCCTTGCGCTGATACGCCTTCACCACGTCGGACACGTATTGCTCGGCGTGGATGTAGCGGATGCGCGCGCCGGCCTTGTCCATCAGCAACTGATTGCCGATGGCGTGAATCAGGTGCGTCTTGCCGAGGCCCACGCCGCCGTACAGAAACAGCGGGTTGTACGAGATGCCGGGATTGTCGGCGACCTGGATCGCCGCCGCGCGCGCGAGCTGGTTGGCCTTACCGGTCACGAAGTTGTCGAACGTGAGGACGGGATTGAGCTTCGAGCGTTCGTAAGCGGAATCGTTTTCACCGCCCGCCGAAGGCGCGCTCGCCGGCCGCCACGTGCGCCGGCCAGCGGCGGCTTCGTTCGCGTCGAGGCTCGGCAGGTCGAGATCGGCTTGATCGTCCTGTGTCGCTTGCGCCTGCTGCGCCGCTTCGGCGGCGAGCGCGTTGATGTGCGCTGCCGCATTCGCGTGCGCGACGACCGAAGGCGCCTGCTGAGCCGGCGATGGCACCGACGGCGCCGGAGGGCGCGGCGGCGTGGCGCCCGCGCGCGGCGCCGCGTTCAGCCCGCCGCCGATCGCGCTGCGGGCCGTGGCTTTCGGATCAAGAACGAATTGCACGTCGATGGGCGCGCTGAAGAACTCCCGCGCCAGATCGGCGATGCGTCCGGAGAACTGGCTCTTCACCCAGTCGAGCTTGAAGCGGTTGGGGGCGGCGATGCGCAGGGTGCTCGCGCCGGCATCGAAGTCGACCGGGGCCAGCGGCTTGATCCACGTGACGTACTGCTGGGGCGTCAGCTCGCGCTCCAGCAATGCGGAACAGTGTTCCCAGAAATCGTTCAT